>NZ_JAFDVD010000017.1 GCF_016887965.1 Phycicoccus sonneratiae
CGGGCCTCGTCGCGGTCGGTCAGCCCTGGTGGGTACCGGCCGAGCGGAGGTTCTGGCAGGCCTCGACGACGCGCTGCGCCATCCCGGCCTCGGCCTCCTTGCCCCAGGCGCGCGGGTCGTACTGCTTCTTGTTGCCGACCTCGCCGTCGATCTTCAGGACGCCGCTGTAGTTCTTGAGCATCCAGTCGGCGACCGGGCGGGTGAAGGCGTACTGGGTGTCGGTGTCGACGTTCATCTTCACGACGCCGTAGTCGACCGCGGCCGAGATCTCCTCGGGCAGCGAGCCGGACCCACCGTGGAAGACGAGGTGGAAGGGCTTGCTGTCGGCGGCCACCCCGAGCTCGGCGGCCGCGGCCTCCTGGGCGGCCTTGAGCACCTCGGGGCGCAGCTTGACGTTGCCCGGCTTGTAGACGCCGTGGACGTTGCCGAAGGTCAGCGCGGTCATGTAGTAGCCCTGCTCGCCGGCGCCGAGCGCGCGCACGGTGGCGACGGCGTCCTCGGGCGTCGAGTACAGCTTCTCGTTGATGGCGTTCTCGACACCGTCCTCCTCGCCGCCGACGACCCCCACCTCGATCTCGAGGATGATGTTCGCCGCCTTGCACGCCGCGAGCAGCTCCTCGGCGATCTGGAGGTTCTCGTCGAGCGGCACGGCCGAGCCGTCCCACATGTGCGACTGGAAGATCGGCAGCCCCCCCGCCTTGACCCGCTCGGCGGAGGCGGCGATGAGCGGCCGGACGAAGGTGTCGAGCTTGTCCTTCGGGCAGTGGTCGGTGTGGAGCGCGATGTTGACCGGGTAGTTCTTCGCGACCTCCTCGGCGTAGGCGGCGAGCGCCTTCGCACCGGTGACCATGTCCTTGACGGTCGACCCGGAGGCGTACTCGCCGCCGCCGGTGGAGACCTGGATGATGCCGTCGGAGCCGGCCTCGGCGAAGCCGCGGATGGCGGCCGTCACGGTCTGGCTCGAGGTGATGTTGATGGCGGGGTACGCGAACGAACCGTTCTTGGCCCGGTCCAGCATGTCGGCGTAGACCTCGGGCGTTGCGATGGGCACGGTGTTCTCCTCGTGACGTGGGATGTGCCTACGCCCTGATCCTTCCACCAACGCCCGGGCGGCGTGCACCGGTGTCCGTACCCGCCGGTAGCCCGTCCTCGGCCGTGACCCGGCCCGGACGTGCGAACGGGGCGACGCTGTCGCGTCGCCCCGTTCGGCGGCTCGGCGGGTGCCCTGCACACCCGGGGGCCGGCCGGAGGTCCGTGGACCGTCCGGATCGGAGGAGACCTGCGGTTTCCATACCCGATGAGACGACAGTGTGCAGCGATCGGTGGGTCGCTGTCCAGTGCTTTGGCGATTTTCGTGGACCTGCGTTCTCATCGTCTCCGCACCGGTTCTTGACCGGATCTTCGTCAAGGCGCCCCGCGGCCTGCCGACGAGAGGGGCAACAGGTCCCGGCAGCCCGCCGGGCCGACCCCGCACGGAGGTGAGGTCGCGTGGACGACGGGATGGACGAGATCGTCCGGGAGTTCCTCGTGGAGTCGCACGAGAACCTCGACCAGATCGACGTCGACCTCGTCGCGCTCGAGCGCGACCCGGAGTCGCGCGAGCGGCTCGCCCGGGTGTTCCGGGCCGTCCACACGATCAAGGGGACGTCCGGCTTCCTCGGGCTCCCGGTGCTCGAGGGCGTGGCCCACGCCGGCGAGACCCTCCTCGCCTCCCTGCGCGACGGCGACCTGCACCTGAGCACCGAGCGCGCCTCGCTGCTGCTCGCGACGGTCGACGCCATCCGCGAGATCCTCACCTCGGTCGAGGCCGGCACGGGCGAGGGCCCGCGCACCTTCGAGGACCTCGTCTCCCTCCTCCATCGCTCCGTGGCCGACGAGCCCGTCCTCGTCGGGGAGCCGGCGCCCGCTGTCGAGCCCGCGCCGGCTCCCCAGGACCTCCCCGCCCCGGCGGGGGTCGTCACCGCCCCGACGGCCCCCGTCGGCTCCCCCGTCCCGGGTCCGGGGTCGACGCCCGTCCGGGCGGTCCCCGAGCCCGTCGAGCCGGTCGCGGCCGAGGACGACGAGCGCGAGGTGCCCGGTCGCCGCGGCGCCGCGGAGTCCTCGGTGCGCGTCGACGTCGCCGTCCTCGACTCCCTGATGCGCCTCGTCGGCGAGCTCGTCCTCACGCGCAACCAGCTCTCGGCCCATCACGGCGGGCAGTCCGGCGCCGACCAGCCCGCCGGCGGCGCAGCCGTCGCCGCGGCCCCCACGGGTGCCCCCGGCGACCACGGCCGGCGGGCCCGCGGCAGCATGATGCAACCCCGCAACCTCGGGTCGAGCGACCTCCAGGACGCCGTGATGAAGGCGCGGATGCAGCCGGTCGACACGGTGTGGGCCAAGTTCCCCCGCGTCGTGCGCGACCTCGCGACGGCCTGCGGCAAGGACGTCTCCCTGACGATGCTCGGGCGCGACACCGAGCTCGACCGCGGCCTTGTCGAGGCCGTGCGCGACCCGCTGACCCACCTCGTGCGCAACGCCGTCGACCACGGCATCGAGACCCCCGCCGAGCGCGTCGCCGCGGGCAAGCCGGCCGGCGGCGCCCTCGTCCTGCGGGCCTCCCACGAGTCCGGCCGCGTCGTCATCGAGCTCTCCGACGACGGCGCCGGCCTCGACCCCGCCGCCATCACCGCCAAGGCCGTCGAGCGCGGCATCATCACGCCCGCGCAGGCCGCGTCGATGAGCGCCCACGACGCCCACGCGCTCGTCTTCCGCCCCGGCTTCTCGACCGCGGCCGCCGTGACGAACGTGTCCGGCCGCGGCGTCGGGATGGACGTCGTCAAGACGAACATCGAGGCGATCGGCGGCACCGTCGAGCTCTCGTCGACCCCGGGCCGGGGCACGACCGTCCGGCTGACCCTCCCGCTGACCCTCGCCATCGTCCCCGCGCTCATCGTCGTCGTCGGCGAACAGCGCTACGCCGTCCCGCAGACGCTCGTCCGCGAGCTCGTCGCCGTCCACGGTGGCGGCCACGTTGTCGAGGACGTCGCGGGCGTCCAGGTGCTGCGGCTGCGCGAGCGCCTGCTCACCCTCGTCGACGGACGCACCCTGCTCGAGGCGGAGTCGGGCCCCCCCGGCGCGATCGTCGTCCTCGACGTCGACGGCCGCGTCTTCGGCCTCGTCGTCGACGAGGTCCAGGACACCGAGGAGATCGTCGTGTCCTCGCTCGGCGAGCACCTCGCCGGCACCGAGGTCTTCTCCGGCGCCACGATCCTCGGCGACGGCGCGGTCGCCCTCATCCTCGACGGCACCGGCCTCTCCGGCCTGGCCCTCACGGGTGAGCAGCGCGCCGACCTGCTCGCCGACGCGGGCTCCGAGGACCGGTCCCGCGAGGACGCCCGGCGCCTCGTCGTCGTCCGGGCCGACGGCGAGCGCCACCTCGCCCTCCCGCTCGACGCCGTCACCCGCCTCGAGGACCTCGACGGCGGGTCCGTCGAGCGCCTCGGCGAAGGCTGGGCGGTGCGCTACCGCGGCGGCATCATGCCGCTCGTCGAGGTCGCGTCCGTCGTCGGCGGCCGCCCCGGCCGGACCCCGGGCGGAGGCGCCGACGGGTCGGCGAGCCGCGCGGTCGTCGTCGTCTCGCGGGGCGAGCACCCGGTCGGCCTCGTCGTCGACGCCATCGTCGACATCGCCGACGAGGACCCCTCCGTCGCCCCGCAGGACGGCCGGCGCGGACCGGGCGTCGTTGGTGGGGCGGTCGTCGGCGGCCGGCTCGTCGAGCTCCTCGACCTCGAGGCCGCCCTGCGCTGCGCGGGCCCCGTGCCCACGGCCGCGCTCCTCGAGGAGGCCGTGGCATGAGCGCGACGTACGTGACCTTCAGCCTCGGTGAGCACCTCGTCGGCCTGCCGGTCGAGCGGGTCCAGGAGGTGCTCGGCTCCCTGCCGATGACGCCGGTGCCGCGCTCGGACTCCCGCGTCGCCGGCCTGCTCAACCTACGCGGCCAGGTCGTCACCGGCATCGACCTGCGGACCCGCTTCGGCCTGCCCGCCGACGAGGCCGGCTCCGGCACCGTCGTCGTCCGCTCGGCGTCCGGCCCGGTCGCGCTCGTCGTCGACCGGATCGGCGACGTGATCGACGTCGACGACGTCCAGCCCCCGCCGGCCACCCTCGCGGGCCCGGTGCGCGACCTGGTGCGCGGCGCCTTCGTCCTGTCCGACTCCCTCCTCCTCGACGTGCGGCTCGATGCCGTGCTCGCCCTCGACCGATGACCGACCTCTCGCCCCTCCCGGCCCCCGAAGGAAGCCCTGCCATGTCCGACCGCCCGACCCCCGCCCTCCTGCGCCGGTACGCCGACCTCCGCCTCGCGACGAAGATGGGCCTGACCATCGGTTCGTTCGTCGTCGCCGTCGCCGTCGTCGCCGTCATGTCGCTCACCGGTCTCGGTGCCGAGGAGAAGGCCCTCGACGCCGTCGCCTACGACGGCGTGACGGCCGTCTCCGCCCTCGCCGACGTCCGCGTGGCGTATGCCGGACGTGACGACCTCGCGATGAGCTCGAGTGGCGCGGCCGCCGACGGAGCCGTCGAGCGCCTCGCCGCCCAGGACGCCGCGGTCGAGAAGGCCGCAGCCGTCTACTCCCAGGTCGAGGAGAAGGGCGCCGACGCCGGGAGCACCGGGTGGACCGACTTCACCGCGGGGTGGGCGAAGTACACCGACCTCCGCGACGGCGTCCTCCTCCCGGCCCTGCGCTCCGGTGACGTCGCCACCTACCGGGCGGCGGTCGAGACCCAGCTCCTGCCCCTCGAGGACGCGATGGGCAAGGGCCTGCTCGCGGAGCAGACCTCGCGCAACGCCGCAGCCGGCACGGTCGTCGAGGCGGCCCACGCCCGGTCGTCCACCGCGACCCGCACCGTGTGGATCGCGCTCGGTGTCGGCGGCGCGCTCGCCCTCGCGCTCGGGCTCGGGCTGATGCGCTCGATCCTCACCTCGGTGAGCAGCGTCTCGCGCGGCCTGCGGGCCCTGCGCGACGGCGACCTCACCGTCAGCGCGCGCGTCCTCAACCGCGACGACATCGGCGTCATGGCCGAGAACTTCAACGAGGCCGTCGCCGGCGTCCGCGGCATGGTCGGCGAGATCGCCGACAACGCGAGCACGCTGGCCCACGTCTCCTCGACGATGGCCACGGTCACCCAGGACATGGCCCACGGAGCCGACTCCCAGGCCGAGACCTCGCGCAGCACCGCCGCGGCGGCACACCAGGTCTCGGCGAACGTCCAGACCGTCGCCGCGGCCACCGAGCAGATGGCGGCCTCCGTCGGCGAGATCGCCCACTCGGCCAACCAGGCCGCCCGCGTCGGGCAGGACGCCGTCGCGCTCGCGGCGCAGACCAGCCAGACCGTCGCCAGCCTCGGCGAGTCCTCGACCCAGATCGGCACCGTCGTCGAGACCATCGAGAAGATCGCGGAGCAGACGAACATGCTCGCGCTCAACGCGACGATCGAGGCGGCCCGCGCCGGCGACCACGGCCGCGGCTTCGCGGTCGTCGCCAACGAGGTCAAGGAGCTGGCCCGCGAGACCCGCCGGGCCACCGCCGAGATCCAGGTGCGCGTGTCGTCCATCCAGGCCGACGCCGAGGCGGCGGTCGCCGCGATCAGCCGCATCGACGGCGTCGTCGGCCAGATCAACGACCACCAGACGACGATCGCCTCGGCGGTCGAGGAGCAGACCGCGACGACGAACGAGATGTCCCGCAACGTCGCCGACGCCGCGACCGGCACCGGCAGCATCGCGACGAGCATCGCCGAGGAGGCCGAGGCCCAGGCCCGGGCCGCCGAGGGCGTCGCCACGGTGCGCTCCACCGCCGGCGAGGTCGAGTCCATCTCCAGCACCCTGCGTGCGGCCGTCGGCCGCTTCACCGTCTGATGCGCGCGCTCCTCGTCGACGACTCGCGGACCATGCGGGCCCTCCTGGCGCGCCTGCTCACCGGCCTCGGGTTCGAGGTCGAGCACGCGGCGGACGGGCAGGAGGCCCTCGCGGCCGTCACCGCCGCCGCGGCCGAGGACCGGCTGCCCGACGTCTGCCTCGTCGACTGGAACATGCCGGTGATGACCGGGCTCGAGTTCGTCGTCGCCGTGCGGGCCAACCCGGAGTGGCGCGACATCTCGCTGATGATGGTGACGACCGAGTCCGAGCACGCCCAGATCGTCCGGGCGCTGGCCGCGGGCGCGCACGAGTACCTCATCAAGCCCTTCCCCGCCGAGGCCATCGAGGAGAAGCTGCGGCTCCTCGGCCTCGTCCCGGTCGGATGAGCACCCGCGTCGTCCTCGTCGACGACTCCCCCGCCGTGCGCCGCGTCGTCGCCGAGGCGCTCGGGGGCCTGCCCGGGGTCGTCGTCGCCGGCCAGGCGCGCAACGGTCGCGAGGGCCTCGACCTCGTCGACGAGCTGCGCCCCGACGCCGTCGTCCTCGACATCGAGATGCCGGTCATGGACGGCATCGAGACGATGCGGGCGCTGCACCGGTCGCACCCCTCGCTGCCGGTCATCATGTTCTCGACCCTCACCGAGCGCGGCGCCCGCGCCACGTTCGAGGCCCTCGCCGCCGGTGCGCGCGACTACGTCACCAAGCCGCGCAGCACGAGCGGGCTCCTCGAGTCGGTCGCGATCATCCGCCGGGAGCTCGGCGAGCGCCTCGCCGCCCTCTGCCCCCCGTCCGAACCGGTCTCCGTCGCAACCGATCCCGAGGTCGGACGCGCCCGGCGCCGCCCCGGACCGGTGGCGCTTGCCGGCCGTCGGCCGGCCGCCCCGTCGCCGCTCGCCGTCGACCACTCGGGTCGCGTCGACGTCGTCGCCATCGGGTCCTCCACCGGGGGTCCCGAGGCGCTCGGTGTGCTGCTCGCCGGACTGCCCCGCTCGCTGTCCGTCCCGGTCCTCGTCGTCCAGCACATGCCGCCCGTCTTCACCCGGCTGCTCGCCGAGCGGCTCGACCGCACCGGCCCCCTGCCGGTCCGCGAGGCCGTCGACGGAGCCCCGCTGCGTCCCGGCGTCGTCCACGTCGCGCCCGGCGACCTGCACCTCACGGTGGCCGGCTCGCCCGCCGCCGCGACCATCGCCCTGACGTCGGGGGCCAAGGAGCACCACTGCCGGCCCTCGGTCGACGTCCTGTTCCGCTCGCTCGTCCCGGTGTACGGCCGGCGCACCCTCGCCGTCGTCCTCACCGGCATGGGGACCGACGGGGCCGCCGGCGCCGGCGCCGTCGCCGCCGCCGGCGGTGTCGTCCTCGCCCAGGACGAGGCGAGCTCGGTGGTGTGGGGCATGCCCGGCGCCGTCGTCGCCGGCGGGCACGCCTCCCGCGTCCTCCCGCTCTCGACGATGGCCCGCACGGTCGCGGGCCGGGTCGCCGTCGGCCGGACCGCCCCGGCGGGGGGTGCGGCATGAGCACGCTCGACCAGGCGGACTTCGACCTCTTCGCACGCATCGTCCAGCAGGACTCGGCCATCGTGCTCGAGCGCGGCAAGGAGTACCTCGTCAGCGCGCGCCTCGCGCCGGTCGCGACGCTCGCCGGCCTCCCCGACCTCGCCTCGCTCGCCACCCGGCTGCGGAACCGGCCGGCCGACCCCGTGCGCGCCCAGGTCGTCGAGGCGATGACGACGAACGAGACGTCGTTCTTCCGCGACATCCACCCGTTCGACGCGCTCGCGCAGCACGTCGTCCCCGCGATCACCGCCACGTCGCGGCCGGACCGCTCGCTCGACGTGTGGGCCGCGGCGTGCAGCTCGGGGCAGGAGCCCTACTCGCTGGCCATCACCGCCGCCGAGTCCCTGCCCCCGGGGTGGCGGGCCCGGATCACGGCGACCGACCTGTCGCCGGCGATGGTCGCGCGCACCCGGGCCGGCCGGTTCAGCCAGCTCGAGGTCGGCCGGGGTCTCTCGGCCCTGCGCCTCGTCTCGCACTTCACCCGCGTCGGTCCCGAGTGGGAGGCCTCCCCGGCCCTGCGCTCGATGGTCACGGCCCGGACCCTCAACCTCGCGGCGCCGCTCCCGCTCCTGCCGCGCTTCGACGTCGTGTTCCTGCGCAACGTCCTCATCTACTTCGACGTCCCGACCAAGGCCGCGGTCCTCGCGGCCGTGCGCGGGGTGCTCCGCCCGGGGGGATACCTCTTCCTGGGCGCGGCCGAGACGACCCTCGGCCTCGACGCCGGGTTCGAGCGCGTGGCGCTCGGCCGGGCGATGGTCTACCAGACGAGAGGCGGTCACCGATGACCACAGCCAGCCCCATCGAGTCCGCGTACGTCGACTCGATCGTGTCGACCGTGTGGGAGTCGCTCTTCGGCGAGCCCGCCGTCGCGACCGCGCCGGAACCCGTTCCCGCGCAGGCGATCCGGGCGCGGGTCGGCATCCACGGAGGCTGGACCGGGTCGGTCGTCGTCTCGTGCGGACCCGACGTCGCCTCCGACCTGACCCGTGAGCTCCTCGCCCTGCCCGCCGACTCCGTGCCCGGTCCCGACGAGGTGCACGACGCCCTCGGTGAGATCGCGAACATCGTCGCGGGCAACGTCAAGTCCCTCCTCCCGGCCCACGCGGAGCTCGGCCTGCCCGAGGTCGCGGACGGGTCGGGGCAGCACCACCTCGACGGCGCCGTCGCCGCCACCTACCTCGCCACCCTCGGCCCGCTCCGGGTCGACGTCACCGCCCGGGAGGGCCGATGAAGATCCTCGTCGTCGACGACTCTCGCGTCATGCGCCAGATCGTCGCCCGCACGCTCCGCCAGTCCGGCCACGGTGGCCACGAGATCGTCGAGGCCGACACCGGCCGGGCCGGCCTCGAGGCCGTCGCCGCGCACCGGCCCGACCTCGTCCTCTCGGACTGGAACATGCCGGAGATGTCCGGCCTGGAGTTCCTCGAGGCCCTGCGCGCCGCCGGCGACGCGACGCCGTTCGGCTTCGTGACCTCCGAGGGCTCCTCGCTGATGCGCGCCCAGGGCATGGCCGCGGGCGCGCTCTTCCTCATCGGGAAGCCCTTCACCGCCGAGTCGTTCGCGCTGCACCTCGACCCGGTCCTCGGGCGGGGCGCGGCCCCGGCCCCGACCGTCGTCGAGGACCGGGTCGCCGGCCACATGGGCCTCCCGGAGCGCAAGGAGGCGCGCGACCTGCTCGAGCGACTGCTCGGCCGGGACTGCGCGGTCGACAACGGCGTCGGCGCCCCCGCACCCGGCGAGGCGAGGTCGACCACCGCCGAGATCGTCGACGACGCCGGGACCGTGACCGCCCTGCTCGTCGCCGACCACTCGCTCGTCGTGCGCGCCGGGGCCTGCCTGTCGCTCACCCCGGCCCCCGCCGCCGAGGACCTCGTCCGCGACGGGGAGACGACCCCGCCGGTGCGGGCGGCCTTCGGCGAGGTCCTCAACGTCTTCACCTCCCTGTTCAACGGGGCGGGGGCGCCGCACGTGCGCCTCGGCCGGGTCTGGTCCGACGGCGAACCGGTGCCCCACGAGGTGCTCGCCCCGATGGCCGGGTCGCTGACGCGCGACGACCTCACCGTCACGGTGTCCGGGTACGGCGCCGGGCGGTTCTCGGTCGTCCTGCCGGCGACGATGCCCTCGATGGCCGCGAGCGGGGTGGCCTGAGCGCACCGTCCCGACCGGGTAGCAGTGCTCAGGACGGGTGGCCCCGCCGCCCGTCACGCTGGGCGCATGGAGACCCTCTCGCCCGCCGCCGTCGCCGCCGCGACCCCGGCCACCCGCAACCGGGTCGTCGACCTGCTGCGCGTCGGCGCCCTCACCGTCGTCGTCCTCGGGCACTGGCTCGTCGCGGCGGTCGTCGTGCGCGACGGTCGGCTCGACGCCGGGGCCGTCCTCGACCGGGCGTCGTGGACGCACCCGCTCACCTGGGTGTTCCAGGTGATGCCGGTCTTCTTCCTCGTCGGCGGGTACGCGAACGCGGTGTCCTGGAGGGGCGCTCGCGAGCGTGGCGTCGCCTGGCCCGAGTGGCTGCGCGGCCGGCTCCGGCGGCTGCTCGTGCCGGTGGTGCCGCTGCTGCTGTTCTGGGTCGGGCTGCTCGTCGTGGCCGACGCCGCGGGGGTGGACCGGGCGTCACTGCGCACCGCCTCGCAGGTGGCGCTCGTGCCGACGTGGTTCCTCGCCGCGTACGTCGTCGTCTGCGCGCTGGCGCCCCTGACCCTGCGCCTCTGGGAGCGGTTCGGCTGGGCGTCAGTGGTCGGCGGGCTGGCGGTCGGCGGGGTCGTCGACCTCGTGAGCCTCACCGTCGGGCCGTGGTGGGTCGGGTTCGCGAACTACGTCGTCGTCTGGGGCGCGGTGCACCAGCTGGGCTACGCGTGGCTGGACGGCCGGGTCGGCGGGACCGGGCGGCGGCTGGCGATGGCCGCGGTCGGTCTCGTCGGGCTGGTGGCGCTCGTCCGGGCGGGGCCGTACCCGGTGTCGATGATCGGCCTCGACGGCGCCGCCGTGAACAACAGCTACCCGACGAGGGTGACGCTGGGGTTCCTCGGGCTGCTGCAGGGCGGGGTGGTCCTGGCCCTCGAGCCGGCGCTGCGTCGGGCGATGTCGCGGCCCCGGGCGTGGACGACCGTCGTCGTGCTCGGCCGCCGGATGATGTCGGTCTACCTGTGGCACCTGACGGTCATGGTCCTCGCCATCGGGGGGTCTCTGCTCGTCGGCGGGTTCGGGCTCGGCGCCGAGCCGCTGTCGGGTGCGTGGTGGACCACGCGGCCGGTGTGGTGGCTGGTGCTCGGGACGCTGACGGCGGGGGTCGTCGCGCTCGTCGGGCGGTTCGAGGACGTGCGCCGGACTGCCGGCCGGGTCGCCGCGTGGCGGCCGGTCGCGGCCGCGGTGCTCGGCTGCGGCGGGCTCGGGGTCATGGCGGCGCGGGGGCTGGTCGGCCGCGAGGGCCTCAGCTGGTGGTGGGCCATCCTCCCCGTGCTCGGCGTGGCCCTGGTCTCGCCGGGACCCAGGCGGCCGCGAGGCTGACGCGGTTGTCGGCGTCGGACGGGGAGACGACCACGCCCTGCGCCGACGTCCGTGCCGACGGCGCGGCCGGGTCGCCGGCGGCAGGTCAGCCGGCCGTCAACCCGTCGCGTCGGGCCGCCAGGTGGGCGCGCTCGACGTCGTTGCCGCAGCGGTCGATCGCGACGTCGAGCGCGACGACCGCCTCCGCGTCACGGCCGATCCGGGCGAGGAGCTCGCCGCGCACGGCCGGTACCCGGTGGCTGGTCGGCAGCTCGGCGTCGAGCCCGTCGAGGGCGCGCAGCCCCGCCTCCGGGCCGTCGCGCTCGGCCACGGCCACCGCCGCCGCGAGCCGCACGGCCGGTGACGGGTTGACCCGGGCCAGCGCGTCGTACGCGTCGCAGACGACGTCCCACCGGGTGTCGCCGGCCGTCGGCGCCGTGGCGTGCGCGGCCCCGATGAGCGCCTGGAGCCGGTAGGACTCGACGAGCGGGTCGGCGGCGGGCGGCATCCCGTCGAGGACGGCCAGCGCCTCGTGCACCTCGTCGTGGTGCCAGCGGGACCGGTCCTGGTCGGGCAGCAGGACGAGCGAGCCGTCCGGCCCGACGCGCGCGTCGCGCCGCGAGTGCTGGAGCAGCACGAGCGCGAGGAGCGCCCGCAGCACCGGCTCGTCAGGCCGGAGCGCGAGCGTCACCCGCACGAGCCGCACCGCCTCCCCGGCGAGGTCGGCCCGCAACAGGTCCGGTCCCGAGCCCGGCGCGTACCCGGCCGTGAAGGCGAGGTAGGCCACCTGGGCGACCGTGGCCAGCCGGTCCGGCAGCGCGTCGGCCCCCGGCACGCCGTACGGGATGCCCGCCGCCACGATCTTCTTCTTGCCGCGGGTGATGCGCGCCGCCATCGTCGGCTCCGGGACGAGGAACAGCCGGGCGATGTCGGCCGTCGTCACGCCGACGACGAGCCGCAGGGCCAGCGCCGCGGCCACCTCCGGCGCGAGGGCCGGGTGGCAGCACAGCAGCACCAGGCGGAGCCGGTCGTCCTCGACGAGGCCTCCCGGGTCGGCCATCGCGCCACCTCCTGTGGTCCTCTCGGCCTCGTCGACGAGCAGGGGCTGCTTGCGGCCGGCCATCGCCTCGGCCCGCAGCCGGTCGAGGACCCGCCGCCGCGCGGCCACGTGGAGCCACGCGGCCGGGTCGTCCGGCACCCCGTCGCCGGGCCAGCGCCGGGCGGCGGCCTCCGTGGCGTCGGCGAGGGCGTCCTCGACGAGGTCGAGCCGCCGGAACCGCCCGAGGAGCAGGGCGACCAGGCGCCCCCACTCGTCGCGGACGACGGCGGACAGGACCTCGTCGGGGGTCACACCGACTCGTACCCCTCGATGACCATCACCGGGCGGATCTCGACGGTGTACGCCGCCGGCATCAGCCGGGCGGCGGCGATGGCCGCGTCGAGGTCGGGCAGCTCGACGTCGTAGTAGCCGCCGACCTGCTCGGCGAGCTCGACGAACGGACCGTCGGTGACGACCCGCTCGTCGCTCCGGCCGGGGTGCACGGTCGTCGCCGTGTCGGCGTCGCACAGGGCACCGCTGGAGAGCCGGCGCCCGTGCTCGTCGACGTACCGCTCGAAGGCGTGGTGGGCGTCGAAGTACTCCCGGCGCTCCTCGGCCGAGGCCTGCTCCCACTCACCGGGCCGGTAGGCGATGAGGACGACGTAGCGCTTCACGACGCACCCTCCGCGTCGTCCTGCCGCCCGGTGACCATGTCGCGGAACTCGATGAGCTCGCCACGGGCGGCGAACTCGCGGCAGATCCGCAGCAGGTCCGCGCGGTCGGGGCTGTCGACGAGGTAGAAGCCGACCACCTGCTCGACCGACTCGGTGAACGGGCCGTCGGTGACGACCGTCCCGCCCGACCCGTCCGGACGCATCGACACCGCCTCGGCGGACGGCGTGAGCGGGCCGGCGGCGACGATGCGGTGGCCCCCGGCGTCGAGGTCGCCGTGGAACCGCTCGTGGCTGCGCATCCCCTTCTCGTGCTCCTCGGGCGGCAGCTGCGCCCACTCGGCCTCGGGCGCGGGCAGCAGGACGAGGTGGCGCCCCATCAGGCGCGGTCCTCGGCCGAGACCGTCCGCCGCACCTGGACCGCGTCGCCGAGCGCGGCGATGATCTGGCAGCACTCGAGCAGGTCGTCGAGGTCGTCGCTCTCGACCTGGTAGAAGCCGCCCACCTGCTCGGCGGTCTCGGTGAACGGGCCGTCGGTGACCGCGCCTCCCCCGGCGGGCACGCGCTTGCCCTCGCTCGTCGCGTGCAGCTCGGCGCCGCCGGTGATGCGGTGGCCGCGCCGCACCAGCTCGGCCGCGAAGCGCTCGTACTCGGCGTACCCGGCCGTGCGCTTCTCGGCATCCATCGTGGTCCACCAGCGGTCGGCGTCTCCGACGATGAGGACGACGTACTCGGTCATGGCCTGCTCCTTCGGTCGTGGCCGCCCGGTCGGCGGCCTCACCCCGATGACGCACGAGCCGGCCGCGTGTCGACAGGTCTACAACAACTTTCTCTCCGGATGCCGGAACCTTCGGTGACCTGCCGGTTGGAAGCGGCAGGTCACTGAAGCTCTCGGCAGCCGGAGAGAATGTTCAGCGGGGTGCGTCGAGGGCGGACGCGAGCAGGCGCAGGGTCTCCTCGCGCGCCGGTGCGCGGTCGGCCGGGGTCCCGGCGGATGCCCCCGCCACGGGGCTGACCATCACCTCGTCGACCCCGTGCTCGGCGGCGAAGGCGATGAGCCGCCCGGCGACGTCGTCCGGCGTGCCGACGAGCCAACGCCCGAGCATCTCCTCGGCGAGCGCCTCGTGGGCCGGGGCGAGCGGCGCGGCCTCGGCCTCCTCGACCGTCGCGAGGGCGTGCAGCGGCTGGCCGGTGCGCAGGGCGACCATCGACCGGATGTTCGGCAGCGCCAGCCGGCGGGCCTCCTCCGCCGACGCGGCGACGACGACGTTCGCGGTGAGCAGCGTCCGGGGCTCCGGGTGCTCCTCGGACGGCTGGTAGCCGTCGCGGTACAGGGCCAGGGCCTCGGCCGTCCCGCGCCCCGAGAAGTGCGAGGCGAAGACGTAGGGCAGGCCACGGGAGGCGGCGAGCCGGGCCGAGTAGTCGGACGAGCCGAGCAGCCAGAGGTCCGGCACGGAGGTGGCCTGCGGGGTCGCCCGCAGCACGTGGTCACCACTCGGGAGGCGCAGGGCGGCGCCGGCGGGCGACATCATCGCGACGACCGCGTCGACGTGGTCGGGGAAGCGGTCCACCGCGTCGCCGTCCCCCTGCCCGGTGCCGCTGCGCAGGGCCCAGGCCGTGACCGGGTCGGTGCCCGGGGCCCGCCCGATGCCGAGGTCGACCCGGCCGGGGAAGGCCGCCTCGAGGAGCGCGAACTGCTCGGCGACGACGAGCGGGGCGTGGTTGGGCAGCATGACCCCGCCGGAGCCGACCCGGATGCGGTCGGTCGCGGCGGCCACGACGGCGGCGAGCACGGGAGGGTTGGTCGCAGCCACGGCCGGCATGTTGTGGTGCTCGGCGAGCCAGTAGCGGCGGTAGCCCAGCTGGTCGGCGACGCGGGCCAGCGAGCGGGTGGCGGCGACGGCGTCGGCGCTGCTCTGGTCGGAGCGGACCGGGACGAGGTCGAGGACGGAGAGGGCGGGGGTGGTCACCGCAGGTCCAGCGGCCCCGGCGCCGGCACTATTCCGGGCGCTGGTCGAAGACGTGCCGGCGCACCCACGCGTGCATCGCGACGGCCGCCGCCGCGCCGGCGTTGACCGACCGGGTCGACCCGAACTGCGCGATGTGCAGGACGACGTCGCAGACGGCCTGCATCTCGGGCGTCAGCCCTGCGCCCTCCTGCCCGAGCACGAGGACGCAGGCCCTCGGCAGGTCGTGGGTCTCCAGCGCCACCGACCCCGGCACGTTGTCGATGCCGACGAGCGGCAGCCGCCCGCCGCCCTCCCCCGCGGTCGCCGCCCACGACGCGAGCGCCGCGGCGTCCACGTGGTGGTGCTCGTGCTGGTAGCGGTCGGTGACCATCGCCCCGCGCCGGTTCCAGCGACGCTTGCCGACGACGTGGAAGGCGGCGGCGTTCATCGCGTTCGCGGTCCGCACGACCGAGCCGATGTTGAGGTCGTGGCGCCAGTTCTCGATGGCGACGTGGAAGGGGTGCCGACGGGTGTCGAGGTCGGCGACGACGGCCTCCAGCGTCCAGTACCGGTACCGGTCGACGACGTTGCGCCGGTCGCCGTCGCGCAGCAGCTCGGGGTCGTACCGGTCGTCGTCGGGCCACGGCCCGTCCCACGGGCCGACGCCGACCTCGGCCTCCGGACGCTCCTCCACGGCACCGAGGCTAGGCGTGCACGCGGGAGAGGAAGCGGCGGGTGCGTTCCTCGCGCGGGTCGCCGAGCACCTGCTCGGGCGGCCCCTCCTCGTGAACCACCCCGCCGTGGAGGAAGCACACGGTGTCGGCGACCTGCCGGGCGAACCCGATCTCGTGCGTGTTGAGGACCATCGTCATCCCCTCGTCCTTGAGCTCGCGGAGCAGGTCGAGGACCTCGCCCACGAGCTCGGGGTCGAGGGCCGAGGTGACCTCGTCGAGGAGCATGAGCCGGGGCTGGTTGACGAGCGCCCGGGCGATGGCCACCCGCTGCTGCTGCCCGCCGGAGAGGTCGTCCGGGCGAGCAGAGGCCTTCTCCGCCAGCCCGACCCGCTCGAGCATGGCCATCGCGCGCTCGCGCGCCTCCGCCTTCGGCACCTTGTGCACCCGCACCGGGGCGAGGGTGGTGTTCTCGAGCACCGTGAGGTGGGGGAAGAGGTTGTAGGCCTGGAAGACGACCCCCATCCGGGCGCGGACGGCGTCGGCGTCGACCCGGGGGTCGGTGACGTCCTCCCCCTCGAGCGTGATGCGGCCGTCGTCGACGACCTCGAGGAGGTTGACGCAGCGCAGCAGCGTCGACTTGCCCGACCCGCTCGCCCCGATGAGGACGACCACCTGCCCCTCGCGCACGGTGAGGTCGAGGCCGCGCAGGACCTCGGTGTCCCCGAACGACTTCCGCACACCCTCGAGCTGCAGCAGCGGCGCGCTCACAGCATCCCTCCCGCCCCGTGGAACCCCTGACGCCGGGCGACGTGGTCGGTGAACCTCGCCATCGGGATGGTCAGGCACACGAACAGCGCGCCGGCGACGACGTAGGGCGTGAAGTTGAAGTCCGTCGCCGTCTCGATCTGCGCCGCCCGGATGGCGTCGATGACCCCGAGCACCGCGATGAGGCCGGAGTCCTTCTGCAGCGAGACGAGGTCGTTCATCAGCGGCGGGACGACCCGACGCACGGCCTGCGGCAGGACGACGTGCCGCATCGTCTGACCGTACGACAGCCCGAGCGAGCGGGCCGCCGCGCGCTGCGAGGGGTGCACCGACTCGATGCCGGCGCGGAACACCTCGGCGACGTAGGCCGAGTACGACAGGACGAGCGCGCACGCTCCCCAGAACAGCGCCGAGGAGGGGAGCCCCGACAACCGCAGCGCCGGCGCGCCGAAACCGAGCACGAAGATGACGAGCAGCAGCGGCAGGCCACGGAAGAGGTCGACGTACGCCGTCGCGAAGAGCCTGAGCGGGAAGGCGACCGGCCCTCGAACCGTCCGCATCACGGCCAGCGTCAGCCCGAGCAGGGCGATGACCACGCCGCAGACGAGCATCACCCGGATGTTCAGCCAGAGCCCCTCGACGACGGCCGGGAACGCCTCGACCGCCTTGTCCGGGTCGAGGAAGGTCTCGCGCACCCGCGGCCAGCCGGGCGAGGTGACGACGAGCGCGACGACCACCCCGACGAGGACGAGCGTGGACGCCGCCGAGATCCCGGCGGAGCGCACGGCGCGGCCCCGTCGGTAGGCGCGGCGCTCACGCTCGAGCTCGGAGGGGACCCAGTCCTCGCCGGCGACCCCGGCACCGTTGGCGGACACGGGGATCAGGACAGCTCGGGAGCGCCCTGCGTGGAGAGCCACTCGCCGACCAGCTCGTCGAGCGTGCCGTCGGCCCGCAGCGCGTCGACGGCCGCGGTCACGCACGGGGTGAGCGAGCTGCCCTTGTCGAGGACGGCGCCGAACTGCTCGGGGCTGCCCGTGGCCGGCAGCTGGCCGACGATGACGCCGTCGTCGAGCTGGGCCGCGGTCATGTAGAAGCCGGTCGGCAGGTCGACGACGATGCCGTCGATCTGCTTGTTCTTCAGGGCCTGCACGGCGAGGTCGTTGGTGTCGAAGACGGCGACGTCCTCGGTCGGCGCGATCTGGTCCTTCGCGGCGGTGTAGGACGTCGTGCCCACCTGCGCACCGAGCTTCGCGCCCTTGAGGTCGGCGACCGTGGTCTTGCCGTCGATCGGGCTGCCCTTGTAGGTGATGACGGTCTGGCGCACGTCGTAGTAGCCGGAGGAGAAGTCGACGGCGTTCCGGCGCTCCTCGCTGATCGAGACCTGGTTGACGTCGAGGTCGAAGGTCTTCGGGCCCGGGGCGATGGCGGTGTTGAACGGCACGACGACCCACGTGACGGCGTCCTTCGCGTACCCGAGCTTGTCGGCGACGGCGTACGCGACGGCCGACTCGTAGCCCTTGCCGTTGCTCGGGTCGTCGTCGACGAACCACGGGCCGTAGGCCGGCTTGTCGGTGCCGACGGTGAGCTTCCCGGCGGTGACGGTCTTCAGGGCGTCCGGGGTGCAGCCGGCGAGCGGGTCGGCCGAGCCGCTGCCGCTCGGCGTCGACGAGGCGGCGGGCTCGTCGACCGGGGCGCCGCACGCGGCGAGCCCCAGGGCGAGGAGGAGGACGACGGGGGCGACGAGGCGAGGGCGTCGGGTCATGGTGGTGCTCTCTTCCGGGCGCGCGGACGGCGACCGCGCGATCTGGGCGACACGGTAGACCGTCGGGACGGAACGCGTCGCGGACGTCCCACATGGCGACGGGATCCGTCGTCGGCCCCGGCCGGCGCCGACACGCACAGGGACCCCACGGTCCGCGCCGGACCGGCCCGGCGGCCGCGACACCTACCCTTGACCCCGTGATGCACGCGCTCGGTCCCCAGTGGATGGACCCCGAATACCTCCTGTCGACCTACGGGTCGGCGTTCTTCTGGCTGTCCCTGGCCATCGTCTTCGTCGAGTGCGGGCTCTTCTTCCCGATCCTGCCCGGCGACTCCCTGCTCTTCGCCATCGGCATCTTCGTCGCGGGCGGCCGGCTGGAGGTCAACCTCGTCGTCGCCATGGTCGCCCTCTTCCTCGCGGCCTTCCTCGGCAACGTCGTCGGCTACGAGATCGGCCGGGCGGCCGGGGCACCGCTGCGCCACCGCGACGGGCGGATCGTCAAGCGCCAGTACTTCGACAAGACCGAGGAGTTCTTCGAGCGCTACGGCGCCCGCGCGCTCGTCCTCGGGCGCTTCGTCCCGATCGTCCGCACCTACATCACGGTCGTCGCGGGCATCGGCCGGATGGAGCGCCGGCACTTCTTCACGTGGTCGGCCGTCGGTGCCGCGCTGTGGGTCTTCGTCGTCACCGTCGCCGGGTACTTCCTCGGCGGGGTGTCCCTCGTGCGCGACAACCTCGAGGCGGCGATCCTCCTCATCGTCCTGCTCTCGGTCGTGCCGATGGGCATCGAGTACCTGCGCCACCGCCGCGAGCGCGGGATGTCGCGCGAGGAGGTCGCCCGCGAGTCGGCCGAGGTCGTCGACGAGGTCGAGGACGCCGAGCGCTCCTGACGCCGGGCTCCTCCCCCCGCCCTCAGCCGAGGTCGATGAGTCCTCGGCGGTGCGCCTCGGCGACGGCCGCCGTCCGGTCCTGGACGCCGAGCTTGGCGAAGGCGCGCAGCAGGTGCGTCTTGACCGTCGCCTCCCCGATGAACAGCTCGCGGCCCACCTCGGCGTTCGACAGTCCGCGCGCGACGAGGGCGAGCACCTCGGCCTCGCGCCCGGTGACCTCCGGCCCGGCGGGTGCGCGCAGCCGGTCGGCAAGCCGGGCGGCCACCGGCGGCGCGAGCACGGTCTCGCCCCGGGCCGCGCGACGGATGGCGTCGGTGAGCACCGAGGTCGGGGCGTCCTTGAGGAGGTACCCGCGCGCTCCGGCCTCGACGGCCCGGACGATGTCGGCGTCGGTGTCGTAGGTCGTGAGGACGAGGACGTGCGGCGCCGACGGCAGCGACCGCAGCCTGGCGGTCGCCTCGGCGCCGTCCATCACCGGCATCCGCAGGTCCATGAGGACGACGTCCGGCTCGAGCCGCGGCACGAGGGCCAGGGCCTCCGCGCCGTTGCCGGCCTCACCGACGACGTCGAGGTCGGGCTCCTCCCCGAGCACCGCGACCATCCCCGCCCGCACGACGGGGTGGTCGTCGACGACGAGCAGGCGGATCACCGGGGAACCTCCAGCCGCAGCGTGGTGCCGGCACCGGGGGCGCTCGTCAGCCCCACCGCACCGCCGACCTGGGCGGCCCGGGCCCGGACGCCGTCGAGCCCGAACCCGCCCCCGTCGGCCGACGGGTCGAAGCCGCACCCGTCGTCGGTGACGGTGAGCACGACGCGCTGCGGCTCGTAGGCGAGGGCCACGGCCACCCGCCCGGCCTCGGCGTGCCGGCGCACGTTGGACAGCGCCTCCTGGGCGGTCCGCAGGAGGACCACCTCGGCGACACCGCCGAGCGGGGCGGGCTCGCCGTCGACGGACACGTCGGTCCGCAGGCCGGTCTCGCTGCTGACGGCCGCCCCGAGCCGCTGCATCGCCTCGACGAGGGTGCGCGACTGGAGGTGACCCGGCGTCAGCTCGGCGACGATGAGGCGGGCCTCGGCGAGGTTGTCGGTGGCCGTGCGCTCGATGAGCGCGAGCCGCTCGCGGACGGTGTCGGCGTCGCCGCGGGAGAGGGCGGCCTCCGCGGCCCGCGAGAGCGTGACGACCGAGGTGAAGCCCTGCGCGAGGGTGTCGTGGATCTCCCGGCTGATCCGCTCGCGCTCGTCCTGCACGCCGCGGTCGCGCTCGACGGCGGCGAGCCGGGCCTGCGTGGACCGCAGCTCGTCGATGGTCTCCGCGCGGCTCTGCGCCTCGTCGACGATGCGGTTGATGAAGATCCCGAGGGCCATCGAGATGCCGAGGGAGATGACCGAGCTGATGACGATGGCCCCGAGCGCGTCGGAGTCGAAACCGCTCTGCCAGAACCGCACCGTGCCGAACGTCGCGAGGGTCAGGAGGGTGCCGACCGCAGCCCACCGCACCTCGAGCATCGCCCACATCTGCGGGTAGAGGACGAAGTAGAGCATCCACGACTCGGTACCCGGGTCGACGAGCTGGATGGCCAGCAGGAGCGACCACGCGACGAGCTGGTAGGCCACCCCGGCCCCCTGCAGCTGCCGGATGCCCCGGACCCCGAGCGTCGCGTAGGCCACGCCGATCGCGACGAGCAGCAGCAGGGTGGGCCACAGTCCGTGCGGGCCGCGGTCGTCGAGCACGGCGACGACGACCGCCGAGCCCCACACGATGGCGAAGGCCCCGTGCCAGAAGGGTTCCTGCCGCCGCCACATCGCGCGGAACTCGGCGGTCGACACCCCCTCCTCGGCGCAGTCGGCGGTCGGGTCGGTCATGGCCACATCCTGCCGCCCGAGGGGCCCTCGCACCTCACACCGAGCCGCGCTTGAACCACGTGAAGGTCGTCAGGCAGAGCACCAGCCCGCCGAGCGCCCAGGCACCGAGCACGAGGAGGGTGCGCCCCGGCTCCCACGAGCCGGCCATCTCGGCCGACGCCAGCGCGTCCGGGAGGAAGACGGCGCGCATCCCCTGCGCGATCCACTTGAGCGGGAAGACCGACGCGACCTGCTGGAGCCACTGCGGCACGTCCGTGAAGGCGATGTACACCCCGGAGATGAACTGCAGGACGAGCTGGGGGCCGATGACGACGGCGCCGATCGAGCGCGACGAGGCGAGCGAGGAGTAGGCGATGCCGAGCACCGTGCCGCCGAAGACCCCCAGCGCGAAGACGCCGGCGAAGAGCAGCCAGCGACCGCCGGTGTCGGGCAGCGGCACGTCGAAGGCGAGCCGGGCCACCAGGAGGAGGAGCGCCACCTGGACGAGCGAGGTGCAGATGACGAGCCCCACCTTGCCGAGGAAGTACGCGGCCGGCGGCATCGGGGTGGCGCGCAGCCGCTTGAGGGTGCCGTCGTCGCGCTCGGCGGCGACCGACATCGCCATCGTCTGGAAGCTCGTGAGGATGACGCCGGCGGCGACCATCCCCGGGAGGAAGTAGCGGGCCGCGGTCATCCCCGTGCTCGCCGAGTCCTCGAACTGGCTCGAGAAGATCACGGAGAACAGGAGCAGCAGGAGGATCGGGAAGAGGAAGGAGAAGAAGACGGCCTCCTTCTCGCGCGAGTACATCTTCAGCTCGACACCGGTGCGGTCGACGCCGAGGGCGAGGGTGTTCATGCGGGCACCTCCTGGCGCTCGTCGGTGACGTGGGGGGCGATGAGCCCGAGGTAGGTGTCCTCGAGCGACGGACGGGTGACGGTGAGCTCGGGGACCTCGCCGCCGAACCGGGCTGCGAGGGAGGCGACCTCGGTGGTGGGCGTGGCGGTGCGGACGTTCTGCCGGGTGCCGCCCTCCTCCCACGAGACGGTCGCCTCCTGCGACTGCCGGCCGCCGAGGGCCGCCGGGGTGTCGAGCGCGAGCAGCCGCCCGCCGGCGATGACCCCGACCCGGTCGGCGAGGTGCTCGGCCTCGTCGAGGTAGTGCGTCGTCAGGAGGATGGTCGTGCCGTCGTGGGCGAGGCCACGGATCAGCTCCCAGAAGTCCCGGCGGGCCTGCGGGTCGAACCCCGTCGTCGGCTCGTCGAGGAAGAGCAGCTCGGGGCGGCCGACGATGCCGAGCGCCACGTCCATCCGGCGTCGTTGGCCGCCGGAGAGCCCGGAGATGCGGTCGTCGGCCTTGGCGGTGAGACCGGTGGCCTCGAGGACCTCGTCGACGTCCCGTGACGCGCGGTAGCCCTTGGCCGTGCTCCGGAGGATCTCGCGCGGGGTCAGCAGGTCGAGGCCGCCGGAGGTCTGGAGCACGATGCCGATGCGGTCGCGCCAGGCGCGGGTCGCGCCGTGCGGGTCGGTGCCGAGGACGGAGACCTCGCCGCCGTCGCGGTCGCGGAAGCCCTCGAGGATCTCGACGGTCGTCGTCTTGCCGGCGCCGTTCGGGCCGAGGAGGGCGAACACCTCGCCGGCGTGGACGTCGAGGTCGAGGCCGTCGACGGCCCTGTGGTTCCCGTACGTCTTGGTCAGCTCGCGGATGCGGATGGCTGTCTGGCTCATGCCTCCAGCGTGCTCGCCCCCGGCGCCTCGCGGGACGCCCGGGCGGTGGACGTCACGTCCACCGACCGGTGGACGGCCCAGGCCGCGACGACGGCGACGAGCAGCCCCGCGAGCCCGGCGACGAGGTAGGCCGGGCGCGGGCCGGCCAGAGTGCCGACGACCCCGCCGAGGCCGAGGGCGAGCGCTCCGGCGGCCCGCGACAGCCCGCTGACGAGGGCGACGACCGCGCCGCGGTGGCCGGCGGCGAGCTCGTCGAGGAGCAGGGCGAACACGAGGGCGTTGACGACGCCGAGCAGCACCCCCACCGCGGCCGCGGCGACGAGGTAGACGGGGTAGCCCGGAGCCAGCCCCTGCCCCACCTGGCCGAGCCCCACGAGCCCGATCGCCCACAGCACCAGGCGGACCCGCGCGCTGCGCGTCGACGCGGCACCGGCGGCCAGCGCCCCGAGGACCGCCGCTCCACCGTGGACGGCCTCCGCCGCGCCGAACTGGGCCGGGCTCGCCCCGAGGACGTCGCGGACGAGGAAGACCTCGACGACGTTGACCGACTCGAGCGTGACGACCATCGGCAGGAGGGCGAGCACGAGCACGCCGAGGACGCGGTCCGAGCGCAGGGCCACCACGCCGTCGCGCGGCAGCAGCCGGTCGCGCCACCCGTCCGGGGGTCCCTCCCCCGCCGGTGTCGGTGCACCGAGCCGCGGCAGGGTGAGGGCGGCGGCCCCGAGGACGAGGAACGACGCGGCGTCGAGGAGGAGCGCGGTCGACGGCCCGTGCCACTGGACGAGGACACCGCCGGCGCCGGCGCCCAGCGGCCCGGCGAGCCCGCGCAGCGCCTGCTGGAGGGCCACGACCCGGCCCGCCGACCCCTCGGGCACGAGCCGCGGGACCAGGGCGGTCCACGACGGGTTGCCGAGGGCGAAGGCGGTCTGGAGCACGAGGACGAGCCCGAGCGTCGCGGGCAGGCCGTCGACGGCGGCGAGCCCGAGCGCGGCGATCACCTGGACGGCGGCGGACGCGGTGAGCACGCGCCGGGGGTCGGCCCGGTCGGCGAGCGACCCCGCGACGCCCATGAGGGCGACCACCGGCACGGCGAACGCGAGGAGGAGCGCGGAGACCGCCCACGGTCCGGCGCCGGAGTCGTGGACCCGCAGCAGCAGCGCGACCATCGCCGCCGAGTCCCCCGCGACGCTCACCGCCGCCGCGAGGAGCACCGTCCGCACGGGGCCGAGCGCGAGCACCTCCCGGTAGTTCCGAAGCACCTGTTTCATAAATGTGAAGGTAACCCTTCAGATCTCGCGTCGTCAACTACCATCGGCGCCATGGCCGCGCCCGACCGCTCCGAGCTGCGGATCACCGACCCCCGCGCACTGCGCGCCCTCGCCCACCCGGCCCGCCAGCAGGTCATCACCGAGCTGTTCTCGGGCGAGGTGCTCACCGCCACCGAGGCCGGCCGGATCTGCGGGCTCTCCCCCTCGGCGATGAGCTACCACCTGCGCGCGCTGGAGAAGTGGGGCATCGTCGAGCGCGACGAGAGCACCGACGGCCGCGAGCGACCGTGGCGCGCGACGGCGAACGCCATCAACGTCACGCCGGAGGCGCACCGGGGAGCCGGTGAGGCGGTCAGCCGCCGCTCGGTGCACACGTGGTTCTCGGACCTCGAGGGTGACCTCGACCGCCTCGTCGACGCGGTCGGCGACGGCGAGAGCCACGGCATGACCTCACGAGGTCGGCTGTGGCTCACCGGCGCCGAGGAGGCGGAGCTGCGCGAGGCGCTGCACGAGGTGGTCCGGCGCCACCGCGGGCGGTCACGGCGCGACCATCCCGAGGGGGCCCGTCCCTACAACGTCTACGCGCTGGTCCTGCCCGCCGACGAGGCCGCCACCCCCGACGCCTGAACCGGCGTCGCCGCCTGTGGGTCGAGGTGATACCCGACCCCATCCCGGTCGCGTTTCACCTCGACCGACGGGCGAGGGCGGTGGTCAGGCCGAGGGGCCGGCGGCGGGGGGCGCGGGCGGAGGGGTCGAACCGGGCTCCGGCGCAGCCGAACCCGGGGCACCCGGTGCCTGGTAGCTGCTCGGCGGCGGGATGGTGGCCTCGCGCTGGCCGAAGTCGACCTTCGGCGCCTCACGCTGCTCGCCGACCGCCTCGAAGTACTCGGCCCGCTCGATGTGGAAGAGGTTCGCGACGATGTTCGTCGGCACCGTCTCGACCTTGGTGTTGAGGTCGCGGACCGTCGCGTTGTAGTACCGCCGGGCCGAGGCGATGCGGTCCTCGGTGGAGGTCAGCTCGTTCTGGAGGGCCATGAAGTTCTCGTTGGCCTTGAGGTCGGGGTAGGCCTCGACGATCGCGAGCAGCCGACCGAGCGCCTGGCTGAGCATGTTCTCGCTCTCGGCCTGCTGGGCCGGGGACTGGCCGGGCGCCATCGCCGCGGACCGTGCCGCGACGACGTCCTCGAGGGTGCCGCGCTCGTGCGCCGCGTAGCCCTTGACGGTCTCGACGAGGTTGCCGATGAGGTCGTGCCGGCGGGTCAGCTCGACGTCGATCTGGCGCCACGCCTCCTGGACGAGGTTGCGCAGCTTGATGAGGCCGTTGTACGCGCCGACCGCCCAGAGGACGAGGGCGAGCACGATGACGACGACGACGATGGTGACGATCACGAGGTCCTCCGGGTCCGGTCGGCTGGGTCGATCGTAGGGCCTGGGTCAGGCGAGGCCGAGGTCCTCGAGGCCGTAGACGTGCCGGTACTCAAGCCCGGCGTCCGCGAACTTCTCCGCGGCGCCGGTCGCGCGGTCGGCGATGGTCGCGACGGCGACGACCGTGGCCCCCGCCTCCTGGACGGCCTGCGCGGCGTCGAGCGGGGAGGCGCCGGTGGTCGAGGTGTCCTCGACGACGAGGACGCGCCGGCCCGCGACCGACGGACCCTCGATGCGCTGCTGGAGCCCGTGGGCCTTGCCGGCCTTGCGGACGACGAAGGCGTCGAGCCGCCCGCCCGCCGCGGCCCGCGCGTGGAGCATCGCGGTGGCGACGGGGTCTGCGCCGAGGGTCAGCCCCCCGACGGCGTCGAACTCGAGGTCGGCGACGAGGTCGAGCATCACCCGCCCGACGAGCGGGCTCGCCTCGCCGTCGAGGGTGATGCGGCGCAGGTCGACGTAGTAGTCGGCCTCCTTCCCCGAGGAGAGGGTGACGCGGCCGTGGACGACGGCCTTGTCGCGGACGATCTCGAGGAGGCGGGCGCGGTCGGCGGCGATGTCGGTCACGGCACCACCGTAGGGGTTCGGCCGCGGCGAGCGCCCGCTGCGTCCGAGGGGCTCAGGCCCGGCGGCGCGGGGGGACCGACCCGTAGAACGCGGCCCCGAGGTCGGTGGAGACCACCCCGGTCCCCCACTCGCCGCCCCAGCCGACACCGCCCGGGACCGAGGACTCGTGGGCGACCGGCGGGAGGGGGTCGGTGCCGTCCCAGACGTCGCGACCGACGGCGAGGGTCCGCCCCGCCGGGCTCGCGACGACCGCCCGGGCGAGCAGCCGCAGCAGGTCCGGACGCATGCCGTCGAGGAGGATGCGCGGGCGGTGCCGTTCGGCGAGGACGAGGAGGCGGGCCACCTCGTGGACGTCGTCCGGGCGCAGCCGGGTGCCGACGAGGAGGAGCCGGCGCACCTCGCCGAGCAGCTGCGTGCGGGCGGCCGAGCCGAGGCTGGTCAGGGCGTGCCGGTGCGCCGTCTCCTGCCAGTCGACAGGGCCGGTGCGCAGCAGGTGGCGGTACTCGCGGAGCACCGCCGTCTCGGCGGCGGGTCGCACCACCCGAGGGTACGTCCGGCAGGCCCCTGACCGGTAGGGATGCCCCCGCGGGAACCCCGGCAGGGCAGCCGGCGTCGGAGGATCCACCGACCGTCCCGAGGAGCCCCGATGACCCAGCCCGCGACCACGCCCCAGCTGCGCTGCCCCCTCTGCGGGTGCACCGACTTCCAGCGCGAGGAGTCACGGCAGGAGTCCCGGTGGGGGTTCACCTCGCACCGGATGACCCTCCTCGTGTGCCGGCAGTGCCGGTACGTCCTCCACTTCTACGACAAGCACTCCATCTTCGACGTCGACTGACGCGCGCGGACGGGCCGGCCGCGGAGGGGCGGCCGGCCCGTGGCGCGCGCGGACCGGGCTCAGGCGCCGGCCTGCTCCAGGAGCCGTTCGGCGGCGGCGCCGAGCGCCTCCTGCATCTCCGGGTCGTGGTCGTACTGCGCGGCGAGGGCGGCGGCGGTCACGGCGGCGGCCGCGAAGACCTGCCCGTCGTCCCAGCCCTTCGGGGGCACCGGACGCGGCCAGCGGCGCGGCCACCCGGTGCCGCACCAGTCGTCGACCTCGTCGAGGAAGCCCTTCCCGGCGCCGTCCCGGCCACCGACGACGATGATCGCGCCGAGGAGGACACCGCGCAGCAGGTCGGCCCCGACCTCGGCCTCCTTCGGTGGCAGCGGCTGCGGGTTGAGCGCCGCCACGTCGAGCCGGCCGACCCCGCGGGCCACGAGGTGCCCGTGCGGGATGACCGCGTCCCACGCCTCGGGCGGGATGAGCCCGAGCTTCGCGAGTGCCTTCCAGTTCAGTGCCATGGGGTCCTCCCTCGTCCGTCCACCCGCGTGGTGCGGGTCACCGGGGAGGAGGACGCGGGGTGGCGGCTGATACCGGGCCGCGCTCAGCGGCGGCGCAGCGCCTCGACGAGCCGGGCCGCGCCCCCGCGCACGAGCGGACGCGGCAGGGCCCGCACCACGAGGCTGGCGACCTTCCACTGCGCGCCGGGGACCGAGACGACCTTGCCGGCGGCGGCGTCCGCGAGCCCCTGCTGCGCCACCTCGGCGGCCTCGGTCCAGAGCGCCCGCGGGACGCCGGGCAGCGACATCCGCGCGCGGGTGTGGAACTCGCTGCGGGTCAGCCCGGGGCAGACCGCGGTGACGCCGACACCGGTCCCGCGCAGCTGGCCGGCGAGCGCCTCGCTGAACACCGTGACGAAGGACTTCTCGGCCGCGTAGGTGCCGTTGGCCATGAACCCGGCGACCGAGCCGACGTTGACGATCGTGCCGCGGCCCCGCTCGCGCATCGCCCGGCCGGCGGCGTGGCAGGTGAGCATCACGGCGCGGACCATGACGTCGAGCGCGGCCTCCTCCTGGACGACGTCGTTGTCGAGGAAGGGCCGGTGCAGCCCGAAGCCGGCGTTGTTGACGAGGACGTCGACGGGGCGGTCGGGGTCGGCTAACCGGCGGCACACCTCCTCGGTCTGCTCGCGGTCGGCGAGGTCGGCGACGAGCACCTCGGCGGCGGTGCCGTGCCGCTCGCGCAGCTCGCCCACGAGGCGCTCGAGGCGGGCGCGGTCGCGGGCGACGAGGACGAGGTCGTGGCCGTCGTGGGCCAGGCGTTCGGCGAAGGCGCGGCCGATGCCGGCCGAGGCGCCGGTGACGAGGGCGGTGCTCATGGCACCGACCCTAGGTCCGCCGGGCGGCGTCGGCGCGCGTCGTTAGGGTGGGCGGGTGCGCATCGCCACCTGGAACGTCAACTCGATCCGCTCCCGCATCGACCGTGTCGAGGACTGGCTGCGGCGCACCGACGTCGACGTCCTCTGCATGCAGGAGACCAAGGCCCGCGAGGACCAGTTCCCCTTCGACCGGTTCGAGGCGCTCGGCTACGAGGTCGCCCACCACGGCCTCAACCAGTGGAACGGCGTCGCGGTGCTGTCGCGGGTCGGTCTCGACGACGTCCAGGTCGGCTTCGAGGGCGACCCCGGGTGGGGCGAGCCGCTGGCCGCCGAGGCGCGGGCCATCGGGGCGACGTGCGGCGGGGTCCGCTTCTGGTCGGTCTACGTGCCCAACGGACGGGCGCTCGACGACCCGCACATGGCGTACAAGCTCGCCTGGCTCGGGCAGCTGCGCGACCGCGCGGTCGAGTGGGCCGCCGACGGCACACCGGTCGCGCTCTGCGGCGACTGGAACATCGCCCCGCGCGACGAGGACGTCTGGTCGATGGAGTACTACCTCGACAAGTCGCACGTCAGCCCGCCCGAGCGCGCCGCGTTCCATGCCTTCCTCGACGCCGGGTTCGTCGACGTCGTCCGCCCGCACACCCCCGGCGCGTACACGTACTGGGACTACCAGCGCCTCGCCTTCCCCAAGAAGCGCGGGATGCGCATCGACTTCGTGCTGGGCTCGGCGTCGTTCGCGGCCCGGGTCGCGGGTGCGGCCATCGATCGCGAGGAGCGCAAGGGCACCGGCGCCAGCGACCACGCGCCGGTCGTCGTCGAGCTCGACGACTGAGGTCCGCCCCGGCGTCGAGGGCCGGGCGGGGGCTGACGGACGTCGGCGGTCGGGGTTACCGTGCCGGGATGACCCGCCCGCCGCACGAGAACGTCGCGACGCTCCTCGTCGACCCGACGGTGCTCGCCGCGCTCGAGGTGAGCCTCATGCACCTCGACCTGCGGGTGTGGCCGATGGCGACGGCGCCCATCTGCGCCGACGGGCCGCGGCAGGCCTTCCAGTACCGCCGGCGCGTCGTCGAGGCCCGGCGGGGGGCGTGGGACGACGCCGCCGACTGGGTGCCGGTGTGGGTGTCGTTCGGCGCGTCGTGGCGCGAGGGCGCCGAGCCGCTGCCGTGGGCCGCCCACGCCGCGCTCTGGGACGAGCTCGCCCGCTGGCCGGGGCACCTGCGCTACCGCAAGTGCCTCACGGGGGTGGCGCCGCTGCCGGTTCCGGTGGGGGTCGACGGCGAGGGGTCGGGTCCCCGGGTCCGCCGCGCCTGACGCGCCCACCAGCGCTCCCGCCCCCAGCGCGCCACCAGGAAGGTTCCCTGGCAGCAGATGTGGGGTGAACACCCCCATCCCGCCACCATGAAGGCTTCCTGGTGGCGACTGAGGGGTACTCGCCCGCTGCCGTCAGACCTGCTCGCGGGGGCAGAACCAGGTGGTGCGCCCGCCCACGGTGGCCCGCCGCATCTCGGCCCCGCAGCGCGGGCAGTGCCCGGACGGCCCCCGGTGCGCGACCACCTCGAGGGTGTGCACCCCACCGCGCCGGACGGCCTGGCGCACGGCCGTCCGCACCCGTCGGCGCAGCTCGTCGAGCTCGTCGACCGACAGCTCACCCGCGGGCCGACGCGGGTCGAGGCGCGCCTGCCAGAGGACCTCGTCGGCGAGCAGGTTGCCCACCCCGGCGAGGGTGCCCTGGTCGAGCAGCCGGGCCTTGACCGGCAGCCGCCCGCGCCCGACCCGCTCGCGGAACTCCGCGCGGCCGACCTCCGCGGCGTCCGGGCCGAGGGCCTCGACGTCGGGGTCGAGCCGCACCCGGCCGAGGCGACGCGGGTCGAGCAGCCGCAGCGCACCGCCGTCGTCGAACCACAGGGTGAAGCGGAACCACTCCTCCTTCCGGCGGCGCGGGTCGGCCCGGCGGCCGGTGCCCTGGTAGTCGCCGCCCTCGGCGGCGCCCTCCGGGCCGCTGACGAGGATGCGCCCGCTCATCCCGAGGTGGAGGCCGAGCGTCGGTGACCCCTCGCCGTCGACGTCGCACCAGATCGACTTGCCGCGCCGGTGCGCCGCGGTGAGCCGGTGCCCGACGAGGGCGTCGCGGATCTCGCCGGGACGGTGCGGCCGGCACTCCCAGGTGTCGGAGTCGTCGACGTCGACGACGGTGCGGCGCAACCCGGCCCGCTCGATGACGGCCCGGGCCGACTCGACCTCGGGGAGCTCGGGCACCGGTCAGCGACGGGTGAGGATGCCGGCCGCGTAGGCCGCCTGCCCGACGTGCTGGGTGGCGTCGTTGATCGCGCTGACGAGCCGCACCCCGAGGGTGACCGGCGGGTCCCAGTCCTCGTCGACGACGCGGTCGAGGTCGGCGTCGGTGACCCCGCGCAGGGCGTCGTCGACGAGGGTTGCGGTGGCGTCGAAGTACCCGCGCAGGTCGGCGGCCGAGGCGCACACGGCGAGGACGTCGGCGTAGTCCATCCCGTACCCGTGGGCGCTGGCCGGGAACGGCAGGCCGAAGCGGTCGGCCCAGCCGTCGGCGGTCCACACGACGTCGCGGTCGAAGGCGTCGGCGACGTGGGTGTCGAGGACGCGGGTCAGGTGCCAGACGAGCCAGGCGACGGTGTTGGCGCCCTCGGCCGGCGGCTCGGCGAGCCGCTCCTCGGGGAGGTCGTCGAGGAGGCCGTGCACCGTCTCGCGCACGCGGTCGAAGGCGTCGAGGAGGAGGTCGCTCGTGGTGGCCATGGTGCTGACGCTACCCGCGCCCGCCGACCGCCAACCCCTCCGGGACGGTGGCGCCCGCCGGGCGGCCGGAGCGGCCGAGGGTGAGGGCCAGCAGCGCCCCGAGCACCGCCGCGCCGGCCGCGCCCCGGAAGACCGACGACACCTGGACGACGGCCGCCTCGCGCAGGGCATCGGTGTCCGTGGGGTCCGGGAGGGCGGCGACCGCCCCGTAGTAGGCGTGCAACCCCACCGCGGTGAGCAGGGCCAGCCCGACGACCATCCCGACCATCCGCGCGACGACGACGAGGGCGGACGCGGTGCCGTGGGTCTCCTCGGACGACTCGGCGAGCGCGGCGTCGTTGACCGGCGCGAGGGCCAACCCGATGCCGAGACCGGTGACGGCGAGCACGACGGTGGCGCCCCACTGCTCGAGCGACCCCGGGCCCCAGGTCGACATCACCCCCAGCCCGACGGCGGTGAGCGCGAGCCCTCCCCCGGCGATCGCGCCCGCCCGCAGCCGTCGCAGGAGCCACCCACCGGCCAGCGCCCCGACCGGCACGGCGACGAGGAAGCGGACGAGGACGAGGGCCGCCTCGCCCTGGTCCTCCGTGTACACGAGCCGGGCGAGCAGGGGGACGTCGACGACGACCGCGACGAGGGCCACCCCGGCGAGGAGCGAGACCCCGAGCGCGCGCAGCAGCCGGCCGCGCACGAGCCCCCTCGGGACGAGCGGCGCGACGGACCGCCGGTGGTGCACGACGTAGGCGAGGACGAGGAGGGCCGCGACGGGCAGCAGCGCGTAGCCGAGCGGTCCGACGACCTCGCGCTCCGGCTCCGCGGCGGCGAAGGTGAGGACGACGGCCCCGAGCGCCCCGCCGACGAGCGCGGCCCCGAGCAGGTCGACCCGGCGCAGGGCGCCCCACCGACCGTGCATCATCGCCCCGAGGGCGGCGACGGCGAGGACCGCGGCGACCACCCCCACCGGTGTCGCGAGCCGCGAGGTGGCCTCTCCGAAGGGGACGAACGGCAGCCCGAGGTCGACGCTCGTCACGAGGGCCTGCGGCGCCGCGAGGGCCAGCCAGCCGACGGCCACGGCCAGCGTCCCGAGGACGGCCGGGACCGGCCGCGGCCGGCGCACCCCTCCCCCGCCCGTGACGACCACCGCCGCGGCGAGGACCACCCCGGCGGCCGCCCCGAGCCAGAAGATGGCGCGCCAGTCCGCGACGACGAGGACGGCCGCGCCGAGCACCGGCCCGAGGACCGACCCCAGCTCCTGCACTGCGCCCACGACCCCGAGCGGCACCCCCCGGCGTCCCGCCGGCCAGAGGTCGGCGACGAGCGCGAGCGTCGCGGGGACGAGCCCGCCGCCGCCGACGCCCTGCACCACCCGTCCCGCGACGAGCACCGGCAGCTCGACGGCCAGCGCGGTGACCATCGAGCCGAGGACGAAGACGGCGAGGCAGCCGAGCAGCACGCGCCGCCGGTCGACGAGGTCGGCGAGGCGGCCGACGAGCGGCAGCACCGCGACGTAGCCGAGGAGGAAGCCGGAGACGATGGGCGTCGCCCGCTGGAGGGAGTCGATGCCGACCCCGACGCCGCGCATCATGTCGGTGAGCGCGAGGACGACGACGTAGGTGTCGGCCGCGGCGAGCGCGACCGCCACCGAGGCCGCGCCGAGCAGCGCCCTAGGGGCGGGTGATCTCAACGGGCTTGCCGTAGTCGGTGAGCGTGAGGGTGTACGTGGAGTCGCCGCCCTCGAAGAACGGCCCGACGAGCGTCGCCGTGCGCAGCTGGTCGGCGTCGGTGAGGCCGAAGGTCACCCGGTACGTCCCGGTGCCGTCGCCGAGGTGGAAGAGGTCCGAGACGCGCTGTGCGGGAAGCGTTCCCGAGATCTGGGTGAGCACCTCCTTGCCGGCACGCACCTGGCCCCCGGCCTTCGGGCTCCCGGTCTGGGGCAGCAGCCCGGCGATGCCGTCGGCCGGGTCGAAGAAGCCCGCCGGGTTCGGGGCGTTGAGGGTCGAGAGGTCGAACTTCTCGAAGTCCGGCGTGAAGAGCTTGAGGTAGGCGTCCTCGCCGACCGCGATGACGTCGACGGTCGCGGCCACACCGCGCACGGTGCCGGTGATGGTGCCCTCGAACTTCGGCTCGGCGGCGTCGACGACGCCCTGGCCCTTGGCGGCGCTCACGCCGTTCTCCGTGGCGGGGACGTCGGTGCTCGCGAGGTCGAGGGCGACGCTGCCCGCGGAGGCCAGCGCCGCGCGGGCGGCCTCGAGCCGCTGGGTCGGTGACTTCGCGGGTGCCTCGTCGCCACCGCCGTCGCACCCGGCGACGAGGAGGGTGGCCGCGGCCAGGAGGGCGAGGACGGGGCGGCGGCGCATGGCGGTCAGGGTAACCGCCACGCGCCGCCCCGCGGATCAGGTCAGGACGAGCCCGTCGCCCGCGGCGTCGGTGCCGACCGTCACGGTGTCGCCGTCGCGCACCTCGCCGGCGAGGAGGGCGGTGGCGAGCCGGTCGCCGATCTCGCGCTGGACCAGCCGGCGCAGCGGCCGGGCCCCGAACGCGGGGTCGTGGCCGGTGCGGGCCAGCCAGGCCTTCGCGGCGTCGGTGACCGCGAGGTCGATGCGCCGGTCGGCGAGCCGGGTCGCGAGGGCCCGGACCTGGAGGTCGACGATGCGCGCCAGCTCGTCGGTGGAGAGCGGATCGAAGACGACGACCTCGTCGAGCCGGTTGAGGAACTCGGGCTTGAAGGCCTGGCGCACCGTGGCCATCACGGCCTCGCGCCGGGCGTCGGGGTCCATCGTCGGGTCGACGAGGTACTGCGACCCGAGGTTCGAGGTCATGACGAGGATGACGTTGCGGAAGTCGACCGTGCGGCCCTGCCCGTCGGTGAGCCGGCCGTCGTCGAGGACCTGGAGGAGGATGTCGAACGTCTCCGGGTGGGCCTTCTCGACCTCGTCGAGCAGCACGACGGAGTACGGGCGACGCCGCACGGCCTCGGTGAGCTGCCCGCCCTCCTCGTAGCCGACGTAGCCGGGCGGGGCACCGATGAGCCGGGCCACCGCGTGCCGCTCGGAGTACTCGGACATGTCGAGCCGGACCATCGCCCGCTCGTCGTCGAAGAGGAAGTCCGCCAACGACTTCGCGAGTTCGGTCTTGCCGACGCCGGTCGGACCGAGGAAGAGGAACGACCCGGTCGGGCGGTCGGGGTCGGCGATGCCGGCGCGGCTGCGGCGCACGGCGTCGGACACCGCGCGCACCGCCTCGGCCTGCCCGATGAGCCGGGAGCCGATGATCGACTCCATCGAGAGCAGCTTCTCGGTCTCGCCCTGGAGCAGGCGGCCGGCCGGGATGCCGGTCCACGCCGCGATGACCTCGGCGATGTCGTCGGGGCCCACCCTCTCCTTGACCATGAGGTCCGCGTCGCCGGCGGTCTCGGCGGCGACGGCGGCCTCGAGCTGGGTCTGGAGCGCGGGGATCTCGCCGTAGAGCAGGCGCGACGCGCCCTCGTAGTCGCCGTCGCGCTGGAGCCGCTCGGCCTGGGTGCGCAGGTCGTCGAGGCGGGCCTTGAGGTCACCGACCCGGTTGAGGCCCTCCTTCTCGGCCTCCCAGCGCGCGGTGAGCGCGGCGAGCTCCTCGGCCTTGTCGGCGAGGTCGGCCCGCAGCCGCCCGAGCCGCTCGATCGAGGCCTCGTCGGTCTCCTTGACCAGGTGCAGCTCCTCCATCCGCAGCCGGTCGACGGCACGGCGCAGGACGTCGATCTCGACCGGGCTGGAGTCGATCTCCATCCGCAGGCGCGAGGCGGCCTCGTCGACGAGGTCGATCGCCTTGTCCGGCAGCTGCCGTCCGGTGATGTACCGGTCGGACAGGGCGGCGGCGGCGACGAGCGCGGCGTCCTCGATCTCGACCTTGTGGTGCGCCTCGTAGCGCTCCTTGAGGCCGCGGAGGATGGCGACGGTGTCCTCGACCGACGGCTCGCCGACGTAGACCTGCTGGAAGCGGCGCTCGAGCGCGGGGTCCTTCTCGACGTGCTCGCGGTACTCGTCGAGGGTCGTCGCGCCGACGAGGCGCAGCTCGCCGCGGGCCAGCATCGGCTTGAGCATGTTGCTCGCGTCCATCGCCGACTCGCCGGTGGCGCCGGCGCCCACGACGGTGTGCAGCTCGTCGATGAAGGTGACGACCAGGCCGTCGGAGCCCTTGATCTCCTCGAGGACGGCCTTGAGCCGCTCCTCGAACTCGCCGCGGTACTTCGCGCCGGCGACCATCGCGCCGAGGTCGAGGCTGACGAGTCGCTTGTCCCGCAACGACTCCGGGACGTCACCGTCGACGATGCGCTGGGCGAGGCCCTCGACGACGGCGGTCTTGCCGACGCCGGGCTCGCCGATGAGCACCGGGTTGTTCTTCGTCCGGCGTGAGAGGACCTGCACGACCCGGCGGATCTCGTCGTCGCGGCCGATGACGGGGTCGAGGCGGCCGTCGCGGGCGGCCTGGGTGAGGTCGGTGCCGTACTGCGCGAGCGCCTCGCCGCCCTCGACCGGGGTCTCGGAGGTGACCTGGCGGCCGTCGCGCAGCTCGGTGATGCGGCGCTCCATGTCGGCCGCGCCGCGCTTCTCGACGGCGGCGAGGTGCCCAGTCTCGGCGAGGGCGAGCAGGAGCAGGTCGAGGGCGAGGAAGGTGTCGCCCTTCGCGCGCATGAGGGTGTCGGCCTGCTGGAGGACGGCGACCGCCTCGCGCCCGAGGGTCGGGGAGGTCGCGGCGCCGCTCGTGGTCGGCAGCGACCTCAGGCGGGCGTCGGCCTGCCCGAGCACGTGGGCGGCGCCGGTGCCGGCCGCGGTGAGGAGCGCGTCGGCGAGCGGGGTGTCGAGGCGCACGGCGGCGCTCGTCAAGTGGTCGGGGGTGACCTCGGGGTGGCCGGCGGTCTGCGCGGCGCGCTGGGCGAGGGCGAGGGCCTCCGCGACCTTCGTCGTCGGCTTCAGCTCCATGCGGGTGTCTCTCCTGGTCGTGCGGGGGTCGGGGCGTCACTCGGGACAACGCTCACCAAAGTTGAGTGTATTCCGCTCAAGGCGCTCCCGCGAGCCGGACGAGGTGCAGGTCACGGCCCGTCCCGGTCAGCCGGCCGGGTCCGGGTCGTACCAGCCGCCGCGCTCCTCGGCGAGCGCCGCGAACCGGTCGCGCAGGCCCTGGGCCACGGGCCGGCTCTCGTCGACGACGTTCTCCTCGCGCACGTAGACACCCCACTCGTGGTCCTCGGCGTCGTCTTCCCTGGCGAGGGCCTCCCGGACCACCCGCACGTCGTCGAAACCGTCCTCGCGCAGCCCGTCGGCGACGTCCTCGGCGGTCTCGCGGTCCGGGAAGACGATGAGGTGCTCGGTCACGCCGCCAAGTATGGACGCGGGAGGCACCGGTGCGCCCCTGCCGCAGGGCCGTCGCGCCTGCCCCGGCTAGCGTCGTGCCATGAGCGCCGGCACCGTGACGACCTCGACCGCCCCCACGTCCGCCGACCGGCTGCGCCAGGTGGGCGTCACGCTCGCGGAGGTCTTCTGCGTCGTCGGCACGCTCGTCGGCGTCGGGGTCATCGGCACCCGCGTCGAGGAGTCCTCGGGCGGGGCGCTGGCCGCCGACGCCACGCTCGTCGCGCCGGCCGGGCCGGCCTTCTCCATCTGGACCCCGATCTACCTCGGGCTCCTCGGCTACACCGTCTGGCAGTGGCTGCCCCAGCAGGCCGCCGAGCCCCGGCACCGCGCCATCGGGTGGCTCGTCGCCGCCTCGATGGTCCTCAACGCCGGCTGGCTGCTCGTCACCCAGCAGGGCTGGCTGTGGGCGAGCGTCGTCGTCATCATCGCGCTGGCCCTCACCCTCGGCCTCCTCGTCCGCCGCCTCCAGGAGCACCCGTCGTACGGGCACGCCGAGTCCGTCCTCGTCGACGGCACCTTCGGGCTCTACCTCGGCTGGGTGAGCGTGGCGACGGTCGCGAACGTCACGACGACGCTCATCGAGAGCGGCGTCGACCCGGGGGGTGTCGTCGCGGAGGCCCTCGCCGTCGTCGTCCTCGCCGTGGCCGCCGGCCTCGGGGTCCTGTACGCCCGGCGGTTCGGCGGTCGCTGGGCGGTCGCCGTCGCGATGGCCTGGGGCCTGGCTTGGATCGGCTGGGGCCGGCTGGCCGACGAGCCCGCCTCGACCCTCGTCGGCGGTGCCGCGCTCGTGGCCGCCGTCGTCGTCCTCGCGGCCCCGGCCCGCGTCCGGCCGCGCCTCGACGCCTGAGCGGCCCGGCTGCACCGATCGCCCCGCTCCCCGCGCGGGCGGGGCACGGTGGAGCATGGACACGACACGAACCGCCCCCGCCGTCGCCCTCCCCGGGCCCTCGCGCCGCACCGCCGTCACCGCCGCCGCCGTGGGCGCCGGGGCGTTCCTGCTCGCCCCCGACCGCGCCGCCGCCCACGGCCGCGACCACGGCCACCACGCCCCGCGCCTCCCCGACACGGTGCGCCTGCCGGACGGGATCCAGCCGGAGGGCATCACGTCCGGGCCCGGCACGACGTACTACGTCGGCTCGCTCAACGACGGACGCATCGTCACCGGCGACCTCGCGCGCGGCCGGCAGCGGGTGCTCCTGCCCGGGGCCACGGGTCGCCAGCTGCGCGGCCTGCGCTGGGACGGCCGCTCCGGGCTGGTGTGGGCGGTCGGCAACGTCGGCATCGTCGCGCACGTGTGGGCGGTCGACGCCCGGCGGGGCACCGTCGTCGCCGACATCGTCGTCCCGGGCGGCGGGTTCCTCAACGACCTCGACATCGCGGGTCGCACGGTCTGGGTCACCGACTCGCGGGTCGACCGGCTGACCGCCATCGAGCTCGACAAGCGCGGCCGGCCGACTTCCGGCACACCGCGGTTCGTTCCCCTCGGCGGGGACTGGCCGGGCTACGACGGCACCAACCTCGCCGCCAACGGCATCCGCGTGACCCGAGGAACCGCGCTGCTCGACCACAGCACCGAGGGCGGCCTGTGGGCCGCCGACCCCCGCACCGGCCGGGTCCGCGAGGTCCCGGTCTCCGGGGGTCCGGGTATCACCGGTGGTGACGGTCTCGAGCTGCGCGGCTCGACGCTCTGGGTGGTCCGCGGCAGCGGCCAGAACGAGGTGTCGGTGCTGTCCCTCGGCTGCGGCCATCGCGAATGGACGGCCCGCTGGCGCGGGGCGCTGACCGACAAGACGCTCGACGTGCCCTCGACCGCCACGTACGCCGCCGGGTCCCTGTGGGCCGTCAACGCCCGCTTCGGGACACCGTCGCCCGCCACCGCCTCCTACTGGGTGACCCGCCTCCCCGCCCGCTGAGCGACGAGGTCCAGCAGGGCGAGGTACCCACCCGGCTCCCAGGCGGCACGCCCGACGAACAGCCCGTCGACCCCGGTGTCGAGCAGCGCCTCCGCGTTCGCCGGGTCCACGCTCCCGCCGTACAGGACCGGGACGTCGACGCCGGAGGCGAGGTCGGTGAGTGCGGCACGCAGCGCGTCGACCACCGGGGCGACGTCGGTCGGGGCGGCCGGACGACCGTCCACGCCGATCGACCACACGGGCTCGTAGGCCACGACGACCGAGGCAGCCTGCTCCGGACGCAGCGCGGCCAGTGCGGAGCGCACCTGCCCGGCGACGTGTCGTCGGTGCCCGCCGCCCGCGCGGACCTCGGCGGTCTCGCCGACGCAGAGCAGCAGGGTCAGGCCGCCGTCGAGGACCGCCCGGGCCTTGCGGGCGACCAGCGCGTCGTCCTCCCCGAGCCCCAGCCGGCGCTCGGAGTGCCCGACCTCGACGAGGGACGCCCCGGCGTCGCGCACCTGCGCCACCGACACCTCGCCGGTCCGTTCCGGGCCGTCCGACCAGTGCGCGTCCTGCGCCCCCACTCGCAGTCGGTGGCCGGACGGCACCGCGTCACGGACGGCCGAGAGCGCGGTGTGCGACGGGAGGACGAAGGCCTCGACCCCGTCGGGCACCGGCACGGCGGTCACCGCGCTCGTCCACGCCCGCGCCTCGGCGAGCGTCTTCGTCATCTTCCAGCTGGTGCCGAGCCACACCCTCAGCAGCCCTCGTAGGCCGAGATGACCTCCACCTTCTCCTGCGAGGGTGACGCGGGGTCGAACTCGTAGCCGAGCCACTCCTTCGCGAGGCGCCGCGCGAGCTGCAGTCCGACGACCCGCTGCCCGAACGTGAGCACCTGGCAGTCGTTCGAGAGCACCGAGCGCTCGACGCTGAACGAGTCGTGCGCCACGGTGGCCCGGATGCCGGACACCTTGTTGGCGGCGATGGCCACGCCGATGCCGGTGCCGCACACGAGGATCGCCCGGTCCGCCCGGCCGTCGCGGATGGCCTCCGCAGCCCGGATGGCGACCTCGCCGTACGACTCGGACTCGAGGTCCTCGGCCGTGACGCCCAGGTCCTCGACGGCGGACACCCGCGGGTCCTCGCGCAGGTCGGCGAGCAGGACCTCCTTGTAGTCGAAACCGGCGACGTCGGACCCGACGAGCATCCGGTACGGGGCGCTCACGACGCACCGCCGGTGCTGCCGACGCTCTCGCCGGCCAGGACGGCGCCGACGGCCGTGACGATGAGCCCCATCGACACCGCGCCGGCGTCCGGGGTGCCGATGCTGCGCTCGGCCAGCGGCCGGGCCCGCCCGAGTCTCGGTGTCAGGGAAGCGGTCTCGTGGGCGGCGTCGACCGCGGCCGAGGCCGCCACCGACCAGGCCTCGCCGAGCCCGTCGCCGGCACCGACCCGCGCCCGCAGCGTCTCGGCGAACGGCACGAGCGCGTCGACGAGGGTCTTGTCCCCGACCTGCGCACCCCCGGCCGCCTGCACGGCGTCGAGGCCCCGGGTCACCGCGGCAGCGACGACCTCGGCCGTCACCTCCTGCTCGTTGCCGAGCTCCGCGCCGATGCCGGAGAGCAGGATCCCCCAGAGGATGCCGCTCGTCCCACCGGCCTTGTCCCCGAACGCGTCCGCGGCCGCGGCGAGGACCGCGCCCGCGCCCCCCGCCGCCCCGTGCGCGGCCTCCCGCGCGGCCCGGCAGCCCCGGACCATCCCGAGCCCGTGGTCGCCGTCGCCGGCGATGGCGTCGATCCGGCCGAGCTCGGCCTCGTTCTCCTCGACCGCCGCGGTCATCGCGTCGAGGGCGGCCCGCACGCGCGGAACGGCCGCCCGCGACTCCTCGCTCGCGGTGACGTCGACGGCGTGCTCGTCGGCCGTCGACGCCACCTCGACGGTCTCGTACGTCGGCAGCTCGCCGACGTCGCCGCGACGGAAGGCCGGCGTGTCGGCGGGCGCCACCCAGAGCTCCTCGAGACCGCCGTCGAGCCAGGTGACCGACAGCGAGCACCCGGCCATGTCGAGGCTCGTCACGAGCTCGCCGACCTCGGGCTGGACGGCGTCGACCCCGGCCTCCTCGAGCAACCGCGCGACGTGCCCGTAGAGCACGAACAGCTCCTCGTACTTCGTCGCGCCGAGGCCGTTGACGAGGACGGCCGCGCGCCCCGAGGCGTCGGCCGGCCGCTCGGCGAGGACCTTCTCCACGAGCGCGGCGGCGAGCTCGGGGGCCGGCATCCAGGGCGCGGAGGAGATGCCCGGCTCGCCGTGGATGCCGAGGCCGAAGTCCATCCGGCCGTCCTCGACGTGGAAGAGGGCGTCGTCACGGCCCGGCAGCGTGCAGCCGTCGAAGGCGACGCCGAAGGAGGAGGTGCGGTCGTTCGCCAGGCGCATGAGGCGCTCGACCTCGTCGAGCGAGTCGCCCCGGTCGGCTGCGGCGCCGCCGACCTTGTAGACGGTGAAGGTCCCGGCGATCCCCCGCCGGCGGTCCTTCTCGTCCAGCGGTGCCGACGCGACGTCGTCGGTGACGTACACGACACGGGTGTCGATGCCCTCCTCGACGAGGCGCTTCTGCGCCGCACCGAAGTTCAGGCGGTCGCCCGCGTAGTTGCCGAACGCGAGGACGACCCCGCCACCGCCGCTCGCGGCCCGCGCCACCCGGTAGACCTGCTCGGTCGAGGGCGAGGTGAACACGTCGCCGAGGACCGCCCCGTCGGCGAAGCCGGCGCCGGTCACCCCGGAGTACGACGGGTAGTGGCCCGACCCGCCGCCGACGACGAGGCTCACCTTCCCGGCGCCCGGCCCGCCGCGGCGGACGAACCCGGCCGCACCCGGCACCCGCCGCACGTAGCGCGCGTACGCCAGGGCGAACCCGGCGATGACCTCCTCCTTGAACTGGGACGGGTCGTCGTGGATGTGCGTCATGACAGGGCCTTTCGGGACGCCGCGCCGGGCACGGCGGAGCAGCCGCCGGTGCGGGGGGTGGGGGCGGGGCGGCCGGTCCCGATGCACACAGGCACCGGCCGCCCCGGGTCGGGGACGGGCGGGGGCGTCGCGCACGACGCCCCCGCGCGCGTCACTCGGAGAGGACGAAGTTGTCGAGCGTGTCGACGTTGTCCTTGGTGATGAGCACGCAGTCGATGGCCTGCTTCTCGGTGGATGCGCCGGTCTTGCCGTCCTTGAGGAAGGCGTCGGCCTGCTGCACGGCGAGCGTCGTGCCCTGCACGATGGGCTGGAGGACGGTGGCGACCATCTCGCCGGCCTTGACCGCGTTCGCGGCGTCCTGGTTGCCGTCGAAGCCGAGCACCTTGACCTGGTCGAGCTTGCCGGCGTCCTTGAGCGCCTGGATCGCGCCGAGCGCCATCTCGTCGTTGCCGGACACGACACCCACGATGTTCGGGTGGGCCCGGAGCATGATCTCCATCTTCGCCTTGCCCTCGGCGCGGTCCCAGTTCGCCGTCTCCTTCTGGACGAGCTTGAGGTCGGGGTACTGCGAGATGACCTCGGTGTAGCCGTCCGAGCGGACCTGGGCGTTGTTGTCGGTCGGGTTGCCGAAGAGCTCGACGTACTCGCCCTTCTCACCGACCGACTCGACCCACGCCTGCGCGCCGAGCGTGGCGCCCTGGGCGTTGTTCGAGACGATCTGGCTCTTGGCGATGCCCTGGTCGGCGATCTCCGCGTTGACGAGGAACACCGGGATGCCCGCGTCGGTCGCCTTCTTCACCGCACCGACAGACTCGTCGGCGCCGGCCGGGTCGAGGATGATCGCCTTGACCTTCTTGGAGATGGCGCCGTCGATGAACTGGTTCTGCTTGTCGGCGTCGTTGCCGTGGGCGTCGACCGTCGTTTCGTAGCCGAGCTTCTTGGCCTCGGCGACGGCCGTGTCGACCTCCGCCTTCCAGTACGGGTTCGACGGGTCGACCGTGATGACGGCGATCGTGCCGCCACCGCCGCCCGAGCCGCCCGCGGCGGCGGAACCGGAGGAGGACGAGCCGCTGTCGGACGAGCCGCACGCGGCGAGCCCGACCGTGACGACGAGCGCGGCTGCCGCCGTCGTGAGCTTGCGGAACATGGGATTCCTTTCGGGGGGAGGGGTGGTGCGGGTCCCGGTGGGTGCCGCGCCCCTCACTGGCGCGGCACCCACCGAGGTCAGGCGGGACGCGGCGCGCCCGGCCGGTTCGTGGCGGCGGCGACCCTGCGCAGGGCCCGCCGCTTCTGGAGGGACTGCTGGAGCTGGTCGACGGCGACGGCGAGGATGATCACCGCGCCCTTGATGACCTGCTGCCAGAAGACCGAGACCCCGACGAGGACGAGGCCGTCGACGAGGAAGCCGATGACGAAGGCGCCGATGAGCGTGCCGCGGATGGTGCCGCGGCCGCCGGAGAGCGCGGCGCCGCCGATGACGACGGCCGCGATGGCGTTGAGCTCGTAGAACTCCCCGGCCCGCGGCGTGGCGGCGGGCAGGTCGGCGGTGAGCAGCAGGCCGACGGTCGCGGCGCAGAGGCCGGAGAGGACGTACACGATCGTCTGGACCCGCTTGACGGGGACGCCCGACAGCTCGGCCGCGCGCTCGTTGCCGCCCGTCGCGTAGAGCCAGCGACCGAAGGCGGTCCGGTTGAGCAGCAACGAGAAGACGACGGCGAAGGCGACCATGAACCAGACCGGCATGGGGATGCCGAGCGGCGCGCTGGCCAGCGCCGTGATGAAGCCGGTGTTGCCCAGCCCCTCCTCGCCCTGGAGCTTGGTGAAGGTCTCGCCGTTCGTGATGAGCAGCGCGATGCCGCGGGCGACGTAGAGCATCCCGAGCGTCGCGATGAACGGTGCGACGTTGAGCTTCGAGACGAGGACGCCGTTGACCCAGCCGACCAGCGCGCCGATGAGCACCGAGGCCGCGATGACCACCCACACCGGCGGGTACGCGACGAGCTGGGTGAGCGGCATGTCCCAGCCCTGGAGCAGGTAGCCGGCGATGACCCCGGTGACCCCGACGGTGGACCCGACCGACAGGTCGATGCCGCCGTTGAGGATGACCATGAGCATCCCGATGGCGAGGATCGCGTTCATCGCGACGTGCCTCGTCATGAGGATGAGGTTCGAGGGGTCGAGGAAGTTCGGCGACAGCGACGCGAAGATCACGACGATGATCGCGAGCGCGATGAGCGCGCGGCCCTCGACGAGCAGGGCGTTCCAGTTGGGCTTGCGGAACCGGCCGGCGGGCGGCGGAGTCGCGGCCGGGCGGGTCTCGCGCGGCGGGGCGAGGGTGTCACTCACTGTCGGGCTCCTTCGGGTGGACGTCGCCGCCGGCCTCGCCGGCGGCGGCCATGACTTCTTCACGGGTGCAGGTGCGGGGGTCGAACTCGCGGACGACCCGGCCCTTGGACATGACGACGACCCGGTGCGACGCGGTGAGCGCCTCACCGATCTCGGAGGTGACGTAGAGGACGGCCAGGCCGCGCTCGGCCTCACGGAAGAGGAGGCTGAAGATCTCGCCCTTGGCGCCGACGTCGATGCCGCGGGTGGGCTCGTCGAGGAGGAGCACCTTCGGGCGGGTGAGCAGCATCTTCCCGATGACGACCTTCTGCTGGTTGCCGCCGGAGAGCGAGGTGATGAGCGCCTCGGGCCCGGCGGTCTTGACCCGCACGTCGCGGATCTGGTCGTCGATGCCGCCGCGCTCGTGCTTCCGGGAGACGAACCCGCGGCGGACGGCACCGAGCAGGCTGGCGAGGGAGAGGTTCTGCCCCACCGTCATCAGCTGCACGAGACCGTCCCGCTGCCGGTCCTCGGGGACCAGGCCGATGCCGAGGGCGATGCGCTCCTGGATCGAGTGCCCGGCGAGGTCGGTGCTGCCGAGGACGGCCCGGCCGGACGCGATCGGCTCCCGGCCGGAGAGGGCCTCCATCAGCTCGGTGCGGCCGGCGCCCATCAGGCCGTAGACCGCGACGATCTCGCCGGCGTGGACGTCGATGCTCACGCCGTCGACGGCGAGCCGTCCCCCGGCGTCCGGGTCGACGACGCGGACGTCCTCGATGCGGAGGGCGACCTCGCCGAACTCCCTTGCCGCGCCGGTGAAGTCGTACTCGGCCTCGCGCCCGACCATGGCGGCGACGACCCACGGGAGGGTGAGCCCCTCGGCCGACCGGTCGGCGACGAGCTCACCGTCGCGGAAGACGACCGCGTGGTCGGCGACCTCGATGGCCTCCTCGAGGTGGTGGCTGATGTAGACGATGGCGACCCCGTCGGCGGTGAGGTCGTCGATGATCTTGAAGAGCACCTCGACCTCGGCCGCGGACAGCGCCGAGGTCGGCTCGTCCATGATGAGGATGCGCGCGTCGGCGGCCAGGGCCCGGGCGATCTCGACGATCTGCTGCTGCCCGAGGCGCAGGTCGGCGACGAGGGTCGAGGGGTGGATCGGCTCCTCGAGGCGCTCCATCAGCTCGCGGGTGATGCGGGCCTCGCGGGCGTAGTCGACGTCGCCGCGCCGGGTGCGCAGCTCGCGGCCGATGAAGATGTTGTCGCGCACCGAGAGGTTCGGGCAGAGGTTGAGCTCCTGGTGGATGATCGCGATGCCGCGGGCGACCGCGTCGTTCGTCGAGGCGAGGACGACCGGCTCGCCGTCGAGCTCGAGGACCCCGCCGGTCGGCTGCTCGACGCCGGACAGGATCTTCATGAGGGTCGACTTGCCGGCGCCGTTCTCGCCGAAGAGCACGGTGACCTTGCCGCGCCGGACGTCGAAGTTGACGCCCTTGAGCGCGCGGGTGACGCCGTACGTCTTCGTGATGTCGACGGCGCGTAGGACGACGTCGGCGTCCGGCTCGGCGTTGGCGGGGCGCTCGGCGACCTGGGTCACGACGCCACCTGCACCGAGACCGGCTGCACGAGGAACGAGTTCTTCGGGCCGCCCGTGCTGTAGGCGCCGACGACGGTGACCTGCTTGCCCTGGAGCGAGGCCGGGTCGAGCTTCCCGACCACGTCGACGAGGACCTTGATCTTGATCTCGTTGGCGACGTTCTGGAAGTCGGTCTGGCCCGGGAAGTCGCTGAAGGTCATGAAGCCGGTGGCGTCGCGGATCGGCGTGCCGCTCACCGCGTTCGCCACCGGGACGCGCACGGTGTCGTCGGCCGGGACGCCGTCGACCGTCAGCTCGAGGAAGCCGGCGTCGACCGAGGCCACCGTGCCGGTGACGGTGACCGGGAAGGCGAACTTGCCGCTGCCGACGTCGATCCCGTACTGCTTGCCGGCCGCCGCGGCGTCGGCGTCGACGGCCGGGGCGAGGGTGCCGAGGTCGGTGCCCTTCTCCTGGAGCGTCTGCGTGATCTTCGGGAAGTTCTCGGCGACGTAGCTCTTGGCCTCGAAGACCTGGGGCCGCAGGGCCTGGGCCTCCTCGGGCGTGACGAAGCGGGTCGAGACGACCATCGCCACGAGCAGGACGACGAGGGCGGCGGTGAGGACGAGGGAGCGGCGCTTCACGCGCGACAGGACGTTCATGACGGGATGAGCGAGACCTTGATCGACTCCTGGCCGGAGGCGACGAGGTCGAGCCCGCGCTGGAACTCGGACAGGGGCAGCTGGTGGGTGCAGATGTCGTCCATCGGCAGCCGTCCGGACTCGATGAGCCGGATGGCGGCCGGCCAGCACCCGGGGCCGAGGTGGGCGCCGAGGACGTCGAGCTCCTTGTCGTCGCTGATGATCGACCAGTCGACGGAGACGTCGTCCTTGAAGACCGAGTACTCGACGAACCGGCCGAGCTTGCGGAGCACGTTGAGGCCCTGGAGCACGGCCGACGGGTGGCCGGTGCCCTCGAGGTAGACGTCGGCGCCGTAGCCGCCGGTCATCGCCTTGACCTCGGCGACGGCGTCGGTGTCCGCGATGTTGATGGCCCGGGTCGCGCCGGTGCGCAGGGCGAGGTCGAGCTTGCGCTGGTCCATGTCGAGCGCGACGATCTCGGCCGGGAACTTCGCGGCGGCGCCGGCGATCATCCCGAGCCCGATCGGGCCGCACCCGGCGACGACGACGACGTCGTTGAAGCGGATGTTCGCCCGCTCGACGGCGTGCAGCGCGCAGGACAGCGGCTCGGCGAAGGCGGCGTGCGCCGGCGGGAGGTCCTTGCTGATCCGGTGCACGAGGGCCTGGGTCGGGAAGACCATGTAGCTCGCCATGCCGCCGGGGTTGCGGCGCTTGAAGCCGAACATGTCGTGCGGCGCGCACATGTGGTAGTTCCCGGTGTCGCAGTAGCGGCAGTCCCAGCAGGGGACGATCTGCTCGGCCACCACCCGGTCGCCCACGTCGACGCCCCAGTGGGCCCGGGCCTCGTCGTCGGCCCGCACGACCGTGCCGGTGAACTCGTGGCCGGGCACGACCTCGGTCTCGGCCCACGCGGGGCGGTTGGCGTCGCCCCAGAACTTCGCGGCCCCGTGGTACGCCTTGAGGTCGCTCGCGCAGATGCCCACCGCCTCGACGCGCACGAGCAGCTCACCCGGGCCGGGGGTCGGCACCGGGATCTCCTCGAGGCGGTAGTCGCGCGGCCCGTGGCAGATCACCGCCTGCATCGACGTCGGCAGCTCGCTGGGGGCCGAGCTCTGGCTGGTGGCCGTGTCCGTCACGGGAGACCTCCGGTGGTCCGGCGCTGCTCTGCGCCTGTCGCGGGTGATGCGCACCACCGTAGGGGCGATCTGCACGTTTGTCCAGAACTAATTTTCAGGGACCGGCGTCGGGCATACTTCACCCGTCCGCACGAGGTGGGAGGGAGGCTGCCGATGAGTCCGACGCGTCGCGCGCCCGACGCCGACCGCGCCGCGCCCGGTCGCTTCCCCCCGGACCTGCTGTACCGCGCCGCCCGCATGTACTACCTCGAGGACGCCAACCAGGCCGAGGTCGCCGAGGCCCTCGGCACGAGCCGTCCGACGGTCAGCCGGCTGCTCGCCGAGGCGCGGGCGCAGGGCATCGTCCACATCGAGGTCCGCGAACCGCAGCCCGACCGCACCGCCGAGCTCGGCCAGCAGCTGGGGACCCAACTCGGGCTCACCCGCTGCTGGGTCACGCCGGCCGTGGGCGAGCGCCGCACCGGATCGGTCCTCGCTCCCGCTGTGGGAGAGGCACTCTCGGCCGCGGGGCTGCGCTCCGGCGACGCCCTGCTCGTCTCGTCCGGGGCGACCGTCCACGGCATCGCCCAGCACGAGCTCACCGCCCTGCCCGGCGTGCTCGTCGCCCCGGTCGTCGGCGGCACCGACGAGCCGGAGGAGTACTACCAGACCAACGAAATCACCCGGCAGGTCGCGGCCCGGGTCGGTGGTGTGCCCCAGTTCCTCTACGCGCCGGCGATGCCCGGGGCCGACCTCCACCCGATCCTCACGAGCGACCCCACGACGCGCCGCGTCACCGACCTCTGGTCCCGCGCCCGGGCGGCCGTGCTCGGCATCGGCGCGCCCCCGAGCACGCGCACCTCGCTGCCGAGCGTGCTGCCCGGCGGCAGCTCACGGCTCGCGACGGCGGTCGGCGACATCTGCTCCCGCCCGTACGACGAAGACGGTGTGCCGCTCGAGTTCCCCGGCAGCGAGCGGCTCATCGCGATGCGTCTCGAGGACCTGCGGCGCATCCCCGCAGCCATCGGGGTGGCCGTCGGCGCGGTGAAGGTCGCGGGCATCCTCGCCGCGGTCCGCGCCGGGTACGTCACCCAGCTGGTCACCGACGAGCCGACCGCCTCCGCCCTGCTCGCCGCGGCTCAGCGCGACTGAGCGTCCTCGTCCGCGAGGTCGGCCAGGCGGTGCATGTGCCGGGCGGTGTCGGCGTACATCTCGGTGAAGACCGGGTAGATGCGGTCGTAGCGCTCGCACGCGGCGGGGTCGGGCTCGACGACCCGGCCGACGTTGGCCCAGTCGGTTTCCGGCGCAACGCTTCCCGTGCCGATGGCCGAGAGCAGGGCGCTGCCGTAGCTGGCCCCGATGGTCTCCTCGGGCACGACCTGCGGGCGCCCGCAGACGTCGCTGACGACCTGCGTCAGGAGCGCCGACTGGGTCCCGCCACCGACCGCGACGAGCCGGGACGGGGTCGCCGGATGCGACGGCGGGACAGTGTCGAAGAGCTCGAGGATCTGACGCACCCCGAAGGCGATGCCCTCGTAGGCCGCCCGCAGCACGTGCCCTCGGCCGTGGCGCAGGGTGAGCCCGATCGCGACCCCGCGCGCCCGGGGGTCCTGCACCGGCGTGCGCTCGCCGGCGAAGTACGGCAGGAGGACCAGACCCTCGGCCCCCGCCGGCACCGCGGCCGCCTCGGCCTCGAGGCTGCCGAGCGGTGCACCCCCGGTGAGGTCGTGCACCCAGCGCACGAGCGACCCGCTCGTCGCGGTGCCGGCGGCCAGGGTGCGGCTGCCCGGGTGGACGCCCATCGTGCTCCAGAGGCCCGGCCGGACGGTGAAGTGGTCGAGCGGGCGGACGAGGAACATCGTCGAGCCGTACATGAGCATGACGTCGTCGGTGTCGCGGACGCCCACCGAGAACGCCTCGGCCCACGCGTCGACGGTGCCCGCCGAGACCGGGACGCCCTGCGGCAGACCGGTCTCGGACGCCGCCGCCGCGGTGACGGTGCCGACCACCTCGTGCGGCCACACGAGCCGCGGCCGCTCGAGGTGGCCCGCGACGTCGTCGAGCCAGTCGTCGGCCCAGTCCGCCGCGGCCACGTCGTAGAGCGGGTCGCACTGGCTCGCGGACTGGTGGTCGAGGACGTACTCGCCGGTGAGCCGGCCGGCGACCCACGAGCTGAGGCCCCACCACCGCCGCGCGCGGGCGAAGGCCTCCGGCTCCTCCTCGCGGACCCAGAGCAGCTTCGGCCCGACGGCCTGGGAGGTGAGGTCCTTGCCGCAGCGCGCCCGGACGGCCTCGGCCCCGAGGCGCTCGGTGAGCGAGGCGATCTGGCGCCCGGCCCGGCCGTCGATGCCGTAGAGGACGGCCGGGCGCACGGGGCGGCCGTCGGCGTCGGTGAGCACGAGGCAGGGCCCCATCCCGCTGACGCACACCCCCGCTACCGCCTCGGCACCGACCTCGGCGACGAGCTCACGGGACACGGCGGCGACATCGGGCCACCAGGCGCCCTCGGGGTCCATCTCGGCCCAGCCGGGGCGCGGCATGCTCATCCGGTGCGGCCGGGAGGCCGTGGCCAGCACCCGCCCGTCGGCGGTGACCGCGACCCCCTTCGTGCTGCCGGTGCCGACGTCGAGACCCACGAACACGTGCGGCACGGCACCTCCGGGGTCGTTCACGGGGATCGCGGGAGGTCCATCGTGCCAGAGCCGCCCGGGACGGTGCGCGGACCGCCGACGGGGGTCAGCGGCGCGGCGGGCGCCAGACGACGAGGGCCTGGCTGCGGGTCGAGCGCGGCCGCTCGCCGAGCCGGGCGGCGTAGACGTCGCCGCTCGGGCTGACCGAGAACACCCGCGTGGTGCGCCCGCTGCCGGCCTCGAGGGCGTCGACCTCGGCCGCGAGCTCGGCGACCCGGGCGCGCAGGGCCTCGACCTGGTTCTCGAGCTCGAGGATGCGCGCGATGCCGGCGAGGGAGACGCCCTCCTCCTGGGAGAGCCGCTGCACCTCGCGCAGGAGCGCGACGTCGCGCTGGCTGTAGCGCCGGCCGCCCCCGCGGGTGCGCGACGGGGTGACGAGCCCGAGCCGGTCGTACTGGCGCAGCGTCTGGGCGTGCATGCCGGCGAGCTCGGCCGCGACCGAGATGACGAAGACGGGGGTGTCGTCGTCGGGGGAGAAGGCGGAGACGTCGATCCGGGCCATCGGTGGACCTCCCGTCAGGTGGCGGCCTGCTGGAACAGGGTGGCGCGCGGGTCGGCGTCACCCTCGGCGTCGCGGAGGGTCTCGACCGCGTGGCGGGCCTCGTCGGACAGCCGCTGCGGGACGACGACCTGGACGCGGGCGAGCAGGTCGCCGGTGCCGTGCCGGCCCGCGACCCCGCGCCCCTTGACCCGCAGCACCCGCCCGCTCGGGGTGCCGGGGGCGACCTTGACGCGCACCGAGGAGCCGTCGAGCGTCGGGACCGGGACGGTGGCGCCGAGCGCGGCCTCGGCGAAGGTGACCGGCAGGTCGACGGTCAGGTGGTCGCCGTCGCGCCCGAAGACCGGGTGCTTCTCGACGGCGACGGTGAGGATGAGGTCGCCGCGCGGGGCGCCCGGGTCGCCCTCGGCACCCTTGCCGCGCAGGCGGATCTTCTGCCCGTCGCGGACCCCCGCGGGGATCTTCGTCGTGACCCGCTGGCCGTCGGCCGTCGTCAGCGTGACGGTCGAACCCTCGACAGCGTCGCGGAAGCCGAGCGTCGTGCGGGCGTTGACGTCGGCCCCGGGTCGGGGGCCGCGCGCTCCGCGGAAACCGGTGCCGCCGAACGGGTCCGCGCCGGCGCCGCCGCCGAACATCTGGGCGAGGATGTCGTTGATGTCCTCGCCGCCCGGCTGACCGCCGCCGGTCGAGAACCGGACCCGCTGGCCGCCACCGCCGCCGCTGCCGAAGGCGCTGAAGATGTCCTCGAAGCCGCTCGCCCCGCCCGGGCCGCCGGAGCCGGCGCGGAACCGCGCCCCGCCGCCGGCCATCGAGCGCACGGCGTCGTACTCCTGGCGCTGCTTGGGGTCGGAGAGGACGGCGTTCGCCTCCCCGATGTCCTTGAAGCGCTGCTCGGCCGCGGCGTCCCCGGCGTTCTGGTCGGGGTGGTGCTTGCGCGCGAGCTTGCGGTACGCCTTCTTGATCGCCGCCTCGTCGGCGTCCTTCGGGACGCCGAGGATCGCGTAGAAGTCCTTCTCGAACCAGTCCTGGCTGGCCATCGGCGCCTCCTTCCGGTCGCTCTCGGGGGTCAGTCGGGGTCGGCGACCATGACGCGCGCCGGCCGGAGCACCTGCTCACCGGCACGGTAGCCGGGCTGGAACACCGTGACGACCGTGGTCGCCGAGGCGTCGGCCGGCAGGTCGGCGTCGTCGGCGGGCCACTCGCCGTGCATCAGCGCCTCGTGCTGCTGCGGGTCGAAGACCTCGCCCTTGGCGCCGTAGCGCTCGAGGCCGTAGCGCCCGAGCGTCGACTCGAGCTTGTCGGCGATGGCCGCGAACGGACCGCCCTCGAGGTCGCCGTGCTCGCGGGCCAGCTGGATGTCGTCGAGGACCGGCAGGACCGACTCGAGGACGTCGCGCACCGCCCGCTCCTGGACGACGGCCCGGTCGCGGTCGACCCGCCGCTTGTAGTTGACGTACTCGGCCTGGAGCCGCTGGAGGTCGGCGAGCCGCTCGGCGGCGAGCACCGTGTCCGGGTGCGCGTCACCGGTCGCCGGGACCTCGGCCGGCGCCTCGGCGGGCTCGCCGGCGGGCACCTCGGCGCCCGCGGGGACGGCCCCGGACTGCTCCGGGGCCACCTCCTCGCGCTGCGGCTCGTCGTTGACCGCCTCGGTGTTGACCGAGTCGTCCATCGAGGAGTCGGTCACTTCTTCTCCTCGTCGTCCTCGACGACCTCGGCGTCGACGACGTCGTCGTCACCGGCGTCGGTGGCCGGCTGGCCGCCGTCGCTCGCCTCGGCGCCCGGGACGTCGCCGCTCTCGCCCTGCTCGGCGGCCGCGGCGTAGACGGCGGCGCCCATCTCCTGGGACTTCGTGTTGAGGGTCTCGATCTTGGCCTTGATGTCCTCGGTGGAGGCGCCGCTGTCGGGCTTGATGGCCTCCTTGAGGTCGGCGAGCGCCTCGTCGACGGGCGTGCGGTGCTCGTCGGAGACCTTGTCGCCGGACTCGGAGAGGAACTTCTCGGTCGAGAAGACGAGCGACTCGCCCATGTTGCGGGCCTCGGTCTCCTCGCGGCGGGCCCTGTCCTCCTCCGCGTGCGCCTCGGCGTCCTTGACCATCCGCTCGATCTCCTCCTTCGACAGCGCGGAGCCGCCGGAGATGGTGATCTTCTGCTCCTTGCCGGTGCCGCGGTCCTTGGCCGAGACGTTGACGATGCCGTTGGCGTCGATGTCGAAGGTGACCTCGACCTGCGGCACGCCGCGCGGTGCCGGCGCGATGCCGGAGAGCTCGAAGGTGCCGAGCGGCTTGTTCTGCTGCGCGATCTCGCGCTCGCCCTGGAAGACCTGGATGAGCACCGACGGCTGGTTGTCCTCGGCCGTCGAGAAGACCTCGCTGCGCTTGGTCGGGATCGCGGTGTTGCGCTCGATGAGCTTGGTGAAGAGCCCACCCTTGGTCTCGATGCCGAGGCTGAGCGGCGTGACGTCGATGAGGAGGACGTCCTTGCGCTCGCCCTTGAGGACACCGGCCTGGAGGGACGCGCCGAGCGCGACGACCTCGTCCGGGTTGACGCCCTTGTTGGGCTCCTTGCCGCCGGTCAGCTCCTTGACGAGGGCGCTGACGGCCGGCATGCGGGTCGAGCCGCCGACGAGGACGACGTGGTCGATGTCGCCGACCGAGATGCCGGCGTCCTTGATGACGTTCTGGAACGGCTGCTTCGTGCGGTCGAGGAGGTCCTTGGTCATCTGCTCGAACTGGGCGCGGGTCAGCGTCTCGTCGAGGTGGATCGGGCCGTTCTCGGACATCGAGAGGTACTGGAGGGAGATGTTCGTCGAGCTGGCCGACGAGAGTTCCTTCTTCGCCTGCTCCGCCGCGTCGCGGAGGCGCTGCATCGCGATCTTGTCCTTCGCGAGGTCGACGCCCGAGGAGTTCTTCACGGTGGTGAGCAGGTGGGAGACGATGCGCTCGTCCCAGTCGTCGCCGCCGAGCTTGTTGTCGCCGCTCGTGGACCGGACCTGGATGGTCGAGAAGCCGTCCTCGGGGTCCTTGCCGACCTCGAGGAGCGAGACGTCGAAGGTGCCGCCGCCGAGGTCGAAGACGAGGATGAGCTCGTCCTCCTTGCCCTTGTCGAGGCCGTAGGCGAGCGCCGCGGCGGTGGGCTCGTTGACGATGCGCAGGACGTTGAGGCCCGCGATCTCGCCGGCCTCCTTGGTGGCCTGGCGCTCGTGGTCGTCGAAGTACGCGGGGACGGTGATGACCGCGTCGGTGATGGTCTCGCCGAGGTAGGACTCGGCGTCGCGCTTGAGCTTCTGGAGGATGCGGGCGCTGATCTCCTGGGCGGTGTACTTCTTGCCGTCGACCTCGTCGGTGCTCCAGTCGGTGCCCATGTGGCGCTTGACCGAGCGGATGGTGCGGTCGGCGTTCGTGACGGCCTGGCGCTTGGCGATCTCGCCGACGAGCACCTCACCGCCCTTGCTGAACGCGACGACCGACGGGGTGGTGCGACCGCCCTCGGCGTTCGCGATGATCGTGGGCTCGCCGCCCTCGAGGACGGCGACGGCGCTGTTGGTGGTTCCGAGGTCGATGCCGACTGCACGGGCCATGGGGGTGCTCCTTGTGGGTGGTGCCGGTGGTTCGGGTTGAGTGCTTCTCGCTCAAGTTAGACCGGGCGGATCGGCGGCTGCAAATCCGTGGGTCGAAACTTGCGTTCACCCGACTCAACTCCGCGGGTCCGCGCGATGTTCCCACCTGCGGCCCGGGTCTGGGTGCTCGACGGTTCGTCGGGTACTCCCGACGACCCGTCGAGCACCCGCGCTCACCCGGGCTCGGCTCAGGCGGTGACGAGGGGGCGCAGCGCCTCGGCCATCATCGAGACGACACCGGGGACGTGGCCGTTGGCGACCATGTTGACGACGAGGCCGTCGACGCCGCGGTCGAGGACGCGCTCGCGCAGCTGGCCGGCGACCTCGTCGGGGGTGCCGACGAACTGGCGGTCGGTGGCCGCACTGCGCTCGGCGTCGCTCATCGCGTCGAGGTCGACGCCGCGCGAGCGGAGGAAGTCGCGGTGCATGGCACGGGCCGCGTCGCCGTCCTCGTCCATCATCACGAAGGCGAGGTAGCTGGTCTCGAGCGTGGACCGGTCGCGGCCCTCCTCCTCGCACCGGGCGGCGAGCGCCTCGAGCTTCTGCGGGATGTCCGAGGCGTTGCAGATGAGGTTGAGGTGCGCGGCGTGCCGGGCGGCGTACTTGAACGTCTTGCGTTCTCCCCCACCGCCGATGAGGATCGGCAGGTCGTCGCGCAGGCGCGGCTCGTTCATCGCCGCCTCGGTGCGGTACCACTCTCCCGAGACGGTCGGGCGCTCGCCGCGCAGCATCGGCTCGATGATCGACAGGGCCTCCTCGAGCCGGTTGAACCGGTCGGTGAAGGTGCCGAACTCGAAGCCCAGCTGCTGGTGCTCGAGCTCGAACCACCCGGCGCCGATGCCGAGCACCGCACGCCCGGCGCTCACGAGGTCGAGGGTCGTGACCTCCTTCGCGAGGAGCGTGGGGTTGCGGTAGGTGTTGCCGGTGACGAGCGTCGAGAGCTGCACGTTCTCGGTGGCCGTGGCCAGCGCCCCGAGGAGCGTGTAGGCCTCGAGCATCGGCTGGTCGGGGTCGCCGATGCCGGGCAGCTGGTAGAAGTGGTCCATCACGAGGACGGCGTCGACGCCCGCGGCGTCGGCCTCCTGCGCCTGCTGGACGACGGTGGGCACGATGCGGGCCGGGTCGCCGCCGGGGTAGCTGAAATTCGGGATCTGGTAGCCGAGGCGGATGCTCATGCTCGCGACGCTACGCCCACGCCCCCGCGCCGGTGGGCGCCGCGTACACGGCATCGGGCGGGGCGTGGAGGGGCGGCGTAGGGTCGAGCGGCATGGGGACGGACGCGGCCGGCGACACGCGCACGATCGGGGGGTTCGACCGCGCGGGACGGGGGTTCGTCGCCGCGCTCTTCGGCGGGGTCGGGGTGGCCGCGGGGCTGGTCCTGCCGTGGCTGGCGGGCTTCGCGGCCGACCACGGCTGGGTGCCCTTCGGCGGGCCGGTGCGCTGGCTCGGCTCGTTCGACGAGCCGTGGCTGGTCTGGGGCCGGCCCCTCATCGGGCTCGCGCTCGGGCTGGCCTTCGCGGCCTGGGTCGTGGTCAGCTCGCCGGTGCTCCACGTGGCGCCCGACGAGGTCCGCGTCGAGCGGCGCGGCTCGGTCGAGCGGGTCATCGCCCGCTCGACGGTCGACGGCGTGCACCGGGCCGGGTCGAAGGTCGTCATCGAGTCGCCGGGCGGGCGCGTCCTCTTCCGCGACGACGTGGAGGGCGACCGTGACGCCGTCCGCGAGGCCTTCGTCGCCGCCGGGTACCCGTGGGAGGGCCCGCCGGAGTGAGGTCCCCCGCGAGGTCAGGAGACACGCAGGCCGCGGTGCTCGTCCGTCTGCGTGTTTCCTGATCTCGACGGTCCGGGGCACTCGCTCAGCGGGCGAGGGCCGCCCCGGTCCAGGCCTCGTCCGCCGTCACGTCGCGGAGCACCTCGAGCCACGCGGGGACTGGTGCCGGCGGGGAGGCCCCGTCGTCGACCTCGGCGACGAGGGTGCCGTCCTCGTGCTCGTCCACCGCGACGAGCCAGCCGTCCCGCCGCACGACGTGGCGGGTCTTGCGCAGCACGCGAGCCGGCAGGTGGGCCAGCAGCGCCCACTCCGCCTCGTCGAGGTAGAGGTTCGTGCACGCCAGGGCGGAGGCGTCGTCGCCGAGCCGGACCTTCTGGCCGAGCTTGCGCGTCACGATTCCGTCGGCGGAGCGCACCTCCCGCAGCCGCAGGCGTGTACCGGTGAGGTAGCGGTCGATGACCTCACGGCGCTCGACGTCGCCGTCGGGGATCCGGGCGACGAGGAACCGGCGCTCGCGCTCGACCACCGCGTACTTGAGGGAGGGCTGCACGCCGACCACGCTAGCGAGGCACGCGCGGCCCGGCTGTCGGTGCGGGCGCCTAGCGTGGACGGATGAGCGACCAGCAGCCCATCGACCCGACCACCGACCCCCAGGACGCCACGAAGCCGCCCGAGGAGTGGGCCACCGGCGACGAGCCGGCCACCGGTCCGCAGCTCAGCTACCTCGCCACCCTCGCCCGTGAGGCCGGGCGCGAGGTGCCGGAGGACCTGACCAAGGCCCGCGCCTCCGAGCTCATCGACGAGCTCCAGGGCGCCTCGCCCCGCGTCGACCCGCAGTGAGGGAGGCCTCCCCGGCCCGCGTCGCGCTGGCCGTCGTGGTCGTCGCGGCGCTCGTCGGGGTCGGCGTCGTCCTCGGCCGGGCCCTCACCGGAGGCGGAACCGACGGCCGGGCGGTCGCGGCCGTCCTCCTCGTCCTCGCCGGCGGCCTCATGGGCCTCGTCCGGGCCCGCCGGGGTCAGTAGCCGGCGTCGTCGAGCGCCCGGGCGGTCAGCTCGCGCCCGAGCGCGATCATGTCGGCTGCCCGGTGGAAGTCCATCGTCCGGCAGGCGTCCGAGGGCACCGAGACGAGGACGTCCGGCGGGTTGCTCGCCATCCGGTAGCGGGTGATGAGCGCGGCCATCGTGTCGAACGAGCGGTTGAAGATCTCGGTCGAGGCGAGGTCCTTCGGCGCCGGCGCGTACCCGGGGGCGGTGACCGCCGCCGGCGACGCGCCCTCGGTCACCGGTTCGACCTCGCCGTCGGTCGGGGCGTCCGCCGCCTCCGGCGAGGAGTGCGAGCCGCCCATCAGCGCGCTCACCCGGTGCGTCAGCGAGCGAACCGAGCCCGCGATGGGCCCCGGCGTGCGCACCGGCGCGACGGGCATCCCCTGGCTGTGACCGGCCTGGAGGCTGACCGCGACCGTGAGGTCGGACATCACGGCGGCCGTCGGTTCGATGGGCACCGGGTTCATCAGCCCGCCGTCGACGAGCAGCCGGCCGTCGACGACGATCGGCGTCACGAGGCTGGGGATGGCCACCGAGGCGCGGACGGCCGTGGCCACCGGCCCGCGCTGGAACCAGACCTCGCGGCGGTTGTTGAGGTCGGTGGCGACGGCCGTGAACGGGATGGCGCAGTCCTCGATGAGCGCACCGCCGAGGATGTCGCCGACCTTGGCGAAGATCCGTTCGGCCCGGATCGCCCCGCCCCCACCGAGGTTCATGTCGAGCAGCCGCCACACGTCGTACTGCGTCAGGCTCGTGACCCAGTCGGTGTAGGCGTCGAGCCGACCCGCGGCGGCCAGCCCGCCGACGAGCGCGCCCATCGAGGTCCCGGCGATCGCGACGACCTCGAACTCCCGCTCCTGCAGGACCTGGAGCGCCCCGATGTGCGCGTACCCCCGTGCACCTCCGGCGCCGAGCGCGAGCGCCACCCGTCGAGCCATGGCCTCAGGGTACGTCCGGGCGCGGTGGCAGACTGGCGTGCCATGGTGCTCCGCAGCGACGCGCGGCAGCGGGGGTCGGCGTGAACCTCGTGCTCGACCTCCTCGTGGTCGGCGCGGCCCTCGTGGTCAGCGCCGGGCTCGGTTGGTGGCTCGTCCGGCTGCGTCGCCAGTACGTCACGGCCCAGCGCGAGATCGCGCGCCTCAAGGAGCTCGCCGTCCGCAAGGCCGACCAGGTATCGGTGCTCAGCCACGAGATCCGCACGCCGCTGGCCCTCATCAAGGGCTCGGCGGACCTGCTCGTCGAGGAGACCCCGGGGCCGCTCACCGACGTCCAGCGCCGGTTCGCCACGACGATCTCGGACAGCGCGGAGCACGTGATCGCCCTCGCCGAGGACCTCCTCGCCCAGGCCCGCATCGAGGCCGGGCTCTTCGAGGTCCACCTGCGCCCCGTCGAGCTGCGGGCCTACCTGCGCTCGGTCGTCCGCGAGCTGCGCCTCGTCCACGACCGCGAGATCGTCCTCGACACCCCGGGCCCGCCCTCGCGCGTGCTGCTCGACCCGCAGCTGGTCCACCAGCTCCTCAGCAACCTCGTCGCCAACAGCCTGCGGCACGACCCCAACCCGGTGAACCGCGTGACGGTCCGCGGCTACGTCGCCGACCCCGACGTCGTCATCGCCATCAGCGACCGCGGGCGCGGGATGACCGAGGAGCAGCGCGCGATGCTCTTCGAGCGCTTCCGCAGCAGTGCCGCGCTCGGCGAGGGGACGGGCATCGGCCTCTACATCTCCCGCCACATCGTCGAGCTGCACGGCGGGTCGATCCACGTCGACACCATCGCCCAGCACGGCACGACGATGCTCGTCACCTTCCCCGCGGGCGGGACGGCGTGAGCGCGGCGCCGGCCGAGCGGCCGCTCGCCCTCGTCGTCGACGACGAGCCGTCGATGCGCGACATCGTCACCTTCGCCCTCGAGACCCAGGACTTCGAGACGTGCACGGCCGGTTCGGCCGAGGCTGCCTGGGCGCTGCTGCAGCGCCGCTCGGTCGACCTCGTCGTCCTCGACGTCATGCTGCCCGGGCTCTCGGGCGTCGAGCTCTGCCGTCGCATCGCGCAGACCTCGGGCATCCCCGTCATCCTCCTCACTGCGCTCGGCGAGACCTCGCGCCGCATCGCGGGCCTCGAGGCCGGCGCGGCCGACTACGTCGCCAAGCCGTTCCACCCCCGCGAGCTCGCCCTGCGCGCCGCGGGCCTGGTGCGTCGCTCACCGCTCGGCGACGGCCAGCTGACCCACGGGTCGCTGACCGTCAACCTCCTGACGGCGACGGCGTGGGTGTCGGGCCGCCGCGTCGACCTCACGAGCCACGAGTTCCGGCTCGTGGCGGCCTTCGCCGGCAGCCCTGGCGAGACCCTGCCCTTCCGGCGGCTGCTGCTCGCCGGGTGGGGCGACCCCGACCTGCCGGGTGGCCGCGAGCTGCTCAAGACCGCGGTGTACCGGCTCCGGATGAAGCTCGGCGCAGCGGAGCCGGGGGCCGAGGCGATGATCCGCAGCGTGCGCGGGGTTGGGTACGCGTTCGAGCCGGACCCGGCGGACGGGACGCAGGGAGGCTCGGTCACAGAACCGTGACCGAGCCGGGGCGGTCGGTGACCGTCGTCCCGGTACGCGCCGCCTAGCGTCGCAGCGAACGCCCGGGAACACGACAAAGGAGCCGCACATGTCCCGTCCACGCCTCGCCACCTGCCTGCTCGCCGTCCCGATCGGGATGGCCGGACTCGCCGGGTGCGCCGTCGACGACACCGCCTCCGGAGGCTCGGGCCAGGGCAGTGGCACCGTCGTCATCGCCTGCACGCCCCAGGAGGAGCAGTGCCAGGCGATGGCCGCCGCCTTCACGAAGAGCAGCGGGATCAAGGCCACCTACGTGCGGATGAGCTCAGGCGAGGGCGTGGCCCGGCTCGACTCGGCGAAGAGCAAGCCCGAGTTCGACGTCCTCTACGGCGGGCCCTCCGACGGCCACGTCGCGGCGGCCAAGGCCGGCCTCACCGAGAAGTACGTCTCCCCCGAGGCCGCGAAGATCCCGGACGAGTACAAGGCCGCTGACGGCACGTGGACCGGCACCTACGTCGGCGCGCTGGGCTTCTGCTCGAACAAGGACGTCCTCGCCGAGCTCGGTGTGGACGCGCCGACCTCGTGGCAGGACCTGCTCGACCCGAAGCTCCGGAAGAACGTCGCGATCGCGCACCCTTCGACCTCGGGCACCTCGTACACCGCCGTCTGGACCCAGATGGTCCTCAACGGCATGGACGAGGCGAAGACCTTCGACTACCTCGCCAAGCTGCACCAGAACGTCCTCCAGTACTCGAAGAGCGGCTCGGCCCCCGGGCAGATGGCCGGGCGCGGCGAGGTGGCCGTCGGCATCGTCTTCAGCCACGACTGCGTCAAGTACCAGAAGGAGGGGTTCGACATGCTCGAGAACACCTTCCCCTCCGAGGGCACCGGCTACGAGGTCGGCGCGGTCTCGCTCGTCAAGAACGGCCCCAACGCCGAGAACGGCAAGAAGTTCATCGACTGGACGCTCACGCCCGAGCACCAGGACATCGGCCCGACGGTCGGCAGCTTCCAGATCCCGACCAACCCGGACGCCAAGGTCACCGAGGAGATGGTCAAGCTCGACGAGGTGAACCTGGTCGACTACGACGCCGAGGCGGCCGGCGAGCGCAAGAAGGAGATCACGGCGAAGTTCGACGCCGAGGTCGCCCCGCAGCCGAAGGAGTGACCCGGATGCCCCTCCCTGCCCTCCCCGGGCCACCGGGCGGACGCCGATGACCGCCACGCTCCTGCCCGGGGCCCCCGCCCCGACCGAAGCCCCCGCGCCCGGCCGCCGGCGCTCCGGCCCCCGCTCCGGTCGCGACCTCACCCTCGTCGCCACCGTCGTCGTCGTGGCCGTGGTGCTCGTGGCGATCGTCGGGCTGCCCCTGCTGCGCATCCTCCTCGCCGCCTTCTCCGAGGAGGGCTGGGGCATCGTCAGCTCCATGCTCACCGACCCGGTGAACCGCCGGATCCTCTGGAACACGGTGCAGCTCGGCGTGATCGTGTCGCTCGTCGGCACGCTCGTCGGCTTCGTCATGGCCTATGCGCAGGTGCGCCTCGACTTCCGGGGCAAGCGCATCATGCACCTGATCGCGCTCATGCCGATCGTGTCGCCCCCGTTCGCGGTGGCGACGGCGGCGATCACCCTGTTCGGGCGCAACGGGATCGTCAGCAGCGACCTGCTCGGTCTCGGCGTCGACATCTACGGACTCGGCGGGCTCGTCCTCGTGTTGTCGATGTCGTTCTTCCCGGTCGCGTACATGAACCTCAAGGGGATGCTCGAGAGCCTCGACCCCTCGCTCGACGAGGCGGCCGCGCTGCTCGGTGCCAGCAAGGGCAAGGTCTTCCGCACGGTCACCCTGCCGATGCTGGTTCCCGGCATCGCTGGCTCGGTGCTCCTGCTGTTCGTGGAGTCGATCGCCGACCTGGCCAACCCGCTCGTCCTCGGCGGCGACTACACGGTGCTCGCCTCCCGGGCCTACCTGGCCGTCACCGGCGAGTACAACGTCGCCGGCGGGGCCGCGTACTCGCTCGTCCTGCTCGTCCCGGCTCTCAGCGTCTTCCTCGTCCAGCGCTACTGGGTCGGGCGGCAGAACGTCGTCAGCGTCACCGGTAAGCCCTCCGGCACACCGGAGCTCGTGCGCACACCGGCGCTGCGCATCCCGATCCTCACCGCCGCGGTCCTCGTCTGTCTGCTCGTCGTCACGATGTACTCGACGGTGGTGGTCGGCGGGTTCGTCAAGATCTTCGGGGTCAACAACGAGTTCACGCTGTCCCACTACCGGTTCGTCCTCGCGGGCATCGGGTCGGACGCGATGTTCACCACGACGCTGCTCGCCCTCGTGGCGACGCCGCTCGCGGGGATCCTCGGGATGCTCATCGCGTGGCTCGTGGTGCGCAAGCTGCGCCGGACGTCGGGGCTGATGGACTTCGTCGGCATGCTCGGGCTCTCGGTGCCGGGCACCGTGCTCGGCATCGGGTACGCCATCGCGTTCAACACCCCGACGGTGTTCGCGAACCGGCAGTGGTTCCCGGCCGTGGCCGGGGGGTCGGCGATCTTCGGAGGGGCGATGGCCATCGTCATGGTGTTCGTCGCCCGATCGCTGCCGTCCGGGCAGCGCTCGGGCATCTCCGCGCTGCAGCAGATCAACCCGGCGATCGACGAGGCCTCGACGAGCCTCGGGGCGGACAGCCTGACGACCTTTCGCAAGGTCACCCTGCCGCTCATCCGGCCTGCGCTGCTCTCCGGCCTGACCTACGCGTTCGCGCGGTCGATGACGACCCTGTCACCGATCGTGTTCATCACGACCCCCCAGACCAAGATCATGACCTCACAGATCCTCGCCGAGGTCGACGCGGGCCGGTTCGGCAACGCCTTCGCCTACTGCGCGATCCTCATCGTCATCGTGCTGTCGGTCATCGGTCTGCTCAACCTCGCACTCCTCCACCCGTCCCTGCGCGGCGTCAACCGCCGGTGAGCAGCACCAGGAGCACCATGACCCAGCACACCGAGTCCGCCGCGCTCGTCGTCGACGAGCGCGCCGCCGACGCCCTGCCCGCCGCGACCCCCGGCCGGCTCGACCTGCGCCGCCTGCGCAAGGTGTACGGCACCGACCACCACGCCGTGCCGGCCGTGCGCGACATCGACCTCGAGATCAACCCGGGCGAGTTCCTCACGCTGCTCGGGCCGTCCGGCTGCGGCAAGACGACGACGCTGCGGATGATCGCCGGCTTCGAGACGCCCACTGCCGGGGAGCTGCTGCTCGACGGTGACGTCATCACCGGGATGGCGCCGAACCACCGGCCGATGGCGATGGTCTTCCAGTCCTACGCCCTCTTCCCGCACCTCACCGTGTTCGACAACGTCGCCTACGGCCTGCGGCTGAAGAAGCTCCCCGGGACGCGGGTCCGCGAGGAGGTCGAGACCGTGCTCACCTCGATGAACCTCGCCGCCTTCGCGGACCGTGCCCCGCACCAGCTCTCCGGTGGCCAGCAGCAGCGCGTAGCCCTCGCGCGGGCCCTCGTGATGCGCCCGAAGGTGCTGCTCTTCGACGAGCCGCTGTCCAACCTCGACGCCAAGCTCCGGGTCCAGATGCGCGGCGAGATCCGGCGCCTCCAGCGCCGGCTCGGCATCACGACCATCTTCGTCACCCACGACCAGGACGAGGCGATGACGATGTCGGACCGGATCGTCGTCATGAACGTCGGGGTCATCGAGCAGGTCGACACCCCGGGTGAGATCTACCGTCACCCGGCGTCGGTCTTCGTCGCCGACTTCATCGGCCGGGCCAACTTCCTCGACGCCGAGGTCTCCGACGTCGGGCCCGACACCGCCCGCATCACCGTCCTCGGCCGGGAGTGGACCGTGCCCCGTCACCCCGACGCCACCGCCGACTCCGCCCCCGCCCTCCTCGTGCGGCCGGAGTCGGTGCGGCTGCGGCCGGCCCGTGAGGACTCCGTCGGTGGTTCGACGGGCCGCACGATCTCGTCGATGTTCTACGGCCAGTCGGTCGAGTACGACATCGAGACCGAGGCGGGCAACATCGTGGCGTCGGTGGCCGACCCCCACGAGGACCAGACCTTCGAGCCCGGCGACCTCGTCGACGTCTCCTTCGAGGCCGCGCGCACCTGGCTCCTCCCCGTCCCGGGCGCCGGGGCGCCGTGAGCGGCGCGGCGACGGCGGAGGCCGTCCAGGAGTCACATCGGCTGCGGCGGGTCGCCTCGGCCGCGGCGGCGGCCAGCGCCCGCCACCTGCTGACCGCGTTCCGGTCGCCGATGCTCGTCGAGCACAAGGGCGGTGCCCACGACCTCGTCACCGAGCACGACCTCGCCTCGGAGGCGATCATCCGCGACCTCATCCTGCGCGAGGAGCCGGACAGCACCGTGCTCGGCGAGGAGGGGGGCGCGGTCGGCGACGGGCGGGTCGTCTGGCACGTCGACCCCATCGACGGGACCGTCAACTTCGCCAACGGCATCGCCTTCTGGTGCGTCTCGGTCGCGGCTGCGATCGAGGGCGAGGTCGTGGCCGGGGTGGTGCTCGACCCGGTCGGCGGGCACGAGTTCGCGGCCGACCTCGGGGGCGCGTGGCTCGACGGCGCCCGCCTGGGCCCGCCGGCCGCGCCGACCGAGCTGGGCGCGACGGTCGTCAGCAGCTTCCCCGCCGCCCTGGACCTCGCGAGCCACGGGGCAGCGGCGCTCGAGGCGACCGGTCGGCTGCTCGAGGCCTTCGGTACGACGCGGGCGATGGGCAGCGGCGCACTCGGCCTGGTCCACGTGGCGGCCGGCTGGGCCGACGCGACCTTCGACCTGCACACCCACCCGTGGGACGTGGCCGCCGGCAGCCTCGTGGTGCGCATGGCCGGCGGCCGCTACGTGGGGTTCGTCGACGGTCGCCCCGACGAGGACCCCCGCACCCTCCACCTCGCGCCGTCCTACTACGCCGTCGGCCCGGGGGCGCACTACCCCACGCTGGACTCGGTGGTCCGCCGGCTGTCCGGGAGCCGGCTGCCGGCCGCGTCGGCCTGAGGACCCGGCGGCGCGGCGCGGGCTACCCTCGGTGGACGACGACGAGGAGGTGCACGGATGGCCGACGCACCCCGTCTCCCGGTTGGTCCCCGCCTGCCGCGCGCGGTCCAGAGCGTCGGGATGATGCGGCTGCGGCACCGCTGGGTGCCCCGGCTGCACCGCCGGTACGGCGACGTCTTCACCGTCCGGCTGCTCCCCCGGGGCCGTGACGTCGTCCTCTTCTCCGACCCCGCCGCCGTCCGCGAGATCTTCGCCGGCGACCCCGCCGTCTTCCACGCCGGCGAGGCCAACTCGCTGCTCGGGCCGGTGATGGGCGAGCACTCGCTGCTGCTCCTCGACGACCTCGAGCACCGGCGCGCCCGGGCCCTCCTCACGCCGGCCTTCTCGGGGCGGGCGCTGCGCGGGTACGCCGACCTCGTCTCCGGGCTGGCCAAGACCGAGGTCGGCTCGTGGGTCCCCGGCGTCCCGTTCCCCGTGCTCGACCGGATGAACGCGCTGACCCTCGAGGTCATCCTCCGGGTCGTCTTCGGCGTCACCGACGACACCCGGCTGGCCCGGCTGCGGCCCCTCGTGCGCGACCTCGTCGACGTCAGCCCGCTCGTCTTCCTCGGCTACGCCGTGCCCAGGCTCCGGCACGTCGGGATGTGGCGCCGGGCCGCCGAGCGCACGTCCGCCCTCGACGCCCTCGTCCGCGAGGAGATCCGCGAACGCCGGGCCGACCCCGACCTCCCGCACCGCGACGACGTCCTGTCCCGGCTCGTCCGGGTCGACGACGGCGGCGACCGGCTCACCGACGACGAGCTGCGCGACCAGCTCGTCACCCTGCTGCTTGCCGGGCACGAGACGACCGCGACGGCCCTCGCCTGGACCCTCCACGAGATCGGCCTCGACCCCGAGCGGCGAGCCTGGGCGCGCGACGCCGCCCGCAGCGGGGACGACGACCGGCTCGAGGCCCTCGTCGAGGAGGCGATGCGCCTGCATCCGGTCATCCCCATGGTCGTCCGGGTGCTGCGCGCGCCGGCGACGGTCGGCGGCCGCGACCTCCCGGCCGGCACGACGGTGGCCGCCTCGATCCTCCTCGCGCACTCCCGCGCCGAGAACCACCCCGACCCCGGCGCCTACCGCCCCGAGCGCTTCCTCGGCGGCCAGCCGGCCCCGAACACCTGGATCCCGTTCGGCGGCGGCGTGCGGCGCTGCCTCGGAGCCGGGTTCTCCCTCATGGAGGCCGTCGCCGTGCTCCGCGAGGTGCTCGTGGCCGTCGACGTCAAGTCGCTCGGCCCGGAGCCACCGCGGGTCCGCAACATCACGAGCGTCCCGGGCCACGGGGCCCGGATCGTCGTCCACTGACCCGGAACGGCACGCCCTCCCCCGACGTCCCACGGGCGAGGGTCGCGGTCCGCGACCATGAGGGCGTGAAGGGATCACCGATGAGCGCACCGACCACCGCACCCCGCACCCGACGGGCGGGCCGCGCGGCCCTGGCCGCCACGACCGCGCTGGCCGTCGCGACCCTCGCCGCCTGCACGGTCGGCGGCAAGGAGGACCCGCCGCTCGGTCCCGACCCCTCGGTCTCGACCTCGTCCGCCGGCCCGTCCGCCTCGCCGTCGCCCACCGAGTCCTCCGCCTCCCCGTCGCCGAGCGGCACCCTCGCCGGCTTCACCCTCGAGGACCAGCAGAGCGATGACTGGCCCGAGCTCGGCGCCGACCTCGGCATCGGCCTGGAGTCGCGGGTCGGGAAGCACGAGGGCTACGACCGCGTCGTCTACGAGTTCACCGGCAAGGACGCCCCGAACTACCGGGTCCGCTATGTCGACGAGCCGATCGGCGACCCGTCGGGCGAGCGGGTCAAGGTCGCCGGCGACGTGTGGCTCGAGGTCGTCGTCAACTCCCTCGACATCCCGGGCGAGTCGGCCCCGAGCCCGGACGACCCGCTGCCCTCGACCCTCGCCGGAACCGGTGTCGCGGAGGCGAACGCCATCTGGGGCGGCTTCGAGGGCTACGGTCAGGCGTTCATCGGGCTGACCGGCGAGCAGCGCCCCTTCAAGGTCTCGACGGCGACGAACCCGAGCCGGCTCGTCGTCGACGTCGCCCGCTGAGGACCTGCCGCCTCCGGCCCGTCAGAGGTCGAGGTCCTGGTGCCACGACTGGGTGCGGTAGTCGGTGACCCAGCCCATCGAGGTGTAGAGGCCGTCGGCGCCGGTCGGTGAGTCGGCGTCGACCTCGAGGCCGACCCGGTTGCGGCCGCGGCGGGCGGCATCGCTGATCACGGTGTGCAGCAACGCCTTCGCCACACCGCGTCCGCGGGCCCGCCGGTGCACCCCGATGTAGTCGACGTAGCTGCCGGGGATGCCCTCGGCGTCCGGCCGCAGCACCGAGGAGACGACGGCGCCGGCGGGCAGCGGGCCCTCGTCGGTCTCGACGGTCGCCAGCCACCAGTGGTCCCACCGGTGGCCGGGATCCTCGCGCAGCCGCATGACGAACTCCGGGAAGCTCTCGCGGTAGGAGCTGAAGTGGTCCTGGAACGACTCCTCGAGGACCCGGTGCACGGCCTGGAGGTCCTGCGCGACGGGCAGGCCGTCGTCGTGGCGGTCGACCGGGCGGACGAGCACCCCCTCACGCGGACCGGGGAGCGAGGACTCCTCGTCGGGGTGGACGGGACGGGTCATCTGGAGCCAGGTCCGCGTGCAGCGGTAGCCGGCCGCGTCGAGCCAGCGCTGCTGGCGGGGGTCGTCGGCGTAGGCGCCGGAGTCGAGGAGGGTCGTGCGCAGGCGGCGCATCCGGCCGATGTCGCGGGCGTGGCGCTCGCCCGCGGCGAAGAGGTGGCCGGCGAGGAGGTCGGCCTCCTTCTCGGCGGCGTCCGGGGAGACGGTGACCTCGACGAGCACCCGCCCGGCGGCGCGGTCGTGCACCGACAGCCAGGCGAGCAGCCGGGCGTCGGGGTCGCGGACGAGCACCTGCCGCCGCGTCCACGACCCGGTGCCCGCGAGCTGGCCGAGCACCGCCTCGGGGTCGACGCCCGCCGAGCCCTTCGCGGCCTGCTGGTGCGCGGCGAGCAGCGCGGTGACCTCGGGCACGTCCTCGGCCACCGGGCGGGTGGTGGCGTAGCGGTCGGGCAGTCCGTCGATGGTCACCTCGGCGTCGTTCATGGCGACCACTCTCCCACCGCCGGGACGGGGCTCAGACCTCGGTCTCCAGCAGCTCGCGCAGGTGGGCGTCGACCTCGTCGAGGTAGGACTGCTCGAACCCGAAGAGCCCGAAGTGTCCCGCGATGCTGTGGAGCATCCGCACCTCGGCGCCGGGCGTCATCGCGGCCTCGGGCTCGCAGTCGCGCGGCGGGAAGAACATGTCCTGCTCGATCGGCATGACGAAGGTCTTCGCCGTGATCCGCCCGAGGGCCGCCGCGAGGTCGCCGCCGGCGTTGCGGGCGACGTCGCCGCGCTGCCACTTCCAGCCCATCGACAGCAGGGCGTTCGGGTCCATCATCCCGAACAGCGTGCGCGTGAAGTTCTGCTGGAACTCCTCGTAGGTCGAGAACTCCAGGCCCTCGGCGATCGGCGGGATGCCGCGCCAGAACTCCGTCTTCCAGAAGTCGGTCGTCAGCCCCATCGTCGCCCAGATGTCGGCGTGCCGCGCGAGGCCGGCGGCCACCTCCTCGTGCGAGGCGTACTCGCCGCCGTTCCACCCGGGGTCGGACGTGATGGCGTCCATGAGGGTCCGGGTGAACAGGAAGTCGTGCGGCGTGTTCTGCGCGGTGCCGGCGATGGGCGCCGCGCGAAGCACCTTGTCCGGGAACCGGACCGCCCACTCCCACGTCTGCTGCGCACCCATCGAGCCACCGACGACGAGGGCGAACCGCTCGATCCCGAAGTGCTCGCGCATCAGCTGCTCCTGCGCCCGCACGTCGTCGCCGATGCGGACGTCGGGGAAGCGCGACATCGCGATGGACGTGTCGTCAGTGGTGTGCGGCGAGGTCGACATCCCGTTGCCGATCTGGTTGACGACGGCGATGAACCACCGGCTCGGGTCGAGCGCCCGGCCCTCACCGATGTAGACCTGCCACCACGTCGCGTGCGTGCCCGAGAACCACGTCGGGACGAGGATCGCGTTGTCCTTCGCCTCGTTCAGCTCGCCGAAGGTCGCGACCGCGAGGTGCAGGTCGGGGATGACCCCGCCCTCCTCGAGCTCGAAGCGGCCGACCCGCAGGAGCTCGGACGGCCCCTGCACCTCGGCGCTGTAGAACGGGTTGTCCAGGGGCATGGCGGGTCCTCTCGTCGCGACGCTGCTGACGTCCCGACGCTAGGCGGCGGACATCGGCCGGCGGAACCCTCCACCCGGCCGGGGCCATCCCGAACGTGGTCAGTCGGTGGTGGAGAGGCGCCGGACGGCGAGGACGGCGAGCGCCCGCGCGACCGCGACGACCTCGTCGAGCGGCACCGACTCGCGGGGCGAGTGCGCCAGCCGCACGTCCCCCGGCCCGTACTGGAGGGTCGGCACCCCCGCCGCGGCGTAGAGCCGCAGGTCGGAGCCGTAGGGCGCGGCCGCCACCGTGGGGCGGGCCATTCCCACCGCCTCCGCCGCGTCGGCCACCTCGTCGGCGAGCGGGTGGCCGGCCGGCAACCGACCCGGGGCGAAGGCGCCCCCGGGCCAGGTGACCACGGGCGGGTGCTCGCGCAGCCACGGGTCCCCGGACGCGGCCTCGGCGACGCACCGCACGAAGGCCTCGCGCGCCGCCTGCGGGTCCTCGTCGAGCGCGACGCCGTACCGCCCCTCGGCGACGAGCAGGTCGGGGACGCTGCTCGCCCAGTCGCCGGCGCGGACCTGCCCGACCGAGAGGGCGTACGGCAGCCGGGTGCCGGCGAACAGGGGGTCGGGGGAGGCGTTGCGGGCGGCCTCGAGCCGGCGCAGCGCCGCGTGCACGACCGCGAAGGTGTCGAGGGCCGAGACGCCCTCGAGGCGGGTGCTGCCGTGGGCGGCGAGGCCGGTGACCTCGAGGCGGAAGGTCAGGGCACCCGCGTTGGCGGTGAGCAGCCGGCCGCTCGTCGGCTCGGTGACGACCGCGACCTCCCCGGTGTGCCCGCGGCGCAGGGTCGCGAACGCCCCGAGGCCGCCGTCCTCCTCGCCGACGACGGAGTGCAGGGCGAGCCGCCGCCCGCTGCGGACCCCGGAGCGGTGCAGCGCCCGGGCCACCGCGAGGTTCACCGCGACCCCGGCCTTCATGTCGCAGGCGCCGCGCCCGTGCAGCCGCCCGTCGTGCACGACGGCCGCGAACGGGTCGTGCGCCCAGGCGGCCGGGTCGCCGACCGGCACGACGTCGACGTGGCCCTGGAGGACGAGCGCGGGCTCGCCGTCGCCCGGCGTCGTCCCGACCAGCCCCCAGGCCTCGGTGCGCGGCGCCTCGCTGCCGGGGAAGCCGGGGTCGGCGCGCAGGGCGTCGAGGTCCTCGGACCACATGTCGACCTCGAGCCCGACCTCGTCGAACCAGCCGGCGAGCAGGTGCTGCACCTCGCCCTCGGCCGCCGACCCGGTGACGCTGGGGACGCGCACCAGCGCGACGAGGTCCTCGACGAGGCGCCGCTCGTCGAGCGCCTCGAGCACCCGGCCCTCGTCCTCCGACAGCGCACCCACGGCGGCACGCTAGCGCTCCCGCGCGCCACGACCGCGGAATGCGCGGCCCGGGGTCGCGGGTTGCTCCGCAGGTGAGCTCCCCCTCGACGACCCGGGTCCCGCGCGCGAGCGTCGGGCTGCGCAGCGAGCGCGGCCCGGTCCTGCTGTCGGTGATGCTGTCCACCGGCCTCGTGGCGATCGACGCGACCATCCTCGCCACCGCCGTGCCGGCCGTCGTCCGCGACCTCGGGGGCCTCTCGCAGTTCCCCTGGCTGTTCTCGGTCTACGTGCTCGCCCAGGCGGTCTCGGTCCCGGTGTACGGCAAGGTCGCCGACCTCTTCGGCCGCAAGACGGTGATGCTCGTCGGGGTCGGCCTCTTCGTCCTCGGCTCCCTGCTCTGCGGGCTCGCCTGGTCGATGGGCGCGCTCATCGCGTTCCGTGCCGTCCAGGGCCTCGGCGCCGGGGCCATCCAGCCGATCGGCATGACCATCGTCGGCGACCTCTACACCGTCGCCGAGCGGGCGACCGTCCAGGGCTACATCGCATCGGTCTGGGCCGTCAGCTCGCTCGTCGGGCCGACCCTCGGGGGCGTGTTCTCCGAGGCGCTCACGTGGCGCTGGATCTTCTTCGTCAACCTGCCGCTCGGCGCCGCCGCGGCGTGGATGCTCTGGCGGCGGTTCTCCGAGACACCGCGCCCCGCCGCGGAGCGGCCGCGCATCGACGTCGCCGGGACCCTGCTGCTGCTCCTCGGCACGGTCGCGCTGCTCGTCGCCCTCCTCGAGGGCGGGGTGCTCTGGGCGTGGTCGTCCCCGACGAGCGTGGCGCTCTTCGTCGCGGCGGTCGTGCTCCTCGCGGCCTTCGTCGCCGTCGAGCGCCGGGCCGCCGAGCCGGTCCTGCCGCTCTGGGTCTTCGGCCACCGCGTCGTCGGCGGGGCGATGCTCGTCTCGCTCGTCGTGGGCGTCATGCTCCTCGGCCTCACCTCCTACGTGCCCCTCTACGCGCAGGGCGTCCTCGGCACCGGAGCGATCGTCGCCGGCTTCGCGCTCGCCGCGATGACGATGGGCTGGCCGGTGGCCGCCTCCACCGCCGGGCGGCTCTACCTGCGGCTCGGCTTCCGGACCACCCTCCTCATCGGGTCGGTGCTGGCCGTCGCGGGCTCGGGCCTGCTCCTCGCCGTCGGCCCGGACAGCTCGGTGTGGCTGCTCGCCGGCGCCTGCCTCGTCCTCGGCCTCGGCTTCGGGTACGTGGCCAGCCCCTCGCTCGTCGCGGCCCAGTCCTCGGTGCCGTGGCACCAGCGCGGCGTCGCGACGAGCGCCTCGATCTTCGCGCGCTCGGTGGGCAGCGCGGTCGGGGTCGCGGCCTTCGGCGCCGTGGCCAACACGGTCGTCCGCTCGCGGCTGGGCCACAACCCCTCAGACCTCGAGTCGCTGCCCCCCGGAGTGCTCGGGCCGGCGCTGGGGACCGTGTTCGCGGTCGCCGCCGGGGTCTCGGTGACGATGCTGCTCGCCTCCCTCGTCATGCCGCGCGAGGTACACGAGGTCGAGGCGACGACCCCCTCCTGACCGATCGGGTGTGAGGTCGGGAACACCTGCGCGCGAGGGCTGTTCATGGCGTCGTAGGTTGGCGGTGCAGGGGCGCGCACCCGCGGGCTGCAGGGACCCGCGGGGACGTGCCCCCTCGACCGAGGAGGTCTCGTGGCCATCGTCACTCGGCTCGACGCCGTCTCGCCCCCGGAGCGGGCCGATCGCCCGGTCCTCGTCGCCGGACCGCGCCTGCGGGCCGGAACCGTGCTGTCGTGGGTCGTGGTCGGGCTGATGACCCTCCAGGCCGTCCTCGGACTCGCTGTCGACGGCCTCTACCCCGAGCAGGCGTGGGCCGTGGCCGCGCTCCGGGGCAACGACCTCGTCACCGTCGCGATCGTGGTCCCGGCGCTGGCGCTCGCCCTCGTCCTCTCCCGGCGTGGGGGATCCGCACCGGCAGCCGCCACCTGGCTCGGGCTGCTCTTCTACGGCGTCTACAACTTCGCGTACTACGCCTTCGGCGCCGCCTTCAGCCGCGTCTTCCTCCTCCACGTCGCGGCCTTCTCGCTCTCCGTGTGGGCGCTGGTCCTCCTCGGGACGAGCGTCGACGCCGCGGCGCTCGCGGCCCACGTCCGTGGCGGACCCGCCGCGCGCGTCGTCGCGGGGTTCACGGCGCTCGTCGGGCTCGCCCTGGTCGGCGCCTGGGGCGCGATGTCGGTGCGCTTCGCGGTCACCGGACGGCTCCCCGAGGACGTCATGCCGCCCAGTGCGGTGCACCTCGTCTACGCCCTCGACCTCGGCGTCCTCGCGCCCGTGTTCCTCGTCGCCGGCGTCCTGCTGTGGCGCCGCCGGGCGTGGGGGTCGGTGCTGGCGTCGGCGGTCAACGTCTCCGGGGCGGCCTACCTCGCGGTGCTCGAGGTCGTCGGGGGGTTCCAGGCCGACGCCGGGATCGCGGGGAAGACGTGGGCGTCGCCGGTCGGCATCGGGTCGACCCTGCTGTGCCTCGGGGCGGCGCTCGTCCTCCTCGTGCGGGTGCCTCGCTCAGCCGAGGCGTGACCCGGCCGAGGCGACCCCGAGCCAGGTGTGCGGGTTGCCGTCCCAGCACCAGCCCAGCTTCGGCGCGCGCTCGCTGATCCACAGCGCCGGCACCCGACGGTCGCCGCGCCGGGAGCCCGACAGCATGAAGCAGCGGTTCTTCTCGAGCAGCGCCGGCGCGTGCGTGACGGTGGCGATCCCCTCCTCGATGGTCAGGGGGGTCCGTCCGCGGCCGAGCACCACCGGCAGCGCCTCCTCGGGGCGGACGCCGCAGAACTCCTCGCCGCGGTCGACGTCGAGCAGGAGGTAGGCGTCCGGGCGGGGCAGGGCGACCGCCTCGATCGGCCGGTACGGCGACAGCCCCGCCTCGCCGTGGTTGCGGTCGAGGATGCCGGGCCGGGTGCCGCGCGGCGCGAGCCGCAGGAGCGGGACGGTCCGCTCGGGGTCGACGACCTCGCGGGTCACGACGAGGACGAGGGGGGTGCGTCCGTGAGCGGTCGGCGGCAGGTCGCCGAGACCGGCGGCCAGGTCGCGCAGCGGGGCGACGCGGGCGCGGAAGGCGTTCTCGGAGTCGCCGGCGAGGGCCGGGTAGCCGAGGCGGACGAGGGTCGCGACCTGCTCGTCGAGGACGTCGAGGGCGGGTGCGGTGGCGGCGGGAGCGGTGATGGCGGGACCTCCGGGTCGTCGTGGGCGGCCCGGTCTCAACGCCTCGACCCGCGCCGGAGTTCCCCGCCGGCCAGGCTGCCGGTCGAGGTGAACCCGACGCGCAGAGGGTCCCGCATCACCTCGACCCACCCGGACCCTCCACCGGTCGAGGTGAGACCCGACCCGCAGAGGGTCGCGTATCACCTCGACCCGGCAGCCGCCCCGCCGGCCGTCGACCGCCGCACCGGGTGGGTCTCGCGGGCCCGCAGCCACGGCACCGCCGCGACGAGGGTGATGGCGCCCGTGACGGCGAAGGCCAGGCCGAAGCTGCCCTCGTCGACGAGCAGGCCGGCGACGACCGGGCCGATGATGGCGCCGGTGTCGGCGGACATCTGGAAGGCCGCGAGCGCGGGGCCGCCGTTGCGCTCGCGACCGACGACGTCGGCGAGCGAGGCCTGCTGGGCCGGGTTGAGCGCGCCCGAGCCGAGGCCGGCGACGACGGAGCAGGCGATGAGCAGGGGCAGGGTGCTCGCGAGGCCGGTGAGCGCGGTGAAGACGCCCGACACGACGAGCCCCCCGATGATGTACGGCTTGCGACCGACCCGGTCCGAGGTGCGTCCGGCGAAGGTCAGCCCGACGGCGTTGCCGACCGCGAAGGTGGCCAGGGCGGTGCCGGCCACGAGCGACTGCTGGGACTCGCGCGTCGCGACGTCGAGGCCCTGGTCGACGATGACGGCGGCCGCGAAGAGCGGCAGGATCGCGTTCCGGACCCCGAAGTTCGCCCAGCCGTTGGCGAACCCGGAGGCGACCGCCGCGCGGTAGGCGCTGTCGCGCCAGCCGTCGCGGACGCCCATGACGGGCAGGACCGGCGCACCCTCGACCGGGCGCAGGGAGGCGTCCTTGAGGAAGACGAAGACGATCGTCGCGGCGAGCAGCAGGGCCGCCGCGTAGACGAGGAAGGGCACCCGCAGGCCGAGCCCGCCGAGGGTGCCACCGACCACCGGCCCGCCGATGCCGCCGATGAGGAACGCCGAGGCGTAGGCCGAGGAGACCCGGGCCCGGATGGACGGCGGCGCCAGCCGCACGATGAGCGCGACGGCCGAGACGGTGAACATCACCGACCCGATGCCGCCGAGGCCGCGGAAGACGAGCAGCTGCCAGTAGGAGTGGGCGAAGGCCGTGGCCCCGGTGGAGACCGCGACGATGACGAGCCCCGCGAGGTAGATGGGCCGCTCGCCGAGCCGGGCGATGAGCCGGCCACCTGCGGGCGCGAAGAGCAGCCGGAAGAACGCGAACGCGCTGACGACGACGCTGCTGGCCGTCGCCCCGACCCCGAAGCTCTGGGCGAACTGCGGGAGGACCGGCGTGATGAGCCCGAACCCGAGCGCGATGACGAACGCCGACGCGATGAGGACCCAGATCTCGCGGGGGATGCGGGCGGTGGCGGAGGGGGTCGTCACGGGGTCGGCGGACACGATCCACCAGTATGCCCGCGCCCACCGACGCCGCGGCCTCAGCCGGCGGAGGTGCCGCTCACTTCGCCGCGGCCTTGGTGGCCGAGGGCACGCACTGCGCGTCGGCGGCCTTCTCGTCGCCGGAGTAGAAGTCCTTCGCCTCGAGCTCGGTCGAGTCGCCGCCGTCGAGGGTCTCGGTGAGCGTCGTGCTGCCGAGGACCGTGCCGCCATCCTTCTTCGCGACCGCGACGAGGACGGTGTAGGTCATCCGGTCCGACCCGTCGTTGGTCAGGGTGGCCGAGAAGGACCAGTCCTTGCCGTCCTGCGCGCACTCGACCTTCGAGAGCTCCTTGATGGCGCCGGCCGGCTGGTTGCTCGGCGGGGCCGCGGTGACGGTCCGGAGCGCACCGCTGTTCGTCGGGGTGGGCTCCGCGTCGTCGCCCGAGCAGCCGGCGAGGCCGGTGGCGAGCAGGAGGGTGGTCAGGGCGGCGGTGGCCCGCGTCCTGGGTGTCACGACGTGCGTTCCTCTCGTTGGGGTCTTCAGTGCATCACGGTCGGTGGGCGTGCCGGGCACCGGCTCCGCGCCGCCGGGAGGCCAGCACCGCCAGCAGGCCGGCGAGGACGAGCAGGAGGCCCAGGCCGAGGCCGCGGACCAGGTCGGTCCCGGTCTGCGCGAGGGGGCCCCCGCCACCGGCCGACGGCGGGACCGCGTCGTCGGTCGCCGCGACGGTCACGGAGTCCGCGTCGGACACGACGGCGTCGTACGGGTCGGCGGCCGTGACGCCCGCGCGGTTGACCACCTCGCCGGAACGCACCTCGGCGGCGGTCACGACGTGGGTCCTGGTGAGGTCGGCGCAGGCCTGCGTGGCCCCCGGTGCAAGCGGCCCGGCCGTGCACAGCGTGCCGGCGAGGCCGAGCATCGGGTCGGTGAGGCGGACGTCGGTGAGCACGGTGTCCCCGGTGTTGCGGACCGAGAACGAGTACTCGATGCGCTCGCCGGCGTCGGCCCTGTCGTCGCCGTCCTCGTCGCGGAGCCGCGCGGTCTTCGTCAGCTCGATGCCGGAGGTCGGCCGCGTCTCGACGACCGCCGCGCTCTCGCTCGGGGCGGGGTCGGGGACACCGGCGGTGTCGCTGACCGCCGTCGCGACGGCGACGTTGCGGATCATCCCGGCCGCCGCGTCGGCCGGCGTGACGACGTAGGCGAGGACCGAGCAGTCGAGCGAGTCACCCGGCGCCAGCGGACCGGCGGGGCAGGTGACCTCGCCGCCGAGGCGCGGGTCGGAGACCGCGACGTCGGTGAGGGTGACCGTGCCCGTGTTCGTCACGCGGAAGGCGTAGCGGATGGTCTCGCCGGCCGAGGCGCGGCCGTCGCCGTCCTCGTCGACGAGGGTGCCCGTCTTGACGAGGTCGAGGGAGGCGCCGCCCGTGACGGGGACGGAGACCTCGTCGGTGGCGGCGACCCGGGGGCCGCTCGGACCGGCGGAGGACCCGGACGCGGTCGCGGTGTTGTCGACCCGGCCGGCGTCGAGGTCGGCCTGGGTCAGCGCGTAGGTCGCGGTGCAGGACCTCGAGGCCCCGGGGGCCAGCGGGCCGGTGCCGCACGCCAGCCCGGCGAGCGAGAGGCGGGCGTCGTCGACCGTCACGTCGAAGAGCGTCGTCGTGCCCGTGTTCGTCACGGTGAAGGTGTAGGTGACGCTGTCACCGGCGTCGACCCGGCCCGAGTCGTTGGTGTCCGTGACCGGCCCGGCCGTCTTGTCGAGGGCGATGCCCGCGGCGTCGTCGACGACGACGGTGGCGGTGTCGACGGCCGACACCGGGGCGCCGCCGGGACCTTCCGCCCGCGCCGTCGCGGTGTTGTCGACCCGGCCCGCGTCGACGTCGGCCTGGGTGAGGACGTACGGGTCGGCCGTGCAGGTGGTGCTCGCGCCGGCGGCGAGGGTGGTCGCCGGGCACGTGACGTCGCCGACGAGGGGGTCCTCGACCGTGAGGCCGGTGAGCGTCGTCGTCCCGGTGTTGCGGACGGCGAAGGTGTAGGTGACGGTGTCGCCGGCGTCCGCCGTGCCTGAGTTGTTCGCGTCGACGACCGCGCCGGCCGTCTTCGTCAGCCGGAGCTGCGCGAGGCCGTCGAGAGGCACGACCGCCGAGGCGTCGTCCGTCACGGTCCCGCCGGTGGTCGGCACCGCCGTCACGGTCGCGGTGTTGAGGACGGCGCCGGCGTCGAGGTCGGATGCGGTCAGCGTGTAGAGCACCGTCGTCGCGCACGCGGCCGAGGCGCCGGGCGCGAGCGGGCCGTCGGTGCAGGCCAGGCCGGTGACGTCGAGGCGCGGGTCGTCGACGACGAGGTCGGTGAGCGAGACGTCACCGGAGTTGCGGACGGAGAAGGCGAACTCGACCTGGTCGCCGGCCGAGACGCGACCGTCACCGTCGGTGTCGCGGACCCCGGACGCGGTCTTCGTCAGCTCGACCGACGCGGTGGGGGCGAGGACGACGGTGGCGCTGTCCTCGGCCCTCAGGGCGGCGCCACGGCTGTCGGTGCCCCGCACGGCCGCGGTGTTGTCGACCCGGCCGTCGTCGACGTCGCCCTGGGTGAGCACGTGGTCGCGTTCGCAGGACGTGCTCGCCCCGGGTGCCAGGGAGGTGTCACCGCACTCGGCGCCGACGAGCCCGAGCCGCGCGTCGTCGAGGACCAGCCCGGAGACGGTCGTCGCGCCGGTGTTCGTCACGGTGAAGCGGTAGGTGACGGTGTCGCCGGCGTCGTCACGGCCCGACCCGTTGGTGTCGTCGACCCCGACCACGTCCTTGACGAGCCCGAGCGCACCGGAGGGTGCGAGGTCGGCCGTCGCCGAGTCGGTGGCGTCGACGGGGTCGCCGGTCGGCGGGGTGCCCCGGACCGTCGCGGTGTTGGTCACCGACCCGGCGTCGACGTCGTCCTGGGTCAGCGCGTACGCCGGCGGGACGCAGGTCCGCGTCTCGCCCGGCGCGAGGGGCCCTGCGCCGCAGGCGAAGTCGGTGAGGCCGAGCAGCGCGTCGTCGACGACGACGGTGTCGAGGGTCGTGGTGCCGGTGTTCGTCACGGTGAGGGTCCAGGTGACGGTGTCACCCGCGTCCACGCCGTTCGTGTCGGGGTCGCCGACGTCGCCCGCGGTCTTCGTGAGCGACACCGAGGCCGCACCGGCGAGCGGGACGCGCACCGAGTCCTCGTCGGACACGACGGCGACGGGGCTGGTCGCCGTGACCCGGGCGGTGTTGTCGACGCGGCCGGCGTCGAGGTCGGGCTGGGTGAGGGTGTGCACCGGCGCGGTGCAGGACGTGGACGCACCGGCGGCCAGCGTCGTCGCAGCGCAGGTGACGGCGCCGAGCAGCGGGTCGGACACCTCGACGTCGGTGAGCGTGACGTTCGAGGTGTTCTCGACGCGCAGGGTGAAGCCGACGGTGTCGCCCGCGTCGACGCGGCCGGAGCCGTTGGCGTCGACGACGTCGCCGGCGGTCTTGACGAGCCGGACCTCGGCCACGCGGTCGAGCGGGGCCGACGCGCTGTCGTCGTCGGAGACGGTGCCCCCGGCCGGCGTCGCCGCGTCGACGGTGGCGGTGTTGTCGACCGTCCCCGCGTCGAGGTCGTCGGCGGTCAGCGTGTGGGGGCGCGGCGCCTCGCACGTGGCGGCGGCACCGGGGACGAGCGGGCCGGTCGCGCAGGCGAACCCGTCGAGCCCGAGCAGCGCGTCGGTGACGGCGGGGTCGGAGAGGGTCGTGGCCCCGGTGTTGGTCACGACGAAGGTGTAGGTGAGCTGGTCACCCACGCTCGGTCGGCCGTCGTCGTCGACGTCGACGACCGCGGAGACCGACTTGTCGAGCCGCACCGACGAGGGACCGGCGAGCGTGACGGTGGCGGAGTCGTCGTCGGTGGCCGGGTCGCCGCCCGGCGTGCGCGCGGTGGCGGTCGCGGTGTTGACCAGCTCGCCGGCGTCGACGTCAGCCTGGGCCAGCTCGTACGTGGCGGTGGGGCAGGTGACGCTCGCCCCCGGGTCGAGCGAGCCGCCGCCGCAGCGCAACCCGTCGAGGCCCAACCGGCTGTCGCTGACCGCGACGTCGGTGAGGCGGGTGCTCCCCGTGTTCGTGACGACGAGGGTGTAGGTGACGGTGTCGCCCGCGTCGACCCGGCCGCTGCCGTTCGCGTCGACGACGTCTCCGGCCGTCTTGTCCAGCCGCAGGGTGCCGGTCGTCGACAGGCGCGTCGTGACGGTGTCGGTGGCGGTGGTCTCGACGTCCTGCGGGTCGAGCCCGACGACGGTCGCGGTGTTGTCCACCCGGCCGGCGTCGACGTCGGCCTGGGTGAGGACGTAGGCCGGCGCCGAGCACGTGGTCGTCGCACCCGGCGGCAGCGTGATGGCGCCGCACCGGATGTCGTCGAGGTTCGGGTCGGCGACCTGGATGACCCGCACGGTGACGTTCGAGACGTTCCGCACCGTGAAGGAGTAGGCGATCGTGTCGCCCGCCGAGTCCACCCCGTCGCCGTCGACGTCGACGACGTCCGCCGCGGTCTTGTCGAGGGTCAGCTCGGCGAGCGTGGTCATCGGCGTCGTCGTGGACGACGAGGCGCTCGGCGCGGTCCCCGACGGCGGGACGGCGGTGGCGGTCGCCGTGTTGGAGACCGAGCCGGCGTCGACGTCGTCCTGGGTCAGCGTGTACGTCCACGTCCGGTCGCACGGGAGGCTCGCCCCCGGGGCGAGCGGGCCGGCGGTGCACGCGGCGTCCGTGAGCCCGAGCAGCGGGTCGGTGAGGGTCACGTCGCGCAGGGTCGTCGTGCCGTCGTTGCGCACCGAGAACGAGTACTCGACGGTGTCGCCGGCGTCCGCGCCGTTCCCGTCGGTGTCGGAGATCGCCGAGGCGGACTTCGTCAGGGCGAGCGCGTTGCGGCCGGTGACCTCGAGGTCGGTGCCGTCGGACGTCGTCACCGGGTCGCCCGGCGGCGTGAAGCCCGTCGCGGTCGCGGTGTTCGACAGGCCACCGGCGTCGATGTCGGCCTGGGTCAGGACGTAGCTGCCCGTGCAGTCGACCGACTCGCCGGGGGAGAGTGTCGCGACGCAGCGCAGCGCCGTGAGGCCGATCCGCGGGTCGGCGACGGTCAGCAGGTCGAGGGTCTGGGTTCCGGTGTTGGTCACCCGGAACGCGTAGTCGACGACGTCGCCGGCGTCGGTGGTCGTCGGGTCGAGGCCGCGGTCGGTCGTCGGCGTCCCGGCCGTCTTGCGCAGCGACATCCCGTTGGTCACCGGGACCCGGAGGCCGACCGAGCCGTCGGCCCGCGTCGGCGTGCCGTCCGGGCCGGTGGCCGTCGCCGTGGCGGTGTTGTCGACCCGCGCGGCGTCGACGTCGGCCTGGGTGAGGACGTAGGGGTCGCTCGTGCACTCGGTCGACGCACCGGGGGCCAGCGTGTCGGTGCCGCAGACCTCGTCCTCGAGGCCGAGCCGCGCGTCGGTAAGGGCGACCCCCGTGAGGGTGACGTTCGAGGTGTTCGTGATCGTGAAGCCGTAGGTCACCGTGTCGCCGGCATCCGTGCGGCCGGAACCGTTCGCGTCGACGATCGGGCCCACGGTCTTGTCGAGGCGCAGCGCCGCGACCCGGTCGAGGGGCGTCACCGTGGAGGAGGTGTCGGTGGGCGCGGTGCCCGCCGGGGTCGTGGCGGTGACCGAGGCGGTGTTCGCGACCGAGCCGGCGTCGACGTCGGCCTGGGTGAGGACGTGGACGACCGCGGCGTCGCACCCGAGCGTCTCGCCCGGCAGGAGCGGTTCGGTGGTGCAGGGCTCGCCGTCGAGGCCGAGCATCGCGTCGGTGAGCCGGACGTCGGTGAGGCGGGTCGTGCCGGTGTTGCGCACGGTGAACGTGTACGTGATCGTGTCGCCGGCGTCGGCACCGTTCCCGTCGAGGTCCTGGACCTCAGAGGCCGACTTGACGAGGTCGATGCCCGGTGCGGGGACGAGGACGACGGCCGCCGACGCGTCGTGGGACAGGAGGGTCGACTCCGGCGTCAGCGCGGTGACGGACGCGGTGTTGTCGATGCGCCCCCGGTCGACGTCCTCCTGGGTGAGCACGAGGTCGGCGCTGCACTCCGCCGAGGCCCCGGGGGCGAGGGAGTCGGCGCAGAGGAGGTCGGTGACGCCGACCACCTCGTCGCGGATCCTCGCGTCGGTCAGCGTGCGTGCTCCGGTGTTGGTCACCGTGAACGTGTAGGTCACCGTGTCGCCGGCGTCCTGGCGGCCGGTGCCGTTGGTGTCGCGCACCGGCCCGGCCACCTTGGCGAGCTCGACCGACGCCGGGCCGTCCAGGGTGGTGGTCGTGCCGTCGGAGTCGGTGAGGTCGCGCCCCGTCGGGTCGGTACCGGTGGCGGTGGCGGTGTTGGTCACCGAGCCCGCGTCGAGGTCGGCCTGGGTCAGGGTGAGCACCGGCCCGTCACACGTGCGGGTCTCCCCCGGCGCGAGCGGGTCGGTGCCGCAGGGGAAGGCGACGAGCCCGAGCCGCGGGTCGTCGACGCGGACGGGGTCGAGACGCGTGGTGCCGGTGTTGGTCACCCGGAACGAGTAGCCGATGGTGTCGCCGGCGTCGACCTGCCCGCTGCTGTTGGCGTCGGTGACGCCGGTCGACTGCTTGACGAGGACGAGGCCGCTCGCCTGCGGGAGCGGGACGTTGACGACGTCGGCCGCGGAGACAGCGCCCTGCGGGCCGGTGGCCGTCACCTCGGCCCGGTTGTCGAGCGCGCCGGCGTCGAGGTCGTCCTGCGTGAGGACGTACGCGGACGCCGTGCAGGTGGTCGAGGCGCCCGGCGCCAGCGTCGTCTCGGGGCAGATGACGGTGCCGACGAGCGGGTCGGTGACCACGACCCCGCGCAGCGTGACGTTCGAGGTGTTCCGCACGAGGAAGCGGTAGGTGACCGAGTCGCCGGCGTCGACCCGCTCGGGGTCGGCGCCCTGGGCGACCGTGGGGTCGCCCGCGGTCTTGTCGAGGGTGACCTGCGCGAGGTTGTCGACCGCCACGGAGGCGGAGGCCGAGTCGGTGGCCGGTCGTCCGCGGGTGTCGGTGCCTCGGACGGTGGCGGTGTTCTCGACGCTGCCGTCGTCGACGTCGTCCTGGGTGAGGGTGTAGCCGGCGCTGCACCGCACGACCTCGCCCGGGGCGAGGGACGCCGCGCACACGAGGGCGTCGACCCCGATCCGGCTGTCGGAGACCGTGACCCCGGTGAGCGTCGCCGGGCCCGTGTTCGTCACCGTGAACGTGTAGGTGACCGTGTCACCGGCGTCCGGCCCGTTGCCGTCGGTGTCGACGACCGCCGACCCCTCCTTGACGAGGTCGACGAGGGGCGTCGTGTCGACGGTGCGCGTCGCGTCGTCGGTGTCGGTGACCCGGCCACCCGTGGCGGCGGCCGCCGACACGACGGCGGTGTTGTCGACGCGGCCGGCGTCGACCTCGCCCTGGGTGAGGACGTGCGAGCCGCGGACGGCGCAGGCCGTCGTGGCGCCCGGCAGCAGCGGGCCACCGGCGCAGAGGGCGTTCGCGAGGCCGGCCACCGGGTCGTCGAGGCGCAGGTCGGTGAGGCTCACCGCGCCCGTGTTGCGGACGGAGAACGTGTACTCGACGGTGTCGCCCGCGTCCTGGCGGCCCGAGCCGTTGGCGTCGACGACGGCGCCGGCCGTCTTCGTCAGCTCGACCGACGCCGGGCCGCCGACGACGACCGAGGCCGTGTCGTCGTCGCTGACCGTCGCGCCCTGCGGCGTCGCGGCTCGCGCCGTCGCGGTGTTGTCGACCCGGTCGGCGTCGACGTCGGCCTGGGTGAGGACGTACGGGGAGGTGCACGTGGTCGAGGCGCCCGGCGCGAGCGACGTCGCGCCACAGCTCGACGCCGCGCGCCCGATCCGGCTGTCCTCCACCGTGACCGCCGTCAGCGTCACCGGCGAGGTGTTCGTCACCGTGAAGCGGTAGGTGACCGTGTCGCCCGCGTCGGTGCGGCCGTCGCCGTCGGTGTCGGCGATCCCGACGACCTCCTTGTCGAGGCGGATGACGGCGAGCGTGCTGACCGAGACGGTCGCGCTCGAGTCATCGGTGGCCGTGTCGCCGACCGAGCTCGTCGCGGTGGCCGTCGCCGTGTTGCGGACGGCTCCCGCGTCGACCTCGTCCTGGGTGAGGACGTGGACGTACGAGCCGGCGCAGGGCTGCACGCCGAACGGGGCGAGCGGGGTCGTCGTGCAGACCACGTCGTCGAGCCCGAGCAGCGCGTCGTCGAGGGTGACGCCCGTGAGGGTCGCGGACCCGGTGTTGCGCACCGAGAACGTGTACTCGACGGTGTCGCCGGCGTCCGGCCCGTTGCCGTCGACGTCGGTGACGGCCGAGGCGGTCTTCGTCAGCTCGACGGAGGTGGTCGGGCGGATGGTCACCGAGGCCGTGTCGTCGTCGTCGACGGTGCCGCCGGCGGGGGTCGTCGCCGAGGCGGTCGCCGTGTTGTCGATGCGGCCGGCATCGACGTCGGCCTGGGTCAGCGTGTACGTGACCGAGCACGAGGCGGCGTCGCCCGGGGCGATGCTCGCGCCGCAGGCGAGCCCGGTGACGCCGATGCGGGGGTCGTCGACCGTCACGCCGGTGAGCGTCGTCGAGCCGGTGTTCCGCACCGCGAACGTGTAGGTGACGGTGTCACCGACGCCCTCGCGGCCGGTGCCGTTGGCGTCGACGACCGGCCCGGCGGACTTCGTGAGCACCAGCGCGGACGGCACGGCGTAGGTGACGGTCTCGCTGTCGGTGTCGGTGACGGTGACGTCGCGCGGGTCCTCGGCCCGCACGGTGGCGGTGTTGTCGACCCGGCCCGCGTCGACCTCCGCCTGGGTCAGCCGGTGCCCCGCGGCCGTGCAGACGGTGGAGTCGCCGGGGGCGAGCGTGGTGTCGGGGCAGGTGACCTCGCCGGCGAGCGCGTCCTCGACGCGCACGGCGCGCAGCGTGACGGTCGTCGTGTTCGTCACCGTGAAGGTCCAGCGCACGGTGTCGCCGGCGCTCACGGTGCCGGAGCCGTCGGTGTCCTCGGGGGCGGACCCGACCTTGTCGAGGGCGATCGACGCGACGCTGTCGACCGGCGTGAGGGTCGAGCTCGTCGCCGTCGGCGGCGTGCCGTAGGGCGGGGTCGCCGTGGCCGTCGCCGTGTTGGAGACGGAGCCGGCGTCGACGTCGGCCTGGGTGAGGGTGCGGGTCGCGGTGACCGCGCACGCCGCCGTCGCGCCGGGCGCGAGCGGGCCGGCGGTGCAGAGCGCGTCGGTGGTGCCGGTGACGGGGTCGGTGACGCGGACGTCGGTGAGGCTCGTCGTCCCCGCGTTGCGGACGCTGAACGAGTACTCGACGGTGTCGCCGGCGTCGGGGCCGTTGCTGTCACCGTCGATGACGTCGGACGCGGTCTTGGTGAGCTCGAGCTGGGCCGAGCCGGCCACCGTGACGCGGGCGCTCGAGGTGTCGGTGGTCACCGAGGCGTCCGGGCGCACCGCCCGGGCCGTCGCGGTGTTGTCGACGAGGCCGGCGTCGACGTCGGCCTGGGTGAGGACGTACGGGCGCGTGCAGGTGCCGCTCGCCCCGGGGGCCAGCGTGGCCGGGCCGCAGCGCTCGCCGTCGACGCCGAGGGTCGGGTCGCTGAGGGTCACGTCGGTGAGCGTGACGGTCGAGGTGTTGCGGACGGTGAAGCCGTAGGTGACGGTGTCACCGGCGTCGACCCGTCCGTCGGCGTTCGTGTCGTCGATGTCCGAGGCGGTCTTCGTCAGCTCGACGTCACCGGTGCTCGGCAGCAGGACGGTCGCCGAGTCCTGCGAGGTCGTCGTGCCGGTCGAGCCGGTGGCCCGTGCGGTCGCGGTGTTGTCGATCCGGCCGGCGTCGAGGTCGGCCTGGGTCAGCGTGTACGCGGGGCTGGTGCAGGTCCGGGTGGTCCGCGGGGTCAGCGCCGAGGACCCGGCGCAGGAGAACCCGGTCAGCCCGAGCCGGGCGTCGTCGACGAGCACCGTGCGCAGCGTCGTCGTCCCCGTGTTGAGAACCGAGAACGTGTACGTGACGACGTCGCCGGCATCGACCGTGCCGGAGGTGTTCGTGTCGACGACGGCCCCGGCGATCTTGTCGAGCTGCATGGCGTCGACCTGGGCGATGGGCAGCACGGCGGTGTCGGTGCTCGTGACCGGGTCGCCCCCGGGCTCGTCGGCCGTCGCCGTGGCCGTGTTGGACAGGGCGCCGGCGTCGGCCTCGGCCTGGGTGATGGTCGCCGTGGGGCCGGTGCACGTGGCCTGCTCCCCCGGTGCGAGGGTCGTCGGGTCGCAGGTGACCACGCCCAGCCGCGGGTCGCTGATGCGCAGGTCGGTCAGCGTCACGGCGGCGGAGTTCGTCACCGTGAAGGTGAAGGTGACCCGGTCTCCGGCGTCGGTCCGCCCGGTGCCGTTCGTGTCGACGACCGAGCCGACCGCCTTGTCGAGGGCGATCTCGGCGACCTGGTCGACCGGCGTCGTCGCCGTGTCGGAGTCGCTGACCGTCCCGCCGACCTGCGGTCGACCGGTGGCGGTCGCGGTGTTCTCGATCGACCCGGCGTCGACGTCGTCCTGGGTGAGCACGTACGGCCGCGGACCCTGGCAGGTGACCGATGCCCCCGGCGCGACCGGACCGGGGCTGCACAGGTAGTCGACGAGCCCGAGCTTGTCGTCGGTGACCCGGATGTCGCGAAGCGTCGTCGCCCCGCTGTTCGTGACGGTGAAGGTGTAGACGACCTCGTCGCCGGCGCTCGGCAGGCCGTCGTCGTTGGCGTCGCGGAGCTCGCCACCGGTCTTGAGGAGGAGGAGGGACGAGGTCGGCGCCAGCGGCGTGACGACGGAGTCCTGGCCCGGCGGGGTGCTCGTGCCGCCGCCGGGCGTCGTGGCGGTGACGGTGGCGACGTTCTCGACCCGCGACGAGTCGACGTCGCCCTGCGCGAGGGTGAACGCGGGGGCGGTGCAGGAGACGGTCTGGCCCGGAGCCACCGGACCGGCGGCGCAGAGGTACCCGGTGAGCCGGAGCTTGTTGTCGTTGACGACGACGTTGGTCACCGTGACGCTGCCGGTGTTGGTCACCGAGAACGAGTAGACGATCTGGTCGCCCGCGTCGGTGCCGTTCCCGTCGAGGTCGATGACGCCGGAGGCGGTCTTGTCGAGGGCCAGCGTGCTCGGCGGCGCGAGCGTGACCGTCGCCGACGCGGAGGCGGTCGCGGTGCCACCGCGCGGGTCGGAGGCCGTGACGGACGCGGTGTTGACGACCGTGCCGGCGTCGAGGTCGGCCTGGGTGAGCCGGTACGGGGCCGCGGTGCACGTCGTGCTCGCGCCGGGGGCCAGGCTCGTCGCCGCGCAGGTGACGGTGCCGAGGCGCGCGTCGCTCACCGTGACACCGCTGAGGGTCACGGTCGAGACGTTGCGGACGGTGAAGGTGTAGGAGACCGTGTCGCCGGCGCTCTGCCGGCCGTCCGCGTTCGCGTCGACGACCGCGCCGGCCGTCTTGGTCAGCGCGACGGCCGCGACCGTCGTGAGGCTCGTCGTCGTGCTCGACTGGCCGGTCGCCGTTCCGCCCGTCGCGCCGGTGGCGGTCGCCGTGGCGGTGTTCGACACCGCCCCGGCATCGACGTCGGCCTGGGTCAGGGTGTACGTGCGGGTCGCGGCGCAGTCGGACGACGCGCCGGGCGCCAGCGGGCCGGTGACGCACAGCGCCCCGGACAGGCCGAGCTTGGCGTCGTCGACCCGCACGTCGGTGAGCGAGACCGTGCCGGTGTTCCGGACGGCGAACGAGTAGGTGATCGTGTCACCCGCGTCGGCACCGTTGCCGTCGAGGTCCGCGACCGCCGAGGCGCGCTTGGTCAGCTCGACGGCCGGCGTCGAGGTGAGCGTTCGGGTCGCGGCGGCGGGGGCGCTCACGGTGCCGCCGGCGGGCGTCGTGGCCTCCGTCGTCGCGGCGTTGTCGACCCGGCCGGCGTTGAGGTCGGCCTGGGTCAGGGTGTACGCCGGGGCGGTGCAGGTGACCGTCCCACCCGGAGCCAGCGACCCTGTCCCGCAGGCGTAGTCGACGACACCGAGCCGCGCGTCGGTGACCCGTGGCGCAGTGAGCGTGGTGGCCCCGGTGTTGCGCAGCGTGAAGGTGTAGGTGACCGTGTCGCCCGCGTCCTGGCGGCCCGAGCCGTTCGCGTCGACGACGGACCCGGCGGTCTTCGTCGCCGAGAGCGAGCTCGGCGGCGTCACGTCGCGGACGGCGGTCGAGGTCGCGGTGACCGTCGCCCCGGCCGGCGTGCGGCCCGAGGCGGTGACGGTGTTCTGCACGCGGCCGGCGTCGACCTCGGCCTGGGTGAGCGTGTGGACGAACCCGGAGCAGGTCGTCGAGGCGCCGGGGGCGAGCGTGCCGGTACCGCAGACCTCGCCGGACAGCCCGAGCATCGCGTCGCTGATCCGGACGAGGGAGAGCGTGACGTTCGAGGTGTTCGTCACCCGGAAGGAGTACGAGACCGTGTCGCCCGCGTCCTGGCGGCCGGAGGCGTTGGCGTCGGTGACGGCGCCCGCGGTCTTGACGACGGTGAGCGCCGCGAGCTGGTCGACGTCGCGCACCGCGCTCGCCGAGGCCGACGGCGCGGCGCCCGAGCGCGGGGTGGCGCTCGCCGTCGCGGTGTTGACGACCTGCCCGGCGTCGAGGTCGGCCTGGGTCAGCGTGTAGGTGGCCGAGGGGCACGACACCGTCGCGCCGGGGGCGAGCGGACCGGCCGCGCAGACGACGTTCGACAGGCCGAGGCGCGGGTCGTCGAGACGGATGTCGTCGAGCGTCGCGCCGCCGGTGTTGCGCACCGTGAACGTGTAGGTGACGGTGTCACCGACGTCCGGGCCGTTGTCGTCGACGTCGACGACGGCGCCCGCGGTCTTCGTGAGGACGACGGAGTTGGTCGGCGTGACGGCCCGCGTCGCGGTGCTCGTCGCGACCGGCGTGGTGCCGCCGCTCGGCGTCGTGGCCGTCGCGGAGGCCGTGTTCGTCAGGCCGCCGGCGTCGACGTCGGCCTGCGTGAGCACGTAGTCACGCGGCGCCGGGCAGGACACCGTCTGCCCGGGCACGATGCTGCCGGGGGCGCAGGTGAAGGCGGCCAGCCCGAGCTTCGGGTCGATGACGACGCCGTCGCGCAGCGTCGTCGACCCGGTGTTCGTCACCTCGAACGAGTAGGCGACCGTGTCGCCCGCGTCCTGCCCGTTGGCGTCGAGGTCGGTGACCGTGCCGGCGACCTTGCGCAGCGAGACCGTGGACGTCGCGGCGAAGGCGCGGCGCTCGGTGTCGGACACCGTCACCGGGCCGCTCGGGGTCGTGCCGTCGACGGTGGCGGTGTTCTCGACGAAGCCGGCGTCGACGTCGGCCTGGGTGAGCACGTACGGGGCGGGCGCCGCGCAGGTGGCGGTCGCGCCCGGTGCCAGCGGTCCGGCGACGCACGGCGTCCCGGTGAGGCCGAGCCTGGCGTCGGTGACCGTCACGGAGCTGACGCTCTGGCTGCCGGTGTTGGTGACGCGGAACGAGTACGCGACGGTGTCACCCGCGTCGGGCCCGTTGCCGTCGAGGTCCTGGACCGGGTCGCTGACCTTGACGAGCGCGAGCGAGCGGGTCGGGACGAGGGTGACGACGGCCGAGGCGCTCGTGGACGTCGTGGCGCCACCGGGCGTGGTCGCCGTGGCCCCGGCGGTGTTGTCGACCCGGCCGGCGTCGAGGTCGGCCTGGGTGAGGACGTAGGCGGCCGCGGAGCAGGTCGTCGACTGCCCCGGCGTCAGGGTGGTGCGGACGCAGGTGACCGGGCCCAGCTTCGGGTCGGTGACCGTGACGTTGCCGAGCGTGACGTTCGAGGTGTTCGTCACCGTGAACGAGTAGGTGACCCGGTCGCCGGCGTCCTGCCGGCCGCTGCCGTTGGTGTCGGCGACCGCTCCGGCCGTCTTGGTCAGCGACAGCGCCGCCACGGTCGTCACCGGCGTCGTCGTGCCGGAGGTGGCGGTCGGGGCGGCGCCGCCGGGCGGCGTCGCCGTGGCCGACGCGGTGTTCGCCACCGAGCCGGCGTCCACGTCGGCCTGCGTGATGGGGTAGGCGACGACCGTCGAGCAGGTGGCCGAGGCGCCGGGGGCGAGGGTCGCGACGCACGCGGCCGCGGAGAGACCGAGCTTGGCGTCGGTGACCGTGACGTTGGTGAGCGTCGTCGTGCCGGTGTTGCTGACCGAGAAGCCGTAGGTGATCCGGTCACCCGCGGACGGCCGGCCGTCGCCGTTGGTGTCCGCGATGCCGGAGGCGGTCTTGGTGAGGGACAGGCCGTTCGTCGGCGCGACGGTGACGGTCGCCGAGGAGGTGCCGCTCACCGGGGTGGCCCCGTTCGGCGGGGTGCCCGTCGCGGTCGCGGTGTTGACGACCGAGCCGGCGTCGACGTCGGCCTGGGTCAGCGTGTACGTCCGGGTGCACGAGGTCGTGGCGCCGGGGGCGAGCGGGCCCGCCGCGCAGAGCACGGAGCCGAGCCCGAGGCGCGGGTCGCCGATCCGCAGGTCGCTGAGCGCCGTCGTGCCCGTGTTGCGGATCGAGAAGGTGTACGTGACGGTGTCGCCGGCGTCCGCGCGGCCGCTGCCGTTCGCGTCGACGACCGCCCCGGCGGTCTTCGTGAGGACGAGCGAGGCGGTCTGGGTCGGCGTCGTCGTCGAGTCGGTGTCGGTGACGGCGGGCAGGAACGGCGGTGTGCCGGTGGCGGTGGCGGTGTTGGCGACCGAGCCGGCCGTCACGTCGGCGGCCGTGATCGTGTACGGACCGGAGACCGGGCACGAGGTGCTCTCGCCGACCGAGAGCGCGGGGTCGGCGCACGGGGCCGTGATGCCGGCCGCCGCGAGGCGCGGGTCGCTGACGGTGACGCCGGCGACGGCGATCGTGCCGGTGTTGCGCATCGTGAAGCCCCACGTGATGCGGTCACCGGTGTCGGTGAGGCCGTTGCCGTTGACGTCCTGCACGCCGAGCACGGTCTTCACGAGGTCGATGCCGGGGGCCGGCGGGGTCGGCGGGGCGAGGCACGCGGCGTTGTTCGCGGTGCCGCCCGACTCCTGGCCGGCCGGGAGGGCGGCCGCGTTGTACAGCCCGCTCCCGCTGCCCGCGCACGCCGTGGACGCGGTCGTGCGCGTCATGTGCAGGCGGATCGTGAGCGTCCACGTCTGGGTCGTCGTCCCGCCGATGGCCGTACCCGCGGGGGCGAGGGTGAAGGGCCCGGTCGTCGAGGACGAGCCCGTCGTCGGGCCGGTCCACGACGCCCCCTCGACGACGAGGCCGGGCCCGAAGGCCGGGGTGTCGGTGAGCGCGCCGTACGTCGTGGGGGTCTGTCCGGAGTTGACGACCCGGACGGTGTACGTCGCGGTGTAGCGACCCGTCTCGGGGTCGAGGGCGCTCAGCGCGCCGGCGGTCTTGACGACGTCGAGGGAGGCCGCCGAGGCGACGGGCGTGCTCGTCCCCGAGGTGTTCGACGTGACCGACCCGCCGGTGACCGCCGCCGCCGCCGCGGTCGCGGTGTTCGTCACCGCTCCGGCCGTGACGTCGGCGCTCGTCACGGTGTACACGGGCGAGGTGGTGCACGTGACGGTCGCCCCCGGAGCGAGGGATCCGGTGGCGCAGGCGACCGCGCTCAGGCCGAGCTTGGCGTCGGTGACGGTCAGCGACGACAGCGTGACGTTGCCGGTGTTCGTCAGGCTGAAGGTGTAGCGGATGCGGTCACCGGGGTCGGTGACGCCGTTGGCGTTGACGTCGGTCACCTCGGCGACCGACTTGGTGAGCGAGAGCCGAGGCGCTGGCGGGAGGGCCGTGGACGTCGAGGACGTCGCCGTCGTCGTCACGCCGTTGGGCGCCCGACCGCTGACCGACGCGGTGTTGTTGACCGCTCCGGCATCGACGTCGGCCTGGGTGACGGTGTAGGACACCGCGGTACACGTCATCGAGGCGCCGACGGCCAGCGTGGTGGCCGGGCAGGTGAGCGCCGGGAGGCCGAGCTTCGGGTCGCTGAGGGCGACGGTGTCGAGGTCGACGTTGCCGGAGTTGCGGACGACGAACGAGAAGACGATGCGGTCACCGGCGTCGGCGCCGTTGCCGTCGAGGTCCTGGAGCGCGCCCGCGGACTTCGTGAGGGTCAGCGCGGGTGCGGGCGGGGCCGGCGGGGTGGCGCAGGCGGCGTTGTCCGAGGTGCTCCCGGCCTCCTGGCCCGCGGGCAGCGTCGCGCCGTTGTAGAGGCCGGTGCCGGTGCCCGAGCAGGCCACCGCCTGGGTGCCGTTGGTGTACCGGAAGGTCACGACGACGGTGTACGTGTGGGTGGCGCCGGCCGCGATGCTCGTCCCGGCCGCGCCGACGGAGTACGGCCCTGCGCCGGTCGCCGACCCGCTCGCCTGGCCGCTCCACGTCGCGCCGGTGGGCTGGAGGTTCGACGCGAACGCCGGGGTGTCGGTGATCGGCCCATAGGTGCCCGCCCCGTTGCCGGTGTTGGCCACCGACACCGTGTACGTCGCGCGGTACGTGCCGTCCGCCGCAGGACCGGTGACCGCACCCGCCGTCTTCGACAGGTTGAGCGTCGGCTTGGTCACGGTCACGGTGGCGGTGTCGTTGTCGGAGACCGAGGTTCCGGTGACGTTGCCGGCGCCGGTCGCCGTGGCCGTGTTGGTCGTCGTCGTCGAGAGGGTCTGGCTCAGCGTGTAGACCCACGACTCGCCGACCTGCAGGAGGTTGTCCGCGTTGGTGTCGCCGGTGTGCGTCTGGCTGACGGTGCCCTTGTCGTCGGCGAGCGTCACGTTGCGCAGCGGTTCGTTGCCGGTGTTGATGACCGTGTACGTGTAGGTGACCGGTCCGCTGATGTTGAGCGTCGTCGGGCTGGCCGACTTCGTCACCTGGATGCCCGGGGTGTAGGCGAGGTTGCACGTGGGGTCCCCCGCGCCCGCGACCGACGGGTCGTCGGAGAGCGTGGTCGTCACGCCGCTCGCGCTGACCGTGGCCTGGTTGCACACCGACCGGACCGCAGCGGTCAGCGTGTTCACGGTGACCCGGAAGGTGACCGTCGCGGTCGCGCCCTTGGCGACGATGCCGCTGTTCACGCCCGCCGAGTTGACGGCCCGGGCGCTCGAGAAGGGGAAGAACGGTGAGCTCCCGGTGTCGGCGACCGCGGCACCGTTGAGGGTCGTCGAGTTGCGGACGTAGGTCGTGTTCGCCGGGATGGCGTCCTGGACGGTCGTGGCGAGGGCCGAGAGGGTGCCGAGGTTGTCGACCTTGACGGTGTAGGTGAGGGTCTCGCCGCCGTCGACCGGGGTGCTCGGCGAGACCGTCTTCGTCGCCCGCAGCGCCGGCTTGGGGATGGCGCACGAGGCGAGGTCGCCGACGACCCGGAGGTTCGAGCCGGTGGACTGCTGGGTGACCGTCCCGGTGTCGGGGTCGACCCGGTAGAGCGCGTACTGGGAGGTGCCGGTGTTGGTGGAGGTGGCGTAGAGCGTCCCGTCGGACGAGAAGGCCAGGCCGTTGTAGAACGAGCCGACGGTCGGGGCCGCGAAGGTGTTGACGAGCTGGGCACTCGGAGTGCTCGTGGCCAGCGAGGCCGCCGTGATCCGGTAGAGGTAGGTCGTCGTCGAGTCGGCGGCGAGCACGTACATCGTGCCGTTGCCGTCGAAGGCGATGTCACCCGACTGCAGCGCGGAGAAGGCGACGCCGTTGCTCGTCGTCGGGGTCTTGCCGGCGGAGAACCCGCCCGCCGAGGTCCACGAGTAGAGCAGGCCGGCGTTGTTGAAGGTCCAGAGCCGGCCGTCGATGTCGAAGGCGAGTCGGTTGCTCGTGAACTCGAGGTTGCCCGTGCCGTCGGCGACCTTGGTCTGGGTCCCGGTGGCGAGGTCGACCCGGTAGAGGTCGTTGGCGAAGGTGCCTGCGGAGACGGTTCCGCGGGGTGCGTAGTAGAGGAAGTCCGGGTCCTTGGGGTTGATGGCGATCGCCGAGCTGTGCTGGTTGCCGGTCAGCCCCGGGGGGTTGAAGCTCCCGACGACCGCGGCCGTCGGATAGATGCGCCCGTAGGTCCCCGGGGCGAGGCTCGAGGTGCCCACCGAGCCGTACCAGATGGTCGAGCAGGGGGTGATCGGCTGCTGGACGGTCACGGTGGCCTGGCCGCTGCGGGCGACCGACCCGTCGCACTGGACCGGGCAGAAGGCGCCGTAGCCGAACGAGAAGCTCGCCGTGTTCGTCGTCGTGGCGGTCAGCGTCGTCGTGCAGCGGAAGACGAGGGTCTGCCCCGCATCGAACACCCGGGTGTTCTCGACGCCGGCGGTCGAGCCGCCCGAGACGTACGAGACGGCCGGGCACACGGAGTCGGTGGCCGACTGGAAGTACAGGCGGGTGTCGCCGGTGTTGACGAGCGTGTACGTGTAGCTGACCGTGCCGCCCTCGTAGGGCAGCGAGGTCGGGTTGGCGCTGACGTCGAGGGTGTAGGTGGGCGAGACCGCGGCGGCGAGGGACCCGGGTCGGGCGGCGGCCGGCGGGGTGGCCGCCTCCGGGGCCGCAGCCCGGGGTGCGGCGGCGGTCGGTGCTGGGGTGGCGAGCGCGGCGGCCGGGAGGACCACGGACCCACCGAGGGCGAGGACCAGCGTGGAGACGACGAGGATCGCCGTCCGTCGCCACGAGCGGGCCTGTCGACCCCCACCGTGGACGGGACCGTCGCTCGCGAGCCACCCGCGCACCGCAGAAACCACCTTCGCGTCGCCCGGCGGGCCCCTGGTCCGCCGGCGGACCTCCCGGTCCTCGTTCACTTCCTAGCGACGCTGCCCCCGAGGACAGGCGTTGCCACGCCACCCTAGGGGCCCTGACAACGGTGTCACGATACCGGTGGGGGCTTCTTGACCAAGTCCTTGCCAAGCCTTGACCTACCTCTGGGATCCACCCTTCGTCTGTTGACGAATTCGAGGTGGGGACGAGGTGGCGGCGTGACCTCCGGAGGGTCAGCGGGCGAGCACGGAGACCGCGATCGGCACGACGGCGAGGAGCACGAGCAGGGTGTCGCCTCCGCGCCACGGGGCCGGCGACCACCAGGTGCGGCGGCGTGCCGTCGCGAAGCCCCGGCTGTCCATCGCGACGGCCAGCTCGGCGGCGGCGCGCAGGGTGCGGACGAGCAGGCCGAAGGTCAGCGCCCCGAGGTGCCGGACGAGCGCGGCCGGGTGCCGGGCCGACGACCCGAGCCCCCGCACCCGGCGGGCCCGGCCGATCTCGGTCCACACCGCCCCGAACGTGTGCACCCGGTGGACCGCCGCGGCCGTCGCGACCACCGTCCGGTCCGGGAGGCCGAGCCGCTGCGCGAGGTGGTCACCGAGCCGGTCCGGGTCGAGCCAGGGCAGGAGGACGGCCGACGGCAGGACGATGACGAGGACCCGCAGGGCGACGGTCAGGGCGGTGTCGGCGTCGCGTCCCGCCAGCCACCACGTCGACCAACCCACGCTCAGCGCGGCGAGCGCCCCCGGGACGAGCCGCAGCAGCACCCCGCGGACCCGTCCCGTCGGCCCGACCCCCCGGCCCGGGGCCCACAGCCCCACGACGGCGAGGACCACCTGCGTCGCGAGCACGGCGAGCGAGGTGCTCCAGTGCGGCGACAGGACGCCGGCCGGGACGGCGAGGAGCGCGCCGGCCAGCAGGGCGAGCGGGGCGCACCGGGCGAGCAGGGGCGTGCGGCGGGGTCCGGGTGCGGGCCGGTCTCGGACCGGGGCCCGGACCTCGTGCACCGTGCCGGCCCGGGCGACGACCGCCGCGTCGTGGGTCGCCGCGACCACCGCACCTCCGGCCTCCCGGTAGGCGGCGACGAGGCCGACGACCGCCGCCCAGGTGTGCCGGTCCTGGCCGATGGTCGGCTCGTCCGCGAGCAGCACCGGCGGGCCGTGGTGGAGCGCGGCGAGCACGGCGAGCCGGCGCTGCTCGCCCCCGGAGAGCTCGCGCGGGTCGGCCCCTGCGAGGTGGCCGAGCCCGAGCGCGTCGAGCAGCCGGTGCGCGCGGTCCGCGGCGGCCGGGCCGTCCGCTCCCACCACCCGGCTCGTGACGAGGACCTCGTCGAGGACGGTGCCGGCGACGATGGTCGACCCGGCCCACTGGGGGACCCACGCCAGCGACCGGGCCAGGCCGCCGGGGGCGAGGTCCCGGGGGTCCGACGGGCCGGTGCCGGTCGTGACCCGCACGGCGTCGCCCGGCTCGGGGTCGAGGAAGCCCGCGAGCGCGTGGAGGAGGGTCGACTTGCCGGAGCCGCTCGGGCCGACGAGCACCGAGAGCGACCCCGGCGCGGCGACGAGCGGCTCCTCCAGCCGCGCCGCGAGGGACGTTCGGGTCGAGCCGTCGAGCAGCCGGGTGGTGCGCGTGACCTCCATCGGGGCGGCCGCGAGGGCCGGGGCGTCCCCGACCGGGCGGCGCGGTGCGACGAGACCGGCGTCGAGGGGCAGCGCGACCGGGTCCGGCGCGCCGGGGACCCAGATGCCCATCGCGAGCAGCCGCTCGCGCTCGGCCGACAGCACCTCGCCGACGGCGCCGTCGGCGACGACCCGGCCGTCCGCGTCGAGGACGACGAGCCGGTCGACGAGGTCGACCCACGGCCCGAGGACGTGCTCGACGACGACGAGCGTGCGCGGCTCTCGCTCGAGCATCCCCGCCACCGCGCTGCGCACCTCGAGCGCCGACCCCGGGTCGAGCATGGCCGTCGGCTCGTCGAGGAGGACGAGCGAGGGGTCGAGGGCGAGCGTGCCGGCCAGGGCGAGGCGCTGGGTCTGCCCGCCGGACAGCGCCGAGGTCGGGGTGTCGAGCGGCAGGTCGTCGAGCCCGACCGCGGCGAGCGCGGCGGTGACGCGCTCGGGCATCAGCGCGCGCGGGGTGCCGACGTTCTCGAGGCCGAAGGCGACGTCGCGCCCGACCGTCGCCGCGACGACCCCGCTGCCGGGCTCCTGGAGGACGAGCCCGCTCGCGCCGGCGCGCGCCCCCGGCGCGACGCCGTCGAGCGTCACGGAGCCGGACAGGTCGCCGGCCTCGACGCTCCCGAGCAGCCCGGCGAGCGCGCGCAGGAGGGTCGACTTGCCGGCCCCCGACGGCCCGGCGAGCAGGACGCGCTCGCCGGGCCGGAAGGTGAGGTGCACGTCGCGCAGGACCGGCTCGCGGCGCCCGTACGGACGCCACGTCAGCCCCTCGACCTCGACGAGGCCGAGCCGCGCGGTCGTCATCCGCTCAGACAGCGCCGGTCTCCCGCAGCTCCTGGCCGGGCGGGAAGGCCGACAGGGCACCGGCGCGCGCCAGCGCCCGGGTCAGCAGCCAGCCGACGAGCCCGGCGAGGACGGCGCCCGACACCGCGAGGGCGCCGAGGTAGGCGAGCTTGTCGCGCAGCAGCAGCTCGCCGTACCAGGCTCCCCCGCCGGTGAGGTCGCCGAGGAGCGGGACGTCGGTCCACGACGCGGGCACGCTGAAGGTCTCGAAGAGCCACTCGAGCGGGACGGCGAGGACGCCGGCGAGCACCGCGGCCGGGAGCCGGTAGGAGCGGTAGCCGAGGAGCGCGAAGGCGAGCTCGGCGCCGAGGCCCTGGAGGATGCCGCTCATCAGCGTCGTCGCTCCCCACTGGGTGCCGGGGAGCATCGAGACGAGGGCGGCGACGACCTCGCACAGCAGGGCCGCGCCCGGGCGGCGGACGACGAGCCCGCCGACGACGCCGGCGAGGAGCCAGGGGCCGGTGAAGAGCCCGCTCAGCGGGACGTAGGCGACGGAGACGGCCTTGCTCAGGGGCTCGTAGGCGAGGGCCCACCCCCAGAAGACGATGCCGAAGGCGGCGCCGAGGAAGGTGATGGTGAGGATGTCGACGGTCCGCCAACCCAGCAGCGGGCGGGTGGCGGTGATGGAGCGCCGGCCGGGCGGCGCCTGCGTGGTGGTCGTGCTCATGGTTGCTGCTCCCGTGGTCGGTGGTGACCTCGGGGAGGCGTGACCCCGCCGGCACCCGGACGCGAGCGACCGGACGTGGCGGGAGCACGCCTGAGATTCCCGACTCCCTTCGCCGGTGCTAACCGGATCAGGTTCGAGGGTCTGCGGTCGGACCGCACTCTCAGCGCCTGGGCGCTCCCCTGTCGTTGGACGCGTCGAGCATACCCCCGTGCGGGCTAGGGTAACGAGACACCATCGGGCACAACCGCTGTCCGGCCCCGACCCCCTGAGGAGCCACCCGTGGGAAAGCTCGCCTGGAAGATCCTCGGCACCGGCGGCCCGATCATCGCCGGGATCGTCGCGACCAAGCTCGTCGACACGATCTGGGCCAAGGCCGGCCAGGACCAGATCAACCCGAAGAACCCCGACGCCCCGGTCGTCAAGGCCGTCGCCTACGCCGTGGCGCTCGGTGTCGCCGTGGGGGCCGCGCGCACGCTCGCCGAGCGGCAGGCCGCCTCGTACTACCGGAAGTCCTCGGGCCACCTGCCCAAGGACATCAAGGTCGAGCCGGTCTGACCCCCGGCCTCAGTCGAGCTCGAGGGCCCGGGCGATGGGCATCCCCGGCCGGTAGGCGAGGTGCTCGTGGCCCGGGGCGTCGAGGACCGCGAGGTCGGCGCGGGCACCGACGGCCACCCGCCCGACGTCGTCGCGCCGCAGCGCCCGGGCGCCGCCGACGGTCGCGGCCACGAGGGCCTCGGCGGCGGTCATCCGCAGCTCCCGCACGGCGAGGGCGACGACGAACGGCATCGACGCGGTGTTGCACGTCCCGGGGTTGCAGTCCGAGGCCAGCGCGACCGACACCCCGGCGGCGAGCAGCCGGCGGGCGTCGGGGTAGGGCATCCGGGTCGAGAACTCCACGCCCGGCAGGAGGGTCGCGACCGTGGTGTCGGCGGCCGCGGCGAGGTCGTCGACGTCGGTGTCGTCGAGGAAGGTGCAGTGGTCGACCGAGGCCGCGCCGAGCCCGACGGCCAGCCGGGCCCCCGGTCCGGGTCCGAGCTGGTTGCCGTGCACCCGCAGCCCGAGACCGGCGTCGCGCCCGGCGAGGAGCACCCGGCGGGCCTCCTCGCCGGTGAAGGCGTGCGGGCTGTTGGGCTCGCAGAAGACGTCGACCCAGCGGGCGAGCGGGGCGCAGGCGGCGAGCATCGGCCCGGTGACGAGGTCGAGGTAGGCGGCGCGGTCCTCGCGCGCCTCGGGCGGGACGACGTGGGCGCCGAGGAAGGTCGTCTCGTCGGTGACCTCGCGGGCCAGCCGGAGGCTGCGGACCTCGTCCTCGACGGTCAGCCCGTAGCCGCCCTTGACCTCGAGGGTCGTCGTGCCGAGGGCCCTCGCGTCGGCGACGCGGGCGGCCAGCAGGCCGCGCAGCTCGTCGTCGGTCGCGGCGCGGGTGGCGGCCACCGACACCCCGATGCCGCCGCCGTCGTAGGGCGTGCCGGCCATCCGGGCGGCGAACTCGGCGGACCGGTCGCCGGCGAAGACGAGGTGGCTGTGGCTGTCGACGAACCCCGGGACGACCGCCCGGCCGCCGACGTCGAGGGCGTCGTCCGCCGCCGGGGCCTCCACCGCCGGCCCGACCCAGGCGACCCGCCCGTCCTCGACGACGACCGCCGCGTCGCGCACGACCCCGAGCCGCTCGGCGGCGGGCAGCGACCGGTCGGTGACGGGCGTGGCGCCGTCGGGGCCGGCGCACGTGACGAGCTCGGAGATGCCGGTGACGACCGTGCTGCTCATCGACGGACCTCCGAGATCGCCTCCACGAGAAGATGACCCACGTCGCCGAGCCGGTGCCGTCCCTCGCTGACGACGTGCTCGCCGCCGACGACGACATCCGTGACGTCGGCCGAGGTGGCGGCGTACAGCACCTGGTCGAGGGCGCAGCCGGCCGTGCGCGGGCTGTCGGTGCGCACGGCGACGAGGTCGGCGACGTGGTTGCTCGCGAGGATGCCGCCGTCGGGCCAGCCGAGCGAGTGGTAGCCGTCGAGCGTGCCCATGGCGAGCAGGTCGGTCGGGGTGAATCGTCCCCGCTCGAGGGTGGTCAGCCGCTCGTGCATCTCGACGCCGCGCACCTCCTCGAAGGGGTCGACGACCGCGTGCTGGTCCGAGCCGACGGCGAGCCGGGCGCCGGCCTCGGCGAGCGCGCGGGCCGGGCCGATGCCGTCGGCGAGGTCGCGCTCGGTCGTCGGGCAGAAGACCGCGCAGGCGCCGGCCCCGCCGAGGAGCGTGACGTCGTCGTCGGTGAGGTGCGTGGCGTGGACGAGCGACGTCGTCCCGGACAGCAGCCCCTCGTCGGCGAGCAGCCGGGCCGGGGTGCGCCCGTAGAAGGACTCGCACGCGAGGTTCTCGCCGGGCTGCTCGGACAGGTGCGCGTGCAGCGGCCACTGCTCGCGGCGCGCGGCGTCACCGACGAGGGCGAGGTCGTCGCACGGCACGGCCCGCACCGAGTGCACCGCGGCGCCGACCCGCCAGGTCCCGCCCGGCCGCAGCGCGGCGACCCGCTCGAGCCAGGCCTCGGCCGAGCCGTCGGAGAACCGCTGCTGGACGTCGTCGAGGGGCAGGTGCCCGGAGCCGGTGAGCCCGCCCGCGAGGTAGACCGTGTCGAGCAGGGTGAGCCGGAGACCGGCCGCCGCCGCCGCCTCCACGAGCGCGGTGCCCATCGCGTTGGGGTCGTCGTAGGGACGCCCGCCGGGGCCGTGGTGGAGGTAGTGGAACTCCCCGACGACCGTGTAGCCGGCGAGCACCATCTCGGCGAAGACGGCGGTCGCGAGCCGGCGGTAGGAGTCGGGGTCGAGGTGGTCGGCGAGGGCGTACATCCCGTCGCGCCACGTCCAGAAGTTGCCCTCCTCGCCGTGCGTGCGGCCGCGCAGGGCCCGGTGGAACGCGTGGCTGTGGGCGTTCGCGAGGCCCGGCAGCACGAGCCCGTGGAGGACGGTGTCCCCGGGCTCGATCGCGCTGTCGGAGAGCACTTCGACGATGCGGCCGTGGTCCGTGACCACCCGGACGTGGCGCCGCGCACCCCCGGGGAGCACCGCGTGCTCGCACCAGTACGTGGTCATGCAGCGGTCGGTCCCGCGAGGTCGGCGACGACGTCGGCGAGGGCCGCCACGCCGGTGAGGCAGTCGTCGGCCGAGGCCCATTCGTCCGGGCTGTGGCTGACGCCGGTCGGGTTGCGCACGAACAGCATCGCCGTGCTGAGGCCGGCGTTGGCGAGGATGCCGGCGTCGTGCCCGGCGCCGGTGCCGATGACCGGGGCGCCGTCGACGAGGCCGGCGAGCCGGGCGACGAGGGCGGGGTCGAAGTCGGTGCTCGGGGTCCACGACTCCTCGGTGACGAGGGCGTCGAACTCGCCCGCGACCTGGCTGACCTCGGTGACGACGCGGCGCACCGCCTCGGGGTCGCGGCCGCGCGCGTCGAGCCACCCGGTGGCGCAGCTGGCGATGGCGTTGACGCCACCCGGCACGACGTCGACCTTGCCGACGGTCGCGAGGCAGCCGTGCTCCTCGGCGGCCCGGCGAGCGGCGATGACGGTGGCGGCCAGCCCGAGCACGGCGTCCTCGCGGGCGTCGAGGGCGGTGGTGCCGGCGTGGTTGGCCTCCCCGGGCACGTCGATGCGCCAGCGGCCGTGCGGCCAGATGTCGCTGCCGATCCCGACCGCCTGCCCGAGGTGGTCGAGCACCCGGCCCTGCTCGACGTGGAGCTCGACGAAGGCGCCGACGCGCGCGAGCGTGGCGTCGTCGCGCCCGAGGTGGTGCGGCGTGCCGCCCGCCCGCTCGATCGCCTCGGCCATCGTCACGCCGTCGCGGTCCTTGAGGCCGCGGGCCCGGTCGGGGGACATCGCGCCGGTGATGACGCGGGAGCCGGCGCAGGCGACGCCGAAGCGCGCGCCCTCCTCGTCGCCGAAGTTCACGACGCCGATGGGCCGCTGCGGCCGGAAGCCCCGCTCGCGGAGGGCGTCGAGCGCGGCGAGGGCGCTGACGACGCCGAGCGGGCCGTCGAAGGCGCCGCCGTCCGGGACCGAGTCGAGGTGGGAGCCCACGACGACACCGGGGTCACCCGCCGCGACGGCCGCGTCGGGGTCGCCCCACCACGCCCACTGGTTGCCCATGAGGTCGGTCGTCAGGTCGAGGCCGCGCGCGGCGCACTCGCCGCCGAACCACTCGCGCAGGTCGTGGTCGGTGCGGGTCCACGCGAAGCGCCGGTAGCCCCCGGTGCCCGCGTCGAGCCCGACCGACTCGAGGTCGGCCCACATCCGTCGGAAGGCGAGCGTCGCCCCCGGAGATGCCGACCTGTTGGACATGTCGACCATTGCACCAACTCCCGGGACCTCACGGGGTGGGAGGGACGAGCGATTGTCTCGGCGGGGAGACGGGTGCGGCGAGCGGTCGTCGCACCGGGGGTGACCCTAGGCTGGTCCGATGGACGACGGAGCCGACCGCGCCCGGCGGGCCCTCGCCGCCTCCGGCATCGCCTACGAGATCACGAGCCACGGCCGGGTCGGGTCACTCGAGGAGGCGGCCCGGCTGCGCGGGGTCGAGCCGGCGGGCATCGTCAAGACCCTCGTCGTCCGGCGGGCCGAGGACGACCACCTCTTCGTCCTCGTGCCGGGCGACCGCGAGATCTCCTGGCCCAAGCTGCGGGCCCACCTCGGGGTCAACCGGGTGTCGATGCCGGACGCCGCGGTGGCGCGGGACGTCACCGGGTACGAGCGCGGCACCATCACGCCGTTCGGGTCGCTGCGGGCCCTGCCGGTCGTCGCCGACGCGACGCTCACCGGGCGGACGGTCTCGATCGGGGCCGGTGCGCACGGCGTGGCGGCGACCGTGGGCGCCGACGCGCTCGTCGCCGTCCTCGACGCCGAGGTCGCCGACGTCACCGACCCCGTCACCCCCCGCTGACCCCCCGCCCTTTCCCGACTTCTTGCGAGTTCAGCCGCTCGACGCGCCCTCCGGACGGCGTGTCGGCGGCGGAACTCGCAACAAGTCGGCGGGGATGCGGGTCAGGCGCCCTCGCGCATCGGGACGCGGACGCCGCGCTCGGCGGCGACCTCGTCGGCGTGGTCGTAGCCGGCGTCGCAGTGCCGGATGACGCCCATCCCCGGGTCGTTGGTCAGCACCCGCTCGAGCTTCTCGGCCGCCAGCGCCGTGCCGTCGGCGAGCGAGACCTGCCCGGCGTGGATGGACCGGCCGATGCCGACCCCGCCGCCGTGGTGGATGGAGACCCAGCTCGCGCCCGACGCGGTGTTGACCATCGCGTTGAGCAGCGGCCAGTCGGCGATGGCGTCCGAGCCGTCGAGCATCGACTCGGTCTCGCGGTAGGGCGAGGCGACCGAGCCGCAGTCGAGGTGGTCGCGGCCGATGACCAGCGGCGCGCTGACCGCCCCGAAGGCGACGAGGTCGTTGAAGGCCAGCCCGGCCTTGTCGCGCTCGCCGTAGCCGAGCCAGCAGATGCGCGCCGGCAGGCCCTGGAAGGCGATCCGCTCGCGCGCGCCGCGCATCCACTTCTGGAGGCGGTCGTTGTCGGGGAAGATGTCCATGACCGCGCGGTCGGTGGCGTCGATGTCCTTCGGGTCGCCGGAGAGCGCGGCCCAGCGGAACGGGCCCTTGCCCTCGCAGAACAGCGGCCGGATGTACGCCGGCACGAAGCCGGGGAAGTCGAACGCGCGGTCGTAGCCGCCCTGGCGGGCCTCGTCGCGGATCGAGTTGCCGTAGTCGAAGACCTCGGCGCCGGCGTCGAGGAATCCGACCATCGCCTCGACGTGGCGGGCCATCGAGGCGCGGGCCCGGTCGGTGAACTCCTCGGGCTTCTTCTCGGCGTACTCGGCCCACTCCTCGAGCGCGATGCCCTCGGGGAGGTAGCTGAGCGGGTCGTGGGCGCTCGTCTGGTCGGTGACGACGTCGATGGGAACGCCGCGGCGCAGCAGCTCGGGGAAGACCTCGGCGGCGTTGCCGACGACGCCGACGGACAGGGCCCGGCGCTCGTCCTTGGCGCGCAGGACCCGCGCGACGGCGTCGTCGAGGTCGTCCGCCACCTCGTCGAGGTAGCGGTGCTCGACGCGGCGGTGCAGGCGCGACGGGTCGACGTCGACGACGAGGCACACCCCGTCGTTGAGCGTGACGGCCAGCGGCTGCGCACCGCCCATCCCGCCGCAGCCTGCGGTGAGGGTGAGGGTGCCGGCCAGCGTGCCGCCGAAGCGCTTCTCGGCGACGGCGGCGAAGGTCTCGTAGGTGCCCTGGACGATGCCCTGGGTGCCGATGTAGATCCACGAGCCGGCCGTCATCTGGCCGTACATCGTCAGCCCGAGGTGCTCGAGGCGGCGGAACTCGGGCCAGGTCGCCCAGTCGCCGACGAGGTTGGAGTTCGCGAGCAGGACGCGGGGCGCCCACTCGTGGGTGCGGAACACCCCGACCGGCCGGCCGGACTGCACGAGCATCGTCTCGTCGGCCCTGAGGTCGGTCAGCGTGCGGACCATCGCGTCGAACGAGCGCCAGTCGCGGGCCGCCCGGCCGGTGCCGCCGTAGACGACGAGGTCGTCGGGACGCTCGGCGACCTCGGGGTCGAGGTTGTTCATGAGCATCCGCAGCGGGGCCTCGGTGCTCCACTGGCGGGCGGTGATGGTGGTGCCGCGGGGGCTGCGGACCGGGCGGGCGCCGTCCATGTCGTGCTCCTTCGTCGTCGTCCATCCACTGTCGCGGCGGCGTCGGGCCGGGTGAACCCCGGGCGGCGTGGACGCGTCTGGCATCCGAGACGTGCCGGCGGCGGCAGGGTGGGCGGTGTTGCCGGAACGGCACGGGGATGCGGCGCGCCGGGCGGCACCGGAGCAGACTCGGGCCATGACGACGCACGACGCCCACCACACCTCCGGCCACGACCACGGCCCGGCCGTCCGCCACGAGCACGGGTACGCGCTGCGCGACGACGAGTCGGTGTGGGACGCCCGGTACTCCGAGCTCGACCGGGTGTGGAGCGGCGAGCCGAACCTCGCCCTCACCGTCGAGGCCGCGACGCTGGCACCGGGTCGCGCGCTCGACGTCGGCTGCGGCGAGGGCGCCGACGCCGTGTGGCTCGCGACCCGCGGCTGGGAGGTCACCGCGCTCGACCCGTCCGGGGTCGCCCTGGCCCGGGCCCGCGCGGCCGCCGAGTCGGTGCGGGTGTCGGTGCGCTGGGTGCACGCGGGCCTCGCGGAGGCCGACCTGCCCGTCGGTGGCTTCGACCTCGTCTCGGTGTTCTACCCCGCCCTCGACCTGGAGACCGGGCCGGTCGGGCGGCTCGCCTCGCTCGTCGCGCCGGGCGGGACGTTGCTCTTCGTCCACCACGCCGAGGTCGACCGCGAGCGCGCGCTGGAGCACGGCTTCGACCCCGACCTGCTCCTCTCGCCGGAGGGGATGGCGGCCGGGCTCGGCGACGGGTGGTCGGTGACGGGGCCGGAGAAGCGGCCGCGCTCGGTCAGTGGCGGCGCGGGGGCGCACCACCACGACGACCTCGTCGTCCGGGCCGTCCGGACGACGGACACCTGACGGACGCCCCTCGCCTGCCCGCCCCCGCGCCGCGAGTGGTCAGCGCCGCTCGGCGCGGGTCCGGAGGTCGTCGAGCCGGCGGTCCCAGGCCCGCGACACGGACGCCAACCAGTCGGCGCGGGCGGCCACGGCCTCGACGTCGACGGCGTAGAGCACGTCGCGCCCCTGCTTCGAGGTCCGGACGAGCCCGGCGTCCTCGAGCACGCGCAGGTGCCGGCTGACCGCCTGCCGGGTCACCGGCAGCGGGGCGGCGAGCCGCGTGGCCGTCGACGCACCGGTCGTCCCCAGGGTCGCGAGGAGGGTCAGCCGGGTGGCGTCGCCGAGCGCCGCGAAGACCGCGGCGTCGGCCGGCCCGACCGGCGGGGCGGACGTGCTCACGCCGCGTGCCGGCCCTCGAGGTGCCGCTTGGCGACGGCGAGCTCGGTGTCCCAGCCCTCGGTGTTGTCGGCGACGGTCTTCAGGAGCTCGGCCTCGGACTCGTCGAGGGACTCGAAGCCGCTCTCGCGGACCCGCAGCGTCACCCCGCCCGGGCGGTCCTCGACCCAGAACTCGGTGAGGGTGCCGGGTCCGTCGACCGCGGGCTCGTCGGTGCGCGCCAGCCAGCGGAACGCGACGTAGCGCGGCTCCCGCTCCTCGACGACGACGAGGGGGAAGACGCCGTGGACGGGATCGGTCACGGTGACGACGCCGTCCGCGCGCCGCTCGACGACGTGCTCGACGTACTCACCGTCGTTGATCCACCAGCCGGGCTCGCTGACCAGCGGCCACACCTGCGCCGCGTCGGCGTCGATCTCGATGCTCTTCTCGATGACGTGTCCCAGGTCCACTCCCTCGGTCGTCGATTATGTGCAATATCAATGTTGCACATATGAGCCGATCGGGCAAGGAGTCAGGCGAGGGGGCCGGTGTGCTCCTCGACGACGCGGCGCACCGTGCCGTCGGTGACGAGCCGGTGGGCCACCTCGATCTCGGGGGCGAGGAAGCGGTCGGGGCCGGGGGCGCCGGCCCCCGCGGCGACGAGGGCCTCGACGACGGCCCCGGTGGCGGGCGCCGGCTCGAGGGGGGCGCGCAGCTGCAGGCCGCGGGCCGCCGTCAGCACCTCGACGGCGAGGACGCGGGCCAGGCCGTCGACCGAGCGCCGCAGCTTGCGGGCGCCGGACCACCCCATCGAGACGTGGTCCTCCTGCATGGCGCTGCTCGGGATGGAGTCGACCGAGGCCGGGGCGGCCTGGCGCTTCAGCTCCGAGACGATCGCGGCCTGCGTGTACTGGGCGATCATGTGGCCGCTGTCGACGCCGGGGTCGTCGGCGAGGAACGGCGGGAGGCCGTGGCTGCGCGAGACGTCGAGGAACCGGTCGGTGCGGCGCTCGGACATCGAGGCGAGGTCGGCCGCGACAATGGCGAGGAAGTCGAGGACGTAGGCCACCGGTGCGCCGTGGAAGTTGCCGTTGCTCTCGACCCGGCCGTCGGGGGTGACGACCGGGTTGTCGACGGCGGAGGCGAGCTCGTTCGCCGCGACGCGGGCGGCGTGCTCGACGGTGTCGCGGGCGCCGCCGGCCACCTGCGGCGCGCACCGCAGCGAGTAGGCGTCCTGGACGCGGGTGCACTCCTCGGTGCGGTGCGACTCGCGGATCGGGCTGTGCGCCATCACCTTCCGGATGTTCGCCGCGCTGACGGCCTGGCCGGGCTGGGGTCGGAGGGCGTGCAGGTCGGCGGCGAAGACGTCGTCGGTCCCGAGCAGGCCCTCGACGCTCATCGCGGCGGACACGTCGGCGACGACGAGCAGCTCGCGCAGGTCGTGCAGCGCGAGGCAGAGCATCCCGAGCATGCCGTCGGTGCCGTTGACGAGGGCCAGGCCCTCCTTCTCCTCGAGCTCGACGGGCGTGAGCCCGGCCACGGCGAGGGCGTCGGCGGCGGGCACCCGGGTGCCGGTGGCGTCGCGGACCTCACCCTCGCCCATGAGCGCGAGCGCGCAGTGCGAGAGGGGCGCGAGGTCGCCGGAGCAGCCGAGCGAGCCGTACTCGTGGACGACCGGCGTGATGCCGGCGTCGAGCATGCCGGCGTACGTGCGCAGGGTCTCCTCACGGATGCCGGTGCGTCCGGTCGCGAGCGTGGCGACGCGCAGGAGCATCAGGGCGCGCACCACCTCGCGCTCGACTTCGGGGCCGGAGCCTGCGGCGTGGCTGCGGATGAGGCTGCGCTGCAACCGGTGTCGAAGGTCGACGGGGATGTGCCGGGTCGCGAGGGCCCCGAAACCGGTGGAGACGCCGTAGTGCGGCTGCGGGTCGTCGGCGAGCCCGCGGATGATCTCGCGGGTGCGGCGGACCTCGGCGAGCGCGCCGTCGTCGAGGACGACCGGGGCGTCGTGGCGGGCGACGGCGACGACGTCCTCGACGGTCAGCGGGCCGGCGCCGACGACGACGGGGGCGGCGGGCGAGGAGGCAGCGGTCATCCCTCCATTGGAGGGCCGGCCGGTCGGCGCGACCACCGACCGGAGCGGCATCCTGTCTCGCACCCGAGACCTCCGGGGCCCGGGCCCTTCCGTCGCGCACCCCCGCACCACACGCGTATCGGGTGACCCGACAACCCTGCGCTTCACCCGGGAACGGTTCCGGGGTGAAGCGCGGCCGTATCGGGTGACCCGATACGCGTGAGATCCGAGGGGTAAGGCGCTCAGGCGGGGACGGGTGCGTCCTCGGCCGCGGCGACGAGGCCCGCGTACCGGCCGCCGAGGGCGAGCAGCTCCTCGTGCGTCCCCGACTCGACGACCCGCCCGGCGTCGAGCACCGCGATGCGGTCGGCCCGGCGGACCGTCGACAGCCGGTGGGCGATGGTGATGGTCGTCCGGCCCCGGGCCAGCTCGTCGAGTGCCGCCTGGAGCGCCCGCTCGGTGGCGGTGTCGAGGGCCGAGGTCGCCTCGTCGAGGACGAGGACCGGCGGGTCGCGGAGGATGGTGCGCGCCACGGCCAGCCGCTGCTGCTCACCGCCGGAGAACCGGTGGCCGCGTGCCCCGACGACGGTGTCGAGCCCGTCCGGCAGCGACGCCACGAGGTCGGCGACCTGCGCGGCCGCCAGGGCCCGCCACAGCTCGGCCTCGGTCGCGTCCGGCCGAGCGAGCAGCAGGTTGTCGCGCACCGACGCGTGCACGAGGTAGCTCTCCTGCGACACCGTGCCGACGACGGCCGCGAGCACCTCGGGGTCGAGGTCGCGGACGTCGACGCCGTCGACCGTCACGCGCCCGGCGTCGGGGTCGTGGAGGCGGGCCAGCAGCCCGGCCAGCGTCGACTTCCCGGACCCGGTGGCCCCGACGAGGGCCAGCGTGGAGCCGGCCGGCACCCCGAGGGTCACGTCGGAGACGGCGTCGCGGTCCGAGCCCGGGTAGCGCACGCTCACGCCGTCCAGCCGCACCTCGCCCGACACGAGCGACGGCTCGAGCGGCACCGGGTGGGCCGGCGCCGGGACGTCCGGGACGAGGTCGAGGTACTCGAAGACCCGCGAGAACAGGGCCATCGAGGCGACCCACTGCGCCCCGACGTTCAGCAGCCCCATGAGCGGCCGGAAGATGCCGCCCTGCAGCGCGGTGAACGCGACGAGCGTGCCGATGGTCATCGACCCCGACGTGGCCGGCAGCCCGGCGGCGAGGTAGACCAGCGCCGGGATGACGGCGAAGACGATCTGCATCGTCGCCATCCGCCACCGGCCGGCCAGCTGGGAGCGCAGCTCCAGGCCCACGAGGTCCGACGATGTCGACGAGAACCGTTCGGCCGCAGCCCGACCCGTGCCGAGTGTCTTGGCGAGGCGCACGCCGCTGACCGACAGGCCCTCCTCGATCTGGGCGTTGAGGTCGGCGAGCCGCCGCTGCTGCTGGGCGGTGACCTCACGGCGCAGCAGCGCCACGCGGCGGGTCAGCCACAGCGCCGGCGGCACGACGAGGAGGGAGAGCAGCGAGAGCCGCCAGGAGAGGGCGACCATCGCGACGGCGGTGGCGACGGCGGTCGTGACGTTCGAGGCGATGGACGTGGCGGTCGAGGTGACGACGCCCTGCATGCCGCCGACGTCGTTGACGAGCCGCGACTGCACCTCGCCGCCGCGGGTGCGGGTGAAGAAGCCGAGCGACTGGCGCTGGAGGTGGGTGAAGACCTTGGTGCGCAGGCCGTGCATGACGCGCTGGCCGACCTGCGTCGACAGCCAGGTCTGGACGACGCCGAGCAGCTGGGTGACGGCCGCGACCGCGACCATCGCCGCAACGGCGAGGACGAGGAGGCGCACGTCCTGCTGCGGGAGCGCCACGTCGACGACCTCGCGCACGAGGAACGGCTGGGCGAGACCGACGATGCTCGTGACGACGATGATCGCCACGACGACGGAGATCCGGGCGCGGTGCGGTCGGAAGAGGGCGAGCACGCGGGAGAGGCGCACGGGCGCCTCCTCGAGCCGGGCGCGGTCGCGGGGGTCGACGGTCATCGCGCCGCCGCGCCCACCACCACGGCCTCCGCCGTGGGTCGGTCCGGTCACGGGCGCGGGGTCGGAGGCGCGGGAACGGGTGGGGGTCTGGGTCGGGGCCGCTGTCACGGGCACCCCTCCTTCCGGTCGGGTCGTGTTAGTGAGGCTACCTCACAATGAGGCAAACGCACGAGTCGGCGGTAGCATTCCCCCGTGCGCCCACGCGACGACACCCCTGCCGCCGACCTCGACCTCGGCGACCTCGTGATGCGCGTCGCCCGCGACCTGCGGCGCACCGGCATGACCGCCTACGAGCCCTACGACCTGGCGCCCCACCACGCCCGCGCGCTGCGGGTCGTCGGGCACCACGGGACGATGCGGCTCGGCGAGCTGGCCCAGCACCTGCGGGTGGCGCCCCGGTCGGTCACCGACGTCGTCGACGCGCTCGAGGAGCGGGGCCTGGCCGAACGCTCGCCCGACCCGACCGACCGGCGGGCCCAGGTCGTCGGGCTGACGGACGCGGGCCGACGTCTCGTCGACGAGGTCGACGCGGCTCGACGCACCGGCGCCGAGGCGTACTTCGGACGGCTGCCCGAGCGCGACCGCGCGAGCCTGCGCCGCATCCTCGAGCGCCTCGACGCCACCGACTGACCGCCGGCGCGGTGTCCGTCCGCGTCGACGACCCCGACCTGCCGGAACCTTCAGCGACCTGCCTCTTGCAACCGGCAGGCGGCTGAAGGTTCCGGCATCCGGAGAGAAAGTGGGGCGTCAGGGGCGGGTGACGAGGAGGCCGTCCTCGTCGGCCCAGAGCGTCGCGCCGGGCACGAACTCGACGCCGCCGAACCCCACCGGCTCGTCGCGCTCGCCCACGCCGTCCTTCGCGGACTTGCGCGGGTTCGACCCGAGGGCCAGCACGCCGAGCGGCAGCTCGCCGAGGGCCACGACGTCACGCACCGCCCCGTGGATGACGACGCCGGCCCAGCCGTTGGCCACCGCGGACCCGGCGATGAGGTCGCCCATGAGCGCCGACTCCAGCGACCCGCCACCGTCGACGACGAGCACCCGCCCCTCCCCCGGCTCGGCCAGCACGGTCTTGACGAGGGCGTTGTCGCGGTGGCAGTGCACCGTGCTGATCGGCCCGCTGAAGCGCGCCACCCCTCCGTAGGAACGGAACTGGGTCGAGCACGACTGCAGCGTCTCACCGTGCTCGTCGTAGAGGTCGGCGGTCGTGAAGTCCTCGGTGCTCATGCGACCTCCTCCTTGACCGCGAGCACGGGGCACCGGGCATCGAGGAGGATGCGCTGCGCCACCGAGCCCATGATGAGCTTCCCGACGGCGGTGCGGTGCCGCAGCCCGATGACGACGACGGACGCCCCCCGGGCCGAGGCCTCCCCGACGATGACGTCCGCGGGGTCGCTGCCCTCCTCGACCTGGACGACCTCGACGTCGACCCCGAGCTCGCTGACGTCGCGCTCGACCCGCGCCAGGTCGTCGACGCCGGCCCGCCGCGCGTCGACGAGGACGTCGTCACGCGACATGTTGAGGACGAGCAGCGGCTCGGAGCGGCGGCGGGCCTCCTCGACACCGGCGCGCAGCGTCGCCTCCCCCAACGGGTTCGGCAGGTATCCCACGAGGACGGTCATGACGCGCGTCCTTCCGTCGTCGTGGCGCGGGCGAGCTCGACCTCGGGAGAGGGGTTCTCCCCGTCGCCTCCCGCGGGAGGGTCGTCGTCCCCTCCCCGTCCGCGACGCAGCCGGCTGACCAGCGGCCACACGAGGACGGCCACGATGAACGCGTAGCAGACCCAGGCCACCGGACCGCCGACGAGCCCGGAGGCGTCACCGCCGGTCAGCTGCAGCGCCTGGCGGGCCTTGCGCTCGACGAGCGGGCCGAGGATGGCGCCGACGATGAGCGGCAGCACCGGGAGCCCGAAGCGCCGCATCGCGAAGCCGAGGGCCCCGAGGCCGAGGAGGAGGAAGAGGTCGAACGGCTGGGCGTTGACCGCGTAGGCGCCCATCGACGCGAAGAAGAGGATCCCCGCGTAGAGGTAGGGCCGCGGGATGCGCAGCAGCTTGGCCCACGCCGGGGCGAGGGGCAGGTTGAGCACGAGCAGGAAGAAGTTGCCGATGAAGAGGCTCGCGACGAGCATCCACACGAGGTCCGGCTCCTTCGTGAGCAGGAGCGGCCCGGGCTCGATGCCGTAGGACATGAACGCCGCGATGATGATCGCCGCGGTCGCGTTCGTCGGCAGCCCGAGCGCCAGCAGCGGCACCATCGTCCCGGCCGCCGAGGCGTTGTTCGCGGCCTCCGGGCCGGCGACGCCCTCGATCGCGCCCTTGCCGAACTCCTCCGGGTGCTTGGTCAGCTTCCGCTCGGTGAGGTACGACAGGAACGTCGGGATCTCGGCACCCCCGGCGGGGATGGCCCCGAACGGGAACCCGAGCGCGGTGCCCCGCAGCCACGGCTTCCACGACCGGCCCCAGTCCTCCTTCGACATCCACGGGCGGCCCACGGGGATGACCGTCCCTGCCTTGCGCCGCAGGTGCGCCGCGACCCAGAGGGCCTCGCCGACCGCGAAGATGCCGACCGCGACGACGACGACGTCGATGTTGTCGGCGAGGAACGGGCTGCCGAAGGTGAGCCGCTGCTGACCGGTGACGAAGTCCGTGCCGACGAGCCCGAGCGCGAGACCGACGAGCAGCGCCGCGAACCCTCGCACGCGCGACGAGCCGAGGATGGCCGCGGTGCCGACGAATGCCACGAGGATGATCGCGAGGAACTCCGGCGGCCCGAGGGTCACCGCGAAGTCGACGACCTGGGGCATGACGAAGACGATGGCGGCCGTGGCGATGGTGCCGGCGACGAAGGACCCGATGGCCGAGGTCGCGAGCGCCTGGGCGGCCCGTCCGGCCTTGGCCATCTTGTTGCCCTCGAGGGCGGTGACGACCGAGGCGGACTCGCCGGGGGTGTTGAGCAGGATCGAGGTCGTCGAGCCGCCGTACATGCCGCCGTAGAAGATGCCGCCGAAGAGGATGAGCGACTGCTCGACGGGCAGGCCGTAGGTGATGGGCAGCAGGAGGGCGACGGTCATCGCCGGGCCGATGCCGGGCAGGACGCCGACGGCCGTGCCGACGGTGACCCCGAGCAGCGCGATGAGCAGGTTCATCGGGGTGATGACGTCGGCGAACCCGCCGAGCAGGGCGTTGACGTTGTCCATCAGAGGATCCCCTGGAGGATGCCGGCGGGCAGGTTGACCCCGAGCCCGATGGCGAAGGCGTAGAAGGTGCCGAGCGCGAGGGCGATGCCGATCGCGAGCCCGCGCACGTGGTGCCGGTTGCCCAGGGCGAAGGCCGACAGGAAGAACAGCAGCGACCCGCTGATGACCCACCCGAGCGGCTCGATGAGCACGGCGTTGAGGGCGAACGCGCCGCCGAGGAGACCGACGGTGCGCCAGTCGGCGCGGTGGCCGAGCTCGACGTCCTCGCCGGCCTCGGCCTCCCCGACGCCCCCGCGCAGGACGTCGAGGGCGTAGAGGACCGCGACGACGACGAGCGCCCCGCCGACGAGGAAGGGCATCGCGCGCGGGCCGACCGGGTCGTTGCTGCTGGTGACCTCGCCGAGCCGGGACGCGTCGACGACGACGACGACCCCGGCGAGGGCCAGGGCCGCACACAGGCCGAGCTGCGCGCGGTCCCGGACCCGGCCGAGGGGGCCGGCCCCGGAGGGCGTGGTGCCCTCCGGGGCGGTGGTGGCCTCGGTGCTCATGTCAGGCCAGGCCGAGCGTCTGGAGGATCTTCGCGACCTCGGCGTCCTGCGCCGTGAGGAAGGTGCCGAACTCGTCGCCGGTGGCGAAGGCGTCGACCCAGCCGCGCTTCTCGAGCTCGGCCTTCCACGCGGCCGACTCGTGCATCTTCGTGAAGGCGTCGACCCAGACGGCCTTGTCGGCGTCGGAGAGGCCGGGCGGGGCGACGACGCCACGCCAGTTGGTGAACTCGAGGTCGATGCCGGACTCCTTGAGGGTCGGCACGTCCGGGAGGGCGGCGACCCGCTCGGCGCTGGTCACCGCGAGGATGCGGACGTCACCGGCCTCGACCTGGTCGAGGAACTCGCCGAAACCGCTGGCGCCGAAGGCGATCTTGTTGCCGAGCAGTGCCGGGAGGAGCTCGCCGCCGCCGTCGTAGCTGACGTAGCTGACCGTCTTCGGGTCGATGCCGACCGCGTTGGCGAGCTGCATCGGCAGGAGGTGGTCGGGACCGCCCGGGGACGAGCCGCCACCGACGGCGAGGCCCTTCGGGTCGGCCTTCCACGCCGCGACGAGCGCGGTGATGTCCTTGTAGGGCGAGTCCTTCGGCACGACGATCGCGCCGGCCTCCTCGATGAGCTTGGCGATCGGGGTGGTCTCGGAGAGCTTGGCCTGCGACTTCTGGGTGTACGCGGCGCCGACGACGCCGAGGCCCATCTGCATCGCGAGCTTGCCGTTGCCCTTCTCGTTGACGACCCGCTGGAGGCCGACCGTGCCGCCGGCGCCGGGGAGGTTGAAGACCTGGACGCTGCCGGTGATCTTCTCCTTCTCCATCACCTGGGCCGCGGTGCGCGCGGTCGTGTCGTACCCGCCGCCCGGGCTGTTCGGGACCATGTACTGGAGGCCGGTCGCCGGGGCGCCACCACCGGAGGAGGTCGCACCCCCGCTGCCCTGGTCCTTCGTGGCGCCGCAGCCGGTGAGGGCCAGCGTGGCCGCGACGAGTGCGCCGAGCGCGATGCGGTGGAGTCTCATCGTCGAGATCCCTTTCCTGTGGTGGAGTGGAACGCGATGATCGTGGGCGACCGACGACGAGCCTGTCGCGCTTCTGTCCGCAACGGAGGTTGAGTACATAGTGGTCACGCGCAGACGCCGTCGCGCGACGCTGGCCGGGCAGCTCTTCGCGCTGCAGCTGGCCATCATCGTCGTCGTGCTCGTCGCCGTCGCCGCCGTGTCGCTCGCCCAGTCCGCGGCGACCTTCGAGCGCACCGAGGGCCGGCGGGTGTCGGCGCTCGGGGAGCAGCTGGCGTCCAACCCGCTCGTCCGCGCCAACCTCGACCAGCCCGAGACGCGCACCGGGCTCGCGACGCTCGGGCTCTCGCTCGTCGCGCAGGCCAACATCACGTCGGTGAGCTTCGCCGAGCCCGACCTCGACGTCCGCGTCTCGACCGACCCCTCCCTCGAGGACCGCCCCCTGACGCTCGGCGACCCGCGCGTGGCCTCCGGCGGCAGCTGGTCCGGGACGCTCGTCCTCGACGGGCGCGAGTACATCGCCTCGCAGGTCCCGGTGCTCGCCGGCGACGACGACGACAAGGACCCCTCGACCCCGACCCGCGCCGGGCAGCTGCTCGGCACCGTGATGGTCGCCGAGCAGGCGCCGTCGACGTGGGAACGGCTGCAGGGCACCAGCTCCTATTTGCTCACCTACCTCGGCATCGCGCTCGTCGTCGGGCTCGGGGGCTCGTGGCTGCTGTCCCGCCGGATCAAGCGGCAGACCCGCGGGATGGAGCCGCGCGAGATCGCCGGGCTCGCCGAGCACCGCGAGGCGATGCTGCGCGGCATCGCGGAGGGGGTCATCGCCCTCGACCCGCAGCACCGCATCACCCTCGTCAACGAGGTCGCGCGCCAGCTGCTCGACCTGCCCGAGCACGCCATCGGGACGTCGGTCTCCGACCTGCGCATCGAGGGCCGGCTGCGCGAGGTGCTCGTCGGCGAGAACGCCCGCCCGAGAACCGATCTCGACCCGGACGACCACGTGACGGCTGCGCGTGACGAGGTCGTCGTCCGGCGTGGGAGGGTGCTCGTCATGAGCACGATGCGCGTCGTCAGCGGCGACCGCGTCCTCGGCACCGTGACGACGATGCGCGACCGGACGGCGCTGGCCGACCTCGAGCGCGAGATCGGGTCGTTCCGCTCGACCGCGCACGTGCTCCGGGCCCAGGCGCACGAGTTCGCCAACCAGCTGCACACCATCAGCGGGCTCATCGAGATCGGCGAGCTCGACGAGGTCGTCCGCTACGTCGACGCCGTCAGCCAGCGCCGCAACGCGCTCGACATCACCCTCAACTCGCTCCTCGGCGACCCCACCATCGCCGCGCTGCTCATGGCCAAGGTGGCCACCGCGAACGAGCGCAGGGTCGATCTCGAGGTCACCGACGACTCGCGGCTCGAGCGGCTCGAGACCGCCGATGCCGCCGACGTCGCGACGGTGCTCGGCAACCTCGTCGACAACGCCCTCGAGCACGCACCGCGTGGAGCCCAGCGGCCGCCGGAGGTCCGCGTGCGCATCCGGCAGGACGCGAGCACGGTCGAGATCGTCGTCACCGACTCCGGGCCGGGCGTCCCGGACGACCTGCGCGCCTCGCTCTTCGAGCACGGGGTGACCTCGAAGCGCGTCGACCCCACCGCCCACGGGGTCGGCCTGGCGCTGACCCGCCTGGTCTGCCGACGGCGCGGCGGCGAGATCGAGGTCGACCGGGTCGAGGACCGGACCCGGTTCGTCGCCCGGCTCGGGGTGTCGACATTCGTCGAGCCGGACGAGGCGGAGGCCGCGGTCGGCGAGGGGGTGCGCCGGTGATCCGGGTGCTCGTCGTCGACGACGACTTCATGGTCGCCCGCATCCACGTCGGGTTCGTCGAGCGGGTCGACGGTTTCGAGGTCGTCGGCACCGCATCCACCGGGGCCGAGGCGGTGCGTGCCGTCGAGGAGCTGCGCCCCGACCTCCTGCTCCTCGACCTCTACCTGCCCGACCGGTTCGGGCTCGACCTGCTCGCCGAGCTGCGCGCCGGTCCGCACCCGTGTGACGCGATCGTCATCACCGCCGCCAAGGAGAGCGAGTCGGTGCGCTCGGCCGTGCGGCTCGGGGTCGCCGACTACGTCCTCAAGCCCTTCGGGTTCCCCGACCTCGAGGAGCGCCTGCGCCGCTACGCCGCGCAGCGGGCGGTGCTCGAGCGGGCCGAGGTCGTCGGCCAGGACGACGTCGACCGGGTCTTCAGCCGGGTGTCGGCCGGCGGCGCGGTGGTCCTCCCCAAGGGCCTCAGCCCGGAGACCGCCCGGCTCGTCGAGGGCACCCTGTCCGGGGCGGGCGGCACCCTGTCGGCGAGCGAGGTGGCCGAGGGGGTCGGGATCTCGCGGGTCAGCGCGCGCCGCTACCTCGAGCACTTCGTCGCGGTCGGCCGGGCCGACGTGCGCCTGCGGTACGGGTCGACCGGCCGGCCCGAGCGGCTCTACCGGTGGACGGGCTGAGCGATGGCCAACGCCCCCGCCGCCGGTCACGCCCTCGACGTGCTCGGCCTCATCGCCCGGCACGGCGAGCCGGTGCCCGCGGCCGCCATCGCGCGCGACCTCGGGCTGCCCCGCTCGAGCGTCTACCACCTGCTCGCCGTCCTCGTCGAGCGCGGCTACGTGCGACACCTGCCGGAGGAGCGGCGCTACGGGCTCGGGCTGGCGTCCTACGAGCTGGGGTCGGCGTACCAGCGGCAGGCCCCCCTCGGCCGGATGGCGCGGGGGCCGATGGACCGCCTCGTCGACGGCTGCGGGCAGAACGCCCACCTCGCCGTGCTGCACGGCACAGACGTCCTGTACGTCGTCGAGCAGCGTTCTCCCGGAAGGCCGTTGCTGGTCACCGATGTCGGTGTTCGGCTGCCGGCACCGCTGACGGCCACGGGGCTGGCGATGCTCGCCGCCCTGCCGGCCGCGCAGGTGCGGGCCCTGTTCCCCGACCGGTCGGCGCTCGTCCTGCGCGACGGCCGCGGGCCCTCGTCGACGACGCAGCTGCGCTCGTGGCTCCAGGCGGTGCGGCAGCGCGGGTACGCCGTCGAGGACGGGCTCGTGACGCCGGGGCTCGGCTCGGTCGCGGTGGCGGTGCTCGACGCCAACGACTACCCGGTGGCCGCCGTGGCCGTCACCTACCCGCAGGCCGACGTCGACGACGAGGCCCGGTCGCGGCTGGTCCACGCGGTGCGGCAGACGGCCGCGACCGTCGCCTCCCGGGTCGGCCGCGCCCGCTGAGGGGGTCGTAGCCTTCGAGGATGCAGGCCATCACCATCCCCACGCCCGGAGGGCCGGAGGCCCTCGTCCTCGCCGACGTCGACGCGCCGGAGCCGCGAGCGGGCGAGGTGCTCGTCCGGGTGGCCGCGGCGGGGGTCAACCGGGCGGACTCGATGCAGCGCCAGGGCTTCTACCCGCCGCCTCCGGGTGAGTCGGAGGTGCCGGGGCTCGAGGTGAGCGGCGTCATCGAGGCGCTCGGCGAGGGGGTCGAGGCCTGGTCGGTCGGCGACGAGGTGTGCGCGCTGCTCGCCGGAGGCGGGTACGCCGAGCTCGTCCGGGTGCCGGTGGGGCAGCTGCTGCCCGTGCCGCGCGGGGTGTCCCTCGCCGACGCCGCCGCCCTGCCCGAGGTGGTGTGCACGGTGTGGTCCAACGTCTTCCTCACCGCGAACCTCCAGCCGGGCGAGGTGCTCCTCGTCCACGGCGGCTCGTCGGGCATCGGGACGATGGCCATCCAGCTCGCGAAGGCGGTCCGCGCGACGGTGGCGGTGACCGCCGGCTCGGCGGAGAAGCTGGAGGCCTGTCGCTCGCTCGGCGCCGAGGTGCTCGTCAACTACCGCGAGGAGGACTTCGTCGAGCGGGTGCGCGAGGCCACGGGCGGGCACGGCGCCGACGTCGTGCTCGACAACATGGGGGCGAAGTACCTCGGCCGCAACGTCGACGTGCTCGCCGTCAACGGGCGGCTCGTCGTCATCGGCATGCAGGGCGGGCGCGTCGGCGAGCTCGACCTCGGCGCGCTGCTGGCCAAGCGCGGGGCGGTCATCGCGACGTCGCTGCGGGCCCGGCCGGCCGCGGAGAAGGCGGCCATCGTCGCGGCCGTGCGGGAGCACGTGTGGCCGCTCGTCGAGGACGGCGTGGTGCGGCCGGTGGTGCACTCCCGGCACCCGCTGGCCGCCGCGGCCGACGCGCACCGCGAGCTCGAGGAGAGCGGGCACGTCGGCAAGATCCTGCTCACCCTCGGGTGAGCCCGGGGCCCGCGACGCCGGTCGACGCGCGCGGAGCGCCGTGCGGCGCGGTGGACGAGGGGCTGCGCCGTCGCCGTGCCGTGCGGTAGACATCGCGGATGAGCGTCGCCGCGACCGTCCTCACCGCCCTCGTCGGGCTGATCCACGTCTACATCGTCGTCCTCGAGATGGCCCTGTGGGACACCCCGCGCGGGCGGGCGACCTTCGGCACGACGCCGCAGCTCGCGAAGCAGACCACCGTGCTCGCGGCGAACCAGGGGTTGTACAACGGGTTCCTCGTGGCGGGCATCGCGCTCGCGCTGCTCGGGCCGGAGGAGCACCGGTACGCGTTCGCCCTCTTCACGCTCGGGTGCGTCGTCGTGGCCGGCGTGTTCGGGGCGGCGACGGCGAACCGGCGGATCCTGCTCGTGCAGGCGCTGCCGGCGGCGCTGGCGCTGGGGGCGCAGGTGCTCGCGCACTGACGCGCGGCGCGGCATCCCGGCCCTCGGGCCCCGGCGAGATGCGCGGCCACGGGTGCGAGCGCACGCGGAGCGGCGCATCCGGCACGGGGGGTCGGGCAGCACAGGGTGGTCTCCGACTGCTCTCGGTTGCTTCACATCCCGACCCAACCGAGAGCACTCGAGCACCCCACCGGAACGCCCGGCCCATGTGGTCTCCGACTGCTCTCGGTTGCTTCCCATCCCGACCCAACCGAGAGCACTCGACCGCACCACCACTGCGGCCGCCCGCCGTCCCTGCCCGCGGCGCCGGCACCCGAACGGCCGGAACCTTGCGCGACCTGCCGCTTGCAACCGGCAGGTCGCCGAAGGTTCCGGCATCCGGAGGGAAAGTTGAGACGGGCCCGGGCCGGCTCAGTTGACCTGGCGGTCGCGACCCTCCCAGTACGGCGCGCGCAGCTTGAACTTCTGGAGCTTGCCGGTGGCCGTCCGTGCCAGCTCGTCGCGGAACTCCACCGACGTCGGCGCCTTGTAGCCGGCCGCCTTCTCCTTGCACCAGGCGATGAGCTCGGCCTCGCCCACCGACTCCCCCGGCGCGAGCACCACCAGCGCCTTGATGGTCTCGCCCCACTTCTCGTCCGGCACCCCGATGACGGCCACCTCGGTGACCGCCGGGTGGCTGAAGATCACGTCCTCGACCTCGATCGACGACACGTTCTCGCCGCCGGTGATGATGACGTCCTTCTTCCGGTCCGAGATCGTCAGGTAGCCGTCGTCACCGATCGTCCCGCCGTCGCCGGTGTGGAACCAGCCGTCCTCGAGCGCGCGCTCGGACTCCTCCGGCTGCTCCCAGTACCCCTCGAGGACGACGTTCGAGCGGGCCAGCACCTCCGCGTCCGGCGACAGCGACAGCGTCACCCCGAGCGCCGGCGCCCCGGCCCGCACCAGCCGCTCGGCCCGCTCCTCGGTCGAGAGCTCGTCCCACTCGGCCCGGGTGCGGTTGATCGTCAGCAGCGGTGAGGTCTCGGTGAGCCCGTAGATCTGCATGAACTCCCACCCGAGCTCGGCCTCGACCCGCGCCACCGTCTTCGTCGGCGGCGGTGCCCCGGCGACGATGATGCGCACCCGGTCGCGCCCGGGGACCTCCCCGTCCCACGACTGCGCGGCCTCGAGCACGGCGTTGACGACCGCCGGCGCAGCACACATGAAGGTCACCCCGTGGTCGCGCACCCGCCGGAGGATCTCGGCACCGTCGACCTTGCGCAGCACCACCTGCTTCACGCCGAGCCCGGTGGTGGCGAAGGGCATCCCCCAGCCGTTGGCGTGGAACATCGGGAGCGTGTGCAGGTAGACGTCACGGTCGGAGACGCCGGCGTGCAGCGCGAAGGTCAGCGCGTTGGTCCAGATGTTGCGGTGCGTGATCTGCACGCCCTTGGGCCGGGCCGTCGTGCCGGAGGTGTAGTTGATGGTCGCCGTCGCGTTCTCGTCGCGCTCCCACGGCCGCGGCGTCGCCCCCTCCGGCGCGTAGAGCGACCCGTCGTCCCGGCCGAGCACGAAGCGGTGCTCGGCCGTGACCGACGACAGCGCCTCGTCGACCTCCGGGTCGACGAGCAGCACCCGCGCCCCCGAGTGCTCGACGATGTACCGCACCTCGTCGGGCCGCAGCCGGAAGTTGACGGGCACGTACACCCGCCCCGACCCGCACACCGCGAAGAACCCCACGAGCATCCGGGCCGCGTTGTGCGACACGATCGCCACCCGGTCCCCGACCTCGATGCCGAGCTCGTCGAGCGCCGCGGCCTGCCGCGCGGCGAGCGCCGCGATCTCGGCGTACGTGAGGTCGGGCAACGGGTCGGCCGGCTGGCTCGGCTCGTCGACGACGCCGGTGCGCTCGCCGTAGACGGCCGCCGCGCGGTCGATGAAGTCGTTCACGGTCATCGGGACGAGCATCGGGTCTCCCTCTTCGTCGACGGACCTACCGGGCCCATCCTGCGCCGCGCGGGCGCCCCTCCGCCACTGCCCGGTCGGCGAGAGGTCGTCGGGGCACCCCGGGCGGTCGCCCCCGTCGGCCCGGCGCGCTTGACCTCCCCCGGTGATACTCGGTATACATCTCTCGGTCAGCACGCAATACCGGGTATGCACCCCGGGGACGGAGGGGCGGGATGTCGGTCCGGCTCGGCCTCATGGCCCTGCTCGCCGAGGGCGACTCGTACGGCGCGCGGCTGCGCTCGGACTTCGAGGAGCGCACCGGCGGCACCTGGCCGCTCAACGTCGGGCAGGTGTACACGACCCTCGAGCGGCTGGTCCGCGACGGTCTCGTCGAGCAGGCCGGCGAGCCGGACGCCGAGGGCCGCATCGCCTACCGGCTCACCCCGGCGGGCCGGGCCGAGCTCGCCGGCTGGTGGACCACCCCGGTCGACCGCACGAGCACCCCGCGCGACGAGCTGACCATCAAGCTCGCCCTCGCGGTCACCGCACCGGGCGTCGACGTCGAGCGCGTCGTCCAGGCCCAGCGCACCTCGACCCTGCGCCAGCTGCGCGACCTCACCCGGCTCAAGCGGGACGCCCTCGACCGTGCGGAGGGGACGGCCGAGGGCACCCACGACACCGGGAACGGCCTCGCCTGGCTGCTCGTCCTCGAGAACCTCGTCTTCGCCGCGGAGGCTGAGGTCCGCTGGCTCGACCACGTCGAGTCGGTGCTGGCCCGCCACGCGCGCGAGCGCCGGACCCGCGAGGACCACGACACACCGGACGACGGCACCGCCGCCGATCCCGAGCACGACCACGCCGGCGCCGCGCCGGCCCACCGGGAGGGGACCCACGCATGAGCACGCCACACGTCGTCATCTCCGACGTCACCCGCGTCCACGGCCACGACGAGACCCGCGTCGTGGCCCTCGACCACGTCTCGCTCGAGATCCACCCCGGCGAGCTCGTCGCGGTCATGGGCCCGAGCGGCTCGGGCAAGTCGACCCTGCTCAACGTCGCGGGCGGCCTCGACGCCCCGACCTCGGGCACCGTGAGCATCGGCGGCGAGACCCTCGGCAGCCTCTCCCCCCGCGACCTCGCAAAGCTGCGCCGGCGCCGGATGGGCTTCGTCTTCCAGGACTACAACCTCATCCCCAGCCTCACCGCGGCCGAGAACGTCGCCCTGCCCCTCGAACTCGACGGGATGCGCGCCCGCCAGGCGCGGCGCGCGGCCCGACACACCCTCGACCTCATGGACCTCATGAGCCTGTCCGACCGCTACCCGGACCAGATGTCCGGTGGCCAGCAGCAGCGCGTCGCCATCGCCCGGGCGCTCGTCGGCAGCCGCCGGTTCGTCCTCGCCGACGAGCCGACCGGCGCCCTCGACAGCCACACCGGCGAGGAGGTGCTGCGCGTCCTGCGCGAGCGCTGCGACGACGGCGTCGCGGGCCTGCTCGTCACCCACGAGGCCCGGCACGCCGCGTGGGCCGACCGCGTCGTCTTCCTCCGCGACGGACGGGTCGTCGACACGACCGGCGCGGCCGACGACGCCGAGGACCTGCTCGCCTCGGGCGGCCCCCGGTGAGTACCGCCGCTCCGCCTCGGCCGGACCTCGACGTGCCGCCCGGCCCCGCGGACTCCCCTGTCGCAGAGCCGAGCCGGTTCGCCCAGTGGCGCTCGTCGTGGTCCGTGGCCCTGCGGATGGCCCGCCGCGACGTCCGCCGCCACAAAGGACGCAGCGCCCTCGTCGTCGTCATGGTGCTCCTGCCGACCCTCCTGCTCTCGGCCGTCGTCACCATCGCCTACACCTCCGACGTCAAGGGCGCCGAGAAGATCCCCATGACGATGGGCAGCGGCCAGGCCCTCCTCGAGGGGCCGGACGCCAGCGCCGCCGTCCAGGGCCCGGACCCGTACCAGGCCTTCGGCTACGTCAGCGACGACGGCGAGGGCGAGGTCCCGCCCGCCACGCCCGTGCCCGGGTACGACCCCGGCGGTGACCCGTTCGAGAACGCCGGCGCCGTGGCCCGGCTCGTGGGGGCCGACGTCGCGGCCCTCGACGAGTACGGGCTGCGCACGACCGTCGACGACCGGCGGGTCTCCCTCCAGGGCCTGGCGCTCGACGGCCGGACCGGGCTCGAGGGGAAGGTCGACCTGCTGTCCGGCCGGTGGCCGGCCACCCCGCCGAGCGACCCGGCCGCGACGGTCGAGGTCCTCCTCACGCCCTACGCGCTCTCGAAGGGGGTCCCCGGGTCGGGGACGTTCACCGGGACCGTCGACGGGACGACCCGGACCTTCGAGGTCGTCGGGACGGCCGGGGCCCGGCTCGACTACTCGCAGGCCGGTGTGGTCACCGCCGGTGAGCCGGTGGCCCGCGACGCCGGCAGCGGAGGCATCGGCCGCTGGATCGTCCTCGGCGACGACCCCGTCACGTGGGACGAGGTGCGAGAGCTCAACGGGTACGGCTTCCGCGTCACCTCGCGGGCGGTGCTCGAGGACCCGCCGAGCGTGGACCGGCTCGACCCCGACATCGCCGGCCAGCTCGCCGGCGACGACCGCTACACCTCGCTGCTCGTCGGGCTCGGGGCCGCGATGCTCCTCGTCGTGACGACGCTGCTCGTCGGCCCGGCCTTCGCGGTGAGCGCCGCCCGGCAGCGGCGCACCCTGGCCCTCGCCGCGAGCAACGGGGCGCACACCCCGATGCTGCGGCGCACGGTCCTCGGCCAGGCCCTCGTCCTCGGCGCCCTCTCGGCCGTGGCGGGCACCGTCCTCGGGGTGGGGGCGGCGTGGGCGGTCGTCGCCTGGACCCGCACCACCGACGACCTCACCCTCACCGGCCCGTTCGACGTCCGGCCGCTCGTGCTCGGGGCCGTCGCGCTGGCGGCGGTGGCGTCGACGGTGATCGCCGCGCTGGTCCCCGCCCGTCGCCTCGGCCGGCTGGACATCGTCGGGGTGATGCGCGGGCAGAGCGTCTCCCCACGCCCGAGCCGGCTGGTCCTCGCCGCGGGGCTCCTCCTGGCCGTCGTCGGCGCGGTGCTCACCCTGGCCGGGACCGGCGTCCTGGACTCCTCGGCCCTCGGACCGCTGCGGGGCTTCGTGGGGTACTCCTCGGAGTACCTCGTCACCATCGGGGCGGTCGTCCTCATCCTCGGCTCGCTGCTGCTCGTCCCGATGCTCCTCACCGCCGTCGGACGGCTCGGCAGCCACCTGCCCACCTCGCTGCGGATGTCCGCCCGCGACCTCGCCCGCCACCGCGCCCGCAGCGCCCCCTCGGTCGCCGCCGTGCTCGCCGCCGTCGCCGGCCTGACCTTCGGGCTCACCGGCCTGTCCAGTGACACCGAGCAGAATCGGCGCGAGTACGTGCCGAGCACCCTGCCCGGCGAGGCCGTCCTCTACGCCTTCGGCCCCGAGGCGGTCGACGACTCCGCGCTCGAGGCCGCCGCACCGGGGCTCGTGGTCGACCCCGTCACCATCCTCTCCGGCGACCCGTCGAACTACGCGTACGACTCGGCTCCGCAGGAGCCCTACCGCGTGCAGTTCCTCTCCCTCGTGCCCGACGGGTGCTCGGTGCAGCAGACCCTGGGCGGCGTCGCCGTCGAGGGGCAGTTCGTCGAGGAGTGCCTCGTCGCCGGGACGCAGGCCAACGGCTCCGGCATGGTCCTCGCGCTCCCCGCCGACCAGCTCCTCCGCCGGCTCGACCTCTCCGACGCCGACGCCGCCCGGGTCCGCGCCGGCGCGGTCGTCGTGCTCGGGGGCCGGGGCAGCACGGCCGAGGTCGCGAGCGGCTCCTACCGCGTCGACCCCACCGCGGAGCAGCCGGTCGCCCCCGACCTGAAGGTCGAGCGCGACGAGACCGTCCCGGCGCTCGCCCTCCCGCGGACGAAGGAGAACAGCGGGCGACTGCTCGGCGCGACCCTGGCCTTCGCCGCCGACAGCCCCGCCGTCGCTGGCCTCGACACGCGCGCGGGCAGCTGGACGGTGCGGATGGAGGACGGCAGCCCCGTCCCCGACGCCGCGCTCGAGCGGATCCAGCAGGCGCTCGGGGACGAGGGGAACATCCAGCGCGAGGACGGCTTCCAGCGTGACGACCGCCTCGTCGTCGGCATCCTCCTCGGGGTGTTCTCGCTGCTCATCCTCGTCGTCACGCTCACCTCGACCGCACTGACCCTCGCCGAGCAGCAGACCGACCAGGCCACCCTCGCCGCGCTGGGGGCGACGAGGGGGACCCGGCGGGTGATGGCGGCCGCGCAGGCCTTCGTCCTCGCCGCCGTCGGCTGCGTGCTCGGGGTGGCCGTCGGGCTCGTCCCCGGCATCGCCATCTCCAAGCCGCTGACGACGAACGGCTACGACCCCCTGACCTTCCGGTCGGTCGACACCCCGGGCGTCCTCGTCATCCCGTGGCTCGCCCTGCTGACCGTCGGGGTGCTCGTCCCGGTCGTCGCGGCGGCGCTCGCCGCGGCCGGCATCCGCAGGGCGCCCCAGGTCACCCGCCGGGCGACCTGAGGCGCGCGGGGCACCGGTCGCGAGCCGGTAGAATCGGCGCAGCACAGGGTCCTGGTGCGTCGTTGGAGGCGGGTTCGGCGCACGCCCGCTCCGCCCTACCCCTGCACGGGTCAGGGCGCAGGACCCCGAAGGCAGCACCCGTGTCACCCATCGCCAGCTACCGGCGCCTGTTCTCCCTCGCCGGCCCCCTCTACGTCCTCGTCGCGTTCGTCGGCCGCCTGCCCCTGGCGATGAGCCAGATGGGCACCCTCCTCCTCGTCTCCGGCACGACCGGTTCCTACGGCCTCGGCGGTGCCGCGGCCGGTGGTCTCGCCGTGGCCAACGCCGCCGGTGCACCCGTGGCGGGCGGCCTCGCCGACCGGATCGGGCAGCGGCCGGTCGTCCTCGCCCAGTCGCTCGCCGGCGGCGCCGGCCTGCTGCTCCTCGTCGGGCTCGCCCACGGCGGGGCGGCGCCGGCCCTCGTCGTCGCGTCCGCGGCCCTCGCCGGCCTCCTCATGCCGCAGGTCGGGCCGCTGGCCCGGGTGCGCTGGCGGCCGATGACCCGCCACCAGGGTGAGCACCAGCCGCGGCTCATGGAGACGGCGTTCTCGTACGAGGGTGCGGCCGACGAGGCCTCGTTCGTCATGGGTCCGGCGCTCATCGGGGTGCTGGCCGTCCTCGCCAGCCCGTCGGTGGCGCTCGTCGTCGCCGCCCTGCTGCTGCTCGGCTTCGGCACGGCGTTCGCGGTGCACCACACCGCCGCCCTCACCCACGCGCACCGTCCGGCCGCCGACCACACCGGGCGCCTCGTGACCGCGACCTTCGTCGTGCTCCTCGGCGCCCAGCTGCTCATGGGCGTGGTCTTCGGGTCGGTGCAGACGGGGACGACGGTGCTGACCACCCTCGCCGGCCGGCCCGGGCTCGCCGGACTCGTCCACGCGACCCTCGGCGTCGGGTCGGTCGTCGCCGGGCTCGCGGTCGCCGGGCTGCCGGCCCGGTTCACGGTGCCCTCGCGCGTCCTCGTCGCCGCCCTCGGGCTCGCCGTGCTCAGCACGCCGCTGCTCCTCACGGACACCGTGCCGCGGCTCTTCCTCGTCGTCCTCGTGCTCGGGTTCGTCATCGCGCCGTACATGATCAGCGTCTTCCGCCTCGGCGAGCGGGCCGTGCCGCCGGCCCGCATCGGCGCGGCGATGACCCTCCTCGCGTCGGTGACCGGCCTCGGCTACGCGGTCGGATCGGCGGTCGCCGGGCGCATCGCCGACGACCACGGCCACTCGGGCGCCTTCGCCGTCACCGTGACCGCCGCGTGCGCGGCGGCCGTGCTGGCCCTCGCGTCGCAGCCCCTGCTCCGTCGGGGCGCGCCCTCACCCGACGTCCCTGCGCTTCACCCCGGAACCGTTCCGGGGTGAAGCGCGGGCGTATCGGGTGACCCGATACCCGTGGGGCGCCGGCGGGGTCAGATGGGCGGCTCGACGGTCAGCAGGTCGCCCGGCTGGCAGCCGAGCACGTCGCAGACGGCCGTCAGGGTGCTGAACCGGATGGCCTTGGCCCGGTCGTTCTTGAGGACCGAGAGGTTGACGACGGTGACACCGACGGCCTCGGCGAGCGCCGCGAGGGTCATCCCGCGCTCCTCGAGCAGCCGGTCGAGGTGACAGACGACCCGGTGCGGCTCCTCGACGGGCATCAGACCAGCCCCTCGACGTCCTCGCGCAGCCGGCTGCCGGCCCGGAACGCCTCGGCGACGAGGGCGATGACCATGCCGGTGACGACGGGCAGCCACGGGAGCTCGAAGAGCGCTCCGGCCACGCCCTCCTCGAGGTCCAGGGACGTGACGAGCGAGAGGTCGACGCTGCTGCGCGCGAACCACACGACCGGTGCACCCACGGCGACCAGCAGGGCCAGGGCCCGGAGCCGGACGACGTTGCGCCAGCGGAACGGGTCGCCGCTGCCGACGTCGCGCAGGACCCCGAGGACGAGCCAGCAGCCCACGACGACGAGCACGGTGGCGAGGACACCCGGGGCGAGGTCGAGCAGCCGCTGCGCGGTGCTGGGGTTCGCGAGGGTGGCGTCGACCGCGCCGAGCTCGTCGTAGGCGACCCCCGCCCGGTCGAGGGCGGGAACGGCGAGCGGCCCGACGTAGCGCAGCGGCAGGCCGTCGCCGCCCGCCCAGCGCACGAGCGGCGCCACGACGGCGACCGCCGTCGTCACGGCGGCGACGAGGCCGAGCAGCAGGCCGAGGCCCCAGCGGTCGGCACGGTCGAAGGCCCAGAGGTCCTTGCGGGGACGGGGGGTGGTGCTCATCGGTCCGCTCCTGACATATCGATGGTCGATTTGTTATCGACAGACGATATGCATATCGAGAAACGATGTCAAGGTGCTCCGGCCGACCGGGCGCCGACCGTGGGGCAGGATGAGGGGATGAGCGAGCCGCAGCGTCCCGACCGCGACGACGACGAGCCGCGCGCCGTCCCCGCGACCGTCGTCGGCGACGAGGGCCGCATCGTCGTCGTCACCCCGGAGGGGATGGGCGTCGCCCCGCGCGAGCCCGAGGCCGAGCCGCGCGAGCAGCGCGAGGGTCCGACCAACCCGGCCGACCTCGTCGAGGAGCCGGCCAAGGTCATGCGCATCGGGTCGATGGTCAAGCAGCTCCTCGAGGAGGTGCGCAGCGCGCCGCTCGACGAGCGGGGCCGCGCGCGGCTGGCCGACATCCACGACCGCTCGATCGCCGAGCTCAAGGACGGCCTGGCCCCCGAGCTGGTCGCCGAGCTCGAGCGGATCGCGTTGCCGTTCAAGGACGAGCAGCCCTCCGACGCCGAGCTGCGCATCGCCCAGGCCCAGCTCGTCGGCTGGCTCGAGGGCCTCTTCCACGGCATCCAGACCGCGCTCGTCGCGCAGCAGATGGCCGCCCAGGCCCAGCTCCAGCAGATGCGGGCGCTGCCCCCGGGCATGACCCCCGGCCAGGGCCACCCGCCGGCCGGGCCGGGCGCGATGCCGATGCCCCAGCGCCCCACCGAGGGCGGCCACGCCGAGGGCACCGGCCAGTACCTCTAGGTCCGGGCTAGGCCGGATCCTCGCGGCGGGGCAGCGTCAGCGCGAGCGCCAGGCCCGGCACGGCCGCGAGGGCGATGACGCCGAGGGCCAGGCGCGGCGACCCGACGACGGGCTGCACCGCGAGCACCAGCAGCACACCCCCGAGGTTGCCGGCGAGGAGGAGGACGGCCGTCGCCGTCCCCGACCGTGCGACCCCGACGTGCGCCTCCGACCACTCGAGGGCCACCGGCAGGCCGGCGAGGAGGAGGAACCCGAGGACGGCGAGGAGCACCCCGGCGGCGACCGGGGTGTGCACGACGACGAGGGCCGCGAAGACGAGGCCGGTGCACGCCGTGGCCGCGACGAGCAGCCGCCGGCGGGCCCCGCGCGCGGCGACCGGCCCCGGGAGGACGGCCGCCCCGAGCACGCCGGCGAGGGTGGTCACGGCGATGAGCGGGCCGCCGGTGCCCGGGTGCCCGAGCGCCGCGAGGACGGGGTCGAGCCAGGTCGCCAGGGCGTTGAAGACCCCGACGCCGACGAAGAGGAGGCCGGCCAGCCGCCAGAGCAGGGGCTCGTGGCGCAGCCAGCGCAGGCCGTGGGCGTCCCGGTGGGCCACCGGCGCGAGGGCGGCCACGCGGAGCATGACGAGGACGCCGACCGCCGCCACGCCGGCGAGCACGGCGTGCACCCCGAGCAGCAGCGGGAGCCCGCCGACCGCGACGAGCGGTGCACCCCCGAGCGCCCCGCCGAGCACCCCGACGAACTGCGCGGCGCTGCCGACGGCGATGGCGACGGTGCGCTCACGCGGCGGGAAGGCCCGGACGGCGAGGGTCGTCGTCGCCGTGAGGACGAGCGGCTGGGCGACCGACGCGAGGAGCTGGCCGCCGAGCTGCCAGCCGTAGGACGAGGTGTCGACGAGCCGGACGAGGGCCCCGGCGACCGTGAGCAGCGCGCCGGCGGAGAGCGTCGGGTGCAGCGCGCGGTCGACGAACCGGCCTGCGGGGAGGGCCAGCACGACGAAGAGCAACGGGTTGACGACGGCGAGGTCACCGACCAGCCCCTCGGACACCCCGAGCGCCCGCGCCGACTCGCCGGTGACCGGTGCGAAGGTCAGCCAGAGCACCTGGGTCGTCGCGACGAGGAGGGAGAACGCACCGAGCAGCGCCCACCGCGACGCCGGCCGCGCGCCGGTCACGGCCGTGGGCGCGCTCACGCCACGGCCTCGCGCACGCCGTCCCGCTCGAGGGTGCGCAGCGGTGACAGCCAGCCGAAGACCGCGGCGAGGACCCCGACCGACACGACCGTGACGAGCGCGCCCCGCGTGCCGAGCAGCCCGGCCGCCGCGCCGGCGCCGAGCGCGCCGGTCGTCCAGCCGACCCCGAACGAGAGCATCCGCCCGGCCGTGTTGACCCGGCCGAGCAGGTGCTCCGGGGTCACCTGCTGGCGGTAGGTGATGGAGGTGAGGACGACCGACTGGTAGCTGACGCCCCACAGGGCCATCACCGTGACGGCGACGACCCAGCTCGAGGTCGTGACGACGACGAGCCCCGAGGCGGCCGACACCGGCAGCGCGAGCAGGGTGACCCGCGAGGTCGGCATCCGGCGGTGCAGGCGCGGCGTGACGAGGGCGGCGAGGATGCCGCCGACGCCCCAGGTGGCGAAGAGCAGGCCGAACCGCCAGCCGCTCGTGCCGACGCCGAGGATGCGGTCGGCGAACGGCACCGACAGGGCCATGAAGCCGGCGCCGGACAGCGACTGGAGGAAGCCGATGGCCGTCTGCGAGCGCACGCCGGCGTGGCCGACGAGGTAGCGCAGGCCGTCGCGCACCTCGCCGACGAGCGCGGCGGCACTGAGCGGCGGTAGGTCGCGGACCGCGTTGAGCCGCACCGTGATCCCGATGACGCAGGCCGCCGAGGCAGCGAAGCTCAGGGCGTCGACGCCGAGGAGCAGCGCGGGGTGCATCAGGGCCAGCAGGACGCCGGTGAGCATCGGCATCCCGAGGTCGAGCAGGGATCCGAACCCCCAGATCGCCGCGTTCGCCGCGCCGAGCCGCTCGCGCCCGACGATCGAGGGCAGGGCGCCGAAGGCCGCGCCGTCGAAGAACACGAACGAGGCCTGGGCGAGGAAGCCGGCGAGGAGCGCGTGGGCCACCGTGAGCACCCCGAGCTCGTGGGCGAGCGGGACCGACCCGATGGCCAGGGCGCTCACGAGGTCGGCGACGACCATGACGCGGCGCCGGTCGAGCCGGTCCGAGAGCGCTCCGGACACCAGCCCGAACAGCAGGTAGGGCAGCCCCTCGACGAGGGTGACGAGGGCGGTGAGCGACGGGCTCCCGCTCAGGCGGTAGACGAGGACGGGCAGCGCGACGGCGGTGACGAGCGTGCCGGCGATCGAGACCTGGCGGGCCAGCCAGAACCGGCGGAAGTCGCGGTCCGCGCGCAGCGGAGCCGGCGTCGTCGTCACGTCGACCGCCGGACCGTGACGACCACCGGCCGGCCGAGCACGTAGGCCCGTCCATCGGCCCGCCGCTCGATCCCGACGACGAGCGCCAGCTCGAGGAGCCCCTTCGCGACGAGGACCCCGACGGCGAGGGTCAGCTCGAGCCGGCTGCCCAGCCGGGTGAGGTCGCCGTCCTCCCGCTGCCCGACGAGGGGCAGGAAGAGGGCGGCGTAGGCGAGGGCCATCCGGGCGTAGGCGCGCACCCAGTCCCCGACCGAGAGCGGCGCGCGAGCCCGCAGGCGCCCGGCCATCGACCAGCCGGCGGCGAGGAAGCCGATCCCGCCGAGGAGGACGACGGTGAGGACCGGGCTGCGCAGCGGGGCGGTGGGCAGGACGGTGAACAGCCCGACGAGGAACGGCACGAGCGCGAACATCCCGTAGTGGAACCCGAAAAACGCCACCGCGAACCGGGAGCCGGTCGACGGCGCGAGGAGCCCGCGCAGGAGGGTCCACAGGTAGATCGTCACGACCTCGAGGGCCAGCCACAGCCAGACGTCGCCGTACCCGATGGCGCCGCTCAGCACCGCGAGCACCGGCGCCCCGTTGACCACGACGACCGTGGCCGCGAGCAGCTGACGGGCCCGCCGCGGCTCCATCCCCTCGGTGAGGCGCAGCACGAGCCGGAGGCCGAGCACGCGGCCCAGCCCGGACAGGAGGACGTTCACCGCACGTCCCCCGCCGTCGGGGGCACGCGCTGGGCGCGGGTCGTCGACGGCACCCGCGGAGCCTAACCCGCAGCGGGACGGACCTTCCGCCGTTCGCACCCGTCGGATAGGAAGGGGACGTGCCCGACACCACCGCCCCTGCCGCTCCGGCCGGTTCAGACGCCCCGATGCGGGCCGTCGTCTACGACGCGCCCCGCTCGCTCGGCGTGCGGGAGGTGCCGCGGCCGGTCGCCGCTCCGGGCGAGGTCGTCGTCGACGTCGACCTCGCCGGGGTGTGCGGCACCGACCTGCACCTCCACGAGGGCGGGTTCTTCGCCTCGTTCCCGCTGACGCCGGGACACGAGTCCACCGGCACGGTGCGTTCGGTGGGAGCCGGTGTGGCACACCTGCGTCCGGGCCAGCGCGTCGTCGTCGACAACGCCTCGGCGTGCGGCCGGTGCCCGGAGTGCTCGCGCGGCGACCACCTCTTCTGCGAGCAGTTCCTCTCGCTCGGGGTCAACGCGCCCGGAGGGTTCGCCGAGTCGCTGCTCAGCCCGGCGCACAAGGTCTACCCCGCCGACGACCTCCCGCCCGAGGTGGCCGTGCTCGCCGAGCCGCTGGCCTGCGCGGTGCACGGGATGGACGCGCTCGGGCTGCGACCCGGTGCCGACGTCCTCGTCGTCGGGGCGGGGACCACCGGCCTGCTGCTCGCCCAGCTGCTCCTGCACGGCGGCGCGGGGCGCGTCACCGTGGCGGCGCCCACGCCGTTCAAGCTCGAGCTGGCCGAGGCGTACGGCGTCGACCGCGTCGTCCGGGTCACGCGGGATGCGGCCGAGACCGCACGCACCCTCGCGGCCCTGCAGCCGGGCGGGTTCGACGTCACCGTCGACGTCACCGGGGTCGCCCCCGTCGTCGCCACCCTCCCGGACCTCACGGCGACCAACGGCACGGTGTTCGTCTACGGGATGTGCGACGAGGACGCCCGCATCCCGCTCTCCCCGTACGACGTCTTCCGTCGCCAGCTGACGGTCAAGGGCTCCTTCGCGCAGGTCGACTGCATGGACCGCTCGCTCGCCCTGCTGCGCTCGGGGCGGGTGCGCACCGAGGGCCTGGTCACCCACCGGTTCGGCCTCGACGAGTACCCGCTCGCCCTCGAGACGCTCCGCTCCGACCCGACGAGCCTCAAGGTGCTCGTCGAGCCGGGTCGCTGACGGCCGGCGTCAGAGGGCGGCGGCCAGCGCCCGGCCGGCGGTGCGCCCGCTGAAGAGGCAGCCGCCGACGAACGTGCCCTCGAGCGCCCGGTAGCCGTGCACCCCGCCGCCGCCGAAGCCCGACACCTCACCGGCCGCGTAGAGCCCGGGGACCGGCGTGCCGACGGCGTCGAGCACGCGGCCGGACAGGTCGGTGTGCAGCCCGCCGAGGGTCTTGCGCGACAGCACCCGCAGCCGGACGGCGACGAGCGGGCCGTGCTTCGGGTCGAGGATGCGGTGCAGGGGGAAGGCGCGCTTGGTGAGCCGGTCGCCCCGGTACCGCCGCGCGACCCGGATGGCCGCCACCTGGGCGTCCTTGGTGAAGGCGTTGTCGACCTGCCGGTCGCGCTCGACGAGCTGGCGCTCGAGGTGTGCGGGGTCGATCGGGGTGGCGGGCTCGAGGGCGTTCATCCGGGCGACGAGCTCGCCGAGGGTGTCGGCGGTGAGCCAGTCCTCGCCGTGGTCGAGGAAGGCCTGCACGGCCGGCGGAACCTCCGTGACCGGTCGCTTCAGCACGTCGCGGTACCGGCGCTCGGTGAGGTCGAGGTTCTGCTCCGACCCCGACAGCGCGAACTCCTTGCCGACGAGCGAGCGGTTGAGGACGAACCAGGAGTGGTCGAACCCGGTGTGCCGCAGGTGGTCGAGCGTGCCGAGGGTGTCGAAGCCGGGGAGGTACGGGCTCGGCAGCCGGTTGCCCCGCGCGTCGAACCACATCGCGCTCGGCCCCGGGAGGATGCGGATGGCGTGCCCCGGCCAGACGGGGTCCCAGTTGCGGACGCCCTCGACGTAGTGCCACATCCGGTCGCGGTTGACGACGGTACCGCCGACCGCCTCGGCGATCGCCAGCATCCGGCCGTCGACGTACGCCGGGACGCCGGTGAGCAGGTCGTCCGGCGCCGCCCCGAGGCGTTCCGGCCAGTTCGCCCGCACGAGCTCGTGGTTGCCGCCGATGCCCCCCGAGGCGACGACGACGGCCTGCGCCCCGTACTCGAACTCGCCGACGACCTCGCGGCTGCTGGCGACGCCGCGGGGCGAGTCATCCTCCGCGAGAACCGAACCGCGCACGCCCGCGACGACTCCGCTGGACATGACGATCGCGTCGACCCGGTGCCGTCCGCGGTAGAACACCCGTCCGCCGGCGAGGTGCTCGCGCAGCCGCCGCTCGAACGGGGCGACGACGCCCATGCCCGTGCCCCAGGGGATGTGGAAGCGGGGCACGGAGTTGCCGTGCCCACCGCTCGTGCCGTCGCCTCGCTCGGCCCACCCGACGACCGGGAAGAACGAGATGCCCTGCGCCCGAAGCCAGTCGCGCTTCTCGCCGGCCGCCCACTCGACGTACGAACGCGCCCACTCGCGGCCCCAGTGGTCCGGGCCCGGGCCGCCGTCCTCGGACGTCAGCCGGTCCCACCCGGCCGAGCCCTGCCAGTCCTGCCACGCCAGCTCGGCGGAGTCCTTGATGCCCATCCGCCGCTGCTCGGGGGTGTCGACGAGGAACAGCCCGCCGAAGCTCCACCACGCCTGACCGCCGAGGTTGGCCTCGGACTCCTGGTCGAGCAGCACCACGGAACGGCCCGCGTCGGCGAGCTCGCACGCGGCGACGAGACCGGCGAGCCCGGCTCCCACGACGACGACGTCGGCATCCACGGGGTGACCCTATGCGTCCGACCCCAGGACGCGACAGGCCCCGTCCACGGCGTCGACCCGCAGCGTCGTGAGGTCGCAGGTCACGAGGTCGGCCACCGGCTCGAGCTCGTCGGGCGGGGTCGTCGTCGTCACGGCGACGAGCCCACCGCATCCCGCCGCACGGGCCGCGCGCAGCCCCGCGACCGCGTCCTCGACGACGAGGCAGTCGGCGGGCTCGACCCCGAGCCGCTCGGCGCCCAGCAGCCACGGGTCGGGGAACGGCTTGCCGCGCACCACGTCCGACGCCGTGACGACGACGCCGGGGCGCGGGAGCCGGGTGGCCGTGAGCCGGGCCTCCGCGAGGTCGTCGGTGCTGCTCGTGACGATGGCGGTGGGGACCCCGGCCGCGTCGAGCGCCCGGAGCAGCTCGAGGGCACCGGGCAGCACCGCGAGGCCCTCGACGTCACCGCTCTCGATCTCGCGGATGCGCGCGAAGGCCTCGACCCGGACCTCCTCCGGCAGCAGCCCGGCGATGAGGTTCTCCGCCGTCACCCCGTGCGAGCCGACGAGCCGCCGCGGGTCGACGCCGTACTCCTCGCACCACCGCAGCCACGAGCGCTCGACGATGGCGATGGAGTCGAGGAGCGTGCCGTCCATGTCGAGCAGGACGGCGTCGAAGGAGCGCCGGAGCGCGTCGGGGAGCGGCTCGGGCTGCGACATGCCGCCACCCTAGGCGCCCGGTGCGCGCGGGCGACCGCGGGACCCCGAGGAGCCGACCTAGGGTGGAGGACATGGCGCGCCCCGACGGACACCTCCGCACCGCCGTCGCCAGCGCGACGGTCGCGGTGGTCGCGCTCGTCGGCGGGTGGACGTGGGCCGCCGACCTCGTGGGTGACGGGTTCGACCCGACCTCCGAGACGATCAGCGCCCTCGCCTCGCTCGAGACGCCCCACCGCTGGGTGATGACCTCCGCGCTCGTGGTCACCGGCCTGGCCCACCTCGTCACCGCGTGGGCCCTCGGCTCGGCGCGGGTCGTCGGTCGCGCCCTGCTGGCCGCGGGCGGCGTCACCACCGTGCTCGTCGCCCTCTTCCCCCTCCCCTCGCGCACCGAGTCCTCGGCGGTGCACACCGTCGTCGCGTCGGCGTCGTTCCTGTTCCTCGCGCTCTGGCCGGCCCTCGCCGCCCGTCGCGACGCCCCACCGGTCCTCGCACCGCGCGTCGCCCGGCCCGCGGGAGCGGTGCTCCTCGTGGCGGTCGCCTCGTTGGCGCTCGGCGCCGGCACCGACGCCTTCGGCATGCACGAACGGGTCGTCGCGGCCCTCACGGTCCTCTGGCCGCTCGCCACGGCGACGGGGGTGTGGTGGTCGGCCGGGCACCGCATCGGCTCGCACCGGCTGCGCCACGCGCTCGGCGTCGTCCTCCTGACCGGCGCCGGCGTGGCGACCGGGCTCGGGGCCACCTCGCTCGCCCCGGCGACCGCCGAGACGCGCAACTACCAGGCGACCGTGTGGCTCACGGGCGACCCGCGCAGCGCCGGCGACCTCGTGGCGCAGACGACCTTCGGGGACGTCCGGCTCGGCTTCACCGGGGTGGCGCCGGGGGTGCGCGTCGTCCCGCAGGTCCGCGCGAACATCACCGACACCCTCTCGCGCCCCGGGATCAGCCTCGCCAGCCTGCGCCCCGGCCCCCAGGAGCTCGACACCGCGATCCGGGGGGCGGCGGTCGACGTCCTCGGGCGCTTCACGCTCGGGGCCCTGCTCCCCGGGCTGGTGGTGCTCGCCACCTGGTCGCTCGCCCGTCGCCGGCGCCCGCCACGGGCCCTCGTCGGCGCCGCCGTCGCCGCGTGGGCGGTCTCGACCCTCGGCACGGGCGCGGCCCTGTACACGACCTACCAGCCGAGCCGGCAGGGGACCTTCCAGGCCACCGAGGTGCTCGGCACCCTCCAGCGCAACCAGGGCCTGCTCGGTGACGTCGAGACCCGCGCGGCCCAGGTGACGCCGTACCTGCGCAACCTCCTCGCGCTCTCGACCGCCCTGCAGCAGAAGTACGCCGCGGGTTCCCTCGAGGCCGACCCGGCGCTGCGCGTGCTCTTCGTCAGCGACGTCCACGGGGGCAACCAGTACGCCCTGATGCGCACCATCGTCGAGGAGGAGAGCATCGACGTCGTCGTCGACAGCGGGGACCTCGTGAACTTCGGCACCGTCACCGAGGGCGAGGCGGCCGGCATCTTCGACGGCATCGAGTCGGTCGGCGTCCCGTACCTCTTCGTCCGCGGCAACCACGACGCGACGAGCGCCACCGACACCGCGGTGCTCGACCGGATGGCCCGGATCCCGAACGTCACCCTGCTGCAGCCCGCGGAGGGTGGCTACCGGGAGGTGACGGTCGGCGGCGTGACGATCGCCGGCTTCAACGACCCGCGGTGGTTCGGCGACTCGGGCACGGGGTCGCGGATCAAGCAGCTGCCGGCCCGGGCGGCGTTCGAGGCGGCCTACGCCGACCGGCCGGCCCCCGACGTGGTCGTCGGCCACGAGCCGTGGGCGGTCCAGGGCCTCCCCGGCGGCGTCCTGCTCAACGGCCACATGCACTCCGCCGACCTCGAGGGCAACCGCATCCAGGTCGGCACGTTCACCGGTGGCGGCCCGTTCAGCCACTTCCTCGCCGACGAGGGCGGGGAAGAGCTCGTGGGCCAGCCGTCGTCGTTCGACGTCCTGACCTTCGGCACCGACTGCCGGCTGTCCTCGCTGACCCGCTACCGCTTCCGCGACGTCATCGAGGGGCGCCCCGCGTACGACGACGTGTCCCTGACCAACGGCGACCGCATCGACACCCGGGCGGCCGACCCCGCCCGCACGTGCTCGGCGGGCGCCGCCCTCACCGTCGACACCGTCCCCGCCGCTCCCGTCGCGGGGAGCGCCACCGAGGCTCCCTGACGCCCGTCCGGACCTCGCCCCGGGGGTCCGTGACAAAGTTCCGCCGAGAGCAGAATCTCGGTAAAGATTCCTCCAGCCGGTCCCCGCCGCGAGGTATGGGGTTCCGCCCGGACCTCCCGGATCCCGTCAAGGTTCGGTCAAAGCGGCTGCCTCGGTTTGCGATCCGTGCTCCGCGCTGAGGGGGTGGAGGTGGGCCGCCGGCGGGTGGCCCCGGAGCCGGACACCCCCCGGCCCCGCGCCGCCGGACCCACCCGGGCCCGGCGACCCCCCACGAAGGAGTCCCCCGATGAAGCACCGCGTCCTCGCCGTCGGCATCGCCACGAGCGCCGTCGCCGCCGCCGCCTCCGCCACCGCCTGGGCCGCCGCCCCCTCGGCCGCCCCGCTCCCCTCCCCCGACGACATCGTCGCCGGCTTCGTCGCGCAGCGCGACGGCGTGAGCACGACGCAGGCGAAGCAGACCCTCCAGCGCAAGGCCGACCGCCAGCGCACGTACGACGCCCTGTCGCGCGAGGGTGTCGCCACCGACGGCGCGTACTTCGACGGCGAGCGGCTCGTCGTCCTCGTCGACTCCGCCGCGGCGGCTCGCAGCGTGGAGGCGGAGGGGCTCCTCGCCCGCCGGGGCAAGGGCCAGAGCGACCTCGATGCCCTCGCCCGCACCGCGCTCGCGGCCGCGAAGGGCTCCAGCGACCTCGTCTCGCTCACCCCGGACCTGCGGGCGCAGTCGGTCGTGGCCGAGGTCGAGCCCGACGCGTCCGCCGCCCTGCGCTCGGCGCTGCGCGGTGTCGCCGGCGTGACGGTCGAGGAGTCGGCACCGCTGGCCACCCAGGCCGACGTCGTCCCGGGCCGGATCATGGACCTGTCCCCCGGCACCAACTGCACGCTCGGCTTCCCGGGCACCACCTCGAGCGGCAACAACGTCCTGCTCACCGCAGGGCACTGCGTCGAGGGCCTGCCGGACATCCTCGACGCGAACGGCACCCACATCGGCAAGGGCACGAACAGCCGGTTCGTCTCCGGCGCCCCGAGCGTCGACATGGGCCTCATGGACATCGACGCCGAGGACGTCGGACAGCCCTACGTCGACACCCGCGGCGGCCTGGCGGGCAACGTCCCGGTGTACGGCGCGAGCAAGAACGCGGTCGGCTCGGACATCTGCAAGGCCGGCAACACCACCGGCTGGACCTGCGGCCAGATCGAGGCCTACAACGTCACCGTCAACTACCAGGGCGGGACGTCGGTGTCGGGCCTGGCCCGGGCGACGGTCTGCACCGAGGGCGGTGACTCCGGTGGCGCGTACATCGGGACGAACAACTACGCCCAGGGCATGACCTCCGGCGGGCCGGTCGGCGTCGACTGCGGGTTCAACGCGGGCTACGGCGCCGGCAGCTACAGCTTCTACCAGCCGGTCGTCGACGCGGCCTCCTACTACGGCGTGACGGTCTCGACCTCCTGAGCCCTCCGCACCGGCCGGCGGCCCGCCCCCTGTCGTGGGGCGGGCCGTCCGTCGTCTCCGGACGCCCTCCGCACGCCCCCGCGGTCGAGGTGAAAGACGGCCCTCCCCCGGTCCGACATCACCTCGACCCGGGGTCGGAGGGTGACCCCGAGTCAGGACCGGCGGATGGTGGCGCGCTGCAGGACGGCCGGCTTCGGCCCGGCGCCGCAGCCGAGCGCGTGGTCGGTCACCGTCTCGGCGGCCACCTCGACGAGGACCCGCTCGGGCACCGGACCCGACCCGAGCACCTCGACCCGGGTCGGCCCGCCGTCGGGGTCGGCGTCGACCCGGCCCGGGACGGCGTCGTCGAGGCCCGCCGGGCCGTGCTCAACCAGAACCGCCGCCAGCGCCGCCTGGACGGCCGGCTCCCATCGGGTGACGCCCCGCAGGTGCGCCGCGGCGACCCGACCGTCGAGGTGGGCGCCGACGAGGTCGACGACGCGCTCGGCGTCGAGGTAGCCGTAGCAGGCGCCGTCGGGGAGGCTGAGCAGCGTCCCGGCGAAGCGGTGGCCGCCGAGGTGGGTGCACTCCCAGACCTCGTCGGGCCACTCGCGGGCCAGGGTCGCCGCGATCGGGCGGCCGCGCACCGCACAGCACGCGTCCCGGGTGCCCTGGGTGCAGACGAGGATCATCGGCTCGGCGTCGGTGTCGCTGCCGCTCAGCCCGGTGCCGAGGGCGTGCGCGGCCTCGACGACGTCCTCCGCGGTGCGCCACGTGCCGCGCACCCACGTGCCGCGCACGGTGTCGACGGCGAACCACTGCCGGGGCCCGGGGTCGGACCCGCGCCGGCCCTGCCGCCGGACGAGCAGCGCGCGACCGCCGAACGAGGCGCAGGTCGCCTCGACCTCCTCGCCGACCCGGCCGAGGAACGGCGGCGTCTCGAGGGGGGACTTGGCCCAGGGGCCGGGGTGCTCGACGAGGAGCCACCGGCTGGCCACCGGCGCACTGCCGGCGAGGGGTTCACGGCGGTCACGGGCCGCGGCCGAGCAGCGCGAGAGGTCGGTCAGGGCCATCCGGCGATGCTACGTCGACGCACCGGACCCCCGGGGGCGCACCCCCGGGGGTCCGGCCGGACGGTCGAGGTCAGGCTCGGCCGTGTGCCGCGCGGCTGCGCCGGCTCAGGCTGTCGATGACGACCGCGAGGAGGAGGACCGCGCCGGTGACGACGTACCGGACGTCCGCCGAGACCGACAGCAGGGCGAGGCCGTTGCTGATCGAGTAGATGACGAGGATGCCGAGCAGCGCCGAGTACGCCGACCCGCGGCCGCCGAAGAGCGAGGTGCCGCCGATGACCGCCGCCGCGATGGCGTTGAGGTTGGTGTCGGCGCCGCCGCTGCTCTGGTTGGCCGACGCGAGCCGCGCCGCGCCGAGGATGCCGCCGAGCGCCGCGAAGGTCGAGCAGAGGACGAACACGCTGAGGTAGACCCGCTTGACCTTGATGCCCGCGCGGCGCGCCGCCTCGACGTTGCCGCCGATGGCGAGGACCGAGCGGCCCCACGTCGTGCGCCGGATGGCGAGGTCCATGACGACGACGAGCACGACGAAGAGCACGACCATGTACGACAGGCCGCGGTCGCGCTGCAGCAGGTAGGTGATGACGACGAGCGCCACGGCGAGCAGCACGGCCCGGACGGCCAGCGCCGTCACCGGGACGGCGGACAGGCCTGCCGCAGAACGTCGCTGGTTGGTCCGCAGCCGGGCCAGCAGGTAGACGAGCGGGACCACGACGGCCAGCGTGTAGGCCAGCCAGTGCGGCAGGAACTTCTGCGACGCGAACTGCACGAGCGAGGACTCGAACGGCAGGTTGACCGTGCCGTCCTTGCCGAGCGTGCGGATCTGCAGGCCGAGCAGCACGAGCAGCCCGGCGAGGGTGATGACGAAGCTCGGTACGCCGAACCGGTTGAACAGCAACCCGTACACGAGCCCGACCACCGCGCCGGCGGCCAGCGCCGCCAGGACCGCCACCCAGACACTCATCCCCTGGTTGACGAAGAGGACGACGAGCACCGCACCGGAGAGGCCGTACATCGAGCCGATCGACAGGTCGATCTCCCCGAGCAGCAGGACGAGGACGACACCGATGGCGAGGACGCCGATGGGCACCATCTGCAGGGTGAGGTTGACGAGGTTGCGGCTGCTGATGAAGGCCGGGTTGAGGGCGTAGAAGACCGCCCAGATGATGACGAGGCCGACGACGACCGGCAGCGAGCCGAGGTCGCCGGAGCGGAGGCGGGCCCAGGTGGCCGAGGCCCAGCCGCCGAACCCCTGCGCGGCGATGAGCCGCTCGTCCTGGAGGTCGGCCGGGACGGCCGCGGCGGCCGTCGGGTCGGCGGGGGGCGGGGTCTGCGAGGCGGTCACGACTGCTCCTCCTGCGGGGCCCGGCGGGCGGCGCGGGCGGTGACGGCGTTGGTGGTCGCGCCGGTGATGGCCGCGATGATCTCCTGGCTGTTGGTGTCGGCGACCCGGAAGTCGCCGTTGTTCCGGCCGAGCCGCAGGACGGCCACCCGGTCGGCGACGGCCATGACGTCGCTCATGTTGTGGCTGATGAGGATGACGCCGAGACCCTTCTCGCGCAACCGTTCCACGAGGTTGAGCACCTCGGCGGTCTGGGCCACTCCGAGGGCCGCGGTCGGCTCGTCGAGCATGACGACCTTGGGCGCCCCGAGCAGCGAGCGCGCGATGGCCACGGTCTGCCGCTGGCCACCGGACAGGCTGGCGACGGGGATGCGGACGCTGGGGATCTTGGCGCTCAGCTCGCGCAGCAGCTTCCAGGACTCCTGCTCCATCGACACCTCGTCGAGGGCGCGCCCCCGGAGGACCTCGTTGCCGAGGAAGAGGTTGCCGACGACGTCGAGGTTGTCGCAGAGGGCGAGGTCCTGGAAGACCGTCGCGATGCCGAGCGCCTGCGCCTGGGCCGGCGTCGTGATGTCGACCCGCCGGCCGTCGAAGGTGACCTCGCCGGTGTCGGGGGTGTAGACGCCGGCGATGGCCTTGACGAGGGTGGACTTGCCCGCGCCGTTGTCACCGACGAGGGCCACCACCTCCCCGGCGCCGACGTGGAACTCGATGTCCTTGAGCGCCTGGACTGCTCCGAAGCGCTTCGACACACCGGACATCGAGAGGACGGGCGCCGGGGTGGTGGTGGTCACGGTCGGCTCACTCCTTCGTGAGGGATCGGGAGGAGGGTGCTCAGCTGATGCCGAGCTCGGTGCACTTGGCCGCGTACTCGGCGGTGCAGACGTCGGCGGCCTTGTAGAAGCCGTCGGCGATGACCGTGTCCTTGATGTTGTCCTTGGTCACGACCACCGGGTCGAGCAGGGTCGAGGGCACGCCCTCCTTGTCGGCGGACGACGCTGGCTTCTGCTTGTTGGCCAGGGCGATCGCGTTCTTCGCGGCGTCCTCGGCCTGCGGCTTGATGGCCTTGTAGATGGTCAGCGCCTGGTCGCCGGAGATGATCCGCTGGATCGCGGCGAGCTCGGCGTCCTGGCCGGTGACCGGCGGGAGCGGGTTGACGCCGCCACCCTTGAGCGCGGCGATGGCGCCACCGGCGGTGCCGTCGTTGGCCGCGTAGACGCCGACGAGGTTGCCCTTGACGGTGCCGACCTGGCCCTCCATCCACGCCTGGGCCTTGTCCGGGCTCCAGTCGGGGGTGTCGTACTCGGCCTTGACCGTGTAGCCGCTGGAGTCGAGGACGCTGTGCGCGCCCTTCTTGAAGTCGGCGGCGTTGGCGTCGGTGGGCGAGCCGTTGATCATGACGATGTCGCCGCTCGTCTTGCCGCCGGCCTTCATCGCCTCGACGAGGCCGGTGCCCTGGAGCTCGCCGACCTTCTGGTTGTCGAAGGAGACGTAGTAGTCCGAGCCCGCGACGAAGCGGTCGTAGGCGATGACCGGCACGCCCTGGGACTTGGCGTTCTGGACGATGGTGGCGGCCGACTTGCCGTCGACGGCGTCGAGGACGAGGACGTCGACACCCTGGGTGATCGCGGCCTCGGCCTGCTGCTGCTGCTTGGCGGCGTCCTGCTCGGCGTTGCTGTACACGACCTCGCAGTCCGCGCAGGCGGCCTTGACGGCGGCCTCGAACATCGGACGGTCGAAGGCCTCGTAGCGGGCGGTCTTGTTCTCCGGGAGGAGCAGCGCGATCTTCTTCGCGTCGCCCGAGCCGGAGCCGGAGCCGGTGCTCGAGCCACCGCCGGAGCTGTCGTCACCGCAGGCGGCCAGGCCGGCCACGGTGAGACCGAGCGCCAGCGTGGCACCGGCGAAGCGGGTGAGTCGAGGGGTCATGTGTCTCTCCTGTGCCTGACGTCCGCAGCCTCTCTGGTGCGGTCCTTCCGGATTCAACTCGGTTCACGCCTTGACGTCAAGGCTTGAATACAAGCCGGGACGACAACGATTCGGTCACGGCCCTCACCCCGCGGCGAGCGCCGCCCGGTCGGCCTCCTCGCGGAGCTGGTCGGCGACCGCCAGCGCCCCGCGGACGTCGGCCTCCTCGGGGGGCAGCTCGCCGACCCGGACCTCGACCGAGGCCGCGGCGCTGGGGATGGCGCACCGCTCGATGGCCTCGCGCATCGGGCCGAGGACGACCTCGCCCACCCGGGCCACCTGGCCGCCGAGGGCGACGACCTCGGGGTTGAGGAGGTTGACGACGCCTGCGAGCGCGACGCCGAGGTGGCGCCCGGAGTCCTCGAGCACGCGGCGGCACCCGGGGTCGCCCTCGAGGGCCCGGTTGATGACGTCGCGCAGGGTCAGCGAGCCGTGGCTCGGGCGGAGCGCGGCGAGCACGGCCCGGGCCCCCACGAAGGTGTCGAGGCAGCCCCGGTTGCCGCACCGGCAGACGGGTCCGTTCTCGTCGATGGTCACGTGGCCGATCTCGCCGGCGGTGCCCGCGCTGCCGCGGAACAGCTCGCCGCCGATGATGAGGCCGGCCCCGACGCCGTACGACACCTTCATGAACACGCCGGTCGAGATGCCCTGCAGCGCACCGAGCTTGAACTCGCCGACGGCGGCGAGGTTTGACGTGTTGTCGAGGAGCACGGGCACGCCCAGCGCGTCTTGCATCGCTTGGGCGACCGCGACCCCCCGCCATCCCGGCAGGACCCCCTCGGAGCCCACCTCCCCGGACACGGTGTCGATCGGTGCCGGGAGGCCGACGACGAGCGAGCGCAGGTCGGCGGCGGTGTGGCCGGCCCCCTCGGCGAGCTCTTGGATGAGCCGGGCGGCCCGGGTCATCCCCTCGTCGGCCGCGTGGTCGGCGGGCAGCGGCATCCGCTTCTGGCTGACGATGTCGGCCGGCCCGGTGGCCACGGCGACGCGGATGTCGCGGTCGCCGAAGACGGCGGCGCCGACGAGGCCGCTCGAGCTCGCGACCGAGACCTGGGTGGCCCGACGGCCGTTGCGGATGCTCGGGCGCAGCTGCACGGCGCCCGCGACGTCGAGCTCCTTGACGAGGTTCGAGACCGTCGCGGCGGACAGCCCGGTGACCCCGGCGATCTCGACCTGGGTCAGGGCACCGTGCTCGCGGACGGCGTCGAGGACCCGCAGGCGGTTCATCTCCCGGAGGGAGGCCTGCGAGCCCGGCGCTGGGCCCGTTGGATTCACGGGCTAAAGATAAGCGCACTCGGCGCCGTGGGGGAAGGACCGGCGCGGACGGGGAGGGCTCCCCGGCGCTCGACGCGCGGATCCGACCGCCCCGCCCTAGCGTGAACGGACCCACCCCACGGACCACACCCTGGAGGATCACCCATGTCCCGACGACGTGCCATGGCCGCCGCCGCCCTCGGATCGGCTGCCGCGCTCGCGCTGACCACCCTGCCCGCGCACGCGGCCGCCGCGTCCTACGTCGCCCTCGGCGACAGCTACTCCTCCGGCACCGGGACCCGGGACTACATCGCCGACGGCACCGAGTGCCTCCGCTCCGCCAAGGCCTACCCCTCGCTCATCGCCGCCGCGAGGGGCTACGCCCTGACCTTCCGGGCCTGCTCGGGCGCGACCGTCGCCGACGTCACCGCGAGCCAGCTCTCGGCCCTGTCGACGTCGACGGGCTACGTGACGATCTCGGTCGGCGGCAACGACGCCGGGTTCGCCGACGTCCTCACCGAGTGCGCCCAGCCGGGGTGGATGAGCGACTGCAACGGGGCCGTCGACGGCGCGCAGGCGTTCGTCAACGGGACGCTGCCGAGCCGGCTGTCCTCGCTCTACTCGAGCATCCGGGCCAAGGCCCCCAACGCGAAGGTCACCGTCGTCGGCTACCCGCGGATCTTCATGGGTGAGGACTGCAACGCCCTCACGTGGTTCTCGCCCGAGGAGGAGGCGCGCCTCAACGCGATGGCCGACCTCGTCAACTCGGTGACCGCGCAGCGCGCCTCGGCCGCCGGGTTCTCCTTCGCGAACCCGACCTCGCGGTTCGTCGGGCACGCCGTGTGCGACTCCCCCGAGTGGATCAACGGGCTGTCCAACCCGATCGAGGAGTCCTACCACCCGAACACGGCCGGGCACGCGAGCGGCTACACGCCGACCGTCAGCCCGGTGCTCACCGGCGCCCGCGTGCGGGGCACCGCCGCCGTCCTGCGCGCGGCCGCCGGCCGCGAGGCGACCCTCGCCGCGACCCAGCGCCGGTACGCCGCGCTCGACGCCGGCATCACGCCCGAGCGCGTCCTCACCCCCGACCTGCACAGTGCGAAGGCCCGGGCCGCGGCGCAGCGCGCCGGGGTCGACGTCGACGACCGGGCGAGCGTCGACCGCGCCGACCGCCTCTGGTCCGCACGCCAGGCCGCGGAGCACCGGGCCGCCGCCTCGCGCTGACCTCCCCCGCCTCCACTTTCTCTCCGGATGCCGGATCCTTCAGCGACCTGTCGGTTGCAACCGGCAGGTCGCTGAACCTTTCGGCAGCCGGAGGGAAAGTTGGGCCGGTCAGGCGCCGGCGCGGCGGACGAGGGAGGTCGCGAGCGAGCGGTCGGTGACGAGGGTCGTCGCCCAGCCTCCCGTGAGGAAGGCCTGCACCGCAGCGGCCTTCGCGGCCCCCGTGGCCAGGGCCACGCGCTCGGGGACGCGGCGCAGCTGGTCGGCGCCGATCGTCACCATCCGGTCGACGAGCTCGGGGTGCACGGCCCGCCCCTCGGCGTCGACGAACACCCCGAGCGCCTCGCCGACGGCCCCGGTGGCGGCGACGTCGGCGCGCACCGCGTCGTCGACGGCGTCGTGGATGGTCGAGTGCCCCGGCACCCAGGCCCCGATGCTCATGACGGCGACGGTGACCCGGTCGACCTCGGCCATCGCGGCGGCGACGGCCGGCTGGCGGCGCAGGGCGGCGGCGCTGTCGGCGTCGTCGAGGATGAACGGTGCGTAGAAGACGCTCGCGTCCTGCCCGGCGAGCGCGGCGGCGGCCCGCACCATGTCGACCGGGCTGTGCTCGCCGGGGATGACCATCGAGCCGCTCAGCTGCACGACCGGCACCGGGGGCAGCGCCGGCAGGGCCTCGAGCATCGCGCTGACGGTCCGCGCCCACGGCAGGCCGAGCACGTCGTCGGGCCCGACGACGTCGAGGAGGACGTCGGCCCCCGCCGACCCGACGTGCGCGCGCAGCCGGGGCGCGTCGTCCGGGCAGTCGACGACGACGCAGCGACGCAGGCCGAAGGCGGTGCGCACCCGGGTCGACAGCTCGCCGTCGACGCCGCCCCGGTCGACGACCTCGATGCGCACGATGCCCGCCGCGCGCGCGGCCTCGAGCAGCCGGGCGACCTTGAACCGGCTGATGTTCATCGCGGCGGCGATGTCGACCTTGCTCTCGCCGGCGAGGTAGTACCGGCGGGCGGCCTCGGACGCGAGCACCGCGTCGGTCGCCCGGAGGGACTCGCTCTCGATCACGGGCCCGTCCTCCGCACTCTCACGTGAGCGGATTATCGTTCACCTGAGCCCTTGCCGACAAACTCCCCCCGAAAGGCCAGGCGCATGTCCTCCCGTCCGCTCGTCGCCGGAGTCGACACCTCGACCCAGTCCTGCAAGGTCGCCGTGTGCGACGCCGAGACCGGGGAGGTCGTCCGGCTCGGTCGCGGCACCCACCCCGACGCCACCGAGGTCGACCCCGCCCACTGGTGGCGGGCCTGGGAGGAGGCCACGGCCGGCGGCCTGCTCGACGGCGTCTCCGCGCTCGCCGTCGGGGGCCAGCAGCACGGGATGGTCCTGCTCGACGAGGCCGACGAGGTGGTGCGTCCCGCGTTGCTGTGGAACGACACCCGCTCCGCCGGAACGGCCCGCGACCTCGTCGACGAGCTCGGTGGGGCGCAGGCCTGGGCCGACGCGGTCGGCATCGTCCCGCTCGCGGCGATCACGGCCGCCAAGGTGCGGTGGGTCCGCGACCACGAACCCGCCTCGATGGACCGGGCCGCCCGCGTCGTCCTCCCCCACGACTGGCTGACCGGTCGGATCCTCGCGGCCGGCGGCGGCTTCGACGGGTGGACCACCGACGCCGGCGACGCCTCGGGCACCGGGTACTTCTCGGCCGCGACGCGCGAGTACCGGCCCGACCTGCTCCGGATGGCCGCCGGCCGCGACCTCGACGTGCCGCGGGTCGCCGGGCCGGCCGAGGTCGTCGGGCGCACCCGGGACGGCATCGCCCTCGCCCCGGGCACCGGAGACAACATGGGCGCGGCGCTGGGCCTCGGCCTGCTCCCCGGCGACGTCGTCGTGTCGCTCGGCACGAGCGGCACCGCCTTCGCGCGCCACGACCGCCCGACCGCCGACCCCCGCGGCTTCGTCCAGTCCTTCGCCGATGCCGAGGACGGCTTCCTCCCGCTCGTCTGCACCCTCAACGCGGCGCGCGTGCTCACCTCGGGTGCCGCGATGCTCGGCGTCGAGCTCGCCGACCTCGACCGGCTGGCGATGGCGGCCGAACCCGGCGCCGGGGGCCTCACCCTCCTGCCCTTCCTCGACGGCGAGCGGACCCCCAACCTGCCGACGGCCACCGGTGCGCTGCACGGGATCACCCGCGGCAACGCCACCCCCGAGAACCTCGCGCGCGCCGTCGTCGAGGGGATGCTCCTCGGGCTCGCCGACGCCGTCGACGCCGTGCGCGACGCCGGCTGCCCGGTCGAGCGGGTCCTGCTCATCGGCGGGGCGGCGAAGTCGGCCGCCGTGCAGGCCATCGCCCCCGACCTCTTCGGTGCGCCCGTCGCGGTGCCGGCCCCCGGCGAGTACGTCGCGGTCGGCGCCGCCCGCCAGGCGGCCTGGGCACTCTCCGGTGCCCCCGCCGCCCCGGGGTGGGGCGTCGACATCGAGGCGACCGCCGACCCGCGCGACCCGGCCGCCGGTGCCGAGACCCGCGAGCGCTACGCCGCCGCGCTGGCGAGCGCCTATCCGCAGGCCTGAGGACTCAGCTGCTCGCCCCCGGCTCCAGCCGGGCCCCGGGCGTCAGCGTGTCGCCCGCCCCCACCACGGCCTCGCGACCGAGGAGCGTGACGTGGGAGTCGACGAGCCGTGTCCCCGCCGGCGAGGCGCCCACGCGCGCCCGCCGGCCGACCTCGACGCGGTCGTCGAGCACCGCGGTGGTCACCCGGGCGTCCCGCCGGACGACGACGTCCTCCATGAGCACCGAGTCCTCGACGACCGCCCCGGCCTCGACGACCACGCCGGGCCCGATCACGCTGCGCCGCACCGTCCCCCGCACCTGTGACCCCGGCGAGAGCCAGGCGTCCTCGACCCGTGCGCCGCGCGCCGCGACCGCCGGCACGCGCTCGGGCCAGCGGGTGAGGAGCGGCACGGGCGGGTCACTGACGACGTCGACGCGGCCGGCGACGAGGTCGCGGTGGGCGGCGAGATAGGCCGCCGGCGTCCCGCAGTCCGCCCAGTAGCCCGGCAGCGGGACGGCGCGCACGGTGGCGTCCTCGACGAGACGGGGCAGCAGCCGCTCGGAGAAGTCGCCGAGGGAGCCCGCGCCCTCGTCCTGCACCCCGAGGTCGCGCCGCAGCGCGCCGAGGGCGTCGACGAGGGTCTGCGGGCGGTAGACGAAGACCTCGGCCGCGATGGTCGTGACCGGCGGGTCCTGCGGCTTCTCGAGCACCCGGCGGACCCGGCCGTCGGGGCCCGTGACGACGACCGTCTTGTCGCGGGCCCGCCTCCGGGTGACCTCGGTGGTGAGCACCGTGCAGTCGACACCACGCGCGAGGTGGTCGTCGACGATCGGGCGCAGGTCGACCCCGAGGACCTGGTCGGCGCTCGTCACGACGACGACGTCGGCCCCGAAGGACTCAACGGCGTCGACGTACTGGTGCAGGTCGTCGGCGTTGCCGGCCGCGAACCCCTCCTGCCCCGGCGAGCCGCCGCCCTCCTCGGGCACGAGCCAGCGCAGGCCGCCGCGGGTCCGGTCGAGGTCCCAGGAACGCCCGCCCGCCACGTGCCCGTGGAGGCTGCCGGCGCGGTACTGCACCGAGAGCCACACGTCGGTCACCCCGCTGCCGGCCAGCGTGGAGAGCGCGAAGTCGACGAGGCGGTACGAGCCGGCGAACGGCAGGGCGGGCTTGGCCCGCTCCCGGGTCAGCACGTCCATCCGGGACCCCGCGCCCCCGGCCTGCACCACACCGAGCACCCGCGTCGCCGACCTCATCGCACCACTCTGCCCGACGGGGCCGCCCGCCGGTGCCGGCGCCCCCGTACGGTGGGGCGATGACCGACCGCGAGCTCGACATCGTCCTCTTCGGCGCCACGGGGTTCGTCGGGCGGCTCACCGCCCGCCACCTCGCCGAGAACGCCCCCGCAGGGCTGCGCATCGGCCTCGCCGGACGGTCGCAGCAACGGCTCGAGGACGTGCGCAACGGATTGGGGGACAACGCCTCCGACTGGCCGCTGCTCGTCGTCGACGCGCTCGACGACTCCGCCGTCGCCGACCTCGCCGCCCGCACGCGCGTCGTCGTCACCACGGTCGGGCCGTACGCGAAGTTCGGCGTCCCGCTCGCGACCGCCTGCGCCGCGGCCGGCACCCACTACTGCGACCTCACCGGCGAGGTGCTGTTCGTCCACCGCAGCGTCGGCGCCAACCACGAGCCGGCGATGCTCTCCGGCGCACGCATCGTCCACGCCTGCGGCTTCGACTCGATCCCCAGCGACCTCGGCGTGATGCTCTGCGCCGACGCCGCCCGGGCCGACGGCGCCGAGCTCGGTCGCACCCGGCTCGCGGTGCGCAGCATGAAGGGCGGCTTCAGCGGGGGGACCATCGACTCCGGCCGGACGCAGGCCATCGAGATGCGGCGCGACCCGTCGACCCGGCGCATCGCGGGTGACCCCTGGGCGCTCGCCGAGGGAGGGCGCCCGCCGCGCCCGGCGGGGGCGTCGACGCCCCGACGCGGCGGCGTGGCCGGGGTCGTCGACCGCGTGACCAAGGCCTCCCCCGTGCGCCGCGACCCGGACAACGACCACTTCACCGGCCCGTTCGTCATGGCGGCGTTCAACACCCGGATCGTGGCCCGGTCGGCCTCGCTCCTCGGCTACGGCGACGGCTTCCGCTACACCGAGTACTCCGACTACGGGTCCGGGCCGCGGGGCGCAGTGACCGCCGGGGTCGTGTCCGCCGGGCTGCTCGCCGGCCTCGCCGGGATGGCCTTCGGGCCGACCCGGGCGGTGCTCGACCGCGTGCTGCCGGCCCCGGGCGAGGGCCCGAGCGACGAGGCGATGGCCGCCGGCCGCTTCCGGATGGAGGTCACGGCCGAGGCGGACAACGGGGCGCGCTACCGGTCCGTCGTCGCCGCGCCCTACGACCCGGGGTACTCCGGCACGGCGGTGATGCTCGGGCAGGCGGCCCTCGCCCTCGCCGAGGACGACGCCGGGCTGCCGGACGCCTCGGGCGTGCTCACCCCGGCCACCGCGCTCGGCATGCCGCTCGTGCACCGGCTCCGGGCGCACGGATTCACCCTCGAGGTCGAGCGCCTGCCCGCCTGAGTTCCACCGTCCGCGGCCAAGCCCTCAGGCGCGGGTGACCGCCCGGGCGATCTTCTCGGCGTCGATGGCCAGCTCGCGGAGCATCCCCGAGATGGGGTTGGTGTAGCCGGTGAACCACAGCCCCGGCGCGACGTCCGACGGCTCGGCGCCGTGCGTCACCGGCAGCCCGCGCTCCCCGAGCACCCCGAGGTGACCGACGAGCGGCTCGAGCCCGGCCCGGTACCCCGTCGCGACGACGACCACGTCCGGCGCCACCCGCGTCCGGTCCGCGAGGACCACCTCCGCGCCGTCGAGGGACTCCACCGCCGCGACCGGCTCGACCCGGCCGGCGCGGATGGCGGCGACGACCCCGACGTCCTGCACGGGGATCCGGCCCTCGAGCACGCGCGAGTACAGGTCGCGGCCGGCGCGGGGCATCCCGTGCTCGGTGAGGTCGGGCTCCTGGACGGCCGCGAGCACCCCCGCCACCCGGTCGACGACCGTGGGCGGCAACCGGCGGACGGCGATGCCGGTGGCCTGTGCCGGGACCCCGAACCGGGTGCGGGACAGGATGTGCGGCGGGGTGCGGACGGCCAGCCACACCCGGGTGGCACCCTGCTCGGCGAGGTCGGTGGCGATCTCGGTGCCCGTGTTCCCGGTGCCGACGACGAGCACGTCGCGCCCCGCCCAAGGCCGCCCCGTGCGGTAGTCCCGCGCGAGGACGAGCTCGCCGGTGAAGGTCTCGAGCCCGGGCCACGTGGGCTCGACGGGGGTGTGGTTGTAGCCGGTCGCGACGACGACGTGGCGGGCGGTCACGACCGACCCGTCCGCGAGGTGCGCCGCCCACCGCGGGCCGTCGGCCCCGGAGCCGTCGAGCACGTCGACCCGCTCCACCGCCGTCCCGAGGCGCAGTCGGACGTGGTGGTGCTCGGCGTACTCCTCGAGGTAGCGGACGACGTCGGCGCGGGCGACCCAGCGCCCGAAGCGCCGCGGGATGCGGTAGCCCGGCAGGTGCGACCAGCCGCGCGGGGTGTGCAGGTGCAGCCGGTCGTAGTGGTTGCGCCACGACTCCCCGACGTGCGCGGCGCGGTCGACGACGAGGGCGTCGACCCCCCGCTGGCGCAGCGCCGCCGCCACGGCGAGGCCACCCGGCCCCGCGCCCACGACGACGACGTCCTCGGCCACGGTCCCGGAGTCCACGGTGCGGAGACTACGCCCACGTCACACCGCTCCGGGCGGACATCCGACGAGATTCCCACTACACTGCGTAGTAGTCGGCACGAACGCACCCCAGGAGGCCCCGATGAGCGACTCACCGGTCACCACCCTCTCCCCCGACGACTCGTGGGCGATGTTGCGCGCCAACGAGTTCGGCCGGCTGGCCTTCCACCTCGCCGACGAGGTGCACATCACGCCGATCAACTACGCCATTGACGCCCAGGACCGCATCGTCGTCCGGACCGCCGAGGGCAGCAAGCTGCTCGGCCTGACGATGAACGCCGACGTCGCCTTCGAGATCGACGAGTTCGACGACGAGGAGGCCCGCAGCGTCGTCGTGCGCGGCCGGGCCCGGACCCTCGACGGGCACGAGGCCGACGAGACCGAGCAGCTGCCGCTCCGGCCGTGGGTCGACACCGTCAAGCTCAACGTCGTCGCCATCACCGTCGACGAGCTGACCGGCCGGCGGTTCTCGCTGACCCGCCCGTGGCTGCACCTGCGCCCGCACGAGGTGTGACGCCCTGACCTCGGGGGGTGACGCCCTAGCCTCGGGTCGTGCTGATCCGTCCCTTCACCCCCGCCGACCTCCCCGCCTTCCTGCCCGTCTTCCACGCCGTCGTCGACGACGGCGAGACCTACGCCTACCCCGAGGGGCTCGGTGACGCCGAGGTCGCGCGGCTGTGGGTCGAGGAACCGCCGGGCGTCACGGTCGTGGCGGTCGACGAGGCGACCGGCACGCTGCTCGGCTCGGCGAAGACCGGGCCGAACCGGCCGGGCCGCGGCGCCCACGTCGCGACGGCGTCCTTCATGGTCGCCGAGGCGGCCCGGGGGCGCGGGGTGGGCCGGGCCCTCGGCGAGTGGGTGCTCGAGCACGCGCGCAGCCGGGGGTTCGCCGCGATGCAGTTCAACGCCGTCGTCGAGACGAACACCGCGGCCGTCGCGCTGTGGACGGCCCTCGGGTTCGACGTCGTCGGCACCGTGCCGCGGGCCTTCGACTCCCGGCGGCACGGCCGGGTCGGCCTGCACGTCATGCACCGGGCGCTCTGAGCCGCGCTCAGCCCCGCGGGTGGGTGCGCCCGTAGACCTCGAGGTCGACCGCCTTGGCGGACAACCAGACCTCGCGGCCGGCGTCCAGCCCGAGCTCGGCGACGGCCGCGGGCGTCACGTCGACGAGGGCCGGCGGTCGGCCGTCGAGGTCGAGCCGCACGCGGTCGGTGAGCAGGGTGAGCCCGGTGACCGTCGCGGGCCAGGTGTTGCGGGCGCTGGAGGCCTGCGGGGCGGTGGTGCTCACGGTGACGGCCGAGGGTCGCAGCGCCACGAGCACCTCGCCGTGCTCCTCGTGGTCGGGGACGACGAACGCGCTGCCGTCGTCGAGGGTGACCGTGGGTCCGTCGGCCGTCCCGGTGTAGAGGTTGAGCCCGACGAGCCGCGCGACGTACTCGGTGGCCGGCCGGCGGGCCACCTCGGCCGGCGTCCCCTCCTGGACGACGCGGCCGTCCTCGAGCACGACGAGGCGGTCGGCGAGCACGAGGGCCTCGAGCGGGTCGTGCGTCACGAGCAGGCACGGGCCGGTGAAGTCGGCGAGGTGACGCCGGAGCTCGGCCTGCACGTCGAGCCGGGTCCGGGCGTCGAGGGCCGAGAGCGGTTCGTCGAGGAGGAGCAGCGACGGGTCGCCCGCGAGCGCCCGGGCCAGCGCCACCCGCTGGGCCTGCCCGCCGGAGAGCCGGTCCGGGCGGCGCCGCGAGAGCTCGGCGAGGCCGAGCCGCTCGAGCCAGTCGGCCGCGACCGCGCGGGCCTCGCGCCGCGACCGGCCGCGCACCTGCGGCGAGAAGGCGACGTTGTCGAGGACGGACAGGTGCGGGAAGAGCCGGTAGTCCTGGAAGACGAAGCCCACCGGTCGGTGCGCGGGCTCGACGAAGCGCCCGTCGCCCGCGTCGTCGAGGACGACCCCCTCGAGGACCACCCGGCCACCGGCGAGCGGCACCAGCCCCGCGAGCGCGCCGAGCAGCGTCGACTTGCCCGAGCCGTTCGGCCCGAGGACGGCCACGACCTCGCCGGGCGTCGCCGCCAGCGCGGCGCGGAGGGTGAAGGCGCCCCGGTGCACCTCGGCCTCGACGGACAGCCCTGCGGGGTCGTCGGCCGTCACACCGTGCTCCCGCGCAGCCACCGGTCGCGCAGGGCGACGAGGATCGCGACCGACACGAGGAGCAGGACGAGGCTGAGGAGGACGGCGGCGTCCGGGTCGGTCTCGAGGGCGTAGTAGACGGCGATGGGCATCGTCTGGGTGCGCCCGGGGAAGCTGCCGGCGAAGGTGATCGTGGCGCCGAACTCGCCGAGCGCCCGGGCCCAGCAGAGGACCGCACCCGCCGCCAGGGAGGGCGTCACCATCGGCAGCGTCACCCGGCGGAACACGGTCATCCGGCCGGCACCGAGGGTGGCCGCGGCGTCCTCGTACCCGCGGTTGGCCGCCCGCAGCGCACCCTCGACGGTGACGACGAGGAAGGGCATCGCGACGAAGGTCTCGGCCATGACGACCGCGGTGGAGCTGAAGGGGATGGTGATGCCGAACCACTGGTCGAGGTAGCGCCCGAGGAAACCGTTGCGGCCGAACGCGAGCAGCAGCGCGACGCCCCCGACGACCGGCGGCAGGACGAGCGGCAGCGTGACGAGGGCCCGCAGCACCCGGAGCCCCGGGAGGTCGGTGCGGGCCAGCACCCAGGCGAGCGGCACCCCGACGACGAGGGCGATGGCCGTGGCGAGGGTCGAGGTCCACAGCGACAGCCGCAGCGCCGTGGCCGCCTGCGAGCCGTGGAGGATGTCCCACGCGTCGGTCCACGGGGCACGCACGACGAGCCCGACGAGCGGGACGACGAGGAACGCCACCGCCACGAGGGCCGGCACGAGCAGGGGCGCCGGAGCCGTGCGCGACCCGCCCCCGGTGACCGCCCGGCGCCGGCGTTCGCGCGCACCGAGCGTCACCGGGCGGGGCGCCCCGGAGCCCCTGCGTCCGGGGGGCGTCCCGCTCACGGCTGCCGGAAGCCCGCCGCCGCGAGCACCTTCGCGCCGTCCGCCGAGAGGACGTAGTCGACGAACGCGGCTGCGGTGGCGGCGTTCTCGCTCTCGCTCAACGCTGCGATGGGGTAGCTCGTGGAGGCGTTGACGTCGGTGGGGATCTCGATGCCTTCGACGTCGGCACCGGCCGCCTTGACGTCGGTGACGTAGACGACGCCTGCGTCGACCTCCCCGAGCGTGACCTTGCTGAGCACCGACTTGACGTCCGGCTCGAGGGTGACCGGCTCCACCGTGAGCTCAGCGTTCTCGAAGACCTTGGCGGCGGTGGCACCACAGGGGACCTGCTCCTGGCACAGCGCGGTCTTCACGTCGGCCCTCGCGAGGTCGTCGACGCCCGTGACCTTGCCGGGGTTCGACGGTGGCACGGCGATCTCCATGACGTTCTCCGCGAACGTCTTCGGGTCGGTGGCGGCGCCGGCGGCCACGACCGTGTCCATGTTCTTCGTGCTCGCCGAGGCGAAGACGTCGGCGGGTGCGCCGGAGGTTACCTGCGTGGCGAGGGCCGAGCTCGCACCGAAGCTCAGCGTGACCTTCACGCCGGGGTGGGCCGCCTCGAACTGCTTCCCGAGCGTCGTGAAGGACTCGGTGAGCGAGGCGGCGGCGAGCACGGTGATCTGGCCGGTGACGTCCGAGGACGCCGAGGCCGACCCGGACGGGCTCGTGCTGCCGCCGGAGCCCGCGTCGTCGGACCCGCAGCCGGCGAGGCCGAGGGCGGCGAGGGCGACGACGGCGACGGTGGCGGTGCGGCGCATGGACGGCTCCTGGTGTCGGGGTGGTCAGCGGGTGCGGGGGATCTCGACGGAGACGTTCGTCGCCTTGACGGCGGCGACGGCGAGCATGCCCGGCTCGAGCCCGAGCTCGTCGGCCGCCTCGCGGCTCATGAGCGACACGAGGCGGTGCGGCCCGGACTGGACCTCGACCTGGGCCATGACGCCGTCCTTGACGACGCGCGTCACGAGCCCGGTGAACCGGTTGCGCAGCGACACCGCCGCGACGTCCCCGGTCTCGAGGTGGGCGCCCTCGGCCGCCAGCTCCTCGGCGAAGTGCGCCAGCACCGCGCCGTCGACGGCCCGGCGGCCGGCCGCGTCGGTGGTCGTGGCGACCCGGCCGGCATCGGCCCACCGGCGCATCGTGTCGTCGCTGATGCCGAGCAGGTCGGCGGCCTCGCGCATCCGGAAGGTGGTCACGAAGGCACCATAACCGCACCTGCGGCCACTTGGGCAGACTCCGTGCCCATCCGCGTCCGCAGACGCAACCCGGTGGCGCAGCCGCGGACGACCGGTCAGCGCACGGGCGTCGGGGGTTCCCGCCCCGCGAGCACCGCGAGGACGTTGTCGGCCGCGAGCCCGGCCATCGCGGCACGGGTCTCGACGGTCGCGGAGCCGATGTGCGGGAGGAGCACGACGTCGTCGCGGGCGAGCAGCCCGGGGTGCACCCGTGGCTCGTCCTCGAAGACGTCGAGCCCGGCCCCCGCGAGCCGTCCGCCCTCGAGGGCCGCGACGAGGGCCGCCTCGTCGACGACCGGACCGCGCGCGGTGTTGACGAGGAAGGCGGTCGGCTTCATCCGGGCCAGGGCCGCGGCGTCGACGAGGTGGCGGGTCGCGGCGGACAGCGGGACGTGCACCGAGACGACGTCCGAGCGTCCGAGGAGCTCGTCGGCCCCGACGACCTCGGCGTCGAGGTCCGCCACGGCCTGCGGGTCGGGCGCCGAGCGGCCCGAGAGCAGCACCGACATCCCGAAGGCGCGGGCCCGACGAGCCGTCGCGAGACCGATGGCGCCGGGCCCGAGGATGCCGATCGCCTTGCCGTGCACCGAGGTCCCGAGCAGCTGGAACATCCCGAAGCCCCACGGGCGGCCGCTGCGGACCTCGCGCTCGGCCTCGGCCAGGCGGCGCGTGACCATGAGGACGAGCGAGAACGCGATGTCGGCGGTCGCGTCCGTGAGGACCCCGGGGGTGTTCGTGACGACGACGCCGCGCTCGCGACAGGCGTCGAGGTCGACGTTGTCGTACCCGACGGCCACGTTCGCCACGACCTTCAGGCCGGGTCCGGCGGCGTCGAGGAACGCCGCGTCGACCCGGTGGCCGAGGGTGACGACGACGGCCTCGGCGCCGGCGAGCAGCACCGGCCGGTCGGCGGCCGGAACCGGGGAGTCCTCGTCGCGGTAGCGCACCTCGTGCTCGGCGCGCAGCCGCTCGACGGCGGTGCCCGGTAGTCGGCTCGTGACGACGACGCCGGCCACGGTCACATGATCTTCCGGACGACCGGCAGCGGCAGGTGGCGCATCGCCTTGCCGAGCGGCACCCAGGGCCAGGGCGGCACGAGCGCGTGCGCCTTCTCCTTCTCGATCGCCTCGACCATCGCGGCGACGCCCGTCTCGGTGTCGACGATGAACGGGGTGTGCGAGACCCGTTCGTTCATCTCCGAGCGGATGTAGCCGGGGTAGATGACCGAGACCCGGATGTCGAGGTCGGGCTCGCCGAGCATCTCGTTGCGCAGGCCCTCCGCGAGCGCGGCGACGCCGGCCTTGGTGGCGGAGTAGGTGGTCACCGTCTTGCGCATGCCGCGCATCGCCGAGACCGACGAGATCATCACGAGGTGGCCGCGCTTCTGGTCGCGGAAGACCTCCATCGCGGCCTCGGTCTGGGCCAGGGCGGCGACGAAGTTGACCATCGCGGTCTGGCGGTTGGCGTCGTAGCGGCCGGTACCGAGCGGGGCTCCCTTCCCGAGACCGGCGTTGACGACGACCCGGTCGATCGTGCCGAAGGCCTCGCGGAGGTCACGGAAGGTGGCGAAGACGGCGTCGTCGTCGGTGACGTCGAGGGCCCGGATCTCCACGCGGCGACCGGTGCGCTCGACGATCTCGTCGCGCAGTTCCTCGAGCCGGTCGAGGCGGCGTGCCGCGAGGCCGAGGTCCCAGCCGCGGGCGGCGAACTGGCGGGCCATCTCGGCGCCGAGGCCGGAGCTGGCACCGGTGATGATCGTCGTGGGCACGGGGGTCCTTCCGTTCAGAGGTCGGCGCCGCGCTCGGCGAGGAGGCGCGTGCACCGCTGGTCGAGGTGGGCGACGACGTCGCGGAACGCGCCGTACGCGGGGTTCGTGGTCTGGCCGTGGTGGAAGCGGTAGTAGATCTGCTGCGCGATGCCGGCGAGCCGGAACAGGCCGAAGACCTCGTAGAAGAGGAGGTCGCGCGGGGTCACCTCGACCCCGCGCGCGGCGCAGTAGCGGGCGACGAGCTCGTCGCGGGTGAGCATCCCCGGGGTGTGGGTCGGCTGGAGGCGGAGGGCCACGAAGGACGGGTCGTCGTCGGCCTGCACCCAGTACGCGAGCGAGGAGCCGAGGTCCATCAGGGGGTCGCCGACCGTGGCGAGCTCCCAGTCGAGGACGCCGACGACGCGGGTCGGGTCGGCGGGGTCGAGGACGAGGTTGTCGAAGCGGAAGTCGTTGTGGATGAGGACGTGCGGGCGGTCGGCGGGCCGGTGCGCCTCGAGCCAGGCCATCGTCGCCTCGTGGTCGGGCACGTCGGGGGTGTGCGCCCGCCGCATCCGCCCGGCCCAGCCGCCGACCTGGCGCTCGACGTAGCCGTCACCGCGGTCGAGGGGGCGCAGCCCGGCGGCGTCGACGTCGACGTCGTGCAGGGCGACGAGGACGTCGACCGCGTTCTCGCACAACGTGCGGACGCCGTCGGTGTCGAGGCCGAGGGACTCGGGGACGTCCTTGCGGAGGATGGTGCCGGGGATGCGGTCCATGACGTAGAACTCCGAGCCGACGACCGACTCGTCGCCGCAGTACCCGAGCATCCTCGGCACGAGCGGGAAGGCGGTGGCGAGCCCGGCCTGGAGGTCGTGCTCACGCCGCATGTCGTGGGCGCCCTTGGCCTTGGTGCCGCCCGGCGGGCGGCGCAGCACGACGTCGCGCGTCGGCCAGCGCAGCAGGTAGGTGAGGTTGCTCGCGCCGCCGGCGAACTGCCGGACCTCGGGGTCACCGTCGAGTCCGGAGGCGTCGGAGGCGTTCTCGCGCAACCACTCCGTTGCAGCGGGGACGTCGAAGGCGTCCTCGTCGCGGACCGGTCCGGCGCCGGGGACGTCGGTCACGGCAGGTACTCCCCGGGGCCGGCACCCGCCTTGCGGGCGAGGCGCTTGGCCTGGGCGACCATCGTCCGGTCGTAGAGAGGCCGCAGGAAGCGCTTGCCGTAGTACGCCTGCTTGCCCAGCCGGTCGGTGAGGATGACCGACCTCTTCCTCTCGATGCCGTCGAGGACGATCTTGGCGATGTCGGCCGCGTCGACGGACGCCTGGGTGATGAGCCGGACGCCGGCCTCCTGCATCGCGGTGTCCTTGCCGGCGAACGACTCGTGGAGGTTGGTGCGGAAGAACGCCGGGCAGACGACCGAGACGTCGATGCCCCACGGGCCGAGCTCGAAGCCGAGGGTCTCCGAGAGGGCGACCACGCCGGCCTTCGTGGCGTTGTAGCTCGACATCCCGGGACCGTGCACGAGGCCGGCGAGCGAGGCGACGTTGACGATGTGGCCCGAGCGCTGCTCCTTGAACAACGGTGTGACGGTGTGGCACCCGCGCGCGACGCCGAGCAGGTTGATCGACACGACCCGCTCCCAGTCGGCCATCGCCTCGACCTCGATGCGGCCCCCGGTGGCGATGCCGGCGTTGTTGACGAGCAGGTCGAGGCCACCCCATTCCTCGCGGACCCAGGCGAGGGCGGCGTCCCAGTCCTGCTGGCTGCGCACGTCGAGGCGGCGGTACTCGGCGCCGTCGGGGACGGAGTCGGGGCGCTCGTCGGCGAGGTCGACGGCGAGCACCCGGTCGCCGCGGGCGACGAGCAGGGTGACGAGCGCGCGGCCGAGCCCGGAGGCGCCGCCGGTGACGAGGGCGCGGCGGGTCATCGGGCGGCCTCCTGGGCGCGGGTGGCGTAGGGCCTGAGCAGCTGGCGCGCGACGACGCCGAGGTGGACCTCGTCCGGGCCGTCGGCGAGGCGCAGGCTCCGCGCACCGGCGTACGCCGCGGCGAGCGGGAAGTCCTCGCTCATGCCGCCACCGCCGTGCAGCTGGATGGCGAGGTCGATGACGTCGCAGGCCATCCGCGGGACGGCGGCCTTGATCTCGCTCACCTCGGAGAGCGCACCCTCGATGCCGACCGTGTCGAGCTTCCAGGCGGCGTGGAGGACGAGCAGGCGGGCCTGGTTGATGGCGATGCAGGCCTCGGCGAGGCGTTCGCGGTTGCCGCCGAGGTTGGCGATCGGCTTGCCGAACGCCGTTCTCGTGGAGGCGCGCTCGCACGCCAGCTCGAGGGCCTTCTCGGCGAGCCCGACGAGCCGCATGCAGTGGTGCACCCGGCCGGGGCCGAGCCGCCCCTGCGCGATCTCGAACGCCCGCCCGGGGCCGAGGAGGACGTTGCCGGCGGGGACGCGGACACCGTCGAGCGAGACCTCGCCGTGCCCGAGTGGCTCGTCGTACTGGCCTAGCGCGGTGAGCATCCGCTCGACGGTGACGCCGGGGGCGTCCATCGGGACGAGGACCATCGAGTGCTGCCGGTGCCGGTGGGCGGTGGGGTCGGTGAGGCCCATGAAGATGCCGAGCCGGCTGTCCGGGTGGCCGGCCCCGGTGGTCCACCACTTGCGGCCGTCGAGGACGACCTCGTCGCCGTCCGGCGTCGCGGTGGCGGCCATGTTCGTGGCGTCCGAGCTGGCGACGTCGGGCTCGGTCATGAGGAAGACGCTGCGGATGCGGCCGTCGAGGAGGGGGACGAGCCACTCCTCCTGCTGCTCGGGCGTGCCGTAGCGCAGCAGCACCTCCATGTTGCCGGTGTCGGGGGCGTTGCAGTTGAGGACGAGCGGGGCGAGGGTGGAGCGGCCGGTCTGCTCGGCGACCGTGGCGTAGTCGACGTTGGTCAGGCCGGTGCCGCCGTCGGTGCCGAACCGGGCGGCCCACTCGTCGCCCTCGCCGGCCGGGAGGAAGAGGTTCCACAGGCCCTGGTCGCGGGCGCTGCGCTTGAGCGCCTCGACCTCGGCGGTGGGCGGCCAGGCGTCCTCGCCGCGGGCGCGGCGGGCGGCGACGTCGGCGAGCAGGCGCTGCTCGACCGGCGCGACCTCGTCGTCGACGAAGGCGCGGACCCGGGAGGCGAGGTCGGCGGCGCGGGCGGACGGGGCGAAGTCCATGTCCTTGACCCTAGCCCCCTGTTGAGCAATGCTCAATAGCGTGGGAACGGCGGCCCGGGTGCGGATGACCCCGGAGGAACGGCGCCGCCAGCTCGTCGGCGTCGGGCTGCGGATGTTCGTCGAGCGACCGGTCGGCGACCTCTCCGTCGACGAGGTGGCGGCCGCGGCCGGCGTCTCGCGCGGGCTGCTCTTCCACTACTTCCCGACCAAGTCCGACTACCACCGGGCGGTCGTCGCGGCCGCCGGACGCCGGGTGCGCCGCAACGTCACGCCGGACGAGGGGATGAGCGGGGAGGCCGCGGTGCGGCAGGTCGTCGCCCGCTTCCTCGACCAGGTCGAGCGCCGGCGCGAGTGGTACGTCGCGCTCGTCCGGGGTCGCACCGAGCTGTCGCGTGCCACCCCGGACGACCCGCTGGAGACGGTCACGGCCTTCGTCGCCGACCTCGCCTGCCGCGAGCTGGCGCTGCCGCCGTCCGCCCGGCCCGCGGCACGCGGCTGGGTGGCCTACCTCGAGGACCGCGCGCTGCAGTGGGCCGCCCTCGACCCGGCCGTGCGTGACGCCGAGCGCGCGGACCTCGTGGAGCACTGCGTAGGCGCGCTGCGGCTGCTCACCGCCCCCCGTTCCTGACCCGGTCGCCCCGAGGGGGTCGCGGGGTCAGCCCAGCGGCTCGAGGGTGACTGGGACGCCGTTGAGCACCGCGTTGCCGCTCAGCGGGTCGACGACGTCGGGGTCGGTGACGTCGTTGACCGAGGCGCCCGGCAGGGTCGTCGCGGTGCGGAGGCGCACCCCGTCGCGCGCGTGGCCGTAGCCGTGCGGCAGTGACACGACGCCGGGCATGAGGTCCTCACTGGCCGCGACCTCGACCTCGAGCGCGCCGGCCGCCGAGCGCACCCGCACCCGTCCGCCGTCGGCGATGCCGCGCGCGGCGAGGTCGTCCGGGTGGGCCAGCAGTGCGTGCCGCGGCCGGCCCCTCGTGAGGACGGCGGCGTTGTGCAGCCACGAGTTGTTGTCCCGCTGGTGGCGCCGGCCGACGAGGAGCAGCTCACCCTCCGGCCGGTCGGCCAGCACTCCCGCGAGCACACCGGGCAGCGCCTCGAGGACGAGCGGCGTCGCGAGGTCGATGCGCCGGTCCACGGTCCGGAGCCGCTCGGGGAGCCGCGGACGGAGCGGGCCGAGGTCGAGCCCACCCGGGCCGGCCGACCGCAGCCGGCGCAGCGAGAGCCGCCCCCCGCCGGTGCGCAGCAGGAGGTCGAGCTGGCGGGTCGGCGAGGTGCGCAGCCTCGTCTCGAGGGCGAGGGAGGCGCGCGACAGCCGCTGTCGCACACCGGTCCCCCGCGCCCGCCGGTGGGCGAGGCCCAGGTCGCGGGCGATCTCCCAGTCGTGCCGGCCCCCGGGGTCCTTGGGGAGCAGGGCCCGGGAGAACCGGGCCGTGTCGCGGACGGCCAGGAGGTGGAAGACGAGGTCGTAGTGGTCGCGTTCCAACGGACCGGTCGGCGGCAGGACGACGTCGGCGTGCCGGGTCGTCTCGTTGAGGTACATGTCGATGCACACGACGGCGTCGAGCCCGGCCATCGCCGCGTCGAGCCGCTGACCGCCGGGGGTCGACGACACCGGGTTGCCGGCGATGGTGAGCAGCGCGCGCACCTGCCCCTCGCCCGGTGTCTCCATCTCCTCGGCCAGCGCCGAGGCGGGCAGCTCACCACCGAAGCCCGGGAGTCCACGAACGCGGGAACGTCTGCGGGAGAACCCACCGGGGCCCAGCACACCGCGGCCGACGAGGTCGACGGCCGGTGTCGTGAGCATCGTCCCGCCGGGGCGGTCGAGGTTGCCGGTCAGCACGTTGAGGAGCTGGGTCGCCCACTGGCAGACGACGCCGTGCGCCTGCGTCGAGGCGCCCATCCGTGCGTGGACGGCCGCCGACGGTGCGTCGAGCAGGTCGCGGGCCAGCGCGCGCACCGCGTCGGCCGGCAGGCCGGCAGCCCGCTCGGCGACCTCGGGCGTGAACGGCTCGACCGCGGCGCGGACCGCCTCGGCACCGTCGACGTACGCCGCGGGCCGTGCGCGCCCGGACGCGAGCACCTCGCGGACGAGGGCCAGCAGCACGGCGGCGTCCGCACCGGGGCGGACGAAGTGGTGCTCGTCCGCGACCCTGGCGGTCTCGGTGCGCCGGGGGTCGATGACGACGAGCCGCCCTCCGCGCGAGGCGAGCTCGCGCCGTCGCCCGGGGAAGTCGGGGACCGTCCACAACGAACCGTTCGACGCCATCGGGTTGTGGCCGACGAGCACGAGCAGGTCGGTGCGGTCGATGTCGGGCACGGGCAGCAGGAACTGGTGTCCGTACAGGGCGTGGGCCACGACGTGGTGTGGCAGCTGGTCGACCGAGGTCGCCGAGTACCGGTTCCTCGTCCGCAGCAGCCGGACGAGCGTCGGGTGGTGGGTCAGCGCGCCGAGGCTGTGGACGTTGGGGTTGCCGAGGTAGACGGCGAGGGCGTCGTCGCCGTGCTCGCGCTGGACGCCGGCGAGCAGCTCGGCGGCGCGCCGGACCGCCTCGTCCCACGTGGCCTCGCGGAGCTCGCCGTCGTCGCCGCGGACGAGCGGGCGACGCAGCCGGTCCGGGTCGTCCTGGATCTCGGGGAGCGCAAAGGCCTTGGGGCACAGGTGCCCTCGCGAGAGCGGGTCGGCGTCGTCACCGCGGATGCGGCCGACCGTCCCGCGCTCGTCGACCTCGACGACCAGCCCGCACATCGCCTCGCACAGGGTGCACGAGGTGCGGCGCACCGCCGGGGCCGTCATCGGGCCCGGGGCCCGAACGAGGGTGCCTCGCGCCGCAGCGCCGCCTCGCGGGCCGCACCGGTGTTACGCCGCCCGAGCAGCCGCGCCTGCTCGAGGCGCTCGCGGGCGAAGGTGCGCCGCGGCCCGGAGGACCAGGTGCGCTCGAAGACGCGCTTCGTCGCGGCGACCGAGTCCGGGGAGCGCGTGGCGACCTCCTCGAGGAACCGGGTGGCGGCGGCGACGGGGTCGTCGTGCACCTCGCTCGCCAGCCCGAGCTCGACGGCCCGGGTGCCGCTGACCACCTCGCCGGTCATCGTCAGCCGCTTGGCGACATCCATCCGCACCTGCTGCGAGAGCGCCTGGATGCCGCTCATGTCGGGGACGAGGCCCCAGCGCGCCTCGAGCACCGACCACTGGGCGTCGGGGGTCGTCATCCGCAGGTCGGCGGCGAGCGCGATCTGGAGGCCGCCGCCGTAGCAGTGGCCGTGCACCGCGGCGACGACGGGGACGGGCAGCCGGCGCCACGCCCAGCACGCCTCCTGGAAGAGGTTGGTGCCGCGCCACGGCCGGGGGACGAAGGCGCGGGCGACGCGCGGCGGCTCGCGCAGCACCGTCGCGAAGTCGAGTCCGGCGCAGAACGAGTCGCCCGACCCGCCGAGGACGACACCCCGCAGGGTGCGGTCGGAGCGCAGCGAGCGCGCCGTCTCGACGAGCCCCTCGAGGGTGTCGAGGGTCAGGGCGTTGAGCTTGTCGGGACGGTCGAGGCGGACCTGGGCGATGCCGCCGTCGACCGTGCAGGAGACCGGCGCGGACATGCCGTCACCCTACGGCTCTCGAGGAGGACGAGGCCGAGGACGGCGAGCAGGCCCACACCGGCCGAGGCGGCGAGGATCGGCAGGAGCACGGACCACGCGTCGAGGTGGAAGGACATCGAGGGCTCCCGGGGGTCGAGGGGACCGGATGCTCCGAGCGTCCCGAGGCTCCCTCGCGCCGACCTCGGGGGAACCTCGTGGACGGCTGGGGACACGTCGTGGAGGAGTCCACGGAGACCGTGGCGGAAGATCCCTTGTCATCCAGGACGCGTTGTCGCACAGCGCAATACATCGGTTCGGGGCTTGCCTCGCATGCCGTCGGCGGGTAGGCTGGGGCCACGAGGGGAGGGGGGAGCCGATGGCCATCAGCAGCGGACCGCAGGACGTCGTCGAGCTCGCGCGCCGAGCCGCGGAGCTGCTGACTCCCACCCTCGACACCCCGCCCACGGCCGGCACCCGCGCGGAGTGGGCGACGGCCCTGACGGGCCTAGCCTCCCTCGCGTCACGGGTCGAGGCCGCGCGCGACGTCGCCCTCGTCCGGCTGGCGGCGATCGAGCCGGAGGTGCTCGACGACGGGGAGGTGGTCGAGGGCCACCGCGAGCCCGGCCACGTCGCGCTCGACGCGCCGGCCATCGTCTCCGGGGCGCTCTGCGTCGGCGCGGTCCACGCCGAGCGGCTCGTGCGTGACGCCGTCCACCGCGCGGCCGACGGGCCCGAGGGGACGCCCACGTGCACCGGACTGGGCGGGCTTCACGAGGCGATGGCCGCCGGGCGCCTCGACTCCTACCGGGCATCGGTCGTCGCCGACGAGCTCGACGAGGCCCCGGCGGAGGTGGCGGCCGCGGTCGTCGCCGCCCTCGACCCCCACCTCGACCACGAGGATGCCGGACGACTGCGCCGCCGGACCCGCCGGATGCTGGCTCGCGTCGGCCCGGACCTGCTGCGCCGCCGCGCGGTCCGCGCCCGGCAGGAGTCCTCGCTCCGGCGGTGGGTGGGCGAGCCCGGCGTCGACACCTGGCTCGGCACCTTCTCGTCGGAGGAGGCGGCCTCGGCGTGGGCCGCCATCGACGCCCTCGCGCAGCGGCTCGTCACCGACGGCACGTGCACCACGGTCGAGCGCGCCCGCGCCCGTGCGCTCACCGACCTCGTCACGGGGAGCGCGACCATCAACGTGCTGGTCGTCCTCGCCGCACCCGTCGGTGGCGAGGTGGCGGCCTCTGCCGGCGCAGCACCCGGCGACCTCGTCGAGGTCGCGATCTCGTCCACACCACAGCCGGTCCTCGTGCCGCGCGCGTGGGTCTCACCCGTGGTCGCATCCGCGCCTGCCGATGCCGTTCTCTGCGATCCGCGTTCCGGTGCCCTCCTGGACCCTGATGGCTCGCTCTCCACCTCGGCCTGACGTCCCGGCCGGTGGCTCGCCGCCCTCGTCCGGGCCCGCGACGGCCGGTGCCGCTTCCCCGGCTGCCCCGTGGCCGCCCGGTTCTGCGACCTCGACCACGTCGTCCCCTGGCCCGCCGGCCCCACGTCCGCCGCGAACCTCGCGTGCCTCTGCCGGCGCCACCACCGCGTCAAGCAGCGCCCGGGATGGCGCGCGGCCCTCGCGCCCGAGGGGACGATGACCTGGACCGACCCGACCGGACGCGTCCGCACCACGACTCCGCTCGATGCCCTCGGCGCCACCGTCCTCCCCGACATCGGGTCCGACCGGGCCCCGACTCCTCGCGCCATCTCACCCCGCGACGGTCGTGGCCCCTTCAGCCGGCTCGAGTTCCACCTCGAGCACGCCCTGGGCGATGCCGACCCACCGCTCCGCCGGTGCCGCTTCGACCACCACCGCCCCCTCGACCCGGTGCTCGTCCACGGACCGGCGCACCGACGCAGGGAGCGCCCCCCACCCCGGCCGGACCTCCCGCCCTTCTGAACCCTGCCCGTCCCCCGGGGGACGGGTAGGTTCGGCCGATGCCCCGGGAGCCGTCACCCGTCCGCGTCAAGGCGATGCTGATCGCCCCGAACGCCGACCGGACCGCCCATGCGGTGACGCTCCACCCGTCGACCCGTGAGGACCCGGACGGCTACCACCGGCTGATCGGTGGCGGCGTGGAGGACGGCGAGAGCCACCACGACGCGATCGTGCGCGAGGTCGACGAGGAGCTCGGCGCCACGATCGGCGACCTCGCCTACGTGGCCCGCGTCGAGAACGTCTTCCGCCTCGACGGTGTGCCCGGACACGAGACCGTGTTCGTGTACTCGGGCCTCCTCGAACCGCAGCCCGCGGCGGCGGGGGCCGTCCTCACGGAGAGCGACGGCAGCGTCGTGCCCGTCGTCTGGCGCTCCTTCGACGACGAGAGGGAGTCCGTGCCCCTGTACCCGACCGCGGCGCGTCCCTGGGTCCGCGCGACGGCCGCGCAGCGCTAGCCGGTCCTCGGGCCGTCAGGCGACGCGCGTCGCGACGGCCGGAGCAGCCGCCGGCCCCCGCACCGAGCGCCGGTGCAGCAGCACCGACACCCCGAGCACGCCGAGGCCGAGCACGGCCAGGCCCACACCCACCCACGACGGTGCCGTGTACCCGTACCCGCGGGCGATGACGACGCCGCCCAGCCAGGCGCCGAGGGCGTTGGCGAGGTTGAGCGCGGCGTGGTTGCCGGCCGCCGCGAGGGTCTGCGCCGCGCCGGCGACCTGCATGAGGCGCAGCTGGAGGTTGATGACGAGCACGGACGCGAGGACCGAGACGAGGACGAGCACGACGAGCGCCGGCACCGTCCAGCGGGCCACGAGCGCGAACAGCCCGAGCGAGACCCCCAGCCCGGTCATGCCGATGACGACCGACCGCAGCACCGACCAGTCCCCCATCCGCCCGGCGACGAGGTTGCCGACGAACCCGGAGGCGCCGAACACGAGGAGGAACACCGGCACCGCGGACGACGACAGCCCCGTCACCTCGGTGACGGTCGGCGCGATGTACGAGTACATGGCGAACATCCCGCCGAAGCCGACGGCCCCGACCGCGAGGGTGAGCAGCACCTGGAGGTTGGTCAGCGCGCCGAGCTCGGCCCGCACGGTCCGCGAGCGGTCCGCGGCGAGCCGGGGCACCTGCAGCGCCACGAGCGCCACGGTCGCGAGCCCCAGCATGGCGACGAGCCAGTAGGCCGAGCGCCAGCCGAGGGTCTGCCCCAGCCACGTCGCGCCGGGCACGCCCAGCACGTTGGCGATCGGGATGCCGAGCATGACCGTACCGACCGCCCGTCCGGCCCGCCCCGCGGGCGCGAGGTCGACGGCCACGAGCGCCGCGACCCCGAAGTAGGCCCCGTGCGGCAGCCCGGCGAGGAAGCGCGCGCCCACGAGCGTCTCGTACGTCGGCGCCAGCGCGCTCAGCCCGTTGCCGACCGCGAAGGCGACCATCAGCCCCAGCAGCAGCCCCTTGCGCGGCAGCGTCGCCCCGAGCGCGGCGATGAGCGGCGCCCCGACGACGACCCCGGCCGCGTACGCCGAGATGGTGTGCCCGCCCGCGGGGATCGACACCCCGACGCCGTCGGAGATCTGCGGCAGGAGGCCCATCGTCACGAACTCGGTCGTGCCGATGGCGATGCCGCCGAGGATGAGGGCGGCCGTGGCGAGGAAGGGGTGGCGGGGCTGGGGCACGGGGAGTGCAAGGAACGCCACCCGCCGCCGCATTCCCGGACCCGCCGCGGACGGCCCGGATGTCACACGGAGTTCACTCGAGCGGCGCCGTTCCTAGGATGGCGGGATGCGTGCAGCCCAGGTCAACCGCCTCGACGGACCCGAGAGCGTCGAGGTCGTCGACCTCCCCGACGCGGCCGAGGACCGGCACGCCGACCGGCGGGTCGTCGTCGACGTCGCGGCCGCCGGCGTCTGCTTCCCCGACGTGCTCCTGACCCGCGGGCAGTACCAGCTGACGCCCGACCTGCCCTTCGTCCCCGGGTCGGAGGTGGCCGGGGTCGTGCGCAGCGCACCGGCCGGCTGCGGGTTCGCGGCCGGCGACCGCGTGGCCGCCTTCCCCGTGCTCGGCGGCTTCGCCGAGGCCGTGGCCGTCGACCCCGCGATGGTCTTCCCGCTGCCGGACGACACGACGTGGGACCGCGCCGCGGCCCTCCCGATGAACTACCTCACGTGCGACTTCGCCCTGCGCGAGCGGGCCCGCCTGGCCGAGGGCGAGACCGTGCTCGTCCACGGCGCCGCCGGCGGGGTCGGCACGGCCGCCGTCCAGCTCGCCGCGGCCCACGGCGCCCGCGTCCTCGCCGTCGTGTCCACCGACGCCAAGGCCGAGGTCGCCCGCGCCGCCGGAGCCGACGAGGTGCTCCCGGCCGACGGCTTCCGCGACGCGGTCGCCGAGCTCACCGGGGGACGCGGCGTCGACGTCGTCGTCGACCCGGTCGGCGGCGACCGGTTCACCGACTCGCTGCGCTCGCTCGCTCCGGGCGGCCGGCTGCTCGTCATCGGGTTCACGGCCGGCTCCATCCCCGAGGTGAAGGTCAACCGGCTGCTGCTGGGCAACACCTCGGTCGTCGGGGTCGGCTGGGGCGCGTGGTGGACCCACCCGCACGGGCCGGGCAGCGGCTACCTGCGCGAGCAGTGGGACGGCCTGCTCCCCCATTTCGCGTCCGGCGCGGTCGACCCCGTCGTCGGGGAGGTCCGGGCCCTCGACGAGGTCGTCGAGGCGCTGCTCGCCGTCGAGGGTCGGCGGGCCACCGGCAAGGTCCTCCTGACGCCCTGACCTGCGCCATCGGACCTCCGGACCTCGGACGAAAGTCTCAGTCCACCTTGATGTTCTCTTGACGGTCCGACCCCGGGAGGCACGGCAGAGTGTGAGGACACCGTGGACCAGCCACGCCCTGCCTAGGGGGTCAATCCCTTGTTCGACACCGTCTTCGGCATCCCGACCCATGCCCTCGTGGTGCACGCCGTCGTCGTCCTCGCGCCGCTCACGGCGCTCCTCCTCGTCCTCGTCGCGGTGTCGGAGAGGCTCCGCGCCCGCATCGGCATCGCCCTGCCCCTCCTCGCGACCGTGTCGGCCATCAGCGGCTTCGTCGCCAAGGAGTCCGGCGAGTCGCTCGAGCGCCGGGTCGGCGAGAGCAACCTCGTCGAGGAGCACGCCGAGCTCGGCGACGTCCTGCCGATCATCCTCATCGCCGTCGCCGTCCTCACCTGGGTGATCTGGCTCGTGTGGCGGCGCACCCCGCGCGACGTCGAGGCCGGTGCCGCGAAGCCGTCCGCGCTCCTGCGCGTCCTCCTCGCGGTCGGCGTCCTCGCCGCCATCGGCCTCGCGGTCGACGTCACGCTCGTCGGCCACTCCGGCGCCAAGGCGGTGTGGAGCGGCATCGGCTCGCAGCCGGCCCCCTCCGGCGGCGAGGGCGACGACGACTGACCCCGACCCCGGCGGGCCTCAGGCGACGAGCTCGGGCTTGACCCGTGCCGCCGTCCACGTCCCGGCCCGCCGGGCGGCGAGGGCCGCCAGGAGCAGCGCCCCCACGCCCCACGCGCCGACGACCGCCACGTCGAGCCCGAGCTGCGCGGTCGGGCCGCCGTACATGAGGCGGCGCACCCCGTCGACGGCGTACGACATCGGCAGCACGTGGTGCAGCGGCAGGAGCGGGCCGGGCAGGGTCTGCCACGGGAAGGTGCCGCCGGCGCTCACGAGCTGGAGCACCATGAGGACGAGGGCGAGGAACTGCCCGACCACCCCGAAGCGCGCCATGAGCAGGTGGATCACCGCGAGGAACGCGGCCGACACGAAGACCATCCACAGCCCGAGCAGCACCGGGTGCGAGACCTCGATGCCGACCCCGAGCGCGACGACCCCGAAGGCGACGACGGCCTGGGCGGCCCCGAGCAGCGCCGGCCCGAGCCACCCGCCGAGCGAGACCCGCCACGCCGGCTGACCCGCGGCGAGCGCCCGGCCGGACAGCGCGCGCATCCGCGTGAAGAGGACGAACCCGCCGATCCACAGCGCGAGGCTCATGAAGAAGGGGGCCAGCCCGGCGCCGTAGCTGCCCGCCGCGGCCTCGGCGTCACGGTCGACGGCCACCGGGCTGCCGATCGTCTCGGCCGTCGCGCGGCGCTGGTCGGCCGAGGGGTCGGGGATGGAGTCCGCACCCGTCGCGAGCCCGTCGGAGAGCTTCGTGGCGCCGGCCGAGAGGTCGCCGAGCCCGTCGTCGAGGTCGTGGGCCCCGGAGGCGAGCCGCCGCGCGCCGTCGAGCGCGTCGTGCTGCCCCGCGGCGAGCCGGTCGGCCCCGGAGGACAGCCGCGCGCTGCCGTCGGCCGCCTGCGCGATGCCCGAACCGAGCGCGGGTGCGGCCGAGGCCAGCTGCTCGGCTCCGTCGGCGACCCGGTCGGCGCCCGACGCGAGCCGGTCGAGGTCCGCGGAGGTCGACTGCACCTCGGCGTTCGCGTTGGTGACCGGGCCGGAGAGCGTGTCGACCCGCGCGAGGACGGTCTGCACCTCGTCCTCGCTGAAGCCGGCGGCCCGCAGGTCGTCCGCGAGCCGTCCGCGCGTCTGCGTGAGGTCGCCGAGGAGGGCGTCGGCCGCCCCGGCCACCCGCTGGCCGGCAGCGGCCACCTGCTCGTTGCCGTCGGCGACCTGCCGGGCGCCGTCCGCCAGCTGCCGGGTCTGGGCCGGCAGGTCGGCAGTGCTCGAGCGGAGCGTCCCCAGGCCGTCGGCGAGGTCGCCCGCCCCGGAGGCGAGGTCGTCCGCCCCGGACGCCAGCTGCTGCTGGCCGTCGACAAGCGTGTCGGCGCCGTCGGCGAGCCCTCCCGCGCCGGAGGCGGCCTTCGTCGCTCCGTCGGCGAGCCGGCGCGCACCGTCGGCGGCGTCGACGACCTGGGCGTGGATGTCGGCGAAGCCCTCGAGGAAGCGGCTCGCGGCGGTGCTGCTCACCTGCTCGGCGACCGAGGCGGTCACCTGGCTGACGAGGGTGTTGGCGATGGTCCGCGCGAGGTAGTTGTTCGCGTCGTTGGTGCGGATCTCGAGCCGGGCCTGCCGCGGGTGGTTGGTGGCGCTGCTCGCGAGGTCGCTGGAGAAGTCACGGGGCAGGACGAGGACGAGGTCGTAGTCGCCGTCGCGCAGACCGGAGTCCGCGCGGTCGCGGTCGACCCGGGCCCAGTCGAAGGTGTGCTTTTCGAGGAGGGTGGACGCGACCTCGTCGCCCACCTGGAGCCGCTCGCCCCCGGTCAGGGTCGTGCCCTCGTCCTCGACGACGAGGGCGGCGGGCACCTCGCTGAGGCGGCCGTACGGGTCGTCGTTGGCGTAGAGGTAGAGGCCGCCGTAGATCGACGGCACGAGGACCATCGCGACGAGGGCCAGCCGGCCGACCCGGCTCGCCCCGATGCGACGGAGCTCGGTGAGGGCGAGGCGCAGGGCGGTCACGCCGCCACCGCCTCGGTCGAGCCGAGCTCGGCGCGGACCGGCAGGGCGAGCTGGCGCATCGTCGCGTGCGTCAGCTGGACGACGACGGTGAGGCCGGAGGCGGCGTGCGCCCCGAGGATCGGCCACCAGAGGCGGGGGTCGCCGCCGCGGCGGTCCGGGTTCGTCACGACGAGCACGCGGGTGGCGGCCCGCTCGGCCGCGGCGGAGGTGAGGACGCGCACGCGCTCCTCGGCGCCGAGCCGCTCGAACGGCTCGTCGGCCGCCGCGAGGACACCGTGCCGCGCGAGGAAGGCGGCGACCGCGCGCCGGCCCGAGGGCCGCCCGGCGAACGCGAGCTCCTCGGCGACGACGTGGTGCACCGCGAGCCCGTCCTCGGGCGCCGAGACCTCGGGGACGTCGACGAGGGCGACGTGCCGCTGCAGCACGCCCGGGTCGGTGGAGCCGTCGAGGCGCACCTCCCCGGCGGAGAGCGGCATCCGCCCGGCGAGCGCGAGGGCGAGGGCGACCTGGCCGTAGCCGGGGTCGCCGGCCACGGCGGTGACGCGGGCGGGCGGCGCGATGAAGGAGGTCGGGCGGACGAGCGGGCTGCGGGTCCCGGCGACCGCGACGGCGTCGGCGGTGAGCTGCACGGGGGGCTCCTCGGGAGGTGGGACGGGGTTCTGAGAGAGGCGGTACCAGTTGGTACCACTGCGTTGGTACGGTACAGTACCACTCATGGACACCGCCACTTCAGCCCCCGACCGACCGACGGACCGCACCCGCCCGGTGCGCGAGCGGCTCGAGGCGGGGCTCGCGGCGGCGGTCGCCGAGAAGGGGCTGGCCGCCACCACGATCGCGGACGTCGCCCGCCTCGCCGGCACCTCGAAGCGCACCTTCTACGAGCACTTCGCCGACAAGGAGGAGTGCTTCCTCGCGCTCTACCGCACCCGCAGCGGCGAGCTCATCGAGGTGGTCGACGCCGCCCTGTCCCCCGGGGCCGCGCCGGCCACGGTGCAGCTCCAGGAGGTCGCGCGCGCGTTCCTCACCTTCCTCACCGGCGACCGCGCCCTCGGCCGCGCCCACGTCGTCGACATCACGACCGTCGGCGAGCGCGGCGTGCGGGCCCGGCAGGAGGTCGTCGACCGCCACGCCGCCACCCTGCTGCGGATGCTCGAGCAGGCGCGCGACGCCGGCACGAGCGTGCGCCGGCTGAGCCACCTCGAGGCGGTCTGCGTCGTCGGCGGGCTCAACGAGGTGGCGCTGCGGGCCGTCGAGGCTCCCGACGACGCGCCGCTCGACGACCTCGTCGAGGCGGCGACCCGGTTCATGCAGGCGGTCGTCCTCGCCGACTGAGGCCCGCCGACCGGGGCCGCCCCGCGCACGCGGCCACTAGCCTCGGGGCATGGACTTCCGGAACGTCTACGCCCAGGGGTTCGCCCGGGTCGCGGCGTGCACCCTCCCCGTCGCGCTCGCCGACCCCGCCGAGAACGCGCGCCGGGTGCTCGAGCAGGTGCGCACCTGCCACGACGACGGTGTGGCGGTCGCGCTCTTCCCGGAGCTCTCGCTCTCCGGGTACGCGATCGACGACCTGCTGCTCCAGGACGTCCTGCTCGACGCCGTCGACACCGCCGTGGTCGCCGTCGCCGAGGCCACCGCCGGCCTGACCCCGCTCGTCGTCGTGGGCGCCCCGCTGCGGCACGGCAACCGGCTCTACAACTGCGCGGTCGCCGTCCAGCGCGGTGAGGTGCTCGGCGTCGCCCCGAAGTCCTACCTGCCGACCTACCGCGAGTTCTACGAGAAGCGCTGGTTCGCCTCCGGCGCAGGGCAGCAGGGACAGTTCCTCGTCCGGCCGCACTGGCCCGGCGCCGACCCCGACGGCGAGGTCCCGTTCGGCCCCGACCTCCTGCTCGCGGCCGACGACGTGCCGGGGCTCGTCGTCCACATGGAGGTCTGCGAGGACGTCTGGGTGCCGGTGCCCCCGAGCCACGAGGCCGCGCTCGCCGGGGCCACGGTGCTGCTCAACCTCTCCGCCTCCCCCATCACCGTCGGCCGCGCCGAGGACCGGCACCTGCTGGCCCGCAGCGCCAGCTCCCGCTGCGACGCGGCGTACCTCTACGCCGCGGCCAGCGCCGGGGAGTCGAGCACCGACCTCTCGTGGGACGGCATGACGATGGCCTACGAGATGGGCGACCTGCTCGGCGAGACCGACCGCTTCCCCGACGGCCCGCGCCGCACGGTCGTCGACGTCGACCTCGACCGGCTGCGCCAGGAGCGGATGCGCCAGGGCTCGTTCGGCGACAACGCCGACGCGTACTCGGCCGACGACGCCGGCTTCCGGGTCGTCCCCTTCCGGGTCAAGCCGCCGACCGGCGACCTCGGCCTGCACCGCCCGGTCGACCGCTTCCCGTTCGTCCCGGACGACGAGGCGCGCCTCGCGCAGGACTGCTACGAGGCCTACAACATCCAGGTCTCCGGGCTCGAGCAGCGGATGCGCGCCATCGGCGGCGGTGTGCCGGAACGGATGCCGCGCATCGTCATCGGCGTCTCCGGCGGGCTCGACTCCACCCACGCGCTGATCGTCGCGGTCAGGGCCTGCGACCGGCTCGGCCTGCCGCGCACCCACGTCCTCGGGTTCACGATGCCCGGCTTCGCGACGAGCGACGGCACGAAGTCGAACGCGATCCACCTCATGGAGAGCCTCGGCATCGAGTGGGAGGAGGTCGACATCCGGCCGCTCGCCACCCAGATGCTCAGGGACCTCGGGCACCCCGCGGGCGACGGCGAGGAGGTGTACGACGTCACCTTCGAGAACGTCCAGGCCGGCCTGCGCACCGACCTGCTGTTCCGCGCGGCCAACCAGCGCGGCGGCATCGTCCTCGGCACGGGCGACCTCTCTGAGCTCGCCCTGGGGTGGTGCACCTACGGTGTGGGAGACCAGATGTCGCACTACGGGGTCAACACCGGCGTGCCCAAGACGCTCATCCAGCACCTCATCCGCTGGGTCGTCTCGGCCGGCGAGCTGGGCGACCCCGAGGTCGACCGCACCCTCCTCGGCATCCTCGACACCGAGATCAGCCCCGAGCTCGTGCCGGCGAAGGAGGGCGAGAAGATCCAGTCGACGCAGGACACCATCGGGCCGTACGCGCTGCACGACTTCACGCTCTTCCACCTGCTGCGCCGCGGCTACCGGCCGAGCAAGATCGCCTTCCTCGCCGAGCACGCCTGGGCCGACGCCACGAGCGGTGCCTGGCCGGCCGGATACCCGGAGGCCGACCACGCCGCCTACGACCTCGCGACGATCCGCTCGTGGATGGCCGTCTTCCTCAAGCGCTTCTTCCAGAACCAGTTCAAGCGCTCGGCGATCCCCAACGGCCCGAAGGTCGTCGCGGGCGGCTCGCTCTCACCCCGCGGGGACTGGCGGATGCCCTCCGACGCGGCGGCCACGGCGTGGCTCACCGAGCTCGAGGACAACGTCCCCGCGGAGTGAGAGCGGCGGCGTCAGCCGTTGCGGATGTTGCGCGCCCGGCGGGCGGTGTAGCTCGAGAACTCGCTGAGGTTGGCCTTGCGGTGGTTCATGTCCGTGCTGGGCGACCCGAGCTCGAACACCCACAGCGTGGTCTTCGCCGCGTTGCCCCACATCTGGAACAGGACGCAGTGCACGCCCGAGCGGACGAGGTAGTCGCCGGCCTTGAGGTCGGCCTTGGCGATGCCGGTCGAGTGGGTCGACCCGGCGAGGGACGTGGTGTTCGGGCAGCCGATGCCGGTGGGACCGAGCTTGAGCGCCATCGAGACGAAGCCCGAGCAGTCGGTGCGCCAGCGGTAGACCCCGTCCGGGCCGCCGGCGGTGGCCTTCTGGTCGTACTGGACGTTGCGGTTCACCCAGTTGCGGGCGCGGTCCATGACGTCGGAGCGCTTGATCGGGTCGCCCGGTGCGGCCTCGGCGGCGGGCGCCAGGAGGATGGCCCCGCCGGTGGCGAGGAGCGTGCTGGACAGGGCGGTTCGGCGTGAGACGAGTGTCGACATGGTGGAGGTCCCCCCTCGGTTCGGTGACCCGGCGGGTGCCGGCTCACCTCCGAGGCTGGCCCTGCGGGCTGCGCCGGCGCTGCGCGCTCGCTGTGCGACCGGGGCGGCGGCCGGTCGGGGGTCAGCCTGCCGCCAGCGTGGCGAGCGCGTCGCCGTCGAGGCGGTACCGGATCCACTCGTCCTGGGGTCGGGCGCCGATCGACTCGTAGAAGGCGATGCTCGGGGCGTTCCAGTCGAGGACCCACCACTCCAGGCGACGGTAGCCGCGCTCGACGCACACCTGCGCGAGGGTGGTGAGCAGGCCCTTGCCGAGGCCGCTGCCGCGGTGGGCGGGGTCGACGTAGAGGTCCTCGAGCCAGACGCCGCTCGTGCCGGTCCACGTCGAGTAGGAGAGGAACCACACGGCCATCCCGACGACGACGCCGTCGACCTCGGCGACGTGCGCGTGGGTGGATCCGTGGCCGTCGGCGGGGAAGAGGGCGGCGCGCACGTGCCCCTCGTCGGCCTCGACCTCGTGGAGGGCCTTCTCGTACTCGGCGAGGTCGCGGACCATGGCGGCGATGGCCGGGGCGTCCTCCGGTGTGGCCGGGCGGATGGTGCTCACCCGGCGACCCTACCGACGACGGCCGGCCGGTGCGGGGCACCGGCCGGCCGACGTGGGTGGCGCGCGGTCAGCGCAGGACGATGTAGTCCCCCTGGCAGGCGTAGTACGCGGCCCCCCGGTT
>NZ_JAFDVD010000018.1 GCF_016887965.1 Phycicoccus sonneratiae
ACGCCGCACCACCCAGGGAAGAACCCCCCGCGAGATCCGCCGCTGCCTCAAGCGCTACATCGCCCGCGACCTGTACCGACTCCTCGAACACGGCCCCACGCGGGCTTGACGAACCATAGGAGCGTCGCCTGCGGCCCCGTCGTCCACCGTCCTCGGGTGAGACTGGGGGCATGGCCGAGCGTCCGCGGTACGAGTCGCCGGTCGAGCGCGCCATCCGCGAGGCCCAGGAGCGCGGCGAGTTCGACGACCTCCCGGGGGCCGGCAAGCCGCTGCGCCTCGAGGGCACCGACGACCCGATGTGGTGGGTCCGGCAGCTCGCCGAGCGCGAGCAGATCGACTTCACCGGCGCCCTGCCGCCCGCCGTCGCCCTGCGCAAGGAGGCCGCGACCTTCCCCGAGAGCCTGCTCGACCTGCGCACCGAGGAGTCGGTGCGCGCCGTCCTCGAGGACTTCAACCGCCGGGTGAAGCGCGACCGGCTGCGCCCGCTCGAGCCCCGGATGCCGCAGCTGCTCGCCCCGACCGTCGACGTCGACGACCTCGTCGAGCGGTGGCGGGCGCTGCGAGCATCCTCACAACCGGTCGATGTTGACCCGCCGGTAACTTCGGGAGAGGCTCGCCCGAGGCGCCGCTGGTGGCGCCGCCGACGCTGAGCGGCGACGCCGACCCCTCCGGTCCTCCCGCAGCGTCGTCGCCGTGACGAGGAAGGCCCGATGAGCACCCACCCCCGCCTGCTCGCCCCGCTCGACCTCGGCCACCTGACGCTGCCCAACCGGGTCGTCATGGGGTCGATGCACACGGGGATGGAGGACCGGGCCAAGGACTTCCCGCGGCTCGCCGCCTACCTCGCCGAACGGGCCCGGGGCGGGGCGGCGCTCATCGTCACCGGAGGGTTCGCGCCGAACCTCGAGGGGACGCTCTACCCCGGCGCCTCCAAGCTGACGTCGCGGCGCGAGCTGGCCCGCCACCGGGTCGTCACCGACGCCGTGCACGCCGAGGGAGGCCGGGTCGCCCTCCAGCTGCTGCACGCCGGCCGCTACGCGTTCACCCCGTGGTGCGTCGCGCCGTCGGCGGTCAAGAGCCCGATCAGCCGGTTCCGGCCGAGAGCGTTGTCGGACAGGGGAGTCCGTCGTCAGGTGCGAGCCTTCGCGCGAGCTGCCCGGCTGGCCCGCGAGGCCGGGTACGACGGGGTCGAGGTCATGGGGTCCGAGGGCTACCTGATCAACCAGTTCCTGGCTCCTCGCACGAACCGGCGCACCGACCGCTGGGGTGGGTCGCCGGAGAACCGGCGGCGCTTCGCGGTCGAGGTCGTCCGGGCGGTCCGCGAGGCCGCCGGGCCGGACTTCCTCCTCGTGTACCGCATCTCGGTGCTCGACCTCGTCGAGGACGGCCAGACCTGGGACGAGGTGGTGGCCCTGGCCCGCGAGGTCGAGGCGGCGGGCGCGAGCATCCTCAACCTCGGCATCGGCTGGCACGAGGCGCGCGTACCGACCATCGTCACGTCGGTGCCCCGCGCGGTGTTCACGGGGTACGCGGCCCGGCTCAAGGAGCACGTCTCGCTGCCCGTCGTCGCGACCAACCGGATCAACACCCCGGACGTCGCGGAGTCGGTGCTCGCCGGTGGCGCCGACCTCGTCTCGCTGGCCCGCCCGTTCCTCGCCGACCCCGAGTTCGTCCGGAAGGCCGCCGAGGGTCGCAGCGACGAGATCAACACGTGCATCGCGTGCAACCAGGCCTGCCTCGACCACACCTTCGTCAAGAAGGCCGCCACCTGCATGGTCAACCCGCGGGCCGGACGCGAGACCGAGCTCGTCATCGGGCGGGCCCCGGTGCGCCGCAAGGTCGTCGTCGTCGGGGGCGGACCCGCGGGGATGGCCGCCGCCGTCACCGCCGCCGAGCGCGGGCACGACGTCGAGCTCGTCGAGGCGCGCGACCACCTCGGCGGACAGTTCGACATCGCGATGCGCATCCCCGGCAAGGAGGAGTTCTCCGAGACCATCCGCTACTTCACCCGGCGCCTCGAGGTGCTCGGCGTCCGGGTGCGGCTGGGCGAGCGGGCCGACGTCGACGGGCTGGTGGCGGCCGGGGTCGACGAGGTCGTCGTCGCGACGGGCGTCGCGCCGCGGCTGCCCGACGTGCCGGGCATCGACCACCCGATGGTCATGACCTACGACCAGCTGGTGCGGGGCGAGCGCACCGCCGGGCGGCGGGTCGCGGTCATCGGCGCCGGTGGGGTCGGGGTCGACGTCTGCGAGTTCCTCACGACGGACCGGTCGCCGAGCCTGGACGCCGACGCGTGGCGCCACGAGTGGGGTGTCGGCGACCCGGCGGAGACGCGGGGCGGGGTCGTGCGGCCCCACCCCGAGCCGAGCCCGCGCGAGGTCGTCCTCCTCCAGCGCAAGTCGACCGCCATCGGGAAGGGCCTGGGCAAGACGACCGGCTGGGTGCACCGGGCCTCGTTGCGCGCCAAGGGGGTCGAGCAGGTCACCGGCGTGCACGCGTACGAGCGGATCGACGACGAGGGGCTGCACGTCGCGCTCGGGGAGGACGGAGCCGAGAAGCGGGTCATCGCCTGCGACACCGTCGTCGTCTGCGCCGGTCAGGAGTCGGTGCGCGGGCTGGCCGAGCCGCTCGAGGCGCACGGCATCCGGGTCCACGTCGTCGGGGGCGCCGACGTCGCCGCCGAGCTCGACGCCAAGCGCGCCATCCGGCAGGGCACCGAGGTCGCCGCGCGCCTCTGACCCGCCGACGCTGCGGTGGGGGGCCGGCCGCACGCCGCGCGGGCCCCCCCGGGGGGGGGGGGGGGGGGGGGGGGGGGGGGGAGGGCGGTCT
>NZ_JAFDVD010000019.1 GCF_016887965.1 Phycicoccus sonneratiae
CCGGGCCCCCCCCCCCCCCCCCGGCCGGGGCGGGGGGGGGGGGCGCGGGCCCCCCCCCCCCCCCCCCCCCCGGGAGGGGTCAGTGGCCGGGGTCGCCCAGGCGAGCAGGCCTCAGCGCAGGCCGGCGGCGTCGAAGGCGGTGGCGAGCCGGTCGGCGAGCGCGCCCTCCTGGCCGGCGAGGCGGTGCTGCTGGTACGCCGCCCGCACGGCGGCCATCGCGACGCGGGCGGTGAGCCCCGGCGCGAGGTCGACGGCCGGGTCGGTGCCGGTGCGCGCGTAGGCGGCCTCGACGAGGGCGGTCTCGAAGCGCTCGCCCGCCCCGGCGGCCTTGGCGGCGAGCTCGGGGGAGCGGGCGGCCAGCTCGCTGCGCATCCGCCACAGCTCGCGGTCGGCCTCGAGCCGCCGGACGTGCTCGGTGAGCACCGCGCGCAGCGCCTCGGCGGGTGTCTCGCTGGCCGGCCGCGCGAGGACCGCGGTGCGGACGGCGTCGGCGCGCCCGGCGTCGGTGTTGACGAGCGCGTCCTCCTTCGTCGCGAAGTAGTTGAAGAAGGTGCGGGGGGAGACCTCGGCGGCCGCGGCGATCTCGTCGACGGTGACCGCGCCGACGCCGCGCTCGACGGCGAGGCGCAGGGCGACGGTGTGCAGCCGCAGCCGCGTCTCCTCCTTCTTGCGGTCCCGGAGCCCGGGGCCGGGCCCGGGGCCGGTCGTCATCGCCCCAGTATGAACCCGGATGGATTTTGCAGTCGGTGCAAAAAGATATATGCTTGCGTCATGCAACCAACCGCCGACCCGCTCGTCACCGAGCACCTGTCGGCGATGTTCGGCCTCCTCGCCCGGGCCCACGTCGTCGACGGCCCGGTGTCCCGCCCCGAGTACACGCTGCTCGCCCTCACCGCGAAGCGGGGTCCGGGTCGCGCCTGCGACCTCGCCGACGCCGTCGGGCTCGACCAGTCGACGACGAGCCGGCGGGTCAGCGCGCTCGTCGAGCGCGGGTTCCTCGCCCGCACGCCGGACCCCGAGGACCGTCGCGCCCAGCTCGTCGACCTGACGCCGACCGGCCGGGAGGTGCTCACCGCCGAGCGGCGGCGCCGCGAGGAGCTCGTCGGCATCGCCCTCCACGACTGGTCGGCCGCCGACCGCGCGACCCTCGCCGACCTCCTCGGCCGGCTGCAGGCCTCGCTCACCGAGGTCGCGACCGCGCACGACCACCACGACCCCACCGTCCGCAGCGTCGCGGGCCCCGTCACCGTCTCCGGCACCACCGTCCGGGAAAGGACTCCTGCATGACCTCCGCGACCACCACGGCCCCCGCGCCGTACAAGCTGAGCCCCGAGGCCTCGCGCGTCTTCGTCGGGCTGATGCTCGGCATGCTCGTCGCCTCGATCAGCCAGACCATCGTCGGCCCGGCGATGCCGCGCATCGTCTCCGAGCTCGGCGGGATGGACCACTACAGCTGGGTCGCCACCGCCGCGATGCTCGTCTCGGCCATCACCGTCCCGATCGTCGGCAAGCTGTCCGACCTCTACGGCCGCCGCGGCTTCTACCTCGCCGGGCTCGTCGTCTTCATGGTCGGCTCGCTGACCGCCGGTCTCGCGCAGTCCTTCTGGGTGCTCGTCGCCGCACGCGCCATCCAGGGCCTCGGCATGGGCACGGTGATGCCGTTGTCGCAGACCATCATCGGTGACATCATCCCGCCGCGTCAGCGCGGGAAGTACCAGGGCCTCATGGGCGCCGTCTTCGGCGTCACCTCGGTCGCCGGCCCGCTCGCCGGCGGCTTCATCACCGACCACTGGGGCTGGCGCTGGCTGTTCTTCGCCGGCATCCCCGTCGGTGTCGTGGCCACGGTCGTCATCACCCGCTTCCTCCACCTGCCGCACGAGCGCCGCGAGGCGAAGGTCGACACGTGGGGGATCGGCACGCTGTCGGTCTCGCTCGTCGCGATCCTCCTCGCCACCTCCTGGGGCGGCACGACCTACGCGTGGGGCTCGGCCGTCATCATCGGCCTCTACGTGCTCGGGGTCGTCGGGCTCGTCGCCTTCGTCCTCGTCGAGCGCAGGGCCGAGGAGCCGGTCATCCCGTTGCGGCTCTTCCGGTCCCGCGTCTTCACCGCCGCGAACCTCGCCGCGTTCGGTCTGGCGATGGTGATGTTCGGCGCGATCATCTACATCCCGGTGTACGCACAGGGCGTCCTCGGCGTCGACGCGACGAACTCCGGCCTCATCCTCGCGCCGCTCATGGTCGGCTTCATCGCGACGGGCATCCTCACCGGGCTGGTCATCACCCGCACCGGCGTCTACAAGCCGTTCATGGCCGTCGGCGTCGTCGTCATGGGCGCCGGCCTCTGGCTGCTCACCCGGCTCACGTGGCAGTCCTCGCAGGCGCAGCTGACCGTCGCGATGGTCGTCCTCGGCGTCGGCATCGGCATGGCGATGCAGCAGTACACGCTCGTGGTGCAGAACGCCGCCGAGAAGCGCGACCTCGGGGTCGCGACCGCCTCGAGCCAGTTCTTCCGCAACGTCGGCTCGACCGTCGGCATCGCGATCTTCGGCACCGTCATGACGAGCGGCCTCGGGGCGGCCATCGCCTCGCACCTGCCCGCGGGCGCGGCCGCCGCGATGCCCGAGGGCGCCGCGAGCGCCGGCTCGGTGCTCGACCCCGCCGCGCTCCAGGGCCTGCCGCCGGCCGTCGTCGACGCCGTCCGGCAGGGGCTGGCCGACCAGCTGCACGAGGTGTTCGTCATCGGCCTGCCGGTCGTCGCGCTCGTCCTCGTCGCGACGCTCGCCATCAAGGCGCTCCCGCTGCGTGACTCGACGCACGCGGAGGGCACCGCCGGGGCGGCCGAGGAGGCCGGCCACGAGCTGCTCGACACGATGTCCCAGAGCGCACCGGCCGAGGAGCCGGTGCCTGCCCAGACTGCTCCGACGAACAGGGCGTCGGAGCCGGCCGGCGTGCGCTGACCCCCTCGCGCCACGCCGGACGAGGCCCCCCGCTCCGTGGAGCGGGGGGCCTCGTGTCGTGGCGGCGGGGGGTCAGCCCTGCGGGGGCGCGATGTCGGTCTGCGCGGGCAGGTTCGCCACGCCGACCGGGCAGGTGAGCCCGTTCGGGCCGTGGTTGCAGTAGCCGCCGGGGTTCTTGTGGAGGTACTGCTGGTGGTAGTCCTCCGCGTACCAGAACGGCCCGGCCTGCTCGGCGCTCGCGATCGTCGTCGTGATGGTGCCGCGCCCGGCCTGGGTGAGGACGCCCTGGAAGGCGTCCCGGGTGGCCTCGGCGGCGGCCGCCTGGCCGGGCGTCGTCGTGAAGATCGCCGACCGGTAGGCGGTGCCGACGTCGTTGTACTGCCGGTTGCCCTGCGTCGGGTCGTGGTTCTCCCAGAACGCCTTGAGCAGCAGCTCGGGGGAGGTGACGGCGGGGTCGTAGGCGACGAGCACCGCCTCGGCGTGGCCGGTGCGACCGGTGCACGTCTCCTCGTAGGTCGGGTTCGGGGTGAAGCCGCCCATGTAGCCCGCGGCCGTCGTGACGACGCCGGGGAGCTTCCAGAAGATGCGCTCGACACCCCAGAAGCAGCCCATCGCCACGTAGAGGACCTCGGTGCCGTCGGGCCACGGGCCCTCGAGCGGGGTGCCGAGGACCTCGTGGGTGACCGGCACGGGGAAGACCCGGTGGTCGCGGCCCGGCAGGGCCTCCTCGCGGGTCGGGAGGGTGGTCTTGGCACGGGAACCGAACAGCATGTCGGGTCCAACGGCAGGGGATGGCACGGTGTTCCTCGTGACCCCGCCCGACCTCGCCCTCGTCCCGGTGTCAGGACTCGACACCGACCCCACCGCCCGTGCCCGCTTCGACACCTGGGCCCGCCTGCTCGAGGAGGTGGCCCGCGACGAGCAGGGCGAGGACCACGACGCCTGGAGCGCCGAGGAGCTGCGCGGGCTCGAGGGGTCCGCGTCCAAGCGCCGCCGCCAGGTGCTCGCGGTCGACGGCGACGAGCCCGTCGGAGCGGGCGGCATCATCGCCCCGCTGCTCGACAACGAGGCCACCGCGCAGGTGTTCGTCGCGGTCCTGCCGGCGCACCGACGGCGCGGCGTCGGGGACGAGCTGCTGCGCTGGGTCGAGGGCGAGGCGCGCGGGCTGGGTCGCGCGACGCTGCACGCCGAGACGCAGTGGGGTGCCGACACCGACGAGGACCCGTTCGCCGGGTGGGTCGAGCGGCACGGCTTCGAGGCCGCGCAGACCGTCCTGCGCTCCGACCTCGTGATGGGTGAGAGGACGGTGTCCGTGCCGGTCGTGGCCGACGGCTACCGCCTGGAGACCCACGTCGACGTGATGCCCGAGGCCGACCTCGCCGACCGCGCGTTCCTCGCCCGCCGGATGTCGACCGACGTCCCGCTCGGGGACCTCGAGCTCGCCGAGGAGGAGTGGGACGAGGGGCGCGTCCGGGGCGAGGACGAGCGGACGCGGGCGATGGGGCGCCGGGTCGTGTCGACCTTCGTGCGCGACCTCGGCACCGGTCGGCTCGTCGGCTACACGAGCATCCAGTGCCCCGTGGGTACGCCGCACCTCGCCTTCCAGCACGACACCCTCGTCATCCGTGAGCACCGCGGCCACGGGCTCGGGCTCGCGCTCAAGCTCGCCAACCTGCAGGCGCTCGCCCGGGCGCTGCCCGAGGTGTCGGTCGTCCGCACCTGGAACGCCGAGGAGAACGCGCACATGCTGGCCGTCAACCGCCTCCTGGGCTTCCGGCCGAGCGGCCGGCTGCGGGCCTGGCAGAAGCGACTGGCCTGACGTGGGTCCGGCCCCCGGGCGGCGCCGACCGATGGTGCGGGCCCTACGCTCGGAGGATGACTCTCGAGCACCTCGGCTTCTCGTCCCGCGCCATCCACGCCGGGCAGGAGCCGGACCCCACGACCGGAGCCGTCGTCCCGCCCATCCACCAGGTGAGCACCTACAAGCAGGACGGTGTCGGCGGCCTGCGCGGTGGCTACGAGTACTCGCGCTCGGCGAACCCGACCCGCGCCGCGCTCGAGGAGTGCATCGCGGCGCTCGAGGGCGGTGAGCGCGGGTTCGCGTTCGCCAGCGGCCTCGCCGGCGAGGACACCGTGCTGCGGGCGCTGCTCTCGCCGGGCGACCACGTCGTCGTCCCGTCGGATGCCTACGGCGGGACCTACCGGCTGTTCAACCGGGTGGTGCGGGCGTGGGGCGTCGAGCACTCGATCGCCAAGGTCGCCGACGTCGAGTCCGTGCTGGCGGCGATGCGTCCGGAGACCCGCATGGTGTGGGTCGAGACGCCGACCAACCCGCTGCTCGGCATCGCCGACGTCGCGGCCATCGCCGAGGTCGCCCACGCGGCCGGCGCGCTGCTCGTCGTCGACAACACCTTCGCCTCGCCGTACCTCCAGAACCCGATCGCGCTCGGCGCCGACGTCGTCGTGCACTCGACGACGAAGTACGCCGGCGGGCACAGCGACGTCGTCGGGGGAGCAGTCGTCGTCGCGCCCGGGGCGCAGACGCACGATGGCGAATCGGTCGCGGAACGCGTTGCCTTCCACCAGAACTCGATGGGCGCCGTCGCCGGTCCGTTCGACGCCTGGCTCGTGCTGAGGGGCCTCAAGACGCTCGCGGTGCGGATGGAGCGCCACTGCGACAACGCCGAGGCGGTCGTCGACTTCCTCCAGTCGCACCCGGGGGTCACGTCCGTGCACTACCCGGGGCTGCCCGACCACCCGAACCACGACGTCGCCGCGCGCCAGATGAAGCGCTTCGGCGGCATGGTCGCCTTCCGCGTCAAGGGCGGCGAGGACGTCGCGGCCAAGGTCTGCGGCGAGACCTCGCTGTGGACGCTCGGGGAGTCGCTCGGCGGTGTGGAGTCGCTCATCGAGCACCCGGGCCGGATGACCCACGCCTCGGTCGCCGGCACCGAGCTCGAGGTGCCGGCCGACCTCATCCGGCTCTCGGTCGGCATCGAGGACGTCGAGGACCTCGTCGCCGACCTGCGCCAGGCGCTCGACCGCCTGACCTGAGTCCGGAGGGGCTGGCGGTCACAGGAGGCGCACAGCGGACCCACACGGCGCACCTCGTCCCGGTTCCTACGGTCGTCGGGACGACACCGCCCCGGAGGTACCCCGATGACCCGCACCGAGCCCACCCGCCCCACCCACCCGACCTACGAGGGGCGTAGCCTGCCCCGGCCCGGGGAGGAGGTCGTCGACCAGGGCCTCGCCTTCGACCTCGGCACCCTCTTCGACCGACGCCGCGCGCTCCAGGTGCTCGGCCTCGGCGTCGCCGGCGGGGCGCTCGCCGCGTGCGGCACCGGGTCGTCCGGCAGCGGGTCGAGCGCGACGGCCTCCTCGAGCGCCTCGAGCACGGCGAGCGCGTCGGCGAGCGCCACCGCGTCCGGCACCCTCACCGAGATCCCGGACGAGACGGCCGGCCCGTACCCGGGCGACGGCTCGAACGGCGCCGACGTCCTCGAGCAGAGCGGGGTCGTGCGCGATGACATCCGCAGCAGCTTCGGCAGCTCGACGACGACGGCCGAGGGCGTGCCGATGACCCTGACGCTCACGGTGCTCGACATCGCCGGTGGCGGGGGCCCGATGGTCGGGGCGGCGGTCTACGTCTGGCACTGCGACCGCGACGGCAACTACTCGATGTACTCCGACGCGGTGAAGGACGAGAACTACCTGCGCGGCGTCCAGGTGACCGACGACGCCGGCGCTGTGACCTTCACGAGCATCTTCCCGGCGTGCTACTCGGGCCGCTGGCCGCACATCCACTTCGAGGTCTACCCGGACGAGGCGAGCATCACCGACTCGACCAACGCCATCGCCACGTCGCAGGTGGCGCTGCCCAAGGCCACCTGCGACGTCGTCTACGCGACGAGCGGGTACGAGCAGTCGGTGTCGAACCTGTCGCAGCTGTCGCTGACGACGGACAACGTCTTCGGCGACGACGGCGGGGTGCACCAGCTCGGGACCGTGTCGGGCAGCGTGTCGGCGGGGTACGCCGTGGCCCTCACGGCGCCCGTGGACACGACGACCGCGCCCACGGGTGGGTCGATGGGTGGCGCGGGTGGCCCGGGTGGCGCGGGCGGGACGCCGCCGTCCGCCCCCGCGAGCTGACGGCGGGGCTCGGTTCGTCGCCGGGTGCGCATCCTGGACCCACGGCAGGCCCGGCCGTCGCCCGGGCGGTGAGGAGGCACCTGTGTCGTCGCGGACTCCTTGCTCCCCGCAAGGGATCGCTTGCCAGGCGCACGGGATCGCTTGCTCGTCGCACGGGATCGCTTGTTAGGTGCAAGGGATCGCTTGCGACCGGCAAGGAGTGCTGGAGCCCATACCAGCCTCTCCGCCGGCCCCCTCGCCTCAGCGGGTCGGCACCCGCCGGCGCCGGCCGGCCCGCACCGACCACTAGGGTCGGGCCCCGTGGGTGCGGTCCTGTGCGTCGACGTCGGCTCGACGTTCACCAAGGCGCTGCTCGTCGGCGACGACGGCGCCGTCCTCGGCAAGGCCTCGCACCCCACCACGGTCGGCACCGACGTCATGGACGGCGTCGACGCCGTGCGGGACGAGCTGCGCGCCACCGCCCCAGCCTCCGCGCCGGACGCACCGCAGGCCACCCTCCTCTGCTCCAGCGCCGGCGGCGGGCTGCGCCTCGCCGTCGTCGGCTACGAGCGGGAGGTGACGGCCGAGGCCGGCTTCCGGGTCGGGCTCTCGGCCGGCGCCCGGGTCGTCCACGTGACCTCCGGCCCGATGACCGGCCCGGACGTCCGAGCCCTGCGCGCCGCCCGCCCCGACCTCGTCCTCCTCGTCGGCGGCACCGACGGCGGCAACGCCGACGTCCTCCGGCACAACGCCCGTCGGCTGGCCCGCGCCCGCCTCACCCCGCCGGTCGTCGTCGCCGGCAACGCCGACGCCGCCGACGAGGTGGCCGCCGAGCTCGCCGCCACCGCCCGCCGCCACGTCGTCACCGCCAACGTCCTGCCCCGGATCGGCGAGGTCGCCCCCGAGGCGGCCCGCGCCGCCATCCGCGAGGTGTTCCTCACCCACGTCATCGGGGGCAAGGGCCTGTCGCGGGGCCGGGGGTTCACCGAGCTCGTCCGGGCCGCGACGCCGGACGCCGTGCTGCGCGGCGTCGAGGTGCTCGCCGAAACCCGGGGCGAGGACGTCCTCGTCGTCGACGTCGGGGGAGCCACGACCGACGTGTACTCGGTCATCACGCCCCAGGGCGAGGACGCGACCATCCACCGCGAGGTCGTCGGCACCGTCTGGCACGCCCGGACCGTCGAGGCCGACCTCGGGATGCGCTGGAACGCCGAGGGCGTGCTCGAGGCCGCACACCGGGAGCGGCTCGCCCTCCCACCGACGCTGCCCGCCCACGCCGCCCGCGTCGTCGCCGACGCCGGGTTCGTCGCCACGAGCCCCGGCGACTGGGCCGCCGAGGAGGCCCTCGCCGGCGCCGCCGTGACGGTGGCCCTGCGCCGCCACGGCCGTCCGGCACCGGGGGAGCGGCCCCGGCCGCTGGCCGACGTGGGCCTCGTCGTCGGTTCCGGCGGCGTGCTGCGCCACGCGGCCCCCGACGCCGCCGCCCGGGTCCTCGCCCCCGCCCTCACCGACCACGCCGGCGGCTGGCGGGTGCCCGACCGGGCCACCGCCGTCGTCGACCGCGACTACGTGCTCTTCGCCGTCGGCCTGCTCGCCGACACCGACCCGGCCCGCGCCCGCGCCCTGGCCGCCTCCCTGGGGGCCGGGGAAACCGGGTGACCCTGTCGGCGGTCCGGTCTAGCGTGCAGGTATGAGTGGAGCACCCGCCATCGAGGCCGTCGACCTCGTCAAGCGCTTCGGCGACTTCACGGCCGTCGACGGCGTGAGCTTCTCGGTCCCGGAGGGCACCGTCTTCTCGATGCTCGGGCCCAACGGCGCCGGCAAGACCACGACGGTGCGGATGATGACCACCCTCTCGCGCCCCACGAGCGGCACCGGCCGGGTCGCCGGGCTCGACGTCGTCCGCGACGCCGACGCCGTCCGTCAGCGGATGGGGCTCACCGCGCAGTCGGCCACCGTCGACGAGCTGCTCACCGGCCGCGAGAACCTCCGGCTCGTCGGCGACCTCTACGGCCTCGACCGCCCCACCGTCCGCCGTGTCGCCGACGAGCTCCTCGAGCGGTTCTCCCTCGACGAGGCCGGCGACAAGGTGGTCAAGGAGTACTCCGGCGGGATGCGCCGGCGCCTCGACCTCGCCGCGAGCCTCGTCGCCACCCCACCGGTCCTCTTCCTCGACGAGCCCACCACCGGCCTCGACCCGCGCAGCCGCGTCGAGCTGTGGGGCGTCCTGCGCGACCTCGTCCGCGACGGCACGACGCTCTTCCTCACGACGCAGTACCTCGACGAGGCCGACCAGCTCGCCGACCGCATCGTCGTCGTCGACCACGGCCGGGTCATCGCCGACGGCACGCCCCTCGAGCTCAAGGACCGCTCGGGACGCGCCAGCCTCGTCGTCGCCGTCAGCCGCGGTGACGAGGTCCGCGCCGCCGAGGAGATCGTCCGCAGCGAGGTCGGCGAGCTGCACGTCGACCCCGACGCCCGGCGCATCACCGCCCCCGCCGAGGGCGTCGCCGCGCTCACCCGCATCGCGGCCCGGCTCGACGAGGCCGGCATCGAGCTCGACGACATCGGCCTCCAGCGGCCCAGCCTCGACGACGTCTTCCTCCACCTCACCGGCCACCGGGCCGAGGAGACCGCCGACGCCCCCGCCGCCGTTCCCGCCGAGGCCGAGGAGGCCGTCCGATGACCACCGCGCAGGAGCACTTCCACGCCGTCCACACCACCGCCGGCCGCCCCAACCCGGCCCGGCAGGTCTGGGCCCTGGTGCGGCGCAACCTCACCCACATCAAGCGCCAGCCCGAGATGCTCACCGACGTCACCATCCAGCCGGTGATGTTCGTCCTGCTCTTCGCGTTCGTCTTCGGCGGCTCGATCGCCATCCCCGGTGTCGACTACAAGGAGTGGCTGCTGCCGGGGATCATGGCCCAGACGATGACCTTCAGCGCGTTCATCGTCGCCATCGGCCTCAACACCGACCTCGGCAAGGGCATCGTCGACCGGTTCCGGTCCCTGCCCATCGGGCGCTCGTCGGTGGTCGTCGCCCGCAGCGTGTCGAGCATCATCCACTCGATGATCGGCATCGTCGTCATGTCGGTCACCGGCCTCTTCGTCGGCTGGGGCATCCACGAGGGTGTGCTGCGCGGGCTCGCCGGCTACGGGCTGCTCGTCCTCTTCGGGTTCGCGATGATCTGGGTCGGCATCCTCTTCGGCTCGGCGCTGCGGTCGGTCGAGGCCGTGCAGGGCGTCATGTTCACGACCGTCTTCCCCATCACCTTCCTCTCCAACGCCTTCGCCCGCACCGACGTCATGCCCGACTGGCTGCGCTTCCTCGCCGAGTGGAACCCGATCAGCGCGCTCGTCCAGGCGCTGCGTGAGCTGTGGGGCAACGACGGCATCCCGCTGCGTGAGGGCGCCGCCCTGCCGCTGCAGCACCCGGTCCTCACGACGGTCATCTGGGCGGTCGGGCTCTCCGCCGTGCTGGCGCCGCTCGCCGTCCGGGCCTTCGTGGCGCGCACCAACGACTGACCGCGCCCCCGCCCCGGCGTGCTTCGATGGCGCCATGACCGCCGTGCGCCTCGTCGACGTCTTCTCCGACCGCCCGTTCCGGGGCAACGCCCTCGCCGTCCTCCACGACGCCGACGACCTCACCGACGAGGAGATGCTCGCCGTCGCGCGGTGGACCAACCTCTCGGAGACCACCTTCCTCCTCGCCCCCACCGACCCCGGCGCCGACTACCGGGTGCGCATCTGGACCATCGGCGGCGAGCTGCCGTTCGCCGGCCACCCGACCCTCGGCAGCGCGCACGCGTGGCTCGAGGCCGGGGGCGCGCCGCAGCGCGACGGGGTGGTCGTCCAGGAGTGCGGTGCCGGGCTCGTCGAGGTGCGCCGCGACGACGGGCGGCTGCGGTTCGCCGCGCCCCCGCTGCGCCGCTCGGGGCCGGTCGACCCGGCCGAGCTCGAGCGGGTCGTCGCGGCCCTGCGCCTCGACCCGGCCGACGTCCTCGAGGCGGCGTGGGTCGACAACGGACCCGGATGGCTCGGCCTGCTGCTGCGGTCCCCCGAGGCGGTGCTGGCCGCCGACCCCGACCGGGTCCGGGCCTCGGGGATGAAGGTGGGCCTCGCCGGCCGGTACACGGACGGCGAGCGCGACGACGGCGTCGCGCTCGAGGTGCGCGCCTTCTACTCCGACGACCGGGACTTCGGCGAGGACCCCGTCACCGGCAGCCTCAACGCCGGCCTCGCCCAGTGGCTGGTCCCCGCCGGCCACCTGCCGGAGCGGTACGTGGCCGCGCAGGGCACGGTCATCGGCCGCGAGGGCCGGGTGCACGTCGCGGTCGAGGACGGTGTCACCTGGGTCGGCGGCGCGACGCACACCCTCGTCGCCGGCGAGCGCCCCGCATCCATCCACTGAGTGCGCAGAACCCACCTCGACGGGCCTCCGCGAAGGTCCCTCGGGTGGGTTCTGGGCACTGGGTGGGCCGGGTCGGCCCGGCGCCGGGAGGGGTCAGCCGGTGTAGGGCGTGGCCTTGAGGATCTTGACCTCGATCTGCTTGCCGTTCGGCGCCTCGTAGGAGACGGTGTCGCCGACCTTGTGGCCGTTGACGGCCGCGCCGATGGGGGACTTCTCGGAGAAGACCTGCATCGAGGAGTCGGTGATCTCGCGGGACCCGAGGAGGAACTCCTCCTCGTCGCCGAACATGTCGACGGTGACGATCATGCCGGGCTCGACGATGCCGTTGTCCTTGGGCGTCTCGCCGATGACGGCGTTCTCGAGGAGCTGGGTCAGCTGGCGGATGCGGGCCTCCATCTTGCCCTGCTCCTCCTTGGCCGCGTGGTAGCCGCCGTTCTCCTTGAGGTCGCCCTCCTCGCGCGCCGCCTCGATCTTCTTGGCGATCTCGGTGCGCCCGGGGCCGGTCATCTCCTCGAGCTCGCCCTTGAGCCGGTCGTACGCGGCCTGGGTGAGGAAGCTCTGGTTGGTCGTCGTCTCGGACACGGGTGATCAGCTCCTGCGGTACGTGGGCGCCGGACCCTCGCGGGGAGCGCCGAGGGTGCTACGGCAACGGGCCCGGGGCCGACCGCTGTGGCTCAGCGGTGCGTCGGACCCAGACCCGAACGTGAAGCGACCAGTCTAGCAACGCCGGCCCCGGGAAGCACATCCGTTCCCACAGGTCAGCCCCTGGGAGCCACCCGCGTGCACGACTCGACGACGCCCGTGACGGCCCGCGCGCTGGTGCGCACCTCGACGACGCGGTGGACGACCGCCGGCCCCGTGGCGGGGACGTCGTCGGAGACCACGCCGACCCGGCCCTTGCTGCCGTCGAGGGCGCTGACCCGGCAGGTGACCGCCGTCCCCTCGGGCCGGGCAAGGTCGTAGCCGACCCGGGTCAAGGCGTCGGACTCGACCTGGTAGCCGGTGACGGTCGGCACCACCTGGCCCGACGTCGTCGTCCACCCGTACCAGGCGACGACGGCCACGGCGGCGAGCACGGCGAGCAGCGCGGCGCCGGCGCGGCGGCCGGACGGGGTCCGCAGGTCGGGCAGGCGCATGGTGCTCCTCGGAGGGTCTTCGGACAGTGAGAGGATGGGACCCGCTCATTCTCGGGTACGCCCGACACCTCCGCACCGAAGGGTCCTCCATGTCCGAACGCCTCCGGCTGATGTGCGTCCACGCGCACCCGGACGACGAGTCGAGCAAGGGCGCGGCGACGATGGCCAAGTACGTCGACGCCGGCCACGAGGTCCTCGTCGTCTCCTGCACGGGAGGCGAACGGGGAGACATCCTCAACCCCCGCCTCAAGGACGACATCCACATCCTGCGCGACCTCGCGCAGGTGCGCCGCGACGAGATGGCCCGCGCGCAGGAGATCCTCGGCGTGCAGCACACCTGGCTCGGCTTCGTCGACTCCGGCCTGCCCGAGGGTGACCCGCTGCCGCCGCTGCCCGAGGGCTGCTTCGCGCTCGAGCCGCTCGAGGTCACCACCGAGGCGCTCGTCCGGGAGATCCGGCGGTTCCGCCCGCACGTCGTCACGACCTACGACGAGAACGGCGGGTACCCCCACCCCGACCACATCATGTGCCACGACGTCTCGGTCGCGGCCTTCGAGGCGGCGGGCGACCCGGCTCGCTTCCCCGACGCAGGCACGGCCTGGCAGCCGCTCAAGCTCTACTACAACCAGACCTTCAGCCGGGCCCGCATCGAGGCCTTCCACGAGGCGCTCACCGCCCTCGGCGAGGAGAGCCCGTACGCGGAGTGGCTCGAGAACTGGGACCGCACCGACCGGGTCGTCACCACGCGGGTCGAGTGCTCGGCCTGGTACGACCGCCGCGACGCCGCCCTGCTCGCGCACGCCACCCAGGTCGACCCCGACGGCACGTGGTTCCGGGTGCCGCGCGAGGTGCAGGCCCGGGTCTGGCCGATCGAGGAGTACGAGCTCGCCGCGTCGTTCGTCGAGGTGCCCGACGACGAGGACGACCTCTTCGCCGGCCTGCCCGCCGACGTCGAGGGCGCCGACGCCCTCGCCACCTCGGGCGAGCTCCCCCTCGTCCACGACACCCGAACGGAGCGTGCGGCGTGAACGACTCCCCGCCCGACGTCTCGACCGGCTTCCTCGCCTTCCTCGCCTTCGCGTTCCTCGCGCTGGCGCTCTGGTTCCTCATGCGGAACATGAACGCGCGGATGCGCCGGATGTCCTACCGCCAGCAACGGGCCCACCGCGGCAAGGACGACCCGCAGGCCGGCCCGGACGACGTCGACGACGCGCCCGGTGCGGACCCCGGCCCGGCGGGCGGCGGAGGTCCCGGCAGCGGCGGAGGCAGCGGGGGCTGACCCCGCGCGGCTCAGGCCGCGGGGCCGGTGAGCGCGAGCGAGGCCGCCACGAAGTGGGCGGTGAACGCGAGCACGGTGAGGGCGTGGAAGACCTCGTGGAAACCGAACCAGCGCGGGGAGATGTTCGGCCGCTTGATGCCGTAGACCAGGGCCCCGAGGCTGTAGAGGACGCCGCCGACGACGACCCAGGCCATCACCGCGCCGCCGGCGTGCTGGAGCAGCGGGCCGAAGTAGAAGACGGCCACCCAGCCGAGCATCACGTAGACCGGGGTGTAGAGCCACCGCGGGGCGCCGGTCCAGAAGACGCGGAACAGCACGCCGAGGACCGCGCCGGTCCACACGATGACGAGCAGCGTGCGGGCCTGGTCGGCCGGCAGCAGCAGCGCGAACGGCGTGTAGCTGCCGGCGATGATGAGGAAGATGTTCGAGTGGTCGAGGCGGCGCAGGACGCCCCCGACCCGCGGCGACCACGTGCCGCGGTGGTAGACCGCCGAGGTGCCGAAGAGCAGCACGGCCGTACCGGCGAACACCGCCGCCGAGACCTTGCCCTCGGTCGTCGAGGCGAGCACGACGAGGACCACGCCCGCGACGAGCGCGACGGGGGTCATCCCGGCGTGCAGCCAGCCGCGCAGGTGCGGCTTGACCTGCTGGAGGGCGGCCTCGACCCTGCTCTCGAGTGCTTCGAGGCGGCCCGGGTCGGGGGCGGTCGGCGGGTGCTCGTCCATGTCGCGAGGGTAACCTACGCAACCGTAGGTTGACAGCCCGTCGACGCCTCCGCCGGGGTGAGCCCGAGCACGCCGCGCCCCGCGGCGGGGGTGCCGCGGCGCGCCGCGGCGCCGGGTCGCCGGCACCGTGACACGGAGTAGCGTGGACCGCGTCGTCCCGGACCCCCGGGGTCGCGGCGGACGGAGCGCTCGGGAGGACGTGAGGCATGCGGCGGCTCAGCGACGTCGTCTATGCGGCGTACGCCAAGCGGCTCGCCCGGCAGCTCGGGTCCGGACCCATCCCCCGCCACGTCGGGGTGCTCGTCGACGGCAACCGCCGCTGGGCGAAGCTGCGCGGGGCCGGGACCGAGGAGGGGCACCGGGCCGGCGCCGACAACATCCTCAACGTCCTCGCGTGGTGCGAGGAGGTCGGGGTCGAGGTCGTCACCCTCTGGCTGCTCTCCACCGACAACCTCAACCGTCCCGAGGGCGAGCTGCGGCCGCTGCTCGGCATCATCGAGGACTCCGTCGACGCCTTCGCCGCGACGATGCGCTGGCGGATCAACCCGGTCGGCGCCCTCGACCTGCTGCCGGCCGCGACGGCCGAACGGCTCAAGGCCGCCGCCGAGCGCACGCGTGAGGTCGACGGGATGATCGTCAACGTCGCCGTGGGGTACGGCGGCCGGCGCGAGATCACCGACGCCGTCCGCAGCCTGCTCCAGGAGCACGCGACCCGCGGTACGAGCATCGAGGAGCTCGCCGAGCTCATCGACGTCGAGCACATCGCCGAGCACCTGTACACCAAGGGCCAGCCCGACCCCGACCTCGTCATCCGCACCTCGGGGGAGCAGCGGCTCTCGGGGTTCCTCCTCTGGCAGAGCGCGCACAGCGAGTTCTACTTCTGCGAGGCCTACTGGCCCGACTTCCGCAAGGTCGACTTCCTCCGGGCGCTGCGCGCCTACGGCGAGCGGCACCGCCGGTTCGGCACCTGACGGCCGCGCCCGGGGCACGGCGCTGACCTGCGGCGCAGCGGATCGGCCGGGTCCCGGTCCGAAGGGGTGAGCCCTCCATGACGAACGGGTGAATTGCCGCCCCAGACGCACCACCAGTCACACCGGCCACAGGGGGCGCGACACGCCGGGCGGGCAATCCCGGGCCCCGGCGGGGGCGGTCGTAGCGTCGATCCCACGCGACCTCCCCACCACCAGGAGCGACTATGGCCTCGAGCACGACATCGGCAGGCACCACGCGACGGGGGAAGGAGCCGCGCCGGACCTTCGTGCTCGACACCTCGGTCCTCCTCAGCGACCCGAGGGCCATCCTCCGGTTCGCCGAGCACGAGGTCGTCCTGCCCGTCGTCGTCGTCACCGAGCTCGAGGGCAAGCGCCACCACCCCGAGCTCGGGTACTTCGCCCGCACCGCGCTGCGGATGCTCGACGACCTGCGCATCAAGGCCGGTCGCCTCGACGCCCCGGTGCCCGTCGGCGACGCCGGCGGCACGCTGCGCGTCGAGCTCAACCACACCGACCCGATGTCGCTGCCGGCCGGCTTCCGGTTGGGGGACAACGACACCCGCATCCTCGCCGTCGCGCGCAACCTCGCCAACGAGGGGCACCTCGTCACCGTCGTCAGCAAGGACCTGCCGATGCGGGTCAAGGCGTCGGCCTGCGGCCTCGACGCCGAGGAGTACCGCGCCGAGCTGGCCGTCGAGTCCGGCTGGACCGGCATGGCCGAGCTCGAGGTCGCCGTCGAGGAGATGGACCACCTCTACGAGTACGGCCGCCTCGAGAACGTCGCCGCGGCCGAGATGCCGTGCCACACCGGCCTCAAGCTCCTGTCCCCGCGCGGCTCGGGCCTGGGCCGGGTCGGGCCCGACAAGCAGGTGCGCCTCGTGCGCGGCGACCGCGACGCCTTCGGCCTGCACGGCCGCAGCGCCGAGCAGCGCATCGCCCTCGACCTGCTCCTCGACCCCGACATCGGCATCGTCAGCCTCGGCGGACGCGCCGGCACCGGCAAGTCCGCGCTCGCCCTGTGCGCCGGCCTCGAGGCGGTCATGGAGCGGCGTACCCAGCGCAAGGTCGTCGTCTTCCGGCCGCTCTACGCCGTCGGCGGCCAGGAGCTCGGGTACCTGCCGGGGTCCGAGGCCGAGAAGATGAACCCCTGGGGCCAGGCGGTCTTCGACACCCTCTCGGCGCTCGTCTCGCGCGAGGTCGTCGAGGAGGTCCTCGACCGCGGGATGCTCGAGGTGCTGCCGCTCACGCACATCCGCGGGCGCAGCCTCCACGACGCGTTCGTCATCGTCGACGAGGCGCAGAGCCTCGAGCGCAACGTCCTCCTCACCGTGCTCTCCCGCATCGGGCAGAACTCCAAGGTCGTGCTCACCCACGACGTCGCCCAGCGGGACAACCTGCGGGTCGGCCGGCACGACGGCGTCGTCGCGGTCGTCGAGGCGCTCAAGGGGCACCCGCTCTTCGCCCACGTGACGCTGACCCGCTCCGAGCGCAGCCCCATCGCGGCCCTCGTCACCGACCTCCTGGAGGGCATCGAGGTCTGACGCCGAACGGCCGGTGACCTGCTCGTCTGTGTGGATGCTCAGGCGTCGATTTCGACCCGGCGCGCCTTTTCCCTAGGCTAAGGTCTCGATTCCGTAACGCCCGGTGCGTGATGCGCCACGCCCGAACCACCCCTGCCGGAAGGTCCGACCGCTCCACCATGGCCCGCTACACCCCTCGTCATGCCCCGCGCCACGCCGCCCCCAAGCGGTCGCTGGGGCGGACGGCCGTGTCGGTCGTGGGGCGTCCGCTGGTCTCGACGAGCCTCATCGCGGCCGTCGTCACGAGCGGGGTCGCGGTCAGCGGGGCCTTCGAGGACACCGCGAACGCCGACCCGCTGAGCCTCGGCGCGGTCGACGACGCCACGGCCGCCGCCTCGACGCTCGAGAGCGAGGTCGCGCTCCAGGACTCCGCCCGGGTCGCCGCCGACCGGTCGGCCACGAACAGCCAGCGGGCGGTCGTCGCCGCCCGTGCCGACGAGGCCGAGCGGGCCAAGGCCGCCGCCCTCGCCAAGCAGCGCCGCGAGAAGGCCGAGCGCGCCGCCCGCGCCGCCGAGCGCACCCGCGTCCTCAAGAACGCCCAGGACGACCCCAAGGCCGTCGCCCGCCTCCTGCTGCCCGAGTTCGGGTTCAGCGAGGCCCAGTGGCCCTGCCTCGACCAGCTGTGGATCGGCGAGAGCGACTGGCGCTGGTGGGCCTCGAACTCCTCCTCGGGCGCCTACGGCATCCCGCAGTCGCTGCCCGGCAACAAGATGGCCACCGTCGCCGGCGACTGGCGCACCAACCCGGTCACCCAGATCACCTGGGGCCTCGACTACATCAAGCGCTCGTACGGCACGCCGTGCAACGCCCTGTCGCAGTGGCAGGCCCGCTCGCCGCACTGGTACTGAGCCACCTCGACGTCCGCGCCCCGGCCCCCCGGCAGGGGCGTTCGTCGTCCGTCAGGCGCTGAACAGCGGCGAGGTGCCCGGCGGAGCGGGCGAGCGCTCGGCACCCTCCGCGGTGAGCTCCGCGCCCGCGGCGTCGGCGCGCTCCCGCAGGCCACCGACGAAGTCGTGCACCCCGGGGTGTCGCAGGTCGTGGAACGGCGAGACCATGCGGACGTAGAACGAGCGGCCGTCCCGCAGCGCGACCCACGGCCGGGAGGCGGGCGAGAGCGTGACACGCACGAGGTCGGCCAGGGCCACGTCCCGGCGGACGACCCGGCCCTGGACGACGAGCCGCTCGCGCGTGACGGTGGCCTTGCGGCGCAGGTCGGTGAGGCCGTAGAGGCCGAGCAGGGTCAGGGCCGCCCCGGCGAACCAGGTGCCCTTCACGAGCAGGGCCACGCCGATGACGAGGGCGATGGCGCCGACCACGGCCTGGGCGAACCGCCGCGAGCTGTGCGGGCGGCCCACGAGGGGTTCGGTCGCGCTGTCCATGGCCCCGATCCTAGGAACGAGGCTCAGATCTTGCGCAGCCGGATGCTCGTCACCGCGTGGTCGCGGCCCTTGGTGAGCACGAGGGTGGCGCGGTCGCGGGTGGGCACGATGTTCTCGACGAGGTTGGGCTCGTTGATCGCGGCCCAGATGCCGGTGGCGGTCTCGCGGGCCTCGGCGTCGCTGAGCGCCGCGTACCGGTGGAAGTAGGACTGCGGGTCGGCGAACGCGGTCTCGCGCAGGCGCAGGAAGCGTTCGACGTACCAGTGTCGGATCTCCTCGACGGGCGCGTCGACGTAGACGGAGAAGTCGAAGTAGTCGGAGATCGCGCCGGTGTTCGACCCGTCGGTGCGCACGGCCGGCGGCTGGAGGACGTTGAGCCCCTCGACGATGAGGACGTCCGGCCGCTGCACCTGCACCCGTCCCGGCAGGACGTCGTAGGTGAGGTGCGAGTACTGGGGCGCCTCGACGACCGGCATCCCGGACTTGACGTCGGCGATGAACCGCAGCAGGGCGCGCCGGTCGTACGACTCGGGGAAACCCTTGCGCTGCAACAGTCCTCGCGCCTCGAGCTCGGCGTTGGGGTGGAGGAAGCCGTCCGTCGTCACCAGCGCCACGCGGGGCGTCTGGGGCCAGCGGCTCATCAGCTCCTTGAGGATGCGGGCCGTCGTCGACTTGCCGACGGCCACCGACCCGGCGACGCCGACGACGAACGGCACGCGGGTCGGGCGCTCGCCGAGGAACTCCGAGGTCGCCAGCCGCAGCCCGTGGACGGCCTCGACGTAGAAGTGCAGCAGCCGCGAGAGCGGCAGGTAGACGTCCTCGACCTCGCGCAGGTCGAGCCGGTCGCCGAGGCCGCGCAGCCGGGCCAGGTCGTCCTGCGTGAGGCTCATCGGGTGCTCCTCGCGCAGCCGCGACCACGCCTGCCGGTCGAGGTCGACGTACGGCGTCGGGACGGCGGCGTCGTCGGCGACTCCGAGGCGCACGAGGGCCTGCTCGGCTGCGGTCACGCCGCCATCATCGCGCATCGCCTCGACGGGCCGGGGGAGGCCGGGGGAGGACCGGCCCAGCGGCTACGCTGGCCGCCATGTGCGGAATCGTCGGCTACGTGGGCCGGACCATGGACGGCACGGCGCTCGACGTCGTCCTCGAGGGCCTGACCCGGCTCGAGTACCGCGGGTACGACTCGGCCGGCGTCGCGCTCGTCACCGACGACGGGGTGAGCACCGAGAAGCGGGCCGGGAAGCTCGAGAACCTTCGCTCGGCCCTCGAGGCGCACCCGCTGAGCGACGCGCGCACGGGCATCGGGCACACCCGCTGGGCCACCCACGGCGGCCCCACCGACGGCAACGCCCACCCGCACCGCGGCGGCGAGGGCGACCGGCTGGCGCTCATCCACAACGGGATCATCGAGAACTTCCACGCGCTGAAGAAGGAGCTGCTGGCCCAGGGGGTCGAGTTCCGCTCCGAGACCGACACCGAGGTCGCCGCCAAGCTCGTCGGCCGCGAGTACGACCGGCTCGGCGACCTCACCGAGGCGATGCGCGCCGTCGTCGGGCGGCTCGAGGGGGCCTTCACCCTCCTCGCCGTGCACGCCGACAGCCCCGGCGTCGTCGTCGGCGCCCGCCGCAACAGCCCGCTCGTCGTCGGCCTCGGTGACGGCGAGAACTTCCTCGGCAGCGACGTCGCGGCGTTCATCGGGTACACGCGCCACGCCGTCGAGCTGGGCCAGGACCAGATCGTCACGATCACGCCGGACGGCCACTCGGTCATCGGCTTCGACGGCTCGCCCGCCGAGGGCAAGGCCTACGAGGTGACCTGGGACGCCGCGGCCGCCGAGAAGGGCGGCTACGAGACCTTCATGGAGAAGGAGATCCACGAGCAGCCGCACGCCGTCGGCGACACGCTGCTCGGGCGCACCGACGAGTCCGGCGCCCTCGTGCTCGACGAGGTGCGCATCCCCGAGGAGCGGCTGCGCGCCGTCGAGCGCATCACGATCGTGGCCTGCGGCACCGCGTCGTACGCGGGGATGGTCGCCAAGTACGCGATCGAGCACTGGACCCGCATCCCCGTCGAGGTCGCCCTCGCCCACGAGTTCCGGTACTGCGACCCGATCGTCGACGAGAACACGCTCGTGGTCTCCATCAGCCAGTCCGGCGAGACGATGGACACGCTCATGGCCGTCAAACACGCCACCGAGCTCGGCGCGATGACGCTGTCCATCTGCAACACGCACGGCTCGACCATCCCGCGCGAGTCCGACGCGGTGCTCTACACGCACGCCGGCCCCGAGATCGCGGTGGCGTCGACCAAGGCCTTCCTCGCGCAGATCACCGCCTGCTACGTCCTCGGTCTCTACCTCGCGCAGCTGCGAGGCGAGACCTACGCCGACGACGCCAAGGCCGTCATGGCCGAGCTGCACGAGATCCCGGCGAAGATCGAGGACCTCCTCGGCCGGATGGGCCGGGTCGAGGAGATGGCCGAGTTCATGGCCGACACCCGGACCGTCCTGTTCCTCGGGCGCAACGTCGGGTTCCCGGTGGCGATGGAGGGCGCGCTCAAGCTCAAGGAGCTCGCCTACATCCACGCCGAGGGGTTCGCGGCCGGCGAGCTGAAGCACGGCCCGATCGCGCTCATCGAGCCCGGGCAGCCGGTGTTCGTCGTCGTGCCCGGGCCGGACACCCCGCACGAGCTGCACAAGAAGGTCGTCTCGAACATCCAGGAGATCCGGGCCCGCGGCGCGCGCACCCTCGTGATCGCCCACGACGGCGACGAGGACGTCGTGCCGTTCGCCAGCGAGGTCATCCGCATCCCGCGGTGCTCGCCGATGCTCGCGCCGCTGCTGGCCGTCGTGCCGCTCCAGGTGTTCGCGCTGCACCTCGCGTCGGCCAAGGGGCTCGACGTCGACCAGCCCCGCAACCTCGCGAAGTCGGTCACGGTCGAGTGACGCCGGTGGCGCGGTGATCGTCGGCGTCGGGATCGACGTCGTCGACGTCGCGCGCTTCGGGGCCGCTCTCCAGCGCACGCCGCGGCTCGGGGAGCGGCTGTTCACTCCGGCCGAGCGGGTGCTGCCGCTCAACTCGCGGGCGGCCCGGTTCGCGGCCAAGGAGGCGCTGGCCAAGGCGCTCGGCGCCCCGGTCGGGCTGCACTGGCACGACGCCGAGGTGACGCGGGGGCCCGACCGCCGGCCGGCCTTCACGCTCCGGGGCACTGTCGCGGCGGCCGTCGCCGAGCTCGGCATCACCGACATCCACGTCTCGCTCTCGCACGACGCCGGCATCGCGTCCGCGGTGGTCGTGGCCGAGCGGCAGGAGGGTCCACGGTGATCGAGGGGTTCGGGACGGACGCGGTGTACGCCGCGGAGAAGGCCCTCATGGCCCGCCTCGAGGACGGCGAGCTGATGGCGCGGGCGGTCGAGGGGCTGGCCGCGGTGGCCGACGCGCGGCTGACCGAGCGCGGCGGGAGCTCGGTGGTGGCGCTCGTCGGACCCGGCAACAACGGGGCCGACGCGCTGTACGCCGCGGCGCGGCTGGCCGAGGCGGGATGGAGCGCCGCGGCGGTGCACCACGAGGACGTGCACGCCGGGGCGCGGGAGGCGGCCGAGGCCGCCGGGGTGGTGCTCGGTCGTGACGCCTCGGTGGTGGCCGAGGCCGACCTCGTGCTGGACGGCGTGCTCGGCATCGGCGCGCGGCCGGGCCTGCCGGACTGGGCGGCGGCGTGGGTGGCGGCCGTGCCGGAGACGGCGTACGTGCTGGCCGTCGACCTGCCGTCGGGGCAGGACCCCGCGGGGGCGGTGTTCGACGGCCGGGGGGTCATCGCGGACGAGACCGTCACCTTCTCGGTGGCCAAGCCGGTGCACCTCCTGCCCCCGACCGAGCAGGCGTGCGGCGCGCTGACCGTCGTCGACATCGGGATCGAGGTCGACGCGACGCCGGTGGTGCGCCGGCTGGACCACGACGACGTCGCCGCGCTGTGGCCGGTGCCGGGGCCGGGAGACGACAAGTACTCGCGCGGGGTGCTGGGGGTCGTGGCCGGCGGTGAGTCGTACACCGGGGCGGCCGTGCTGTGCGTGACCTCGGCCGTCGAGGCCGGGGCGGGGATGGTGCGCTACGTGGGGACGCCGACGCCCGCCGGGCTGGTGCGGGCGGCGGTGCCGGAGGCGACGCACGGGGTCGGGCGGGTGCAGGCCTGGGTCGTCGGGCCGGGGCTCGACACGCTGTCGCGGGCGGCGGGGTCGCGGGCGCAGCTCGACGTGGCGCGGGACGCGCTCGCCGGTGAGGAGCCGGTGGTCGTCGACGCCGGGGGGCTCGACCTCCTGACGGCCGGGGTGCTGCGTGGTCGTCGCGACCGGGTGACGCTGCTGACGCCGCACGCAGGGGAGTGCGCGCGGCTGCTCGGCCGGCTCGGGGAGGAGGAGGTCTCGCGCGGGGAGGTCGAGGGGGCGCCGCTGGCGTCGGCGCGCCGGCTGGCCGGGCTGACCGGGGCGACGGTGCTGCTCAAGGGGTCGACGACGCTCGTCGTGCCGCCGGGGGAGGGCTCTCCGGTCTGGTCCCAGGCCGACGCGCCGCCGTGGCTGGCGACGGCGGGGGCCGGTGACGTGCTCGCCGGGCTGGTGGGGACGCTGCTCGCGGCCGGGTTGCCGGCGGACGAGGCGGGTGCCCTGGGGGCGCTGGTGCACGGGGTGGCGGCCGAGCGGGCCTCCGGTGGGGGCCCGGTGCGGGCGCTGTCGGTGGCCCGGGCCCTGCCGGGTGCGGTGGCGGGGCTGCTGCGGCGCTGAGGGGTCCGACCTCGGACGTGAGGGGCGCAGCCGACCGGAGCGCGACGCTTCCTGAGAGCCCGCCACCACCCATGGTGCTCCCGAGATCCGTGCTGGACGCAAGGGATCCCTTGCCGCGCGCCAGCGATCCCTTGCCGGGCGCAAGCGATCCCTTGCCGGGCGCAAGCGATCCCTTGCCGGGCGCAAGCGATCCCTTGCGGGGCGCAAGCGATCCCTTGCCGGGAGCACGGATCTCCGGAACACACAGGTGCGTCCTCGGGTCGGACGGGACGGCTCGGGCGGGGGAGACGCCCCGGCGCCCGCCACCCCGCTCACGACCTCGGCGGATCCGGGCACAGGCCGCCGTCCTAGACTGGACAGGCTCATGACCGCCCCCACGACCCCGTCCGCACCCGCGAGCACGCCCGCGGGTGCTTCCGCGTGGGTCACCGTCGACGCCGCCGCCATCCGCGACAACGTCGCCGAGCTCGTCCGCCGCGCAGCTCCCGCGCACGTCCTCGCCGTCGTCAAGGCCGACGCCTACGGCCACGGCCTCGTCACCGCCGCCCGCGCCGCGCTCGTCGGCGGCGCCACCTGGCTCGGCGTCGCCCAGCTCGACGAGGCGCTCGCCCTCCGCACGGCCGGCGTCACCGCACCCCTCCTCACCTGGATCTACCCTCCGCACGCCGACATCGCAGGCGCCGCCGACGCCGGCATCGACGTCACCGTCGGCAGCGCCTGGAACCTCGAGGCCGTCGTCGCCGTCGCGCGCGAGCGCGGCCGCCCCGTCCGCGTCCAGGCCAAGGTCGACACCGGCCTCGGCCGCGGCGGCGTCCTCACCGACTGGAGCGAGTTCACCGCCGCCCTGGCCCGGGCGGTCGCCGAGGGCGCCGTCGAGCTCACCGGCACCTGGTCGCACTTCGCCTGGGCCGACGCCCCGCAGCACCCCACCGTCCGCGCCCAGCAGGACCGGTTCGTCGAGGCCGTCGCCGAGCTGGAGCGGGCCGGCCTCGACCCCGGCCTGCGCCACCTCGCCAACTCCGCCGCCACGCTCACCAACCCGGACGCGCACTTCGACCTCGTCCGCCCGGGACTGGCCGTCTACGGCCTCTCCCCGGTCCCCGACCTCGGCAGCCCGCAGGACTTCGGCCTCCGCGAGGCGATGCGCGTCACCGCCCGGCTCACCCAGGTCAAGCAGGCCCGCGCCGGCCAGGGCGTCAGCTACGGCCACGAGTACACGACCGACCGCGACACCGTCCTCGGCCTCGTGCCGATGGGCTACGCCGACGGCATCCCCCGTCACGCGGGCAACGCCGGCCCCGTGCAGGTCCGCGGCCGCCGCCACACCGTCGCCGGGCGCGTCTGCATGGACCAGTTCATGATCGACCTCGGCCCGGGCACCGACGCCGCCCCCGGCGACGAGGTCACCGTCCTCGGCCGCGGCGCCGACGGCGAGCCCACCGCCCAGGACTGGGCCGAGGCCGCCGGCACGATCAACTACGAGGTCGTCACCCGGATGGCGCCGCGCCTGCCCCGCGTCGTCGTCGGCGCGCAGGACGACGCCTGATGGCCCGCGGTCCGGTCGCCGGCGCACTCGGCGCCGTGGGGTCGCGCGTCCTCCGTGGTCGGCCCGCGCGCCTCGGGGGCGACGAGGCCGGTCTGGCCTGGTCGCACACCCCCACCGAGGCCCTGCTCGTCGCCACCGACGACGGGGTCGACCTCCACGTCGAGATCGACGCCCCGAAGGCGGCCAGCCGCGGGCGCCGCCACCTCGCGGGCCGGACCCCCACCGTCGTCTTCGTCCACGGCTTCGCCCTGACGATGCAGTCGTGGGTCCTCCAGCGCCGGGCGATGGTCGAGCAGGGCATGCGCGTCGTCGCCTACGACCAGCGCGGTCACGGCCGCTCGTCGCTGCCCGACCTCGACACCTGCACCGTCGACCGGCTCGGCCGCGACCTCGCCCGCGTCATCGAGGCCACCTGCCCGACGGGGCCGGTCGTGCTCGTCGGTCACTCGATGGGTGGCATGAGCGTCATGTCCTTCGCCGGCGCCCACCCCGACGTCGTCCGCGACCGCGTGCTCGCCGTGGCGCTCGTGTCCACCTCGCCGGGCGGCCACGAGGTCACCGAGTTCGGGCTCGGGCCGCTCGCGGGGCGGGTCGTCGGGGCGATGGGGCCGGGCGTGCTCACCCGCCTGTCCCGGCACGCCGGCCCGATCGGGGTCCTGCGCCGGATGGGCAAGGGCGTGCAGGACCTCGCCGTCGCCCGCTGGGCCTTCGACTCGCCGGTCAGCGCCGGTCTCGTCGACCTCGTCGCCGAGATGATCTTCGCGACCCCGTTCGACGTCATGGCCGCCTTCCTCCCGGACATCGACGCCCTCGACCTCGTCCCGCGGCTGGGCGCCCTCACCGGCGTCGAGACCCTCGTGATGAACGGGGCCGGCGACCTCATCACGCCGCCGTCGCACTCGGTCGAGATCGTCCGGCACGTCCCCGGCGCCGAGCACGTCGTCGTCGAGGACGCCGGCCACATCCTCATGCTCGAGCACCCCGACCTCGTCACCGAGCAGCTGGTCGGCCTCGTCCAGCGGGCGCAGCGCGCCGTCGCCGAGGGGGTCCCCGTCAGCAGCAAGCCGCGCGTGCGGCGCACGGTGCAGGACATCTCGAAGAAGCGGCGGGCCGCCCGGTCGCGTCGGGAGGCGGCGTCGTGAGCGCCAGGCGGTTCGTCCTGCCGGAGGTCGACGACACCCGCGCCCTCGGCTCCGCGCTCGGGCGGATGCTGCGCGCCGGCGACCTCGTCGTCCTCACCGGCGGACTCGGTGCCGGGAAGACGACGCTGACCCAGGGCCTCGGGGAGGCTCTCGGGGTCCGCGGGTCCGTCACCTCGCCGACGTTCGTCATCGCCCGGGTGCACCCGTCGACGGTCGGCGGGCCGGCGCTCGTCCACGTCGACGCCTACCGGCTCGGGGGCGCCCTCGAGCTCGACGACCTCGACCTCGACACCTCGGTCGAGCAGAGCGTCACCGTCGTCGAGTGGGGCCACGGGCTCGCCGAGGGGCTGGCCGACGACCGCCTCGAGGTCGTCCTCGACGTCGACCCCGCCACCGAGGTCCGCACCGCGACGGTCACCGGTGTCGGCGGCCGGTGGGCGGTCGACGACACCGACGCCGCCCGAGACGACGCCGCCCCCGACCCGCTCGCCGACCTCGGAGGAGAGCCGTGCTGATCCTCGCCCTCGACACCTCCACGGCCGCGCTCTCGGTCGCCCTCCACGACGGCACCGACGTCGTCACCTCGGCCTCGGTCGAGGATCCCCGCGGCCACACCGAGCGCCTCGCGCCGCTCGTCGAGGACGTCCTCGACGCCGGGGGCGCCGGGGTCGGCGACCTCACCGACATCGGGGTCGGCACCGGTCCCGGGCCCTTCACCGGCCTGCGGGTCGGGCTCGTCACCGCCGTGACGATGGGGTACGCGCTCGGCGTCCCCGTCCACGGCGTCTGCAGCCTCGACGTCGTGGCCCACGGCTGCCGCGGCGACCTCGAGGGCGAGATCCTCGTCGCCACGGACGCCCGCCGGCGCGAGGTCTACTGGGCGCGGTACGCACTCGGCCCGGACGGCGCCCGACGCCTCACCGAGCCGGCCGTCGACCGCCCCGCCGACCTCACCGCCGAGGTGCGGGCCCTGCCCACCGCCGGTGCCGGACCCGTGCTCTACCCCGACCTCCTGCCGCACCGCGTCGGCTGGGTCGAGGCTGCGGCCGGCGACCTCGCCGAGCTCGTCGTCGCCGGTCTCGCCGAGGGGCGCGAGATGCCGGTCGAGCCCCTCTACCTGCGCCGACCCGACGCACTGACGACCGCCGAGCGCGCCGCCCGATGAGCACCGCCGCGACCCCGGTCCTGCGCGACGCCCGGTGGACCGACCTCACGGTGCTCGCCCGGCTCGAGTCCGCGCTGTTCCCCGACGACGCCTGGGACGAGCGGTCGTGGTGGGCCGAGCTCGCCGCCCGCCCGCGCCGCGACTACGTCGTCGCCGAGGACGGCGACGCACTGCTCGGCTACGGCGGCCTCGACCACGGCGGCGAGGTCTCCGACGTGATGACCGTCGCCGTCGCCCCGGCGGCCCGGGGGCGGGGCCTCGGCCGGACCCTGCTCGACGAGCTGGAGCGGCGGGCATCCGGTCGCGGTGCCGAGCACGTGATGCTCGAGGTGCGCGCCGACAACGACGCCGCCACCGGGCTGTACGGCTCGGCCGGCTACACCGTGCTGACGACCCGCCGCGGGTACTACCAGCCCGGTGCAGTCGATGCCCTCGTGATGCGCAAGACCCTGCGGCAGAACGGAGTCGGAGATGACTGACCAGCCCCTCGTCCTCGGCATCGAGACCTCGTGCGACGAGACCGGTGTCGGGCTCGTCCGCGGCGAGACCCTGCTCTTCGACGCGATCGCCAGCAGCGTCGACGAGCACGCGCGCTTCGGCGGCGTCGTCCCCGAGGTCGCGAGCCGGGCCCACCTCGAGGCGATGGTGCCGACCATCGAGCGAGCCTGCCGCGAGGCGGGAGTCACCCTGCGCGATGTCGACGCCGTCGCCGTCACCTCCGGCCCCGGGCTGGCCGGCGCGCTGATGGTCGGCGTGGCCTCGGCCAAGGCGCTCGCGCTGGCCCTCGGTGTGCCGCTGCACGGCGTCAACCACCTGGCCAGCCACGTCGCCGTCGACATCGTCGAGCACGGCCCGCTGCCCGAGCCCACCCTCGCGATGCTCGTCTCGGGCGGGCACTCCTCGCTGCTGCTCGTCCCCGACGTCACCCACGACGTCCGCAGCCTCGGCTCGACCATCGACGACGCCGCGGGCGAGGCCTTCGACAAGGTCGCCCGCGTGCTCGGCCTCCCGTTCCCCGGCGGTCCGCACATCGACCGCGCCGCGCGCGAGGGCAGCGTCACCATCGACTTCCCCCGCGGCCTGACCACGGGGCGCGACATGGAGCGGCACCGCTTCGACTTCTCGTTCTCCGGACTGAAGACGGCCGTCGCCCGCTGGGTACAGGCGAAGGAGGCTGCGGGAGAGGCGGTTCCGCTGGCCGACGTCGCCGCGAGCTTCCAGGAGGCGGTCACCGACGTGCTGACCCGCAAGGCGATCCTCGCCTGCCGCGAGCACGGCGTCGGCCACCTCCAGATCGGCGGCGGCGTGGCGGCGAACTCCCGGCTGCGGGCGATGGCCCAGGAACGCTGCGACGCCGCGGGCATCGAGCTGCGCGTCCCGCGCCCCGGCCTGTGCACCGACAACGGCGCGATGGTCGCCGCGCTCGGGGCGCAGATGGTGCTCAAGGGCCGGCCGCCGTCGAACCTGGCCATTCCCGCCGACTCCTCGATGCCGGTGACCCAGGTCTCCGCCTGACCGCTGGTATCCCGACTTCTTGCGAGTTCGGCGCGCGACACGCCGCGTGATCCGCGTGTCAGGCGGTCGAACTCGCAAGAAGCGGGGGTTGGAGGGGGGGGGGGGTGAGGTGTCGCCGGGGTCAGGTGTCGCCGGGGGCGAGCCAGGCGTGGACGAGCGGGACGACCGACGCGCCCTCACCCGTGGCCGCCGCCACCCGCTTCATCGACCCCGCCCGCACGTCGCCGGCGGCGAACACCCCGGGAGCGCTCGTGGCGAGCGACTCCGGCGGCAGCCCGTCGGCCCAGCGGTCCTTCGGCACGTCGCGCCCGGTGAGGACGAAGCCGCGCTCGTCGCGGACGACGTCGTCGGGCAGCCAGCCGCAGTGGGGCTCCGCGCCGAGGAGGAGGAACAACCCGTAGGCCGGGCGGCGCCGGCGCTCGCCGGTCTCGGTGTGCTCGAGGACGACCCACTCGAGGCGTCCGTCGCCGCCCGCGTCGACGACGCGCGTGCACGTCTCGACCGAGATGCGCGGGTTGAACTCGATCTCGCCGACGAGGTAGGCCGACATCGTCTCGGACAGCGACGGCCGGCGGACGACGATGGTCACCGAGCGGGCGAACCGGGCCAGGTGCACCGCCGCCTGCCCGGCCGAGTTGCCGCCCCCGACGACGACGACGTCCTGGTCCTCCATCTCGCGCGAGAGCGACATCGCCGCGCCGTAGTTGACGCCCCGTCCGACGAGCGCCTCGACCGACGGCACCCCGAGCGAGCGGTACCGCACCCCGGACGCGATGACGACCGAGCGCGCGGCGAGCTCGAAGTCGACTCCGCGCAGCAGATGTGGGTCGCCGTCGACCCCGGCGACGAGCTCCTCGACCTCCCAGCCGGTGTGGAACCGGGTGCCGAAGCGGAGCGCCTGGTTGCGGGCCCGCTGGGCCAGCCGCATCCCGGAGACGCCGCGCGGGAAGCCGAGGTAGTTGCGGATCATCGAGCTCGTGCCGGCCTGACCCCCGATGGCGCTGGAGTCGAGCACGATCGTCGAGAGCCCCTCGGAGGCCGCGTAGACGGCGGTCGCGAGGCCCGCCGGCCCGCCGCCGACCACGGCGACGTCGACGACACCGCTCGCCACGCCGCGCTGCTCGTCGAGGTCGCGCTCGGCGCGGGTGTCGAAGAACGAGCGGGCGACGTCGCGCACCGAGGTCGCCACGACCGGGTCGCGGTTGACCGCCCAGATGCGCGGGTACCCGGCGTCGTCGGGGAAGTGCTCGGCGACGTGCCGGCCGATCTCGCTGTCCGGCAACGCCGTCCGGGTCGGCAGGCCCATCCGGTCGAAGAAGTCGCGGACCTGTGCGGCGACGAGGTCGCCCTCCGGCGCGACGATCTTCGCGACGACGACGTCGGGGTCGGTGGACGTCCAGTTCCAGTCGCTGAGCAGCTCGGTGACGGCGTGGTGGAACTCCTCGTCGCGCACGCCGCGGGGCATCAGCAGGTAGGCGTCGTACTTGCCCTTGGCCATCCCGGCCCGCAGCCGCGGGGCGTCGGCGAGGAACCGCTCGTAGGGCGCGACGACGAGCCGTCTGGCGTTCGGCACCAGCTGGCGCCACTGCCCGAACGCGGCGAGGACGTTGTCCTCGTCGGGGAGGCGCGAGTCGGAGACGACCATCGCGACCTGCCGGCCCTCGGCGAGCAGCTCCTCGATGGCCGTGCAGGCGTCGGCGCAGGAGGTCGCCGAGCGGAGGGCGTACTCGCGCGAGTAGCGCCAGAACTCGTCGGTGAGGGCGTCGGCGTGCTCGCCGGAGACGAGGACGACGGCCGGGGCGTCGGGTGCGGGAAGGGTGTCCGTCACCCCGTCGAGCCTAGGCGAGCGGGTCAGTCCTGGGGAGTGCCCGAGCAGGGGAGGAGCCCCATCCGGTCCTTGAGGGTGAGGACCCGCTCGACCGAGGCGTCGACCTTCGCGGCGAAGGCGTCGTCGGACGCGGCCTCCTTCTCCAGGGCCGAGAGCATCGCGGGGGCCGTGGAGGCGTCGCCGGTGAGGACGATGTCGCCGCCCGCCGCGACCACCTTGACCGCCCGCTCGCCGGCCGGCGTGGCCTTGACGGCCTCGGCGTTGACGTCGTCGGTGATGACGACGCCGTCGAAGCCCAGCTGCCCGCGGAGCAGGTCGGTGACGATCCTCTCCGAGAACATCGCCGGCACGCCCTTGTCGAGCTTCGTGTACCTCGCCGAGCTCGTCATCACGAGGCCGGCGCCGGCCTCCACCCCGGCCGCGAAGGGCTCGAGGTACGGGTCGTCGGCGTCGGTCGTGTCGTCGGTGATGCCCGAGGCGTTGAAGTCGGTGTTGTTGCGGATCCGGCCGATGCCGGGGAAGTGCTTGACGGTGGCCTCGACGCCGCCGTCGAGCATCCCCTCGATGAACGCGGCGGACGCCTTCTCGACGGTCTTCGGGTCCGACCCGTACTCCCGGTGGTACTTGCCGATGGGCCCGTTGCCGGTGCCGAGGTCGGCGGGCACCGTGTCGGTGACCGGCGCGAGGTTGACGTTGACCCCGGCGGCGCGCAGCTCCTCCGCCCAGCCGCTCGCGGCCTTGGTCAGCTCGGCGGACGACATCTGCGCCTGCTCGCTGGCCGACGGGGGGCGGGTGAAGCCGTCGCCGCGCAGCTGGTGCACCTCGCCGCCCTCCTGGTCCGCGGCGATCATCAGCCCGACGTCGCCGGTGGCCTTCCCGGACACCAGCCCCTGGAGGTGCGTCGAGGTGCGCTCGACCTTGTCGGCGCCCTCCCAGCCGCCGAGGTAGATGACGTTGCCGACGTGGTCCTCGCCGATCTCGTCGTCGAGGGAGGACAGGTCGGCGTTGGTGTCGAAGCCGACCATGAGCAGCTGGCCGAGGCGCTGGTCCTCGTCGAGGGCCTCGAGGGTGGTGTCGACGCAGCTCGGTGTCGGGGTGGCGCTCGGGCTCGCGGTCGTGGGGGTGGCCGAGGGCGGCGTGCTCGACGGTGCGGCCCCGGGCGAGCCGCCGGAGCAGCCGGTCAGGGCGACGGCGAGGGCCCCGGTGAGGGCGAGGACGGCGGTGCGGGGGCGGGCGGGGGTGGGACGCGAAGGCACCCGACGACGCTACGTGACCGGGCCGGGAACCCGGGAATCGCGCAGGTCGCGGCGCCTCCTGACAGGATGGCCGCATGGTCGGCGCGGGCAGCGGGTGGGGTGCGACGTGCTCCGGGTGACCCTGCGCGGCGGCGGGTTGCCGACCGTGGTCCTCGGCACGGGGGAGACGCTGTGGTTCGGGCGGGCGCCGCACCGGGCCCTCGACGACCTCGACGCCGACCACCAGCTGCGGGCCACCGCCCTCGCCCTGCCGCTCTGCGCGCCCCACGTCTCGCGGGTGCTCGGCGCCCTCGAGGTGGGGGAGGAGATCGTCCGGCTGCGCTGGCGAGGCTCCACCGAGGCCCAGCTGTCGAGCCTCTTCGACGCACCGGGCGGCGCCCGCCGGGTCACCGTCACCGAGGGGATGTCCGCGCTGCTCGACGAGGGCGAGAACGCGCTCGTCGTGCTCCGGGGCCGCGAGCGCGAGACCGGCGTGTTCGACGACCTCCAGGTGGTCCTCGACGTCGCGTCGCAGGACCCCGAGCCGGTGGGCGCCCCACCCGAGCGCGCGCTGCCCGGCGAGGACGGTGCCACCGCGCCGGCGCCGCGGCTCGAGGCGCAGACCCGGGAGTGGTTCGTCGCGCTGGCCCTCGCCGAGCCGTGGCTGAGCGGCACCGACGACTACCCGCGCCCGCCGTCGAACCGCGAGATCTACGAGCGCGTCCTGGGGTGGCACGGCTACGCGTGGAACCTCGACCGCAGCCAGAGGGTCGACGACAGCATCCGCTCGATCAGCCGGCTGGCCTTCGGCCCGGACGACCCGTTCCTCCAGGGCGGCGGGCGCGCGCAGAACGTCCGGTTCGCCATCGGGCGCCGGGCCGCGGAGGTCCGGCTGGTCACCGTCGAAGACCTCGAGCGGGTCGAGGCGGCCGCGAGGAACAGGAACCTTCCGCCCTCCTGACCCTCGCCCCCGACGGGGTGCGGCGCCTACCGTCCCGGCATCGGGTCGACCGACGACCCGCAGCGACGAGGAGGGACGACATGACCGCTCGCACCCAGGGCATGGACACCGACGAGGCCCGCGACTACGCGCGCGGCATGGACAGCCACGCGCAGGGCGTCGCCCAGGCGTTCGGACGGCTGAGCAGCCGCATCGCCGGGCTGGGCTGGACCGGAAGCGACTTCGACTCCTTCCGCGGCGACCTGGAGACCTTCACGCCACAGGTGCACGCGGCGACGACGTCGGTCGAGGACAACGCGCACGCGATGCGCCGTCAGGCCGACGCCCAGGATGCCGCCAGCGCCTGAGCCGGCGCTCCCGAGGGGCCCACCTCCCGACCGGAGGGTGGGCCCCTCGGTGTGCCCGGCGGGCGGGGCTGCGACACAGGCCGTTCGGCGCGATCCATCCGGAATGTTCCTCCGCCCCAACCCTTGTCGCCGTCGGATCCTCACGCCTAGCGTCCTCGACGTCAGCCGGAAACCACACCACGAAGGAGGTGCACGATGATCCTCGGAGCCGACACCGACGAGATGCGGGACGTCCAGAAGGACTGCCTCGAGGCCGCCAAGGTCGCCGACCAGGTGGTCATCTTCCTCACCGCGCTCGTCATCGTCCTCAAGGCCGCGTCGTTCTGGACGGGGGGCTCGAGCGCCGCGTACGCGGCCTACCTCGAGGGCACCGTCATCCCGTGGCTGAAGAAGATCTCGATGGCGCTCAAGATGTTCGCCCAGGTCCTCGGCGCCAACGCCCAGGCCCAGGACGAGGTGAGCTCGGGCAAGGACGTCGACCTGTCGACCCTGCCCCGCTACACCTCGCCGCAGCTGCCGCAGACCAGCTGCACCGACTGCCCGCCCGCGATGACCTTCCCCGGCACCGCGACGACCGGCGGCAGCACCGTCCCGACCGGAGGCTCCACCCCCGACGGCTCGTCGACCTCCACGACGCCCGGCTCGACCTACGACGGATCGTCGACGACGACCGCGGTCGGCTCCACCGGAGCCACGGGTGCCACACCGACCACCGGCGGCACGTTCACCGGCGGCGGGGCGGGCGGGGCCCTCGGCACGGGCTCCGGCGGGGGCGGCGGCACGACCGGTGGCTCCACCGGCACCGGGGGCTCGACCCTCGACCCGGGGTCCGGCGCGGGCAGCGCCCTCGGCGCCGGCACCGACACGGCGGCCGGCACGGCCGGCACGGCCGGCGGCTCGGCCACCGACACGAGCTCGTACGACGGCGGCCAGGTCGGGGCAGGCTCGGCCCTCGGCACCGGCGACGCCGCACCGGTCACGACGAGCACCGGCGACGGCTCGTCGACCGGCACCTACGCGGCCGCCGGCACGGCCGGGGCGCTCGGGGTCGGCGGCGCGGCGGCCCTCGCGGGGCGCGGCACCGGGCAGGGCGCCGGCCTCACCTCGCCGGACGGCTTCGACTACTCCCGCATCAAGGGCGTCGCGGGCAACGAGCGAGTGACCCCGGAGTTCCTCCGCCGCACCGAGCAGATCGCCACGAAGCTCGGGTGCAAGCCCGAGGACCTCATGGCCGTCATGAGCTTCGAGACCGGCGGCTCGTTCGACCCGGCCCAGCGGAACATGGCCGGCGGCAGCGCGCGCGGGCTCATCCAGTTCATGCCCGACACCGCTCGCGGCCTCGGCACGACGTCGGAGGCCCTGACCCGGATGACCCCGGTGCAGCAGCTCGACTACGTCGAGAAGTACTTCGGCAACGGCCGGTACACGACCGTCGAGGGCCTGTACTCCAAGGTCCTCGCCGGCCACGCCGTGAACGACCCCGACGCCGTCCTCTTCCGCGAGGGCACCAGGGCGTACCGGGCCAACCGGGGCGTCGACATCGACGGCGTCGGCGGCATCACCGCGGGGGAGGCGGCCGCCAAGGTGCGCGCCCGCATCCTCCCGGTCCGCTGAGGCCGCACGGCACCTGACCCACCCGCACGACCACCGCACCACCCACACCCGGGGGCGACCCCGTCACCACGAAGGAGAACGACATGTTCAAGGGAATGGACGTCGACGGCGGCCGCAACTGCGCCGTGGTCCTCGACGCGAAGGCCGGCGAGCTCGAGCAGACCGCCACCCAGCTGTCCCAGGCGATCCGCGGCTTCGACTGGCGCGGCCCGGACGCCGACCGCACCCGGCAGAGCTGGGACACCGACCAGGTCCGCGCGCTGCAGAGCGTCGTCGAGGCGCTGCGCGCGTTCTCGACCCTCATCAAGACCCAGGCCGAGGACCAGGAGAAGGTCTCCGCGGCCTGAGCACGCAGGGCGGGGTGCCGGCCAGGGGGCCGGCGGCCCCCGGGGCCCCCCCCCCCCCCCCCCCCCACCCCCCCACCCCCCCCCCCCCCCACCCCCCCCCCCCCCCCCCGGCCCCCCCC
>NZ_JAFDVD010000020.1 GCF_016887965.1 Phycicoccus sonneratiae
CCGGCCCGCGCCCCCGGCCCCCCCCGCCCCCCCCGCCCCGCGGGGGGGGGGGGGCGGCCGGGGGGGCCGCCCCCCCCCCCGCCCGTCCCACCCGTCGTCAGACCCACACCACCACCCGAGAGGACCGCCGCCGATGCCCACGTGGACGCTCTCGGTCAGCCCCGCCGCGGAGACCGCCCTGCCGGCCGTCGACGTCACCGTCGAGGCCCAGCCGCACGCCACGGTCGCCGACCTCGCCCGGGCCCTCGGCGGCCACCTCGCCCCGGACCGCCGCGAACTGCTCGTCGTGCCGACCAGCGCCGGCCGCCCCTGGCCGGCGGCAACCCGCCTCAGCGAGTGCGCGATGCGCACCGGAGACCTCGTCGACGTCGTCACCGTCCCGGCCGGATGGCTCGAGCGCCCCGCGCCGGCCCGCGAGGTCCGGGCGGTCCTGCGCGTCGTCGACGGTCCCGACGCCGGGCGCACCGTCGGCATCACCACCCCGTCGGTCGTCGTCGGCCGGGCCGCCGACGCCACCGTTCGCCTCACCGACCCGCTCGTCTCGGCCCGCCACGCCCGCCTCGACCTCACCGGCGAGCCGACCGTCGTCGACGAGGGCTCGGCCAACGGCACGCTGGTCGACGGCGTCCGCGTCACCCGCGCCACCCCGCTGCCCGTCGGCACCCCGGTCGTCGTCGGCGGCACGACGTTCGTCCTCGACCGCGACGCCACCGCCGACCCGGCCTCCGACTCGGTCTACCGCAGCCCGCGCTTCGGGCCGGCGCTCGAGGTCGACGACCTCGAGGTGGCGTCGCCGCCGACGAAGCCGAAGCCGACGCCGCTGCAGTGGGCGATGGTCGCGCTGCCGGTCGTCATGGGCGTCGGGCTCTACCTCCAGACCCGCAGCCCGTTCGCGCTCACCTACGTCTTCGCCTGGCCGATGGTCATGGCCACCGGCTGGTGGCAGCAGCGCCGGGCCGCCCGCAAGGAGCACGAGGCGGCGCTCGCGGCCTGGCGGCGCCGGCTGGCCCGCACCACCGACCGGCTCGACGCCCAGGCCGCCGAGCAGCACCGCCGCGCCGTCGAGGACCATCCGGACCCGCCGGTCCTGCTGCGGCGGGCCGGCAACCGCGACGGCAGCCTCTGGGTGCGCCGCGAGGACGGCCCCGACTTCCTCGCGGTGCGCGTCGGGCGGGGGCCGGTGCCGGCCCTGCTCACCGCCACGCTGCGCGAGGGCGGCGACGAGGAGGTCACCGAGGAGGTGCAGGCCGAGCTCGAGCGGCGCCGCACCGTCCCGGACACCCCGGTGCTCGCCCCGATGGCCCTCGGCGGGCTCGTCGCGGTCGTCGGACCGGCCGACGAGGTCGACGCCGCCGTCCGGGCGATGGTGACCCGCGTCTGCCTCGACCACTCGCCGGTCGACGTCTCGGTGGCCGCCGTCCTCTCGCCGGCCCGCGCCCACCACGAGACGTGGCTGCGGTGGATGCCGCACGCCCGCCCGCGCGTCGGGGGCGAGCCGTCGATCGCGGTCGGCGCGCCGGACGGCCAGCGCCTCCTCGACCGCCTGCTCGCCGAGGACGGCGGGCACGGCCACACGGTGCTCGTGGTCGACGCCTCGGCCGGGCTCCAGCGGCGCAGCCTCGAGGCCGCGGCCGCCGTCGCCGCCGAGCGCCGGCTGCACCTCGTCGTCCTCGGTGAGGACGCCGCCACCGTGCCCGCGAGCACCGACCTGCTCCTCGACCTCACCGAGCGCCACCTCTCCGTTCGGGACCGCGGGGGGCGCCAGGGGCTCGGCTCCACGGACGCCCTCGCGCTCGGGGACGCCTGGCGCGCAGCCCGGCTCGTGACCTCCAAGGTCGACGAGGCCGCCGTCCTCCCCGCCGACTCCGCCCTCCCGGCCCGCGTCCGCCTCCCCGAGCTGATGGCCGACCTCGCCGACCTCGACGACGTCGAGGCGGTCATCGGCCGCTGGGGGTCGAGCACCGGCCTGCGGGCCCAGGTCGGTGCGGGCGTCGACGGCGTCGTCACCCTCGACCTGCGCGAGGACGGCCCGCACGGTCTCGTCGCCGGCACGACCGGCTCGGGCAAGTCCGAGCTGCTCCAGACCCTGCTCTGCTCGCTCGCCGCGAACACGCCGCCGAGCCGGCTGACCTTCCTCCTCGTCGACTACAAGGGCGGCGCCGCCTTCCGAGAGTGCGCCGACCTGCCGCACACCGTCGGCTACATCACCGACCTCACGCCGGCCCTCGTGCAGCGGGCACTCACCTCGCTCGGCGCCGAGATCGCCCACCGCGAGGAGCTACTCGCCGAGCACGGCGCCAAGGACCTCGTCCACCTCGAGCGCGAGCACCCCGAGCTCGCTCCGCCGAGCCTGCTCATCTGCATCGACGAGTTCGCGGCGCTGACCGCCGAGGTCCCCGACTTCGTCGAGGGGATGGTCAACCTCGCCCAGCGCGGGCGCTCGCTCGGGATGCACCTGCTGCTCGCGACCCAGCGGCCGGCGGGCGTCGTCACGCCGGCCATCCGCGCGAACACCGACCTGCGCATCGCGCTGCGCATCGCCTCCGACGAGGACAGCCGCGACGTCATCGACACCCCGGACGCCGCGCACATCTCGCGCCGGACGCCCGGCCGGGCCTGGGTGCGGCGCACCGGCCACGGCACCGCCGAGATGGTGCAGGCCGCCTGGGTCGGCGCCCGCGAGCCGCTGCGCACCGAGAGCGCCGCAGCCCTCGTCCGGCCGTTCACCGCGGCCCGGCCGGCCGAGGGCACCGGGCGCGGCACGGGCTCGGAGCGGCTCGACCCGCGCACCGACCTCGACCGCTGCGTGCGCACCATCCGGGCCGCGCACGACCGGCTCGGCTCGCCCGACCCGCGCCGCCCGTGGCTGCCCGCGCTGCCGGCCGAGCTGCTCCTCGACCCGGCGGCCGTCGTCGCCGACGCGACCACCACGGGCAGCGGCCGGGTGCCCCTCGGGCGCGCCGACGACCCGCAGCGCCAGACCCAGCCGGGGCTCGTCGTCGACTACGCGGCGACCGGGCACCTCCTCGTCCACGGCGCCTCGGGCAGCGGCAAGACCGAGCTGCTGCGCAGCGTCGCGGCGGCGGCCTCGCTCGTCGACGCGCACGCCCCGGGGTCGGTCGCGCCCTACGTCTACGGCATCGACCTGGCCGGCGGCGGGCTCGGGGTCCTCGAAGCGCTGCCCACCGCCGCGAGCGTCGTCGGCGAGCAGCACGTCGGGCGCATCATGCGGCTCGTCCGCGTGCTGCGGGCGACCGTCGAGGACCGGTCGGCCGCCCTCGCCGCGGCGGGCGCCGCCGACCTCGCCGCGCTGGCCCGCGCCGGCCGCCCGCTGCCCCGGGTGCACCTGCTCGTCGACAACCTCCCGGCCCTGCTCGACCTGCTCGACGGGGGCGGGGCGGTGCGGCGGGCGCACACCGAGATGCTCCAGGCCGTCCTGCAGAACGGACGTCGCGTCGGCATCCACGTCACGGCCACCGCACCGGGCCGGGGCGGCGTGCCGACGGCGATGGCGGCGGCCTTCGGCACCCGGCTCACGCTGCGGATGCCGACCGAGGACGACTACGTGATGCTCGGCGTCCCGCACCGGCTGCTCGACGCGGAGTCGCCTGCGGGAGCGGCGGTCTGGTCCGGGCGCCGCGCGCAGGTCGCGACGGTGGCCGGGGGAGCGGGCACCGTCGAACCCGGCCAGCTCGAGGAGGTCGCGACCCTGCTGCGGACCGCCGTCGACGGCCGGGCCTCCGGTGCCGTACCACCGATGCCGACTCTCGTGCCGGCCCACGCGCTCCCCGCCCCCGAGGGCTCGCGGGTGGCCGTCGGTGTGCTCGCCGACGACGTCTCGCCGCTCGTCGTCGACCTGCTCGGCGGGCCGGTGCTCGTCGCCGGGCGGGCGCGCTCCGGTCGCACGTCGGTGTTGGCCGGGCTCGCCTCGCTCGCGTCCCGCAGCAGCGAGCCGCCCTCGGCCGCAGCGTGGTTCGGCATCCGGGCGCCCGAAGGCCCCCAGCACCTCGCCGACCCCGACGCCCTGACGACGTGGCTCGAGGAGCGGCTGGCCTCCCAGCGCGCCGGGGCCGCCTGGGACCTCCTGCTCGTCGACGACGCGCACCGCCTCGACCGCGACCTCGAGCACCGCCCGGAGCTCGCCGCGCTCGTGGCCCTCGTCGAGCGGGCCGCCCAGCACCGGGTGGCGGTCGTCGTCGCCGCCGACGCCGACGACGCCCGCACCCGCTCGATGAGCCCCGGAGTGGTCCAGTCCGTCCGTCGGTCACGCCGCGGTCTCCTGCTGCAACCGGACGGTCTCGACGGTACGGTTCTCGCGGTCACGGTCCCCACGCAGTCGGTGGAGCCGCTGACCGGCCCCGGGCGGGGGACCTGGTGCGCCGACGGCGTCGTCACCCCCGTCCACGCCGTCACCGACGTCGAAGGAGCACCGCGATGACCGCCGCCGCCACGAGCCCCTGGGCGACCGAGAGCGAGGTCGCCGAGTTCCGGGCCGTCCGCGAGCGGGTCGCCGACGCCGTCGAGGTCGCCGTGCACGGCAAGCGGCACGTCGTCGACCTCTGCCTCCTCGCGGTCTTCGCCGGCGGTCACGTGCTCCTCGAGGACGTCCCCGGCACCGGCAAGACGACGCTCGCCCGGGCTGTCGCGGCCTCGCTCGGCGGCACCGCCCGTCGCGTCCAGTTCACCCCCGACCTGCTGCCCTCCGACGTCACGGGCACGACCGTCTTCCACCCCGCGGACGGGTCCATCCGGTTCCGCCCCGGGCCGGTGTTCGCCAACGTCCTGCTCGCCGACGAGGTCAACCGCGCCGCGGCCAAGACCCAGGCCGCCCTCCTCGAGGTGATGGAGGAGCGCACGGTCACCGTCGACGGCACGGCCCACCCGGTGCCCCGGCCCTTCCTCGTCGTCGCGACCCAGAACCCGGTCGACCTCGACGGCACCTACCGGCTCCCCGAGGCCCAGCTCGACCGCTTCCTCGTGCGCACCGCGCTCGGCTACCCCGACTCCGAGCACGAGCTCGACGTCCTGCGCCCCGGCAGCACCGCGGGCGACGTCGACGACGTCCCGACCGTCACCGACCCGGAGGAGGTCGAGCGCTGGTCGGCCGCCCTCGCTCGCCTGCACGTCGCCGAGCCGATCCTTCGCTACGTCCGCGAGCTCGGGGCGGCCACCCGCGCCGACGACCGCGTGCGGCTCGGCGCCAGCACCCGCGGCCTGCGCTCACTCGTCCGGGCGCTCCAGGTGCACGCCGCCGCGCAGGGCCGGCACTACGTCGTTCCCAGCGACGTGCAGCGCCTCGCCGAACCGGTTCTCGCGCACCGGATGATGCTCACCCGCGACGCCGCACTGGCCGGTCACACGACCGCCGACGTGCTCGGTGCCGCGCTCGAGCAGGTGCCCGCGCCGCAGCCCACGGCGGGCTGAGGACGCCCCGATGGGCCCCGGCCGCCTGCTCGCGAGGACGCTGCGCCGGTCGACGCTGACCGGTCGCGGTGCCGTCGCGCTGCTCGCCGGCCTGGCTCTCGTCACCCTCGCCGTCGTGACCCGGTGGTGGGGGCTGCTCGGGGTCGGTGCCGCCCTCGTCGTGCTCGTCGCCGTCGAGGTCGCGGCGGTCCGGGGCGAGCGCCGGCTCGTCGCCACCCGCACCGTCGAGCCGCTCGTCGTCCAGCGCGGCACCCCGGCCCGCTGCGTCGTCACGGCCCACCTGCCGGGCGCGCGGCTGCCGCTGCGGCGCGAGGCGGTCGACCTCGTCGACGGCGCCCGGCGGCCGGTCGCGCTCGACGGCCCGCGCGCCGGTGGGCCGGCCGGTGCCGCGTACGACGTCGAGACCCCGCGCCGCGGCCTCGTGACCATCGGCCCGCTCGTCGTCCGCAGCCTCGCGCCGCTCGGGCTCGCGGGCGTCGTGCAGGAGGTCGGGCAGGTCCGGCAGCTGCGCGTGCTGCCACGGCCGGTGCGCCTCGACACCCTGCCCCGCGGCACGCGGCGGGCCGCCACCGGACAGGACGAGCGGGTCGAGCAGGGCGGCACCGACCTGGTCGGCCTCCACGAGTACGTCGCCGGCGACGACCTGCGCCGCCTGCACTGGGCGAGCAGCGCGCGCACCGGCACCCTCATGGTCCGCGACGACGCCGACCCCGCCCTCCCGCACGTCCTCGTCCTCCTCGACGACCGCGCGGGGTCGTACGCCGACGACGAGGAGTCGTTCGAGGAGGCGGTCGACTTCGCCGCCGGGCTCGTCGAGCGTGCGGTCGCCGACGGCCGGCACGTCCGCCTCCAGACCCTCGGCGGGCAGGTCGACGTCGACGTCCCCGCCCGCACCGCGCTCGCCGGCGGGCCGGCCGACCGCCGCGCGTCGCACGCCCTCGCCGAGGTCACCCTCGCCGACACCGCGCACGTCGCGTCGGTCAGCTCGCGCGACCTCGACGTCGCCGTGCTCGTCACGGGGCAGGGCATCGCCGCCACCGAGGTGGCCGGGGTGCTCGCGTCCTCGGCCGTACCGGTGCTCGCGCAGGTCGAGCCTGCTCCGGAGTCGCCGTTCGGCGCCGTCGGGTCGGTGCCGGTCGTGCGCGGCGCGGCGGCCGGGCTGCTCGCCGCGGCGTGGGAGGTGGTCCACGGATGACCGCCGAGTCCGCGCCGACGCGCTCCACTGCCGGTGTCCCGGAGGTCGGCTGGGCCGTGCTCGTCCTCGTCGTCGGTGCCGTCGGCCTCGCGCAGGCCTACCGGGGATGGCTGCCGGCGCTCGTCCTCGGGGGCACCGCCGCGGCCGGGGTCCTCGTCGTCCTCGCCGGGCGGGCCCTGCGCACCTCGACCCTCGTCACGACGCTCGCGGCGCTCGCCCTCCTCGTGCTCGGCACGACCCTGCTCCTGCGCGCCGGTGACACCGCCGCAGGCGAGCAGCCCTGGCGCCTGCTCGCCGACGCCGTGCCGCGGCTCGTCACCGGTCCGCGTCCGGCCCCCGCCGCCCCCGACCTCCTCGCGCCGAGCGTCCTGCTCACCGGGCTGGTCTCCGTGCTGGCCGGCGTGCGCCTCGGACGTCCCTCGCGGCTGCGGGCCAGCGCGCCCGTGGGGGCGGCCGTCCTCCTCGTGGCCGGCGCCGCCCTGACCGCCGGGGCCGCGGACCCGTACGGTCTGCTCGCCGTCGTGCTCGTCGTCGTCACCGTCCTCGGCTGGGGTCTGCTCGACCGACCCCAGCGCTCGCCCGGCGCTGTCCCGCACCGGAACCGGGAACTCGTCGTCGCCTCGGTGGCGCTGGCCCTCGTCGCGGTCCCGGTCGTCGTCGGCGGGGCCGTCCTCGCCCGCGACGACGCCTTCGACCCCCGGAGCGTCGTCGAGCCGCCGGTCACCGACGTCACGGTCGCCAACCCGATGCCGATGCTCGACGCGTGGGCGCGCGACCCGCAGCGCGAGCTCTTCACCGTCGAGGGTGCCGTCTTCCCGCTGCACCTCGCCGTCCTCACCGAGTACGACGGGGCGGCCTGGGCGGCCCCGTCGGCGTTCCGCCCGCTCGGGGAGGCCGAGGCGCTCCTGCCCGCGGGCGAGAGGCAGGCCGAGGTCGACGCGCAGGTCACCGTGGTCAACCTCCCGGCGCCGTGGCTGCCGGTCAGCGGGTCACCGGAGACCGTCGACCGGGCGAGCGCCCTCGTCGACGTCGACTCCGGCTCGCTCATCGACCCCCGCGTCCGGAGCGGGACGGCGTACCGGGCGCTCGGGCTCGTCGACGCCCCCGACGAGGCCGCCGCGACCGCCGCGGGCCTGCCCGACCCGGCGACGGTCGGCGGCCTGCTCGCGACCCGCGGTCTCCCGGACGGCTTGCGGCAGTACGCCCTCTCCGCCGTCGAGGGCACGGCCGCCCCGTTCGCGCGGGCCAAGGCCGTCGAGGCGGCGGTCCGGGGCAACCGCACGCTCGACCCCACCGCCCCCGGGGGCTCGTCCTACCGTCGGATGCAGACCTTCCTCCTCGGCGACGAGGGCACGCCCGGCGCGCAGGCCGGCGGCTCCGAGCAGTTCGCCACGGCGTTCGCGGTGCTGGCCCGCGCGGCCGGCCTCCCGACCCGCGTCGTCGTCGGCTTCACCCCGGGCACCGAGGACACCCGCACCGGGGTCCGCACGGTGCGCGGCGAAGACGCCCTCGCCTGGCCGGAGGTCTACTTCACCGGCGCCGGATGGGTGCCGTTCTCTCCGACACCCGACCTCGCCGACCTCGGCCCCGACGTGCCCGACGACACCCCGATCCCCAGCGCCGCACCGACCCCCGTCCCCGAGCCGTCGACCGCGGTCACCGTCGACGTCACGGCCCCCGGTGCCGCCGCGTCGGGTCCTGACCTCACGCCGCTCGTCCTCGGGGGCGGCGCCGTGCTCCTCGTCGTCGCGGCCCCGCTGCTCGTCCTCGGGGCGCTGCGGGCCCGGCGGCGGAGCGCCCACCGGCGGGCGGGGGCGCGGGGGTCGTGGGCCGAGCTCCTCGACGTCGCCGACCTCGCCGGCCTGCGGGCCCACCCCGGGCAGGACGCCCGCGAGCTCGCCACCGCCCTCGACGCCCGCGCGGGCGACGGGCGGCGCGCGGCCACGGTCGTCGCCGCCGCGGAGGCCGAGGCGTGGTCGCCGGAGGGGTCCTCGCCGGCCGCCGGCGACCCCTGGCAGACCGCCCGGAGCATCGCCCGGGCCGTCCGGCGGCGGACCTCCGCCGGGCGCCGGGCCACCTGGGGCGTCCACCCGCGCCCGCTGCGCGCCGGAGGCACCCGGAAGGTTCCGCTCCCACAGCGGTTGAGGGAACCGGCCGCCGTCCCGCAGGATGACCACGAGCGCTGGGCCCCGGAGTCCCGCGCGGACCGGGAGGACTGACGATGCGCCTGCTGCCCCAGCGACTGGTGCCGCCGATGCTGCGCCGCTCGCGCGACCGCGGGTCGGCCGAGATCGGGGTCGCCCTCGTCGCGGCGGCGGTCGTCGCCGGCTCGCTCGTCGGCACCGGGGTCGCGCGCACGGCCGTCGAGGTCACCGACGGCGTCACGTGGCTCGCCGACTCGCCGACCGGGCAGGTCGTCGAGATCAACCCGTCGACCCTCGAGCCGCAGTCGGCCGCCCTCGTCGGCCTGCCCGGCCAGCAGCTCGTGCTCTCCCAGGACCGCGGCCGGCTCGTCGTCGCCAACCGGGCCACCGGAGCCCTGACCTCCATCGACCTCGCGACCCTGCTGGCCAGCGGCCGCCGCGACGCCACGCCCGGCGACGCCGTCACCGTCCTCCTCGACCACGGCCGGGCCTTCCTCGTCGACCGCGGCGTCGGCCTCGTCGCGAGCATCGACCCCGTCACCCTCGCCACCCGCGGCCGGGTCTGGCTCGCGCCGAAGGGGTTGCGGGACGCCACGATCGACGGCAAGGGCTCGATGTGGGTCGCCTCCGGTGACGACGCGCTGACCCGGCTCACCTGGTCCGAGGCCTCGCTCGCGTTCACCTCCGAGGAGACGCACGCGCTGACCCGCGTCGGCACGACGGTGCGGCTCGTCGCGCACGAGCGGGGCGTCACCGCTGTCAGCCCGAGCACCGGTGCCATCGTCCAGGTCGGCACCGGACACGACCTCGTGAGCGCCGCCCCCCAGATGCGCGGCCCGATCTCGCCGGCGCAGTCCTCCTCGAGCAGCCTCGTGCCGGTCTCGGTGCCCGAGCGCGACGTCGTCGTCATCGTCCGCGACGGCGCGACCGTCTCCGAGGTCCGCACGGCCGCGCTGGGATGCCCCCGGCCCGGGGCCCCCGTCGAGCTCCACGGGGTGGTGTACGTCCCCTGCCCGAGCACCGGGCGGGTCATCCGGCTCGACGGCAACGGCGCAAAGGCCGGCCCGGACATCCTCACCGGCAAGGGCGCCCCCGAGCTCGTCGTCGACGACGGCGCGCTCCTCGTCAACGTCCCGGGCTCGACCAAGGGCGTCAAGGTCTCGGCCGACGGCACGACGACCTCGTTCGTCCGCTTCGACGAGACGATCAAGCCCGCGGACGTCGACCGCGACCCGGCCAAGGACGACAAGAAGGCCGAGGAGAAGGCGAAGAAGGACCGGGAGAAGGACCGCGACCGCCCGAAGAAGGACCCGCCGCGCTACGACCCCGGCAGCGGCGGCCTGCCGACGAACACCCCGGACGGCCCGAAGCCGACGCACACGAGCACGCGCACGACGACCCCGACGCCCGGTGGCACCGGCGGGTCCGAGGAGCCGCCGTCCGCGCCGACCCCGGCCCCGAAGGCCCCGGTCATCACCGACGCGCGGGCCACGGGCTCGGGCTCGGCCTCGGTCACGTGGACCCAGCCGGGTGCGGGGGCCAGCTCGTACGACGTCCTCGTCGGCGGCTCGGTGGCCGTCACCGTGTCCGGGTCGACCACCTCGACGACGCTCACCGGCCTCGCGACCGGCTCGACCGTGCAGATCACCGTCCGCGGCACGTACGCCGGCGGCCGGACCGTCGCCTCCGCCCCGGCCGCGGTGACGCCGGCCGGTGCGCCGGGCGCCCCGGGTGGGGTCGCGCTCTCGGAGACCGCCCGCAGCCGCACGTCCGCGACGTTCGCGGTGTCCTGGAACGCCGCCGGTGACAACGGCAGCGCCGTCACCCGGTACGCGGTCTCCGCGACCGGCGCCCACGGGTCGGACACCTGGAGCGGCTCGACCCGCTCGGCCAGCGTCACCGTGCCCTGCGACTCGGGGTCGGCGTCGTGCGGCTCGGTCAGCGTCTCGGTGACCGCCACGAACGCCGTCGGCACCGGTCCGGCCGGCACCGCCTCGGCCGCGGTGAGCCCGACGCCGGGTCTGGCGTTGCCGCCGGCGGGTGCGACGGTCGTCGCCTCGCAGGTGTCGGAGGGCGCCGACGACGAGTTCGACTACGAGCGCGTCACGACCCTCACCCTCACGCCCCCGGCCGGGTGGGCGAGCTTCGGCGGGGTGTGCTCGGTCCGCTACACGACCGCGTACACGAGCGGTCCGGCCACGGTGCCCTGCAGCGCGACGAGCCTGCAGGTCACCTCGACCCGGCTCTCGGAGGCCAGCCGCCGCAGCAACCACGGCGTCGTCATCCGCGCCTACGACCCGGCCACGCCCGGCACGTACGTCGAGTCCGCGACCTTCACGTGGAGCCTCGTCTGGCCGATCGACGTCTGCGGGACCGGCGGCAAGATCTGCCCCTGACCCGGCGGGTCGCCGCGGCTCGCCGGGCCGGACGTCGCGGCGCGGAAGGTATCAGCCGCCGGCCACGCGGCCTCTTGGAGGTGCACCCCGTGCACTCCTCCAGGACGGAGCCCGCCATGACCACCGACCCGTTCGACACCGGCCCGACCGGCACCTTCCGTGCCCTGTGCCGTGACTACCCCGACGGCACCGTCTTCCGCGGCGCCGACGGCTTCCGGTCGCTGTGGGGCCCGGTGTTCTACCGCGGCCGGGCGAACGGCACCGCCCGGCTGCTCGTCATCGGGCAGGACCCGGCGCAGACCGAGGCGGTGACCCGTCGCTGCCTCTCGGGCCAAGCCGGCCGGCGGGTGCAGGGCTTCGTCGAGAAGCTCGGCTACACGCGGCGCTACCTGATGGTCAACGCCTTCCTCTACGGCATCTACAACCAGTCGATGGCCCTGCCGCACCTGCTCGACCCCGCCATCCAGGCCTACCGCGACGCGTGGCTCCTCGCGGCGCTCGCGCCGGGCAAGGTCGAGACGGTCGTCACCTTCGGCACGCCGGCCTTCAATGCCTGGACGGCCTTCACCGCGACGCCGGCGGGGGCCGCGGCGAGCGCCGGCGTGCTGTTCCACAAGGCGCTGCACCCGACGGCCGACAAGCCCGGGGGGCCGATCACGCGCCAGGACCTGCTCGACAACTGGAACGTCGCCCTCCAGTTCCTCCACCCGCAGGTGCAGAAGCCCGACGTGAAGAAGCCGCTCGTCCCGTACGGCAGCGACTTCACCCCCGCCGAGCTGCCGGAGATCCCCGCCCGCGACCTGTCGTTCGGGTTCCCGGCGTGGATGCGCAGCACCGACTTCTGGGCGTCGATGTCGCCGACCCCCGGCACCGAGCGGGCGAACATCTCGGTCGAGGTGCCGTAGAGCGTCTGGGTCGGGCCGCGGTCGGTGCGGGTCAGGCGGGCCGGTGCGCGAAGACGATGGCCCCGGGCACGTCGTCGTCCGGGCGCAGGAGCAGCTCGGCGTCGATCTCGAACCCGCTGTCCCGCAACCACGTCGACACCTGACGGGGTGTGCGCCGGTGGGTGTCGACGCCGATGGACCGGCCGCTGTGGCCCTCGGTCGTCCGCCGGGTGCCATCGCCGACGTGGAAGCCGACGAGCACCGGCGCGCCGGGGCGCAGGACGCGGCCGAACTCGTCGAAGACGCCGGGGACGGCGTCGTCGGGCACGTGGATGACCGACCAGAAGGCGAGGACGCCGCCGAGCGAGGCGTCGGCGAGGGCGAGGCCGGTCATCGTCCCGACGGTGAAGTCGAGGTCGGGATGGTCCTGCCGGGCGCGGGCGACCATCCCGGGTGAGAGGTCGATGCCGAACGCGTCGATGCCGAGGTCGCACAGGTGGCGGGTGACGTAGCCCGGGCCGCAGCCGACGTCGGCCACCGGCCCGCCGCCGGCGTCGGCGACCGAGTCGGCGAAGAGGGCCAGGCCCGCGCGCAGGGCCGGGTTGCCGTCGAGGAGGCCGGTGACGACCTCGGCGTACGCGTCGGCGTCTGTGTCGTAGGAGTCGCGGGCCTCGTCGAGCCAGTCGTCGGGCATCAGTCCATCGCCTCGATGCCGAGCTCGGCCAGCTCACCGGACGAGTCGCGGATCCGTTGCACGAGAACGGCGTCCGGTGGTTCCCAGTCCATGACCTCCTCGACGACGCGGACCCCCTCGGTGGTGCGGTACGAGCGGGTCGGGTTGCCGGGGAAGCGCTTGTCGGTGACGTTGGGGTCGTCCTCGAGCTCGCCGAGCGGCTCGACCCGGTAGACGCGCGGCGGCCCGTCGCCGCGGGCGAGCTCGGCCGCCAGGGGTGCGCCGTTCGCCGAGGCCGTGACGTAGATGTGCTTCAGGGGACGGCCCGTCCCGTAGTTCGAGCGCCACCCCGGCGCCAGCACGTCGCCGGGCCGGACGTCGGCGCGGGTGCCGTGGAAGAACGGGCCAGGGTCGTCGACCACCCGCCGCGGCGGGGGAGGGTCGCGCAGCAGCACGTCGAGCCGCCGCACGAGCGCCGCCACCCGGGTGCGCCCCTCCGGCGCCCGCGGGTAGCGCGACAGGACGTCGAGGACTACCGGGGTGGCGCGCCGTGCCGCGGCGTCGACCACGTACTCGGCGACCACCGGGTCGTCGCCACGGTGCAGCTCGGCGGCCCGTGCGGCGTGCGCGGCCGCGCCGAGGAGGTGCCGCAGCTGCGTGGCGTTGCCGAGCGGGTGCAGGTAGGCGGATGCGGCGGCGTCACCGGCAGCCGTCGCCGCGTGCCGGGCGGCCTCGGTGGCGGCCTCCCGTCCGGCGCGGTGGGCGTCGGTCGCGGTGTGCCGCTGGAGGTTCGAGCGCGGCGCCCCCTCGGCGAACACCCGGGCCGCGGCGATGGCCGCCCGCGGCCGGTCGTCGTCGGGATGCGTGCGGTCCCAGACGACGAGGGCCTGCTCGGCGCAGTCGGCGGCGTACCCGGCGACCGCGCGCAGCTCGTCCGCCGTCAGCTCGAAGTCGGCCACCCGCTCGAGTCTGGCACGGCGCGGGGCCTCACACCGGATGGGCATCGCGGCGGACGCGGTAGCGCAGGTGGGTCACCTCGCGCCCCTGCACGACGCGCGGCGGCTCGAGCTCGACCGGGCCGGCGAGGTCGTCGAGGCCGTCGAAGAGCCGGCGCCCGGCGCCGAGGAGCACGGGCACGACGTGCACCTGGACCTCGTCGAGCTCGCCGGCGCGGATGAGGGCGCGGGCGGCCCCGGCACCGTGGACCATCACGTCCCGGTCGCCGGCGCCCTCGCGGGCCTCGGCCGCACACTCGGCGACGTCGGTGTCGAAGCGCGCGGTCCCCGGGGGCACGTCGCCCTCGTCGACGTGGTGGGTGAGCACGAGGATGGGGACGCCGTCGTGGTGGTCGCCGCCCCAGCGGCCGGCGAGCTCGAAGGTGCGGCGCCCGGAGATGATCGCGCCGGTCGCGACGCTCTCGGCGTACACCTCGCCGTCCGGTCCGGGCCCGTCGCGGTCGTCGAGCCAGTCGAAGAGGCGGAAGCCGCCCCTGCCCATCTCCTGTCCGGGCCGGTCGTCCGGGCCGGCGCAGAAGCCGTCGAGGGACATCGTCATGTCGAGGCGGATGGCGTTCATGCGGTGGGCTCCTCGGGGTCGGTGGTGCGCTCGGGTGGGGGCGCGAAGTCGGCGCGGGTCATCGCGACGGGGTGGCCGGCCGGCCACTCGACGAGCTCGAGGTGGTGGCCGTCCGGGTCGGGCACGGTGGCGGTGAGCGGGCCGTCCGGGCCGCCGGGCGTCTCGAGCTCGCCGACGGGCAGGCCGGCCGCGAGCAGGCGGGTCCGGGTGGCGCGCAGGTCGTCGACCTGCACCGCGAGGTGGTCGAGGCCGCCCGGGTGCACGGGTCCTCGGGCCGGGGTCTCGACGAGCTCGAGGCACACTTCCTCGGCGCCTGGGGCGGCGAGCATCGCCATCCGGGTGTCGTCGGTCTCGACGCGTCCGACCACCTCGAGGCCGACCGTCTCGTAGAAGTCGACGGACGGCTCGAGGGCGCCGACGCGCAGGGCGGGGAACAGGACCTTCATGCACGGACCGACCGGTGGCGGGCCGCGAACTCATCGGTCCCGGCCCGCCCGGTGTCAGCCGCGGTCGTGGAGCGTCACGTGGTAGCCGTCGGGGTCGGCGAAGGTGAAGGTGCGGCCGAAGGGGCCGTCGATGGGGTCACTGACGATGGTGTGGCCGTCGGCGACGAGGGCGTCGTGGATGTCCTGGACGTCGTTGGCGTGCAACCAGATCGCGGCGCCGAGGCCGGGTCGCGGGCCGGCGTCGAGGTCGGTGCCGGGCACCACGTCGCGCAGCGCGAACGCGATCGGGGTGGTGGCGAAGACGACGGCGTGCGGCGGCCCCTCGGGGGAGCGGACGAGGCCGAGGTAGCGCTCGTAGAACTCCTGCGACGCGTCGAGGTCGCGGGCCTGGAGCGAGATGAAGTCGGGTCCGGTGGCAGGCATGGTGGTCTCCTCACTGTGTGTCAGTCCTTCTGACACCTATGACGGTATGTCAGGCTACTGACATGGCCCCTGACCGAGTCGGCGTCGACCTCGAGACCTCCCACGGCTACCTGCTCAAGGAAGCCTCGAGCGCCCTGCGGTCGGCGATGGAGGAGGTGCTCGCCCCGCTCGGGATGACGGTGACGCGCTACTCCTGCCTCGAGCTGCTGGCGCAGCGGCCGGGGCTGTCCAACTCGGAGCTCGCGCGCGGTGCGTTCGTCACGCGGCAGTCGATGAACGTCCTGCTGCGGGCCCTGGAGGCGGAGGGGCTCGTGACCCGGCCCGCCGAGGCGCCGGTCGGGAAGGTGCTACCCACCCGGCTCACGCCCCTCGGCCGGCGCCGACTCGCCCGGGCGTCGAAGGCGGTCCGGGAGGTCGAGGTGCGGATGCTCTCCGGCCTCACCAACGCAGAGCGCACGGCCGCCCTCGACATCCTGCGCAGCATGGTCACCGCCCTCCGCGCCGACTGAGTCGACACCGGGGCCTAGGGACGGCCTCGACGGACGCGTCGTCCACGACTACACGGTGCGCCGGACCAACCGCGGCACCGAGGTCACCGTCCGGACGCACGCCGGACGGCACACCCTCACCGTCACCACCGGACGGGGGGCGCCGACGACCGGAGCGGTCGGCCGTGGTGACGCGGCCGACCGCTCCGGGACGCTCAGGCCGGCTGGTCGAGCCGGACCGGCATGAGGATCGAGAGCGCGTCCTGCCGTGCCGGGTCCCGGATGGCCAGGGGCGAGATGGGGTCGTCGATCGCGAGGGTCAGCTGGCCGCTGGATCCGAGCGCCTGGAGGAGGAAGTCGCGGTTCACGCCGACGACGAGCACCTCGGGGTCGTCGGACGGGCCGACGTGCACGCCGTCGGCGCCGAGGCCGAGGCGGCTGACGTCGAAGGTCACGCCGTCGCGCTCGCGGGTCTGGGTCTCGGTGCCGCCGGCGTCGAGGGCGGCGCGCAGGGCGGCGGCGTCGACGGGCACCGGCTGTTGGCCGACCTCGAGGAGGCTGCGGTAGGCCGGGAAGTCGACGTCGGACACCTCGGCCCGGACGGTGCCGCCCGCGCCGGTCAGGGTGATGGTGCCGCGGTCGATGACGACGTCGAGGGTGCCGGTGTGCCGGCCCTCGGTCAGCGCGTCGACGGCCTCGGTGGGGAGCAGCAGGTGCAGGCCCGGGTCGCCGTCCGTGGGGACGGTGGTCGTGCTGAGCCGGTACCGGTCGGTGGCGACGACGCGGAGCAGGCCGTCCTCGCTGTCGAGGTAGACCCCGTTCAGGCGGGGCTCGGCGGGGTCGTCGCTGACGGCGTGCCGGACCTCGTGCAGGGCGCGGACGAGGTCGGCGGCGGGCAGGGTGCATCGGTGCATGGGGGTCTCCGTGGTCTCGAGCAGGTGATGGACGGCGGAGATCTCCCTGCGGGCATCGGCCAGCCCGGCTTCCAGACGCCCGACGTGGGCGGCCAGGATGGACGGCGCCTCGTGTGGCGCGGCCAGCACGGCCCGGATGTCGTCCAGCGGCAGCCCGACCCGTCGCAGGTGCGCCACCACCCGAGCCGGGCGGACCTGGCTCGGGAGGTAGTAGCGGTACCCGGACGACGGGTCGACCACCACGGGCGGCAGCACGCCGGCGGTGTCGTAGAAGCGCAGGGCACTGACGGGCAGGCCGCTCAGTGCGGACAGCCGACCGATCCCCAGCAGCTCGTTCTCCATGTCCCGGACCCTTCCGTCTCGACCTGCTCGAGGGTCAAGCCCGGCCATCATCACAGCGTCGCCCGACAGGCCTGTCGCCGTCCGCGACATCCACGGCACATCCGGACCACGCGAACGCTAGACCCGACAGTCGGTGTGGAACAGCCCCGTCAGGCGGCGAAGAGACGCAGGGCGCGAGGTCCCATTCTGCGGAGGACGCAGGGGTGCGCCTCGGCTCGGTGGTGGCAGCGCTCTGGTAGTCGATGCCGTGGTGCCCCTGGCGCGCGTCGCGATGCGGTCCCGGTGACGCCCCAGGTCCTGGAGGCCTTCGGTCCAGCGAGCGAGGGCACGTCGTTTGATCAGCGTCCCGGGGCTCGACTCGGTCGTGGCATGGACGCGCACGCTCGGGAGGGTCTCGTGAGTGTCACCGAGGGCGTACGGTCAAAGTACCGCCGAGCCGCGATGCCACATCCGACATCGCTCTGCCGGTTACGGGGTATCCCGATGAGAGGACCAGTCATGGCTGTCGACCGAGGACTGTTGGCGACGTTGAAGGCCAAGCCCGGCAAGGGGGATGAGCTGGGAGAGTTCTTGAGGAAGGGCCGAGGGCTGGCAGCTCAGGAGGACGGCACCGTCACCTGGTACGCGTTTCGACTCGACGACACGACGTACGGGATCTTCGACACCTTCGAGAGCGAAGACGCTCGCCAGGCCCACGTGAACGGCCAGATCCCGGCGGCACTCCAGGATGTCGCCTCAGATCTGCTGGCCGAGGATGCCGTGATCTCACCGATCGACGTGCTCGCGGTCAAGTAGCGATCCGCCCGCTCGGCTGGACCGTCGCCCCTTGGCGGCGGAGTGGGCAGGTCCTTGGCTGCGAGTATGAGCACATGGGTGTCGCCGAGCCGCAGACGGAGCGTGTGCGGCTGGACCGGCCCCTCACGACCGACGCACCCGGGGTGCTTGCGATCCTCGGGGATGCGCGAACCGTTGAGCACAACCCCTCGGAGCTGCTGAGTGACGAGGGTGGGGCCGCTGAGCTCGTCGGCCGGTGGATCCGCCATTGGGACGAGCACGGCTTCGGCTACTGGTACGCACGGCTCCTTGGCGAGGACCGCATCATCGGCTACGTCGGGGTGAAGCGCATGACCGTGCGGGACCGGCCGGTCCTGAACCTCGTCTACCGTCTGGCGCCCGACGCTTGGGGGCGGGGGCTCGCCACCGAGGCCGTCGCGGGCGTCGTGTCCAGAGTCACGGAACAGATGCCGGCCGAGGTGATCCTGGCGCGCGTACGGCCCGGGAACCTGGCGAGCCAGAACGTCGCCGTGAAGGTCGGGCTCCGTCGCGACATCGCGTTGGACGAACACGGCGAAGACGGCCTGGACTGGGCCTACACCAACAGGGTCCTGTCGTAGGGCATCCACCGGCTGACGTCGGTGGATGGCAACTCCGACCCCCGGCCACCGGGGCCGGAGCCAACCTGCCTGGCGGCTCGGCTCGGTCGACTCGCGGCGGAGTGCCGCGTATCGCGGACGCCTGTCCTCTCGGACGGTATTGCGGTACTACCCGAGTAGGATGAGGGTGTGAAACTCAGCATCAGCCTCCCCGACGAGGACGTCGTCGCTCTGGACCGCTACGCCCGAGCCGCCGGAATCACCAGCCGCTCCGCGGCCATCCAGCGTGCGATCCGACTCCTGAGCCAGCCGGAGCTCGACGACGCCTATGCCGCCGCCTGGGACGAGTGGGAGGCCTCCGGCGACGCCGCCACATGGGAGGAGACCACGGCGGACGGGCTCACCGATGCTGCGCGGTGAGATCCGACTGGTCGACCTCGACCCGGCCCGCCACGGTGAGGCGAACAAGCGCCGGCCCGCCGTGGTGGTCAGCAACAACCGCGCCAACGCCACCGCCGCCCGTCTCGGTCGCGGCGTCGTCACGGTCGTGCCCGTGACCAGCAACCTGGCCACCGTCTACCCGTTCCAGGTCGCCCTGCCCGCCGAGGAGACGGGGCTGCGGGTGGACTCCAAGGCGCAGGCCGAGCAGGTCCGCTCCGTCTCCGTCGAGCGCCTCGGGCAACCCCTGGGGCTCGTCCCGATCCCGCTCATGGAGAAGCTGGACGACGCGCTTCGACTGCACCTCCAGCTCTGACCGCGCCCCGGCCACGTCGCCCCTCGGGCAGCGGAGAGGGGCATCCTCGTCCGGTGCGACAACGGCACGGTCAACGGTGGTCGGGACCCCGCCTCGTCGCGTTGCGGATCGCTGCCACTGCCTTCGGACACCCGATGGGAGGATCGACCGCCTCATGACCCGGTCGATCCTCCCATCAATCCGACGCCATTGAGCGGGAGCCCTATCTGCGCGACGTGAAATGGGGGGCCGTCGGTCAGGGGGAGGGGTCGAGGCAGCGCTGGGCGCTGGTGGCGGCGGCGGAGCCGTCGAAGGCGCCGACGACGTAGCAGACCTGCGTCGCCGACGGATCGACGCCCTCGACGACGCCCTTGGTCGTGCCTGGCGGGAACTGCGCGACGACCTTCGGCTCGGGCAGCCCGACCTGGGTGACGAAGAAGGTCACCTTCCCCTGCGACGGGTCGGTCCACTCGAGCGCCACGCTCGTGCCGCCGGCCCGGGCGTCGACGATGACCGGCCGCAGCGCCGGCTCCTGCACCGGCGGGACCGGCGTCGCGGAGATGCTCGGGTCGAGGCTGGCCGTCGGCACCGTGTTCGCCGTCGGGGTGCGTGACGGCTGCGCGGCCGGCGTGCCGTTCCCGTCGGTGACGAGGACAAGGGTGATGCCGATGGCGGCGCCGGCGACGAGGCCGAGCGCGACCCGTCGGCCGGGGGTGCCGAGCATCCCGCGCCGCGACGGAGCCGCCGGGGCGACCACCGTCGACGGGTCGTCCGCGGGCGGAGCCGGTACGGCACCGGTCGGCTCGGCGTCGCGGGGCTCAGCAGCGGTGTGGGCCAAGGCAGAGACCGCCGGGGCGGGTGCCGCAACAGCCTCCGGCGGCGGGCCCGGCGGGACGGACGGCGTCACGGGCTCGTCGACCGGAACGGGCACCGAAGTGGGTTCTGGCACAAGCGGTGTGAGTGCCGACCGGTCGTTCGTCACCGGCTCGGGGGCCTCGACCGGCGTGGTCACCGAAGAGCCAGCCGTGGGGGCCCATCCGCTCGACGCACCCTCGACGCGGGACAGCTCGTGGAGCAGCTCCTCGGCGGTCGCGATGCGCAGAGCCGGGTCCTTCGCGAGGCACCGCCCGATGACATCGGCCAGCCCGGGCGGCAGGTCACCCCGCGCCAGCACCCGCGGAGCCTCGGTGCGCACCCGGCGCAGGTAGGCCAGCGCGGTGTCGTCGGCCGGGTCGTCGGAGGCGAACGGCGGACGCCCGTCGAGCAGCGTGAAGAGCGTCGACCCCAGCGACCACACGTCGTCGGCCGCGGTGGGCGGCAGACCGTCGAGCACCTGCGGCGCCGCGTGCCGGTACGAGAACTGCTCGACCGACGCCGTCGCCCCCGAGTCGGCGAGCCGGGCGATGCCGAAGTCGGCGAGCACCCACGACGTCGGCAGTACGAGGATGTTCTGCGGCTTGACGTCGCGGTGCAGCACGCCCTGCCCGTGCGCGAAGGCCAGGGCATCCGCGATGACCTTCCCGACCCGCACGACGTCGGCCGCGGGCAGCGGACCGGTGGCACGGAGGGTGTCCTGCAACGACCCTCGCTCGAGGTACTCCATGACGATGGCCGGCCGGCCGTCCGCGGTCGTGCCGGTGTCGAGGACCGTGACGATGTGCGGGTGGAGCCGGCCGAGCCGAACGGTCAGCTCGAGCTCGCGCGCGAAGCGGGCCGCCGTCGCGGGGTCGTCGACCTGGAGGACCTTGACGGCGACGTCGCGCCCGAGCGCCTTCTGCCGGGCGCGGTACACGACGCTGTCGGCGCCGCGGGCGACCTCGACCGCGCCGTCGTACCCGGGCAGCAGCTCGGGGCCGGCGGTGGGCGCGGCCGAGGGCTCCGGGGGACGCCAGGCGTCGTCGGTGCTCACCGTGCACCCCCCGACAGGCTGCTCTCCACCGATCCCCTTCCGCGTCCGCTGCGACTCGCCGTCATGGTATGGCCCTGACGCCGAGCCCGCCCGATCGGCCATGATCGTCCCCGTGCAGGGAATCCCGGTCGTCCTCGACGTCGACACGGGCGTCGACGACGCCTGTGCCCTGCTGCTCGCCGCGCTCCACCCGGGGCTCGATCTGCGGGCCGTCACCTGCGTCGGCGGCAACGCCCCGCTCGTCGACGTCGTCCGCAACACCCTCACCGTGCTCGAGATGGTCGGGCGCACCGAGGTCCCCGTCGGCATCGGGGCCGCGCGACCCCTCCTCGAGGACCCCGTCGACGCCCGCCACGTGCACGGCTCGGACGGGATGGCCGACCTCGGCCTGCCGAGCCCGGCGATGCGCCCCGACGAGCGCATCGCCGTCGACCTGCTGCGCGACACCATCGAGGCCTCCGCGGACGAGGGCCGGCCGCTCACGCTCGTGCCCCTCGCACCGATGACCAACATCGCCCTCCTCGCCCGGCTGCACCCGCACGCCTTCCGGCGCCTCGGCCGCGTCGTCTTCATGGGCGGCGGCGCGAACGTCAGCAACGCCACCGCCGCAGCCGAGTTCAACGTCTTCCACGACCCCGAGGCCGCCGCCGTCGTCCTCGACGCCTGCGCCGTGCACGAGGTGCCGGTGACGATGTACGGCCTCGACGTCTTCTACGAGCCCAAGGTCACCGACGCCCACGTCGCCCGGCTGCGCGGCATCGACACCGCCGCCGCCCAGCTCGCCGCGGCGCTCATCTCCTTCCACCACCGGCGCTTCGCCAGCGACGGTGCGACCATCGGTGACGCCGGAGCGGTGGCCACCCTCCTCGCCCCCGACGCCGTGCGCACCGAGCGCCGGCCCGTGCGGGTCGAGCTCTCCGGCACGTGGACCCGCGGCCGGACCATCGTCGACACCCGGGACTGGAGCGGTGACATGGCCCACGACCCCCACGGACCGGCGCCCGCGAGCGTCGACGTCGCCCTCGAGGTCAACGGGCCCTGGCTCGCCGACGTCTGGCTGCGCACGGTCGGCGGTGAGGACTGGTGAGCGGGCGGGTCCTCGTCCTCGGGTCGCTCAACGTCGACCTCGTGACGCGCGTCGAGCGCCATCCGCGCCCCGGCGAGACGGTGCTGGGGGAGGGGCTGCGCCGACTCGCCGGTGGCAAGGGCGCCAACCAGGCCGTGGCCGCAGTGGAGGCCGGCGCCGACGTCGCGATGGCCGGCTGCGTCGGCGACGACGACGGCGGCCGGGCCTACCGGGCGCGCCTGGAGCGCCTGGGCGTCGACGTCACGGCCGTCCGCGTCGTCGACGGCCTCGAGACCGGGCACGCGCTCATCCAGGTCTCCGACGACGGCGAGAACTCGATCGTCGTCGTCCCCGGCGCCAACCACGCCCTCGACGAGCGCGAGGTCGCCGCCGTCGACGCGCTCGGCCCGGGCGACGTCCTCGTCCTCCAGCTCGAGGTGCCGTTCGCGGTCGTCTGCACCGCGGCCCGACGAGCCGCCGGCCGCGGGGCGCGGGTCGTCCTCAACGTCGCCCCGTGGGCCTCCCTGCCCCCGGACGTCGTCGCGCTCGCCGACCCCGTCGTCGCCAACGAGCTCGAGATGGCCGCGCTCGCCGAGGCCGGCGCCCAGCCCGCCTCCCTCCTCGTGACCTTCGGCCCCAACGGCGCCTCGTGGGACGGCGTCTCGGTGCCGGCGCACGCGGTCGCGGCCGACGAGGTCGCAGACACGACCGGCGCGGGCGACGCGTTCTGCGGGGCGCTCGCTGCCGCCCTCGCCCGCGGCGCCGACCGCGAGGAGGCGATGGACGCCGCGCTGGCCGCCGGGGCCGCCGCCGTGCGCCGGGAGGGCGCCCAGCCCGATCCCTACCTGTGAGTAACTTCCTGACCCCTGAGGCCCCGGAGGGCGTGCCCGTCGTGTCATCGTGACGACATGGCCGCCACCGACGCCGTCCGCACCGACGACCCCACCCGCCGCGCGCCGGCACCCCTCGCCGCCGACCCGGCCGTCCTGCGCGCCTTCCTCGACGGCCCGCATGCCGCCGTGCGCGACGAGGTCCGCGACGCCCTCGTCGAGCACGCCGCCCTCCTCGACGAGCGGCTCGACCTGCCCCGTGCCGAGCTGCGCCGCCGCGTGCGCGACCTCGTCGTCGAGATCGGCTCGAGCGGCCGTGCGGCACACGGCTTCCCGCGCGAGTACGGCGGGGGTGGCGACATCGGCGCGTCCATCGCCTCGTTCGAGACCCTCGCGTACGGGGACCTCTCGGTCCTCGTGAAGTCGGGCGTGCAGTTCGGGCTGTTCGGCGGGGCGGTGCTCCAGCTCGGCACCCGCCGCCACCACGAGCGCTACCTGCCGGACGTCCTCACCGGCCGCCTCCTCGGCTGCTTCGCGATGACCGAGACCGGCCACGGCAGCAACGTCCAGGCCCTCGGCACGACCGCCACCTACGACCCCGACACCGACGAGCTCGTCATCCGGACCCCCGACGACGCCTCGCGCAAGGACTACATCGGCAACGCCGCCGAGGACGGCGAGCTGGCCGTCGTCTTCGCCCAGCTCGAGGTCGGCGGTGAGGGCCACGGGGTGCACGCCGTGCTCGTCCCCATCCGGCGCGACGGCGAGGTGCTGCCGGGCGTGCGGGTCGAGGACTGCGGCGCCAAGCTCGGGCTCGAGGGCGTCGACAACGGCCGACTCTGGTTCGACGACGTGCGCGTGCCGCGCGAGAACCTCCTCGACCGGTTCGCGACCATCGACCCCGACGGCACCTACCGCTCGAGCATCGAGAACCCCAACCGCCGGTTCTTCACGATGCTCGGCACGCTCGTCCAGGGCCGGGTGAGCGTCGGCGGCGGCGCGGTCGCGGCCTCGAAGGTCGCGCAGGAGATCGCCGTCCGGTATGCGTTGCGGCGCAGGCAGTTCGAGGCCGGGGCGGGCTCGGAGGAGACCCTGCTCCTCGACTACGGGATGCACCAGCGGCGTCTCCTGCCGCTGCTGGCCCGCACCTACGCGCTGAGCTGCGCGCAGCAGGAGGTCGCCCGCCGGCTGCACGAGGTGTTCTCGCACGACACCCCCGAGGCCGACGACCGGGCCCGGCGCGCGCTGGAGTCGCGGGCGGCCGGCACCAAGGCGCTGACCACGTGGCACGCCAGCGAGGCCATCCAGGAGTGCCGCGAGGCGTGCGGCGGCGCCGGCTACCTCGCCGCCAACCGGTTCGCCGCGCTCAAGGCCGACACCGACGTCTTCACGACGTTCGAGGGCGACAACCACGTGCTGCTCCAGCTCGTCGCCAAGGGCCTGCTCACCGACTACTCGTCCGACTTCGAGGACCTCGACCAGTTCGGGATGGTCCGCTTCGTCACGGGGCTGGCCGTCGACACCCTCGTCGAGCGCACCGCCGCCCACCAGCTGCTCGAGCGGATCCGCGACGTGCTCCCCGGCGGCCGCGACTCCTGGGACACCGAGGCCGGCATCCTCGACCCCGACTACCAGCTGGCGATGCTCCGGTTCCGCGAGGAGCACCAGATCGCCGGGGTCGCGCGCCGGCTCAAGGCCGGCGTGGGTGCGGGGACACCGGCCGGCGAGGTGTTCAGCGCGGTGCAGGACCACGTCATCGCCGCCGCCCGCTCGCACGTCGAGCGCCTGGTCCTCGAGGCCTTCGTCGAGCGGGTGCGGGCCGAGCCGCCGTCGCCGAGCCGCGACGTCCTCGCCGCGCTCTGCGACCTCCACGCGCTGGCCACCATCGAGGCCGACCGCGGCTGGTTCCTCGAGCACGGACGGCTGTCGGCGCCGCGCTCGAAGGCCATCACCCGCGAGGTGTCGGCCCTGCTGCGCCGGCTGCGGCCGGTCGCGCTCGAGCTGGTCGAGGCGTTCGGCATCCCGTCCGAGGTCCTCGGCGCGCGCGACCTCGTCGGCCCCTGACGGGGTCGGCTCGCGTCAGCTGCTCGCGGGGGCGTCGACCGGCGCGGGGTCGACGACGATGGCCGTCTGCTGGCCGGCGACGCGGGTGAGGATGACCGTGGCCTGCGCGCCGTCGCCGGCCTTGCGCCCGATCTTCAGCTGGCGGCGCAGCTCGTCCTCGTCGAGGCGCACGCCGCGCTTCTTGACGGTGAGGCCGGTGACGCCGTGCTGCACCAGCCAGGACCGCAGGGTCTTCACGGTGAACGGCATCGACTCGCGGACGGCGTAGCGGCGGGCGAACGGGATGTCGACCTCGGCCTCGGACAGGACGTACCCGAGCCCCCGGTCGACCTCGACCCCGAGCGTCGCCGCCGTGACCGCCCCGAGCAGGCCGGCCTGGGTGACCGCCCGGTCCGGCTCGTAGAGCCACGCCCCGATCGAGCCCGACCCCTCGGCGACGGGCGGGTCGGGCTCGGCCATCGTCTGGTCGACCTCGACGGGGGAGCGGCCGGGGGCGAGGATGCGGGCGCTGCGGCCGGGCTGCTGCGCGAGCGGACCCCACCAGACGGCGCACTCGAGCACGTCGCCGGCGTACGAGGTCCACTGCGCCTCGGTGCCGAGCGGGATCGCGTCGTGCGGCATCGACGGCGACAGCTTCGCGCCAGTGGCCGGCACCGAGGTCGCGACCTGGAGGACGAAGTCCCAGGTCGGGCGGATCTCGTCGAGCCGGAAGACCCGCTTGATGCGCCCGTGCCGGCCGGTCTTGCCGGGCACGCGGCGCGCGGGGTCGAGCCAGACGCCGACGCGGGCCCGCAGCGGGTCGCGCGGTGGCTCGAACTCCTCCGCATACCCCTCGCGGGCGCGCGAGTCGGGCCAGGGCCGCAGGTTGGTGTCGGCGACGGCCGCCGTGACGGGGTCGATGTCGACGCCCTGCACGGTGACCCCGAGGGCCGACATCGCGACGGCGTCCGACCCGATGCCGCAGCCGAGGTCGTGCACGGTGGCGAGCGAGGCGTTGTAGAAGCGCCCCGCGTGGGTGGCGGCCACCTCCAGGCGGGAGGCCTGCTCGAGGCCGTCGGCGGTGTAGAGCAGGTCGGCGGCGAACTCGCCGAACTTCGCCTCGGCGCGCGCGCGCAGCCGCTGCTGGGTGAGCACGGCCGCGACGAAGTCGGCCGAGTGGCCCTCACGGCGCAGCCGGTCCCGGAGCCCGAACACCGCCGCCTCGTCGTAGGGCGGCAGGGAGCGGAGGAGGGCCTTGCCGTCGGGCGACCCGAGCGCTCGTACGGTGCCGACGTCCACGGCCGGACATCCTGCCATCCGGACCCGACCGTCCGGCGCGAACCCCGACGACCCGGGGCCGACGCCCGCCCGCTGGCACTCGAGTTGACCGAGTGCTAACGGCGTCCTAGATTTGCCCTATTGGCACTCGTCACCGGCGAGTGCCAGCGCAGCCCGGTCCGGGGATCGACCCCCGCGACGGCGTGACACGGTCCGGCCCGCGCAGTCCCCGTCCACTTCGACTCATCCCACAGGGGAGGAGCACACCGTGTCGGTTTCCATCAAGCCGCTCGAGGACCGCATCGTCATCAAGAGCCTCGAGGCCGAGCAGACCACCGCGTCCGGGCTCGTCATCCCGGACACCGCCAAGGAGAAGCCCCAGGAGGGCGAGGTCCTGGCGGTCGGCCCGGGTCGCATCGACGACAAGGGCAACCGCGTCCCGCTCGACGTCAACGTCGGCGACCGCGTCATCTACAGCAAGTACGGCGGCACCGAGATCAAGCACGGCGGCGAGGAGTACCTCATCCTCTCCGCCCGTGACGTGCTCGCCGTCGTCGGCTGACGCACGCACCCTCTGCCGTGACCGCGCCCCGGTGTGCACCCGACCGGGTGCCACCGGGGCGCGTCCGGTTCTCCTGACGCACAGCACCCACCGCCGGCGGGCGTCTCGTCGCCCCGGCACCCTCCACCGAGAAGGACAGCAATGGCCAAGGAACTGGAGTTCAACGACTCCGCCCGAAAGGCGCTCGAGCGGGGCGTCGACGCCCTCGCGAACGCCGTCAAGGTGACGCTCGGCCCCAAGGGCCGCAACGTCGTCATCGACAAGAAGTGGGGCGCCCCGACCATCACGAACGACGGCGTGACCATCGCCCGTGAGGTCGAGCTCGAGGACGCCTACGAGAACCTCGGCGCCCAGCTCGCCAAGGAGGTCGCGACCAAGACCAACGACGTCGCCGGCGACGGCACCACCACCGCCACCGTCCTCGCCCAGGCCATGGTCAAGGAGGGCCTGCGCAACGTCGCCGCGGGCGCCGCCCCGTCCGGCCTCAAGCGCGGCATGGACCAGGCCGTCGAGGCCGTCTCGGCCCGCCTGCTCGAGACCGCCCGCGAGATCGAGTCCAAGGACGAGATCGCCCAGGTCGCCTCGCTCTCGGCGCAGGACCAGGAGATCGGCGGCATCATCGCCGACGCGTTCGACAAGGTCGGCAAGGACGGCGTCATCACCGTCGAGGAGTCCTCGACCGCCTCCACCGAGCTCGAGTTCACCGAGGGCATGCAGTTCGACAAGGGCTACATCTCCCCGTACTTCGTCTCCGACCCCGAGCGGATGGAGGCCGTCCTCGAGGACGCCTACGTCCTCGTCAACCAGGGCAAGATCTCGGCGATCGCCGACGTCCTCCCGGTGCTCGAGAAGGTCGTCCAGTCCGGCAAGCCGCTCCTCGTCATCGCCGAGGACGTCGACGGCGAGGCGCTCTCGACGCTCGTCGTCAACAAGATGCGCGGCACCTTCACCGTCGTCGCCGTCAAGGCGCCCGGCTTCGGTGACCGCCGCAAGGCGATGCTCCAGGACATCGCGACCCTCACCGGCGGCCAGGTCGTCGCCGAGGAGGTCGGCCTCAAGCTCGACCAGGTCGGGCTCGAGACCCTCGGCCAGGCCCGTCGCGTCGTCGTCACCAAGGACAACACGACGATCATCGACGGCTCCGGCGAGGCCGCCGACGTCGAGGGCCGCGTCGCGCAGATCAAGCAGGAGATCGAGCGCACCGACTCCGACTGGGACCGCGAGAAGCTCCAGGAGCGCCTCGCCAAGCTCGCCGGCGGCGTCTGCGTCATCAAGGTCGGCGCGCACACCGAGGTCGAGCTCAAGGAGAAGAAGCACCGCATCGAGGACGCCATCTCGGCGACCCGCGCGGCCATCGAGGAGGGCATCGTCGCCGGTGGCGGCTCGGCCCTCATCCAGGCCGTCGCGGCCCTCGACACCCTCGCCCTCGAGGGTGACGAGGCGGTCGGCGCGAACATCGTCCGCAAGGCCTCGGCCGAGCCGCTGCGCTGGATCGCCGAGAACGCCGGCCTCCAGGGCTACGTCGCGGTCGCCAAGGTCTCCGAGCTCTCCGCGGGCCAGGGCCTCAACGCCGCCACGGGCGAGTACGAGGACCTCGTCAAGGCCGGCGTCATCGACCCGGTCAAGGTCACCCGCTCGGCGCTGCGCAACGCGGCGTCCATCGCCTCGATGGTGCTGACCACCGACACCCTCGTCGTCGAGAAGAAGGAGGAGGAGGAGCCGGCCGCCGCCGGTGGCCACGGCCACGGGCACGGCCACTGAGGCTGCTCCCTCCCTCGCACCACGCACGCCGCCCGGCCCCGGAAGGGGCCGGGCGGCGTCGCGTGTCGCCTGCCACTTCTTGCGAGTTCGACCGCTCGACACGCCACCCCCGGCCGGTCGGAGCGGCTGAACTCGCCAGAAGTACCTCTTGACTCAACTAGTCACACAGTGAATAGTGGAGCCATGACGACGAGTCACGTCCTGCTGGGGCTGCTGTCGAGGGGGCAGCAGCACGGCTACGACCTCAAGAAGGCGCACGACGCCGCCTTCCCGTCGGCGCGCCCCATCGCCGCGGGCCAGGTGTACGCGGCGCTGGCCCGGGCCGAGGGGCGCGGCTGGGTGCGCGCCGTCGCCGTCGAGCGCGAGGGCGGCCCGGACCGGACGGTCTACGAGGTGACGCCCGAGGGTCGCGAGGAGCTGGCGCGCTGGACCTCGACCCCCGAGGCCCCTGAGCGGCTCGTCGCCCACCCGCTCGCCACCCGCGCCACCGTCGCGATGCTCGCCGTCGGACCCGACGCCGCCCGCGACCTCCTCGACCGCCAGCGCGTCGCCGTCGTCGACCGGATGCGCGAGCTGACGGCCCACAAGACCCGCCCCGGTCTCTCGGTCGGCGAGCTGCTCGCCACCGACCACGCCATCGCCCACCTCGACGCGGACGTGCGGTGGCTCGAGGCCGCCGCGCTGCGCGTCGTCGACCTCACCGAGGAGCTCCGATGACCCCGCTCGACCAGCCCGCCGCCGCGACCGCCGAGCCGTGGACCGACGGCGTCCCGCGGCTCGCCGCGCACGACCTCGTCGTCGACCAGGGAGCGACCCGGGCCGTCGACGGCGTCGCCCTCGAGCTGCGGGCGGGGGAGCGGCTGGCCGTCACCGGGGCGTCGGGCTCGGGAAAGTCCACCCTCCTGCTGGCCCTGGCCGGGGTGCTCGCGCCGACGTCGGGGCGGGTCGACCTCGACGGCACGCCGCTCTCGACGCAGGGCGAGGCCGCCCGGGCCCGGTTGCGCCGCACCCGGTTCGGCATCGTCTTCCAGTACGGCCAGCTGATCCCCGACCTCACCGCCGTCGAGAACGTCGCCCTGCCGCTGCTGCTCCTGCGCCGGTCCCGGCGGGAGGCCCTCGAGGCCGCCCGGGCGGTCCTCGACGAGCTGCGCGTCGGCGACGTCGCCGACCGGCGACCGGTCGACATGTCCGGCGGGCAGTCGCAGCGGGTGGCCATCGCCCGCGCCCTCGTCACCGCCCCGGACGTCGTCCTCGCCGACGAACCGACCGGCTCCCTCGACAGCGTCTCCGGCGAGCGGGTCATGGCGACGCTGCTCGGGGCGGTGCGCGAGCGCGGGACGACCCTCGTCGTCGTCACCCACGACGCCACCGTCGCCGCCTACTGCGACCGCGAGGTCCGGCTGCGCGACGGGCGGGTCGTCGAGGCCGGGAGCGGGCGATGACCTGGTCCGGCGCCACCTGGCTGGCCTTCCGCGGCGGTCGGTCCGACCGGCTGCGCATCGTCCTCACCGTCGCCTCGGTGGCGGTCGCCGCCGTGTTCGTCATCCTCGCCGGCGCGGTGGTCGCCCCGGACGATCTGCACAGCACGACGGTCTACTCCAACGCCGTCCTCTGGACCGAGTCCGGGCTCAAGGGGGGCACGGTGCTCGCGCTCGCGCTGCTCTGCCTGCCGTTCCTCGCCTTCGCCGCCCAGTGCTCGCGGATCGGGGCGCCGGCCCGCGAGCGGCGCCTGGCCGACCTCGCGCGGCTGGGGGCGACGCCGGCCGAGCTGCGGCGCCTCGTCGCGCTGGAGGCCGGGATCGCCTCTGCCGCAGGGGTGCTGGTCGGCATCCCGCTCTACGGCCTGCTCGCGCTGGTCGTGGGCGCGGTCGGGGGTCCGGTGCAGGTGTACCGCGACGTCGACCCCATCCCGGTCGGCACCCGGTGGATGGACGACGCCCTCCTGCTCCCGACCGACCGGGTGCCGACCTGGTGGGTCGTCGTGCCCGGGCTCCTGCTGCTGCCGCTGCTCGTCACCTGGGCGGCGTCGGTCGGCGCCGCCCGTCGGGACGGGGCGGGGGAGGTGACGCACGCCGGCAGCCGGCGGACCCTCCGCTCGGCCGCGCTCGCCGTGCTCGGCCTGCTCGTCGCCGCCTCTGCGCCCCGGGTCGTCTCCGGGACGTCCTTGACCACCCTCCTCTTCTCGGTGCTGCTCCTGGTCGCCGTCGTCGCGTTCTCGTTGGGTGCCGCGGGGCTGGCGGCCGAGCTCGCCGTCGTCGTCGGCGCGCGGCTCGCCGTGGCGGCGGGGCGCGCCGACCTCCTGCTCGCCGGCCGCCGGATGGCCGCCCAGCAGCGGCGAGGCGCCTCGCGCCTCACCCTCCTCCTCGGCTGCCTCGTCGGCGGCGGGGCGCTCGTGCTGCGCTCCGAGGCGCTCGCGATGAGCGAGCAGCAGGGCGACTACGGCGGCTTCTTCGCGCAGACCTACACCCTCGTGCTCGTCGCGCTCGGCCTCGCGACGGCGGCCAGCGCGCTCGGGCTGCTCGTCGCCGAGGTCGAGGGAGTCGTCGAGCGGCGCCGCAGCCTCGCGACGGCCGTGGCGGCAGGGGTGCCTCGCGCCGTCGTCGCGCGGGCGGTCGTCGTCGAGGCGGTGCTCCCCGTCGTCCCGGCCGTGGTCGTCACGACCCTCGTCGGGGCGCTCGCCGCGAAGACCTACCTCGTCTCGGTCGCGGACCCGTACGGCCCGTTCCCCGCCGGGACCGTGCTCGGCTTCGCCGGGGTCGTGTGCCTCGCGGCGGTCGTGGCCGCCGGCCTCGCGACGCTGGCCCTGCCGGCGAGCACCGACGTCTCGGAGGCCCGCGTCCCCGCCTGAGCCCGGCCGTAGGGTGGGCGGCATGCGGCTGCTCGGCGTGCTCGGCGGGATGAGCTGGACCTCCACGGAGTCCTACTACCGGGGGCTCAACGCGGGCGTCGCCGCCCGGCTCGGGGGTCTGCACTCGGCCCGGCTGCTGCTGCACTCGGTCGACTTCGCGCCGGTCGCGCAGGCGCAGCACGACGGCGACTGGGACGCCACGGCGCGCCTCCTCGGCGACGCCGCCCGGGGCCTGGCCGCCGGGGGAGCGGAGGCGCTGCTCCTTGCGACGAACACGATGCACAAGGTCGCCGGCGCCGTCGAGGCCGCGGCGGGCATCCCGCTGCTGCACATCGCGGACCCCACGGCCGACGCCCTGCTGGCGGGCGGGCACCGACGCGTCGGGCTGCTCGCGACCCACTTCACGATGGAGCACGACTTCTACGTCGAGCGGCTGCGGGCTCGCGGGCTGGATGTCGTCGTCCCCGGCGACGCCGACCGCGACCTCGTCCACCGCGTCATCTACGACGAGCTCGTCCACGACGTCGTGCGCGACCGCTCGCGCGACGCCTACCTCGAGGTCGTCCGGCGGCTCGTCGCCGACGGGGCGGACGCGGTCGTCCTCGGCTGCACCGAGATCGGCCTGCTGCTCACCGACGGCGACGCCGACGTGCCCCTCCTCGACACGACCGCGCTGCACGTGGCGGCCGGCGTCGACTGGCTCTGCGCCGACCCCTCGGACCCCGACTGATTGCCCACGACCCACCCAGAACGCCCGGATCCGGGCCCTCCGAGGTGGGTTCCGGGCAAGACGTCGGGAAGTCCGCTAGTCGGAGGTGACGCGGATGCTGCCGCCGCCGTCGAGCGACACCACGTCACCGACCCGCACCTGACGCCCCCGCCGCGTGTCGACCTCCCCGTTGACGGCGACGAGCCCGCGCTCGACGACCTCCCGGGCGCTCGCGCCGTCGTCGACCAGGCCGCTCAGCTTGAGCAGCTGGCCGAGCCGGATCGACTCGTCACGGATGGGGACCTCAAGGGCGTCGTCGGGCACCGCGTCAGGCTACGCCGCCGGACGGACCGCGGACCGGGCAGGCCCGGGCACGAAGGAGCCGCAGGGCCGGTCGTGGGCTCTCGCCCCCACGACCGGCACCTGCGGCCGGTAGGCCGCCGGACGGACCGTGGGCTCTCGCCCCCACGGTCCCCGGGCGGCCCGGGTGCGGCCCCCGGAGGGCCGCCTGGCACCCGTGTGGGGACGGGGCCGAGTTCAGGTGGTGGCGTCGGTCAGGACGCCAGGTGACGCTCGCGCGAGTAGACGCTCTCGCGCTCGTCCTCGGTGAGACCGCCCCAGACCCCGTAGGGCTCGCGGACGGCCAGCGCGTGCTCGCGGCACTGCTGGATGACGGGGCAGCCGAGGCAGACCTCCTTGGCGGCGGTCGCCCGGCGGTGGCGCTTGCTGCCGCGCTCACCCTCGGGGTGGAAGAAGACCTCGGGCCCGACGCGGCGGCAGGAGCCCTCGAGCTGCCAGTCCCACAGGTCGGCCACGGGGCCCGGGAGCCGGGTGATCTCGGCCATGTGTCTACCTCCACGCACTAGCGCACCGCGTCCCTCCAGCGGCAACGGATCTCACGCTAGGTGGCGTTTGTGAAGGGGTGGGCAAGCGTTGGGTAAGGCTTTGGTCAAGGGTGGCGCCCGCGGGCCCGGAACCCCTCCGAACGGCTGATGGGCGCCTCGTCCGGAGGGCGCGTGCCGGGTTCGGCCGCTCGGCCACGGGGCCGTAGAATCGGGCGATGAGCCTCGGACTCGACGAGACGGCCCCCGTCACCGACACCCCCGCGCGCCCCGCCTCCCCCCGGTCGGAGGGCGTGCCCGCCGCCTCGGCCGAGCCGGTGCCCGCCGGCCCGTTCGCCGAGCTCGGCCTCACCTACGACGACGTCCTGCTCCAGCCGGGCGAGACCGACGTCATCCCGAGCGAGGTCGACACCACCTCCCGGCTGACCCGCGAGATCTCCCTGCGGATGCCGATCGTCTCGGCGGCCATGGACACCGTCACCGAGGCCCGGATGGCCATCGCGATGGCGCGCCACGGCGGCCTCGGCATCCTCCACCGCAACCTCTCGATCGAGGACCAGGCCTACCAGGTCGACCTCGTCAAGCGGACCCAGACCGGGATGATCCCCAACCCGGTCACCATCGGCCCCGACGCCACCCTCGAGGAGCTCGACGAGATCTGCGGCCGCTACCGCGTCTCCGGCCTGCCGGTCGTCGACCCGGGTGAGCACCTCCTCGGCATCGTCACCAACCGCGACCTGCGCTTCACCCCGGTCGCCGAGTGGGGCCACACCCTCGTCCGCGACGTCATGACGCCGATGCCGCTCATCACCGGCCACGTCGGCATCGGGCACGACGAGGCCACCCGCCTGCTGCGCCAGCACAAGCGCGAGCGGCTGCCCATCGTCGACGACGAGGGCCGGCTGCGCGGGCTCATCACCGTCAAGGACTTCGTGAAGTCCGAGCAGTTCCCCAACGCGAGCAAGGACGGCTCCGGCCGGCTGCTCGTCGGCGCCGCGGTCGGCTACTTCGGGGAGGCCTGGCAGCGCGCCACGACGCTCGTCGAGGCCGGGGTCGACGTCCTCGTCGTCGACACCGCGCACGGGCACGCCCGCCTCCTCCTCGAGATGGTCCAGCGCGTCAAGAACGACCCCGCGCTGCGGCACGTCCAGGTCATCGGCGGCAACATCGCCACGCGCGCCGGGGCCCAGGCCCTCGTCGACGCCGGGGTCGACGCGGTCAAGGTCGGCGTCGGGCCGGGCTCCATCTGCACCACACGCGTCGTCGCGGGGGTCGGGGTCCCGCAGGTCACCGCCATCCACCAGGCCTCGCTCGCCTGCGGTCCGGCCGGCGTCCCGCTCATCGGCGACGGCGGCCTCCAGTACTCCGGCGACATCGCCAAGGCGCTCGTCGCCGGGGCCGACACCGTGATGGTCGGCTCGCTGCTCGCCGGCTGCGAGGAGTCGCCCGGCGAGCTGGTCTTCATCAACGGCAAGCAGTTCAAGGCCTACCGCGGCATGGGCTCGCTCGGGGCGATGAGCTCGCGCGGCAAGAAGTCGTACTCCAAGGACCGGTACTTCCAGGCCGACGTCACCTCCGACGACAAGATCGTCCCCGAGGGCATCGAGGGCCAGGTCGCCTACCGCGGGCCGGTCGGGGCGGTCGTGCACCAGCTCGTCGGCGGCCTGCACCAGTCGATGTTCTACGTCGGGTCGCGCACCGTCCCCGAGCTCAAGGAGCGCGGCCGGTTCATCCGCATCACGACGGCCGGCCTGCGCGAGTCGCACCCGCACGACATCACCGGCATCGTCGAGGCGCCGAACTACAGCGGCAAGGGCTGACACCGTGCGCCGGGGGGCGTGGGCGGGGATGCTGACCGCCGGCGTGCTGCTGGCCGCCGGCTGCAGCGCCGACGGGGACCGTGGGGCCGCGGGCTCCGCGTCGCCGTCCGTGACGGCCGCGACCGCCGACCCCGCCACGGCGGCCGACCCCGCCGCGACGGCCGGGCCGTCCGGCGCTCCGGCCACCTCCACGGCGAGCCCGACCCTCCCGCCGGCGCCGACGACCGCCACCGGGCCGGCGGACCTGCCGCCGCGCGCCGACGCGACGATGGACCCGCTCGAGCTGCGGCTCGCACAGCGGCTGGCGCAGGGGGAGGGCGAGGCGTTCCCGCCGTCGACCTGCGGCGTGGTGCGCGTGGCCGCCCGGGGTGACGACGTCTTCGGTTGGGGGTTCTGCAGCACGGAGTACGGCGGGGCGACGAGCATGAGCTCCGGCGTCGTCGGCATCCGGCACGGGCACCTCTGGGCGCCGCAGGACGGTGCGCGCCACCAGGACGACCTCGTCCGGGCCCTCGGCGCCACGCGGGCGGCGTGGGTGCTCGACCACGAGGCCGAGCTGGGGCGCACCGCCGAGCAGCGGCACGGCTGACGGGCGCCGGGTCGTGCCGGGGCCCGGTCCGACGTAGGGTCTGGCGCGTGCGACGCGTCCTGGTGCTCCTCCCGCTGCTCGCGCTCGTCCTCGCCGGCGGGTGCGGGACGGCGGGGCGGTCGACGACGCCGTCACCGAGCGGGTCCACCGCCGACGGCGAGGCGGTGCCCTCGACGGCGCCGACGCCCAAGCCGCGGCCCGTCGCCACGAAGGCCGAGGAGCTGGTGCGGGCGGTGCCGGACCCGACCGAGGTGGCGTCCTCCGGCGGCTCCGGGGGCGCTCCCGCGCAGGGCACCGGCACGGGTGGGCTGACCAGCCTCGAGGGCAACACCCGCAACCAGATCGTCTGGGCGCCGCTCTCGAACCCGTCGGCGGTGCGCACGGAGGGGTCGGTGTCGCGCTACAAGGCGTGGTCGACCTCCAAGGTCCTCGTCGTCGCGGCCTACCTCGACACGGTCGTCGACGGCGACCCCGGCAAGATCCCGAGCGGCGACCGCGACCTCATCCGGGCCGCGCTGACCCGCAGCGACGGGGACGCGGTCGTCGCCATCCGCGAGAAGATCCCCGGCAGCCCCGGCGCCGCCATCACCGCCGTGCTGCGCTCCATCGGCGACACGGCGACCGCGGCTCCGGACCGCTCCCAGGGCTCGATGTCGTGGAGCCCGCGCGAGCAGGTGCGCTTCATGGCCGCGCTCGCCGCCGGGCGCGTGGTCAGCGGGTCGGCGAGCTCGTGGCTGCTCGGGCAGATGCAGCCGATCTCGGCCCACCGGTGGGGCCTCGGCACGATCGGCGCCTCGGCGTTCAAGGGCGGCTGGCTCACCTCGGAGTCGGAGACCCGCCAGATGGGCATCGTCGGCGGCTACGCGGTCGCCATCATCACCGTCGGGGAGGGGCCGGCCGTCGTCCAGACCGACGGCGACTCCGCGCACGTGCAGCAGATGAACCGGCTCGCCGCGCTGCTCGCCAAGCGCCTCGGCTGACCCGGACTCCGGCGGCGACGCAGACGACATCAATCGACACTTTCGTCGATTGATGTCGTCCGGCTCGGGCGGGCGGAGAGCAGCATTCGACACTTTCGTCGATTGATGTCGTCCGGCTCGGGGTGATGTCGGCGTCGCCGGAGGCAGGACCGGTCAGGCGCGGGTCAGGGCGTCGCGCCAGGACGCGGCGACGAGCCCCCCGTCCTCCGACCGGTCGACCGACGTCGAGGCGAGCAGGGCCGTGACGATCGCCCGGGTGACGCAGCGCGCCGCGGCGTCGTGGAGGTCGACGAGGTCGAGCCCGGCCGGCGCGGTCTGTGCACCGGTCGCGAGGGCGAAGACGGTGTCGCCGTCGAACGGGGTGTGCACGGGCGAGAGCGCCCGGGCGATGCCGTCGTGCGACACCGTCGCCAACCGGCGGCAGCCGCCCTTGCCCAGCGACGCGTCCGTGGCGACGACGACCAGCGTCGTCGCGGTGCCGGCCCTCAGCGCCTCTGCCTCGGCCCGCCGACGCTCCCAGTAGGCCTGCGCGGCAGCCGGGTCCGGGGCGGGGAGGTCCGCGAACTCCTCACCCAGACCCCACGCCGCCCCGAGCAGCGACCCGTCGTCACCGACCGCCGAGCCCACGGCGTTGACGGCCACGAGCGCGCCGACGGTGAGTCCGGACTCGAGCACCGCCGACGCCGTGCCGACCCCGCCGTGCAGCCCCCCGGCCCGCGCCCCGGTGCCGGCGCCGACCGCCCCGCACGCCACCGGCCCGTCGCTCGCGGCGGCGTAGGCCGCGGCGCCCTCGGCCGGTCCGGGGTGGTGGCGCCAGATGCCGCCGCGTCCGAGGTCGAAGAGGATGGCCGCCGGGACGATCGGCACCCGCTCGTCCTCGCCGGGTCCGACCGGCCAGCCGCGCCCGTCCGCCCAAGCCGCGTCGGCCACCCCGTCGGCCGTGCCCAGCCCGAACGCGCTCCCGCCGGAGAGGACGACGGCGTCGACCGCGTCGACGGAGTTCGCGGGGTCGAGCAGGTCGGTCTCGCGGGTTCCCGGTCCGCCGCCGCGCACGTCCACCCCACCGACCGTGCCCCGCGGCGGGACGACGACCGACACCCCGGTGAGCCAGCCGGGGTCGTCGCGGGTGACCTGACCGACGCGCACGCCGGCGACGTCGGTGATGGCGTTGAGGGGTCCGGGGTGCACGACCCCAGCATGCCCCCGACGCGACGGTGCCGGCCCCGCGGCGTGCGGGACCGGCACCGGTCAGGACGTGGAGGGCCTCAGTGGACGATCACCGGGGGCGCCGCCTCGTCGAGCGCACCGTCGTCGAGCAGGTGCGACTCCTCGTGCTTGCGCGGCAGGAACGCCGCCGACACGAGCGTGAGGGTGACGAACCCGGCCGCGAACCAGAACGTGTGCGAGTACGCGTCGGCCGAGAGCTCGGCGACCCGGGCCCCGAGCGCCGCGACCGCAGCCTGCGGGTCGGACCCCGCCTGCGACAGGAACTGGCCGACGAGCGGCAGCTGCCCGACGAGACCCTGGGCCGCCTCCGGGCCCTTGGTCTGCACGGCCTCGAAGTACTGCCCGGCCTGCCCGACGAGCGGGCGGTCCTTGAACGCGTTGGTGAGGATGACCGAGAAGGTCGCGACACCGACCGAGCTGGCGATCTGCTGCGTGATGTTGAGCAGCGTCGTGCCGCGGGCGACCTCGTGGTGGGTCAGCGTCTTGAGCGCCGAGGTCATGATCGGCATCATCGTGCCGCCCATGCCCAAACCCATGACGAACAGGACCGGGATGAGGAAGCCCCAGTGCGAGGAGTCGGCCTCGATCTGGGTGAGCGCGAACATCCCACCGGTGATGAGCAGCAGCCCGAACGGCACGATGCGCCCGACCGGGAAGCGGTCGACGAGCGCGCCGGCGATCGGCATCGTGAGCATCGCGCCGAGGCCCTGCGGGGCCATCAGCCAGCCGGCCGACAGCGGGGTCTCGCCCTGGACCTGCTGGAGGAACTGGGGGATGAGCAGGAGGCCGCCGAAGAACGACGCGGCGAAGATGAACATCGTGACGATCGCGACCGTGAGGTTGCGGTTCTTGAACAGCCGGAAGTCGAGCAGCGGGTGCTGCGGCCGGAAGCTGTACGCGACGAAGGCGACGATGAGCGCGAGGCCGACCAGGCCCGGCAGCAGCACCTTCGTGTGCCCGATGCCGCCCTCGCCCGGGATCGACGAGACGCCGTAGAGGAAGAGCGCCAGACCGGGGCTCATCATGAGGACGCCCTTCCAGTCGAGGGTCTCCGACGGGTGCGGACGGTCCGAGGCGAGCGCGAACCAGGCGTAGGCGAGGGCGACGATGCCGATCGGCAGGTTGATGAGGAAGATCCAGTGCCAGCTGTAGTGGTCGATGAGCCAGCCGCCGAGGATCGGGCCGAAGATCGGGCCGAGGAGCATCGGGATGCCGAGGACGGCCATCAGCCGGCCCATCCGCTTCGGGCCGGCCGCGCGGGTCATGATCGTCATGCCGAGCGGCATGAGCATGCCGCCGCCGAGGCCCTGGAGGACCCGGAAGCCGACGAGCATCTCGATGCTCGTGGCGGTGGCGCAGAGCACCGAGCCGGCCGTGAAGAGCGCGACGGCGAGCATGTAGAGGCGCTTGGTGCCGAACCGGTCGGCGGCCCAGCCGGTGAGCGGGATGACCGTCGCGAGCGCGAGCGTGTACCCGGTGACGGTCCACGCGACGGTGGAGTAGTCGAGCGGGACGCCGTCCTTGGCGAAGTCGACCTGGAGGGTGCGCAGGGCGACGTTGACGACGGTGATGTCGAGGATGGACATGATCGCCCCGAGGACGACGACGCCGGCGACCTTGAGGACGGCCGCGTCGATCTTCTCGGGGTACTCCGGGGGCGCCGGGGGCGCGGAGGCTGTTGCTGACACGTGTGGCTCCATGTCGAGTGGTCTGGGCGGGTGGTCCGCGCCGTGGGTCGGCCCGTCGTCCCCGCGGGGGGAGTGGCGACGGTGCCGAGGAGAAGTCTGCCGGAGGGGTCCGACAGCGCGGAAACGTTTTTGGGTTCCCGGCTCTTCCCGGACCCTCAGGACGCCGTCCGAACGGTCGATGCGGGCGTCGGTAGGCTGCCCGGGTGAGCGAGATCGAGATCGGCCGTGGCAAGCGCGGACGCCGTGCGTACTCCTTCGACGACATCGCCATCGTGCCGTCGCGGCGCACGCGCGACCCGCAGGAGGTGTCGACCGGCTGGCAGATCGACGCCTACCACTTCGACCTGCCGGTCATCGCGGCCCCGATGGACTCGGTGATGTCGCCCGAGTCGGCCATCGCCTTCGGCCAGCACGGTGGCCTGCCGGTGCTCGACCTCGAGGGGCTGTGGACCCGCTACGAGGACCCGACGCCGCTGCTCGCCGAGATCGCGACGCTCGACCCGGCGCTCGCCACGCAGCGGATGCAGGAGATCTACCGCGAGCCGATCCAGCCCGAGCTCGTCACCGAGCGGCTGCGCCAGGTGCGGGCCTCGGGGGTCACCGTCGCCGGGGCGCTCAGCCCGCAGCGCACCCAGGAGCTGTGGAAGACCGTCGTCGACGCGGGGGTCGACCTCTTCGTCATCCGCGGCACGACGGTCTCGGCCGAGCACGTCTCCGGCCGGGCCGAGCCGCTCAACCTCAAGCGCTTCATCTACGAGCTCGACGTGCCGGTCATCGTCGGCGGGGCCGCCTCGTACTCGGCCGCCCTCCACCTGATGCGCACCGGGGCGGCGGGCGTCCTCGTCGGCTTCGGCGGCGGGGCGGCTCACACGACGCGCACGACCCTCGGCATCCACGCCCCGATGGCGTCCGCGATCGCCGACGTCGCCGCGGCCCGCCGCGACTACCTCGACGAGTCCGGCGGCCGGTACGTCCACGTCATCGCCGACGGCGGGGTCGGCACGAGCGGCGACATCGTCAAGGCCGTGGCCTGCGGCGCCGACGCCGTGATGCTCGGGGCCGCCCTCGCGCGTGCCACCGACGCCCCCGGCCGCGGGTACCACTGGGGTCCGGAGGCCCACCACCCCGAGCTGCCGCGCGGCGAGCGGGTCGAGGTGGGGGCGGTCGCGCCGCTCGAGGAGCTGCTCTTCGGGCCGAGCCGGCTGGCCGACGGCACGACCAACCTCGTCGGCGCCCTGCGCCGGGCGATGGCCACCTCGGGCTACCTCGACCTCAAGGAGTTCCAGCGCGTCGAGGTCGTCGTCGCGCCGTACCAGCGCAGCTGACCGCGGCCGGCGCCGACCCGAACCCACCGACATGACGCGCGACGCACTGCGCGAGCCGCGCGCCCGACGTACCCTCAGGGGTATGAGGAGCGCCGTGGTCGACGGACGGGGCCGCATCCTGCGGGCCGGTCTGCTGCTGCCCCTGCTCACCGGCGTGCTCGCGATGCACGTGCTGCTCCTGTGCTCCGACGGAGCCGGGGAGGGCGGCCACGGGGGACACGTGGGGCACGCGCCGGCCGCCGTCCCGGCTGCGCCCGCGATGGCGGCGCCCGCGATGACGGCGCATGCGCCGACGTCCGCGGCCGCCGACGTCGGCGCCGTCGGGACGATGCTCGTGTCCGCCGCCCGGGGCGGTGCCGTCGCGGACCGCTCGGCGACGACCGCGGTCGTCTGCCTCGCCGTGCTGGGCGCGGTGGTCGCGCTGGTCCTGCGTCGCCGCGGCGGCCTCGCGCCGCGCTCCACCTCGACCACCGTCGACCACACCCGGGTCCGACGACGCCTTGCCCGAGCCCCTCCATCCGTCCCGCTCCCGCTCCTCCTCTGCGTCTCGCGGACCTAGACCGCTCTCCGGTCCCGTTCCCGCACAGCACGTTCCAGAGAGAGGCAGTTCCACCATGCGCACCACCACGTCTCGGCGCGCCGCCCTGTTCGCGGCCCCCGCCCTCCTCGTCCTCGGCCTGACCGCCTGCGTCACGACCACGGACGACGACCGAGCCCCGATGGGCTCGATGATGGGCTCCCGCAGCCCGTCGACCGCCGGCTCCCCGGCCGACCACGACCAGGCCGACGTCATGTTCTCGATGATGATGGTCCCGCACCACGAGCAGGCCCTCGAGATGGCCGCCCTCGTCCCGACCCGGTCCGACGACCCCGCCCTGCTCGACCTCGCCCGCCGCATCGAGGCCGGGCAGCAGCCCGAGATCGACCGGATGGAGGGCTGGCTCGAGGACTGGGGGGCGGGCTCCATGGACCGCATGGGCTCGATGGGTCACGACATGGGCGGGATGATGTCCGCCGCCGACCTGCGCGAGCTGGCGTCGCTGGAGGGCGCCGAGTTCGAGCGGACCTGGCTGCGGATGATGGTCGAGCACCATGAGGGAGCCATCGACATGGCCGAGGACGTCCTGCGTCGCGGGACCCACGCCGGGACCAAGGACCTGGCCCTGGCGATCGTCAAGGCCCAGCAGCGCGAGATCGACGAGATGCAGGCGATGCTCGCCGGCTGAGCGCCGTGGCGGTGCCGGTGGGACGACCGGCACCGCCACGCGACCGCGTGACGGCGGCGCCCCCCGGTGGTTACCCTCGGGTAATGCCCGACGTCATCGCCGACCCGGAGACCGACCCCCGCGCCACGTACGCGGTCGACCCCGCGAGGGTGCGCGCCCTGACGGCGGGGGTGGTGGCCTCGGGCGAACCGATGACGACGCATACCCCGATGACCGGGGCGCCCCTGGCGGTCCTGCCGACCTCCACCGCCACCGACGTCGGCGTCGCGGTCGACCGGGCCCGGGCCGCGCAGCGCCGCTGGGCGCCGGTGCCCCTCGAGCGCCGGGCCCGCCTCCTCCTCGACGTCCACGACCTCGTCCTCGAGCGCCAGGGCGAGCTGCTCGACCTCGTGCAGCTCGAGTCCGGCAAGGCCCGCAGCCACGCCTTCGAGGAGGTCGCCGACGTCGCCATCGTCTGCCGGTACTACGCGCGACGCGGCCCGGCGCACCTCGCCCCGCAGCGCCACCTCGGCGTCTTCCCGGTGCTCACCCGCAGCACCGAGCACCACCGGCCCAAGGGCGTCGTCGGCATCGTCTCGCCGTGGAACTACCCCCTGAGCCTGGCCGTCACCGACGCCCTGCCGGCGCTGCTCGCGGGCAACGCCGTCGTCCTGCGCCCCGACCCCCAGGGCACGCTCACCGCGCTCGCCGCCGTCCGGCTGCTCGTCGAGGCGGGGTTCCCCGACGACCTCGTCCAGGTCGCCCTCGGCCCGGGCGACCCCACGGGAGCGGCCGTCGTCGACCGCGCCGACTACGTCTGCTTCACCGGCTCGACGGCCACCGGACGCACGGTCGCCGCGGCGGCCGGGAAGCGGCTCGTCGGCGCCAGCCTCGAGCTCGGTGGCAAGAACACCGTCTACGTCGCCGACGACGCGGACCTGCGCCGGGCCGTGCCGGGCGTCCTGCGCGCCTGCTTCGCCTCGGCCGGCCAGCTGTGCGTCAGCGCCGAGCGGCTCGTCGTCCACGAGGCGGTGGCCGACGAGTTCCTCGGCCGCTTCCTCGACGCCGTCTCCGGCATCCGCCTCTCCACGGGCCTGCACTGGGACGCCGACATGGGCAGCCTCGTCGGGCCGGCCCAGCTCGAGCGGGTCCTCGGGCACGTCGACGACGCCGTCGCCAAGGGCGCCACCGTGCTCACCGGAGGACGCGCGCGACCCGACGTCGGGCCGTACGTCGTCGAGCCGACCGTCCTCGACGGCGTCACCTCGGCGATGGCCTGCCGCGACGAGGAGACCTTCGGCCCGGTCGTCGCCGTCTACCGGGTCCCGGACGACGACGCCGCCGTCGCGCTCGCCAACGACACCGAGTACGGCCTCAACGCCTCGGTGTGGACCCGCGACGTCGCCCGCGGCCGGGCGCTCGCCGCACGCATCGAGGCCGGCACGGTCAACGTCAACGAGGGCTACGCCGCGGCCTGGGGGAGCATCGGGTCGCCGATGGGCGGGATGAAGGCCTCCGGGGTCGGCCGGCGGCACGGGCGCGAAGGCATCCTCAAGTACACGGAGGCGCAGAACGTGTCGGTCCAGGGGCTCGTGAACATCGCCGACGTGCCGGGGCTCGCGGGGGAGGCGTACGCGCGCACCCTCACCGGCGCGCTGCGGGCGATGCGGGCGGCGAGGCTCCCGTGACGGCGGTGGACGCCCCCGACGTCGACCTCGTCGTCATCGGGTCGGGCTTCGGCGGGTCGGTCGCGGCGCTGCGGGCGGCCGAGAAGGGGTACCGCGTCCTCGTGCTCGAGGCCGGACGCCGGTTCGAGGACGAGGACTTCGCCGAGACCTCGTGGGACCTGCGCCGCTTCCTCTGGGCCCCCCGGTTCGGTTGCTACGGCGTACAGCGCATCCACCGGCTCCCCGACGTCGTCGTCCTCGCCGGCGCCGGGGTCGGCGGCGGCAGCCTCAACTACGCGAACACCCTCTACCGTCCGCCGCGCGCCTTCTACGACGACCCGCAGTGGCGCGACCTCGCCGACTGGGAGGCCGAGCTCGCGCCGCACTACGACACCGCGAGCCGGATGCTCGGTGTCGTCACGAACGCCTGCGACGGCCCGGTCGAGCGGGCGATGGAGGCCACGGCCGGTGACCTCGGCGTGCGGGAGTCGTTCCGCCGCACCCCGGTCGGCGTGTTCTTCGGCAAGCCCGGCGAGACCGTCGACGACCCGTACTTCGGCGGGGCCGGGCCGCGACGCACCGGCTGCACCGAGTGCGGCAACTGCATGGTCGGCTGCCGGGTCGGGGCGAAGAACACGCTGATGAAGAACTACCTCGCGCTGGCCGAGAACCTCGGGGTCGAGATCCGGCCGATGCGCACCGTCACCCGCCTCGGCGCCGTGCCGGGGTCGGACGCCGGTGACGGCGAGCCGCTCCTCCGGGTGCTCCACGAGCGCACCGGGCCCCGCGGCGGCCGCGACCGGCAGGTCGTGACCGCCCGCCGGGTCGTCGTGGCGGCCGGGGCGTGGGGCACCCAGACGCTGTTGCACGCCATGCGCGACGAGGGCGAGCTGCCGTCCCTCTCACCGCGACTCGGCCACCTGACGCGCACCAACTCGGAGGCGCTCGTCGGCGCGATGACCGAGCACGCCCCGCGCGACGTCGACCTGACCCGCGGCGTCGCCATCACCACCTCGTTCCACGTCGACGACGACACCCACGTCGAGAACTGCCGCTACGGCAAGGGCTCGAACGCGATGGGCCTGCTCGCCACCCTCGCGGTCCCCGGGGGCACGGGGCGGCCGCGCTGGCGCGAGTTCGTCCGGATGGTCGTCCGCGACCCCGAGCCGCTGCGCCGGATGCTCCCGACGACCCGCGACTGGAGCGAGCGCATCGTCGTCGGCCTCGTGATGCAGAGCCGCGACAACTCGCTGCGCGTCTCGCTGCGCCGCCGGTTCGGCCGCCGGACGCTCACCTCGACGCAGGGCCACGGCGAGCCGAACCCGTCGTACATCCCCCAGGGCCAGGTGGCGATGCAGGCCCTCGCCGCCCGGCTCGCCGAGGCCACCGGCGAGTACACGGTCGCCGGCGGATCGTGGCCCGAGGTCCTCGACGTGCCGATGACGGCGCACTTCCTCGGGGGCGTGGCGATCGGCGGCTCGCCCGAGCAGGGCGTCCTCGACCCCTACCAGCGGGTCTGGGGTCACCCCGGCATCTCGGTGCTCGACGGCTCGGCGATCTCGGCGAACCTCGGGGTCAACCCGTCGCTGACCATCACGGCGCAGGCCGAGCGGGCGATGGCCCACTGGCCGCGGGCCGGCGAGCCCGACGAGCGCCCCCGCCAGGAGGCGCTGCTCGCGGACCGGGTGTCGGTGGGCCCTGCCACCGTGGGGGCGTGAGCACGGGCCGCGCCCAGGGGTGGAGCTTCAGCGCGCCGCTGTGGCGGTGGCGCGAGGGGTCGTGGCACTTCGTCACCGTCCCCCAGGCGGTCAGCGACGAGGTCGACGAGGCGGTCGGCGACGCCACCGGCGGCTTCGGGTCCGTGCGGGTCGAGGTCACGGTCGGCGCGACGGTCTGGCGCACCAGCCTCTTCCCGTCCACCGAGGAGGCGGCCTACGTCCTCCCGGTGAAGAAGGCGGTCCGCACCGCCGAGGGCCTGCTCGAGGGCGAGCCCGCGCAGGTCACCGTCCGCCTCGTCACCGGGTGACGCGCGGGGCGCTCGGCCGGGTCCCGTAGCGTTCGGTCATGCAGAGCATCACCGGGCCGGTCGTCGACGTCATCGAGTCCGTCGGCGAGGTCGGGGTCGGGGGCCTCATCGCCCTCGAGACGGTGCTGCCGCCCATCCCGTCCGAGGTGATCCTCCCGTTCGCCGGGTTCGCCGCCGCCGACGGACGGCTCAACGCGCCGCTCGCCTGGGCCTGCGCGACGGTGGGGTCGCTGCTCGGCGCCGGCATCCTCTACTGGTTCGGCCACGCGCTGAGCTACGAGCGCCTCTACCACCTGGCCGGCAAGCCGTGGTTCTTCCTCTTCGGCCAGAAGGACCTCGACCGCGGCTTCCGGTTCTTCGACCGGCACGGCTCGGTCGTCGTCCTCGTCGGCCGGTTCGTCCCGCTCATCCGCTCCATCGTCTCGGTCCCGGCGGGGATGGACCGGATGCCGCTGCCGCGCTTCCTCGCCCTCACCGCGCTCGGCAGCGGGGTGTGGAACGCGGCGTTCATCGCGCTCGGCTACCGGCTGCGCGAGGACTACGAGGTCGTCGAGCAGTACATGGGGCCGGTGAGCCGGGGCGTGCTCGTCGTCTGCGCGATCGTCCTCGTGTGGCTCGTCGTCCGGCGGGTGCGCGACCGGCGGGCTGGCGGTGCGGAGGCCGAGGAGGCCGAGCCGTTCCACCCCGGCGCCGACCGCGCCCGCGGCGCCGACCACGGCTCCGACCGCGCCCGGGTGCGCGCCGAGGACTGACGGGCCGGCTCAGCCCTCGTCGCGCCAGGACCGCCAGAGCGCGGCGTACGAGCCGTCGGCGGCGAGCAGCTCGTCGTGCGAGCCCAGCTCGGCGACCCGGCCGCCGTCCACCACGGCCACCCGGTCGGCGTCGTGGGCCGTGTGCAGGCGGTGGGCGATGGCCACGACCGTGCGCCCGGTGAGCACCGCCCCGAGCGAGCGCTCGAGGTGACGGGCGGCCCGCGGGTCGAGCAGCGAGGTGGCCTCGTCGAGGACGAGGGTGTGCGGGTCGGCGAGGACGAGCCGGGCCAGCGCCAGCTGCTGCGCCTGGGCCTCGGTGAGCGGGTGCCCGCCCGAGCCGACCGTCGTCGCGAGCCCCTCGGGCAGGGCCCGGGCCCAGTCGAGGGCGTCGACGGCGTCGAGCGCGGCGAGCAGCTCGTCGTCGGTGGCCGCCGGGCGGGGCAGGCGCAGGTTGTCGGCGAGGGTGCCGACGAAGACGTGGTGCTCCTGGGTGACGAGCGCGACCTGCCCGCGGAGCTCGTCGAGCTCGAGGTCGACGAGCGGGACGCCGCCGACGGTGATCCGCCCGGTGCGCGGGCCGTCGACCCCGGCCATCAGCCGGCCGAGCGTCGACTTGCCGGCGCCCGACGGACCGACGACGGCGAGCCGCTCGCCGGGCCGCAGGTCGAGCGAGACGCCGTGGAGGACGTCGCGGCCCTCGCGGTAGGCGTAGCGGACGTGGTCGACCGCCAGCCGGTCGTCGGAGGGCGCGGCCCCGGTGGCGACCCGGTCCGGGGGCACCTCGGCGACCCCGAGGATGCGCGACATCGAGGTCGCGGCGAACTGGATCTCGTCGAGCATGCTCATCAGCTCGCCGAGCGGGTCGAGGAGGCGCTGGACGTAGAGGACGACGGCGGTGGCCGTGGCGACCCCGATCGTGCCCTCCCACGCGAGCCAGCCACCCCAGAGCAGCGTGCCCGCGACCGGCGCGAAGAACCCGACCTCGAGCCACGGGAACCAGCGCAGCCGCAGCCCGACGGTGTAGCGCTCGGCGTCGTGGCTCTCGCGGATCGCCTCGGCGAAGCGGGCCTCGCGCTCGGCGGACAGGCCGAGGGCGTCGACGGTGGCCGCGCCCTCGACGGTCTCGGCGGCGACCCCGTTGAGCCGGGCGTACGTGGCGTGCTCCCAGAGGTACCCCGGGCCGGCGAGGCGCAGGTAGCGGCGGGTCGGGAGGAACCAGACGAGCGGCGTGAGCAGAAGCGGCAGGGCCGCGAGCGGGGAGGCGAGGACGGTGGCGACCCCGGTGACGAGCACGGTCGTGCACGACACGACGACCGTCGGGATGCCGAAACGGATGACGTAGCTGATGGCGTCGATGTCGTTGGTCGTCCGGGCCAGCAGGTCGCCGGTGCCGGCGCGCTCGACGGTCGAGAGCGGCAGGCGGACCGCAGAGGCGACGAAGCCCTCGCGCAGCTGGGCGAAGACCTGCTCGGAGAGGACGAAGGAGCTGCGCCGGGCGACCCACGTGACGGCCGTCTCGGCGAGCACCGCCGCGGCGAGCAGCCCGACGAGCACGCGGACGTCGGTGATCGCCGCGCGGCCGGTGGTCACCGTGCCGACGACCTGCCCGATGACCCACGGCCCGGCGAGGCCGACGACGGCCGCGAGCAGGTGCCACAGCAGCACCGCGAGCAGCGGCCGCCGGTGCTCGCGCAGGAGGACCCCGACGTGCTCGCGCACCACCCGGCCGGACGCGATCGGGAGGGTCCGGCGGGCGTGGTCGGTCCGCAGCGAGAGCGGGCTCATCGGTCCTCCTCCTCCCCGCGGACGACGACCGCCCAGTAGCGCGGGTCGGTGCGCGACAGCTCGCGGTGCGTGCCGGTGGCGGCGACCCGTCCGTCCTCGACGAGGTGGACGACGTCGGCGTGGTCGAGCAGCAGCGGGCTGGCGGTGACGACCACGGTCGTCCGGCCCTTCCGGTGCTCGGCGAGCCGGACGGCGATGCGGGCCTCGGTGTGGGCGTCGACGGCGCTCGTCGGCTCGACGAGGACGAGGACGTCGGGGTCTCGCAGGAGGGCCCGGGCCAGGGCGAGGCGCTGGCGCTGGCCGCCGGAGAGCGAGCGGCCGCGCTCCTCGAGCTCGCCGTCGAGCCCCTCGTCGACCGCCGCGAGGGCGTCGTCGGCGTCGGCCACGGTGAGCGCGGCCAGGCGCGCGTCGTCGTCCGGGCCGCCGAGCTCGTCGCGCACGGCTCCGCTGAACAGCCGGGGGTCGGCCTGGGAGACGAGGATCCGGGCGCGGACGTCAGCCACCGGGAGGTCGTCGAGGGCGGTACCGCCCCACGTGACACCGTGCCGGCCGCGGGCGGTGCGCCCGAGCCGGCCGGCGACGGCGGCGGTCTCCTCGGGCCGGGCGCCGACGAGCGCGGTGAGGACGCCGGGCTCGACGGTGACGCCGGACTCGGGGTCGGCGAGCACGGCGTCCGGCGGCGTCCATCCGCGGGCCGCCTCGGCCGGATGGTCGGGGTCGGTGCCGACGATGCGGGCGACGCGGCGCGCGGCGACGCGCGTGGTGATGAGCTTGTCGGCCATCTCGACGGCGGTCTGGAGGGGGATGGTGAGGAAGGCCGTGTACCCGTAGAAGGCGACGAGCTGGCCCGGCGTGATCTCGCCGGCCACCGCGAGGTTCGCCCCGACCGCCGTGACGACGAGGACGAAGAGGCCGGGCAGGAGCACCTGGGCGGCGTCGAGGGTGGCCTGGGTGCCGGCGACCCGGACCCCGGCGCGACGCACGGTCTGGCTCTGGGCGCGGTAGCGGTCGAGGAAGGACTCCTCGCCGCCGATGCCGCGCAGCACCCGCAGCCCGGAGACCGTGTCGGCACCGAGCGCGGTGAGCCGGCCGGCCTCCTCGCGCTGGGCGGTCTGGCGGCGCTGCAGCGGCTTCATGACGAAGGCGAGCGACGCCACGAGCAGCGGGCCGCCGAGGAGCATGACCATCCCGAGCAGGAGCGAGCCGCGCAGGAGGATGACCGCCACGACGACGAACGACACGACCGCGCCCATGAACCGGGCGAGGACGTCGAAGGAGTGGCCCATCCGCCCGAAGTCGCTCGTGAAGCTCGCGAGCACCTCCCCGGCGGGCATGGTGCGGGTCAGCGCGGGGCCGGTGCGCCGGACGGCCCGGTCGGCGACGACCCCGGCGCGGAAGGCGGCGGTGAGCCAGTTCTTCACGGCGAACCAGTGCCGCCCGTTGCCCGCGGCCGCCGACAGCAGCCCGAGCCCGACGACCGAGAGCGACCAGAGGACGAGGGCGCGTCCGTCGCGGGCGACGATCCCGTCGTCGACGGCCCGGCCGATCGCCGCCGGCACGAGGGCGATCGAGAGCATCCAGGGGATGCCGAAGCAGGCCCCGGCCGCGAGCGAGCGCCACTGCCGGCGCGCGAGCCACACGAGCAGGCGGTCGGCGTCGGCCGGCGGCTGGTCGTCGGGTCGCACGCCGTACGGCCAGGGGGGTCGGCGGCTCGGCATGGTGCCGTCCACGCTACGGCGCGGGCCGGGCGCCCGGCGAACCGTTTTCGGGCCCACCCCTGCGCGCCGGCGGGGTTGTCGGCGGCGGACGGGGAGACAACCGCGCCGGCCGCCGACAACCCCGTCACCAGCGAGGGGCAGGGGCTCAGGGGAGTGGACGGTGCCCGGAGGCAGCGGAGGCGGCTGACGCGGCGGCCCGGGAGGCGGCGGCGCGCTGGGCGGCCTCGGACGCCTCGAACGGCAGCTCCTCGTAGCGGTCGCCGACGGCGACGCGCCCGCCCTCGAGGACGCGGAACACCGTCCCGGCCCGGTCGTGGAGCGCGGCCGCGGCCCCGGGACCGATCTCGTCGTCGAGGATGCGGCACGGCGCCGCCACCCGCACGACCTCGAGGAGCACCTCGCCGACCCGTGCCCGTGCCCCGGGCGTCCGCACGATGCTGTCGCGGGACACCGTGAGGTTGCGCCGGGTGCCGGACGCGGGGACCTCGGCGCCGAGCCGCTCGGCCGCCTCGGCCAGCTGCTCGGCCGACTGCACGGTCACGTGCCGGTGCCGCGAGCCGTGGTACCGGTCGCCGACGAGCCCGGCCCCGGCCTCCGCCACGGCGTGCTCGACCGCGCGCACCGGCAGCCGGCGGCCGGGCGCGAGGTGGATGGCGGTGACGACCGGGAGATCGTCGGCGGGCTCGGGCACCCGACCATCATCGGGCAGGCGGGCCGCGCGACGGGCCGGCCGGGCGCCCAGCGGGGTCACGTACCCTCGACGTCGTGCTCCGGACCGCCCTCACCCCGCGGTACCTCGGGCTGCTCGCCCTCGCCCTCGTCGTCGGCGTCGTGTTCGTCCAGCTCGGCCGGTGGCAGCTCGGGGTCGCGGAGGGCAAGGCCCACCAGGAGGCCGTCGAGGAGGCCCGCGCGGCGGCGCCGCTGGCCCTCACGTCGGCCCTGCGCCCGCACACGTCGTTCCCCGGCGAGCTCTCGTCCCGGCCGGTCACGGTCACCGGCCGCTACACCGACGGCCAGCTGCTCGTGCCGGACCGCCGGCTCGACGGCCGGGCCGGCTCGTGGGTCGTCACGCCGTTCGTCGTCGACGGCACGGGCGCGACCCTGCCGGTGCTGCGCGGCTTCGTCACCGACCCCGGGCAGGCCGGCGCGCCACCGACCGGCACCCTCACCCTGGCCGGCGGCCTCGCGCCCCCGGAGTCGCCGGTGTCGGCGCCGGTCGCATCCGGCGAGATCGGCTCGGTCGACACCTCGGTGCTCGCGAACACCTGGCCGGGCGACCTCTACAACGCCTTCCTCTTCCTCGAGACCGAGGACCCCGCCGCCGGGCCGCAGCTGACCAAGGTGCCGACCCCGCTCGCTCCGACCGGGCTCAGCTGGCGCAACGCCGCCTACGCCGTGCAGTGGTGGGTCTTCGCCGCGTTCGGGCTCTGGCTCTGGTGGCGGATGGTCCGCGAGGAGGAGCGCCGGGCCGGTGCCCCGGCGCTCGCGGGCGCGGGCGACAATGGTGCGCGTGAGCACCCCTGAGGCCGGCCCGGCCGGCACCGCGATCGCCCCCGAGGACGTCGACGCCGTCCGTCCCCGCCTGCGCTTCTTCGAGGTGATGGCCTTCGTCGTCGGCATCGGCCTGCTCGTCCTCGTCGTCGAGATGGTCCTGTCCTACGCGTTCGGGATGAAGGGCGACGACAACCCGCTGCACTGGTGGCCCCAGCCGCACGGGTTCATCTACATGGTCTACCTCGTGGCGACCGCGCTGCTGGGCTTCAAGGTGGGCTGGTCGCTGACCAAGATGGTGCTCGTCATGCTCGCCGGCTGCGTGCCGTTCCTCTCCTTCTGGGTCGAGCGCCGCGTGGCCCGCGAGGTCGAGGCGGGACTCGCCGCCGCGCGCCGATAGCCTTGGCCGCGTGAGCGACGCCCCCGAGCTGCCCGCCGACCCCTCGCCCGTCGACCCGAGCCACACCGTCGTCGAGGGTGGCGAGCCCATCCACCTCGCCGACCGGCCGGTGCTCGTCGTCGACTTCGGCGCCCAGTACGCGCAGCTGATCGCGCGGCGCGTGCGCGAGGCGAACTGCTTCAGCGAGGTCGTGCCGTCGTCGATGAGCGCCGAGGACATGCTCGCCAAGGACCCGGCGGCCATCGTCCTGTCCGGCGGCCCGTCGTCGGTGTACGAGGAGGGCGCGCCGCGCCTCGACCCCGCGCTGCTGCAGGCCGGCGTCCCGGTGTTCGGCATGTGCTACGGCTTCCAGGCGATGGCCCTCGCGCTCGGCGGCGTCGTCGAGAAGACCGGGCTCTCGGAGTTCGGGGCGACGCCGGCGACGGTGCTCGACACCGAGTCGACCCTCTTCAACGGCCAGCCCGCGGAGCAGTCGGTGTGGATGAGCCACGGCGACTCGGTGGCCGAGCCGCCGGAGGGGATGCGGGTCACGGCGACGACGTCCGGGGCGCCGGTGGCCGGGTTCGAGGACGACGAGCGCCGGCTCTACGGCGTCCAGTGGCACCCCGAGGTGATGCACTCGACCTTCGGGCAGCGGGTGCTCGAGAACTTCCTCGTCAAGGGTGCGGGGCTGGCCGGCGAGTGGACGGCGGCCAACGTCGTCGAGGAGCTCGTCGGGGCGGTGCGGGAGCAGATCGGTGACAAGCGGGTCATCTGCGGGCTGTCCGGCGGGGTGGACTCGTCGGTGGCGGCGGCCCTCGTCCAGCGGGCGGTCGGCGACCAGCTGACGTGCGTGTTCGTCGACCACGGGCTGCTGCGGGCCGGCGAGGCCGAGCAGGTGCAGCAGGACTTCGTCGCGGCGACGGGGGTCGACCTCGTGACCGTCGACGCGGCCGACCGCTTCCTCGCGGCACTGGCGGGCGTCAGCGACCCCGAGGAGAAGCGCAAGGCCATCGGGCGCGAGTTCATCCGGGTCTTCGAGCAGGCGGCGCGGGACATCGTGGGGTCGCACTCGGGCGCCGAGGACCACCCGGTGGAGTTCCTCGTGCAGGGGACGCTGTACCCGGACGTCGTGGAGTCCGGGGGCGGCACCGGGACGGCGAACATCAAGTCGCACCACAACGTCGGGGGGCTGCCGGACGACCTGCAGTTCACGCTCGTCGAGCCGCTGCGGCTGCTCTTCAAGGACGAGGTGCGGCAGGTGGGGCTGGAGCTCGGGGTGCCGGAGGGCATCGTGTGGCGTCAGCCGTTCCCGGGGCCGGGGCTTGGCATCCGCATCGTCGGCGAGGTGACGCACGAGCGGCTCGAGGTGCTGCGGGCGGCCGACCGGATCGCGCGCGAGGAGCTGTCGGCGGCCGGGCTCGACCGGGAGATCTGGCAGTGCCCGGTCGTGCTGCTCGCCGACGTGCGGTCGGTGGGGGTGCAGGGCGACGGGCGCACGTACGGCCACCCGGTCGTGCTGCGGCCGGTGTCGTCCGAGGACGCGATGACCGCCGACTGGACGCGGCTGCCCTACGAGGTGCTCGCGAAGATCTCGACGCGGATCACCAACGAGGTGCGCGAGGTCAACCGGGTCGCGCTCGACGTCACGAGCAAGCCGCCGGGCACCATCGAGTGGGAGTGAGCCGGGCCGCCTGAGGGGTGTGGCCCGATGGCGCACGGGCCGGAGCGGCCAGAGTGACTGTGGGGTCACCAGCCATCCGTGCCGGTCGCAAGGTATCCCGTGCGCGCCGCAAGGGATATCCTGCCCGGTGCAAGGGATTGCTTGCGAGCCGCAAGGGATCGCTTGCCGGGTGCAAGGGATCGCTTGCGTGAGGCACGGAGAGCTGGAGCACCAGGGGTGTGGTCGGCGGGGCTCGGCGAGCGGCCGGCCGCGCCGCTCCTCAGTCGAGCAGGTAGATCATCCCGAATGTGACGGCCAGCGCCAGAGCGAAGACCCCGAAGGTCGCCGGCAGCATCCACGCGCCGGGGCGCTTCTGCGGCGTCGTGCCGATCGCCCCGCGCGTGAACTGGTGCCACGGCACGGCGTAGAACACCGGCACGACGGCGCCCGGCGCCACCTCCACCTCGAGCTCGGCCTGCCCGTACCGGCGCATCCACTGCGACCACGCCTCGACGCGTACCCGGCCGGCCCAGACCGGTACGTCCTGCACCCCGAACCGGGCCCGGACCTGGTGCCCGCCGACCAGCACGGTCGGCGTCAGACCCGCCATCGGGCCGCTGCCGTGCAGCGTCAACCGGATCGTCCCCGTCGGGGGCTGCGGGGCCCCCGGTCCCCCCGTGACCTGTGACATGCGCACGACCCTAGCGACGACGCCCCCTCGCCGTGGCAGGCTTGCCCCGAGTACCCGCCGGTAACCCATCCCCGAGGACGGACCCCATGGAGAGCTCGACGACGAGCGTCACCGCCAGCGACGGCACCGCCGTCTTCACCCACCGCTGGCTGCCGGAGGGCGCCCCGAAGGCGGTCGTCGTCGTCGCCCACGGGATGGCCGAGCACTCGGCCCGCTACGCCCGCCTCGCCGAGGCCCTCACCGGCGCCGGCTACGCGGTCTACGCCCCCGACCACCGGGGCCACGGACGCACCGCCTCGGCCGCCGACCACGGCTACTTCGCCGACGCCGACGGATGGGACACCGTCGTCGCCGACCTGCGCGCGGTCACCACCCACGCGCGCGACGAGCACCCCGGCCTGCCGGTCTTCCTCCTCGGGCACAGCATGGGCTCGTTCCTCTCCCGGGCCTACGTCATCGAGGACTCCCGCGACCTCGCCGGGCTCGTCCTCTCCGGCACCGCCGGCGACCCCGGCGCGCTCGGCAGGGTCGGCGCCGGCATCGCCGCCGCCGAGGCCCGCCTGCGCGGCCGCCGGCACACGAGCACGCTGCTCGACAAGCTGACCTTCGGCCAGTACAACGCCGCCTTCAAGCCCAACCGCACCGACTTCGACTGGCTCTCGCGAGACGACGCCGAGGTCGACGCCTACGTCGCGGACCCCTTGTGCGGCAACACCTTCACCTCCGGGTTCTTCAAGGACCTGCTCGGCGGGCTGGCCGGAATCAACGACGCGAAGCGGGTCGCCGGCGTCCGCCGGGACCTCCCGGTGCTGCTCGTCTCCGGCGACAAGGACCCCGTCGGCGACGGCGGCAAGGGCCCGCGCGCGGTCGCCCAGCAGTACCGCGACGCCGGCCTCACCGACGTCACGTGCACGCTCTACCCGGACGCCCGGCACGAGCTGTTCAACGAGACCAACCGCGACGAGGTCACCGCCGACGTCGTCCGCTGGCTCGACGCCCACCTCCCGTCCTGAGCGGCGGCCCGGACCGGATGCGGGGCCGGCGCCCCCGGCTGGCTAGGGTTGGCGGATGCTGAGAACGGCCGCCGCCGTCGTCGCGGGCAAGACCGTGCGCGCCCTGGCCCGCCGCCGCGGGGGCGGCTCGGCCTTCCCGGGCCTCGTTGCCGAGCGCATCGACCCCGGCATCCTCCGGCACGCCCTCGCCGAGGTGCGCGGCGGCATCGTCGTCGTCAGCGGCACGAACGGCAAGACGACGACGACGAAGATGCTCGTCGCCCTGCTGCGCGCCCACGGCCGCACGGTCTTCACCAACCCCACCGGGTCGAACTTCACCCGCGGCGTCCTCTCCGAGATGCTCCCGCAGCTCCCCGTCAGCGGCCGGCTGCGCAGCGACATGGCCGTCGTCGAGCTCGACGAGGCCCACGCGATGCGATTCATCGCCGAGGTGCCGCCCACCCACTCCCTCCTGCTCAACGTCGCCCGCGACCAGCTCGACCGGTTCGCCGAGATCGACCACACCGCCGACCTCCTCGCCCGCCTCGGGAAGGCCAGCACCGAGGGCGTCGTCGCCAACTGCGACGACCCGTTCATCGCCCGGGCGGCCGACGCCGTCGACGTCCCGGTGCGCTGGTTCGGGCTTGACGCCTCCATCGCCGACCGGCTCCCCGAGCTGACCGAGCACGACGCCCGCTTCGACGACGGCCCCTCCGAGCGGCACCCCGGCCCCGGCGACGCCCGGCTGCGCCCGCACGACGAGCGCGCCTTCGACATCGTCTTCGACGACCTCGTCGTCGGCCCGGTCACCCTCCAGCAGCGCGGGCTCGCGGCGATGATCAACGCGACCGCCGCGACGACGACCGCCCGGATGCTCCTCGGCGACGCCTTCGACCCTGCCACCTGCGTCGACGCGCTCGCGAAGGTCCGCCCGCCGTTCGGCCGCGGCGAGGTGGTCATGGTCGACGGGCAGCCCCTCGAGCTCGTCCTCGTGAAGAACCCGGCCGGCTTCGGCGTCGCGCTCTCGACCTACGGCAGCACCCCCGTCGCGACGATGGTCGCCATCAACGACAACGACGCCGACGGCCGGGACGTCTCCTGGCTCTACGACGTCAGCTTCGCCTCCCTCCGCGAGCGCGGCGTCGCCCTGACCAGCGGGGTGCGGGCCTACGACATGGCGCTGCGCCTGCACTACGACGACGTCCACACAGACCGCGTCGTCCCCGACCTCGACGAGGCCCTCGACGCCTTCGTCGCCGCCCATCCCGACGAGCCGAAGCGCATCTTCTGCACGTACACGGCGATGATGGCCCTGCGCCGGACGCTGGCCGCCCGGCACGGCCTGGCCCACTTCGGAGAGGACGCCCCGGCATGAGCACCACCGAGCTGCTGGCGCCCGACGGCCCGAGCAAGGGCACGATCACCCTCGTCCACCTCTACCCGCGCGAGATGAGCATCTACGGCGACCGCGGCAACACCCACGCGCTCGCGAGCCGCATCCGCCGGCACGGGTACACCGCCGAGGTCGTCCTCCACGACCCCGGCAGCCCGTTCCGCGACGACGCCCACCTCCTCATGGGCGGCGGCGGCCAGGACTCGGGGCAGGCCCGGGTCGAGGCCGACCTCGAGGCCGTCGGCCCCACCCTGGCCTCGATGGCCGCCGACGGCGTCCCGATGCTCATGATCTGCGGCATGTACCAGCTGTTCGGCAACTCCTTCCACACCGTCACCGGCCAGGAGCTGCCCGGGCTCGGCATCCTCGACGTGACGACCCGCGGCAACGACAAGCGGATGGTCGGGCCGGTGTGCGTCGAGACCGAGTGGGGGCCGGTCGTCGGCTACGAGAACCACTCCGGGTCGACCGTCCTCGGCGAGGGACAGCAGCCGTTCGGGCGCGTCCTCGCCGGCTACGGCAACAACGGCGAGGACGGCACCGAGGGCGCCCGGACCCGCAACGTCATCGGCACCTACCTGCACGGGCCGCTGCTCCCGGCGAACCCGATGGTCAGCGACGCGCTCATCGCGGTCGCGGCCGAGCGGGCCACCGGAGGCCCCTTCGAGCCCGAGCCGATGAGCGACCCGCTCGCCGACGAGGCCCGCGGCCGCCAGGTGCGCCGGCTCGTCGGCACCCGCTGACCCGCTCTCCCGCGCCCGGCTGACAGGATGGCCGGATGAGCACCGCCGCCACCCGCGACCGCCTGGCCACCGAGTTCGCCGAGTACGTCACGGCCTCGCCGACGGCCTTCCACGCCGCGGCGGTGGCGCGCGACCGGCTCGTCGCCGAGGGGTTCACCGAGCTCGACGAGTCCGCCGCCTGGCCGAGCGACGCCGGCGGCTACGTCGTCGTCCGCGACGGCGCGGTCATCGCCTGGCGCATCCCGGCCGGCGCCGGACCGACGACCCCGTTCCGCGTAATCGGTGCGCACACCGACAGCCCGACCTTCCGGCTCAAGCCGAACCCCGTGGTCCGCGAGCACGGGTGGGAGCGGCTCAACGTCGAGGTCTACGGCGGTCCGACCTTCCCGTCGTGGTTCGACCGCGACCTCGCCGTCGCGGGCCGGGTCGTCGACGCCGACGGCAGCACGCGGCTCGTGCGCTCCGGACCGGTGGCGCGCATCCCGCACCTGGCCATCCACCTCGACCGCGCGGTCAACGACGGCTTCACCCCCGACGTCCAGCGCCACCTGCTGCCGGTCGTGGGGGCCTCCGACGGCCCGGACCCCGTCGACGCCGCGCACTGGCTGCGCGAGCTCGTCGGCGACGCCGTCGCCTGGGACCTCTTCCTCGCCGACACCCAGGAGCCGGCGCGCATCGGGGCGTACGGCGACCTCTTCGCCTCGTGGCGGATGGACAACCTCACGAGCGTCCACGCCGGGCTGCTCGGCCTGCTCGAGGCGCCCGCCGACGGCGCCCACATCCCGGTCCTCGCCGCCTTCGACCACGAGGAGGTGGGCTCGGCGTCGGTCACCGGCGCCGGCGGACCGTTCCTCGAGGACGTCCTCGGCCGGGTGCTCGAGGGGCTGGGTGCCGGACGCTCGGACGCGGCCCGGGCCTTCCGCGCGTCCTGGCTGCTCTCGAGCGACGCCGGCCACCTCGTCCACCCCGGACACCCCGAGAAGCACGACCCGACGAACCGCCCGCGCCCCGGCGGCGGCCCGCTGCTCAAGGTCAACGCCCGGCAGCGCTACACGACCGAGGCCCGCGGCGAGGCGCTGTGGGCGGCGGCCTGCGACCGGGCCGGCGTCCCCTTCCAGCACTACGTCAACCCGAACAGCATCCCGGGCGGCTCGACCATCGGCCCGATCGCCGCCACCCGGCTCGGCATCCCCACGGTCGACATCGGCGTCGGGCTGCTCTCGATGCACTCGACGCGCGAGCTCGTGCACGTCGACGACCTCGCGGCGCTGCACGGGGCGGTCGCGGCCTTCCTCGCCGGCTGACCCCGCTGAACTCGGCGCCTCGAGGCCTCAGGCGTGGCCGGCGAAGACCGGCTCCTCGCCCTCGGCGGGCGGCTCGGTCTTCGCGCTCACCGACCAGAGCAGCCACCCGAGACCGCCGAGCGGCACCTCCATGAGGTGGGTGATGATCGAGAAGAGCACGACCCCGGCGGTGGCCTCGGCGTTGCCGGCGCCCCAGCCGACGAGCACGGTGGTCGTCGCGACCTCGGTGACGCCGACGCCCCCCGGCGTGATGCCGACCGCCGTGAGCAGCCGGCCGATCGCGTACGCGGCGAAGAGCAGGTTGAGCGGGAGCATCACCCCGGTCTCGCGCATCACGAGCACGAAGAGCACGTAGTAGGCGCCGAAGAACCCGACCATGCCGAGGGTCATCGACCACCAGCGCCAGCGGACGACGTCGATGATCCGGCCCCGCAGGTCGCGCACGAGGTCCTCGACGCTCATCGTCGAGTCCGGCCGGCGGCGGCGCACGAGCGGACCGATGAGCCGGTCGAGGAGGCCGCCGAGGCGCTGCGCCACCCGCTCGCTCGCGAGCATCCCGGCGATGACGGCGATGACCCCGAGCCCGGTGAGCGACCCGGCGACGGCGAGGTCGGTGAGGGCCTTGGGCAGGGTGACCCCGCCGATGACGAGCACGAGGATGGCGACGACCGGCAGCGCGATGCGGGCCAGCACGTTCCAGACGCCGGTGACGATCGCCGACGTCGAGGTGGCGCGGCGCGAGAAGCCCCACGAGCGGCACATCGCGTAGGTCGCCGCGAGGCCCACCGCGCCGCCCCCGGGCAGGAGGTTCGAGACCGACGAGCCGCAGAGGTTGATGATGAGCGCCTTGCCGTGCGTCAGCCCGCGCAGCGACCCGGTGAAGGTGAAGGTGTAGCAGTACAGCCCGAGGAGCATGAGCACCTGGAAGCCGACGACGTGCAGCGGGGGCACGGTGCGGATGACGTCCCAGATGTCGCCCCACGACGTCTTCGCGAAGTAGGGCAGGCCCCAGACGAGCAGCACGACGGCCAGCCCGAGCCCGAGCCCGAACTGCACGAGCTGGCGGCGGTGCGTGGGCACGTGCACCCCGGCCGCCCTCACGGCAGGCCCTCGAAGACGTCGGTCGCCACGTGTCCCCCTGCTGGTCTCGACGGGTCGCGGAACCACTCGCGCCCGAACACCAGATCGTAGAGGGGGCGGGGGATGCGGAGGAACGCCCCGAGGGTCCGGTCGCCGGTCTGGCCGCCGGCACCGACCTCGGCGGCGCCGCCGCCGGTGGCCTGCGAGGCGTGGGCCCGCATCGAGGCCCGCTTGGCCCGCACGTACCGGCGGACGTCGACGCGGTGGGTGATGTCGGCCCGCGCGGTGAAGGCGCGCTCGAAGCTCGACGGGTCGAACTCGGCCGGGAAGCGGTAGACCCGCCCGACGAGCCGGATGGCGCGCACGATGGTGTCGCGGGGCACCGTGGCCTCGAGGACCCTCGGGGTGCCGGCGATCTCGGCGGCCCGCGCCGCCACCTCGTGCACCCGGCGGTGGTCGCGGTGGCCGTAGCCGCCGTTCGCGTCGTAGGAGAGCAGGACGTCGGCGCGCTCGGTGGTGAGGACGGCGGCGAGCCGCTCGGCGGCCTCCTCCAAGGGCGCCCGGCAGAACCGTGCGACGCCGGGGGCGTCCGGTTCCGGCTCCGGCCCGGACCCACTGTCGGCGTAGCCGAGCCACTCGACCCGGGCCACCCCGAGGGCCGACGCCGACCGCTCGGCCTCGGCGAGCCGGCGGGTCCCCAGCGACCCGTCGCGGCGCAGCTCCTCGGCCGCCAGGCCGGCCCCGCCGTCGGTGGCGAGCACGAGCACGACGCGGTGCCCCTCGGCCGCGGCACGGGCCATCGTGCCGGCCGTGAGCAGGGCCTCGTCGTCGGGATGGGCGTGGAACGCCACGAGCGTGCGGGACATCGTCGGCCATCCTCTCGCATGGCAGGGTGGACCCTCGTGAAGGTCGCCCTCCTGTCGGACTGCTACCCGCCCCGGCTCGGCGGGATCGAGCGGCAGGTGCACGACCTCGCGCACCACCTCGCGCGGGCGGGGCACGAGGTCGAGGTCTTCACGGCGACCACCGGTCCGGACGGCGAGCGGCACGGAGCACGCACCGCCGAGGAGGACGGCGTGCTCGTCCACCGCATGGCCCTGCCGCTGCCGAACGGCGTGCCCGTCAACCCGTTCGCGCCCCCGGAGGTGCGCCGGCGGCTCGACGCGGGCGGCTTCGACGTCGCCCACGCGCACCTCGGGGTGGTCAGCCCGTTCGCCACCGACCTCGTCCGCACCGCGCTCGCGGCGGGCCTGCCGGTGGCGGCCACGTTCCACTGCGTCATCGCCCGCTCGGCCCCGGTGTTCCGCGTCGTCGGGCACCTCGGCCGGTGGGCGCGCCGCGGGGTCGCCTTCAGCGCGGTGTCGTCGATGGCCGCCGGGCGGGTGCGCGCCGCGGCGGGAGACGTCGAGGTGGCCGTGCTCAACAACGGCATCGACGCCGCGTGGTGGGCGCCGGACCGAGGCGCCCCGCCGCGCGAGGCCGCGGCCGGCGTGCACGTCGTCACGGCGATGCGCCTCGTCAGCCGCAAGCGGCCGCTGGCCCTCCTCGGGGCCCTGCACCGCGCCCGCGCGCTGCTCGACCCCGCCGTGCCCCTGCGCGCCACGCTCGCCGGCGAGGGACCGCAGCGCCGGGCGATGGAGGCCTTCGTCCGGGCCCGGGGGATGGACTGGGTGTCGATGCCCGGCCGGCTCGACCGCGAGGGGCTGCGCCGGCTGCACCACTCCGGCGACCTCTACGTCTCGACGGCCCGGCTCGAGGCCTTCGGCATCGCCGCCCTCGAGGCGCACGCGGCCGGTCTGCCGGTCGTCGCCCCACGCGGCACCGGCGTCGACGACATCGTCACCGACGGCGTCGACGGCCTGCTCGCTCCCTCCGACGCGGGGGTCGCCGAGGCGGTCGCGCGGCTGGCCGGTGACGCGGGGCTGCGCGAGGGGATGCGCGCGCACCTCGCGGCGCACCCGCCGCGCCAGGACTGGACGGGCACGGTCGCGGCGACCCTCGCCGAGTACCGCCGGGCGGGGGCGCCGGGGTGATCGTCGTCCGGGGTGAGCGGGGCGGGGCGCCGGTCGTCGAGTTCGTGCTCGGGCACGGCGAGGACCCGGTGGCCGGGCTGGCCGCGCGCGGCTGGAGCGGGCGGAGCACCGGGGTCGACGGGGTGCTCGGCCGGCTCGTGCTGCGCTTCGAGGTCGTGCCGGTGACGCCGCTACGCGTCCGGCACGGCCCGCACGGGCCGGGGCTGGCCACCGAGGACCGCGCCGTCGTCCGGCCCCACCAGCGGGTCGCCGCCTACGCCGTCGTCGTCGCCGACGAGCGGCTGCTCCTCACCCAGCTCGCCCCGCGCACCGGTGCGGACGGTCGCTGGAACCTGCCCGGGGGTGGCCTCGAACCGGGGGAGTCCGTGGCCGGGGCGGTCGTGCGCGAGGTGCTCGAGGAGACCGGCCAGGTCGTCGACGACGTGCAGTTCGTCGACGTGATGACCCAGCACTGGGTCGGCCGCTCCGAGCGGGGGGCCGAGGACTACCACGCGGTGCGCCTGGTCCACACCGCCCGCTGCACACGACCGACCCGCCCCGTCGTGCACGACGTGGGCGGGTCGACGTCCGACGCCCGGTGGGTGCCCCTCGACGACCTCGGCGCGGTGCCGGTCGTCGCGAGCATCCCGGCGGCCCTGCGCGCCGCGGGGGTCCCGGTGCCGGGAGCCTGGCCTCAGTCCTGAGCCCGGCTGCTGCGCAGCCCGACCAGGCCGACGAGGAGGACGAGGGCCCCGCCGGCGACGATGGTCCACGGCCCGAGGTCGTTCCACGGCAGGTCGACGTCGGTCAGCTCGGTGACGAGGACGGCACCGGCCGTCACGAGGCCGAGGATGCCGAGCAGGAGGGCGAAGGGCGCCGGGCCGGAGCGGTAGCGCGGGGCCGGGGGTCCCTGCTCCGGGGGGCCCACCGGCGACGGCGCGGTGGCCGGGGAGGGAGTCGTTGCCGGGGCCGTGGCCGGTGCGCTGCCGGTGTCCGTCGTCGTGGTGTCGTCGTCGCGGTCCTCGAGGCCGAGGTCGGCGCTCAGGGGGCGGGTGGTGTCGTCGGTGGTCATGCTCAGCGCTCCTCGATGATCGTGACGTCGCCGATGCCGATCTCGGTCGAGACGACGAGCACGGGGGTGTCGTCGCCGACGGTGACGTCCTGGGTGTAGTCGGTGCCCGACCGGTTGTCGACGGTCCTCAGGCCGTTGCCCGCGGTGCGCGCCTCGTGGGTGAGGTCGCCGACGCCGATCTGGTTCTCGATGCGCACGTCGAGGCCCTCGGGCACGACCACCTGCAGCTCGCCGGCACCGACGCTGACGTCGATGGTCGGCGGGGTGCTCGTCTCGGGCAGACCGGCCAGCCCGGCGAGGTCGAGCCGCGCGTCCCCGACGCCGAGGTGGTAGCTGGCCGGCAGGGTGGTCGTCGTCGGGGTCCAGATCCGGTCGCCGACACCGTTCGTGGCCGGGATGTGCGTCACGAGGGCGGCGAAGACCGTGGTCAGCCCGAGGGCGATGACGAGGAAGCCGCTGAAGCCGGAGGCCCGGCCGGTGGCGCCGAGGCCGAGGACGACCGCGGAGGCCCCGGCGAGGGCGAGGACGAGGCCGAGGACGCCCGGTTCGCCCGGGAAGCCCACCGGGTCGGCGATCGCGACGCCGAGGCCGACGAGGGCGATGACCAGGCCGAGGGTGACGAGCCCGACGAAGCCGCTGGGCCGGCGCCGGCGCGGGGCCGGCGGCACGGGCGGCGGGGGCGGGGCGATCGGGCGCGGTGGGACGGGCGGGGTCGGCGTGCCGCCGTAGGGCGCGCGGGGCGCGGTCGGCGCCGCGCCCGGGTAGGCGGGCTGGCCGTACGGGGTCGGCGGGTGGCGGTAGCCGGCGGGCGGCGCGCTCGGCGCGGGACCCGCGGCCGGGGCCGCGTAGGGGGTCGACGGGGTCGACATCGGGGTACCTCCGGGGGGTGGGGGTGGCGGGTAGGCGGTCTGGCCGGTCCACGCGGAGGACCGGGACGAGCGGCTGCGGGTGGCGAGGAACCAGACGACGAGGGCGACCGGGACGAGCAGCCAGAACGAGCCGCCCCAGGCGTCGCCGCCGGACCCGATGGACACGAGGGCGCCGAGGACGACGACCCCGGTGAGCACCGCGAGGACGATGGCCCAGGCGTCGCCGTGGCGCATCGCGCGCTCGCCGAGGATCTCGCCGCCGCGGTCCGGCAGCAGCAGCCAGAGCACGAGGTAGATCGGCAGGCCGATGCCGCCGGCGATGGTCAGGGCGATGGCGGCCGCGCGGATGAGCAGCGGGTCGACGTCGAAGCGGGCGGCGATGCCGGCGCAGACCCCGCCGAACCAGCGGCGGTCGGTGTCGCGCCGGACGCCGACGCCGCGCAGCCGCTCGAGGCCGTCGTCGAGGACGGTCGGGCCGCCGGCGGGCGGGGTCTGGGAGGAGGAGGTGTCCGTCATGGCACCCACTCTGGCGGCGAGCGACCCCCCGCGGCCATGAGGGTCGACCCTGAGCACCCCCTGACCGGACCCCGGCAGGGGGTCGCAGCCGCCCCCACGTGCGTCAGGATGGTGTCGTGCCCACACCGTACGAGCCCGCGGCGACCCGCGTGCGCACCGACTCCGGCCCCGCGCCGGAGCCGGTTCCCGCGCGCCCGGGTCTGGTCCGCGACCGCTCGGGCGGGTGGTCGCCCGGGGTGTGCGCCGCCGTCGCCCGTCACCTCGGGGTGTCCCGCCGGCTCGTGCGCATCGCCTTCGTGGTCCTCGCGTTCTCCGGCGGTGCCGGCGTCGCCGCCTACCTCTTCCTCTGGGCGATGACGCCCGAGGGGGAGGTCGACGGGTCGGGTCCGCTCACCTCCACGACGTGGACCGAGCGCCGGCGCTGGGTCGTGCTCCTCGTGGCGGGCGGCGTCCTCGTCCTCGCGGGTGGGGCGCTGCTCGTGCCCGGCGTCGGGGTCTCGGCGCGCGGATCGGTCCTCGTCCCGACGTTCGTGATCGCCGTCGGGGCGGTCGTCGCGTGGTCGAACCTCGACCAGACCCAGCGCTCGCGGTGGCTCACCGGTGGCCGCGACGGGATGGGCTGGGTGCGCGTCGCGCTCGGCACCGGGCTGGCCATCGTCGGCATCCTCGTGCTCGTCACGCGCGGCAGCTCGGTGAGCGTCCTCTGGGACGCCGTGCTCGCCGCGTTCGCCGTCCTCGTCGGGGCGCTCATCCTCGCCGCGCCGTGGGCCGTGCGGCTCTGGGGCGACCTGCGGCGCGAGCAGGTCGCCGCGGCCCGGGCCACCGAGCGCGCCGACATCGCCGCGCACCTGCACGACTCCGTGCTCCAGACCCTCGCCCTCATCCAGCGCCAGTCCGCCGACCCGGCCGCCGTCACCCGCCTCGCCCGGGCCCAGGAGCGCGAGCTGCGCACCTGGCTGTACGACGGGCCGCAGGGGTCGCAGTCCTCGCTCGCGGCCGCGGTCACCGAGGTGGCCCACGAGGTCGAGGACCTCCACGGCGTGCCCGTCGACCTCGTCGTCACCGGCGACCGGCCCTTCGAGCAGCACGGCGCCGCCCTGTCGCGGGCGATGCGCGAGGCCCTGCTCAACGCCGTGCGCCACGGCGCCCCGCCGGTCACCGCCTACGTCGAGATCGGTCCCACCGGGGTCGAGGCGTTCGTCCGCGACCGCGGCGAGGGCTTCGACATCGACACCGTGCCCGAGGACCGGCTCGGTGTCCGGCAGTCGGTCCTCGGCCGGATGCACCGCCACGGCGGGTCCGCCCGCATCCGGCAGCGCGAGGACGGCACCGAGGTCGAGCTGCGCCTGCCGTCCATCGAAGGAGAAGAGTCATGACCAGCCAGAGCACCCCGGCCGCCCCGGCCCCCATCCGCGTCGTCCTCGTCGACGACCACCGGATGTTCCGCACCGGGGTCCGGGCCGAGCTGACCGAGGCGATGGCCGGTGGCGGCGCCGTCTGCGAGTTCGTCGGCGAGGCCCCGGACGTCGACGCCGCGATCGCCGTCATCCGGTCCGAGACACCGGATGTCGTGCTCCTCGACGTGCACCTGCCGGGCGGGTCGGGCAACGGCGGTGGCGACGTCATCCGCGGGTGCGCCGGGGTAGAGACCGCCGACGGGAAGCCGGTGCGCTTCCTCGCGCTGTCGGTGTCCGACGCGGCCGAGGACGTCATCGCCGTCATCCGGGCCGGTGCGCGGGGCTACGTCACGAAGACGATCAACGCGCGCGACCTCGTGACGGCCATCCGCCGGGTCGCCGACGGCGACGCGGTGTTCTCGCCGCGGCTCGCCGGCTTCGTCCTCGACGCGTTCGGCGCGGCGGCCGGCGAGATCGCCGAGGTCGACGAGGAGCTCGACCGCCTGTCGGCCCGCGAGCGCGAGGTGATGCGCCTCATCGCGCGCGGCTACCAGTACAAGGAGGTGGCCAAGGAGCTGTTCATCTCGGTGAAGACCGTCGAGACCCACGTGTCGTCGGTGCTGCGCAAGCTCCAGCTCTCCTCGCGCCACGAGCTGACCGCCTGGGCGATGGGCCGCCGGCTCGTCTGATCCCGGGGGTCCTACGCTGTCGCCATGGAACTCCTGGTGAACGTGTTCGTCGTCCTCCACCTGCTCGGCATGGCCGCGATCATCGGGAGCGCGCTGTTCCTCTCGCGCGGCGTCGTCACGCCGTACCTGCTGTGGGGCGCGCGGGCCCAGCTGCTCACCGGCATCGCGCTCGTCGGCCTCGTGCAGGCCAACGACGAAGAGGTGAACAACACCAAGATCGCCGTCAAGCTCGTCGTCGCGATCGCGGTCGTGGCCTGCGCCGAGATCGCCGGCGCGGCCGAGCGCAAGGGCAAGGGGTCGCGTCCGCAGCTGGTCACGGCGGCGGGGGCGCTCGCCCTGCTCAACGTCCTCGTCGCCGTCCTCTGGACCACCGCGAGCTGACCGCCGGCGCTCGGCGGCGCCTCACGCGTATCGGGTGACCCGATAACCCTGCGCTTCACCCGACAACGGTTCTCGGGTGAAGCGCACCCGTATCGGGTGACCCGATACCCGTGGGGCCGGGCGGCAGGTCAGGGCAGGAGCAGCAGCTTGCCCTGGGTCCGGCGGCCCTCGAGGTCGCGGTAGGCCTGCGCGGCGTCGGCCAGCGGGTACCGGCCGCCGATGCCCACGGCGAGCGACCCGTCGGCGACCGCCGCGAACACCTCGCGCGCCCGCCACTGCAGCTCCTCGCGCGTCGCGAGGTGGTGCCCGAGGCTCGGCCGGGTGAGGAAGAGCGACCCGCCGGCGTTGAGGCGCTGGATGTCGAAGGGCGGCACCTGCCCGCTCGCGGCGCCGAAGAGGGCGAGTGTGCCCCGGGGCCGCAGGCTCGCGAGCGAGGCGTCGAAGGTGTCCTTGCCGACCCCGTCGTAGGCGACGTCGACGCCACGGCCCGCCGCCTCGCGCACCGCGCCGGTGAGGTCGTCGACGGCGCGGTAGTCGATGACGTGGTCGGCGCCCAGGGCGGTGGCGGTGGCGCACTTCTCCGGCCCGCCGGCGGTCGCGACGACGACGCCGCCCCGCGCCCGCACCATCTGCACGAGCAGCTGGCCCACCCCGCCGGCCGCCGCGTGGACGAGCGCCACCGTGCCGTCGGCCACCGGGAACGTGCTCGTCACGAGGTAGTGCGCGGTGAGGCCCTGGAGCATGACCGCCGCGGCGACGTCGAGGTCGACCCCGTCGGGGACGTGCACGACACCGTCCGCGGGCAGGACGGTGAACGCCGCCGCGCTGCCGATGCTCTGGGGCCAGGCGACGCGGTCGCCGACGGCGAACCCCTCGACGCCCGCCCCGACGGCCCGGACCGTGCCGGCGCCCTCGTTGCCCGCGACGTAGGGCGTGCTCATCGGGTAAACGCCCTCGCGCTGGTAGACGTCGATGAAGTTGACGCCGGCCGCGACCACCTCGACGAGCAGCTCGCCGGTGCCGGGGTCGTCCGCGCGCCGGTCCTCGACGGCGAGGACGTCCGGGCCCCCGGGGGAGGTGACGACGAGGGCGGGTCCGTGGAGGGCGCTCATCCCGCCACCCTAGGACGGGCTCAGGCGCCGGCCGGCACCCAGTAGCGGCGCTTGTCGCCGCGGACGTCCTCGAGGACGCCGCCGTTCGCCTCGATGACCCGGGCCGAGCCGACGTTGTCGTCGTCGCACGTGACGAGCACCGGGTCGATGCCGAGCGCCGCCGCCTCGGGCAGGGCGAGCCGCAGGGCGGCGGTGGCGATGCCGCGCCGGCGGGCCGAGGGGCGCACCGAGTACCCGATGTGGCCGCCGACCTCGAGGAGGAACGGCGTGAGCCGGTGCCGGACGGACAGCGACCCGAGGTAGGTGTCCGGGTCGGCGTCGTCGACGACCCAGAAGAAGGTGCACGGCACGTGACCGGTGAGGCGGGGCGCGTCCTCGCGGGCCTGGTCGCGCCGCCGGGCCGCGAACCGCTCGAACCCCTCGGACGTCTCGAGCTCGGCCCGGGTGAAGGCGACGCCGGGGAAGCCGCCCTCGTCCGGCTCCTCGACCCACACCCCGTCGCCGTCCCGGTGCCCCTCGCCGATCGCGGCGAACTCGTCGTGGGCGGCGAGGTAGGACCGCTGCATCCGGGCGTCGGGGGTGGCGAGGACGATCATCCACCGACGGTAGCCGCGTGGGCCCCTGCGCGCGAACGGGTTACGCCCGTAGCCCCAGGAGCACCTCGTCGAGCATCGCCGGGGTGAGCCGGCCGGTGAAGGTGTTGTGCGGGCTCACGTGGTAGCACCCGACGAGCCTCACGGTCCGACCGTCCGGCCGGCCCAGGGCGACCTCCACGCCGTGGCCGAAGCGCGGCTTCGGGCGCGGGACGTCCCAGCCGAGCGCCCGCGCAGCGGCCAGCGTCGCGTCCCACCCGATCGCGCCGAGGCAGAGGATCGAGCGCAGCCGCGGCGCGGCCAGCTCGAGGTCACGCTGCAGCCAGGCCGAGCAGGTGGCCCGCTCGGTGGGGGTCGGCTTGTTCTCCGGCGGGGCGCAGCGCACCGCCGCGACGATGCGCAGCCCGGTGAGGGCCTGTCCGTCGCCGGCCGCGACCGAGGTCGGCTGCGCGGCGAACCCGGTGCGGTGCAACGCCGCCCAGAGGAAGTCGCCCGAGGAGTCGCCGGTGAACATCCGCCCGGTGCGGTTCGTGCCGTTGGCCGCGGGGGCCAGCCCGACGAGGAGGGCCGGCGCGTCCGGGTCGCCGAAGGACGGGCCGGGACGGCCCCAGTACGGCTGGTCGGCGAAGGAGGCCCGGCGTCCGGAGCGGGCGACGTCCTCGCGCCAGCGCACGAGGCGGGCACAGGCCCGGCACACCGAGATCCGCGCCTGGAGCTCGTCGACGGAGGAGGCCGTCGAGGCCAGCCGCCGGACCTGCGCGGCGGTGGTGGCCACCGGCGTGGTGTCGTCGGCCGGGTCGCCGGGCCAGCCCGCGCCCGGCGGTGCGGGGGAGGGGAGCGGCGTCCCGGTCACCGGATGGGGGTCGAGGCGCTCCATCCCGCGACTGTACGACCGGTCACCCCGGCGTGGCGCCCGCCGCCCGGGCGCCGACCTCGGGACGATGGGGCCGTGGCACGCGTGACGGTGGTCGGTGGAGGCGTCGTGGGGCTGACGTCGGCCCTGGGCCTCGCGGAGGCCGGGCACGACGTGCGGTGCGTCCGCGACGTGCCCGCGGCCGGCACCGTCTCGGCGGTCGCGGGCGGGCTCTGGTTCCCGTACCACGTCGAGCCACGCGACCGCGTCGTCGCGTGGGGCCTCGTGGCCCTCGAGCGCTTCACCGCCCTCGCGGACGACCCGACCGCCGGGGTGACCCTGCGCGAGGGGCTGCTCGTCGAGCGCGGCGGCCCCGACCGCTGGTGGACCGAGGGCGTCCGCACCTGGCGCGAGGCCACCCCCGACGAGCTGCCCGACGGCGCGACCTCCGGCGTCGTCGCCCGACTGCCGCTCGTGGCGATGCCGGTGCACCTCGACTGGCTCGAGAAGCGGTGCGTCGCCGCCGGGGTCGGGCTGGAGGTCGCCCGCGTCGACGACCTCGACGACCTCGAGGACGACGTCGTCGTGCTCGCCGGCGGCCTGCGCGCCCCCGAGCTGCTGCCCGGGCTGCACGTCACCGCCTCCCGCGGGCAGGTCGCGCTGCTGGCCAACCCCGGCATCGAGCGCTGGCTCGTCGACGACGACTTCGGGGGCGGCCTGACCTACGTGCTGCCGCACCCCGGGTGGGTGGTCTGCGGCGGCACCGACGTGCCGGACGCCTCCGACGAGCCGGACCCCGCGGTGCACGCGGCGATCGTGCAGCGGTGCCGCGCGGCCGTCCCGGCCCTCCGGGACGCCGAGGTGCTCGGGTCGCGGGTCGGCCTGCGCCCGGTCGCGCCCGCGGTCGACCTCCGGGTCCACGAGCGCCACGGACGGCCGGTGGTGACGAACGTCGGTCACGGCGGCGCGGGCGTCACCCTTTCCTGGGGCTGCGCCGCCGAGGTGGTCCGCCTCGTCGACCGCCTCGGCTGAGGGCGGCCGCCGAGCCCGGTTCAGGAGCCGGCGACGACCTCGGCGCTCGACATCCGCCGGCGGATCCACGGCACGAGCGCCCACATGACGGCGGCGACGGCCAGGGTCGCCACCCCGTTGACGACGTAGTACGCGGAGTCGCCGAGGCCGTCCATCGCCGTGATGAGCTGGGCCGCGAGCGCCTGCCCGGCGGCCGTCGCGAGGAACCACAGGGCCATCGCCTGGCTCGCGAAGGCGGTCGGGGCCAGGCGGGTCGTGGCGGACAGCCCGACGGGGGAGAGGAAGAGCTCGGCGACGGTCTGGAGGACGAAGACGCCGCCGAGGACGTACACGGGGGCGGTGTTGCCCTCGTAGGTGCCGAACGCCCACGCCATGGCGAACGCGGAGGCACCGATGAGCGTGACGCCGGTGGCGAACTTCGCCGGCGTCGAGGGGAAGCGCCCGGCCCGCCGCACCCAGAGCAGGGCGAAGAGCGGGGCGAGGGCGATGATGGCGAGCGGGTTGACCGACTGGAACCACTCGGGGTCGACCTCGAGGCCGCCGACCGAGGTCACCGTGCGCTCCTGCGCGAAGAGCGCCATCTTCCCGGCGGCCTGCTCGAAGATCATCCAGAAGAGGACCGCGCCCACCCACAGCGGCAGGTACGCGGCGAGGTGCGTCCGCTCGGTGGCCTCGACCTTCCGGCTCCGGAACATCACGACGAAGTACGCAACGGGCGTGCCGATGGCCAGCACCGAGATGGCGTCGACGACGGCGAGCAGCACGCTGTCGCGCCACGTCGACGCGAGGAGGACGAGCAGCGCCACGGCGACGACCCCGCCGGCGGCGACCAGCGGCAGGCGGCGCCGCTCGCGGTCGGCCAGCGGGTTGGGGACGTCGTCGCCCGCACCGCGCAGGGTGCGCCGGCCGAGGACGAACGCGACGAGGGCCAGACCCATCCCGACCGCGGCGGCCGAGAAGCCGGCGTGGTAGCCCCAGCGGTCGCGCAGGAAGGCGACGACGAGCGGGGAGAAGAGCGCGCCCAGGTTGATCGACATGTAGAAGATCGAGAAGCCGGCGTCGCGGCGGGCGTCGTCGGGAGCGTAGAGCCGGCCGACGATCGCCGAGATGTTCGGCTTGAGCAGGCCGGTCCCCAGCGCGACGAGGGCGATGCCCAGCCAGGCCGTCGCGCCTGCCGGCACCGACAGGGCGAGGTGCCCGGCCATGATGACCAGGCCGCCGTACAGCGTCGAGCGCCGGGCGCCGACGAGCCGGTCGGCGGCGTACCCGCCGAGCACCGAGAGCAGGTAGACGGCCGAGCCGTAGATCGCGACGACCGACGTGCCCGTCGCCTCGGCGATGCCGAGCCCGCCGTTCGCGGTGGTGTCGACGAGGAAGTAGAGCAGGATCGCGCGCATGCCGTAGTAGCTGAAGCGCTCCCACAGCTCGACGACGAAGAGGGTCGACAGCCCCGCGGGGTGGCCGAGGAAACCGCGGTCGGAGCGGCTCGGCGCGGCGGTGGGCGTGGACACGGACATCGGGGACCTTCCTGTGGGCAAACCCGTCGACCGTAGCCCGGGGCCCCCGTGACGACCGAATCGCCGAGGTCAGGCGTCCGGACCGGGCCGGCCCCGTGCCGCCTTGGTGTCGGCCCGCCGGCGCTTGGCGTCGAGCCGTCGCTCGACGGACCCGCGGGTCGGGCGGGTGGCCCGGCGGGGCGGCGGAGGCGGGGCCAGCGCGTCGCGCAGCAGGGCGGCCATCCGGTCGCGGGCGGCCACGCGGTTGCGTCGCTGTTGGCGGTGCTCGGAGGCGGCGACGACGAGCCGCCCGTCGACGAGCCGGGGTCCGACGGCCCGCAGGAGGCGACGGCGCTGGGCGTCGGTGAGCGGCAGCACGGCGACCTCGACCTCGAGCTCGACCCGGCTGTCGGCGGTGTTGACGCCCTGCCCGCCGGGGCCGGAGGACCGGGAGAACCGCTCGACGAGGTCGGAGGCGGGCACCGTGAACCCCTGCGGGACACCGGGTCCCGGCGGCACGACGAGGTCCATCAGGGCTTCCCGGTGTCGTCCTCGGGCTCGGGCGGCGTCTCCGCGCCCTCGGCCTCGTCGCGCTCGGCCCACTCGAGCAGCGGGGTGATGTCGAAGACGGCGTCGTCGATGCCGGCGTGCAGGTCGCCGAGCTCCGCGTAGCGGGCGGGCATCGTCGCGATGGTGAAGTCGTTCGGCTCGGCGTCGTCGACCTCGTCCCAGGTGATCGGGGCCGACACCGTGCCGATGTCGTTGCCGCGCACCGAGTACGCGGCGGCGATGGTGTGGTCGCGGGCGTTCTGGTTGTAGTCGACGAAGACGGCCGCGGGGTCGCGGTCCTTGCGCCACCAGGTGGTCGTGACGTCGTCGGGGAGCCGGCGCTCGACCTCGCGCGCGAAGGCCAGGGCGGCCCGGCGGACGTCGCCGAAGCCGTGGTCGGGGGCGATGCGGACGTAGACGTGCAGGCCGTGGCCGCCGCTCGTCTTCGGCCAGCCGACCGCCCCGAGCTCGTCGAGCACCTCGTGCGCGACGTGGGCCGCCCGGCGCACGCGGGAGAACGGCGCGTCGGGCATCGGGTCGAGGTCGATGCGCCACTCGTCGGGCTTCTCGGTGTCGGCGCGGCGGCTGTTCCACGGGTGGAACTCGACGGTGCTCATCTGGCAGGCCCACGCGACGTCGGCGAGCCGGGTGACGCACAGCTCGTCGGCGTGCAGGCCGTAGCGGGGGAAGTGCAGGCGGACCGTCTCGACCCACGGCGGGGCGCCCCGCGGCAGCCGCTTCTGGTGGACCTTCTGGCCGCCGGTCACGCCGTCGGGGAACCGGTGGAGCATGCACGGCCGCTCGCGCAGGGCGTTCACGATGCCGTCGCCGACCGAGAGGTAGTAGTTGACGAGGTCGAGCTTGGTCTCGCCGCGCGCGCCGAAGTACACGCGGTCGGGGCTGGAGACGCGCACGTCGAAGCCGTCGACGTCGAGGACGACCGGCTCCCCGAACTCACCCTTGCGCGAGGCCATGCCCCCACCGTAGGGGGACGGACCGACGGGCGGGTGCCGACCGACGGGAGGACCGGCTGGTAGATGGTATGGCCAACTAGTTGACATCCCGATCTAGTGGGCGCCACCATCGGTGCATGTCCCTCCCCGCGCCGCGCGCCGACCGCGAGAGCCAGTGGCTCAAGGGGGTCCTCGACCTCGCGGTCCTCGCCGCGCTCGCCCGGGAGGGGTCGGCGTACGGCTACGGCCTGCTGCGCTCGCTCGCGGATGCGGAGCTCGGCGGTCTCAAGGGCGGCACCGTCTACCCGGTGCTCGGTCGGCTCGAGGACGAGGGCCTCGTGCGCAGCGAGTGGGTCACCGGCGGGGCCGGGCCGCCGCGGCGCTACTTCTTCCTCACGGCCGGCGGCCGTGCGGCGCTCGACGAGGGGCGTGCGGGGTGGACGTCCTTCGCCGACCGGATGACGAGAGCACTGGAGGGTTGACATGGAGGGGATGAAGCCGCTGGAGCCGATGCACGTCGATGTCGGCGTCTACTGCAGGCTCCTGGCCCAGCAGCTGCGCCTGGCCGGGCTGCCGGAAGGGCGCGTGGTCGAGGTGGTGCACGACGTCCTCGACCACGTGCGGGCCACCGGTGAGGACCCGGTCGAGGCCTTCGGCCAGCCCGCCGACTATGCCGCCCGGTGGGTCGAACCCCCGACGGTGTGGGACGTCCTGCGACACCTCGCGGTGCAGGGTGTCGCGGCGTGCGCGATGTTCGGCGCGATGCCGGCCCTGGTGACCGGCGGGTCGTGGACGCGCGACGTGGGCGTCACGCTGGACGACGCGCTCGGGACGGTCCCGTTCGTCGTCGTCGTGGCCGTCCTGCCGTGGACCCTCGACCTCTGGTTGACCCGCCGGGCCGCCCGGTCGGCGGGCCGACGCAGTGCGGTCCCCGACTGGGTGGTCCGTGGAGCGGTCATCGTCGCGCTCATGGTCCTGTTCGGCTGGGGCATGAGCCTGCTGCCGGACCACGGGCCGGAGAGCCCCACCCTGCTCGACGCGCCGCGTTGGCTGTACGTCTCGGTCGGGGTGGCAGGAGCGTGCGTGCTCTTCCGGCAGGACAGGGGTCAGAGCAGCGGCCTTCCCGCCGCCCCCGGCCCTCGTCGCTCCCGGTGGTCACGACTGCGGCGCTTCCTCACCGACCCCGACTCGAACGCCCGGTCCTGAGGACGGGAGTAGAGGTCAGGAGGTGGAGAGCGCCGCCCCGATGCCGACGGCCAGGACGACCGCGACGAGCAGGCCGAGGAGGCTGAAGCGCTGCCACGGCGTCGGCGCGGGCAGCTCGCCGCCCTGGGCGGCGGCCATCGCCTGCTCGGGCGTGAGGTCGCGGTACGAGACGGCACCGTCCTCCTGCACGCGGGCCAGCGCGTAGCGCGCGCCCCAGGTGACGGTGAAGACGAAGAACAGGCTGAAGTACGCGAAGTTGACGAGCAGCGCCTCGGCGGCGTTGACCTGCCGGCTGCGGGACTTGCGTCCCCACCCCCAGATGAGCATGTGCGGTTCCTCCCCGGACGGAGGCCCGCGGGTGCGCGGGCCGGGCGTGACGCTAGCACCGCTCTGGGGCGGGACGGACCCCTTCCGGCCGGGGAGCACTCCCCGGGCCGGCCCCGGGGAGCATTGGACAAACCCTAGACACGGCACGTCGTCGGGTCCTATCCTCGGACCAGGCCCTCCGAGGGCGCGTCGACCACCCCCCTGCACCGGTCGCCCACCCGCGGAGGGCCACTCACTGCCCGCCGGGGCGTCGCACCCGGGACGTAGGGTGGACCCCGAGATGAGCACCCTCTTCGACGGCCTCGACTTCGGTACCGGCCAGCCCCCGCACGTCGACCCCGCCACCCACACGAGCGCCCACGCGGCCCTCGTCAACGCGGCGGGCATCCCGACGTGGGCGGAGGCAGCGGCGGAGGGCCGCGGCCCCGAGGGCGGGCCGGCCGCCGGCGCCCGGCCGGACACCGCCGAGCTCCTGGCGGGGCTGAACCCCCAGCAGCGCGAGGCGGTGCTCCACGAGGGCCCGCCGCTGCTCATCGTCGCCGGCGCCGGCTCGGGCAAGACCCGGGTCCTCACGGTCCGGATCGCCCACCTGCTCGCCGACCGGGGCGTCCAGCCCGGACAGGTGCTGGCCATCACCTTCACGAACAAGGCCGCCGCCGAGATGCGCGAGCGGGTCGCCGACCTCGTCGGCCCCCGCGCCAAGGCGATGTGGGTGATGACCTTCCACAGCGCCTGCGTGCGCATCCTGCGCCGCGAGGCCGACAAGGTCGGGCTGCGCTCGCAGTTCTCCATCTACGACGCCGCCGACAGCCAGCGGCTGATGGCGATGGTCCTGCGCGACATGGACCTCGACCCCAAGCGCTACAACCCCCGCGCCTTCGGGCACCAGGTGTCCAACCTCAAGAACGAGCTCGTCGACGAGGAGACCTTCGCGCGGCGGATCTCGGAGGAGGGCACCCACCAGGAGCAGGTGCTCAGCGAGGCCTACACCGAGTACCAGCGCCGGCTGCGGCAGGCCAACGCCATGGACTTCGACGACCTCATCATGACGACGGTCCACATGTTCCAGGCCTTCCCCGACGTCGCCGAGCACTACCGCCGCCGGTTCCGGCACGTCATGGTCGACGAGTACCAGGACACCAACCACGCCCAGTACCAGCTGGTCAAGGAGCTCGTGGGGTCCGACGACACCCGGACGGAGCACGGCGTCGAGCCGAGCGAGCTCGTCGTCGTCGGCGACGCCGACCAGTCCATCTACGCCTTCCGCGGCGCCACCATCCGCAACATCGAGGAGTTCGAGGAGGACTACCCGCAGGCGCGCACCATCCTCCTCGAGCAGAACTACCGGTCCACGCAGACCATCCTGCGGGCCGCGAACGCGGTCATCGCCCGCAACGAGGGGCGCCGGGCCAAGAACCTCTGGACCGACAGCGGCGACGGCTCGCGGATCGTCGGCTACGTCGCCGACAACGAGCACGACGAGGCCTCCTTCGTCGCCCGCTCCATCGACCGGCTCTCCGACGACCACGGGGTCCGTCCCGGCGACGTCGCCGTCTTCTACCGCACCAACGCGCAGTCGCGTGCCCTGGAGGAGGTCTTCGTCCGGGTCGGGTTGCCGTACAAGGTGGTCGGCGGCACGCGGTTCTACGAGCGGCGCGAAGTCAAGGATGCGCTCGCCTACCTGCGGGTGCTGTCCAACCCCACCGACACCGTCAACCTCCGCCGCATCCTCAACGTCCCCAAGCGCGGCATCGGCGACCGCGCCGAGGCCTGCGTCGCCGCGCTCGCCGACCGCGAGCGCATCCCGTTCGTCGCCGCGCTCGGCCGGGCCGAGGACGCCCCCGGCATCGCCACCCGGTCGGTGGCCGCCATCGCCGGGTTCACCGCCATCCTCGAGGACCTCGGGAAGGTCCGCGACGACGAGGAGGCCGGCGTCTCCGACCTCCTCGAGGCGATCCTCGACCGCAGCGGCTACCTCGCCGAGCTCCGCGACAGCCGCGACCCCCAGGACGAGACGCGCGTCGAGAACCTCGCCGAGCTCGTCGCCGTGGCCCGCGAGTTCGACGACGCCCGCCGCGAGACCGGCGAGGTCATCAGCCTCGAGGACTTCCTCGAGCAGGTCTCGCTCGTCGCCGACGCCGACGAGATCCCCGAGAACGACGAGGCCGAGGAGCAGGGCGTCGTCACCCTGATGACCCTCCACACCGCCAAGGGCCTCGAGTTCCCCGTCGTCTTCCTCACCGGGATGGAGGACGGCACGTTCCCCCACCTGCGCAGCCTCGGCGACGCCAAGGAGCTCGAGGAGGAGCGGCGGCTGGCCTACGTCGGCATCACCCGGGCCCGCGAGCGGCTGCACCTGTCCCGGGCGGCGGTCCGATCCGCGTGGGGCTCACCGCAGTACAACCCGCCGTCCCGCTTCCTCGACGAGATCCCCGCCGACCTCGTCGAGTGGGAGCGCGAGCTCTCGGGGGCCGCGGCGGTCGGCCGGCGCGACCAGCGCCCGGCCGTCGCCACGCTCGCCGCGCGTCCCGGGGTCCGCTCGCCCGGCAACCGCCCGATCATCCAGCTCTCGCCCGGCGACCGGGTCACGCACGACACCTACGGCCTCGGCTCGGTCGTCCGGACGATGGGCGAGGGCGACAAGACCCAGGCCGAGGTCGACTTCGGCGGCGAGCTCGGGGTCAAGCGGTTCGTCCTGCGCTTCGCGCCGCTCGAGAAGATCTGACCCGGGGACGACGCGACCCCGGCCGGTGGCCGGGGTCGGGACGTCGTGCGGGTGCGCCCGGAGGCGCGGGCCTCACCAGAGGCCGTGGTTCTTCAGCCAGGGCACGGGGTCGAGGGGGGTGTCGGCCGTCGTCTCCTTCTGCACCTCGAAGTGCAGGTGCGAGCCGAAGGAGTGGCCGGTGTTGCCGACGAGGCCGACCTGGTCGCCCGGCATCACCGAGTCGCCGGTCTGGATGTCGATGCGGCTCATGTGGCCGTACCAGATGACGCTGCCGTCCCAGTACTGGATGGCGACCTTGTTGCCGAAGGAGTTCTCCCAGCCGGCCTTGATGACCGTGCCCTTGGACATCGCGTAGAGCGGGGTGCCCGTGGGAGCGGCGAGGTCGATGCCGTCGTGGGTCTTGCCCCAGCGCCAGCCGTAGCCCGAGGTGATGTTCCAGATGTGGATCGGGCGGACCCACTTCTTCGCGCGCTTGGCGGCCTCGGCCTTGGCCTTGGCCTCGGCGACGGCCTTGCGCTTCGCGGCGCGGGCGGCGCGGTCCTGGGCCTCGACACGGCCGCGGAAGGCGGCGGACTGGATGGAGGCGGCCTGGCGGCGCTCGGCGATGTCGGTGGCGGCCTGCTCGGCGGCGGACTCCTGCGTGCGGGCCATCGCGGTCTGCTGACCGGTGAGGTCGAAGCTCTGCGGTGCCGACTCGGCGACGGTGGCCCCGGTGGCCGTGACCACGAGCACGCCCGCGGCGGCCGTCGGCAGGACGAAGCCGGAGCTGAGGGCTCGGGGGAGACGCGCACGACGCTGCTGGACGCGGTGGCGTCCGGCGTAGTGGCGCCCGGTGTAGTTCCGGGAACTCACGACGGGCTGGACCTCGGGGGGTGGCGGGCAGGGGACCTGGCGGGGCCGGTACACCGTACCGTGACCATTCCGTGACACAAACCCGGGGGCCGGCCGCCTCGGCCCCCGCGACCCGACCTCGCTGACCCGGACCCCGCTGACCTGCGGAAACACCGGAACCCCGGCGGAATTCCTCCTGAAGATTTCCTCAGGAACGTCCCACTCCGTGGATGCCGGACGGCCTGCCGTCAGTCCCGGCGCGACAACGGTGTCACCCCGCGGCGCACCGTGGCGCCGTCCGCGTCGAGCTGGGTGAGCGCGGCCGAGATGCCGTGCACGACCTCGCCGAGCATCGGCAGCGTGAGGTGGCCGGCGCCGTGGAGGCGCACGGTCCGGGCGGACAGGTCGGGGTGGCGCAGGGCCGCCGATCGCTGTGGGACGACGGCGATGTCGCTGTCGGACCAGTAGGCGACGAACCGGGTGCGGCAGCCGCGCACGGGGCGGGCCAGCTCGCGCATCAGGCCGCTGCCCGGACGCATCTGCCGCATCAGCCGGGTCGGCACCGCGTAGGCCGCCCAGGTCCCCTCGTGGGGGGTCCCGAGGGTGACGAGGGTGTGCACGCGGACGTCGCCGCCGAGGCGGGTCACGTAGTAGCGGGCGATGAGGCCGCCGAGGCTGTGCCCGATGACGTGGATCCGCTCGAAGCCGGTCTGCTGGCACACCGCCTCGACCTCCTCGGCCAGCCGCAGCGCGGCCGTGCGCACATCGGTGGCGACCGTCGCGTAGTTCATCGCGAAGACGTTCGAGAAGCCGCGACGGGTGAGGCCGCGGCGCAGCACGGTGAAGATCGAGCGGTTGCTGACGATGCCGTGGACCAGGAGGATCGGCGTCCCCGCGGCCTCGACGTCGGACACGAGCATCCCGCGCTGCACCGGCGGCAGGTGCTCGAGGCGGTAGGCCGGCTCGGTGCGGGTGCGACCCCCGTGGACCAGGCCCAGCGGCCACGTCGCGACGTGCGCCCCGAGCCAGACCGCCTCGACCGCGGCACCGGCCAGCACGGCGGGGTCGACGAGGGCGCGGGCCGCGCGCACCGCGCCCCGGGGCAGCGTCGACACCGACGACGGGACGACGGTGCTCCCGCGCCGGACCTCGCGGTGCTCCTGCGGGGCGGTGCTCATGGCGCGGCCCACTGTAGGTCCGCGGCCCTCTCCCCGGAAGGGACCGTCCGATGGTCAAGGTCACGTCCGTCGGCGGTAAAGAGTTCCGGCGTCCGGGTCAAAACTTCGCAAGAAGTCTTGTCGCGGTCGGTGATCGAGGGCCACGTTTCCCCTCGTGCCCGGATCCGGGCGTGACCCCCTGAAGGAGAAAACCGACCGTGAGACGACTCACCCCAGGCCTCGCCATCGGCGCGGCGCTCGCGACCATCGTCGTCGGCGTCCCCGCCGCGACGGCTGTCGGCACCACCCCTGCCACGGCACTTCCTGCCGCCTCCTCCCCGGGCCCGGACCACGCGGCCCTCGGTCTCGCCTCCGACGAGAAGCTCGTCGCCCGCTCGGTCCTCACCGACCGCGACGGCACCCAGCACGTCCGCTACGACCGCACGTGGAAGGGCCTGCGCGTCCTCGGCGGCGACCTCGTCGTCGAGAAGAGCAAGGCCGGCGCGGTGGAGTCGGTGCGGTACAACGCGAACCGCAAGGATGTCTCGGCCCCCTCGACGACCCCGAAGGTCGCGAAGTCCTCGGCCGTCGCGGCCGGCGCCGAGCGCTCCCGGGCCACCGGCGAGAAGAGCCAGGGCGAGCTCGTCGTCTGGGCCGGCTCGGGCAGCCCGCGCCTCGCCTACGACGTCGTGACGACCGGGGTCAAGGCCGACCAGACCCCGAGCCGCCTGCACACCGTCGTCGACGCGAGCTCCGGCGCCGTCATCAGCAGCTGGGACGAGATCGTCAACGGCACCGGCAACTCGATGTACTCCGGCACCGTCACGCTCAACACGACCCAGAGCGGCTCGACCTGGCAGCTCAAGGACAGCATCGGCAACTACACGACCGACCTCAACGGGTCGACGAGCTCGACCGCGGCGGGCACGCTCTTCACCGACGCCGACAACGTCTGGGGCACCGGGGCCGCGAGCAGCCGGCAGACCGCCGGGGTCGACGCGCAGTACGGCGCCGAGAAGACCTACGCCTACTACAACACCCAGCTCGGCCGCGCCGGCATCTGGAACAACGGCACCGGCGCCCGCAGCCGCGTCCACTACGGCAACGCGTACGTCAACGCCTTCTGGGACGGCACCCAGATGACGTACGGCGACGGCAGCGGCAACACCCACCCGCTGACGAGCATCGACGTCGCCGCGCACGAGATGAGCCACGGCGTCACCGAGAACACCGCGGGCCTGGCCTACACCGGCGACGCGGGCGGCCTCAACGAGGCGACCTCGGACATCTTCGGCACCGCCGTCGAGTTCTACGCGAACTCCGCGGCCGACCCCGGTGACTACCTCATCGGCGAGAAGATCAACATCAACGGCAACGGCACCCCGCTGCGCTACATGGACAAGCCGTCCAAGGACGGTGCGAGCCAGGACTGCTGGACCACCGGGACGAAGAACCTCGACCCGCACTACTCCTCGGGCCCGCTGAACCACTGGTTCTACCTGGCCTCCGAGGGCAGCGGCGCCAAGACGGTCAACGGGGTCTCGTACAACAGCCCGACGTGCAACGGCTCGACCGTCACCGGCGCGGGCCGGACCAACATCGAGAAGGTCTGGTACCGCACGCTGTCGACGAAGCTCACCTCGACGAGCAACTACGCGGCGGCCCGTGAGGGGGCCATCGCCTCGGCCAAGGAGCTCTTCCCGAGCAACGCGGCCGTGTGCACCGCCGTCGAGAGCGCGTTCTCGGCGATCTCGGTCCCGGTCGGCGCCCAGTCGTGCGGCGGGGGCACCACCCCGCCGCCCACCGGCGGCAACATCCTCCAGAACGCCGGCTTCGAGTCCGGCGCGACGGTCTGGACCGGCACCGCCGGCCCGGTCACGAACAACACCGGCCGCCCGGCGCGGACCGGCAGCTGGAAGATGTGGCTCGGCGGCAACGGCTCGGCCGGCACCGAGACCGAGCAGCAGACGGTGACCATCCCGGCCACCGCCACCTCGGCGACGCTGTCCTTCTGGGTGCGCATCGACACCTCGGAGTCGGGCACGACCGCCTACGACACGATGCGCCCGCAGGTCGTCGTCGGCGGCACGACCACGACGCTGGCGACGTACAGCAACGCCAACGCCAACGGGTCGTACGTGCAGAAGTCCTTCAACCTCATCGCCTACAAGGGCAAGGCGGTGACGGTGAAGTTCACCGCCACCGAGGACTCCTCGCTCCAGACGTCGTTCGTCGTCGACGACACGGCGCTGACCGTCGGCTGACCCGACCCCGTCCGACGGTGGGCCGGCACGCGACCGCGTGCCGGCCCACCGCCGGTGTCCGGGGTCCCGAGGGGGCCGTTCGGATGGTGTCCGGGCCGGGCGGCCCCGTCGCCAGCGCGCGTTTACGGAGCCGCCCCAAAAAAGCGCACACCCGTTCGCCTGCGCGCGTTTCCGGAGCCGCCCTATCATCGCGCTCACCCGAACACGAGGAGCTCACCCATGCCCCGCCGACTGCTGGCCGGTTCCGCCCTGGTCGCCACCATGACCGCGGGCGTCGTCGCCGCCGCACCCGCGACCGCCGTCCCGACCCCGACGCCCGCCGCGGGCCAGTACCGCGAGGCCACCGCGCGGGTCGCCGCGGCCCGCGCCGACGAGGGCCGTCGCACCACGCCGACGGCCCGCGCCCTCGGCCTCCCGGCGGGGGAGGCCCTCACCGTGCGCAGCGTCGTCCTCGACCCGGACGGGACCCGGCACGTGCGGTACGACCGCACCTCCGGCGGGCTGCGCGTGGTCGGGGGCGACCTCGTCGTCACGAAGGCCGCCGACGGACGGGTCCGCGACAAGCACCTCGCGACCACCCGTCCGCTCGCCGTCGCCTCCCGCACCCCGAAGGTCACGGCCGCCGCGGCCCGCGCCACGGCCGGCCGGTCCGCCGGCTACCGGCCGACCTCGTCGGCCGCCGCGCTCGTCGTGTACGCCGCGGGCTCGAGCAACCGGCTGGCCTGGGAGGTCACGACCGAGGGCGTGCGGTCCACGGGCACCCCGAGCCGCCTGCGCACCTACGTCGACGCCCGCACCGGCGCCGTGCTCGACCGCGCCGAGGCGATCCACGAGGGCACCGGCAACACGCAGTACTCCGGCGTCGTCACCCTCAACACCGTCACCGGCGGCGCGGGCTTCCGCCTCCGTGACTCCGTGGGCAACTACACGACCGACATGTTCGGCCTGACGTCCGGCACCGGCACCGAGTTCACCGGGGCCGACGACATCTGGGGCACGGGGTCGGTGAGCGCCCGTGACACCGCCGCCGCCGACGCCCAGTGGGGCGCCCAGCAGACCTACGCCTACTACCAGTCCGTGCACAACCGGGCCGGCATCTGGAACACCGGCGTCGGCGCCCGCAGCCGGGTGCACTTCGCGAGCGGCTACGTCAACGCCTTCTGGGACGGCACCCAGATGACCTACGGCGACGGCCGGGGCAACACCCACCCGCTGACGAGCATCGACGTCGCGGGCCACGAGATGAGCCACGGCGTCACCGAGAACACCGCCGGGCTCAGCTACCGCGGGGAGTCCGGTGGCCTCAACGAGGCGACCTCGGACATCTTCGGTGCCGCGGTCGAGTTCTACGCGAGCAACCCGTCCGACCCGGGCGACTACCTCATCGGCGAGAAGATCGACATCAACGGCAACGGCACCCCGCTGCGCTACATGGACGACCCGAGCCGCGACGGGCAGAGCCCGGGGTGCTGGAGCCGCAGCATCGGGCGCATGGACGTCCACTACTCCTCGGGGCCGCTGAACCACTGGTACTACCTCGTCTCCGAGGGCAGCGGCACCAAGACCGTCGGCGGTGTCACGTACACGAGCCCCACGTGCGACGGGTCGTCGATGACCGGTGTCGGCCACCTCGTCGCCGAGCGTGTCTGGTACCGCACGCTGACGACCAAGCTCACCTCGTCGAGCAACTACGGCGCGGCCCGCAACGGGGCGATCGCCTCGGCCAAGGAGCTCTACGGCAAGAACAGCGCCCAGTGCGTCGCCGTCGAGAAGGCCTTCAACGCCATCGCGGCGCCCAAGGGGAACCAGACCTGCGCCAACTGAGCAGCCACACCCGGTGACGGGCCGGCGCGCCACGGGCGCGCCGGCCCGTTCGTCGTCCCGAGGGCCCTCGACCCCCGCCCGCGGGCGGGCCGTCCGTCGCGCCACCCGACCGCTGGGGGTGAGATTGCCCCCATCGGCCGCCTCCGGTGCGAACCTGTCGGCGGTGCGCCGTTACAGTGCCCTGCGGACCACCCTTCGCCGACAGTGAGGACGGATCGCCTCGTGGACCTCTTCGAGTACCAGGCCCGTGACATGTTCGAGAAGCACGGTGTGCCCGTGCTCGCCGGGGCCGTCGCGACGACGCCCGAGGAGGCGAAGGAGGCCGCCGAGCGCATCGGCACCGCGAGCGGCGGGGTCACCGTCGTCAAGGCCCAGGTGAAGACCGGAGGGCGCGGCAAGGCCGGCGGCGTCAAGGTCGCGAAGACCGCGGACGAGGCCTTCGAGCACGCCTCCGCCATCCTCGGCATGGACATCAAGGGTCACACCGTCCACCGCGTGATGATCGCCCAGGGCGCCCGGATCGCCGAGGAGTACTACTTCTCCATCCTCCTCGACCGCGCGAACCGCACCTACCTCGCGATGTGCAGCAAGGAGGGCGGGATGGAGATCGAGCAGCTCGCCGTCGAGCGCCCCGAGGCCCTCGCCCGCATCGCCGTCGACCCCAACGTCGGCATCGACGACGCCAAGGCCCGCGAGATCGTCGAGGCCGCGGGCTTCGACGCCGACACCGCCGCGAAGATCGAGCCGGTCCTCACGACCCTCTGGACGGTCTACCGCGAGGAGGACGCCACGCTCGTCGAGGTCAACCCCCTCGTGAAGACCGAGGACGGTGAGATCGTCGCCCTCGACGGCAAGGTGTCGCTCGACGCCAACGCCGGCTTCCGCCACCCCGACCACGAGGCCCTCGAGGACTCCGGCGAGACCGACCCGCTCGAGGCCGCGGCCAAGGAGAAGGACCTCAACTACGTCAAGCTCGACGGTTCGGTCGGCATCATCGGCAACGGCGCCGGGCTCGTCATGAGCACCCTCGACGTCGTCGCCTACGCCGGTGAGGTGTTCGGCGGCCAGAAGCCGGCCAACTTCCTCGACATCGGTGGCGGCGCCAGCGCCGAGGTGATGGCCAACGGGCTGCACATCATCCTGTCCGACCCGCAGGTGAAGTCGGTGTTCGTCAACGTCTTCGGCGGCATCACCGCGTGCGACGCCGTCGCGAACGGCATCGTCGGCGCGCTCGACGCCCTCGGCGACGAGGAGGACCGCGCGCTCGTCGTCCGGCTCGACGGCAACAACGTCGAGGAGGGCCGCCGCATCCTCGCCGAGCGCAACCACCCGCGCGTCATCATCGAGGAGACGATGGACGGCGCCGCGCGCAAGGCTGCCGAGCTGGCCTCCCAGAACTGACCCCGAGCGCTAGAGAAGAGAGACACGACACCCATGGCCATCTTCCTCACCGCCGACTCGAAGGTCATCGTCCAGGGCATGACCGGCTCCGAGGGCATGAAGCACACGCAGCGGATGCTGCGCTCCGGCACCGCCGTCGTCGGCGGCGTCAACCCGCGCAAGGCCGGCACCGACGTCGAGTTCGAGGGCGGCGTCTCCGTCCCCGTGTTCGGCACCGTCGCCGAGGCGATGGAGCGGACGGGCGCCGACGTCAGCGTCGCGTTCGTCCCCGCCGCCTTCACCAAGGCCGCCGCCGTCGAGGCGATCGACGCGGGCATCCCGCTGCTCGTCGTCATCACCGAGGGCGTCGCCGTCAAGGACACCGCGGAGTTCTACAACTACGCCGCCGAGAAGGGCGGCACCCGCATCATCGGGCCCAACTGCCCGGGCCTCATCAGCCCCGGCGCCGCGAACGCCGGGATCATCCCCGCCGACATCTCCGGCCCGGGCCGCATCGGCCTGGTCTCGAAGTCCGGCACGCTGACCTACCAGATGATGTACGAGCTGCGGGACTTCGGCTTCTCGTCCGCGGTCGGCATCGGCGGCGACCCCGTCATCGGGACGACGCACATCGACTGCCTCGAGGCCTTCGAGAACGACCCCGACACCGACGCCATCGTCATGATCGGCGAGATCGGCGGCGACGCCGAGGAGCGCGCGGCGGCCTACATCAAGGAGCACGTCACGAAGCCGGTCGTCGGCTACGTCGCGGGCTTCACCGCCCCCGAGGGCAAGACGATGGGCCACGCGGGCGCCATCGTCTCCGGATCGTCCGGCACCGCGCAGGCGAAGAAGGAGGCCCTCGAGGCCGCCGGCGTCAAGGTCGGGAAGACGCCGTCCGAGACCGCCCAGCTGATGCGCGAGATCATGGAGTCGCGCTCCTCCTGACGGCGCGGCTCCGGCGGCGCGGGGACCGGCTGTCGCACACTGGTCGCGATGACCGTCACCGATCGCCTGCGCTCCGCCCTGCCCGGGTCCGCGGACCCCGAGGTCGAGGGGGGCTCGCCGTGGGGCCCCGGGTGGCGCCGCTCCGGGCTCATCGGCGTCGCGACCGGGCTGGTCTCGGCCCTCGTCGTCCTCGGGCCCGTGCTCCTCGCGTGGGGCTCGGACCCGCGCTCGAGCGCCGGGGGCGGTGACGCCGTCGCCGTCGGTGCCTCGCTCTGGCTCCTCGTCGGCGGTGCGCACCTCGTGGCCGGCGCGGCCACCGTCTCGCTCGTCCCGCTGCTCGGGCTCGCCGTGCTCGTCGTCCTCGCGCGGTACGGGGCTCGCGAGGCCATGGTCCGCGTGAGCACCGAGGGCGGTCACTGGGCCGGGCTGCTGCCGCGGCCGCTCGCGGCGGCCGCCGGTGCGTGGTGGGCGGGGTACGCACTCGTCGTCGGGGTCGGCTGGGTCCTCGCGGCGCGAGGGCCGATGCCTCCCCACCCGTGGAGCGTCGTCCTCCCGCTGCTCGTCGTGCCGCTGCTCGGCCTCGGCATCGCCCTGCATGCCGTCGGGCGCGACGACCCGGACGTGCTCGGCCCCCGGGTCGTCCCCGTGCTGCCGGACGTCGTCGCCCGCGGCGTCGGCCCCGGGGTCGCCGGCGCCGGGCTGCTCGTCGGCCTCGGCGCCCTCGTCGTCGTCGTGGCCGTCGTCGTGTCGTGGCCGCAGGTCGCCGCGGTGCAGGCCGGGCTCGCGCCCGACGGCACCGGCTCGGCCGTGCTGCTCGGCGCCCAGCTCGCCGGGCTGCCGAACCTCGCGACCTGGGTCGTCTCGTTCGTCGCCGGTCCGGGCTTCTCGGTCGTCGACGGCGCCGGCATCTCGTGGGACGGCGCCGAGAGCGGTCTGCTGCCGATGGTCCCGGTCCTCGGCGCGCTGCCGCAGCCCGGGCACTTCCCCGGGGTGGTCGGGGTCGTCTGCGTCCTCCTGCTCGTCGCGGCCGGCGCGTGGGTGGGGCGGCGGGCGGTCGCCACCGTCGCCCGGCTCTCGCGGCTGCGCACCAAGCTCGTCGTGGCCACCTCCGCGTGTGCGACGACGGCGGTCGTCCTCGGCCTGCTCGACCTCGTCGGTGGCGGCTCGCTCGGCCAGTTCCGCCTCTCGAGCATCGGCGCACCGGCCACCGAGCTCACCCTCGTGCTCTTCGCCGAGCTGCTCGTCGGAGCGGTCGGCTACGTCCTGCGCGACGCGTGGCGGCTGCGCCGGTGAGCGACGCGCCGCTGCGGCTCGCCGTGCTCGTGTCCGGCTCGGGCACCAACCTCCAGGCCCTCCTCGACGCCGACGCACCTCCCTTCGAGGTCGTCGTCGTCGGCGCCGACCGTGACGGCACCGGCGGGGTGGAGCGCGCGGGGGCGCGGGGCATCCCGACCTTCGTCTGCCGGGTCCCGGACTTCGACACCCGCGAGGACTGGGACGCCGCGCTGGCCCGCCTCCTCGCCGAGCACGGGCCGGACCTCGTCGTGTCCGCCGGGTTCATGAAGGTGCTCGGGCCGGAGGTGCTCGACACCCTGCGGGTCGTCAACACCCACCCGGCGCTGCTCCCGAGCTTCCCCGGTGCGCACGGGGTCCGTGACGCGCTGGCGCACGGGGTCCGCGTCACGGGGTGCACCTGCCACTGGGTCGATGCCGGGGTCGACACCGGCCCGATCATCGACCAGCGCGCGGTGCGGGTCGAGGACGACGACGACGTCGTGTCGCTGCACGAGCGGATCAAGGTGCAGGAGAGGGCGATGCTCGTCGAGGTGCTCTCACGGCTCGCGGCGGACCGCTCGTGGCGCTGACCCCCGCCGAGCTGTCCCCCGCGGCACTGGAGTTCCTCCGCGAGCGGCACCTCGCCACGTTCACCACCCTGCGTCGCGACGGGAGCCCGCACGTGGTGCCCGTCGGCTTCACGTGGGACGAGGACGCCCTCGTCGCGCGGGTCATCGCGAGCCGGGGGAGCGCGAAGGTGGTGCAGGCCCGGGCCGGCCGGCGGGCCGCCCTGGCGCAGGTCGACCGGCGGCGGTGGCTCTCGCTCGAGGGGACGACGCGGGTGCTCGAGGACGCCGGCTCCGTCCGCGACGCGGAGGAGCGCTACGCCGTGCGGTACCGGCAGCCCCGGCCGAACCCGGAGCGGGTGGTCGTCGTGCTCGAGGTCGACCGCGTGCTCGGCGCCTCGTGGCCGGACCCGCTGCCGCCGTCGCCGTACGGCGGCTGACGGTCCGGAGGTGTGTTTGGCCCGGCACGGCGGGCGTCGGTACCCTCGTCGCAGACGACTGGCGCGGGTGGTGCACCACCGGGAAGTCACGTGTCGGGGCATCGCCCGCCTGGGTGCCCCGAGGAGTGACCGACCCGACCCCGAGGAGTTCCTTCCATGGCCACCGTCTCCGCCCCCGGACCGTCGCAGGACGTCCGCCCCGTCCGCCGCGCGCTCGTCTCCGTCTACGACAAGACCGGCCTGGACGAGCTCGTCCGCGGCCTCCACGACGCCGGCGTCGCCCTCGTCTCGACCGGCGGGAGCGCCGCGCTCATCGAGTCGCTCGGCCTGCCGGTCACCCGTGTCGAGGAGCTCACCGGCTTCCCCGAGTGCCTCGAGGGCCGCGTGAAGACCCTCCACCCGATGGTCCACGCCGGCCTGCTCGCCGACACCCGCAAGCCCGACCACCTCGCCCAGCTGGCCGACCTCGGCGTCGAGGCCTTCGAGCTGGTCGTCGTCAACCTCTACCCGTTCGCCGCGACCGTCGCCTCCGGTGCGGGCCCCGACGAGGTCGTCGAGCAGATCGACATCGGCGGCCCGTCGATGGTGCGCGCCGCGGCGAAGAACCACCCGAGCGTCGCGGTCGTCACCGACCCGGCGACCTACGGCGCCGTCCTCGACGCCGTGCGCGCCGGCGGCTTCACCCTCGAGCAGCGCAAGCGCCTGGCGGCCGAGGCCTTCGTCCACACCGCGACCTACGACGTGCACGTCGCGTCGTGGATGGGCAACGCCTACGTCGACACGAGCGACGGCTCGGGCTTCCCCGCGTGGATGGGCGCGACGTGGACCAAGTCGGCAACGCTGCGCTACGGCGAGAACCCGCACCAGCGGGCTGCCCTGTACACCAACGGTTTCCAGCCGACGCCCGCGCTCGCGCAGGCGACCCAGCTGCACGGCAAGGAGATGTCGTACAACAACTACCTCGACGCCGACGCCGCCGTGCGCGCCGCGTACGACCAGGGCGACCAGCCGACCGTGGCCGTCATCAAGCACGCCAACCCCTGCGGCATCGCGGTCGGCACCGACGTCGCCGACGCGCACCGGAAGGCGCACGCGTGCGATCCCGTGTCGGCGTTCGGCGGGATCATCGCCACGAACCGTCCGGTGACCGCCGAGATGGCCCGCACGGTCGCCGACATCTTCACCGAGGTCGTCGTGGCCCCCGGGTTCGAGCCCGAGGCGCTCGAGGTGCTGACGGCCAAGAAGAACATCCGGCTGCTCGAGTGCCCGGCACCGGTGCGCGGCGGCGCCGAGGTGCGCCCGGTGTCCGGCGGTCTGCTCGTGCAGCAGCGCGACACGGTCGAGGCGGTCGTCACGTCCGAGGAGGGGTCGGTCACCGGTGGCGACGACGCCGCGCACTGGCGGCTCGTGGCCGGTGAGGCCGCGGACGGCGCGACGCTCGCCGACCTGCAGTTCGCCTGGCGCGCGGTGCGGGCCGTGAAGTCCAACGCCATCCTGCTCGCGGCCGACGGCGGCTCGGTGGGCATCGGGATGGGCCAGGTCAATCGGGTCGACTCCTGTCACCTCGCGGTGTCCCGCGCGGGCGAGGAGCGGGCGCGCGGTGCGGTCGCCGCGTCGGACGCGTTCTTCCCGTTCGCCGACGGGCTCGAGGTGCTGCTCGACGCCGGGGTGCGCGCGGTCGTGGCGCCGGGTGGGTCGGTGCGCGACGCCGAGGTCGTCGAGGCGGCGCAGGCCGCGGGCGTGACGCTCTACTTCACGGGCACGCGGCACTTCGCGCACTGAGGTCGTCCGGCCCACCCCGCCACCCGCGTCGTGGTGCGTCAGGTCGGGAGCAGGCCGTCCGTCCGGTCGCCGAGCCGGGCGGTCCACTGGGAACCGGTCCACAGCTCGAGCCGGTTGGGCGCGTGCGGTGACGGGTACCAGCCCGGCGGGTGCGGCGTCGGGACGGGCGCGGCCCGGACCTCACCCGAGGGGCGCAGGTACCAGAGCCCGGTGAAGTCCCACGCGACGCCCTGCCCGGTGCCGCTCGACCGACGCCACCACCACGAGGCGGTGACGACGCGGGTCGTCGTGTAGCCCTGCTCGATCTCGGCGACGAGGGCGCGGCCCCAGCGCCGGACGAGCCACGCCAGCGCGGCGACGGCGCTGCCGGCCACGGCGAAGAACCCGAGGAGGCCGGTCGCTCCCATCCGCCCGCTGCCGCCCCCCAGGGCGAGGGCCAGGGCGAAGACCCCGAAGAACACCGGGAGCGCGAGCAGGGCCTGGAGCCCGGCGGTCGCGGACGACGGCCGGACGGTCGGCGGGGGAGGGGTCGCGGGCACGCGCGGCCGCAGCCGCCGGCCCTCGTGGTCGGCGAACCCGGGGACGTCGCGAGGCGTGGTCGGGGTGGGGGTCGTGGCGGTGGTCACCGGCAGATCATCACCGGTGCCCGCCTGTCCCGCAGGCGTTCCGGCCCGGCACCGGCCGTTCGGCCGGGTCAGCGGGCGTGGTGCGTGCGCGGGTCAGCCGGCGCGTTCCACCCGCAGGTCGATCGGCGTGCACGTGCCGTTGTTGGACTTCTCGGCCGAGCAGGCCGTGACGCCGGCGACCAGCGGCACCCGGGCCTCGAGCGTGAAGCGGTCCCCGGGGCGCGTCGGCGGCGGGTCGATGTGCAGCTCGCCGCGGTCGTCGGTCCACACGTCCATGAAGACGTTGAGCGTCACGCCGATCCGGTCCGGGTCGACGCCGTAGGGCTCGAGCGCGTCGACGAGGTTGGCGAAGCAGCTGGGGTGCGGGGCACCGCCGAGGTCGGGGTAGAGGACGTCGAACGTCGCCTGGCTGCAGGGGGTCAGCGTGAGGTCGTGGACGCCGACGGTGTCGTCGACGACCTCGGCGAGGATCGTGCTCCGGTTGCTCCAGAGGAGGGAGCCGGTGGAGACGTAGACGCTGTTGCCGAAGTCGGTCGTGCGGCCGGAGGAGAACTGCTCGGCGACGTCGTCGGCGCTCACGAGGTAGAGGTCGCTGACCTGCTCGCCGCAGGGGTCGAGGAGGGTCAGCCGGTCGCCGGGCGCGAGCTCGACGGCCAGCCCGGTCTGCGGGGGGATGCGCCACCAGCCGTCGGCGGGGCCCTCGGGCCCCCCGTCGTACGGCGGCGCGCCTCCGGTGCGCGGGTGCCGGGTGCGGGCGGGGTTCATGCGGGCTCCTCGTCGAGGGGTCGGGGGTGGAAGGGCGGGGTCCATCCGGGCGGCACCTCGCGGCCCGAGTACTGGAGGGCCTCGGAGGCATCTCCGTGGTCGGCGACCATCGGGTTGAGGCTGCCCTGGAGGTCGGTGTCGCGACGGCGGATGGTGTCGCGCATCCGGGCGTAACGGCCGTCGGCGCGCAGCCGCTCGAACTGCTCGTGGAGGTTGAAGACGAGCGTCGGGACGGGCGCGCGCCGGGCGATGCGCGAGGCGTCGGGGTGCAGGCCGACGACGAAGAACGGCGTGCCTCCGACGCTGAACGCGAAGTGCGGGTCGACGGGGTCGGCGGCGACGGCGCCTGCCCAGGGGGCCGCGTCGTGCTCGTGGAGGTGACGCAGGGCGGCCCACAGGTCGGCTTCGAAGGCCTGCTCGCCGGACGGCTCGGGGCCGCGAAAGCAGGCGACGAAGGAGACGAGGTCGCCCGCCGGGTCGGCCGTGCGGGCGAAGGCGCGCAGCCGCTCACCGAGGGTGTCGAGCGCACCGCCGGGCGAGGTGTCGGTGAGGTCGTCGAGGACGACGGCGGTGACGGCCTCGCGCCGGAACACCGAGCGTGCGCCGAGGCAGGGGTAGTCGGGGTGGGCGACCATCCCGGCGAGCGCGGCGACGACGGTGGAGTCGGGGGCGGTGTCGAGGTGGTCGGCGCGGCGGTCGGAGAGCAGGTCCTCGAGTGGTCGGGCGGCGGGTTCGTGGGGAGGCGGCACGACCTCCCCCTACCCGCGGGTACCCCCGGGCATGCGAGGGCGTCGTCGCAGGTCACGGCCCCGCCGAGGGGGATGGTACGTGCGACAGAACTCCTTGCCACCTGCAAGGGATCCCGTGCAGGTGGCAAGAGATCCCGTGCGCCCGGCAAGCGATCCCTTGCGCTCGGGCAGGAAACCGTTGCAGGTGGCAAGGGATCGCTTGCGACCGGCATGGAGTGCTGGAGCACCTACCGTGCTCCTCGCGTGGTGCGTGAGGGCCCGCGTCGAGCGTGAGGGCTTGCATCGTGGATGACGGCCCCCGCGCCCCCGCGGTCAGCCGCGGTAGCCGGTGGGCTCGTCCCCGAGGTCGATGATGGCCGCCACCGGGCCGCCGCCGTCCGGGCCCTGGTGCGCCGCCGACACCGACACGAACACCGCCGGGTCCCCGGTCACCGCCGCCGTCACCCCGCCGACCGCCGCCTTGATCTGCCGGTGCCAGTGCACGTCGGAGTCGTCGAGCATCGCGTTGCGCCGCCCCCGGACCATGCCGTCCTGGCTGGCCTCGCACTTGAGGAAGAGGTTGACCAGCCGGCCGCCCAGGTCCGAGTGGTGCGGCCGCTCCGGCAGGTCGAGCCCTGCGTCGCGGATGGCCGCCCACAGCCCGTCCTGGTCGAGCGCGTCGGCCATCACCGAGTGCCCGATGCGGTAGCGCCCGCCGACCCCGCGCGCGTTGCCGACGACGACCACCTGCGCCCGGTCGAGCTCGACGCCCGAGGAGCACGACGCCACGGACGAGTACAGCGACCGGTCGCGCAGCACGTCCTCGTCGCGCGGCATGTCGATCTCGCCGAGGGCCACCGCGATCCCCAGGGCCGTCCCGCCGTTGGACACGTCCATCGAGGTCAGCGTGTCCTCGGTGAAGACGTCGTGGCCGCGCTCCTTGGCGTCGCGGATGGTGTCGATGGTCAGCAGCGGCGTCTTGGTCTGCACGTAGTGGACGTCGGCGGTGTCGGTGATGCCGGCCCGCTCCATCGCGACCTTCACCGCCGCCGCCACCTTCGAGATCATGGCCGTGCGCCCGATGTCCTCGGGCAGCAGCTGCTCGCTCATCGCGAACCCGACGGTCAGCCGCGGCTCGTCGGTCTGCTCGGCCCTCTCGGCCGGCACCGTCGCGAAGATCGTCGCGTGCGGGCTGATGACGCCGTCGGTGCCGCCGGACCAGACGATCGGCACGTCCTTGACGCGCTCGGGGTCGGCGCCCTTGGCGACGAGCAGCTCGCGGAAGGCGCGGTCGGCGATGATGCGCGTGTAGTCGTTGACCCCGCCGTTGCCCTCGGTCTTGCCGATGACGGCGATGACCCGATCGGCCTCCAGCACACCGGCGTCGATGAGGGCGCCGAGCTCGGAGGCGTCGGAGACGGAGTGCAGCGGGACCTTGCGGACCTCGATGGCGTCGGGCACGGTCATTCCTCTCGGTCGGGCTCGACGACGGTGCCGAACGACCCGTCGACGGCGTCGGTGATGTGGGTGAGTGACGTGATGACGCCGCGCGGGCCCCCGGCGGCGACGAAGCGGAAGACGGCCTCGACCTTCGGGCCCATCGAGCCGGACGCGAACTCGCCGGCCTCGGCGAGGGCGTGCAGCTCCGAGAGCGGGAGGCGGCCGAGGTCGCGCTGGGCGTCGGTGCCGAAGCCGACCGCGGCATGGTCGACGTCGGTGGCGATGACGAGGACGTCGGCGTGCAGGGCCTGCGCGAGCAGGGCGGCGGTGAGGTCCTTGTCGATGACCGCCTCGACACCGCGCAGGGTGCCGTCCGTGTCCCGGACGACGGGGATGCCCCCGCCGCCGGCCGTCACGACGACGTACCCGGCGTCGAGGAGGGTGCGGGCGGCGGTGACGTCCAGCACCTCGAGCGGCTCCGGGCTGGCGACGACCCGCCGCCACCCCTTCTCGCCGCGGTCCTCCCAGACCTGGCCGTGCTCGACCATCCGCCGCGCCTGGTCCTCGGGCAGATAGCGGCCCACCGGCTTGGTCGGGCGGGTGAAGCCGGGGTCGTCGCGGTCGACGAGGGTGCGGGTGACGAGCGCGGCGACCGGGCGCGCCACGTCGGCGGCGGCGAGCGCCCCGTCGAGCGCGTCGAGGATCGTGAACCCGAGCGTCCCCTGCGTCTGGGCGCCGCACCAGTCGAGCGGGACCGGCGGCACCACGTGCGCCGCGAGCTCGTTCTTCACGAGGAGGTTGCCGACCTGGGGGCCGTTGCCGTGCGTGACGACGAGCTCGTGCCCGGCCGCGACGAGCCGCGCGGCCGCCTCCATCGCCTCCGTGACGGCGGCGATCTGCGCGCCCGGCGTGGCGCTGCCGTCGGGGCCGGTCATCGCGTTGCCGCCGAGGGCCAGCAGGACCCGCATGTCACCTCGCCTCCGCCGTCACCGGGCGGGTGCCCAGGACTCGACCCTAGGGAGCCCGACGCGGCGCCCGCGTTGTCAGGTTCTGCCCAAGGAGTCCCCGGTGCTTGTCAGCCGCGCGCGTCGAGGTCGTCGAGCCAGGCGCGGACCGACGCCCCGTGCTCGTCCAGCGCGGGCGGCGGGAGGTGCACCTCGCGACCACCGCCGAAGGCGTTGTCGTCGAACCGGATCGGTGGGCCGGGGAGCTCGACGGGTCCGAGCACCGGGTGGTCGACCGACACGACGAGCCCCTGCGAGCGGGTCTGGTCCCAGTCGTAGACCTCGTCGATGGTGCGGACCTTGCCCGCGGGGATGCCCAGCTCGGCGAGCCGGGCGAGCAGGTCCTCCGCCCGCCACGCGGCGAACGCGGCGTCGATGACCTCGACGAGGTGCTCGCGGTGCGCGACGCGGGAGGCGTTCGTCGCGAGCAGCGGGTCGGCGGGGTCGATGCCGAAAGCCTCCGCGAAGCGCACCCACAGCCCCTGCGACCCGACCGCGACCTGCACCGGCCCGTCGCTCGCGTGGAAGAGCCCGTACGGCGCGAGCGCCGGGTGGTGGTTGCCCTGGGCCCGTCCGACCTGGCCGGCGACCGTGTACGCGGTGCCCTGGAACGCGTGGACCCCGACGACCGCGGCCAGCAGCGAGGTGCGTACGACCCGGCCGCGACCGGTCAGCTCGCGCTCGCGCAGCGCGGCCGCGACCCCGTACGCCCCGTGCAGGCCGGCGAGCAGGTCGGCGATGGGCACGCCGATGCGCTGCGGCTGGTCGGGGTCCGGCCCGGTGACCGACATCAGCCCGGCCTCGCCCTGGGCGATCTGGTCGTAGCCGGCGCGTCCGCCCTCGGGTCCGTCGTGGCCGAAGCCGCTCACCGAGAGGACGACGAGGGCCGGGTTGAGCTCGTGGAGCCGCTCGACGCCGAAGCCGAGCCGGTCCATCACGCCGGGCCGGAAGTTCTCGACGAGGACGTCGCACCGGCGGGCGAGGCGGGTGAGGACGTCGCGGCCGTCGTCGGACTTGAGGTCCAGGACGATGGACTCCTTGTTGCGGTTGCACGCGAGGTAGTACGTCGACACGGGGTCGTCCTCGGGACCGACGAACGGCGGCCCCCATCCGCGCGTGTCGTCACCCCCGGCCGACTCGACCTTGATGACGCGAGCACCCATGTCCCCGAGGAGCATCGAGGCGTGCGGGCCCGCGAGGGCACGCGAGAGGTCGACGACGGTGATGCCGTCGAGCGGTCCGGACACGGTGCTCCTCCTCAGAGCCAGTCGACGTCGGCGGCGCGGGCGCCTCCCGACAGTCTGGCGTACCCGGGGCCGCGGTCGAAGAACGGCTCGGGGCCGCGGGCCGCACGACGCTCGTCGCGCAGGGCATCGGACGCGGCGACGTCGACGACCGGCTCGTCTCTCGTCCCGGTGGCGACGACGCCGTAGTCGGCGCGGGCCCCGTCGAAGGACACCTTGCCCCAGCGCAGGTCGCGCTCGACCTCGTCGTAGGGGCGCTCGAGCGGGTCGCCCCAGCCGCCGCCACCGGTCGTGCGGATGCGGATGACCTGTCCGGCCCGCACCGGCTCGGCGTCGGCCAGTGCGTCGACGGTCCGCTCGTCCGGGCCGCCGAGGTCGACGGTGACCTCGAACGGCCGGCCGGCCTTCCCGCCCTTGACGCCCCAGCAGGCGAGGATCGAGCGGTCGGCGATGGACATGAAGTGGGCGTCCTCGAGCATCCGGATGTGCTTCTCGTACCCGAGCCCCCCGCGGTACCGCCCGGCGCCGCCGGAGTCGACGGCCAGCCCCAGCCGCTCGACGCGGAAGGGAAAACGGCTCTCGGTGAACTCGGTCGGCAGGTTCCGGCTGTCCGGCACGACGTGGATGGTGTCCTCGCCGTCGGCGTAGTAGCGCCCTCCGGAGCCACCGCCGAGCACCTCGCGCATGAGGTAGTCGTCGCCGTGCGCGTCCCGGCCGTACACGCCCGTGTAGCGGATGGTCTCCTGGTCGGCGGGCATCCGGCCGTCGACGGCCTTGGCGACGACACCCGCGAGCACGCCGAGGAGCCGGAGGATGACGAAGGTGCGCGCGTTCGTCGGCGCGGGGTACACCGGGGTCAGCAGGGTCCCCTTCTCCGGGAACCGCATCTCGATGAGCGGCACGACGCCCTCGTTGACGTCGAGCTCGGCCATCCGCTCCGGGGAGTCGGCGAGGTTGCGCAGGATCGGGGCCAGCCACTTCTTGAGGAAGTTGCCGCCGACGTAGTCGCCGCAGTGGTTGATCGGGCCCTTGGCCTGGGCGCTCGTCCCGGTGAAGTCGATGACGAGGCGCGGGCCGCCGTCGCCGGGGCCGGGGCCGCCGGTGCTCGTCTTGGTCAAGGTGATCCGCTGCGTGTGGAGCATCGGCTCGTCGACGCCGTCGTGCTCGGCGTAGTCCTCCCAGACGTAGGTGCCGTCGGGGATGCGGTCGAGGACCTCGCGCCGGTAGGTCTCGGTCGTCGCGTCGAGGATGGCGTCGAACGCGGCCTCGACGGTGTCGCGGCCGTAGCGGGTGAAGAGCTCGCCGAGGCGGCGCGCGCCCATGAGGCAGGCCGAGCACTCGGCGTCGAGGTCGGCGGCGAGGCTGTCGGGCATCCGGCTGTTGCGCGTCATGATGCGCAGGGCTGCTCGGTTGGGAACGCCGCTGTCCCACAGCTTGATCGGCGGGACGGACAGGCCCTCCTCGAACACCGTCCGCGCGTTGCTCGGCATCGACCCGGGCACTGCGCCGCCGATGTCGTCGTGGTGGCCGAAGGCCTGGACGAACGCGACGACCTCGCCCTCGTGGAAGACCGGCACGGTGACGCAGAGGTCGGGGAGGTGCCCGATGCCGCCCTCGGACTCGTAGACGTCGTTGTGGAAGAAGACGTCACCCTCGTGCATCTCGCCGATGGGGAAGTCGCGGACGACCGGGTGGACGAGCGCCGAGTACGAGCGCCCGGTGAGCTTGCGCAGCTGCCGGTCGTGGATGCCGGCGCGGAAGTCGTGGGCATCGCGGATCATCGGCGAGCGGCTCGTGCGGGCGATGGCCGTCTCGACCTCCATCTCGACGCTGGCCAGGGTGCCCTGGACGATCTCGACGAGGATCGGGTCGACCGCCGTCCCCGCAGGGCTGAGCCGGCCGCCGTGCTCGTACGCGGTCGGCAGTCCGGCCGGGTTGGCCGGCGCGCTCGCGAGGTAGGCGTCGACGTCGGTGGCCGGGTCGGGGGCGAGGCGGGGGTCGGTGCTCATCGGGTGGCCTCCCGGGTGAGGACGAGGTTGCCGAACCCGTCGACGCGCACCGCGAAGCCGGGGTGGACCGGGACGGTCGAGCCGAACTCCTCGACGACCGCCGGGCCGGTGAAGGTGTCGCCGGCCCGCAGGTCGGGGCGCCAGAGGACCGGGGTGTCGACGTACCCGTCGTCCGGGTCGAAGCAGACCGGCCGCACCGAGCGCTGCCCCGGGAGGTGTCCAGGAACTGACACATTCGTCGGTTCGTGGACGCCTGACCGTGCAGGAGATGACACATTCGTCGATTTCTGTCGCTCGGGGAGGGGGCGGAGCTCGGGGCGGGTGATCGGCCCGACCCCGGTGACGCGCAGGTTGACCCATTCGACCCGCTGCGTGGGGTCATCGCGGAAGTCGTAGCCGTAGAGCTGGCGGTGCTCGTCGTGGAAGCGGGCGGCCACCTCGGCGGCCCAGGCGTCGTCGACGGCCCCGGACCCCGCGGCCACGCGCACCTCGTAGGCCTGCCCGAAGTACCGCAGGTCGACGGTCCGCACGAACTCGTGCTGCTCCGGGGCGAACCCCTCGGCCGACAGCGCCGCCGCGCCCCGCGTGGTGAGGGCCTCGAGCACCGACGCCACCTCGGCGAGGTCGAGCGCGTCGTGGCGCGCCACGTGCGTCTGCACGTAGTCGTTGCGGACGTCGACGGTGAGCAGCCCGAAGGCGCTGAGGTTGCCCGGGTCCCTCGGCACCACGGCGCCCGCGAGGTCGAGGACGTCGACGAGCCGGCAGGCCAGCAGCGACCCCGAGCCCCCGAACGTCGTCAGCATGAAGTCGCGGACGTCGAGGCCGCGCTTGACCGACACCTGGCGCAGCGCGTTCGCCTGGTTCCACGCCGAGATCTCGAGCACCCCTGCGGCACACCGCTCGAGATCGAGCCCGAGCCGCTCGGCCAGCGCCTCGAGCCCGGCCCGGGCAGCGGAGACGTCGAGCGGGATCTCCCCGCCGAGCAGGTGCGGGGGGATGCGGCCGAGGACGACGTGCGCGTCGGTGATGGTCGGCTCGGTGCCGCCGCGGCCGTAGCAGAGCGGCCCGGGGTCGGCGCCGGCCGACTGCGGCCCGACCTTGAGCGAGCCCTCGGGCGACACCCACGCGACCGACCCGCCGCCGGCGCCGACGGTGACGACGTCGATCATCGGGATCTTGCTCGGGTAGGCCCCGACCGAGCCCTCGGTGGTCAGCGTCGGCTCGCCGTCGAGCACCACCGACACGTCCGTCGAGGTGCCGCCGCCGTCGCAGGTCAGCACCCGCGGGAACCCCGCCCGCTCGGCGACGAGGGCCGCCCCGAGCGCACCCGCGGCCGGCCCCGACAGCACCGTGGTGATCGGCTGGTGCACGACCTCGTCGGCCGAGAGCACCCCGCCGTTGGACTTCATGACGTAGAACGGCACCGGCCGCCCACCGGTGAAGCCGTCGAGCCGCTCGTGGATGTTGCGCACGTAGCGGCTGACGTTCGGCTTGACGGCGGCGTCGACGAGCGTCGTCATCGCCCGCTCGTACTCGCGGTACTCGCGCAGCACCTCGCTGCTGATCGACACGACCGCGTCGGGGTGCTCGCGGCGCAGGACCTCGCGCATCGCGAGCTCGTGCGCGTCGTTCGCGTAGGAGTGCAGGAAGCAGACGCCGATGGTCGTGATGCCCCGGTCCCGGAAGAAGCGGGCGGCCGCGACGGCGTCCTCCTCGGAGAACGGCCGGACCTCGGCCCCGGAGACGTCGAGCCGCCCGCGGACCGTCCGCACCGCGTCGGCCGGCACGATGCGGGCCGGCTTGACCCAGAAGTACGAGTTGCCGTAGCCGTCCGGCACCGCCTGGCGGGCGATCTCGAGCATGAACTCGTAGCCCTCGGTCGTCACGAACCCGAGCCGCTCGACCTTGCCCTCGAGGAGCTTGTTCGTCGCGACGGTCGTGCCGTGCGAGACGGCCGTGAGGTCGTGCCCGGAGGCCCCCATCAGCCCGAGGATCTTCTCGATGCCGGAGATGAACCCGTCCGCGGGGTTGGCGGGGGTGCTCGGGGTCTTCGTCGTGACGACCTCCCCGGAGTCCTCGTCGACCGCGACGACGTCGGTGAACGTCCCGCCGGTGTCGATGCCGACGCGGATCCGTCGTTGCTGGGCCATGTCCCGATCCAACCGAGCCGCCCGGCGGGCTGCCTCGGCAGATGCTGCCGACGGACCGCCCGGTCGACGGCCATCCTCGCCCAACCGGCCGGGCGCGGTCGTCAGGGGCGGGTCGCGACGACGTCGAGGTCGACCGGGCCCTCGACCCCCTCGACCGACGCCCGGCTGCTCACCTGCCACCAGGCCCACCCGTCGTCGGCGGGCCGCAGCAGCAGCCGGCGCACCCAGCGGTCGCGGTCGGCGAGCGCGTCCGGCAGCGGGTAGTGCTCGGCGAAGTCGTCGAGGAGGTAGAGCACGACCCGCTGGCCGGTGGCCTCCTCGACCGCCGCGACGAGGTCGGAGAGCCGCTGCTGCACCACCGCCCGCGACGGACGCGCGGAGCAGTTGCCGCTCAGCTCGAGGTCGACGACGGGGGGCAGCGACGACGCGTCGGCCCCGACCTCGCGCAGCCGCCCGAGGAGGTTGGCCGCCTGCTCGTCGCCGTCCTTGCAGAGCGTGAAGAAGTGGTACGCGCCGACCTCGAGTCCGGCCTCCCGGGCCCCGCGCCAGTTCTCGACGAACCGGTCGTCCTCGAAGGTGGCACCCTCGGAGGCCTTGACGTACGCGGCGTCGATGCCGTCGCCCGCGACCGCCGCCCAGTCGACCGACCCCTGGTGGGTCGAGACGTCGATGCCGTACGACTCGCCGGCCGCGAGCGTCGGCCGGTACGACGGAAGGACCTGCCGGTACCCCAGCCACCCGGCCCCCGCCACGAGCAGCGCGACCACGAGGAGCGCGCCACCCCACCTCAGCAGTCCCCTGGCCACCGCTGCAGGGTAGGCCACGACACGGCTCCGCCCCGGCACGGGTGCCGGGGCGGAGCGCGTCGAGCGGGAGGGTCAGGCCGTCGGGGCGTCCCCGGCCGGGACGACCTCGGCCGACACGGCCGACACCGACGCACCGGGCGTGCCGGCCGTGTACTTCTGGAGCAGCGACTGGAGGTCGACGCCCGTCGTGCTCTTGAGCATCGCCATCGTCTGGGTGAGGTTGTCGGTCACCTGCTTCGGCAGCGCCGCGGCGCCGTCGGTCGAGAGCACCGTCAGCTGGTCGATGGCCGCCATCGGGGCGGCGATCTCGCGGGCCACCTGCGGCAGCACCTCGACGAGCATCTGGAGCACGGCGGCCTCGTTGTACCGGGCGAAGGCGTCGGCGCGCTTGTTCATCGCCTCGGCCTCGGCCTGACCGGTCGCGAGGATGGCGCTGGCCTGCGCCTCACCCTCGGCGCGGGTCGCCTCGGCCTGCGCGACACGCAGCGCCTTGTCGGCCTCACCACGGCGCGAACCCTCGACGGCCTCGGCCTCGGCGAGCGCCGTGCGGCGGGCCTTCTCGGCCTCACCGGTGAGCCGCGCCTTCTCGGCATCCGCCTGCGCCGCAGCGATGCTCGCCGCCTTGCGGGCCTCCGCCTCGGCGATCGAGGCGTTGCGGGACGCCTCGGCCGCCTGCTCGACGCGGTAGCGCTCGGCGTCGGCGGGCTTGCGGACCTCGGTGTCGAGCTGGCGCTCCTTGAGCGCGGCCTGCCGGACGGCGACCTTCTCCTGCTCGGTGAGGATCGCCTGGTCACGGTCGGCCTGGGCGAGCGGGCCGGCCGCGGCGGCCTGGGCCTGCGCGGCGTCGGTCTCGGCCTTGATCTCGGCCGTCTTCAGCGCGAGCTGCCTCTGGCTGACGGCGATCTCCTGCTCGGCGACGATGCGCGCCTGCTCGGCGGCCTGCCGCGCGTTGGCCTCGGCGATGGCGGCCAGCTGGCCGACCTTCGCCGACTCCGGGCGACCGAGGTCGGACAGGTAGGTGCCGTCGTCGGTGATGTCCTGGATCTGGAAGGTGTCGAGGACCAGGCCCTGGCCGGTGAGCGAGGACTCGGCCTCGTCGGCGACCCGCTGGGCGAAGGCCGCCCGGTCGCGGATGATCTGCTCGACGGTCAGCGAGCCGACGATCGAGCGCAGCGAGCCGGCGAGCGTCTCCTGGGTGAAGGTCTCGACCTCGCCCTGCTGGGTGAGGAAGCGCTGGGCGGCGGCCCGGATGGAGTCCTCGTTGCCGCCGACCTTGACGATGGCGACGCCGTCGAGGTTGAGCTTGACGCCCTGCCCGGAGACGGCCCCCCGGATCTGGACCATGATGCGGCGGCTCGACAGGTCGAGGATGTGCAGCCGCTGGACGAAGGGGACGACGAAGATGCCGCCACCCATGACGACCTTCTGGCCGGACAGGTCGGTGGACATCTCGCCCGTCTCCGGGTTCTTCACCTCCTTGCCCTTGCGCCCGGTGACGATGAAGGCCTCGTTGGGCCCGGCGACGCGGTAGCGGGAGGCGATGACGAGGCCCGTGAGGACGACGAGGAGGACGAGCCCGAGGACGGCGACGAGGCCGACCGAGACGTCGAACCCGAACATGGTTCCTGACCTTTCCGGGTGCGCGGTGGCACCCAGGGTGAGTGGGGTGACGTGATGGACGCGCGGCACGGTCCCCCGGTTCCGTGCTGCGGTGGGGCGGTGGGGGTTCCGGTCAGTCCTGCCGGCGGGCGACCTTGACCGAGGTGGGGCTGAGGACGGCGGTGACGACGACGGCGGTACCGCTGCCGAGCGGTTCGTCGGAGCGGGCGTTGAGGCGGGTGATGTGGCCGGCGGCGACGACGCTGACCATCCCGTAGCCGTCGACGGGCACCGGCTCGACGACGGTGCCGGTGAGGCCGACGAGGCGGGCCGGCCGGACGGTGGCCTCGTCGCCGCCGCGCATGAGGCGCGTGCTCGCGTACCCGGCCCCGGCGCCCGCGGCGACCCCCGCGACGAGTCCGGCGAGGATGGCGACCGTGCTCGACGCGCCGGCGTCGAGCACGAGGGCCCCGACGAACCCGAAGGCCGCGAGGAAGCCGGCGACGGCCAGCCCGGAGAGGGCGTCGGGTCCGACGCTGTCGAGGACCCCGTCGACGAGGTCGCCGAGCACGAGCGAGACCAGCAGCAGGAGGATGCCGACGCCTCCGATGACGAGCATCGTGACCTGCATCGCGCGTTCCTCCCGGGTGTCGGGCGCCGCCCCTCGACGGACGCCTCCGCGGCGAGGCTACCGGGAGCGGGGCGGCGGGGGAGGACCTCCGGGGAAGTCCGGCGTGGGCGGGTCCCGGGGGCGGCCCCCGCATCGGCCGAACGGCCACGGACTCCGTCGTCGGCGGCCCCCCTCGGCGACGGTGTGGTTCGGTGTCCGACGACAACTGCACGCGGATCGGTGGTCGGGGGCTTCTCACACGATGGAATCACGCTACGCCCGGGCCTACCCGGAGCTTTTCGACGGCCTCGAGCCCCGGATGGCGCGCTACGTCGACGCCGTGCTCGGCACGACGCGCGACGGTGGGCTCTGGCCCGAGCACGAGGTCGCCCACGTGCTGGACCGGGCTCAGGGCCGGATCTCGTTCGGTGACTACCGGGCCGGCCGGGACCCCGCCTCGTCCTGACGGCCTCCGCGAGGCGTCAGAGCTTGGTCAGCCGGGTGTACGGGCTGGTGACGCGCGCCCGCTGGGCGCCGAAGTCGACGAGGACGGCCGCCGGCTCGAGGACGATGACCCGTCCGAGGCCGAACCGGTCGTGCGTGACGCGGTCGCCGACCTCGAAGACCTCGTCCGGCACCACCTCCGCGGCCCGGAACGGGCTCCGTGCGGAGTAGGTGGTGGGGCCCGCTGGGCGTCGTGACGTCACAGTGCAGTGTGCGCCCTCCGCGCCCGCGACACGCCGGTGGGGTGGCTCCGACCCGGTCAGGCGTGCGGGAACGAGGTCTTGGCCGGGGCCTCGAGGTCGTCGCGGTGGTTGCGGATGAGGTCGAGGTTGCGGTCGCGCAGGTGGTCGAACCCCTGGCCGATGTTCGAGCCGGGGGTCAGCGACGCCAGTGCCTCCGCCGGGTCGAGCCGGGCCGACACCCAGCCCTCGTGCGACGCGGCCTTGGCGACGATGTGCCCGAGCGGCGTCACGACGTGGCTGTTGCCGAAGTAGTGCACGCCCGCGGCGTCGGTGCCCGTGGCGTTGGCGCCGACCACGTAGACGTGGTTGTCGTAGGCGCGGGCCCGCGAGGTGATGTCGTTCGCCTTCGCACACGGTCACCGCTAGATTCCCAAGACGGCTCGGATCAGCAACAAATTCGAGTATGCAGGTGGCGAACACATTCCTGTCAACGACACCCGCACTCGCAAGTTGCAGTAACCGGGTGCCAGCCCATTGCGCGTAGCACTTCACACACGTCGCCAATAGTCAGGTAGGCAGCGCACGATCCGTGGTAGGCGGCCCGAAGGACAGATAGGTTCGACCGCAGGTCGTTGACAAGCGAATCAACATTGTGATCGAGGCATGGCGTCAGGGCAAAAACGCAATCGCTCAAAGCTACCGAGCGATGAAACGCTTGAACCTGAGACTCGTTCGGCAATCCCACGCGGGGTAGCGTCACAAAGGGTGCCGAGTGTGCAAAAGCCGCCGGAACGTTGTTCTCCACGGGGGTGCGATTGGATAGCTGAGTCGTATGGAACAGTTCTACTGAAGAGGCTGAACGAGGGATGCCACGGACTCGGTGCATCTTGACACGGCCGCGTCTGACGGTGATGCAACGGCATCCTTCTGGCCGCTCGGGTAGACGTCGCAACAAAGGAGGGGAGGCTGGATCGGTGGACGGGCCTGCGCCCTTCTCGAGTCGCACCAGAATGCTCGATGCGCGAACATTGTCGAACGTGCTGCTCGGAAGTTCATCCCCGATCGAGAACCTGTGGAAACGTCGCCATAAATCGATGGCAGGTTCGTCTTGTAGGTTCCGCACCGAGTTGCTAGGCAGGATAGCCACAACCTCTGCACCCTGAGAGAGCTGAGACACAGCCAACTGAATCAGAGCGACCCCCGGAGAGAGCGCGTGATGCCGGCCCAAACCGACCGCTACTCGGACCCCCTGACCGCCGCGGTGAGAAAACGGGGGGTTCAGCAGAAGTAGGTCGACTTCCGGCAAGCCCCGCCAGATTGGGCTTGCAGATCTAGACCGCTGGCGGAAAGCGTCAGCTGTCCCGAGACTCCATCTCGGATACATCGACTGAAGTCCAGCAATAACCGAGCGCGACACGTCACTACCCCGGACTGAACCGAGACGATCAGACCAGCGCTCTTCTGCCGCGGCAAGGAGGGAGCCATCACCGCACGCCAGATCGGCAACCACTCGGGGGGACGTCCTCGCATACTTCGTCATCACCCGGGCCAACTCACGAGGCGTGTAGTGGCGGTCATCCCGGTGACTCGAGCCACGGTGCGTGCTCATAAAGCGTCGAGGTAGTCCGAGACGTCGAACCGATGTAGGCGGCCACGTCCCTCGGTGCCAGGAACTTCCGATGCGACAGGATGATCAAAGACCAATTCAGTACTATCCGAGTTCTTCAGTTGATAGAGAACGGATCCAACGGCATGTGGCTTGGTGCCGAATGGCGCTACCCGCAGTCTCTGCGCACGCGTCTTCCTCTTGATCCGCCCCAGTGTCTCATAGAGCGAGAATGGACAAGCAGAATTCGCAAACCAGATTCTGGCGTGAAGGGAGAAGCGCTCAATGGCCTGTCTATTAGCGAGAAGGCTAAAGGTGGGGTATTCGGGACGAAAGCCAGGCGAACCTAGGACAATGTGAAGCCGCTCCATGTCTGGTTCGATTTCATTAATCAGGTAATCGATGCGGCTGCCTTCGAAGCCTAAGATGACTACAGTGTGTGCGGACACACTGCTTAAATCTGGCCGTAAAGAGGCAAAACCTGGGAGTGGGGCCATCCCTGCACTCGAAGGATGCATTGAAAAGAGTCTTCCGGGAGAGGGAGATTCGGCAGCGACGTACCTCAAAGGCTGGCGGTATAGGACAGAGAACGGAGCGCTGGCGTTCACCATCGCCCGGATTAATGGCGCAAGTACGGAATAACTCAGGCCCGTTACGTCCACATAAGTATGGCGTTCACGCAACTCGGATGCCAGCGCCCTCAGGCCCATCTCTGACCGCAGATTGAGATAGGCAGGAATATTGTCCATACCATCGACGACTACACTTTCAACGAAACCTCCCCCCCGCGACGTGTGGATATCCACGATCCTTGCGCCCTCGGCTTCTAGACGAAGCCGCTCCTGGGACCCGAGGGCCGTCCTAGGCTCGCTCGTCACGGCGACGATCAAGTTCGATATGCCCGGATGAAAGTCAGCAGTGTGCAGAGCCGACGATGGCCTGTGTCGACTAATCGCCATCTAGGTAGAAATCCTCGAGTAGTAGGAGCTGATCCGGTAACGAATCCAATGCAGATATGGGGGATCGATTCTGTGATGCCAAAACATCGTCAATCCCCTTGCGCGGGGTTTCGATGAGCGATCGAATTTGGCTTGGCGTAAGCGTGAGGCGTCGCTTGCTCCTGTGGCTGTATTGAAAGAATGCTGAGAATATCGGATGGGGCCTGTAGTCATACTCGCGAACTTCACCTGAAACTCCACGGCGCTTGTCGCCGGGAAAGCGCACCAGGGCAGCATGCATGACGCCCGCCCTCAGAATCTCCCTCACGTACTCAGCGCTTGGATTCAACTCTTCCAAGCCCGTCACTCGGAATTGGTTGACCTCAGGGGCGTGGCCCTCCGGATGCGCGGCCATTACTTGAAACAGCCGTCCCAACGCCAAGATCAATCGAGAAATTGCACGACCGTGGTTGGAGAAGCCCTGAAGTTCGTAGACGCGCTTACGGCCAACCTCGACCAAGGCGTCCGACTGTTGACGGGCACTTAATGCAGTAGGCAGCTCCCCTTTCTCGCCGATGGAAGATCTCAGAGCTGCCTCAAGAATCTGCAGCAAATATCGGACATTGCCCTCGGATACGCTGCACAGAAGGTCCCAGCCGGCGTACCGCTTTTTGGCTGCGCCCCTACCCGTTGACAGAGTGAATAGCGAAGCATAGAGATAGTTGTTCTTTCGGTTCTCCCACTCCTTGGTGCGCTGCAGGCGATCAGCGATGAGATCCCCAAGGCGCAGTTCAGGATGGCCCGATTGCCAGTAAACCACAAGCCACTGTTCTGCAAGTGGCAGAGATTGAAACTCGCGTAGTGCGGAGGCCGATAGTTCGGTTTGGGGCATACGCGACAGCGCTTGATTGACACGCCGCTCAGCCCCCAACAAAATGGCCTCATCGGCTTCAGAGAGAGTGGGAAACAGTTCTTCCAGGCCTACGGCGGGAATCGAAAGAGCCTGAGCTAGGACAGAGAGCCTCGCCCCGCAGACTTCCTGCGCAAATCTTGAAAAGTCATCGGCGACGAGACGTCTGGCAATATCAATCGATGCATAATCGGCTGGTTCTGAAATGAACTCCTCTTCCGCGAGGGTGCCATGCTGGCGCAGGCCCAGTTCCCTGACCCCAACCTTGTACGTGAGTCGGGTGTCGCCGGCATGGCGAACGAGCGTATTGACTATTCGCTGTTGGTAGTCTTGAAGGTTTTCATACTCATCAAGCAGTAGGAAAATGGGCTTCCCTGCAATTTCAGGTACTGACTGTAATGCGGTTACTAATCCGTACAGCGGCGCCCCTAGGAGGGAGAGGCTGCCAAAGGGGTCGTCGGCGGCATTGTTTAGCGAGGCCTCCATGCGGACAATCGATCTCCGGATTCCCTTCCGCAAACTTTGGATGTCGGTGGCCCCGTCAATATGTAGGGAGAGTCCGACCTCCTCCGCTGCGTCCGGGGTTATTGCGGATGAAATGTGACCCTCATTCAACGCCCACTCAACAAATTCGCATATCTTTAGGCAGGCGACTAGGTTGAAGTAATGAGAGAATATGCGAGTCCAAACGTCTTCACCTAGGCCTGCATTCCGAAACGCCTGAACCGTGAGACTATCGATTCGCCAGTAGACGCCGATATGTTTCCAGTCGGAAAGGGGCGCCTGGGATAGGGCCACTTGTCCAGAGTAGGAAAGCCCGCGCAAGACGGTGGTTTTTCCGGTACCCCGGCCCCCAAACAGGAAGGCTGGGCGAACGCCGACGATCTCGGCCCAATAGCTTGGTCTGCGCAGTAGGGAGAACGTATCGTCATCGGAAACGTACTCTGCTCGGAGTTCGCCGAAAAGGCGTGTAACCACGTCGTGGGCGGTCCCGCTACTCTTGTCCGGCGCAGAACTGGTCATGCGGAATCGTCACCTGCGCTTAACTAAGGAGGACCATCCTGGACCCTCGTGAAAGAAGAGAGGAAGCGTCGCGTCTGGGGTACCGTGTTCGAACGCAATTGCGAGACCTAATCGGTGGAAGCCAAGACTTTGGTCCTGAGGAATTCCACAACGGGTGCTGTACTTGGCTATGAGGGCCATGGTCTCTGCCTGCCTTCCAGAAGGAACCAAGTGCGTGGCTGGATCTGTGATGGAATACCTTGAACTCAGACTGTAACCCGCACAAACCTTGATTCGAGGATCTAGCGCCGCGATTCTTTGGCGCCCATAATCCGTTATTATGGCGACACAGTAGAAGATCTGTGAGCCGGAAGCGGCGTCCATCAAGCTCATTTCGAGGCTGGATCCGAGTTGATATCGTCGAGTCCAGGTTTCTCGGAATTGTTGTCCCGAACCCACAAAATCATCTACAAGGATGAGAACTTTGTCGCTTACGGCGAGTTGACGCACTGCGGAGTCAGGGCTCAGGCAGTTCGCCTCACGGATGGGAAGCAACTGTCGCAGTTTGCGCACCATGGCGAATCCGGAGTCAGTTACATTGGGCGTCTCCCCAGTCGGAAAACTGATCAGCGCATTCTCAGGGAAGTCGTCGCAAGCCAGCTCGGAACTGGCATGGACGAGACTTGCGGCTTCATCGATGGCCGCAAGAACTAGTTCGTCGGTTGTTTCCTTATTAAAGAACTGAAACGAATCCAATAGGTGAGAGGCTAGGTTGCGATCGGCGCCGTCGAAGTTTGCTATCCAACCTACTGGGTCGATAGCACGGGGGGCCGGTGGCCACCATCCCATCCGGCTCAGGAAGGCGCGATCATCGAGGATCGCGGCTCGCGTCATGATCCCTCCAATGCCAAGTGAGGCGGTCACCCCGATGACCGCAACCCATTTGGTTGCAGGATCGGATCAGTGGACCAGATTAAACCTCAGAGGCGTATCAGGCGTGCGGGAATGACGTCTTGGCTGGGGCCTCGAGGTCGTCGCGGTGGTTGCGGATGAGGTCGAGGTTGCGGTCGCGCAGGTGGTCGAAACCCTGGCCGATGTTCGAGCCGGGGGTCAGCGACGCCAACGCCTCCGCCGGGTCGAGCCGGGCCGACACCCAGCCCTCGTGCGACGCGGCCTTGGCGACGATGTGTCCGAGCGGCGTCACGACGTGGCTGTTGCCGAAGTAGTGCACGCCCGCGGCGTCGGTGCCCGTGGCGTTGGCGCCGACCACGTAGACGTGGTTGTCGTAGGCGCGGGCCCGCGAGGTGAGCTCCCAGAGGTCCGCGGAGCGCAGCAGCGCCGATGGCCGGGCGATGACCTCGGCGCCCTGGACGGCCTGGATGCGGGTCAGCTCGGGGTAGTCGCCGTCGAAGCAGACGATCATCCCGATCCGGCCGAGCTCGGTGTCGACGACCGTGACGGTGTCGCCCGGCGTCACCCAGCCGCCGCCGGCGACGGCCTCGGTGCAGAACGGGTGGGTCTTGCGGTAGACGCCGACGACCTCGCCGCGCGGGTCGACGAGCACGGCGGCGTTGAAGACGACGTCGGGGCTCGGGCCGCGCTCGTAGGTGCCGAACACGAGGTGGACGCCGAGCTCGGCGGCGAGGTCGGCGAGCCGGCGGGTGACCGGCCCGGGCACCTCGGAGACCAGCTCCCAGAGCTCCTCGGTGGGGCAGCCGGGGGTGAAGCCGGTGGTGCACGACTCGGGGAGGACGACGAGCTCGGCGCCGGTGGCCTCGACGCAGCGCCGGGTGTACTCGATGCAGCGGTCGATGTTGGCGGTGACCGAGTCGGCGGTCAGCGGGCCCGGGTGGGGTGCGACCTGGACGGCGGCGACGGTGAAGGCGCGCATCAGGACCGCCGCCCCAGCCGCCAGCCGAGCGCCACGCCGGCGAGCGCGAGGAGCCCGCCCGCGACGGCGGCGAGCACGAGGTCACGCCCGCCGGTGGCGCCACCCGGTGGTGTCGCGGCCCGGCCGGCGAAGGTCGTGCCGACGGCCGTGGGGGACCCGGCCGCCACGGCGGTGGTGGGGTCGGCGGCGACCGCGGGTGCTGCGGTCCCGACGCCGACCCCGGCACCGGCGATGTCGGCGTCGAGGGCGCTGAAGAACTGTCCGGCCATCTTCCGGGTGACGCCGGCGAGCATCCGCTGGCCGACCCCTCCGATCGTGCCGCCCACCGTGGCGTCGGCCTCGTACTCGAGGTCGGTGCCGCCCGCGCCGGACGGGGTGAGGTGCACCCGGACGTCGGCGTCGATGGTGCCCGGCCCGCCGGCACCGTTGGCCTTCAGCCGCAGGGCAGACGGCTTCTGCATGTCGGTGAGCGCGACCTCTCCGGTGTAGGTGCCCTTGATCGCGGCCACGCCGGCGGTGACGGTCATCGCGTACCGGTCCTCGCCGACCGTCGTCAGCGCCTCGCAGCCGGGGATGCACCGGGCGAGCACGGCGGGGTCGAGGATCGCGCGCCAGACCGCGTCCGGCGCGGCGTCGAGGGTCGAGGTGCCGGTGATCTTCATGACGGACCTTCCTGCGCGGGAACGGGGTCGGTGGCTCGGGTGCGCCGGAGCTCCCAGAGCTCGGCGGGGCTGATCGGCATCGAGCGGATGGGGAAGCCCTCGGCGTCCTCGATGGCCGAGGCGATGACGGCCGACACCGGGATGGTCCCCGCCTCGCCCGCCCCCTTGAGGCCGAGCGGGTTGAGCGGCGAGGGCGTCTCGAGGTGGTCGGTCTCGACGTGCGGCACCTCGGAGGCGTACGGGACGAGGAAGTCCATGAACGAGGCGTTGAGGAGCTGGCCGCCCTCGTCGTAGACCATCCGCTCGTAGAGGGCCCCGCCGACGCCCTGCGCGACGCCGCCGTGGACCTGTCCCTCGACGATCATCGGGTTGACCATGACCCCGCAGTCGTGGACGACGCAGTAGCGCAGGATGCGGATCTCGGCGGTGACCGGGTCGGTCTCGACGACGGCGGCGTGCATCCCGTTGGCGAAGGTCGCCTGGGTGGGGGAGTAGAAGTCCTGGCCCTCGAGGCCCGGCTCGTCGTCGTCGGCGACCGGCGGCTTGTCGGGGTCGAAGGTGCCGGCGAACTGCGTGGCCGCGGCGGCCGAGGCGTCGAAGGCGTAGCGCAACGGGTTGGACAGGACGGCGACGGTGCGCAGGTCGATGGACGTGCCGGGCGCGCCCTTGACCGAGATGACGCCGTCGGCGATCTCGAGGTCGTCGGCCGAGACCTCGAGGGCGTCGGCGGCGATGCGCAACGCCTTCTCGCGCACCACCTTCGCCGCGAGCGCGACGGCGTTGCCCGACATCACGGCGCCCCGGGAGGCGAAGGTGCCGACGGCGTACGCCATCCGGCGGGTGTCGCCGGTCGTCACGTGCACGTCCTCGAGCCTGACGCCGAGCTCGTCGGCGACGATCTGGGCGAGGACGGTCTGGTGGCCCTGGCCCTGGGTGGTGAGGCCGGTGGCGACGTTGACCCGCCCGCTCGTCTCGACCTGCACGTGCCCGCCCTCGTACGGGCCGACGCCGGTGCCCTCGACGTAGCAGCCGATGCCGAGGCCGACCCGCCGGCCCTCGCGCGCCGCCTGCTCGCGGTAGGCCGCGAAGTCGTCCCACCCGACGAGCGCCTTGAGCTTGGCGAGGCTGGCGGGGAAGTCGCCGGAGTCGTACTTGAGCGGCCGGCCGTCCTGGAACATCAGGCCGTGGTCGTAGGGCATCTCGTCGGGCTGGATGAAGTTGCGGCTGCGCACCTCTGCGCGGTCGAGCCCGAGGTGCGCGGCGATGGCGTCCATGGTTCGCTCCATGGCGTAGCAGCCCTGGGGTCGGCCGGCGCCGCGATAGGGCGTCACGAGAACGGTGTTCGTGTACATCGACCAGAACTCGACCCGGTAGGAGCCGGGCTTGTAGGGGCCGAGCAGCTGGGTGGCGGTGATGATCGGGACGATGATGCCGTAGGGCGTGTATGCGCCGTTGTCGTGCCAGAAGCGGACGTCGAGCGCGAGGAGACGGCCGTCGTCGTCGAAGCCGACCTCGACCTCCTGCAGCTGCCCGCGCTCGTGCGCGCTGGAGACGAAGTGCTCGCGGCGGTCCTCGGTCCACTTGACGTCGCGACCGAGCCGGCGGGCGGCCCAGGGGACGAGCACCTCCTCGGGCCACGGGTGGACGATCTTGACGCCGAAGCCGCCGCCCACGTCCGGTGTGACGACCTCGACCTTCGCGAGCGGCATGCCGAGCTTGGCGGCGACGGCGGCCCGGACGCCGGTGCTCGTCTGGGTCGAGGAGTACAGGCGCAGCGACCCGTCGTCGGCGTCCCACCGGGCATAGACGCCCTTGCCCTCCATCGGCATGCAGGCGCTGCGCTCGATCTCGAGGTCGAGGGTCAGGCGGTTGGGGGCGGAGGCCATCGCGGTGTCGACGTCACCGACCTCCTGGCGCAGGTTCGCCGAGACGTTGCCGGGGACGTCGTCGTGCACGAGCCGGGCTGCGCTGCGGGCGTTCTCGAGGCCGACCACGGCCGGCAGCGGCTCGTACGCCACCGAGATGCGACCGCACGCGTCCTCCGCGACGTAGCGGTCGCGGGCGACGACCATGACGACGGCCTCGCCGACGTGGTTGACCTCGTCGCGGGCGAGGCAGAACCCCGTGCGCGGGTGCGTCATCGCCGGGTGGGGGATGAGGACCGGCAGCGGCTCGGCGACCCGGCCGTCGAGGTCGTCCCAGGTGTAGACCGCCTCGACCCCGTCGAGCTCCCAGGCGTCGGCGATGTCGACGTCGGTGACGCGTGCGTGGGCGTGCGGGCTGCGGACGAAGGCGGCGTGCAGGGCCCCGCGACCCAGGTCGTCGACGTAGCGGCCGTTGCCGGTGAGCAGGCGCGGGTCCTCGCGGCGCTGGACGCGCTCGCCGACCTGGCGCGTGGTCACGCGAGCCCCCGTTCGCGTCGGATCTCGGCGGCGCGGAGGACGGCCGTGACGATGTTCTGGTAGCCCGTGCAGCGGCAGAGGTTGCCCGAGATCGCCTCGCGCGCCTCCTCGGCGGTGGGGTCGGGGTGCTCGTCGAGGTAGGCGGTGATCGTCGTGATGAACCCCGGTGTGCAGAAGCCGCACTGGAGCGCGTGGCTCTCGGCGAAGGCCTGCTGCACGGGGCTGAGGGCGGCGGGGTCGTGGCCGATGCCCTCGATGGTGGTGATGTCGTGCGCCTGCGCGGTGACGGCGAACATCAGGCAGGCCCGGGCGGGTTCGCCGTCGACGAGCACCGTGCAGGCACCGCAGACCCCGTGCTCGCACCCGACGTGGGTGCCGGTGAGCCCGAGGTCGTGGCGCAGGAAGTCGGAGAGCAGCCGACGGGCGGGCGCCGACGCCGACCGGTGGACACCGTTGACCCGCAGCGTGATCGGCAGCTGCTGCTCGGCGGACTGCTCGCTCACGCGACCCCCTCGGTCTCGGCACCGGACAGCTGGACGAGCGCGCGCCGGGTGAGCTCGGCGGCGAGCATCCGCCGGTAGTCGGCGCCGGCGTGGATGTCGCCCTCCGGCTCGACGTGGCCGCGCACGAGCTCCTCGACGCCGGGGTCGGCGAGGTCGTCGAGGGGCCGGCCGGCGAGCGCGGGGCCGAGGTCGAGCACGTCGGGGACCGGCGTCACCGAGACGAACGAGGCCCGGGCGTCGGTGACCACGCCGTCGTCGGCGGTGACGGCCACGGCGACGCCGGCGAGCGCGTAGTCGCCGGACCGGCGGGCCGACTCGAGGAAGGCCGTGCGGGTGCCGGCGGGGAACCGGCCGAAGCGCACCGCGACGACGAGCTCGTCGGCGGCCAGGGTGGTCTCGAGCGGTCCGAGGAAGAAGTCGGCGGCCGCCACCTCGCGCGGGCCGGCCGGGCCGACGACCTCGACCACCGCGCCGGTGAGGAAGGCGACGGCGGGCATCTCGCCGGACGGGTCGGCGTGGGCGATCGAGCCGACCGTCGTGCCGCGGCTGCGGACGGCCGGGTGGGCGACGTTGCGGACGGCGCTGCGCAGCAGGGGGAGCGCGGCGGCGGCGCCGTCGTGCCGTTCGAGCCCGGCGTGGCGGACGAGCGCACCGACCCGGACCCAGTCCTCGGTGACCTCGAGCCCGTCGAGGCCGGCGACGCCGTTGACGTCGACGAGGTGCCCGGGGGAGGCCAGGCGCATCGAGAGCAGCGGCACGAGGCTCTGGCCGCCGGCGAGCACCTTCCCGTCGTGCCCGACCTCGGCGAGGACCGCGACGGCCTCCTCGACCGAGCGGGGTGCGTGGTGCACGAAGGGAGCGGGCTTCACCTGGTCGATCCTGCCTCTCGGGACGGGTCCGTGGAAGGGAGCGGGC
>NZ_JAFDVD010000021.1 GCF_016887965.1 Phycicoccus sonneratiae
GCCGACCACCCCGAGCGGACAAGTCGCGGCCAAGGCACGAAGCCAGTCAGTCGGAGGGTCACACCCGAGGCGGTCGACCACAGCCCAGCACCATCAGGCTGCGCTGTCGATCCTCACAGTCAGTCGGCGAGGAAGGAGAGCAGGTCGGCGCGGGTGAGGACCCCCACCGGCTTGCCGTCCTCGACGACGAGCACCGCGTCCGAGCCCTCGAGCTCGTGGCGGGCCGTGGACACCGGCTCGCCGGCGCCGACGAGGGGCAGCCCGGGTCCCATGTGCGACTCGACCGAGTCGGCGAGGTGGGCGGCACCGGTGAACAGGGCCTCGAGCAGCTCGCGCTCGGACACCGACCCCGCGACCTCGCCGGACACGACCGGGGGCTCGGCCTTGACGACCGGCATCTGCGAGACGCCGTACTCGCGCAGGATCTCGATGGCGTCGCGCAGCGTCTCGTTCGGGTGCGTGTGCACGAGGGCCGGGATGTCGCCGGCCTTGGCGTGCAGGACGTCGCCGACCGTGCGCTCGCCCTGGGTCTTCATGAAGCCGTACGAGGCCATCCAGTCGTCGTTGAAGATCTTCGAGAGGTAGCCGCGGCCGGAGTCCGGGAGCAGCACGACGACCACGGCGTCGTCCGGCAGGTCCTTGGCCACGCGCAGCGCCGCGACGACCGCCATCCCGCAGGAGCCGCCGACGAGCAGGCCCTCCTCGCGGGCGAGGCGGCGGGTCATCTCGAAGGAGTCGGCGTCGGAGACGGCCTCGACGCGGTCGACCTGGTCGGGGTCGTAGGCGCTGGGCCAGAAGTCCTCACCGACACCCTCGACCAGGTAGGGCCGGCCGGAGCCGCCGCTGTAGACCGAGCCCTCGGGATCGGCCGCGACGACCTGGACGCGGCCGCCCTCGCGGTCGGCCGAGACCTCGCGCAGGTACCGGCCGGCGCCGCTGATGGTGCCGCCCGTGCCGGCCCCGGTGACGAAGTGGGTGATGCGGCCGTCGGTGTCGCGCCAGATCTCCGGGCCCGTCGACTCGTAGTGCGAGAGAGGGCCGTTGGGGTTGGAGTACTGGTCGGGCTTCCAGGCCTTCGGGGTCTCGCGGACCAGCCGGTCGGAGGTCTCGTAGTAGGAGTCCGGGTGGTCCGGGGCGACGGCGGTCGGGCAGACGACGACCTCGGCACCGTACGCGCGCAGCACGTTGCGCTTGTCCTCGGAGACCTTGTCCGGGCAGACGAAGATGCACGAGTAGCCCTTGCGCTGGGCCACGAGCGCGAGCCCGACGCCGGTGTTGCCGGAGGTCGGCTCGACGATGACGCCGCCGGGCTGCAGCTCGCCGGAGGCCTCGGCGGCCTCGACCATCTTCAGCGCGATGCGGTCCTTCACCGACCCGCCCGGGTTGAGGTACTCCACCTTGGCGAGGACGGTGGCCCCGATGCCCTCGGTGACGGAGTTGAGCTTGACGAGGGGGGTGTCCCCCACGAGGTCGGCGATGTGCTCGGCGTACTTCACGCGCGCCATCCTGTCACGCGTGGCGGGCGGTGAAGCGCGCGCCGTCGACGACGACCCGCTCGACCGTGCCGCGGCCGAGCACCGTGCCGTCGGCGGCCGTGGCCTCGACGTCGAGGGCCAGCCGGCGCCCGTCGACCGCCGCGAGAGCGGCGCGCACCGTGACCTCGGACCCGACCGCGCTCGGGGCCAGGTGGTCGAGGACGACCCGCGTCCCGACGCTCGTCGCGCCCTCGTCCAGGGCGCCGGCGAGCGCTGCGACGGTGGCCGCCTCGGCCCAGGCGAGCAGCCGCGGCGTGCCGAGGACCGGCAGGTCGCCGGAGCCGAGCGCCGCGGCCGTGTCGGCGTCGGACACCGTGCGGATGACCTCGGCCGAACGTCCCGGGTGCAGGTCCATCCGGCCAGCGTAAGGCGGTGGCGTGCCGATCCCGGGTCCAGCGTCGGCGGGCGGCGTTACCGTGGACGTCCGACTCGTGGGAGGAGGACCCACCGCCGATGGGACGTGCCCGCCGTGCCCGCAGGATCGCCGCCACCGCCGCGTACGGCGGCGGCGGGCTCGCTGCTGCCGGAGCCGCGCTCGGGGCCCTGGGGTACGGGGTCATCAAGGCCGAGGCCGCCCTCGCGCGGCGGGTCATCGGCACCCCCTTCGACGACTCCCCGGACGACAACGGCCTCTACGGCGCCGGGCGGGGCGAGCCGTGGGAGGTCGTCGTCATCGGGGACTCGTCGGCCGCGGGCATGGGCGCCGACCACCCGCAGGAGACGGTCGGTGCCATCGTCGCGAACGGGGTGGCCGCCCTCACCGGCCGGGCCGTGCGGGTCACCAACCGGGCCGTCGTCGGCGCCGAGTCCAGCGACCTCGAGCGCCAGCTGGCCAACGCCCTCGAGGACGTCATGCGCCCCGACGTCGTCCTCGTGATGATCGGCGCCAACGACGTCACGCACCGGATCGAGCGCACGGCGTCCGTGCGCCACCTCGAGCAGACCGTCCGCCGCATCCGCGCCCTCGGCAGCGAGGTCGTCGTCGGCACCTGCCCCGACCTCGGCACCATCGAGCCCATCCGCCAGCCGCTGCGCTCCCTCATGAAGCGCTGGTCGCGCGACCTCGCCGCGGCCCAGACCGTCGCCGTCGTCGAGGCCGGGGGCCGCACGGTGTCGCTCGGCGACCTGCTCGGGCCGGAGTTCGCCGCGTCACCGCGCGAGATGTTCAGCCGCGACCAGTTCCACCCCTCGGCCGCGGGCTACGCGCGGGCCGCGGCCGCGCTGCTCCCGAGCGTCTGCGCCGCGCTGCGGGTGTGGGGCGCCGACACCCACGACCGCCCGCCGGAGCCCCGGCGCGGCGAGGGCGTGGGCCCGGTCGCCGTCGCCGCCGGCCAGGCCGTGCGGGAGGCGGGCACCGAGGTCGCGCCCACAGAGATCGCCGGGTCCGACCGCGGCCCGCGCGGACGGTGGGCCGTGCTGCTGCGACGTCGCCCGGGACCCGTCGCCCCGGCGCAGGGTCCGTCCACCGACGTCACGACACCGCGCACCGACGACACCGCCCCCAGCGGGTCGCCGGGCTGACGCGCGCACCGGCCGACGCGCAGCCGCGCGCGTCAGGCCTCGGGGACGACCGCGTCGACCTCGACCTCGACCTTCCACCGCTCGTCGAGCAGGCCCGCGACGACGACCATCGTGCTCGCGGGCCGGATGTCGCCGAAGATCTCGCCGTGCACCGCCGACACCGCGTCGACGACGTCGACGTCGGTGATGTAGTGCCGGGTGCGGATGACGTGCTCCGGCCCGCCGCCGAGCTCGGCGAGCGCGCCGAGCGCGATCTCCCAGCAGCGTCGGGTCTGCTCGCCGGGGTCCTTGGGGACCTGCCCGCCGGGTCCGATCGGTGCCGTGCCGGAGACGGCGACGTGCTGGCCGACGCGGACGGCGCGGGCGAACCCGACCGTTCCCTCGTACGGCGACCCTGACGATGCCCGGCTGCGCGTGGTGTCCATGGGCTCATCCTGTCCCTCCCGGCGCGCGCGCACGACCCCTGCGCGGCGTGGTCCCTGCCACCGGCGGCGAGACCGATCCCACAGGCCCCACGAGGTTCCCTCCGCCGCGCGGAGCGCCTAGGCTGGCAGGTCCGTGGTGAGCGCTTGCTTACCACGCGCGTCGCCGCTTCGCGGCACGCGCGTCGACCACCCTCAGGAGGACCCGTGACCGAGGCCGTCATCGTCGCCACCGCCCGCACCCCCATCGGCCGGGCCTTCAAGGGGTCGCTGCGCGAGATGCGGCCCGACGACCTGTCGGTGCAGGTCGTCCGCGGGCTCCTCGAGCAGCTGCCGGGGCTCGACCCGACGACCGTCGACGACCTGTACTGGGGCTGCGCGGACCCCAGCGGCAAGGCCGGCAACAACATGGCCCGCGTCATCGCCGTGCTCGCCGGGCTCGACGGCCTTCCCGCCGCGACCGTCAACCGGTTCTGCGCCAGCTCGACGCAGACGATGCGGATGGCCTTCCACGCCATCAAGGCCGGCGAGGGCGACACCTTCGTCGTCGGCGGCGTCGAGTCGGTGTCGACGAACGCGGCCTTCCGGGGCGCCGGCGAGTCCGACCCCGACGCCCTCAACCCGGTCTTCGCCGGGGCGATGGAGCGCTCGGCCGCGATGGCCGCCTCGAACGAGACCTGGTCCGACCCGCGCGAGGGCGGCTCGCTGCCCGACGTCTACCTCGCGATGGGGCAGACCGCCGAGAACGTCGCGACGCTGCGCGGCGTCTCCCGCGAGCGCCAGGACGAGTGGGGCGTCACGAGCCAGAACCGGGCCGAGAAGGCCATCGCGAACGGGTTCTTCGAGCGCGAGATCCTCCCCGTCACGCTCGCCGACGGCACCGTCGTCACGCGCGACGACGGCCCGCGGGCCGGCGTGACCCTCGAGGCGGTGCAGGGCCTGCAGCCGGTGTTCCGCGAGGGCGGCACCGTGACGGCGGGCAACTGCTGCCCCCTCAACGACGGCGCGTCGGGCGTCGTCGTCATGAGCGACACCCGGGCCCGCGAGCTCGGCCTGACGCCGCTCGCGCGCATCGTCTCGACCGGGGTGTCCGGTCTGTCGCCGGAGATCATGGGCCTCGGTCCGGTCGAGGCCTCCCGGCAGGCGCTGAAGCGGGCCGGGCTGTCGATCGGCGACATCGACCTCTACGAGATCAACGAGGCCTTCGCGGCGCAGGTGCTGCCGAGCGCCGACGACCTCGGGATGGACCCCGAGAAGCTCAACGTCAACGGCGGCGCCATCGCGCTGGGGCACCCGTTCGGGTCCACCGGGACGCGGATCATGACCACGCTGCTCAACGGGCTCGAGGAGCGCGACGGCACCTTCGGCCTCGAGACGATGTGCGTCGGCGGCGGCCAGGGCATGGCGATCGTCGTCGAGCGCCTCTCCTGACCCGCTCTTCACTCGACTTCTTGCGAGTTCGGCCGCCCGACACCCCGTAGCCGCGGCGTGTCACCGGTGGAACTCGCAAGGAGTGATCAAGGCAGGGCGCGGCGCAGGGCGGTCAGCCGCTCGCTGAGGTCCGCCCCGTCGATGGCGTCGGCGGCACACGCGTCCCAGACGACGACGGCCAGCTGGTCGACGAGCACGGCGGAGCCGAGGTCGGGTACCGGCGTCCCCGGCGCGGTGGTGGCGGCGACGGCCTCGACGAGCTCGCGCACGAGCGGCCCCGCGAGGTTCGCCCGGTCGACGGAGAGCTCGGACCACCGGCGGCGGATGCGGTCGAGCTCGACCCGCGCCGCCTCGGGGACCGGGTCGACAGACGACGGCGCCGGGGCGGGAGGTCCCACCCCGGCGCCGGCCGGTCGAGCGTCGGTCACTCGCGCATCCGGGCGAAGAGGCGCAGGAACTCGATGTACAGCCAGACGACCGTGACGATGACGCCGTGCGCCAGCAGCCACGAGTACTTCTGCGGCGCACCGGTGCGGATGGCGTACTCGATGGAGTCGAAGTCCAGCGCGAGGCTGAAGGCGGCGAGGCCGACCGCGAAGAGCGAGATGCCGATCCCGAGGTTGGTCGTGCCGCCGATGCCGAACGGGGAGTCCGTGAACACGGCGACCCCGAAGTTGACGACCGCGAAGATCGCGTAGCCGAAGATCGCCATCGTCATGATCCGGCGGAACTTGGCCGTGACCTTGATGAGGCCGAAGCGGTAGGCGAGGAACATCCCGACGAACGTCGAGACCGTCGCGAGGACCGCGGTGGGGACCACGCCCTCCCAGCCCGGCACGCTGTTGAAGAACTGGGAGACGGCGCCGACGAACAGGCCCTCGACGACCGCGTAGCCGACGATGAGCGGCACGCTGAGCGTCTTCTTGAAGGCGATGACCAGGCCGAGGACGAGGGTGGCGATCATGCCGCCGACCCAGACCATGAGGCCGAGGGACTGGTTGGTGGCGGCGATCCCCCAGCCCACGGCGCCGAAGCCGAGGACGAGCGCGAAGAGGGCGAGGGTCTTCATGACGACGTCGTCCATCGTCACGGCGCGGTCGGTGCCCGGGCGCAGCGCGGACGGCGCGGAGTACATCTCCTGGAGCTGCTCGGCGCTCATCTCGGCCGGCGGGGCCGTGGGGGCGGGGCCGCCGCCGAAGCCGGCGTAGCCACCGCGGGCGTCCTTCTCGAGTCGGTTGAAGGCCGGGTTGTTGGCCATCGATCCTCCGTGCTGTTCGTGGCGGTGGTGGTCACCGTCGTTCGTATCAGCGTAGACGTTCGGGCATCTTCCTGAGTTCCCGCTGAGAGGCCCTGGGGTCGACCGTCGCCGCGCCCCGGCATGCGGGCTACGGCGCAGTACCTGTCGCGATCACGACGAGTACTGCGGCGTAGCTGGGGTCTTCACCGGCGGGGGCTGGCGCCCCCGACGGGAACCGTCGGCCTCACTCCGTTCGGCCTCCTCCCGACTCCCCTCGGGTGCGCTGGCGCGCCCCCGACGGGACACCACCGCTCTCACTCCGTTCGAGCGTCTCCCTGACTCCCGGCGGGGGCTGGCGCCCCCGACGGGAGTCGAACCCGCACCTGTGGCGCTTTTAAGGCGCCTGCCTCTGCCGGTTGGGCCACGGGGGCGCGCCCACGGTAGCGCGCCCCCGCGCCGGTGCCGCTCAGCCCGTGGGGCTCGGCGTCGGGGCCGGCGTCGTGCTCGGTGCGGGCGACGCAGCATCCGTCGAAGCCGGCGTCGCGCCCGGCAACGGGGACAGGGTCAGGGGTGGCGTCCAGCCCGCCCCGGAGCCCGACCACGGGTCGCGGTCCCCGATCGCGAGCGGGAAGACGTCCGTCGCGACGTCCACCGACCCGTCGGGCCTGGTGGGCAGACCCTCGGGACCCGTGTCCAGCATCGTGGGGTTCGTGTACACGCCGCGGCCGTCCTGGGTGAGCACCCGCGCGCCCTCGACCCGGTGGCCCTGCGCGTCGTAGACGTAGAGGTTGCCGACCTCCGCCCCGTCGAGCACCAGCCCGGGTGCCGGATACGCGTCGGACGGGGCCGGGCCGTCGCCGGCTCCTCGCTCCAGGTACCAGAGCGTCGCCGGCAGGAGCAGGACGACCGCGAGTACGTTGCCTGCGACCACGACGGCGCGCAGCCCTCGAGGCGTCGACGCGTGTGCCATCCACCGCCTGAGCACGAACGAGGCAGCAGCGCCGAGCGCGGGCAGCAGCACGCTGTGACCGGTTCCGAGCACCATCGCGACCGCCCACCCGGCCACGAGTCCGCGGAGGACCCACCAGACCGGCTGGAGGTCACGCAGCCACGGCCAGCGGTCCACCGCGCCGGTCCCAGCGCTCCAGAACGCCGCCGACACCTCGGCGAGCCATCCCGGCGACGGCGGCGCCTCCACCGGTGCCGTCCGAAGGGGAAGTCCTGCGGCAGAACGCAGCTCGGCCGCGTACTCCTCGGGCTCCCCGAGCAGGTCCCCGAGCCGGATGTCCCCCTCGGCCGCCCGCTCGGCGAGGTCGGCCTCCATCCCGAAGGTCAGCTCCTCGACGTCGTCGGCCGGCAGGTCGGCGAGCCAGGCGCGCACCGCCCCGATGTAGGCGCGGACGTCCTCGGTGCGCTGCTCGCTCGTCACGGCGCTCACGACGCCACCCCCGCCCCGGTGAGCAGACCGTCCATCGTGGCGACGAATCCGCCCCACGTCTTCGCCTGGGTCTCGAGCACGTGCCGTCCCTCCGGGTTGATGCCGTAGTACTTGCGATGCGGCCCCTCGTCCGAGGGCACGACGTACGACGTCAGCGCTCCCGCCGCGTAGAGCCGGCGCAGCGTGCCGTAGACCGAGGCGTCGCCGACCTCCTCGAGCCCGGCGTCGCGCAGCCGCCGCACGATGTCGTAGCCGTAGCCGTCCTCGCCCGCGACGACCGCGAGCACCGCGAGGTCGAGGACCCCCTTGACCAGCTGGGTGCCGTCCATCGCCACCTCCCTTTCCTGTGGACCGCACAGTACTACGCAGTCCGCAGTACCGCGCAGACGACGACACCGGCGTGTCGTCGTGTGGGTCAGCGCGCCACCGAGAGGGCGATGCCGTCGAGGATGTCGTGCTCGCTCGTGACGACGCGGACTCCGTCGGAGCGCACCGCGACCCGTCCCAGGACCTCGTGCCACACCAGGGCGCCGGCCCCGATGACGTCGACGCGGCCGGGGTGCATGTACGGCAGCGCCGCCCGCTCGGTCCGCGACATCGCGAGCAGCTCGCGGCACGCGGCCCGGTGGGCGTCGAGCGGCACCTCGGCCAGGTGGATGGCGTCGCGGTCGTAGCGCCCGAGGCCGAGGGCGTGCGCGGTGACCGTGGTGATCGAGCCCGCGAGCCCGACGACGGCCCCGAGACCGGACAGGTCGACGAGCTCCTCCGCGGCGTCCAGCGCAGCGGCCACGTCGGCGCGGGCGGCGACGACCTCGTCGTCGGTGGGCGGGTCACCGGCGAGGTGCCGTTCGGTCATCCGGACGCAGCCCACGTCGACCGACCGTCCGACCTCGACGTCGTCGGTGCCGCGGACCAGCTCGGTGGACCCGCCGCCGAGGTCGACGACGAGGTACGGGCCCGGGACGCCGAGCCGGCGCAGGTCGCCCGTGGCCCCGGTGAAGGACAGCCGCGCCTCGACGTCACCGGCGACCACCTCGGGCGCCACGTCGAGGTCGCCGAAGGCCGCGACGACACCGGTGACGAACTCGTCGGCGTTGCGGGCGTCACGGGAGGCCGAGGTCGCGACGAACCGGACGGCCCCGGCGCCGAGCTCGCGGCACCGCGCCGCGTACTCGCGGCTCATGGCCAACGTCCGCTCCATCGCCTCCGGGGCGATGACGCCCGTGCGGTCGATGCCCTGGCCGAGCCGGACGACCTCGGTGCGTCGCTCGACGTCGGTGAGCAGGCCGTCGTCCCCGACGTCGGCCACGAGCAGGCGGATGGAGTTCGTGCCGCAGTCGACAGCCCCGACCCGACGCGTCACGAGCCCTCTCCCGCAAGCGTTTCGGAACAGGGAGCGCGCTCCCACCACGGCTCGAGCAGGGCCAGCGCCTCGTCGCCGAGCGGGTTGACCCCCGGCCCGGCCCCGAGCGAGTGGGCGGCGAGCACGTGCAGGCACTTGACCCGCGTCGGCATCCCGCCGGCGGAGATCCCGGCGACCTCGGGGACGTCACCGAGCTCGGCCCGCCGCGCGAGGTAGTCGTCGTGGGCGCGCTCGTAGGCGGCGCGCAGCTCGGGGTCGGCCTCGAGCCGGTCGGTCATCTCCTTCATGACCCCCTGACTCTCGAGCGTCGAGAGCGCACCGGTGAGGCGGGGGCAGGTGGCGTAGAACGAGGTCGGGAAGGGCGTGCCGTCGGGGAGGCGCGGCTCGGTGCGCACGACGTCGGGTTCGCCGCACGGGCAGCGGTGCGCGACCTCGGCGACGCCGCGCACCGGTCGGCCGAGCTGGCGGGTGACGGCGTCGAGGTCCTCCGGCGCGACGGGCGGGAGGTCGGCGGCAGGGCTCACCGCTGCGCCCCGGGTGCGTCGGCGGTCCGCACCGACTGCCACACCGTCGAGTACCAGGGAAGGGTCGAGACGGGTTCTCCCGCACCGGGACCGACGACCGCGGGGGTGTCGGCCGACTCCGGCTGAGGGTCGAGGACGGTGTACGACCGCTCCCCCGGCCGGACGAACTTCAGCCGCTGGCGGGCCTGCTGCTCGACGTAGGCGGGGTCGTTCCAGCGCTCGCGCTCGGCCCGCAGCTCGGCGACGTCGGCCTCCTGCGCGGCGACCTTGTCACGCAACGCCGCGATCTGACCGCGCTGGTGCACCCACGCCGCCACCGACGACGCGAGGAGGACGACGATGAACACCCCGATGGCCGCGAGCACGACGCCGCGGCGGAGCATCCGGTTCGAGGCCGCGCCCCCGACCCGTCCGCGCCACCCCGACGGCGAGCGGCGGACGACCTTGGCCGTGGTCGTCGACGTCGTCGAGGGGCGCGGGGCCGCGGAGGCCGAGCGGGTGGTGGCGGGCCGGGTCGACCCCCGACCCGACGCCCGCGCCGACGACGCCTTGGCCGAGCCCTTCGCCGACCCCGAGGCCGACGACGGACGTGCCGCGGACCCGCGTCGCGGAGGTCGCGACGCGGGTCCGGTGCTGCGGCTCGAGGCCATCGGCTGCTCCCCCGGGTGCCTGCGGCTCAGGCCCGACCGGCGGTGAAGCGGGGGAACGCGCCGGCGCCGGCGTACTCGGCGGCGTCGTCGAGCTCCTCCTCGATGCGGAGCAGCTGGTTGTACTTGGCGACGCGCTCGGAGCGGGCCGGCGCGCCGGTCTTGATCTGGCCGCAGTTCGTCGCGACGGCGAGGTCGGCGATCGTGACGTCCTCGGTCTCGCCGGAGCGGTGGCTCATCATGCAGCGGTAGCCGTTGCGGTGCGCGAGGTCGACGGCGTCGAGCGTCTCGGTGAGCGAGCCGATCTGGTTGACCTTCACCAGGAGTGCGTTCGCCGTACCGGTCTCGATTCCGCGGGCGAGGCGCTCGGGGTTGGTGACGAAGAGGTCGTCGCCGACGAGCTGCACCTGGGTGCCGAGGCGGTCGGTCATCGCCTTCCAGCCGTCCCAGTCGGACTCGTCGAGCGGGTCCTCGATGGAGACGAGGGGGTAGGAGGCGACGAGGTCGGCGTAGTAGTCGATCATCTCGGCCGAGGTCTTGGCCCCGCCCTCGAAGGCGTAGGAACCGTCCTCGTGGAACTCGGACGCGGCGACGTCGAGGGCCAGTGCGATCTGCTCGCCCGCGGTGTAGCCGGCCCGGCCGATGGCCTCGACGATGAGGTCGAGCGCGGCGCGGTTGGACTCGAGGTTCGGCGCGAAGCCGCCCTCGTCGCCGAGCCCGGTGGCCAGGCCCTTCTCCTTGAGGACGGCCTTGAGCTCGTGGTAGACCTCGGCGCCCCAGCGCAGGGCCTCGCGGAAGGACTCGGCGCCGATCGGCGCGATCATGAACTCCTGGATGTCGACGTTGGAGTCGGCGTGGCTGCCGCCGTTGAGGATGTTCATCATCGGCACGGGCAGGACGTGGGCGTTCGGGCCGCCGACGTAGCGGAAGAGCGGCAGGTCGGCCGAGTCGGCCGCGGCGCGGGCGACGGCGAGGCTGACGCCGAGGATGGCGTTGGCGCCGACCTTCTCCTTGTTGGCGCTGCCGTCGATGGCGAGCATCTCGGCGTCGACGAGGCGCTGCTCGCTGGCCTCGAAGCCGAGGAGCTTGGGGCCGAGCTCGTCGATGACCGCGTCGACGGCCTTCTCGACGCCCTTGCCGAGGTAGCGGCTCTTGTCGCCGTCCCGGCGCTCGACGGCCTCGAACGCGCCGGTGGACGCGCCGCTGGGGACCGCCGCGCGGGCGACCGTGCCGTCGTCGAGGGCGACCTCGACCTCGACCGTGGGGTTGCCGCGCGAGTCGAGGATCTCGCGCGCGCCTACTGCCTCGATGCTGGCCACATCGGCTCCTGTGGAGTGGGTGGGAAAGGGTTCGTCCCCGAGCGTAGCCCCGGGGGGCGGGCCCGCCCGCGACCGACCCGCTCCCCGGACGCCCCGACTCGGGACCGGGGCTCGCGAGCCGCCTTCCGCCGGTCGAGCCGCCTGCAGGGGGCTCGTCCGGCGCGACCCGGCTCGTCGGGGCCGCGACCTGTGGAGAACCCGACGGCGATGCCCCGCTCTCGCGTCACAGTGGGCCGATGACCGACCTCGACCGGCTGCTCTCCGAGCACGGGCTCCTCACGACCGCCGAGGCGCGGAGCCGGGGACTCGGCGAGCACGAGCTGCGCCGGGCGGTCGGGAACGGCCTGCTGCGGCGGGTACGCCGCGGTGTGTTCGCCGCTCCGTCCGCCTGGGACCCCGCCCCGCCGTGGGAGCGCTTCCGGCTCACCGTCGTCGGCGTCCTCCTCGGGCACCCCGGGTGGGCCGCGTCGCACCACGCCGCCCTCGCGGTCCACGGGCTGCCACTCGTCGGGGTCGACCTCGGCCGGGTCGACGTCGTGGCCGACGTCGGGACGAGCAAGCGCCGGGACGGCGTCCACGTGCACCGAAGGACGGTCCCGTCGGTCGAGGTCGGCGGGCTCCGGGTGGTGCCGGTGGCCGAGGCCTGCGTCGCCACGGCCGCGGCCGGAGGGCTGGAGCCCGGCCTCGTCGCGATGGACGCCGCCCTGCACTCCGGACGCTGCGACCGCGCGGACCTGGGTCGAGCGGTCGCGGCGCACGGCGCACGGACGGGGGCCGAGCGCGCTCGTCGGGCGGTGGAGCTGGCCGACCCGGCCGCCGAGAGCCCCGGAGAGACGCGCACCCGGATGGTCGTCGCGTCCCTCGGCGTCCCGGTCCGCAGCCAGGTCGAGGTCCACGACGCGCTGGGTTTCGTCGGGCGGGTCGACCTCCTCGTCGGCGGTCGGGTGGTCGTCGAGTTCGACGGGCTGACGAAGTACGCCGGCGCGGACGGTCCCCACGCCCTGGCGCGCGAGAAGCGCCGCGAGGAGCGGCTGCGCGACGCCGGCTACCGGGTCGTCCGCGTCACCTGGGCCGACCTCGAGCGGCCCGCGCAGCTCCTCGCGCGCGTGCGCGCAGCGCTCGCCGCGGCGGCCGCCTGACCCGGACGAGCCGCCTTCCGCCGGTCGAGCCGCCTGCAGGGGGCTCGTCCGGCGCGACCCGGCTCGTCGCCGGGCTGCGGCTCAGGCGAGGGCGGCGAGGGCGACGGCGATCGCCGACCCGACCCGCGCGTTGTTCCGCACCAGCGCGAGGTTGGTCTCGAGCGAGCGCCCGTCGGACAGCTCGACGATCCGGCCGAGGAGGTAGGGCGTGATGTCCTTGCCGACGACCCCGAGCCGGTCGGCGTCGGCGAGCGCCGCCGCGATGACGCCGTCGATGTCCTCGCGCGCCATCTCGTGCTCGGCCGGCACGGGGTTGGCGATCGAGATGCCGCTGCCGAGGCCGAGGTCGAGCTGGGCGCGGACGAGGCGCGCGGCCTCCTCGGGCGTGTCGACGCGCATCGGCACCGACAGACCGGAGGAGCGCGAGAAGAACGAGGGGAACTCGTCGGTGCCGTAGCCGACGACCGGGACCTCGAGGGTCTCGAGCGCCTCGAGGGTCCGGCCGATGTCGAGGATCGACTTCACGCCCGCGCTGACGACCGCCACCGGGGTGCGCGACAGCTCGGTGAGGTCGGCCGAGACGTCCATCGTGTCGTGACCGCCCTGGTGCACCCCGCCGAGCCCGCCGGTGACGAAGACCTGGACGCCGGCGAGCGCCGCGATGCGCATCGTGCTCGCGACGGTCGTCGCGCCGTGCACGCCGGTGGCGACGACGTGGGCGATGTCGCGGACGCTCACCTTGCGGATGCCCTGGTCGGCACCGAACATCTCGAGCTCGTCGTCGGAGAGCCCCACGGTCGGCCGCCCCGAGAGGATGGCGACGGTCGCCGGGACCGCGCCGCCGTCACGGACGATCTGCTCGACCTCGCGGGCCATGCCGACGTTGGCGGGGTAGGGCATCCCGTGGCTGATGATCGTCGACTCGAGCGCGACGACGGGCCGGCCGTCGGCGAGCGCGTCGCGCACCTCGGGGGCGACCGACAGCATCGGGTGCGGGGTGGTGGTCATCGGGACAGCTCCTCGGTTCGGGGCTCGGTGGTGGTCAGGTGGGCCGCGACGAGGGCCGCGGTGAGGTCGGGGCGGACGGTGTCCGGTGAGGCGCAGGTGAGCGCGGCGAGCACCTGCCCCGCGCGGGCGGCCTCGACGACGTCGTCGCCGCGCAGGACGGCGTGCACGTAGCCGGCGGTCATCGCGTCGCCGGCTCCCGTGACGTCGGCGACCTCGACGGCCGGGGCCGCGACGAGGACCACCCGGCGCGGCTCACCCTCGACCGCCACGGACAGCAGGCTGCCACGCGTGCCGCGCCGGACCCAGACGCGCTCGACGCCGCGCGCGTGGAGCAGGCCCGCGGCCCGGACGACGTCCTCGACGGTGTCCTCGACGGCCTCGCCGACGAGGGCTCCCAGCTCGTCGACGTTCGGCGTCACGGTGTGCAGCGGGACGGTGCCGTCGAGGGCCGGTGCGGCCTCGGTGGCCTTGGCGACGCTCACCGGCTCGAGGACGGCGGGCACCCCGGCCGTCGCGGCCGTCGTGAGCAGCCAGCGGACGACGTCGACGTGGAGGTTGCAGTCGACGACGAGGACGCGCGTGCCGGCCAGCAGGGTCGGGACGACGTCGAGGTCGCCGACCGCGAGCTCGTCGGTGGCCCGCATGTCGGCGACGGCCACGAGCAGGTCGCCCCCGTCGTCGAGGACGGCGGTGTACGAGCCGGTCGGGTGCACCGAGGTGACGACGTGCCGGCAGTCGATGCCGGCCGCCTCGCTGCGGGCGAGGACGGTGCGTCCCGGCAGGTCGTCGCCGACGGCCGCGACGAGGGTCGTCGGGCTGCCGAGCCGGGCGAGGTTCTCGGCGATGTTGCGCCCGACGCCGCCGACGGTGGCCGTCGAGGTCCCCGGGTTGCTCGTGCCGAGCCGGGGCGGCACGCGGGTGCGGACTTTCGCGTCGAGGACGGCTCCCCCGACGACGAGCACCGCCCCGTCCTCCGGACGCAGCAGGTAGCCGCGCCCGAGCACGACGCCCTTGCGGGTGAGGTTGCTCAGGTGGACGGACACGGCGGCGCGCGTCGAGCCGAGGCGCTCGGCGAGCGCGGCGGCATCGAGGAGCGGGTCGACGCGCAGCAGCGCGACGATCTCGCGCTCGCGGTCCGTGAGGCTCATACTTGCAATCCTAAGGCATCTTCAGATCTCCAAAGAAGCGGTCGGCGGAATCGCGGCAGCACACGCGGCTCCATCGGAGCGGCACGGTCGCCAGACTGGAGGCCCGTCGAGCCCCGGAGACCCCATGCCCCCGCCCGTGCGCACCCTCCTCGCCGTCCTCGCCCTCGTGGCGGGCCTCGCTGGCCCGGCCTTCCCGCAGGGCACCGCCGCCGCGGCCGCGACGACCCACCGCGTCGCGACGTTCAACATGTGCGGCTACGGCAGCACCGGGGGATGCGGAGGCACGACGACGCAGCGCGTCGAGTGGATGGCCCAGCGCGTCGTGTCCGACCGCATCGGACTGCTCACGGTCAACGAGGTGTGCGAGCCGGTCGTCGAGGCGCTCCGCCGGCGCCTCGGCGCGCTCGGGGTCACCGTCCACACCGCCTACCAGCAGACCTTCCCGGCCCGGCGAGGCCGCTGTGCCGGGGCGTCGAGCGGCAACGCCGTCGTGTCGCGCACGTCGCTGTCGTCGGTGCGCCGGGTGACCTTCGCCGCCCAGGCCTCGGGTGCCGTCGAGCGGCGCGGCGTCCTCTGCGCGCAGACCGTGCTCGGCGGGGCGACGGAGGTGTGCACGGCGCACCTCCTGCCGGGCGCCGCCGGTGCGGCGGTGCGCCGCCAGCAGGTGCTCGAGGCGCTGCGGGCCGCGTCGGCGCCGGGCCGGCCGCTCGTCCTCGCGGGCGACCTCAACGAGGTGCCGCCCGCCACGATGCTCGACCCGCTCTACGCGTCCCGGTACGGAGCGGGCTCGCGCGGCACCCTCGTCGAGCCCGCCTCGACCCGTTCGGGGGCGCCGTGCCGGTGCGGTGCCGGCACGCGGGGCACGGCCAAGCTCGACTACGTCTTCGGGAGCGGAGCGACCTTCGCGCCCGGCACGACGGCCGTCCGCGACTCGCCGTGGTCGGACCACCACCTGCTGCTGGCCGACCTCATCCGGTCGTAGCGGAGCCACCTCCGGCGAGGGCGCGCAGGGTCGCACGCACGCGCTCGTCGGCGGCCGACAGCTGCTCCCGGGCGTCGGCGAGCTCGCGGAGCACCGCCGGGTCGGGGTCCACCCCTCGGCGTCGGGCCCGGGCCAGCACCTTGGTCGCCGCGAGCTCGGCCGGCAGCGAGGCCGGGATGCCGTGGAGCAGGTCGTCGGCGTAGGACCCCGCCTTCTCCTCGGCCTTGATCCGCTCCCACTCCTGCTCCACCTCCTCCGGGGTGCTGGCGTCACCGTCGGCGAAGACGTGCGGGTGGCGGCGGACGAGCTTGTCGACGAGCAGCCCCGCGACGGTGTCGACGTCGAAGCCCTCGTCGGCCTCCTCGGCGACGCGGGCGTGGAAGACGACCTGGAGGAGGACGTCGCCGAGCTCCTCGGCGAGCAGCCGCGGGTCGCCGCCGTCGATGGCCTCGAGCACCTCGTGGGCCTCCTCGACGAGGTAGGGCGCGAGCGAGGCGTGGGTCTGCTCGGCGTCCCAGGGGCAGCCGCCGGGCGAGCGGAGCCGGTCCATCGCCGCGACGACGTCGAGGAGCCGGCCGCCCTGGACGTCCCACGACCCGACGACGAGCTCGACGTCCGGGGGCTCCTCGAGGCGCGAGACCTCGGACGCGACGGCGTCGGAGAGCCCGGGGTCGGCGTCCGCGGACCCGAGCCAGACGACCCCGACCGACCGGGCGAGGTCGACGAGCGTGCGGGCCAGCGCGGCGGGCGGGACGTCGCCGACGCACTCGACCTCGACGCCTGCCTCGGTGAGCGCCTCGACGAGCGGCTCGTCGGCGCTGCGGGCGAGCAGCCGGTCGGCCCCGGTGACCGCGGTCCACGCCGCGTGCGACAGCAGCCCCGGCGCGACCCGCGGCGAGGTGACGACGAGGCCGAGCCGGCCGCCGGTCACTTCGTGGTGGAGGACTCGAGCCAGTCGGGCCGGCTCGGGGTCAGCTCGGTCTTCGACGGGTCGAAGGTGCCGTAGCGCGGGTTGACGACGACCTTGACGCCGGCCATCGCCTCGGCCGGGAGGGTCTGCCCGGCCTGCTGGAGGACCTGGCGCGCGTACTGGCCGCGGAGCAGCTCGATGGCCTCGTCGGACGGGTCGGCGGTCGCCGGGAAGTTGGCCCGCGCCACCGAGGCGGACTGCGGGGCACCCTGCTTGGCGACGTAGTCGATGACGTAGGGCGCCTCGATGAGCCGGTAGAGCACGTCGGACGCGGTGAGGTTGGCGTCCGGGAAGGCCTTGTTGATCTCGGTGCGCGCGGTGTTCACCTGCGACTCGGTGATGACGCGGCCGTCGACGGTGGCCGCGCGGCCGGCCTCGGTCGTGCCGCAGCCCGCGGTGACGAGGGCGGCGCCCAGGGCGAGCGCCGCGGCGGCGCGGCGAACCGGGAGGGTCACGAGCAGTCCTTTCATCGGGTCACCCCCGGGCGGGGGCGGTCGCGGCACGGGCGGCCTCTCCGACATTGTCCATGACGACGGAGCGGACCACCGCCGCGGCCCACTCGAGGATGTCACGGTCGCGCAGCGGGCGGCCACCCACCGGGGCGGTCTTCGGCGCCGGGACGAGCATCGACCCGGTGGCGGCCTTGAGGATGGACTTCGGGAACAGCCGGTTCAGCCGCAGCTGCTGGCTCTCGCGCAGCTCGACCGGCCCGAACCGCACGTGCTGGCCCTGGACGGAGATGTCGGCGATGCCGGCCGCCCGGGCGACCGTGCGCAGCCGGGCCACCTCGAGGAGGTTGCGCACCGGCTCGGGCACCGCGCCGTAGCGGTCGACCAGCTCGCCCTCGATCTCGGCGAGCTGCTGCTCGTCGACGACGGCCGCGAGCTTCTTGTACATCTCGAGGCGCAGCCGCTCGTGCGGGACGTAGTCGTGCGGCAGGTGGGCGTCGACGGGGAGCTCGATCTTGATCTCGGCCGGCGCCTCCTCGCCCTCTCCCCTAAACGACGCGACGGCCTCGCCGACGAGCCGGACGTAGAGGTCGAAGCCGACGCCGGCGATGTGCCCGGACTGCTCGCCGCCGAGCAGGTTGCCGGCGCCGCGGATCTCGAGGTCCTTCATCGCGACCTGCATGCCGGCCCCGAGGTCGGTGTTGCTCGCGATGGTCTGGAGCCGGTCGAGGGCGGTCTCGGTGAGCGGCGTCTCGGGGGGGTAGAGGAAGTACGAGTACGCCCGCTCGCGACCCCGCCCGACGCGGCCGCGCAGCTGGTGCAGCTGGGAGAGCCCGAGCCGGTCGGCGCGCTCGACGAGGAGGGTGTTGGCGTTCGAGATGTCGAGGCCGGTCTCGACGATGGTCGTGCAGACGAGGACGTCGAAACGCTTCTCCCAGAAGTCGACCACGACCTGCTCGAGCTTGTGCTCGCCCATCTTGCCGTGCGCGGTGGCGACGCGGGCCTCGGGCACGAGCTCGCGGATGCGGGCCGCCGCCTTCTCGATGGTCGACACCTTGTTGTGGACGAGGAAGACCTGGCCCTCGCGCAGCAGCTCGCGGCGGATGGCCGCCGTGACGGTCTTCTCGTCGTAGGCGCCGACGTAGGTGAGGACGGGATGCCGCTCCTCCGGAGGCGTTGCGAGAGTTGACATCTCGCGGATACCGGTGACCGCCATCTCGAGGGTGCGCGGGATGGGCGTGGCCGACATCGCGAGGACGTCGACGGAGGTGCGCATCGCCTTGAGCTGCTCCTTGTGCTCGACCCCGAAGCGCTGCTCCTCGTCGACGACGACGAGCCCGAGGTCCTTGAACCGCACCTCCTTCGAGAGCAGCCGGTGGGTGCCGATGACGAGGTCGACCGACCCGTCGGCGAGCCCGGCGAGGACGGCCCTGGCCTCGGTGTCGGTCTGGAAGCGGGAGAGCGCCTTGACGACGACCGGGAAGCCGGCGTACCGCTCGGAGAAGGTGTTGAGGTGCTGCTGGACGAGCAGCGTCGTGGGGCAGAGCACCGCGACCTGCTTGCCGTCCTGGACCGCCTTGAACGCCGCGCGCACCGCGATCTCGGTCTTGCCGTAGCCGACGTCGCCGCAGACGAGCCGGTCCATCGGGACCTCTCGCTCCATGTCGGCCTTGACCTCGTCGATGGTGCTCAGCTGGTCGGGGGTCTCGACGTGGGCGAAGGCGTCCTCGAGCTCGCGCTGCCACGGGGTGTCGGGCCCGAAGGCGTGGCCGCGGGTGGCCATCCGTGCGGAGTAGAGCCGGATCAGCTCGGCGGCGATCTGCTTGACGTACCGGCGGGCCCGGCCCTTGGTCTGCTGCCAGTCGGAGCCGCCCATCTTGTTGAGGGTGGGCTGCTCGCCGCCGACGTACCGGGTGACCTGGTCGAGCTGGTCGGTGGGGACGTAGAGCCGGTCTCCCGGCTGGCCGCGCTTGGACGCGGCGTACTCGAGGACGAGGTACTCGCGGGTGGCCCCCTGGACCGTGCGCTGCATCATCTCGACGAACTTGCCGACGCCGTGCTGTTCGTGGACGACGAAGTCGCCGGGGCGCAGCTGGAGCGGGTCGACCTGGTTGCGCCGGCGCGAGGGCATCCGGCGCATGTCCTTCGTGGAGGTTCCCGACCCCGCCGCCGCGCCGGTGAGGTCGGACTCGGTGACGACGGCGAGCCGCTCCCCCGGCACGAGGAAGCCGTTGCCGGCCGCGCCGGTGGTGACGGTGACGACGCCGGGCTCGGGGTCGGCATCGACCGGCACGAGCCGGCTCGGCACCTCGTGCTCGGCGAGGACCTCGGCGACCCGCTTGGCCAGCCCGGGTCCCTCGGTGGCGACGAGGACCGTCCAGTCGTCGGCGACGAGCCGGCGCAGCTCCTCGACCGCGTCCTCGGTGCTGCCCCGGAAGGTCGGCGAGACGACGAGCCCGAGGTCGAGGGTGTCGTCCTCGCCGTCGCCGGCGAACGGGGTGAGGTCGAGCCAGCGCACCCCGAGGGCGCGGGCCTGCTCGCGCAGCTCGGCGATGGTGCGGAACGACGCGGTGCCGAGGACCGACTCGAGGTCGATGGGCACGGCGCTGCCACCGGCGGCGTTGGCCCAGCCGGCCTGGAGGAACTCCTCGCTCGTCGAGACGAGGTCGTGGGCGCGGGTGCGGATGCGCTCGGGATCGCAGGCGACGAGGACGGCGTCGGTGGGGAGCACCTCGAGGAGGGTCTCCATGCCGTCGACGAGCGCCGGTGCGAGCGACTCCATCCCCTCGACGGCGATGCCGTGGGCGAGCTTGTCGAGGATGTCGGCGACGCCGGGCAGCTGGTCGGCGAGACCCGCGGCGCGCTCGCGCACCGACGGGGTGAGCAGCAGCTCGCGGCAGGGTGGCGCCCAGAGGCCGTGCTCGGCCACCTCGAGGGAGCGCTGGTCGGCGACCTTGAACCAGCGGATCTCCTCGACGGTGTCGCCCCAGAACTCGACGCGCAGCGGGTGCTCCTCGGTGGGCGGGAAGACGTCGAGGATGCCGCCGCGCACCGCGAACTCGCCCCGGCGCTCGACGAGGTCGACGCGCGAGTAGGCGGCCGCAGCGAGGTCCTCGACGGCCTGCTCGAGGGGCGCGTCCTGGCCGGCGGTGAGCGCGACCGGGCGCAGGTCGCCCAGGCCCCGGGCGATCGGCTGGAGCACGGCACGCACGGGGGCGACGACGACGGCCGGCGACCCGTGCGCGGGGTCGTCCGCGTCGGGATGGGTGAGCCGGCGCAGCACGGAGAGCCGCTGGCCGACGGTGTCGCTGCGGGGGCTCAGCCGCTCGTGCGGCAGGGTCTCCCAGGACGGGAAGTGCGCGACCGCGTCGGCGCCGAGGCCGGCCGCGAGGGCGGCGTGGAGGTCCTCGGCCTCGCGACCGGTCGCGGTGACGGCGAGCAGCGGCGCGCCGGAGGGGCGAGGGGCGAGCGCGGCGACGACGGCGGCCCGGGCCCCGGGCGGTGCGCTCGCCTCGACCTCGGCCGCGGGCACGGCGAGGGAGTCGGAGAGACGGGTGAGACCGGGGAGGGCGGCGACGCGGGCGCGCAGCGGAGAGAGCGAGGGCATGTCCCTCTCAGGTTACTGGCGGCCACCGACACGTGGTGACGCGCACGGCACCTCGTCAGGCGGCAGCCGGCTCCCGGGCCGAGCGCTCGTCGGCCCCCGAGGAGGAGGTCCCGCCGTGGTCGAGGAGGAGCATGGCTCCCGTCATCGTCGCGAGGAGCAGCAGCCCGAAGACGAAGCCGCCGATGACGTCGGTGAGCCAGTGCTCCTGGTTGTACATCCGCGCGTAGGCCTGGACGGTCTCGAGGAGCGCGACGAGCGCGGCGCCCGCGGCCCACCAGCGGCGGCTGCGCGTCTCGGTCCAGCGCAGCGCGAGGACGACGACGAGTCCGTAGACGACGATGACGCGCGCGCAGCCACCGGACGGGTACGAGCCCAGCGTGGTCGGCGGGTGCCCCCGGTCGACGACGAGCTTGAGCAGCTCCTGGACGTTCTTCTCGAGGAGGTAGCCGACGGGGAGGACGAGGAGCGGCACCCACCAGCGGCGACGGCGCCACAGCACCGCGAGGAGCACGGCGGCGACCACGGTGATCGTCTGGGTCTGCTTGAGGCCGCCGACGTTGGTGAGCACGAGCCAGATGGAGTCCCAGGTCGCGTTGCGGCCGGCGGCGAACCAGTCGAACACCGGGTGGTCGACGTAGGGCTCGATGGCCTGGAAGAACTCGCCGAGCACCCAGAGGACGAAGGTCATCGCCCCGCCGCCGAGGAGGACGGCCGCGGCGAAGGCCCCGACCCGGCCGAGCTGGTCGACGAGCGAGTCGCCGACGACCCTGGCCCGCACGAGGCCGGAGGCCACCCAGCGGGGCGCCACGAGCCGGTCCGCGCGGACCACGAGGAGGGCGCCGGCCGCCACGACGAGCACGAGCGCGACGACGCCGATGAGCATGGTCCCTGTCACCGTCCCATCATCGGGCAGAACCCTCCCTGGAAGCAGCCGTTTCCGGGATGTTCCCGCTGGTCAGGACAGGTCCGGAGGGGGCGCGGGGCGGCATGCCTGAGAAGGCGCTCAGCGCAAGCGCGAAACGTGTGACGTTCGTCACACTGTGAGCACAAGCCTGTCGATTCGATTCCTCCGGCGCGCGAAATCCCCGTAACGTCCCTCGGCATCCGCGCACCACCCCCCTGCACATGGCGCTAGCGCGGTCGCGGTTCACCCCCCTGCGCGCCGGCTGCTGCCCTCCTGGCAACCGGTGCTGACCGCGGCGTCACAGGAGCGATCCACCATGCCCACCTCTGTCCGCCAGACCCCCGGGTCCCCCCGCCACGCCCGCCCGGGCCGCCGCCGGGGAGTCACCGCTCTCGCTGCCGGAACCACTCTCGCGACCGTCGCGGTCTTCGCGCCGTTCAGCGCCTCGGACGAGCCGTCCGAGGCGGCGCTCGCCCGCACGGCCCAGACGGCGGCCACCGCCCAGGCCGGCACCGCGACCGCCGAGCGCACCGCCACCGCCGTCCGGACGGAGGCGGCGAACAAGGCCGCCTCCGCCGCGCGCACCTCTCGCACCAGCGGCGGCACCGCGGCGATCGCGCCGGTGAAGTCGGTCGTCACCCCGGCCAAGCCGGCCCTCGGCTCGAGCGTGCTGTTCTTCGGCGGCGCCGGCGACGTCACCGCCCTCACGAAGGCCGCCGGCCAGACCGTCGCGACCCACTCCTACGGCAACCTCCAGGGCAGCGTCCCGACCGGCCGCATGGTCACGGTCAACGCCCAGGGCATCCCGTGGACCTCGGTCAGCTCGGCCGCCCCCGGCAGCGCCCTGCACAACGACATGATCCGCTGGGCCAAGACGATCAAGGCCCGCGGCGGCACGATCCTCATGTCCTTCGGCCACGAGCCCGAGGTCTCGGCGAAGATCAAGCAGGGCACGGCCACGCAGTACCGGGCCGCCTACCGCAAGGTCGTCGACGTCTTCCGCTCCCAGGGCGTCACCAACGTCCAGTGGGTCTACCAGGCCACCGCGTGGTCCTTCCGGGTCAAGAGCACCGACCGGATCGCCGCGGCGAACTGGTACCCGGGCGACGACTACATCGACGTCGTCGGCGGCGACGCCTACAACTGGTACACCTGCGGTGAGGGGCAGAACAAGGACGTGCCCCTCTCGACCATCGGGAGTGGCGTGCTCGCCTTCGCCAAGGCGCACGGCAAGAAGGCCTCGCTGCCCGAGTTCGCCGCGCACTCGGCGTCCAACAGGGGGGCCTGGCTCTCCGCCGGCTACAACTGGATGAAGGCGAACAAGGACTACTTCGTCGCCGCGTTCTACTTCAACCGGCCGCCGACCAACGCCTCGAACGCCGACTGCGTCTGGACGCTCAAGACCTCCACGGAGCTCTCCACGTACAAGGCCATCGCGGCCGACGCGTGGACCACCCAGTGAGTCGAGCCTGACACCCGGACGGGGTGGGACCGTGACGGTCCCACCCCGTCCGCGCGTCGTCAGGAGGTGAAGGAGACGTCCCAGCAGCCCTTGGCCGCGCCGGACGTCGCCGTGATCCGCCAGGTCCCTGCCGCCGGCACGCTCAGCTGCACGAGGTGGTACTTCCACTGCTCGGCGGTCTGGGTGGTGGCGCTCTTGACGGTCTTGGCCTCGGACCCGTCGCGCTGGGCCACGGTGACCGAGAGGGCGGCCTTCTCGTCGGAGACGTCCACGGGGATGACGTAGAGCGGGAACGCCGCCGACGGGGAGGCCTTGAAGGCGGCGCGGGCGTCGGCGAAGTTGCCGGCGGCCATCGGCCCCGACCGCACGTCGCGCTGCGTGCCGACCTCGACGCAGCCGGTCTTGCTCGACCCGGGGAGGCGGGCCAGCACGCTGTCCTGGCGCCCGGGGGCGTCGGTCGCGAGGGTCGGCGGCGCGGTGGCCGGCGACGGGATCTCGCTCGGGGTCGTGGGCGCCGAGCTCGTGGCGGACGGACCGGCGCTGCCGCCGGAGGACGCCGAGGCGGAGGGCGTCGCGTCGTCGGACCCCTCCCCGGTGCACGCGCCGAGGGCGAGGACGGCGCACGCGGCGGACGCGGCCCACCGCACCCCTCGCGTGCCGGGACGGCTCCGTCGGACGGACCCACGACTCATGCTCGACCTCCGGACCCCGGCCGGCCGGGTGGCCGGCTCCCTGCGACAGAACCCTGCCTCCACTGTAGGTGCTCCCCCGGACGGGCACCCCGGGATTCGCCACATCCCGGGCGATGTCCCACGCCGACGGACGCGGACTGGGAGACTGGGGCCCGACGTGCTGCCCGAGCAGGAGGAGTCCGGCGTGGTCGAGGGGTCCAGGTTCGTCTTCGTCGGCGGCCTCCACCGCAGCGGGACCACCCCGCTCGCGCGGCTCCTCGCGCGGCATCCCGAGGTCGCCGGCATCTCCGGCAGCGGCGTGAGCGAGGACGAGGGCGTCCACCTCCAGGACGTCTACCCGCCGATCCGCGCCCACGGCGGCATGGGCCGGTTCGCGCACGACCCCCGGGCCCACCTCACCGAGGACTCGCCGCTCGTCTCCGACGAGAACGCGCAGCGCCTCGTCGAGTCCTGGTCCCCCTACTGGGACACCTCGCGGCGGCTCCTCCTCGAGAAGTCGCCCGGCAACCTCGTGATGGGCCGCTTCCTCCAGGCCCTCTTCCCGGGCAGCGCCCTCGTCGTCGTCGTCCGTCACCCGGTCGTCGCCTCGCTCGCGCTCGAGAAGTGGAACCCGTGGCCGGTCGCGCGCAACGGGCGCCGCCACACCAGCCTCCCCGACCTCGTCGGCCACTGGGTCCGGGCCCACGAGCTCCTCCTCGAGGACGCCCCGCACCACCGGCGGCTGCTCGTCCTGCGCTACGAGGACCTCGTCGCCGACCCCTCTGCCCGCCTCGGCGAGGTGGCCGACCACCTCGGCCTCGGGAGCCCGCTGCCCGCCGACGGCATCCGCGCCGGGGCGAGCGACCGGTACACCGAGACGTGGGAGGCGATGCGCACCGGCTCGCCGCTCGCCCGGCGGCGCCGCCGTCAGGTCGAGGAGCGGTGGGGTGAGGCCGTCTCCCGGTGGGGGTACTCCCTCGAGGACCTCACCGCGGTCGGTCCGCGCGAGGCCCTGCCGACCGCCGCGCCCTGAGCGTCCCCGCCGACCATCCCCTCGGGGACGCGGCGCCCCCGGACAGCCGGACGGGGCCGGCGCCCGAGGGCGCCGACCCCGTCCGGGTCGATCCGGTGCTCAGCCCACCGGGTGGAGGACCACCGTCCACATGGCGGTCTTGTCACTGGTCGCGTTGCTCGTCGCCGTGACCCCGCCGACCTGACCGGCCGCGACCGGGCCACCGGAGTCGGCGGCCAGGACGCTGAACCGGTAGGTGCCGGAGGCGTCGGTCTGCTCGAGCCGCGAGCTCACGGACCCGGGAAGGGTCCAGTTGCTCGTGGCCGAGGACTTGTCGGACCAGTAGGACACGACCCAGTCGCCCGTCTGGGCGGTACCCGTCGGGGTCGTGTGGGTGGCCGTGGCCGAGTCACCCGACCGGGTCGCGGTGACACCCGTCGCCGCGACGTTGCGGTAGACCGCCACCGAGAGGTTGCCGAGCCGGAAGCCGGACGGGTCGTCGACCCGGACGGACTTGCCCGCGTCGCCCGCCTCGGCCTGCTTGCGCCACAGCGTGGAGCGGATCGTGCCGTTGACGAAGCTGTCGACCTGGGTCCACCCCGTGACTCCCGACGGCCCGGTCCACGTGACCGTGGAGGGGGTCGTCAGCCAGAGGAGCATCGTGTCGCCGACCTGGGTGGTCGCCGGCACCGTGGCCGCCTTGAACTTCGCCGACCCGGCCGCCGAGCTCGCCGCTCCGACGAACGAGAGCGGGTTGGTCGGGGTCGGCACGGTCACCGTGACGGACTTGGTGGTCGTCCCGGTGCCGCCACGGTTGTCGGTGACCGTGAGGCCGACCGAGTAGGTGCCGCTCTCGGCGTACTCGTGCGTCGGCGAGGCCGTGGTCGCGGTCCCTCCGTCACCGAAGGTCCACGCGTACGACGCGATGGTGCCGTCCGGGTCGGAGGACCCGGTGCCGTCGAACGAGCACGAGCCGTCGGTGCACGACGAGGTGAACGACGCGGTGGGCGGGACGTTCGCCGGCTGGGCCGCGACGGTGACGCTGCGCGTCGTCGTCCCGGTGGCACCGTCGTCGTCGGTCACCGTGAGGGTCACCGTGTAGGTCCCGGCGGCGGTGTAGGTGTGCGACGGGTTCTGCGCCGTCGACGTCCCTCCGTCCCCGAAGGACCACGAGTAGCCGGCGATCGTGCCGTCCGTGTCCGTCCCGCTGCCCGCGAAGTCACAGGCGAGGAACGTGCACGAGGGCGTCCCGATGGCGGCCGTCGGCGGCTCGTTGGCGGGCGGGCCGCCGTAGAGGAACATCGACCGGTTGCGCCAGTCGATCCCGTCGACGCCCGAGCCGCTGACCTTCGTCGGCGAGCCCGAGACGGACGAGCCGTCGAAGGCGACCGAGTAGAGGGCACCGTCGGCCTTGCGGACGTAGTACAGCTTGCCGCCGCTGACGAACATCCCGTTGGCGTCGGCGAAGTTGACGCTCGAGGAGACCGTGCGGATGCGCTCGTCCATGATCCCGCTGTCCGGCGAGAACCACCGGGCGAGCAGGCGGGAGTCGTTGTTCAGCGTGTAGTACATCCAGCCGGCCGAGTACGTCATGCCGGACACGCTGTTCATCTGCCCGTAGAGCGAGGGCACCGCGCCGTTGTAGGTGCCGCCGAGGTTGTTGTCGACGTCCTTCCACTTCGGGTCGTTGTACGGGTTGACCTGCACGTCGGTGCCGAAGGTCGTGCCGTTGAACGTCCTGCGGTGCAGGAACCCGTCGGTCGAGCCGTAGAAGACGGTCGACCCGACCATGAACGCGCCACGCGTCGAGGCCCAGGACACGCCGCCCGTGGACTCCGCGCGGGGCGAGCCGCTCGTGCCGGTCGAGGTGAGCGGCACGGAGACGAGCCCGTCGGTCGGGGGCGTCGGGGTGACGTCCGTGCGGACGATCTCGATGCCGTTGACCAGCGGGTTCTCGACGACGTGGGAGAAGTCGATGTTCACGGTGCCGTCCGAGACCTTCGAGAAGGCCCGCATGGTGCCGCGCTGGTCACCGACGCTCGCGACGATGTCGAAGTTGTTCAGCACCGTCGACCCGTCGAGGGCCACGTTGAACACCCGGCTGCCCGAGGCGCTCGTGCACGTGCACCGGTTGGCGAAGTACAGGCGCACCTGGATCGGCGTGCCCGCGGCGACCGGGAAGGCCCACTGCATGGCCGGGCTGTCGTTCGGCGACCAGCGCTCGCTGTCGAAGATGGCGCCCGGCGTGGAGGCCGGCACGGTGCCGTCGACGGTGCGGTTGCTGTCCCAGCCGGCCGCGTTGCTGTTGCTGTTGCGGTAGCTGCTCGCGCCGCTGTCGTCGATCCAGTCCGGACCGGAGTCCGAGGACGGGACGGTCCCGCCGCCGGCGTTCACCCGGTACAGCACGTTGGTCGTGCCGCCCGTGGAGCCGCCGAGGTAGACGCGCCCGGGCAGCGACCCGATCGCGGTGGTGTGGAGCTGGGCGCCCCGGTACGGGAAGAACGCGATGCGCGGACGCCGGTACTCGCGGTTGCCCACCCAGATCGAGTTCGAGCCCACGTAGAGGCCCTCGGGGGTGGCGAGCAGCGCGTAGACCGCGACACCCGCGGGGTTGCGACCCGGGTTCCACGACAGCGGGCGACCGCTGATCGGGTCGAGGGCCACGATGCCCGGCCGCGGGACGGCACCCGGGCCGGCGTAGTCGACACCGGTGGGGTTGTTGGCCCAGCGCTGGTGTCCGCCGACGAAGACCGCGTTCGTCGTGATCGCGTTCTCCCAGTTGGTGTCACCACCGGACTCGGAGACCCACGTCGGCTGCGCGTCCGTGGAGAGGGTGTCGGTCTCGAACCGGCTGGCGGCGTCGCAGAGCGTGCCGCGCACGCCACCACCGGTGCCGCTGACGACGAAGAACGAGTTGTCCGGCGAGAAGGAGACGTCACGCACCCAGCTGTCGAAGGCCCAGTTGAAGCACTGGTCGCTCAGCCGGTTCGTGTTCCAGGCGGTGCGCACCGAGGCCGTGGCCCCGAGGTCGATCTGGACGATCTGGTCGCGCAGGAGGCCGTCGGCGTACTTGAAGTTGCCGACCGCCACCATCCGCGAGCCGTCGGCCGTGATGTCGAGGGCCGCGACGCCCATCCAGCCCTGGGCACCGGAGCCGGTGTCGTTGTGGTGGCCGGACATCTGGACGTTCATGTACGGGTCGAGCGCGCCGTTGGAGAGGGCGAGCGTGGCGAGCTCGGCGTGGTCCTTGCCGCCGACCTTCGTGAAGGTGCCGCCGATGTAGACCCGGTTGCCCCGCACGACGATGTCGTTGACGTACCCGAAGTTGTTGGTCGGGGGGTTCCACGAGGCGACGGCCTGACCGGTGGTCAGGTCGAGGAGGGCGATGTCGCGGCGGGTGGCGCCGCCGGCGCTCGTGAAGTCGCCGCCGACGAACACCGTGGTGGCCGTGGGGCCGGGGTGCACGGCGTAGACCGGGCCGTTGACGTTGAAGTTGACCGAGGACAGCGCACCCGTGGCCTGGTTGAACGAGGCGACGTTGGGACGGCTGACACCCCCGACCGTCGTGAACGTGCCCCCGAGGACCATCGTCGACCCGACCTTGGCGATCGAGCGGACGTCACCGTCGTCGACCGAGGGCGTGGCCGTGGACGGCACCTCGTCGACCATCGACGAGGCGGTGGGCGGAGGGGCTGCGGGCACGGTCGCCGATGCAGCGGGCGCGGACACCACGAGTCCGGCCAGCACCAGCGACGCGATGCCCACGAAGGCCCCCAGCGGGTTACCTTTCATGGAGTTCTCCCTGCACTGCTCCACGCGCAGCGGCGCGCCGCTGAAAGGCCCCCTGCAGACCTCGCGCCCTCAGATGGTGACACGCCGTCGGCCGGGACGGAAGCAGAATGCGTCAATTCGGTCACGACGAGATCGCGAACGCGTTGCGGAGGGGTCCGCGGTGCCGCGTCGGGGGGCCGCTCGCCTACGCTCGTGCAGGTCAGACGAGGTGGAGGAGGTGGCACGACGATGCGGAGGGCGCTCGCGGTCGTCGTGGCCCTGCTCGCCGTCGCGGCGCTCGGTGGGTGCCGGCTGCCGTGGCAGTGCCCCCTCACCGACGACGCCCGGCCGTCCTGCGGAGGGGTGGTGCTGGGCGTCACCACCGCGCAGCCGTCGACCGAGATGCTCTCCGCCGCAGAGGACTTCGTCGGCCGGCCCTACGACATGGTCTACCGCTTCCACGAGATCGACGATGCCTTCCCGACCGACGAGGAGCGCGGCATCGTCGCGAGCGGGCGGCTCCTGCACCTCTCGGTCGACACCCGGGTCGAGGACTCCCGTGACGGCCTGTCCTGGGCCGCGGTCGCTGCTGGGCGCCACGACGCCGAGCTCTCGGCGCAGGGGCGCGCGATCGCCGACCTGCACTCGCCCGTCCTCGTCACCTACGAGCACGAGATGGACCAGGCGTCCAAGTCGGCTCTGGGGACGCCCGAGGAGTTCGTCGCCGCCTGGCGCCACGTGCACGACGTCTACACGCGGGCGGGGGCCACGAACGTCGTGTGGGTCTGGGTGGCCTCCGGGACGACGCCGACGCTCGAGCGGGCCAGCGTCATGTGGCCGGGCAACGACGTCGTCGACTGGATCAGCTGGGACGTCTACAACGCCGCCGGATGCCGCGCCGACCGCACCTCGGCGGAGCGCCACGTCTCCTTCGAGGAGTCGTTCTCGGTCTTCCACGACTGGCTCGAGCGCGAGGGCCCCGGGCTCGGCATCGACGTCACGAAACCGAAGATGCTCAGCGAGACCGGGAGCGTCGTCTACCCGGACGACCCCTCGCTCACGGCGCAGTGGTACTCGGAGATGCCGGACGTGCTGCGCCGGCACCCGGACGTCGTCGCCGTCGGCCTCTGGGACCACGTCGGCATCCAGAGCTGCGACTACCGCTTCACCGGCGTCGCGTCGCTCGAGGGGGCGATGCGGGGGCTGGCCCGATCGGACGTGTTCGCCGAGCTCGACGTCTCGTTCTGACGGCGCTCAGCGCCCCTGACGGCCGTCAGCGTCGCCGTCGCGAGCGCAGTGCCGCACCCAGCTCCTCGAGGCCGAGCCGCCGCCGGAGCACGGCGCACCCGCCGACGTAGGCCAGACCACCGACGACGAGGCCGACGGCGAGGGCCGACACGTCGTCGCCCAGCGTGAGCCGGGCGACGGCCAGGGGGACACCGGCCGCGACGAGTCCGAGCACCGCCGCCGTGACGGTCGAGGCGCCGAACGGGTGCAGGCGCAGGGCGGAGGTGACCTGGGCGAGGGCGAGCAGGTTGCGCAGGACGATGGCTGCCGCCCAGCCGATCGCCGCACCGATGATGCCGTGCCGCGGGATGAGCACGAGGTCGAGCCCGACCTGCACGCCGAGCCCGATGAGCGTGTTGACGAGGGTCCACGTGGTGCGCCCCGACATCGCGAGGACGACCTCGACCATGCCGAGGAGCGAGGAGAGCATCAGCGCGACCGCGAGGATGACGACGACCGCCCCGCCGGCGTCGTAGCCCCCGCCGAAGACGTCGACGACCGTGGTCGAGAAGGCGGCCAGCGCGAGGTAGAGCGGCCAGGTCATGAGGACGAGCCACGCGGTCGAGGAGCGGTACAGCACACCGACACTGCGAGTGTCGTCGACCGCGAGGTGCTCCGCGAAGCGCGGCTGCGCGGCGAGCGTGACGGCCTGGCTGCCCATCTGGCCGGCGACGACGAAGCGCGTGGCGGCCGCGTAGACGGCGGCCGGCACGGCGCCCGCGAGCGCCCCGACGAGGACGATGTCGAGGCGCTGCATCGCCATCTGCGCGACGGTCATGATGGCCCGGGGCCAGGTGAAGGACCAGAACTCGCGGTGGCGGCGTCCGGTCGGTGGGGCGTCGCGCAGGGACCGCGCGAGCAGGCGCCTGGCCCACAGCGTCCCCGCGACGGCGGTGACGAGGTAGCCGGCCGCCCACCCGGCGACGGCGGCCGCCGGGCCGAGGGTGAGGCTCGCGAGGCCGACGAGCAGCAGCTGGGCGGCCGGGCGCACGACGAGGGTGAGCAGGGCGGTCGGGCGCATCGTGCCGAGCCCGCGGGTGGCCGACACGGCGAGGTTCTCGACCGAGGCCGCGAGGAGGAAGGGGGCGAGGACGCGCACGGCCGTCGCGGTGGCCGTCGGCTCGTCGGGGCTGACGAGGCGGCCCACGGCTGGGGCCGCCACGACGAGGGCGGCGGAGATCACGGCCGTCCACCCGAGGACCGGCAGGCTCGCGGCCCGCAGGTGCGAGCGGGCGTCCCCCGGACGGTCGAGGGCCCGGGCGCGCGACAGGAAGTACACGAGACCGGTGTTCGTGCCGAGCTGCGCGACGGCGACGACGACGAGGAAGCCCGACGTCGTCGAGAAGAAGACACCGGCCTGGGCCTGCGGGAGGGCCCGCGTGACGACGACCGTCAGGGCGAACCCGATGACGGCGCTGAGGACCGCACCCGCGACGTTCGCCGCTCCTCCGCGGGCGACGCCTGCCATGCCGCCGCGCCCACCGGCGGGGGGCGTCGCGGCGGGCAGGGTCGGCGCGGTCGGCCCGCCGACGGGGATCCCGTCGTCCGCGGACGTCACCGCCGGACCCCGGCGACGAGCTCGGCGAGCGCCGGCTCGAGCCACTCGTCGAGCCGGGAGAGCCGCGTCCGGTGGTCCCCGGTCTCGAGGAAGCCGACCGCGAGCAGGACGACGTAGAGGAGGACGACGAGGGTCGGGTCGGCCGGCCCCCAGGGCCCGAGGAGCGCCGGGGCCTGCTCGGCGAGCTCGCGGACCGCGGCGCGCGGGTGCCGCCCCTCGACGACCACCGCGTCCTGGAGCCGGTGGTGCAGGAGGTCGAGCCCGACGGGCACGGGTGCGGCGAACCCCTCCCAGTCCCAGACGGCGAGGCGGTCGCCAGCGGCCGCCATGTTCCACGACGCGAAGTCGCCGTGCCAGGGCCCCCACTCGACCGGTGTCCCCGCGGCCCGCGACCCGACCTCGTCGAGCGCCGCGACCAGCGCCGTCGCCGACGTCGAGGGCGCCAGTGCCGCCACCCGGTCGACGAGGTCCCGCCACGCGCCGTCCGACCCGACCACCCCCTGCTGCCGGGGACCGATGTCGCTCAGCTCGAGGGCCGCGCGCGACACCATCGCCGGGGTGACCCCGCCCGGGCCGCCCACGGGCGCCTGGACGAGGACGGAGAGCCCGTGCCAGGGGCGGTGCGCGAGCACCTCCGGGACGACGAGCCGGCGCAGGCCGCTGCCGGCGAGCACGTGCAGGACCTCCGCCTCGTGGTCGACGAGCCCGCGTGTCGTGTCGTCGACACCGACCTTGACGTAGGCCAGCGTCGACCCGTCGTGCCCGAGGACGCGCAGGACCGGCTTCTGGAGGGCCCGGACCCGCCCGACGGACATGGCGAGGGCCACGGGCCGGCCCAGCACCTCCTCGACGAGACCGGCGAGCGCCGGGCCGTCGCCCTCGACGACGAGGTGCGGCAGGAGCGCCAGCCCGCCGGCGCGCGCCGCCAGCCCGAGGAGGCTCCCGGCGGCGCCGCGCGCCCCGGAGCCACCCAGCCCGGACACCGTCGCGACGGCGGCCGCGCGCGGACGGCTGGGCACGAGCAGCCGCGGGTCGGCGGAGCCGGGCACGAGCGACCACGCGCGGGCATGTCCCCGTCGCGGCCGGCGCCGCACGGTGACCTCGGCCCCGGGGTGCATGAGGGCCATGACGTCACGGACGTAGCCGAGACCGGGCCGCTCGGCCCGGGGGCCGGCCGCCGTCGGGGGCTGCGGTCCGCGACCCGTCACGCGCCGCCCTTCGCCACCCGCTTGTCCTCGGCCTCCTCGACCGGCGCGGCCTCGACCGCCCGCGTGACGACGACCGGCTGCTCCTGCTCGTGGCGGGAGTACTGGACGGTGACGAGCCCGAGCACCGAGATGCCGAGGTGGCCGACGCGGCGCATGGTCCGCCGCACGTCGTCACGCAGCGAGCGGCGGTCGGCGGCGACGAGGACGACGCCGGTGGACGCCAGGGCCAGCTCGGTGGACTCGGACAGGCTGATGACCGGCGAGGCGACGACGACGTACTCGTGGCGCTCGCCGAGCTCGTCGAGCACCCCGCGCAGCCGGCTGCTCGCCAGCTGCTCGCGCATCGACGCGTCGACGGTGCCGCCGGTCACGACGTGGTAGCCGCCACGGGCCCGGGACACCGGCACCCGCTTGAGTCCGCCCTCGTGGATCGCGTCGGCGAGGCCGCGGTGGTTGCGCACCCCGGTCAGCTCGCGGATCGAGCCCTCGGTGAGCGTCGCGTCGACGAGGCACACCGAGTGCCCGCTGACCGAGATGCTCGCCGCGAGGTTGACGGCGACCCGGTGCGCGGCCCGCTCGAGGTGCTCGTCGAGGCCGGCGACGACGACGACCGCCGGGGCGGGCGCCTTGGCGTACAGCGAGGCGCGCACCCCGCGGTAGGCGTCGGCCATCGGCCCGCCGTCCTTGGTGAGGATGCCGCTGTGACCGTGGGCGATCCCCGCCGGCACGACCCCCATGACGGGCAGCGACTCGACGTCGCCGTCGGCCGCCGAGCGGATGTGGTCGTCGGTGCGCTCGCGCCAGATGGCGAGGCCGATGCCGAGCACGAGGCCGATGAGGACCGCGACGACGATGAGGAGGACGACCGGGAGGCCGTCGGCGGTCGTCGCGAGGGTCGCCGGCGTGACGACGCCACCCGGGGCGATGGGCGTGGCCTCGAGGGACCCGATCTGGTCCTGGAGGGTCGCGAGGCGGTTCGTGTAGAGCTGCACCTGGGCGACGGCCTCCGCGGACGGGTCCGACCCGCCGGCCGACGCCGCAGCCTTCTTCAGCCCCGCCGACGCGCTGTCGGACTGCTGCTTGAGCAGGTCGAGCTGGCCGGTGACGTTGCTCTGGGCCTGGTTCCGCCGGTACTCGAGCAGCGCGTCGGCGTAGGCGGACGCGTAGCGCTGCGCCTCTCGCGCCGACCCGGCGGTGTACTCGATCCGGACGATCTGGGTGTTCGGCGGGACCGACACCTCGACCTCGGAGGCGGCGGCCTCGACGCGCTCGTGCACCGTGACGCCGACGATGTCGGCGACGGGTGGCGACTTCACGAGGCCGGCCTCGGTCTGCATCGCGACGTTGATCTGGTCACCGCTGCGGGCGGAGTCCGTCGTCAGCGCGTTGCCGGGCGTCGGGTTGAGGAGCACGTCGGTCGTCGACGTGTAGGAGACGGGCAGCCGGAGGACGACGAGCGCCCCGAGCAGACCGACGACGAAGACCGTCAGCGCGATCGTGCGCCACCGGTTCCTCATCGCGTCGGCCAGCAGGCCGACCCTCACTTCTTCGGTAGGAAGGGACTCCACTGGAAGTCCTTTCTGTGTGTGGTGATGACGGACCGGAGGCGCGTGCCCCAGCCCGGCCGTGGGCGTCTGATGAGGACGAGGCCGACGACGTCGAGGTCGTCGCGGCGCAGGCCGGCGACCCGACGCCGCACCCGTCCGAGTCGGGTGGTGGACGTGGCGACGACGACGACCGCACGCTCGGCGCCGAGGCGGCGCACGGCGTCGGTGCGACCGTCGTCGTGGGAGCGGTCGTCGAGGAGCTCGGCGACGAGGAGGGACTGCTCGTCACGGCCCGCCGCGACGACGGCCGCGGGCGAGTGCAGCCGGACGACGTCGACGGCCGAGCGCCAGGCGAGCTCGTGGTCGGCGTAGGTGCGCCCGTCGGGGGTGACGGCGCGGGCCGGCAGGGTCGCGATGACGGGCACCTCGGCCGACCCCGCGACGTCGCGGACCCGCGCCAGCGGCGCCCCCACCACGCCGCGGACGCGGGCCAGCGCCAGCCCCACGAGGAGGCCGAGGAACAGGCCGGTGCCCATCGCGACGACGAGGGCGTCGTGGCTGACGGTCACCGCGGCCGGACGGACGACCTGCCCGGCGTCGAGCGGCATGACGGCGGCCCGGGCGCCCCGCCCGGCCGCCCGTCCCGCGGCATCGAGGAGCGCGGTGCGCTGGTTCTCGAGCGTCTCGAGGCCGACGCCGGTCCCGCTGTCGCGCAACCGGTCGAGGGACTCGTCGACCGTGGCGACCGCGGCGATGCCGGAGGTGTACTGGGCGTCGAACTGGGCGACGGCGTCCTTGCGCTCGGCGTCGAGGAGCTCGGTGCGCAGCCGGATCACGGTCTCGCCGGCGGCGTCGACGGCGGCGAGGGCCGCGCCGGGCTGGCTGCCCGCGTAGCGCAGGTTGAGGATGCGCGAGTTGGGGTCGGCCGAGACGTAGACGTCGTCCGGGTCGATCGGGTGCTCGGCAGCCGCGGCCATCGCGGAGGTGACCTGCCGGTCGCGGGCCAGCTGGGCGAGGGTGTCGAGGGTCGCCTCGCGCCCGACGTCGGCGAGCTCGGACTCCTCGGGCACGAAGATGCTCACCGTCGCCACCGACTGGGGACCCTGCGACACCTGGTAGGCCGCACCGGCCCCGACGCCGGCCACCGCGCAGACGAGGAGCAGGAGGGCGTGCCGGCGGGTCAGCCCGATGAAGCCGCCGAGGCTGTACTCGTCGGACGGGTCGGTGTGCCCGGCCGCGGCGCGTCGGTCGTCGTCCTCGCGCCACAGCAGCCCGACCGCGATGAGGGCCGCGACGCTCGAGATCCCGATCGAGTCGTAGAAGGGCAGGGTGACGACCTGCGCGACGAGGACGCAGACGCCGACCGTGGCGGCCGGTGAGGGCAGCCGGAGGCCGCGCAGGAGCCAGGCCCCGAGGAACCCGAGGTAGAACACCAGCCCGAGGACCCCCTGCGAGTACAGGACCAGCCAGAGCTGCCCCTGCGTGCCGAGGGCCGGTGGGGTGCACAGGGGACAGCTCGGTGAGCTGCCGCCGGCGATGGAGTAGAAGGCGCTCACCGCGTCGCGGGTGGAGCCGAACCCGATGACCGGGGAGCCCTCGAGGACGCTCTGCACGGTGAGGGTCGCGAGCGAGGCCCGGCCGTCGTTGCTCACGGGGTTCGCGATGCGCGACTGCACGAGGTCGCCGAGCGGGCTGAAGGCCACCGCACCGGCGAGGAGCAGGACCGACGCGCCGAGCGCGACGACCGAGCGCATCCGCCCGTGGGCCGCGGAGCGCAGCGCCACGACGACGGCCATCGCGACGACCGCGATCCACATGCCGCGGTTGAGCGAGAGGATGGCGGGCACCGTGGCCAGCCCGAGGAGCGGCAGGGCGAGCCGGCGACGCCAGCCGGCGTCGGGCCCGAGCCAGGCGTGGAGGAAGAAGGGCAGGAAGCAGGCGAAGTTCAGGCCCCAGATGTTCGCGTAGCTGAACGGCGCGCTCGGCCGGGGGTGGCTGGCGACGGCCTGGGCGTAGTCCTGGGAGACCTCGGGGTGGATGAGGAACTCGATGAACTCGACGTGGGTGAGCGAGCCCGGGAGGACCACCTCGAGGACCGAGGGGAACACGAGGTGGGGCATGAGGATGCCCAGCCACCCGCCCGCGACGACGGTGAGGAACATCGCCGCACCGGCGCGGGTGATGCGGCTCGTCGTGAGGTGCTCGCGCATGTTGCCGATGTAGACGAGCGCGACCGTCGCGGAGGCGTACCAGCCGAAGCGGTAGGCCCACGAGATGTAGCGGCCCATCGAGGTGTCGGGGACGGCGTGCGGCGCCGCCACCTGGAGGACGAGGACGCCCGCGATCACCCACAGGAGGAACAGCAGCCAGGTACCGGTGCTGCGGGGGACGCGGATGCGCCGGAGCCGGGCGAGCTCGAGGACCATGACGACGGCAGCGAGGTGACCGATGAAGCTGCTGATGCCGAGGACCCACCACAGGGGGAAGCCGACGAGCATCCACGTGAGCGGCCAGCCCGGGCGCAGCAGGCGGCGCCGGCGCACGGCGGGAGCCGCCGGCGTCGCGAGCGTCGACGGGCGGAGAGGTCGCAGCGGGACGACCGTCACGGGCGAGATCCTCCGCCCCATGAGGAGGTCCACGTCGGCAGGATCCCACGAAGCAGGTCCCCGCGTCCGGCGGTCCGGACTACAGTGGCGCAGCCACGAGGGGCCCGCGACGGGCGGGTCCGGGGCGAGGTCGAGGAGGCGTCGGGATGGGTCCGTCGGGTGCGGGGGGCGACGGCGGCACGCCGTGGCCGGACGTCGGTGTCGTGCTCGCGACCCACAACCGCCCGCAGCTGATGCGCGAGGCCCTGGCCTCGATCCTCGGCCAGGACTACCCCGGCCGGATCCGCGTGCAGCTCGTCTACGACCGGAGCGAGCCCGAGACCGAGCTCGAGCAGGACACCCCGGGACGTGAGGTCGCCGTCATGGTGAACACCCGCACGCCGGGTCTGGCCGGCGCACGGAACACCGGTGTCCTCGCCCTCGACACCGAGCTCGTGGCCTTCTGCGACGACGACGACGTGTGGCTCGACGGCAAGCTCGCGCAGCAGGTCGAACGCCTGCTCGCCTCTCCCGGAGCCGAGTTCGTGACCACCGCGATGCGCGTCGACTTCGGCGACCGCAGCACCGTACGGCTGGCCGAGCGCGACGTCATCACGGTGCGCGAGATGGCCCGCTCGCGGATGGCGATGCTCCACTCGTCGTCGTTCGTCTTCCGCCGCGAGGCGATGCTCGAGCGCTTCGGGCTGGTCGACGAGACCCTCCCGCGGAGCATGGCCGAGGACTGGGACCTCCTCCTGCGCGCGGCGCGCAGCGCTCCGATCGTGCACGTCGACTCGCCGCTCGTCGGCATCCGCTGGGGCGCCAGCTCGTACTTCAACGACGCCTGGCGGGACAAGAACGAGGCCCACGCGTGGCTGCTCGCCAACCACCCCGAGATCGAGGCCGACACCATCGGCGCCGGCCTGCAGTACGGCAAGCTCGCCTTCGGCCACGCCGTGCTCGGGGAGCGCCGTGAGGCCCTGCGCTGGACGTGGCGCTGCGCGCGCCGCAACCCGCGCGAGCGTCGCTGGGTGCTCGCCCTGCTCGTCCTCGCGGGCGTGTCGGGTGAGTGGATCCAGCGCGAGCTGAACCGTCGCGGCCACGGCGTCTGATCCGACCCCGGGCCACGTGGGGCCTGGGGTCACGAGCAGCCACCCTGCCCGGTGCCGGCCTCGTCGACGAGGTGGCGCACCTCGGCGGTGACGTCCTCGATCTCGGCGACCTCGCGCGCGTCGAGGCGCCCGCGCCAGGCCGTGGCGGCGTCGGCGGGCGCGCGGTCGAAGTTGTGCAGCCGCTCGGCCGACACCTCGCCGGAGCCCTCGCGACCGACCTCGGCCTCGGCCGCCGGGCCCCACGTGAGCCCGAGGGCGTCGTGGAGGCGGCGGCAGGCCGCGACGTCGGTGGCGAGCGCCTCGTGCGCGACGACGAGCGTGCCGGACGAGCGCCGCAGGTCGGCGACGGCCATCGCGTAGAGAGCCGACCAGAACCAGCCCATGGCCACCGCCCCCGCGGCGTCCGTGGACGCTGGCAGGGCGGGGACGGCGGGGTCCGTGGGGTCGCGGCGCGCCTCGTAGCGGCGCACGATCGGCTCGATCTCGTCGAGGTCGGGGAGCCAGCCCATCCGCCGGTAGCTGACGAGCATGGCGCCGGGGTGGCGGTGGAGCAGGACCGGCCGGGCACCGGTGACCGCCTGCACGGCCGGCACCGAGAGCATCGCGAAGGGGTCCTTGACGACGAGGGTGCTCCACGGAAGCGGTGCGGCCCAACGGCGCACGCCGTACCGGCTGTAGACGAACGGCGTCGTCGCGGTGAACGCGCGCCGGAGCGCCCTCGACTGCGCGGACGTCGGCTCCTCGAGCCGGGTCCAGCCGTCGATGCTGCCCGCGAGGGCGTACTGGCGGCCGCGGGTGTTCATCGGCTCGCGACCGGCGAGGGCACCGCCGGGCGCCAGGGCGAGCAGCCGCGCGAGCCACGTCGTCCCGGACCGCGGCATGCCGGTGACGAGCACCGGCGTGCGGCGGTGCGGCACGAGGCTCACCGTGGTCTCCTCCCGGGTCTGCGTGGACATCGTGCCCCCGTCACGCCCGCAGGAGGAAGGGGCGGGGCTCGGCGCTGGCGCGGACGGACCCGCCGGCGGCCGCGAGGAGGTCCTCGACGGTCAGCTCGTCGACGTCGCGCCCGATGGCGATGCCGCGCTCGTCGAGGTGGCGGCTGATGAGCACCTGGTGGTCGTCGACGTGCTCGCCGCGCACCGACCGGCGCGGGAGGAGCACCGGCACGCGGCCGGCGTCGAGCGCGACGAGCGAGGACCCCACACCGGCGTGCGCGACGACGAGGTCGGCCTCGGCGACCGCCTCGCGCAGCTCGCGGGCGGGGACGAGACCCCGTCCGTCGATGCCGAGGTCGGAGACGTCGGTGGACCCCGTCTGCCAGAGCACCTCGACGTCGGGGGCGCACACCTGCGGGAGCAGCGCGTCGAGCCGCTCGACGGCCCGGCGGAACCCGTAGGTGCGCATCGTGCCGAGGGTGACGACGACCCGGCTCGGCGCCTTCGTGACGGCGGGTGCACCGGAGCGCTCGAAGCCGTCGAAGAGCGAGCCGCTGTAGCCCCACTTGCCCGACGAGCGCTCGGGGTACTGGCTGTAGAGGTGGACGCCCGGGAAGCGGCTCAGCGCCCTGCCGGTGACGCTCGGGCCCTCGGCCCGCGCGGCGCTCTCGATGTAGTGGCACGGCAGGCCCATGGCCCGGGCGGCCCCGAAGAACGGCAGCGCGATGCCGGACCCGGTGGAGACCACCGCGCTGTAACCGCCCGCACGCAGGATGTCGACCGCCGTGAGGGTGCCGCGCACGGCGGCCCGGTAGCCGCGGGGGCCGATGTAGCCCACGTGGTGCACCCGCTCGCCCTCGAGGAGGGACCGGGACTGGTCGTCGTCGAAGGTCGCCCACTCGCAGTGCTCGGCCGCGGCGCCGAGGCGGCCGCGGAGGCGGACCAGCTCCTCGAGGTGGCCACCCGTGGACGCGACGAGCAGGACCGGACCGGTGCGGCGCGCGGCCTCGAGCCGCCGGCGGAGCGCGACGGAGGTCATCGGCGCCACCCCGGCGTCCGGCCGAGGAGGCGGGCCAGCTCCTCGTCGTGCGGGAGGAAGTGCTCGTCGAGGCGCCGCCGCAGGTGCTCGGGCATCGGCTTGCTCGGCCGCGCGTTGTGCTGCTCGAAGCGCTCGGGCTGCCACGGCGCGAGCCCGAGGAAGTCGGTGACCTGGCGGTACTCCCCCGCCGGGTCGGCGAAGAAGGACTCGCTGTCGAGGACGTGCAGCCGGTCGCGGGGGACGAGGTCGAGGACCCGGCGCAGCTGCTCGGCGTACTGGCCACGGCGCGTGTAGGCCTGGTGCCGGTGCGGGTGGCTCTCGTACGTGACGTCGGCGGCCATCTTCTCGAGCTCGCCGTCGAGCCGCTCGTCCTCGAGGTCGAGGGCCCGCTCGAAGTCGGTCTCGGTCTCGAAGCCGCGGGCCAGCTCGTGTTTGTAGGCCGAGAAGGCGCGCTCCGCGGGGTCGCGGAGCATCGCGACGAGCCGGACGCCCGGGACGTCGCGCACGAGGCGCTCGACGGCGCTCGGGTGGAACATGTAGTACGTGCACGCCTCGAAGGCCTGCGGCGCGCCGAGGCCCCCGGTGCGCAGCCGGGCCACCCGCTCGACGGGGAAGTGCCCGCGGTACCAGTCGAGGTCGCGGTCGTAGTGGAGGCTGAAGTAGTCGATGCCCTTCTCGACACCCGGCCGGAACACCTGGGGGTGCTCGGTGAGGTGCTTGAAGATCGTCGTCGTCCCGCAGCGCTGGCCGCCGATGACGACGAACGAGGGCAGCATCCGCAGGCCGGTGGTCGCCTGCCCCAGCCGCGCGTAGGACGTGCGGGCGAGACCGTGCAGCGGGACCGGGATCCGTTCGCGCAGAGCCATGCTCATCGGACCCACCCGTCGGTGGCGTGCGGTCGGTCGGTGGTGCTCATGGGTCCCCCGGAGTGGGTGTCGTTCGTGGTGGACGCCGCGACGCTGCGGCGGTGGGTGCGCGGCATCAGTACGCCCCGCGGCCGCGGACGACCGCCTGGACGGTGCGCAGGAGGATCTGGCCGTCGAGGGCCAGCGACCAGTTGTCGACGTACCAGAGGTCGAGGCGGACCGAGTCCATCCACGACAGGTCGCTGCGGCCGGAGACCTGCCAGAGGCCGGTCATGCCCGGACGGACCCGGAGCCGGCGCACGGCGTCGCTCTCGTACCGGTCGACCTCGGCCGCCAGCGGCGGCCGCGGCCCGACGAGCGACATCTCGCCGCGCACGACGTTGACCAGCTGCGGGAGCTCGTCGAGCGAGAAGCGACGCAGGACCTCGCCGATGCGCGTGATCCGCGGGTCGCGGCGCATCTTGAAGAGGACGTCGTTGCCCTCGCTCTGCTCGGCGAGCGCGGCGAGGCGCGCCTCGGCGTCGACGACCATCGTGCGGAACTTGTACATCGAGAAGACGTGGCCGCCCTCGCCGACGCGGTCCTGCCGGAAGAACGCCGGCCCGGGCGAGTCGCGGCGCACGAGGAGCGCGACGGTGAGCAGCACCGGGCTGAGGAGGAGCAGCGCCGTGGCGCCGAGCACCCGGTCGGCGAGCAGCTTGGTGGCGTAGCGCCACCCGCTCTGGACGGGCCGCTCGACGTGGAGCATGGGGAGGCCGGCCGCGCGTCGCATCGTGAGCCGCGGACCCGCGACCTCGACGACGCCGGGGGCGACGAGGAGGTCGACGTCGCGCTGCTCGAGCGCCCAGCCGAGCCGCCGGAGGGCGTGCCCGGAGATCGTCGGGCTGCTGGCGACCGCGACCGCGGCGACGCCCAGCCGGTCGACGACGTCGAGCGTCGCGGCCTCGGTGCCGAGCACCGGGAAGTCGGTGCCGTTGTCGGTGGCGAGCACGGGGTCGTGGAGGTCGCTGACGCAGATGGCCGCGACCTGCATGCCGGTGGTGGCCGGGTCGTCCTCGATGCGGTGCGCAACGTCGAGGGCCGCGCGGGCGTCGCCGACGACGAGGGTGGGCCGCAGGTGCCTTCCGGCGAGGCGCTGGCGGGCCAGGCGGCGACGGACGGCGTAGCGGCCGAGGAGCGTGGTGAGCGTCATCGCCGGGACGGAGAGGAGCAGCACCCCCCGCGAGAACTCGAGCTGGAGGGCGAACGAGGCGAAGCCGACCGCCGCGACGAGGCCGACCGCGGAGCGCGTGACCGCGCGGTACTCCTCGCTGCCGGCGCCGACGAAGCGGCTGGCGTACGCGCCGTTGCGGGCGAGCAGCCCGATCCACGCGAACGCGGCGACGAGGAGGGTCAGCCGGACGGTGTCGGTGGAGCCCCACAGCCCGAGCCGGTCGCCGAAGAGGGCGTCGCGGCCGGCGAGGCCGACGAGCGCGCCGAACACGGCGGCCATCGCGTCGACGGCGATGACGGAGCGCCGGTGCGCCTTCTCCCACGTGGAGAGGCCGCTCTTGACCGGAGCGTGGCCGTAGCTGGCCAGATCAATGTGGGCCGCGCCACGTGGAGTGACCCACGGGCGCGCGCCAGTACCCTGAGCGATGCTCATCGAACGATCGACCCCTGCAATCGATGTGTGTTCGAAGAGTGACGATGACGTCGGACCCCTGCAATCCGGCCGGCATCTCCGTCGATCTTCACGTCACCCCGGGCCCTGCACCCGGTGTAGCGCTGTGCGTGAGTCTAGGGCCATCGGCCGGGTCGGGTAACCCTTTTGGAGAATTTCGCCCGGGACGGGGTGCGCGGAGGGTGGTCGGGGTGGTAGACGCCCGTCGCGCGGGGGCGTCAGCGGGGGGCGTGCACCCGCTGCTGGGCCTCGAGCAGACCGAGCGTCACGAGCTGCTCGACGGCGTCGGCCGCCTCGTCGAGGAGGAAGGGCAGCTCCTTGCGCTCGGTCGGGGAGAAGTCGCGCAGCACGAAGTCGGCGGGGTCCATCCGGCCCGGCGGACGGCCGATGCCGACCCGCACCCGGTGGTAGTCCTTCGTTCCGAGCGACGACGAGATCGACCGCAGCCCGTTGTGACCGCCCTCTCCCCCACCGCGTTTGAGGCGCACCGTGCCGGCCTCGAGGTCGAGCTCGTCGTGGACGACGACGAGCCGCTCGGCCGGGACGGAGAAGAAGGAGAGCAGCGCCTTGGTCGGACCGCCGGACTCGTTCATGTAGCAGGACGGCACGGCGACGACCGCCGCCGGCCCGGGGACCCCACTCGGTCCGGTGCCGATGCGCACCTGCGCCGCGTGCGCCCGCGCCTTGTGCGTCCGGAGGGCGCTCCCCGCGCGGCGGGCGAGCTCGTCGACGACCATCGCCCCGACGTTGTGCCGGTTGCCGGCGTACTGGGGCCCGGGGTTGCCGAGGCCGACGACGAGCCAGGGTCCCGAGTCGCTCACGGCGACGATCATGCCATCCGCCGGGAACGCCGACGAGGCCCGGTCCGTGCGGACCGGGCCCCGTCGGGGTGATGGTGCTGCGGGAGGCTCAGGCCTCGTCGGAGGCCTGCTCGTCGGACCCGCCCTCGGCGCTGTCCGCGCCCTCGGCGGACTCGCCCTCGGCGGCGTCCTCGTCGGACTCCTCGCGCTCGATGCCGGCCTCGGCCTCGGCCTCCTCGAGCTCGGCCTCGAGCTCCTCGGCGGTGACCTGCTGGGTGACGTTGACGACGAGGGCCTCGGCGTCGGTGACGAGCGTCGCGCCCGACGGGAGCGAGACCTCGCCGGCGTGGACCTGGTGCCCGGCCTCGGCGCCCTCGACCGAGACGGTGACGTGCTCGGGGATGTTGGTCGCCTCGACCTCGAGCTCGAGGGTGCCCATGACCGTGGTGACGACGGTCTCCGGACCGGCCTCGCCCTCGACGTGGACGGTGACCTCGACCGTGACCTTCTCGCCCTTGCGGACGACGACGAGGTCGACGTGCTCGATGACCGGCTTGATCGGGTCGCGCTGCACGTCCTTCGCGAGGGCGAGGTGCTCCTTGCCGTCGATGACGAGGGTGAGGAGGGCGTTGGTGTGCTTGAGGGCGAGCATCGCCTCGTGGCCCGGGAGGGTGATGTGCACCGGGTCGGTGCCGTGGCCGTACATGACGGCGGGGATCTTGTGGTCGCGGCGGATCTTGCGGGCCGCGCCCTTGCCGAACTGGGTGCGCTGCTCGACGACGAGCTTGGTGGTGTCGGACACGGGGCTCTCCTGGGGTGGGTCGTGGGACGAGACGGACGTCGGTCCTCGACGCGGGACGTGGCACCGAACCGGCGCGCGAACGGCCCGCGGACCCGGTGGGGCCAGCGCGCCGCCAGCGTCGATCACGGATGGTCGCGGGCCCTGCGGCCGCCGGACTCCTTCGTCCGGTGCGACGTCCCTCGCCGAGGCAACCCGGAGAGTCTAGGCGACGGGTGACGGAAGGTCGAAATCGGCGCCGTCGCGCTCGCCGTCCTCCGCCCGGGCGCGTTCCCCCAACCGCACCGCGGCGACGCCGGCGAGGATGACGACCCCGCCGACCAGCTGCCACGGACCCGGCAGCTCGCCGAGCACCAGCCAGGCGAAGAGCACGGCGAAGAGGACCTCGGTGAGCCCGACGAACGAGGCGAGGGTCGAGCCGAGGTGGCGCGCGCCGAGCACCCCGAGGACGTAGGCGACGGCCGCCGCGACGACGACGAGCTCGGCGAGGGCCAGCCAGGCGGGGGTCGCGTGCCCGGCGACGTCGACGCGGGAGTCGCCGGCCACCATCGGCAGGACTCCCGTGGCGCCGAGCACCCCGAGGACGACGGCCCCGGACCCGAGCCCGAGCGCGGCGAAGGTGAACGACGGCAGCGTGGTCTCGCGCGCGGCGAGGACGTAGTGGCCGGCGAGCCCGGTGGCCGCGAGCAGCCCCCAGGCAACCCCCACGAGGTCCGGCGTGCGCTGGCCGGTGACGTCGAGGACGAGGGCCAGCCCGACGAGCGCCAGGACGATGCCCACGCCGGTGAGCCGGTGCGGCGCCCTGCGGGTGAGCACCCACACGGCGAGGACGACGAGGACGATGCCGAGGTACTCGATGAGGAGGGCGACCCCGACGGCCAGCCGCTCGACGGCCTGGAAGTACCCGAGCTGGGCCGCGGCGACGGCGAGGCAGCCGTAGAGCCCGACGAGCGGCAGCTCGCGGACCACGGCCCGCATCTGGTGACGCACCTGCCAGAGCCCGATGGGGAGCAGGAGGGCCGCCGCACCGGCGATGCGGAGCAGGACGACCGCTCCCGGCGACCAGCCCGCCTCGATGAGCGACTTCGCGAACGGGCCCGAGGTGCCGAAGGCCGCGCTCGAGAGGACGAGCGCGACCAGACCGACCCCGACGCGCCTGCGCACCGCCTCGACCACGACGACCTCCGGGTTTGCTGCGGCCCTCGTAAGGACCGACGTATGCTGACGGTCATGACGCTAGGGCCTCGACCTGTCAGGAGTCAAGATGGTTTTCACTGCTGACACAGACCTGACGCTCACGCATGCGGCGGCCGTCGCGAACACCGGCCCCGGGCTCGGTGACGAGGACCGCGAGGAGCTGCCCGACGTCGCGGCCCTCGGCGCGTGGTTCGACCGGTGGGAGTGGACCGGGCGGCGCCCGTCGTCCCGGGCCGAGCTCGAGGCCGTGCACGCGCTGCGCCCCCGGCTGCGCCGGCTGTGGTCGCTGCGCGAGGACGCGCTCGTCGACGAGGTCAACGCCCTCCTCGCCGAGGGCGGGGCGCTCCCCCGCCTGGTGCGCCACGGGGACATCGGCTGGCACGTGCACGCGACGTCGGACGAGGCACCCATCGCCCAGCGCATCGCCGTCGAGGTCGGGATGGCGCTCGTCGACGTCATCCGGGCCGGCGAGGTCGACCGGCTGCGCACGTGCGCCGGCGAGGACTGCGAGGACGTGCTCGTCGACCTCTCGCGCAACCGGTCGCGGAAGTTCTGCGACGGGACGTGCGGCACCCGGGCGAACGTCGCCGCCTACCGCGCCCGCAAGGCGGCCGCGGACTCCTGACCGTCCGTCGCAGGTTCTCGGCCCGCCGTCGAGAGGTTGTGGTCAAGCACTTGACCGATAGCCGGGCGTGCGGTCAAATGGTCAAGTACTTGACCACTGAAGGGACCACGCCATGACCACCACCACTGCCCGCCGTGCCACCGCCGTCGTCCTCGGGGCCCTCGCCGGCGGGCTCGTCCGCCTCCTGGCCCAGCTCGTGCACGGCGACGTGCTCGTCCCGGTCGGCGACGCCACGCAGCCGGTCTCGCTCTGGCAGGTCCTCGCCGCCGCCCTCGTCGCGGGCCTCGTCGGATGGGCCCTGCTCGCCACGGGTGAGCGCTGGGTCCCCGCACTCGCGGCCCACTGGGTCGCCGTGGCGGCGCTGGCCACGGCCGCCTCGCTCGCCGGACCGCTCGGCATGCCGGGCATCGCGGCCGCCGACCGGCTGTGGCTGGCCGTGACGCACGTCGCCGTCGCCGTCGTCACCGTCCCCCTCATCGCCCGCACCCGGGCGCCCCGCGCCACCCGGCGGCCGGTCGCCGCGCCCGCTCCCGGCGCCGCTGCCCGATGATGGGGGCATGACCCGACGACCCGCCGGCCTGCCGCTCGCGGCCCTCCTCGGCCGGACCCAGGCGCGCTTCGTCGCCGAGTGCGAGCAGCGGGTGGCCGCCGCGGGTTTCCCGGACCTGCGGGTGGCCCACGGCGCCAACGTGCTGCGCCACCTCGACCGGGACCGCGGGTCGAGCAGCGCCGACCTCGTGCGGCTGTCCGGCATCACGAAGCAGGCGGTGAGCCAGCAGGTCTCGTACCTCGTCGGGCACGGTTACCTCAGGGTCGAGCCCGACGCCGACGACGCGCGGACCCGTCGTCTCACGCTGACCGCGCGCGGCGAGGAGGGACGGGCCGTGCTCCACGCGACGTTCGGTGCGGTCGAGCGCGAGTGGCGCCGCCGCTACGGAGCGCCGGTGCTGGACGCCCTGCGCGACGCCCTCGAGCACGTCGCGGCGACCGACGGCCGGCCCTGACGGGTCAGGCGCGGCCGCCGAAGAGGCTCGTCACCGAGCCGTCCTCGAAGACCTCCTTGACCGCCGCGCTGATGAGCGGGGCGATCGAGAGGGTGGTCAGGCCCTCGAACTCCTTCTCCGGCGCGATCGGGAGGGTGTTCGTGACGATCACCTCGCGTGCCGAGCAGGCCTCGAGCCGCTCGACGGCGGGCTCGGAGAGGATGGCGTGCGTCGCGGCGATGACGACGTCCTTGGCGCCGTCGGCCTTGAGGGCGTCGGCGGCCTTGGTGATGGTGCCCCCGGTGTCGATCATGTCGTCGACGAGCACGCAGACCCGGCCGCGCACGTCGCCGACGACGCGGTTGGCGACCATCTCGTTCGGCCGGTTGATGTCGCGGGTCTTGTGGATGAAGGCCAGCGGTGCGCCGCCGAGCCGCTTGGACCACTGCTCGGCGACCTTGATGCGGCCCGCGTCCGGGGAGACGACGGCGAGGTCCTCGTCGCCGTACTTGCGCGCGACGTACTCGGAGAGCACGGGGATGGCCATGAGGTGGTCGACCGGGCCGTCGAAGAAGCCCTGGATCTGGTCCGTGTGCAGGTCGACGCAGATGAGCCGGTCGGCCCCGGCGGTGCGGAACATGTCGGCGACGAGCCGCGCGGAGATCGGCTCGCGCCCGCGGTGCTTCTTGTCCTGGCGCGCGTAGCCGTAGAACGGCATGACGACGGTGATCCGCTTGGCGCTGGCCCGCTTCAGCGCGTCGACCATGAGCAGGTGCTCCATGATCGCCTCGTTGATCGGGTTCGTGTGGCTCTGGATGACGAAGGCGTCCGAGCCGCGCACCGACTCCTCGAAGCGCACGTAGATCTCGCCGTTGGCGAAGTCGTACGCGCTCGTCGGCACGAGCTCGGTGCCGAGCTGGGCCGCGACCTCCTGCGCCAGACCGGGATTCGCCCGGCCCGAGAACACCATGAGCTGCTTCTTCGGCCGCTTGCGGATGTTGGCCGAGGGCGGCCGGTTGTCCTTGCTCACGGGGTGGGGTCCTCCGGGGTCGTCTCGGTGTCGGTGCTCTGCTGGGCGGCGCGGGCCCGCGCGGCGGCCTCCGCGGTGCGGGTGCCGGCGCGGGCGCGCTCGACCCATCCGTCGACGTTGCGCTGGCGCCCCCGGGCCACCGCGATCTGTCCGGGAGCGACGTCCTGGGTCAGGGCGCTGCCGGCCGCGACGTACGCGCCGTCGGCGACGTCGACCGGGCTGACGACGACCGTGTGCGACCCGACGAAGCTGTGCGCGCCGACCGTGGAGTGGTGCTTCGCGACGCCGTCGTAGTTGGCGAAGATCGTGCCGGCGCCGATGTTGGCGCCCTCGCCGATCGTCACATCGCCCGCGTAGGTGAGGTGCGGGACCTTGGCGCCCTCGCCGATGTCGGCGTTCTTCGTCTCGACGAACCCACCGATCTTGCCGCGGGCTCCGAGCCGGGTGCCGGGGCGCAGGTACGAGTACGGCCCGACCGTCGCGCCGGGCCCGACGACCGCGAGGTTCGCGACGGCCCGAGTCACCTGCGCGTCGTCGCCGACCTCGGTGTCGGTGAGCGTGACCTCGGGGCCGATGCTCGCGCCCTCGCCGATGCTCGTCGCCCCGAGCAGCTGGGTGCCGGGGAGCACGGTGGTGTCGCGGCCGATGGTGACGTCGACGTCGACCCACGTCGTGGCGGGGTCGACGATCGTCACCCCGGCGCGCATGTGCCGCTCGCAGACCCGGCGGTTCAGCTCGCGGCCGAGCGCGGCCAGCTGCACGCGGTCGTTGACGCCCTCGGTCTGCCAGGCGTCGTCGACGACGTGCGCGCTGACGTCGCGGCCGGACTCCCGGGCGATCTGGACGACGTCGGTGAGGTACTTCTCGCCCTGCGCGTTGTCGGTGCCGACCCGGGCCAGCGCCTCGCGCAGCAGGGCCGCGTCGAAGGCGTAGATGCCGGAGTTGATCTCGGTGAGGGCGCGCTCCTCCTCGGAGGCGTCCTTCTGCTCGACGATGCGGGCCACGTGCCCGTCGGCGTCTCGCACGACGCGGCCGTACCCGGTCGGGTCGGCGAGGTGGGCCGTGACGACCGAGACGGCGCTGCCGGAGGCGGTGTGCGCCTCGGTGAGCGCGACGAGGGTCTCGCCGCTGAGCAGCGGGACGTCGCCGTAGGTGACGAGGACGGTGCCCTCGAGCCCGGCGGGCAGGGCGTCGAGCCCGCACTCGACGGCTCGGCCGGTGCCCTTGACCTCGTCCTGGTCGGCGATGACGAGGCCGGAGTCGAAGGCGGCGCAGAACTCGACGACCCGGTCGCGCTCGTGCCGCACGACGACGGAGACGTGCTCGGCCTGCGTGGCACGGGCGGCCCGCACCGCGTGGCCGAGGAGGGTCGTCCCGCCGATGCGGTGCAGGACCTTCGGGGTCGAGGACTTCATCCGCGTCCCCTCGCCGGCGGCGAGGACGATGACGGCGGCCGGTCGGGTCGCGTTCACGCGCTGTGCTCCAGGTGGGGTCGGTGCCACGGGCCGGGCGCCATGCTACCGCCGGGTCGGCGGCCCCTCCCCCGCCAGGTGGGACGGCGCGGTCGGCGGACACGGCATGCTGGACCGATGACGAGGAGGTCGGCCGAGGGAGCGGTGTACGTCGTGTCGGGTCCGCCGGGGTCCGGCAAGTCGACGGTCGCGGCGCTGCTCGCGGAGGACGGCGACTCCAGCGCCCTCGTCGACGGCGATGCCTTCTTCGGGTTCCTGCGCAGGGGGTTCGTCGAGCCGTGGCGGCCGGCGGCCCACGAGCAGAACGCCGCGGTGCTCGAGGCGTCGGCCGCGGCGACCGGACGCCTCGCGCGGGACGGGCGCACGGTGGTGCACGACGGCGTCGTCGGGCCGTGGTTCCTCGAGCGCTTCGCGGCCGCCTGCGCCGTCGCGGACCTGCACTACGTCGTGCTCCTGCCCCCGCTGGCCGTCCTGCTCGACCGGGTGACCACGCGCCGCGACCACCCGTTCGACGACGTGGAGGCCGCGCGGCACATGCACGCGGCGTTCGTGGCGGCCGCGCCCGACCCGCGCCACGTCATCGCGGGAGAGGACGGGCCGGGGGCGACGGCGGACGCCGTCCGGCGGGCCGCGGCGGCCGGGCGCCTCCGCGTCACCTGATCCCGGTCAGCCCCTGGGGGTGCCGAGGCCGGGGCGGCCGGCGCTGCCCGCGGCGCGCACGGCGGCCCAGCCGGCCCGCTCGAGCGGGGTCCGCGGCTCGCCGGAGATGCGCGGTGGCATGACGACGACCGGGCAGCTCGCCGCGTAGACCAGGCGGTGGGCGAAGAGCGGTGCCGAGGCGATCGAGCGCGGCGCGTCGACGACGAGGAGGTCGGCGTCGCGGGCCGCGTCGAGGAGCGCCCGGCGGCGGTCGCCGCGGACGACCCGCAGCTCGACCCCGTGGTCCGGGCCGAGGACCGCGGCGACGTCGGAGACCAGCCGGCTCATCGCCTCGTGCTCGGTGTCGGTGCTCGAGGGCACGCGGGCGGCGGTGGTGCCGGACGGCGTGGCCTGCGGGCCCGTGGTGCGCCAGGCCCGCACCGCGACGACCCGGCCGCCGCGCTGCGCGGCCTGCTCGTGGGCCCAGCGCAGCGCGGTCGGGGACGCCGACCCCGGGCTGACGCCGACGACGACGGTGTAGGGGTGCTCGTCCATCGCGGCGACCTCCTCAGACCGGGAGCTTGACGGTCTCGTTGCCGTCCTCGTCGTAGCTCGTGAGCGGTGGCGCGATCTCCTCGAGGCTCTTGTTCTCGGCGTCGACGCCCCACACCGCCGCAACGGCGGCGCCGATGAGCATGATCGCCGTCGCGATGAGGTAGCCCCAGAACATCGGCGTGCGGTCCTTGCCGTCGCCGATGAGCCAGCCGTAGAACACCGGACCGATCGAGCCGAAGACCTGCGCGATCGCGAAGAAGTACGAGATGGCCTGGCCACGCACCTCGAGCGGGAAGATCTCGGAGACGGTCAGGTAGCCGGCCGACGCGCCCGCCGAGGCGAAGAAGAACGCGACGCACCAGAACGCCGTGTGCACACCGGCCCCGATCGCGTTCTGCTGGAACAGCCACGCCGAGATGGCCAGCACGACACCGGCGAAGGCGTAGCAGCCGGTGATCATCCGGCGCCGCCCGACGGTGTCGAAGAGCGGTCCGAGCAGCAGCGGCCCGAGGAGGTTGCCGATGGCGAACGGGAAGAAGTACAACGCGGCCTGCGACGGCGTCTTGTCGTAGAAGTTCTGCAGCACGAGCGCGTAGGTGAAGAAGATCGCGTTGTAGAGGAAGCTCTGCGTGATCATCAGGGTGGCGCCGAGCACCGTGCGGGTCGGGTACATCCTGAAGAAGACGTACGAGAGCTGCTTGGGGGTCAGCCCCTCGCGGGCCTTGATCCACATCGCGTCGTCGTCGCCGTGGTGGGGCAGCTCCTTGCCCGCGGCGCGCACCTCGTCCTCGAGCGCCGAGACGACGCGCTCGGCCTCCTCGCCCTTGCCGTGGGTGACCATCCAGCGCGGGCTCTCGGGGATGTGCCGGCGCAGGTAGATGATGCCGAGGCCGAGGATCGGGCCGATGAAGAAGGCGATGCGCCAGCCGACGTCCTGCCCGAAGCGCTCGGTGTCGAGGAGGATCGTCGAGGCGAAGGCGCCGATGGCCGCGCCGGCCCAGTAGGTGCCGTTGATGGCGAGGTCGACCCGCCCGCGGAACCGTCCGGGGATCAGCTCGTCGACGGCCGAGTTGACCGCCGAGTACTCGCCGCCGATGCCCATGCCGGAGATGAACCGGAAGATCAGGAACATCAGCATGTTCGGGGCGAGGCCGGCGGCCGCCGCGGCGACGAGGTAGAGCGCGAGGGTGAGGGTGAAGAGCCGCTTGCGGCCCCAGGAGTCGGTGAGCCGGCCGAAGACGATCGCGCCGAAGACCTGGCCGACGAGGTAGACGGTGCCGGCGAGCCCGACGTCGGCCGCGCTCATGTCGAGGGTCTTCTCGAAGCCGCCGGCCGCGACGATCTGCGCCTCGAGGCCGTCGAGGATCCAGGCCGTCCCGAGCCCGAAGATCACCAGCCAATGGAACTTCACCCACGGCATGTCGTGCATGCGCGCCGGGATGAGGCTCTTGACCGGCTTCTCCTCCGTCTGCGTCGTCTCGGTCGTCGTCACGTCGCGGTCCCTCCTGGCAGGTGTTCCCCGGGCGGCCCCGTCACGGGACCACCTGCGAACGTAGACCCGTCGCGGACACCGTGGAGGTTCCGGTGCACGTGGGTGTCGAGCGGGTCACGCCCCGACCGGCGGGAGCACGCCGAACCCCCGCCGGACGGTGCCGACGGGGGTGCTGCCGCGAGGCGGTCGGGTCAGGGGCGGCGGGTGACGCGCACCGACTCGCCGTCGGTCTTCGGGCGCTCGGGCCGGCCCACGCGGGCCTTCGCGACGGCGTCGACGGCGATGCCCGCGACGAACACGCCGAAGGCCGCCCACCGGCCCCACACGGGCAGGTACGGCGACATCGTGCCGAGGCAGAGAACGAGGGCCATGAGGGCCACCCCGAGGTAGAGGAGGGACCAGAAGGTCCAGCGCAACGTGGCGGTGATGAGCTCCATCGACATGTCCCCTGCTCCTCGCTCCTGCCGGCGTGTAGCAGACATGGTGCACACACGTCACCCCTCGAGGGAAGATCCGGGCCGAACGTTCGACCCGCATCGGTCGAATGGTCGATGCGCGCACGCCTCACCAGCCCCACTGGTGCAGTTTCGCCCCATCAGCCCCACGGCCGCAGCGCACCGCCGGCTCTGGTCGAGTTCGCCGCCTCTGGTCCGGTCCACCCAGTTCTGGTCCGGTTCGCCCGGGTGGCGGTGACTTCTCGCCACCCGGCGGATCGGACCAGAGCCCACGCGCACGGGGCGCGAGGCGGCCGTCCGACGCGGCTCGACTACCCTCGTCGCAGCCGTTCGCGCGAGCGGCGGTCCCCGGTTGGTCTGCTGGTAGGGCCCGCCTGACTTTGAATCAGGACAAGCGACGTAGGTTCGATTCCTACCCGGGGAGCTGGCGCAGCGAAGCAAGCCGGCGCCCCGGGGGAGGAATCCGGGGAGCGGCACCGCGGGCCCGACGAAGGAGGGTACGCGGGGAGGCGGGTCCTACCCGGGGAGCGGAGACGCGGCGCCTACCCGTGGAGCGGGCGAGGCACCGCGCCGGTCGGCCGACGCGGCACAATGTCCCGGTGAGCGACGAACCGGGGGCCAAGAAGTCACGCGCGTCGCGGTCGCGGATGACCGGCCGCGAGCGCCGCGAGCAGCTGATCGGCATCGGGCGCAAGCACTTCGCCGACCGCGGCTTCGAGGGCGCGACCATCGAGGAGATCGCGGCGTCGGCCGGGGTGTCCAAGCCGGTCGTCTACGAGCACTTCGGCGGCAAGGAGGGCCTCTACGCCGTCGTCGTCGACCGCGAGATCGAGGCGCTCCTCAGCGGCGTCACCTCCGCGCTCGACTCCGGTGGCACGTCCCGCCAGATCATCGAGCGGGCCGCCCTCGCCCTGCTCGACTACGTCGAGAACAGCGCCGACGGGTTCCGGATCCTCGTGCGGGACAGCCCCGCCGGTCAGGCCACCGGCTCGTTCGCCAGCCTGATGAGCGACGTCGCGAGCCAGGTCGAGCACATCCTCGCGGCGCAGTTCAAGGCCCACAAGCTCGACCCCAAGGCCGCCCCGATGTACGCGCAGATGCTCGTCGGGATGATCGCGCTCACCGGCCAGTGGTGGCTCGACAACCGCAAGTTCAAGAAGCACGAGGTCGCCGCGCACGTGGTCAACCTCGCGTGGAACGGGCTGACCGGTCTCGAGGCCAAGCCGACCCTCACCCCCGACGAGGCCTGAGCCGCAGGCGGATCCGGCGTCAGGCGTCCTTGCGGGCCACGGCGAAGACCCGGCGGAACGGGAAGAGCACGCCGGCCGAGGTACGGGGGTAGGCCTCGAGCAGCGCGGCGCCGTAGGGCTCGAGGAAGGCGGCGCGCTCGTCGTCGTCCTCGAGCAGGTCGAGCACCGGCCGCAGCCCCGTGGCGGTGACCCAGGTGAGCACCGGGTTCTCGTCCTCGGCCTCGGGGTCGAGGACGTGGACGTAGGTCGTCTCCCAGGCGTCGACCGTGCAGCCGAGCCGGGTGAGGAGGCGGAGGTACGTGGCCGGCTCACCGACCGACGGGACGTCGAGGGCCGCGGTCAGCTCGCCGGCCCGGGCGTGCTCCTCGGCCGTCTCCCGCATGAGCCGGTGGCTCGGGGCGTCGAAGTTGCCCGGCACCTGGAGCGCGAACCAGCCTCCGGGAGAGAGGGACTCGACCCACGCATGGACGAGGTCGAGGTGGCCGGGCACCCATTGGAGGGTCGAGTTCGTGACGACGACGTCGGGGGCGTCGCCGAGCGAGGTGGGGTCCCACTCGCGCAGGTCGGCCTGCACCCACTCGACCCGACCGTCGGCGTCGAGCTCCGTGGCGGCCTCGAGCATCGACTCGGCGGAGTCGATACCGACGACCCGCGCCTCCGGCCACAGCGCCGCGAGGGAGAGGGTGGCCGGGCCGTGGCCGCAACCGAGGTCGACGACGAGGCGGGGCGCATCGGCGCCCACCTGGGACACGAGGTCGGCGAGCGGGCGCGAGCGCTGGCTCGCGAACCGGCCGTAGGCCGCGGGGTCCCAGCTGGGGGTCGTCCTCATCCCGTCCTCCTCGACGTCGTGCCGACACCGTCCCGCACGAGGTTTCTCGATGTCAAGAAACTTGACGAGGAGTAGCATCGGGCGCATGGCCGCTGACGACGTCGACCGTATCGTCTCCGCGTGGCGGCGCGAGCGTCCCGACCTCGACGTCACGCCGCTCGAGGTGCTCTCCCGCGTGTCGCGGCTCGCCCGGCGGCTCGACCTCGCCCGCGGCCGGGCCTTCGCCGGCACCGGCCTCGAGAGCTGGGAGTTCGACGTCCTGTCGGCCCTGCGCCGCACCGGGTCGCCGCACGAGCTGAGCCCCGGCCAGCTGGTCGCCGAAACGCTCGTGACGAGCGGCACGATGACCAACCGGGTCGACCGGCTCGCCGCCCGCGGCTTCGTCGAGCGCCACCCGGACCCGGGCGACCGCCGCGGTGTCCTCGTCCGGCTCACCGCCGAGGGTGTCCGGGTCGTCGACGCGGCCCTGACCCGGCTGCTCGCCGACGAGCGCGAGCTGCTCGCCGAGCTCGCCCCCTCCGAGCGCGACGATCTCGCCGGCCTGCTCCGCCGGCTGCTCCGCCCGTTCGAGTCCGGCACCGCCTGACGGTCCGCCGCGCGGTCAGCCGGCCAGGGCCGCACGGACCCAGGCGAGCACGCGCCCGCCCTCGGCGGTGACGACCGCGTCGTCGCCGAGGCCGTCGGTGACGACGTCCCAGCCGTGCCGCGACCCCTCGAGCCGCCAGCGGTCCTTGACCCGCGCCGGGGAGGCGGCGACCGCGTCGTCGAGCAGGTCGCCGTCGATGCCGGTGTCGCCGTCGCTGGAGACGACGAGCAGCGGGACGGAGGTCGCCCGGGCCGCGGCGACGGCGTCGGGCACCCCGTCCCAGTGGTCGGGTCCGGAGAGGTCGACGACCGCGTCGGCGCCGGCGGCCTCACCGACACCGAGGGCGCGCGCCCCGCCCATCGAGGCCCCGACGACCGCCACCCGCGTCGCGCCGCGCGTCCGGGCCGCGTCGACGGCGACCGCCACCTGGGCACGGGTGTCGGCCGTGACCGCCGGGGTGCAGCGGGACGCCCCGTGGACGCAGTCGTCGACCGCGAGGGCCAGCACCCCGTGCTCACCGAGCCACCGCGCGTACGGCACCCAGCCGCACAGCCCGCCGGCGCCGGTCTGGTGCAGCAGGACGACCGCGTCGGTGCCCGACCCGTACCCCACCGACGTGAGGGAGGACCCGTCCGCCCCCGTCAGCGCCTCGAGGTCGCCCGGCCCCTCGACGAAGCAGCGCTCGGCGACGGTGGCCGGCGCGTTCGTGGGCAGCGGCGTCGGGGTCCGGGACGGCGTCGCGTCATCCGCTCCCGAGGGGCCGCCCGCGCAGCCGGCCAAGAGCAGCACCGCGGCCGTCCACGCCCCCCACGCCGTCGATCGCATATGTCGACTCTGACATATCGGACTAGCCTGCGTCCATGCCCTCGGACCTCGGCCACGCGCTCCTCGGCCTGCTGGCCCGCCGGCCCTCGACGGGCTACGAGCTCGCGCGGCGGATGCAGCGGCCGGTCGGGTGGTTCTGGACCGCCGGCCACAGCCAGGTCTACCCGGAGCTCGCCCGCCTCGAGGCGGCCGGGCTCGTCCGGCACGACGTCGTCCCGGGGCGCGGGCCGCGCGCGACGAAGCGCTACGCCCCGACCGCGGCCGGGACCGCGGCGCTGCGGCAGTGGGTCACGGCCGAGCTCGCGCCCCAGCCCGTCCGCGACCTCGAGGTCCTGCGCCTCTGGTCGGTCTGGCTCGTCGACCCCGAGGCGGCGTCCGACCTCGTGCACCGGGTGCGGGACGGGCACGCGCAGCGCCTCGCCGCGTACGAGGCCGACCTCGCCACGCTCGACGGCGTGGCCGCGGCCCACGACCCCTCGGCCCCGGAGTTCGCGAGCCGGCTCACCCTCGAGGGCGGGCTGCGGACCCGCCGCGCGGCGGTGGAGTGGTGCGACTGGATGCTCGCCGAGCTGGCCCGCGCTGCGCCCGGCTGATCGCCCTCCCCGGCCTTGTGGGGAGCCGGCCGCCAAGAGGCCGCCCCGGACGGCGTGTCGGCGGACGCTGCCCCACGAAGTGGGGGATGGAGGGACGGTCAGCCGGCGACGTCGGCCGCCTCGAGCCACTCGAGCTCGAGGGCCTCGCGCTCGTCGACGACCTCGCGCAGCTCGCGGTTGAGGCCGAGGACGCGCTCGTGGTCGGTCGCCGCCGCGGCCATCGCCGTGTGCAGGCGGTCCTCGCGCTCGGCGAGCCTGGACAGCTGCTTCTCGACGCGGGCCATCACCTTGCGTGCCTCGCGGACCTCCGCGGGGCTCGGCCCGCCGTCGGCCGCACCCGGGGCCGCACCCGCAGGGGCCACCCGGCCGGCGCCGGGGACCTCGCGCACCCCTCCCCCGCGCTCGACGAGCTCGTGGCGCCGGCGCAGGTACTCCTCGACCCCGCCGGGGAGGTCGCGCAGGGCACCGTCGCCGAGCAGGGCGAGCTGGCGGTCGCACACGCGCTCGAGCAGGTACCGGTCGTGCGAGACGACGACGAGGGTGCCGGCCCAGCCGTCGAGCAGGTCCTCGAGCGACGTGAGGGTCTCGATGTCGAGGTCGTTCGTCGGCTCGTCGAGGAGCAGGACGTTCGGCTCGTCCATGAGCAGGCGGGTGAGCTGGAGGCGTCGGCGCTCGCCACCGGAGAGGTCCCCCACGCGCGTCTGCTGCCGGGGACCGGTGAACCCCAGCCGTTGCGCGAGCTGGGACGCGGAGAGCTCCTTGCGTCCCAGGCGCACGACCGAGCGGACGTCCTCGACCGCCTCGATGACCCGACGGTCGGCCCACGCGTCGAGCTCGCGCACCTCCTGGGTGAGGAACGCGAGCCGCACGGTGACGCCGACCTTCCGTTTCCCGGCGGCGAGCGGCGCCTCGCCCGCCAGCGCCCGCAGCAGCGTCGACTTGCCCGCGCCGTTGACGCCGACCAGCCCGACCCGGTCGCCCGGGCCGAGGCGCCAGGTGAACCGGTCGAGGAGGACGCGGTCGCCGACCGTGAGCCGGGCGTCGAGCAGGTCGACGACGTCCTTGCCGAGCCGGGTCGAGGCGAAGCGCATCAGCTCGACGTCGTCGCGGGCCGGCGGCTCGTCGGCGATGAGCGCGTTGGCGGCGTCGATGCGGAACTTCGGCTTGCTCGTCCGCGCGGGCGGGCCACGGCGCAGCCAGGCGAGCTCCTTGCGCAGGAGGTTGTCGCGGCGTTCGGCGACGACGCCCGCCAGCCGCTCGCGCTCGGCCTTGGCGAGGACGAAGGCCGCGTACCCGCCCTCGTACTGGTGGACCCGGCCGTCCTCGACCTCCCACGTCTGCGTCGCGACGGCGTCGAGGAACCACCGGTCGTGGGTGATGACGACGAGGCCGGTGTCCGGGCGCGCGAAGGACCCGGAGAGGTGCTCGGCGAGCCACGCGACGCCCTCGACGTCGAGGTGGTTCGTCGGCTCGTCGAGCAGGAGCAGGTCCGGCGACGCGACGAGCAGGGCGGCGAGGGCCACGCGCCGCCGCTCGCCGCCGGAGAGCGGGCCGACCGTCGCGGACAGGCCTCCGACGACCGGGGCGTCGAGACCGCCGAGCAGCCCGACGAGCACGTCCCGCACGCGCGGGTCGGCGGCCCACTCGTGCTCGGCCATCGAGCCGAGCACCGCCTCGTGCACCGTCGAGGCGGCGTCGAGGGAGTCGTCCTGGGTGAGGACGCCGACCCGCAGGCCGCCCGTGCGCGCGACCCGGCCGTCGTCCGGCGTCCGCGTCCCGGCGAGCACCCGCAGGAGCGTCGTCTTGCCGCCGCCGTTGCGGCCGACGACGCCGATGCGGTCGCCGCCGGACACGCCGAGGGAGACGGCGTCGAGCACCTGCGAGGTGCCGAGGGCCAGGGAGGCGCGCTCGACGGAGACGAGGCTGGCCACTAGTCGACCCGGTGGTGGATGACGTGCGCGCCGTGCACCGGCCCGCTGGCCCGGCGGACGTCGCGCACCGCCCCGCTGGCGGTGAGCGCGACGGCGAGGTCGATGCCGGCCTCCGTGCCCTCGACGAGGAAGGCGATGGTCGGCCCCGAGCCCGAGACGACACCGCCGAGCGCCCCGAACTCCATCCCGTCGGAGAGCACCTCGCCGAGGTCGGGGCGCAGGCTGATCGCGGCGTCCTGGAGGTCGTTGACGAGCTGCGGCGCGAGCTCGTGGGGGTCGCCGGTGCGCAGGGCGGCCATGAGGGCCGGGGTGGCGACCGGCTCGGGGACGTCGGTGCCCTCGCGCAGCCGGTCGCACTCGGCGTAGACGGCCGGGGTCGACAGCCCGCCCTCGGCGAGCGCGAGCACCCAGTGGAAGGTCCCGCGGGTGAGGACCGGTGCGAGCATCTCGCCGCGCCCGCTGCCCATCGCGGTCCCGCCCGCGACGAGGAACGGCACGTCACTGCCCAGCTCGGCGGCCATCTCCTCGAGCTCCTCGCGGTCGAGCCCGAGGTCCCAGAGGTGGTCGAGGGCCACGAGCGTGGCGGCGGCGTCCGCGGAGCCTCCGGCCATGCCGCCGGCCACGGGGATGCCCTTGCGGATCGAGACGTGGACCGGCTCGCCGTCGTAGCGGTCGGCGACGAGGCGCGCGGCCCGCAGGGCGATGTTGTCGTCGTCGGTGGGCACGCCCTCGGCGAGCGTGCCGGACACCGAGACGCCCCACTCGTCGGCCTCCCCGACGGTGACGTCGTCGTAGAGGCTGAGGGCCTGGTACACGCTCGAGAGCGAGTGGTAGCCGTCGTCCCGGCGGGGTCCGACGAGCAGCTCGAGGTTGACCTTGGCCGGGACGCGCACGGTCACCGGGCCGGGCACGATCGGGGCCGAGGTCATGAGGTCACCCTAGCCAGAGCGCGGCACGCATCCGGGGCCGTGGGGACGGGCTGTGCCGGAAGGGCTCTCGGCGGCGACGTCAGGACGCACCCCGTGCGGCGGCGATGCGGGCGAAGGCCGCCACGTCGAGCTGCTCGCCGCGGGTGCGTGGGTCGACGCCGGCCGTGACGAGGGCCTCCTCGGCCGCGGCCGGCGACCCGGCCCATCCGGCGAGGGCGGCCCGCAGGGTCTTGCGGCGCTGGGCGAACGCGGCGTCGACGACGCGGAAGACCTCCTCGCGCGAGGCCGGGGTGGCGGGCGGCTCGCGCCGGGTGAGGGCCACGAGCCCGGAGTCGACGTTGGGCACCGGCCAGAAGACGCTGCGCGGCACCTGGCCGGCGAGCCGCACGTCGGCGTACCAGGCGGCCTTGACGCTGGGCACCCCGTACGTGCGCGAGCCCGGCCCCGCGGCGAGCCGCTCGGCGACCTCGAGCTGGACCATGACGAGCACCGAGCGCAGCTCCGGGAAGTGCTCGAGCATCCGCAGGACGACCGGGACGGAGACGTTGTACGGCAGGTTCGCGACGAGCGCGGTCGGCGCGGGGCCGGGGAGCGTGCTCACGGCGAGGGCGTCGGCGGGCACCACCTCGAGCCGGTCCGCGAGCGCCGGCGCGTGGGTGGCGACGGTGTCGGGCAGCGCCCCCGCGAGCACGGGGTCGACCTCGACGGCGACGACCCGGCGCACGACGGGCAGGAGCGCGAGGGTGAGGCTGCCGAGCCCCGGCCCGACCTCGACGACGACATCGTCCTCCCCCACGCCCGAGACGCGGACGATGCGGCGGACGGTGTTGCCGTCGACGACGAAGTTCTGCCCCCACTGCTTCGTCGGGCGGATGCCGAGCCGGCCCGCGAGGTCGCGGATCTCGGCGGCCCCGAGGAGGGCGGCGTCGGGGGCGTCGGTCACGGCGGTCACCCTAGCGAGGGTCCGGGCGCGGGGACGACGCGAGCCGCCCGCCCCGGTTGTCGGGGCGGGCGGCTCGTCGGTGCTGCTCGTCGTCAGGCGGCGTGCGCGCAGCCCCAGGGGCTGAGGCCGGCCTTCGCGTAGTAGCGGTTGGCGACGGTGATCTGCTCCTCGCGCGAGGCGAGGTCGGCCCGCGGGGCGAAGTCGTCGCCACCGTTGGCCAGCCAGGACGCGGTGGCGAACTGGAGGCCGCCGTAGTAGCCGTTGCCGGTGTTGATGTGCCAGTTGCCGCTGGACTCGCACTGGGCGATCCGGTCCCACATCGCGGCGTTGGCGAGGTTGAGGCCGGCGCCGCTGACGTTGCCGGCGCTCGGGGCGGCCGGGCGGGCCTTGGTGCCGACCTTGACGACCGCCGCGACCGGCTTCGTGAGCACGGTCTTGGAGAGGACCTTGGTCGAGGCGAGCTTGCCGTCGACGTAGCGCAGCTCGCGGGTGACCTTCTGCGAGCCGTTCCTGCCCGGCGTCACCGTCTTGGACTCGCCCTCGTACATCGAGGAGTCCTTCTGCTTGGTCGTCGGGTAGCGGAGCGCCTCGGTCTTGGTCTGCCGCTTGGTGACGACCCGCTGGAGGACGATCTTCATCCCGTCGTCGACCGGGGTGTCGAGGCCCGGGGCGACGACGTCGGCGGCGTTGCGGTTGACGCCCAGCTCGCCGAAGACACCGGACACCTTCGGGGCGGAGGTGGTGACGGTGCGGGTCTTGCCGTCGACGACGACGCTGACCTTCTTCGGGGTCGTCACGGCGAGGGCCAGGCCCTGCCGGCCGAGGGACTGCGAGCGCGAGGCGGTGAGCACCGCGCCGTCGGCGCGGACGCCGATGTCGCGCAGCGCGGAGTCGACGGTGGTGGCCGTCGTCCAGTACTCCTTCGTCTCACCGTCGACGGTGACGACGAGCTTGCGCCCGTAGCGCACCGAGATGCGGTCGCCGTCGTCGATGGCGCTGTCGAGCGAGGGCACGACGACGTCGTGCTCGCCGACGCGGATGCCCTGCTTGTCGAGGGCGTCACGGACGGTGGAGCCGAAGACGTGGACCGACTGCGGCGAACCGTCGACGCTGAGCGCCACGGCCTTGTCGAAGTGGGCGACACCGACGGAACCGACGGCGACGGCGAGAGCGGCCGCGCCCTGGGTGGCGTGGCGGATCGAGCGCGAGAGCAAGAGTTCTCCAGGGGTGGTACGTCCCGGGCACCGGTGTCGGACGCCGGCCCCGCGGGGCCCCGGCCGCAGGGGGCCGAGCGGAACACAGCGCCTCCCCGCGACACTGCCGGAAGGCGCTCCGTCCACGACGTCCGGGGCGTTCCGGCCCCGGCCATCTCCCCCCACCGTGCAGGAGGCACCACCCGAAGGTCAAGTTTCGGTAACGGCCGTCTCTCAGGAAGGGACGCCGACCGATGCCTCGTACGCCTCATGAGTCACACGCGTCACTCGGCCCGTGCGGGGTGGACCACTCGGCGCCGGTTTCGTCACACCCGTCGCACGGGGCGGGTCACCAGGGGCCGTAGAGCCGCTCGGCGTTGCCCGAGAGCGCCTCGCAGAGCGTCGGCACGGCGACACCGAGCACCGAGGCCATGACCCGCACGGTCAGCGGCACGAGGACCGGGCTGTTCGACGCCCCGCGCCACGGGTGGGGCGTGAGGTACGGCGCGTCGGTCTCGACGAGGAGCAGCTCGAGGGGGGTGACGGCGAGGGCGTCGCGCAGGTCCTTGGCACTCTTGAAGGTGACCGTGCCGCTGAACGACAGGTGGTAGCCCCGGGCGACGCACTCGCGGGCCATGTCGAGGTCGCCGGAGAAGCAGTGCATCACCGTGCGCTCCGGGGCGCCCTCGTCGGCGAGGACCCGCAGGACGTCGGCGTGGGCGTCGCGGTCGTGGATCTGGAGGGTGAGACCGGCGCGCTTGGCGAGGTCGACGTGCCGCCGGAAGGACTCCTCCTGCACGGCATGCCCCTCGGGGCCGGTGCGGAAGAAGTCGAGCCCCGTCTCCCCGACGACCCGCACGCGGGGGTGCGCGGCGAGCTCCTCGATGCGCGCCAGGGCGTCGTCGAGCCGGCCCGCCGCGGCAAGGCCCGGGACCTCGTTGGGGTGCAGCGCGACCCCGGCCAGCACCGACGGGTACCGCTCGGCCGCGGCCACCGCGAACTCCGCGCCCGGCAGGTCGCACCCGATCTGCACGACCCGGTCGACGCCCACGGCGGCCGCCGCCCGCAGCACCGGCCCGAGGTCGTCGACCCGCACCTCGTCGCCCTCGCGGCTGACGTCGAGGTGGGTGTGGTTGTCCACGACCGCGATCGGCAGCGGGTCGGGCGCCACCGGCTCCCCGCGCCGACTCGGCTGCGACGTCACGCTCAGCCCTCCGCGAGGGCCAGCTCGTCGTCGACGACGGACTCGTCGAGCTTGGTGAACACCGGCGCCGGCTTGGCCACCGGCGTGCCGACCACCACCGGTCGCGACTCCCACCGCGGGAAGTCCGAGTACTCACCGGTGATCACCGGCCACGAGCGCCCCTCGTCGTCGGGGTCGAGTCCGGTGACGGTCTCGAGCCGAGGCATCGGGACGAGGTCGCCCTCGTTCCCGAGCGCCCGGTGCACCCGGTTCGCGGCGTGCGGCAGGAACGGCGAGAGCATCGTGTTGAGGTCGCTGACGCACTGCACGAGGGTGTGGAGTACGGTCGCGAGCCGCTCGCGCTGGTCCTCGCCCTTGAGCTTGAACGGCTCGGTGCGTGACACGTAGGCGTTGACCTCGCCGACGACCCGCATCGCCTCGGCGATGGCCGCCTTCTGCCGGTGCCGCTCGAGCAGCGTTCCGACGGAACCGAACCCGGCGAGCACGGTCGCGCGGACCTCCTCGTCGACGGGCTCGAGGACCCCCGGCCGCGGCACCTCGCCGAAGTTCTTGGCGACCATCGCCGCGGTGCGCGACACGAGGTTGCCCCAGCCGGCGACGAGCTCGGAGTTGTTGCGCTGGACGAACTCGCGCCAGGTGAAGTTGGCGTCCTGGTTCTCGGGGCCGGCCGCGCAGATGAAGTAGCGGATGCCGTCCGGGCCGTAGCGGTCGAGGACGTCGCGCACGCGCACGACGTAGCCGCGCGAGGTGGAGAACTGCTTGCCCTCCATCGTCAGGAACTCGCTGGAGACCACCTCGGTGGGCAGGTTCAGCTCACCGTAGGTACCGGGCTCCCCTCCGCGAGAGCCCCGCCCGGCATAGCCGAGCAGCTCGGCCGGCCAGATCTGGGAGTGGAAGGTGATGTTGTCCTTGCCCATGAAGTAGTACGAGAGCGCCTCGGGGTCGTTCCACCACTCGCGCCAGCGCTCGGGCTCGCCGAGCCGTCGGGCCCACTCGATGGACGCCGAGAGGTAGCCGATGACGGCGTCGAACCACACGTAGAGGCGCTTGGCGTGGTTGTCGCGCCAGCCGTCGAGCGGCACCGGGATGCCCCAGTCGATGTCGCGGGTCATGGCCCGGGGCTTGATGTCGTCGAGGATGTTGAGGCTGAACTTGATGACGTTCGGCCGCCACGAACCCGAGGCGTCACGGCCGGCGAGCCACTCGCGCAGCGCGTCGGCGAGCGCCGGCAGGTCGAGGAAGAAGTGCTGCGTCTCGACGAACTCCGGTGTCTCACCGTTGATCTTGCTGCGGGGGTTGATGAGGTCCTCGGGCTCGAGCTGGTTGCCGCAGTTGTCGCACTGGTCGCCGCGGGCATCGGGGTAGTGGCAGATTGGGCACTCGCCCTCGATGAACCGGTCCGGCAGGGTGCGGCCGGTGGACGGCGAGATGGCGCCCTGCTGGGTGCGCTCGACCATGTAGCCGTTGAGCCAGTTCTGCCGGAACAGCTCCTGGGCGACGGCGTAGTGGTTGGCCGTCGTCGTGCGCGTGTAGAGGTCGTAGGTGCACCCGAGGTCGGCGAGCTCGCCGGCGATGACCGCGTGGTTCGTGTCGACGAACTCGCGGGGCGTGACGCCGGCCTGGTCGGCGAGGACGAGGATCGGGGTGCCGTGCTCGTCGGAGCCGCTGACCATGAGCACGTCGTGGCCCGCCATCCGCATGTACCGGCTGAAGACGTCGGACGGCACACCGAACCCGGCGACGTGGCCGAGGTGGCGCGGACCGTTGGCGTACGGCCAGGCGACGGCGGAGAGGACCTTCATGACCCGAATCCTAGGCGTCGGCCGCAAGCGGGTTCCGGCGGCCACCCGGCACCGGAGGCGTCAGCGGGTCCACTCGTACGGGGTCGTCGTCGTGACCCTCACGAGCCCGGAGCGCTCGAGGATGGGCCGGGAGTACTCCGTCGAGTCGCTGTGCAGCACCGTCTTCCCCAGGCGCAGGGCCGAGCGGGCCCGCTCGGCGGTCAGCGCCCGGTAGATGCCCCGGCCGCGCCACCCCGGCAGCGTCGCTCCGCCCCACACGCCGGCGACCTGGGTGCTGGGCACCGGTTCGAGGCGCCCGGAGCTGACGATGCGGCCGCCGGCCTCGGCGACCCAGAGCTCCATGTCCGGGTCGCGCGCCAGCCGGAAGAGCAGGTCGTCGGCCCGCCGCGAGGAGACCGGGTCGCCGAACGCCTCGTCGGCGGCGGCGCTCATCGCCCGGACATCCTCCTCGGTCGTGACGCGGCGCAGCGTGACGTCCTCCGGCAGCGGGACGTCGACGGCGAGCCCGGCGGCGGGGCCCATCATCACGGACTCGACCTCGCCGGGGACGAAGCCGTGGTCGACGAGGGCGTCGTGCAGACCCGGCGCGACGTCGTGGCCCCGGGTCTTCCACTCGACGTCGGTGACGGCCGGGTCGGCCGCGAACCGGGCCCGCACCTCGCCGACCCAGCCGCGGACCGTGGCGGCGTCGGCGCCCCCGAGGTCGCGGTAGGAGACGAACCCCCGCCCGCCGGGGAAGGTCGCGAGCCGGAGCGGACCGAGCCGCTCGAGGGACGCCGCGCCCGGCGTCTCGGCGTCGGTGCGCAGCTGGTCGTCGTAGATCCGCAGGAGGGCGGCGGGGTCGGTGTCCACGCCCCGGATCCTCTCGTCCCGGCGACGCCCCGACCACCGGGTTTCGGTACCCGGCCACCACACAACGGTTCGGTCACGGCGGAACGCGCCGGGACTACCCTGACGTCGGAGCGGTGTTCGCTCTCCGGGTGCGGCCGCGTCGGGCGGTCGCCGCAGGTCAGGAGGTCGCCGTGCTGGCTGCCCTCACCGGGATGGGTCTGTCCGCGGCCGCGGGCCTCAACGCCTACATCCCCTTCCTCGTCGTGGCGCTCCTCGCGCGGTTCACCGACGTCGTCACGCTCCCCTCCGGCTACGAGTGGATGGAGAGCGGCTGGGCGATCGGGGTCGGGGCCGTCCTCCTCCTCGCCGAGGTCGTCCTCGACAAGGTGCCGGCGGTCGACACCGTCAACGACGCGATCCAGACCTTCATCCGCCCCAGCATGGGCGGCCTGATCTTCGCCGCGACCACGGCCGCCGCCGAGATAGACCGCTCGACGTGGATGGCCGACCACCCCTGGGTGTCGGTGGTCCTCGGGGTCGTCATCTCCGGGCTCGTGCACACCGGGAAGATGGCGGCGCGGCCCGTCGTCAACGGCGCGACCGTCGGCTTCGGCGGGCCGGTCGTCTCCACCGTCGAGGACGGCGCCTCCATCGGCCTGTCCGTCATCGCCGTCCTCGCCCCGGTCTTCGTCGTCGTGGCGCTAGGCCTGCTCGCGTGGCTCCTCGTCTGGATGTGGTTGCGGGTGCGCGACTGGCGCCGGTCACGCCGACCTCCGTCGTACGCGGGGCCCTGAGGTCCGGTCAGCCGAGGTCGGGCACGTCGCCCGCCGCCGGGGGCTGCCACACCGTGGCGCGCTCCCACCCGGTCGTCGTGAGGTCGACGGCCCCCTTGCCGGACACCGCGACCCGCAGCACCTCGCCACCGCCCGCCGCCGCCACCCACACGCGGGCGCCGCCGTCCTCGGTCCCGAGCCGCCAGGCGGGCCGACCCTCCACCTCGTCGTCGACGACGGGCGCGGGGTCCTCCTCGAGGGCGGCCACGGCGGGCCGGGAGAACGTCGCCTCCAGCACGCCGCGCAGGGTCTCGGGCCCGACGGCCCGTGCGTCGGCCGCGCGCACCGGGGCCCACGTCCCGACCCGGGCCCGCGCGTCGGCGGCGTTCGGGGTGCGGGTCCGCCAGAACGCCTCGTCACCGGCCAGCCAGTGGCCGTCCCCGACGGTGAGGACCACCGCCGTGCCCCGGCCCCGCACCGCCCGGACGAGCCGCTGGTTCGCGCCCGACGCCGACCCCTCGAGGTCGATGCGGACCGCGGCGGCCCCGGTGCCGAGCGTGCCGACGAGGTGGCCGGACTCGGCCGCGAGCGCGAAGGTGCGGGCGTCGCGGAAGGCGTCGGCGGTCGCCGGCAGCGACGGCGTGGGCGTGGGGGCGGCGGAGGTCCGCTCCGGCAGCCGGGCCGAGCCGAGCGCGGAGCACCCGGCGAGGGCGAGCAGCAGGACGGTGAGGACCGCGCCGACCGCGGCCCCGACCCCGGCCGCGGGCCGCCGGGGACCGCGCGTCACCGGGCCTCGTGGAGGGCGTGGACGAGGAGCGGGACGGCCCCGCGCAGGAACGGCTCGCGCCGCGCCGCCGGCAGCCGCACCGCCGTGACGAGCAGGCCCTCGACCGCGGCGACGACCACGACGGCGTCCTCGGCGGGCTTCGGGCGGCCGGCCCGCTCGCCGAGCCCGGCGACGGTGCGCAGCAAGCCGTCGCGCCACCGCTCGAAGACCTCCATCAGCTCGGGCTGACGGGCCGCCTCGAGGGACAGCTCGGCCTGGGCCCGGACGAGGGAGGGGTCGCGCACCCACCCGACGGTCAGCTCGGTGACCGCCGCCGACACGGCCACGGGGTCGCCGGCACACCCCTCGAGGTCGTCGCCGAGCGCCTCGACGCGCTGCTCGAGCGCCCGCCCGACGTACTCGGCGAGGGCGACGAGGAGCGCGCCACGGGTGCGCAGGTAGGCCGAGCAGGTGCCCTCCGGCAGACCGGCCCGCGCGTCGACGGCTCGGTGGGTGAGGCCCCGCAGCCCGCTGTCGGCGACGACCTCGACCGCGGCGGCGAGCAGCTCGGCCCGACGGCCGGTGGGCGCGGCCGGGCGGAGGTCGGGGCTGGTCGACGAGGTCATCCACGCCATTGTGCCGCCCCGCGTCCGACGCGACCGGCGGCCGGGGGAACAGCCGGGTGGCGCCTCGCGTTCTACTTCTGTAGAATCCTCTACATCCGTAGAAAGGAGTCGGCCATGGGACCGATCACCGGACTGTCCGTCATCGCCACCACCCTCCTCTGGACGAGCGTGGTCCTCGGGCTCGTCGTCGCGGGGCTCAGCCTCGCCGTCGTCGCCCCCGTCCTCACCCGCTCGCGCGAGGACCGTCGGCGCCGCCACCTGAGCATCCCCGCGTACTACCGCCTGACGCCGGCGCACTGACCCACCGCCGCGTCGCGGGCACCCGCCACCGGGCCACCCGCGACGCGGCGACGTCCAGCCTCCTCCCAGCGCGGTCGCGGCCGACACACCGGTCCGGCGACCTACGCTGGCCCCCATGCGACGCCGCCTCCTCACCGAGACCTGGCTCGTGCTCGGCGTCTCGCTCGGGTCCTCCGCGATCTACGCGCTGCTACGTATCGTCGACCGGCTGACCCGCCCCGAACGGCTCTCGCAGCAGACCGCCGCGATGAACACCTCGGTCACCCCCGACCGGCCCTGGCTCGACGTCGCCTACCAGCTCGTCGGCATCGGGCTGGCGCTCGTCCCCGTGCTGCTGGCCCTCCACCTGCTGCGTCGCGACGACCCCGACGAGCCGCACACGATGGGCTTCGACCTGCGCCGCCCCGGGCAGGACCTCTGGCGCGGCGCGGCACTCGCGGCCGTCGTCGGCATCCCCGGCCTCGGGCTCTACCTCGTCGCGAAGGCCGCGGGCCTCAACACGACCGTCGCCGCCGCCAACCTCGTCGGCGCGGCGTGGTTCACCGTGCCGCTCCTCGTCCTCGCCGCCGCGCAGAACGCGGTGCTCGAGGAGACGATCATGGTCGGGTACCTCTTCCGCCGCTGGCGCGAGGCCGGCTGGGGCACCTGGCGGGTCATCGTCACCTCGGCCCTCGTCCGCGGGACCTACCACCTGTACCAGGGGTTCGGCGGGTTCGTCGGCAACGTCGTCATGGGCCTGCTCTTCGGGTGGCTCTACACCCGGACCAAGCGCGTCATGCCGCTCGTCGTCGCACACACCGTCCTCGACGTCGTCGCCTTCGTCGGGTACTCACTCGTCAAGCCGCACGTCTCCTGGCTCTGAGCCGTCGCTGACGAGGCGGGCGGTCAGCCGCGCAGGGCGGTGCGCAGGTCCTTGTTGAGCGTGGAGATGACGTCCTGCGGGATGCCCTTGGGGCAGGCCTGCGAGCAGGCGCCGACGTTGGTGCAGCCGCCGAAGCCCTCCTCGTCGTGCTGGTCGACCATCGAGACGACCCGGGCCATCCGCTCGGGCTGGCCCTGGGGCAGCTCGGAGAGGTGGGTGACCTTGGCGCCCATGAAGAGCATCGCGCTGGCGTTCGGGCAGGCGGCGACGCAGGCCCCGCAGCCGATGCACTCGGCGGCCATGAACGCGCGGTCGGCGGCCGGCTTCGGCACCGGCGCCGCGTGGGCGTCGGGGGCCGACCCGGTGTTCGCGGAGATGTAGCCGCCGGCCTGGATGATGCGGTCGAAGGCGCCGCGGTCGACGACGAGGTCCTTGATGACCGGGAAGGCGTTGGCCCGCCACGGCTCGATGGTGATGACCTCGCCGTCGCTGAAGCTGCGCATGTGCAGCTGGCAGGTCGTCGTCTTCTCGGGGCCGTGCGCCTCGCCGGAGATCATCAGGCCGCACATGCCGCAGATGCCCTCGCGGCAGTCGGAGTCGAACGCGATGGGCTCCTCGCCCTTGGCGTTGAGCTGCTCGTTGAGGACGTCGAGCATCTCGAGGAAGCTCATGTCCTCGCTGATGTCCGTGACCTTGTAGGTGACCATCTCGCCCGGGTGACGGGGACCGGCCTGCCGCCAGATCTTGAGGGTGAGGTTCATGCGCGAAGTCCTCGGTGGGTGTCGGTGGTGTGGTGCGGGAAGCGGCGAGCCGTCACTTGTAGCTCCGCTGCTTGAGCTCGATGGCCTCGTAGACGAGGTCCTCCTTGTGGAGCACCGGCGTCGACATCTGGCCGTCGCCGTCGCCGCCGGAGAACTCCCACGCCGCGACGTAGAGGAACTCGTCGTCGTGGCGCAGCGCCTCGCCGTCCTCGGTCTGGCTCTCGGCCCGGAAGTGGCCGCCGCAGGACTCGCGGCGGTGCAGGGCGTCGATGCACATGAGTTCGCCGAGCTCGAGGAAGTCGGCGACACGGCCGGCCTTCTCGAGGCTCTGGTTGAGCGTGTCGGCGGCACCGAGCACGCGGACGTTGCGCCAGAACTCCTCGCGCAGACCGCGGATGAGGTCGATGGCCTTGAGCAGCCCCTCCTCGGAGCGCTCCATCCCGCAGTACTCCCACATGATGTTGCCGAGCTCGCGGTGGAAGGAGTCGACGCTGCGCTCGCCGTTGATCTCGAGCAGGCGCGTGGTGCGCTCCTCGACGCGGGTGCGGGCCTCGACGACGGCCGGGTGGTCCGCGGCGAGCTTGTCGAACGGGCCCTTGGCGAGGTAGTCGCGGATCGTGTTCGGGAGGACGAAGTACCCGTCGGCCAGGCCCTGCATCAGCGCCGAGGCGCCGAGGCGGTTGGCCCCGTGGTCGCTGAAGTTCGCCTCGCCGGTGACGAAGAGGCCGGGGATGCTCGACTGGAGGTCGTAGTCGACCCAGAGCCCGCCCATGACGTAGTGCACGGCCGGGTAGATCCGCATCGGGGTCTCGTACGGGTTCTCGCCGGTGATCCGGGCGTACATGTCGAAGAGGTTGCCGTACTTCGACTCCACGGCGTCGCGGCCCAGGCGCTGGATCGCGTCGGCGAAGTCGAGGTAGACGCCCCGGCGGAAGTCGCCGACCATCGGGCCGACGCCGCGGCCCTCGTCGCAGACGTTCTTGGCCTGCCGCGAGGCGATGTCGCGCGGGACGAGGTTGCCGAACGAGGGATAGATCCGCTCGAGGTAGTAGTCGCGGTCCTCCTCGGGGATCTGGCGCGGGTCCTTGTCGCAGTCCTCGCGGTTCTTCGGCACCCAGATGCGGCCGTCGTTGCGCAGCGACTCCGACATGAGGGTCAGCTTCGACTGGTGCTCGCCGGAGACCGGGATGCACGTCGGGTGGATCTGCGTGTAGCAGGGGTTGGCCATGTAGGCGCCCTTGCGGTGCGCCCGCCAGGAGGCGGTGACGTTGCTGCCCATCGCGTTGGTCGACAGGAAGAAGACGTTGCCGTAGCCACCGGAGGCGAGGACGACGGCGTCGGCGAGGTGGGTCTCGATCTCGCCGGTCACGAGGTCACGGACGATGACGCCGCGCGCCCGGCCGTCGGCGACGACGAGCTCGAGCATCTCGTGGCGGGTGAACTGCTCGACGGTCTTCGCGGCGACCTGCCGCTCGAGGGCCTGGTAGGCGCCGATGAGCAGCTGCTGGCCGGTCTGGCCGCGGGCGTAGAAGGTGCGCGAGACCTGCACGCCGCCGAAGGACCGGTTGTCGAGGAGACCGCCGTACTCGCGGGCGAAGGGGACGCCCTGCGCGACGCACTGGTCGATGATGTTCGCGCTCACCTCGGCGAGGCGGTAGACGTTGGTCTCGCGCGAGCGGTAGTCGCCGCCCTTGACCGTGTCGTAGAAGAGGCGGAAGACCGAGTCGCCGTCCTCCTTGTAGTTCTTCGCCGCGTTGATGCCGCCCTGGGCCGCGATGGAGTGCGCGCGGCGCGGGGAGTCCTGGAAGCAGAAGACCTTGACGTTGTAGCCGGCCTCGCCGAGCGTCGCGGCGGCCGAGCCGCCCGCGAGCCCGGTGCCGATGATGATGACGTCGAGCTTGCGGCGGTTGGCGGGGTTGACGAGCGCGGCGTCGAACTTGCGCTGCGTCCACTTGCCGGCGATGGGGCCGGCCGGGGCCTTGGTGTCGGCGACCGGCTCGCCCTCGGTGTAGAGGCCGTGGGCGATCCCGGCGTTGACGGTGGTGTCGGTCATCGGTTCTGTGCCCTCACTTGATCAGGCCGAAGAGGATGGCGAGCGGTGGGATGAGGAAGCCGACGACGACCACGGCGGAGACGGCGTGGCCGACGAGCTTGGCGCGACGGTAGGCGTGCGGGGTCATCGTCCAGCCGAGGGTCTGCTGCGCGCTGAAGACACCGTGCGAGAGGTGGAAGGCCAGCGCGACCATCGCGAGGACGTAGAGCAGGGTCAGCCACGGCACCTGGAAGCTCGCGACGACGAGCTCGTAGGGGTTCTGCTGCACGTCCGGACCCTGCTTGTCCGGGTTGACCGAGAACTTGAGGATCGTGAACTGGAGCAGGTGCCACCCGATGAAGAGGAGCAGGAAGACCCCGCCCCAGCGCATCCACGCCGTGCGCATCGCGGTCTTCACGGCGGCGTACTTCGTGCGCCGGGCGTTGCCCGCGCGGCTCCACAGGGCGAAGGCCGAGTAGGCGTGGCCGACGAGGCTGGCCAGCAGAACGACCCGGATCACCCAGAGCAGGCCGCCGTACGGGAGCATCGGCTCGCCGATGGTGCGCAGGTGCTCGGCGTAGGTGTTGAACGCCTCCTCCCCCGCGAGCGCCTTGAGGTTGCCGTACATGTGGAGGAGGACGTACAGGACGAACACGAGGCCGGTCGCTGCCATGAGGACCTTGAGGCCGATCGTGGTCCGCCGTGCCGTCCCCGCGCGCGAGGGAGTCAGTGTGGCCACGGAGGGAACCCTAGCCCCCGCTCCGCACCGGATCGACCGCTGTCGAGGGCTGGTGCGGTGTGACATTCACCCGGTTACCCCGAGGTAGCCGCAGGTGGCGGGCGGTCTACGCGCGGCGGGCGGCGACGGCCGCGTCGTAGAGCGCCTTCTTCGACAGCCCGGTGGCCGAGGCGACCTCGGCGCAGACGTCCTTGAGCCGTTCGCCGGCTGCTGTGCGCGACAGCACCTCAGGGAGGACGTCGTCGAGCCCGGCCGCCGGACCGGTGGCCCCCGCGACGACGACGGTGATCTCGCCGCGCGCGTGCTCCTCGGCCCACGCGGCAAGCTCGGCGAGCGGGCCGCGGCGCACCTCCTCGTAGGTCTTGGTCAGCTCACGGCAGACGGCGGCCGGACGCTCGGGGCCGAACGCGGAGGCCATCGAGGCGAGGGCCCGGGCCAGCCGGTGCGGGGCCTCGAAGAAGACCATCGTCCGGGGCTCGGCCGCCAGCGCCGCCAGGGCCCGCTCGCGCTCGCCCTCCTTGCGCGGCAGGAAGCCCTCGAAGCAGAAGCGGTCGACCGGCAGCCCGGAGACGGCGAGCGCCGTGAGGACGGCCGACGGCCCCGGCACCGAGGTGACCCGGACCCCGGCGGCGACGGCCGCGGCCACGAGCCGGTAGCCGGGGTCGGAGACCGAGGGCATCCCGGCGTCCGTGACGACGACGACCCGGGCCCCCCCGAGCATCGCCTCGACGAGGTCTCCGGAGCGGCCGGACTCGTTGTGCTCGTGGAAGGAGACGACCCGGCCGGAGAGCTCGACCCCGAGCTCTCCGCAGAGGCGACGCAGCCGGCGGGTGTCCTCGGCGGCGACGACGTCGGCGGTGGCGAGCTCGTCGCGCAGCCGCGGCGGGGCGTCGCGCGGGTCGCCGATCGGGGTGGCCGCGAGGACGAGGACGCCGGCGCTCATCCCGCGATCCTCGCACGGCCCGTCGGGGTCGCAGGTGGCCCACCTACGATGTGCCGGTGACCCGGACCGACGAGCTGCGCCACCGCCTGCTCGGGGTCCGGCCCACCGACACCCTGTGGGGGTGGCTGGGCCCGGGGCTCATCGCCCTCGTCGGCGGCGTCCTGCGCTTCTGGGACCTCGCGCGGCCGCAGGCGCTGGTCTTCGACGAGACGTACTACGTCAAGCAGGGCTGGTCGATGATCCGCTTCGGGGTCGAGATGCGGACGCTGTCCTCGCTCAAGAAGCCGGACGAGGCCTTCGTCGGCGGCAACCCCGACGTCTTCAGCACGGTCGACGGCGACTTCGTCGTGCACCCACCGGTCGGCAAGTGGGTCATCGGGCTCGGGGAGTGGCTCGTCGGCCCGGAGTCCGGGTGGGGCTGGCGGTTCTCGGTGGCGCTCCTCGGGACGCTGTCGATCCTCATCCTGGGGCGGGTCGCCCGGCGGATGTTCGGGTCGACCGCCCTGGGGTGCGTGGCGGCGTTCCTCCTGGCGTTCGAGGGCTCGCACTTCGTGATGTCGCGCACCGGCATCCTCGACATCATCGTCATGTTCTTCGCGCTGTGCGCCTTCGCGGCGCTGCTCGTCGACCGCGACCGCAGCCGCGAGGTGCTGGCGCGGAAGGTCGGGGCGCTGGGGCGCGGCGAGTGGCCCGGTGGCGGCGGTCCGTGGCTCGGCTGGCGGCCGTGGCGCTGGGTGGCCGGCGTCTCGCTCGGGCTGTGCACGGGGACGAAGTGGTCGGGGCTGTTCTTCCTCGCGGCCTTCGGGCTGATGACCGTCTGGTGGGACCTCGGGGCGCGGCGCGCGGCCGGGGTCCGTCACTGGGCGCGTGGCGGGCTCCTCCGGGACGGGCCGTTCGCGGCGGTGCAGCTGGTGCTGACGGCGGCGGTGGTCTACACGGTGTCGTGGACCGGGTGGTTCCTCTCCGACAACGGCTACCACCGGCACTGGGACCGCTACAACCCCGGCGAGGGGGTGCAGTGGCTGCCGTCGGTGGTGCGGAACTGGCTGAAGTACCACCAGGACGCGTTCACCTTCAACACGACGCTGCACACCCCGCACCCGTACCAGTCGAACCCGTGGTCGTGGCTGCTCCAGACCCGGCCCACGTCCTTCTACTACGAGAGCCCGAAGCAGGGGGTCGACGGCTGCACCGTCGCGCAGTGCTCGCAGGCGATCAACCCGATCGGCACGATCTCGGTGTGGTGGGTCGGCATCCTCGCGCTGCTCGTCGTCCTCTGGTGGTGGCTGGTGCGCCGCGACTGGCGGGCCGGGGCGATCGCGGCCGGCATCGTCGGCGGCTACCTGCCGTGGTTCGTCTACCAGGACCGGACCATCTACACCTTCTACGCCGTGGCCTTCGAGCCGTGGGTGGTGCTCGCGGTGACCTTCCTCGTCGGGCTGTGGGTCGGGCAGCGCTCGGCGGACCCGGCGCGCTGGCGGGTGCGCGTGTACGTCGTCGGCGGGTACCTCGCGCTCACCCTCGCGCTGTTCGCGTTCTTCCACCCCGTGTACGTGGCGGACACGATCCCGTACGACCACTGGCACTGGCGGATGTGGTTCCCCAGCTGGATCTGAGGTCGCGGCCGAGGCTCACCGGCGGTGTCGGTGGGGCGGCGTAGGTTCGGGTCATGTTCCTCCTCGGCGACGACGCGCGGCTGGTCCTCAGCGCGTCCGACCTGCGCACCGCGTCGCAGTGCGAGTTCGCCCTGGTGCGGCAGCTCGACGTCGTCCGGGGGCTGGCCGCGTCGGTCGAGGACCCCGACGACCCGATGCTCGCCCGCGTCTCGGCCCTCGGCGACCAGCACGAGAACGCCGAGCTGCGCCGTCTCGGCCGCGAGCACCCCGGCGGCGTGCGGCAGCTGCCCTCCCCCGACTACTCGCCGGCCGGGCTCGCCGAGGCGATGGGCCGGACCCTCGAGGCGCTCGCCGGCGACGCGCAGGTGCTCTCGCAGGCCACGCTCTTCGACGGCCGGTTCGTCGGGCGCGCCGACTTCCTCGAGCGCTCGCCGCAGGGCTGGGTCGTCAGCGACACCAAGCTGGCCCGCCACGAGAACGTCCCGGCGCTGCTCCAGGTCGCGGCCTACGCGGCCCTGCTCGACGAGGCCGGGGTGCCGGTCGCTCCCGTCGCGCGGCTCGTGCTCGGCGACGGCGTCGTGCGCGACGTCCCGCTCGGCGACGTGCTGCCGGTGTACCGGTCGCGCCGGGCGCGGCTCGAGTCGCTGCTCGCCGACCACCTCGCCGAGGGTGGGGCGGCGATGTGGGGCGACCCGCGCTGGCTGGCCTGTGGCCGCTGCCCGGTGTGCTCCGCGGAGGCCGAGGCCGCCCGCGACCTGCTGCTCGTCGCCGGGATGCGGGGCCCGACCCGCCGGCGGCTCCTCGACGCCGGCATCACGACGCTCGAGGAGCTCGCGGCGTCCACCGGCCCGGTCCTCGACGTGCGGGCGGCGATGCTCGAGCGCCTGCGGGCCCAGGCCCGGCTCCAGCAGGAGCAGGACGCCGACCCGCTCGGGCGAGTGCGTCACGAGGTCGTCGGGCCCGCGGCGCTGCGGCTGATGCCGCCGCCCAGCGAGGGCGACGTCTTCTTCGACTTCGAGGGCGACCCGTTGTGGCAGGAGCCCGGCTCGTCCGTCTGGGGTCTCGAGTACCTCTTCGGGATGGTCGAGACCGATTCCGGCGCACCGCGGTTCCGCGCCTTCTGGGCCCACGACCGGCACGAGGAGCGGCAGGCGCTCGTCGACTTCGTCGACCACCTCGCCGAGCGGCGGCGTCGCTGGCCCGACCTGCACGTCTACCACTACGCGCCCTACGAGCCGGCCGAGATGCTGCGGATGGCCGCCCGCCACGGGGTCTACGAGGACGAGGTCGACCAGCTGCTGCGCGAGGGCGTGTTCGTCGACCTCTACTCGGTCGTGCGGGCCGGCATCCGGGTCTCGCAGCGCTCGTACTCCATCAAGAAGCTCGAGCCGCTCTACATGGAGGCGCGCGAGGGCGACGTCCAGGGCGGCGCCGAGAGCATCGTCGTCTACCACCAGTTCACGGCGGCGCGCATCGAGGGGCGCGATGACGAGGCGGCGACGCTCATTGCCGAGATCGCGCACTACAACGAGGACGACTGCCTCTCGACGCTCCGGCTCCGTGACTGGCTGCTCGACCGGCGCCGCGAGCTCTTCGGCGACGACTGGAGCCTGCCGGCACCGGACGAGGTGTCCGAGGTCGTCGTCAGCGAGAAGCGGCAGGTGGCCCTCGACCTCGAGGCGGCCGTGCGGGGGCTCGTGGCCGATGTCGTCGCCGCCGAGCGCACCGACGCCGACCACGCCGTCGCGCTCGTCGGGTCCGCCGTCCTGTTCCACGCGCGCGAGGACAAGCCGAAGTGGCAGGAGCACTTCGAGCGGCTCCGGCTGCCGGTCGGCGACTGGCGCTCGGCGGAGGGCGTCTTCCTCGTCGAGTCCGCCGAGGTCGTGCGCGACTGGTGGCAGGCCACGCCGCGCCAGCGACCGCGCCGCACGGTCCGGCTGCACGGTGAACCGATGCGGCAGAACGGCATCGGGGTGGGTGCCGCGGTCTCGGCCGTGTACGGGGCGCCGCCGCCGCTCGGCATCGTCGCCGAGCGCCTGCACGCCAACGCCCGCTCGACCGCCACCATCACGGTGCTCGAGGTCGAGGACCGCCTCGCCGAGAACGGCCGGCTGCACCAGAGCCTGCTCGTCGAGGAGCTCCAGCCCAAGGACGGCGAGCCGCACGTCGACGTGCCCGTCGCCCTCGTGCCCAACGACAACGTCAGCTCGGCGCCCATCGACCGCGCGCTCGCCGAGGTCGCGGAGGCGGTCCGAGACACCGGGCGGGTGCCGGTCGGCGCCGGCACCGACGTGCTCCTCCGGGTGCCGCCCAGGTTGCGCGGTGGTGACGCGCTGCCGCCGGTGGGTCCGGGGCCCGACGGGTACGTCGACGCCATCACCGCCGCGCTGCTCGGGATGGACGACTCCTACGTCGCGGTCCAGGGGCCGCCCGGCACCGGCAAGACGCACGTCGGCGCGCACGTCGTCGCCCGGCTCGTCGAGCAGGGCTGGGCGGTCGGGGTCTGCGCGCAGAGCCACGCCGCCGTCGAGAACGTGCTGACCAAGATCGTGTCGTCGACGGGGGTGGCGGGCGAGCAGGTGGGCAAGGTGGCCCGGGCCACGACCGACCCGGCGTGGACCGCTCTCGGCAAGGCCGACGAGCTCGCCGGGTTCGCGGCCGGGCACCGGGCGGCCGGCCGCGGGTACGTCGTCGGCGGGACGGCGTGGGACCTCACGAACCCGGCCCGGGTCGGGCGCGGGCAGCTCGACCTGCTCGTCGTCGACGAGGCCGGTCAGTTCTCGCTCGCCAAGACCCTCGCGGTGTCGGTGGCGGCTCGTCGCCTGCTGCTGCTCGGTGACCCGCAGCAGCTGCCGCAGGTCACCACCGGGGTCCACGCCGAGCCGATCGATCTCGCGGCCCTGGCCTGGCTGGCGCGCGGCGAGTCCGTGCTGCCCCCCGAGCTCGGCTACTTCCTCGCCACGACCTGGCGGATGCACCCCGCCCTCACCGCACCGGTGTCCCGGCTGGCGTACGACGGGCGGCTGCACGCGCAGGAGGCCGTGACGGCGGTCCGCACGCTGGAGGGCATCGACCCGGGACTGCACGTGCGGCTCGTCGAGCACCGCGACAACTCGACGACCTCGGTCGAGGAGGCCGAGGTGGTCCTCGACCTCGTCCGCGACCTGCTCGGCCGGTCGTGGTCCGACCCGGGCGAGCGCGACGACGACGGCCGGCCGCTGGGCGCGCGCCCGCTCGCCGAGCGCGACGTCATCGTCATCACGCCGTACAACGCCCAGGTCGGGCTGCTCCGGCGGGTGCTCGACGACGCCGGGCTGCCGCAGGTGGCGGTCGGCACCGTCGACAAGTTCCAAGGTCAGGAAGCGGCCGTGGCCATCCTGTCGATGGCCGCGTCGTCGCACTCCGACGTCTCGCGCGGGATGGGCTTCCTCCTCGACCGGCACCGGCTCAACGTCGCGATCTCGCGCGCGAAGCACTCGGCCTTCGTCGTGCGCTCGCAGGTGCTCACCGACTTCTCGCCGCGCACCCCCGACGAGCTGCTCGCCCTCGGCGCGTTCCTCCGCCTCTGCGACGGCGCCGTGACCTCCGAGCGCGTCGGCGAGCCGCACCCCGTCGCCTGACCGGTGCCCGTCCGCACGCCGGCCCGCGCGACGCACGCGTGGCCCGCGCCCGCGATGCAACCATTGCCGCCCCCGGCCGCGTGTAGTAGGTGTCTGGGAAGGACGGATGCACGCTGATGGCCCGACGCGACGGCGACGACTTCCTCGACTTCGCGGCGGCGATGGGTCCGCGGATGCGTCGCACGGCCTTCCTCCTGTGCGGGGACTGGGACCGCGCCGGCGACATCGTGCAGGAGTCACTGATCCGCCTGTACGTCGCGTGGCCGCGGTTGGAGCCGGGGCCCGGCATGAGCAGCTACGCCCGGCGGACCGTCGTCCACGTGCACGCCGATTGGGCCCGCAAGCGCTCGAGCCAGGAGGTCGTCACCGACGTGCTGCCCCAGCAGCAGGTCGACGACGCCACGGCCGGCATCCCCGAGCGCGTGGTGCTCATGAACGCACTGGCAGCGCTGCCCGAACGGCAACGAGCGTGCGTCGTCCTGCGTTACTACGAGGACCTCGGCGTGGCCGAGGTGGCGACGCTGCTGGGCTGTCGGGAGGGGACGGTCAAGAGCCAGACCGCCCGGGGGATCGGCGCACTGCGTCGGGCGTACCAGCGGGCGGGAGGGGACCTGGGGGTCGACGACCGGGGACCGAGGGAGGAACCGGCATGGTGACCGACCTGCGCGCGGCGCTGCACGAAGCCGTCGACGACGAGCCGACCGGAGGCGTCGACGTCGTCGCGGCCCTGGCCGGGGGGCGGCACCGGGTGCGCCGCCGCCGCGTGCTCGCCGGGGCCGGCGCCGCGGCCACGGTCGTCGCGGGGGTGGTCGCCGTCCTCGCCGGCTCGGCCATCACCGGGCCCGACCGCGCCGTGGCCCCGCTCCCGGCCGGACCACCGCCGCTCGAGGTGCGCCGCGTCGTCGAGTTCGACAGCGCGCAGCCGGCCCCGCTGGACGTCCTCACCTCCACCCGGACGCTGTGGCGGGACCCGGTGCACGACCAGGACACCGACCGCTTCGTCGGGCTCACGGACGACGGGCTCGCGGTGCGCACCCGGTTCACCGCGGACGGTGTGCGGACGGAGGTCGCCCTCGTCGACCCCGCCACCGGCCGGACCACCCGGCTCCCGGACCCGGACCCCGGCGTCGGTGAGATCCGGGCGGTGTCACTCACGGCGGACCGGTTGGTCTTCCTCGTCGGGCGCCAGCACTACACCGATGCCGTCCTCACCTTCGACCGCGCAGCGGGCACCTGGTCCCAGCACTCGGTCTCCACGACCGACGAGGTGGGCCGGTTCTTCGGGTGGCAGGCGACGCTCGGCACCGACGACCGGGTCTACCTCGCGGGCGAGTCCCTGGCGCTGCGCTGGTGGTCGACCGGCACCACGGAGGGTCCGCTGGTTCACGAGGCCGGGCTCGACGGCCGTGCCGTCGCGTGGAACACCGACGAACGCGCCACGGTCGACCAGCGCGGTGAGGTCCGCCTCGAGCGCGGAGGCACCACTCAGGTGCTCGCCGAGCGGGCGCCGCGGGGTTGCACTCCGCCCGCCGACAGCAGCACGGCGGCGCCTCCCTCGATCGGCTTTTCCGGCTCCATGCTCGTCGTCCTGTTCGCGTGCACGGAGGGACGGCAGATCGTCGCCTTCGACGACTCCGGGTCGGCCGTTGCGACCCTGCCCCCGCGCGCCGTCACCGACCTCTCGATCGGCGCCGAGGGCGTCCTGTTCGCCGTCGGCGACCGGCAGGACCTGTACCTCTTCGAGCCGTCCACCGCACGGCTGCGGACCCTCGGACGGCACCTGCACGAGGAGGGTCTCCACACCGCTCACGGATTGGTGCTGTGGAACGAGCCCGGCCCCGAGGACTCCGACCAGGTGCTGGACATCGTGTACACGGTCGCGGCCCTGCCCTGAGTGCCGGTGCACCCCGGACCCGTCGCGCGGCGGCGCTTCGCGCCGGAGTCTCCTCCCGAATCCCCGCGTCTCACCGCTACCGATAGACAGAGGGCCCGGCGAAAAAGCGTGCCGGGCCCTCTGTCTATCGGTGGAGCTGAGGGGATTCGAACCCCTGACCTTCTCATTGCGAACGAGACGCGCTACCAACTGCGCCACAGCCCCGAGTGCGGGAGAAACGATAACACCAGCGCGACCACGCCCCGAAACCGGTGGGAGGGGTCGCGGTCCGCACGAGGGCGCTGCCCACGTCGCCGCAGGTCACCGGGCGCTGCGACCGCCCGGCGACCGGTCCGTGGTGGGCGCCACCCCCTAGAGTCGGGCCATGCGACTGCGACTGCCCGGCACCCGCCGCTCCCCCGGCCCGGGCGACCTCCCGGCGCACCTGGCCGCCCCCGGGGTCGACGTGCTCGGTCCGGCGGACCCGCGGCGGCCTCCGGAGTGGTCGGTCCCCCGGGGCGTGCGCACGGCCAGCGAGTGGGCCTGGCGGGCGCTGGTCATCGGCGCCGCGCTCGTCGCCGTCCTCTACCTGACGAGCCTGCTCTCCGAGGTCGTCATCCCGATCATCGTCGCCCTCCTCCTGTCGGCCCTGCTGCACCCCCTCTACGCCCGCCTCTCGCGCGTCGTGCCGCGCGGGTTGGCAGCCGGCATCACGGTGCTCGGCACGATCGGCGTGGTCGCGGGGATGCTCTCCTTCGTCGGCTCGCAGCTCACGAGCCAGCTCGGCGACATCACCGGCAAGGTCACCGACGGCATCGAGCAGATCCGGCAGTGGGTGCAGGACACCTTCGGCATCACCGACACCCAGCTCACCGACTACATCGACCGGGCCCGCGAGTCGCTCAGCTCGGGCGGCATCACCGACTCCCTGACCGCCGCCGGGCTCACCGCAGGCCACGTCATCGCGGGCTTCTTCCTCGCCCTCTTCACCCTCTACTTCTTCCTCTACGACGGCCCGACCATCTGGGCCTGGGCGGTCCGCCTCTTCCCGCGCGGCGCCCGCGAGAAGGTGCACTCCTCCGGGCTCATCGCATGGGGGCAGCTCGCGGCGTTCACCCGGGCCACGGTCCTCGTCGCCGCCGTCGACGCCACCGGCATCGGGGTCGGTGCGCTCGTCCTCGGCGTACCGTTCGCCTCCGGCATCGCGCTGCTCGTGTTCTTCGGCGCCTTCATCCCGATCGTCGGTGCGGCGGTCTCGGGTGGTGTGGCCGTGCTCCTCGCGCTCGTCGCGCTCGGCCCCGTCAAGGCGCTCATCATGCTCGGCGTCGTCATCGGCGTGCAGCAGCTCGAGAGCCACCTGCTCCAGCCGTTCCTCGTGGGACGGGCGATGCGCCTGCACCCGCTGGCCGTCATCCTCGCCATCGCGGCCGGCGTCATCCTCGCGGGGATCATCGGCGGACTCGTGGCGGTACCGACCATCGCCGTGCTCAACGCGGTGGGCCACCACCTCCTCGACTCCCCCGACGGCCCCGAGACCTCCGAGAACCTGTCGGTGTCCGACGTCGTCGGGCCCCGGGACACGGCCCGGGCCCACGCACAGGCCGCCGAGGACTCGCCGGAGTCACCGATCGTCCCCGAGGTGCCGGAGGGCCCGGAGCGCGACTGACACCCCACCCGTTCGTCGCGGGCTACCGCGCAGTACTCGTCGTGATCACGACCAGTACTGCGGTGTAGCAGGGTCCTGGAGGGGTGGCGTGGGTCGGGTCGCTCAGGCGCCGGCGACGCGACGCTCGTCGAGGTCGTCCTCGCGAGCGCGCAGGCCCTCGACCGGCACCGGGTCGGGGGTGACCGCGGCCGGGGCGACCTCGGGCCGCTCGGCCTTGGCCTTCATCGTGTAGGTCGGCCGCGGCACGGGCACCGGGTCCCACGTCAGCGGGATGTCGTCCTCGTCGACGAGGTGGACGTACTCGATGACCGGCTCGGGCTCGGGCTCGGGCGCCGCGGGAGCGGCCTCGGCGACGACCTCCACCGGCTCGGCGGCCGCCACGGGCTCGACCGCCGCCGGCACGGTCTCGGCGGCCGGCTCGGCGGCCACCGGCTCGGCGGCGGGCTCGACGACGGCGCCGGCGGGGGCCGGGCGGGCGGTGGCGCGCGAAGCGGACGGACGCGCTGCGACCGGACGCGACGCGGCCGCGGCACGGCGCCGGGCCTGTTCGCGGGCCCGACGACGCCGGGCGGCCGCGGCGGCCCGGTCGGCGCGGACCCCGGCCCGCACCCAGGCCAGGGCGAGGACGACGGCGCCCAGTGCGACGGCGGGCGCCCACGGGACGAGGACGGAGAAGGCGGCCAGCGCCGCGGTGACGAGGAGCCCGACGAGCGTCGTGAGGAGGACCAGGCCGCGGGCGCGGCGCGGCGCACCGGCGCGGGCGGCCGGCGCCGGGCGGGCGTCGCGCTCGACAGGCGCGGACACCGTTCGCGGAGAGGGGACCTCGGCCGGGACGGCGCGCTTGACGACCACCTGCGGGCGGGCCGAGCGGGCCGGGTGCACCGACCACGACCGCGGCGCGGGGTCGGAGAGGTCGGTGCGCGGGATGGTGGCCCGGCGCTCGAGGACGCGCATCGCGGCACTGAACTGCTCGACCGAGCGAGCGGTCGCCAGGTGGTCCCGCCGACGGATCCAGTACTGCACGAAGTAGGCAGCCCAGACCCCGAGGAGGACGAGGAAGATCAGGCTCGACGGGGACTGCACGGTCCGACGGTAGGCGTGCTCACCCCGCCGGTCCCGCACCCGCGTCGGTGTGTCGCGCAAGTGACTCGTGTGACGACTGTGTCGCAGCCGTCAGCCGGGTCAGGCGCTGGAGCATCGTCTCCCCCGCGAGGTCCTCGACGGTGAGCGCGAAGGACAGGTGGTCGCGCCACGCGCCGTCGATGTGGAGGTAGTGCGGACGCCGTCCCTCGGACCGGAACCCGAGCTTGCGCACCACCGCGAGGCTCGCCGTGTTCTCGGGCCGGATGTTGATCTCCATGCGGTGCAGCCCGACCCGTCCGAAGAGGTGGTCGGCGACGAGCGCGACCCCGGTGGGCACGACCATCTGCCCGGCGACCGCTCGGCTCACCCAGTACCCGACGTAGCACGAGCGGAACGAGCCGAGGACGACCGTGCCGGCGTTCACCTGGCCGACGAGCCGGCCCCCCGCCTCGACGACGAGCGGCAGCGCCCGCCCGGCGGCACCGTCGGCGTCGTACTGGCCGACGAGGTCCTCGAAGGTGCGGGCCGGCGCGTCGGGGTCCGGCGACGTGGCGTCCCAGGGCTCGAGCCACGCGGCGTTGGCCCGGCGCACCGACTGGAAGACGGACCGGTCGGCGAGGGCGAGCGGGCGCAGCGTGATGGGCGTGCCGACGGGCGTCGTGCCCTGCAGGCGCACCGGCCACACCCACTCGGGGGGCGGCGCCGCCCCGCCCGGCCCGCGCACGGCCGCGACGAGCCGGCGCCACATCAGTGGTCGCCCCCGGCCACCTGGTCGAGGGCGTGCGGCAGCACCTCGGCGAGCACCGCGAGGGCGTCCTTGACCCCGCCCGAGGACCCGGGGAGGTTGACGACGAGCGTTCGTCCGGCCAGCCCCGCGAGCCCGCGCGACAGCACGGCGGTCGGGACGCCCTGGGCGACGCCGCGGGCCCGGACGGCCTCGGCCAGCCCGGGGACCTCGCGGTCGAGCAGCGCTCGGGTGGCCTCCGGGGTGCCGTCGGTGGGGGTCAGCCCGGTGCCCCCGGTGGTGAGCAGCAGGTCGGGGCCGGAGGCGAGCGCCTCGGCCAGCGCCGCCGCGACGGCCGGACCGTCGGGGACGACGACCGGGTCGTCGACGGAGGCTCCCCAGCCGCGCAGCGCCTCGACGATCAGTGCCCCGCCCCGGTCCGGGTAGACGCCCGCCGCGGCCCGCGTCGAGCAGGTGACGACCGCGACCCGGCGGCCGGCGAGGTCGGGCCCGCCGCTCACGCCTCCTCCACCCAGTCGCCGGAGCGGCCGCCGGACTTCGCGGTGACCCGGACGTCGGTGATGCGCGCGTGCTTGTCGACGGCCTTGACCATGTCGACGAGGGCCAGCGCGCCGACCGAGACGGCGGTCAGCGCCTCCATCTCGATGCCGGTGCGGTCGGCGGTGCGCACCTCGGCCCGCAGGTCGACGCCGTCGTCGGCGACCTCGAGGTCGACCTCGACGGCGTGCACGGCGACGGGGTGCGCCAGCGGCACGAGCTCGGGGGTGCGCTTGACCGCCTGGATGCCGGCGATGCGCGCGACGGCCAGCGCGTCGCCCTTGGGCACGGTCCCGTCCCGCAGGGCGGCGACGGCGGCCGCCGAGAGGAGCACGCGCCCCCGGGCCTCGGCCCGTCGCGCCGTGACGGCCTTGGCCGAGACGTCGACCATGTGGGCCGTGCCGTCGGCGCGGACGTGGGTCAGCCCGCTCACCGGGCGCTGGGGGTCAGCCACAGCCCCGATGATGCCCCAGGAGCGGCAGGCAGACCACGGTGTCCCCGGCCTCGACCCGCGCGACGTCCTCGGGGACCATCGCCAGCGCGGTGGCCCCGGCGAGCGCGCCGAGGACGTGCGAGCGCTGGCCGCCGGAGGGACGCACCCGGCCGTCCTCCTCGACGACGCGCGTCATCTCCGCCCGGCCCGGCGCGGTGGGCCACGCCTCGGCGGCGACCGCCTCGAAGCGGCCGTCGGCGTCGGGGTCGAGGCCGGCCATCCGGCGCAGGGCCGGCAGGACGAAGACGTGGAAGGAGACGAACGAGCTGACCGGGTTGCCGGGGAGCGTGACGACGGGCAGGCCGGAGGCACCGACCGCGCCGCAGCCCTGCGGCATCCCGGGCCGCATCGCGACCTTGACGAACTCGACCCCGCCGTCGGCGGTGAGGACCTCCTTGACGGTGTCGTAGACGCCCATCGACACACCCCCGCTCGTGATGACGAGGTCGGGGTCGCCGTCGGGCGCGGCGAGGAAGGCCCGCACGGTGTCGGCGTCGTCGCGCAGGTGCACCCCGGCCGCCACCTCGGCGCCGGCGGCCTCGACGAGCGCGCGGAGCATCAGGTGGTTGCTGTCGACGATCTGCCCGTGCTCGAGGGTCGACCCGACCGGGACGAGCTCGTCACCGGTGGAGACGACAGTGACCCGCGGGCGGCGGCGCACCGCGACCTCGGCGACGTTGGCCGCCGACACCAGCCCGACGTGCCCGGGTCCGAGGCGTGTCCCGGCCCGGACGACGACCGACCCCGCGTGCACGTCGTCGCCGCGGTGCCGGAGGTGCGCGCCCTCGACCGGCGCGACCCGCACCGCCACCTGCGCGGCCCCACCGTCGGTGTGCTCGACGGGGACGACCGCGTCGCAGCCGTCGGGCAGGGGCGCCCCGGTCATGATCCGCAGCGTGCGCCCCGGCGCGAGGACGTGCCGGGCGGTGTCGCCGGCCGCGACGTCGCCGTCCACCGGCAGGACGACGGGCGCGCCGGCGGCGGCCCCGACGAGGTCGGCGGCGCGCACGGCGTAGCCGTCCATCGCGGAGTTGTCGAAGCCGGGCAGGTCGACGGCGGCCGTGACGTCCTCGGCGAGGACGCGGCCGAGGGCGGACCCGATGGCGACGCGCTCGGCCGGCAGGGCGTCGACGAGGGCCAGGACGGCGGCCCGGTGCTCGGCGACCGTGCGCATCAGGACTGCCCCTCGAGCCGGGTGCCGTCGGCCAGGGTGCGCGCCTCGCCGGTGAGGTGAACGTCGCCGACGCACACGACGTCGGCGCCGAAGGTGACGTCGGCCTCGACCCGCAGGCTCGTGCACTCGCGCAGCGACGGTGCTCCGTGCGGGAAGCGGTCCTCGAACCCGTCGAGCAGCCGGTACTCCGGGCCGAGGTCGACGAAGGGCTCGGGCCGGTCGGTGGTGGCCTCGACCCGGCCGTCGTCGGTGACCCGGTAGAGGTCGCTGCGGATGAGGAGCAGCTCGTTGGTGGTCTTGACCGGCCGGAACCGGCTGCGCGGCACCGCGATCGCGCGGGCGCCGTCGAACAGCTCGACGGCGGCTCCCATCGCCGACTCGACCTGGACGACCGGCGTGGAGTCGGGGTCGGTGGGGTCGACGGTCTTGCGGTTGACGATGATCGGCAGGCCGAGCACGCCGTCGCGGTCGTCGAGCCGTGCCGCGAGGACGTCGAGATCGACCCAGAGGTTGTTCGTGTGGAACCACCGGTGCCGGTCGAGGTCCTGGAAGTACCCCTCCTCGCCTGGGACGACCATCGCCGAGTCGCGCAGCACGAGCCGGCCGTCGGCGCGGCGCACGACGAGCTGGCCGCCCTTGCGGTCGTTGACGGTGCGCGCGCTGACCTCGGCGACGTACGGGATCCCCTCGGCCGCCATCCACGCCGGGACGGCCCCGTCGCAGGTGGCGCCGAGGTTGTCGGCGTTGGAGAGAAAGAGGTACCGGTACCCGCGGGACCGCAGCTCGTCGAGCAGGCCGGTGGTGCGCAGCGCGACGTAGACGTCACCGTGGCCGGGAGGGCACCACTCGAGCTCGGGGTCGGCCGGGTGGTCGACGGGGAAGAGGTCGTCGGCGCGGAGCTTCGGCTCCTTGCTCTGCAGGAAGTCGAGCGGCAGGCCGTCGAGCTCGATGCCGGGGTGGCGCGCGAGGACGGCCAGCGAGGCGTCGCGGGTGCGGAACGAGTCCATGAGGAGCAGCGGCACCGCGACGTCGTGCTCGGCGCGCAACGCGAGGACCTGCTCGGCGATGACGTCGAGGAAGGTGCGCCCCTCGCGCACCTCGAGGGCCGACTTCGGGCCCTGCACACCCATGCTCGTGCCCAGCCCGCCGTTGAGCTTGACGACGACCGTGCGGCCCAGGGCCGCGCGGACCTCGTCCTCCGGCGGGCGGACGTCGTCGAGCGACGGCGGGTCGGTGAGCGGGTCGACGGTGTCCTCGGGGATGGTCCCGGTGACGTCGGCCGCGAGCTGGTCGTGGAACGCGGCGAAGACCCGGACGGCCAGTTCGTCGACGCCGGCCCTCCGCATCCGGTCCGTGGCCGCGCGCAGGGCGTCGCTCGTCATGGCGCCACCCTACGATGCAGGTCGTGGCCCCCACCCCGAAGACGCAGCGCCGGCGCGAGCTGCGGGCCCGGCGCCGGGAGATCGCGGCCGGTCGCGACGCCGCCGCGGACGACGCCGCGCTCGCCGCGGGGGCGCTCGCCCTCCTCCGCCGGTCGGGCCTCGGGCCGGGCTCGGTCGTCCTGTCCTACGAGTCGGTGCCCGGCGAGCCCCCGACCCCGGCGACCAACGCCGCGCTCGTCGCCGCCGGCGTGCGGGTGCTCGTCCCCGACACCCTCGCCGACCTCGACCTCGACTGGCACGACCTCTCCGACCCCGCGGCCGGACGGCTGGGCCTCGACGCCGTGGGCCTCGCCGACCTCGTCCTCTCCCCCGGGCTCGCGGTCGACCCCGGCGGCACCCGGCTCGGGCAGGGCGGCGGGTGCTACGACAAGGCGCTGCCGCGGCGCCGCCCGGGTGTCCCGGTCGTCACGCTGTTGCACCCCGGCGAGCTCGTCGGGGTCGACGACGAGCCGCTGCCGCGCGAGCCCTTCGACCAGCCGGTCGACGCCGTGCTGACGGCCGACGGGTACACCGCCCTGCGCTGAGCGCCGGCCGCGGAGGCCGTCCATCAATCGACACATTCGTCGAAAGATGGACACCGTCCACCAATCGACACATTCGCCGAAAGATGGACGGGACGGGTCGGATCGGGTCGGGTCGGGTCCGGTCGCGAGGCGTCAGCCGGTGCCGGACACCGGGTCCGGGCGCAGGGTCATCACGTCGGGGTCGGTGTCGTCGACCGCCGCCGCCGAGAACGGCCACGGTCGCTGCCGGCCGGCGACCCAGTCGGAGATCTGGTCGGCGTAGTGGTCGTCGGTGGCGTGGCCGCTGACGCCGGTCTGGTTGACCCAGGTCGAGCCGTCGAGGTCCGAGAGGTCGACGACCATCCGCATCGACGGACCCCAGTCGACCTCGTACCCCTGGCTGGCGTCCCACCCGTTGGCGTTGACGATGGCCGAGCCGCCCGGCATGTCGTACGGGCCCTCGTTGAAGAGCCACCGCACCGGGCCCGGCACGCTGTCGCCGCCGAGGACCTTGTGCTCCAGCGTGATGCGGTGCAGCTTGCCCCAGTCCCACTCCTGCGGGTCCTTGCCGAGCTCCTTGGTGAGCTCGAGGCGGGCCTGGACGAGCGCCTGCCGGAGGATCTCGTCGCGGCCCTCGGTGACGTTGGGCGTCAGCTTGTCGTCCCACCACTCGCTCTGCGGGTCCTTGAGGAGGGCCTGCACCGCCGCGCGCCAGCGGTCGCCGCCGTCGGCCTTCATGTCGGCGGGCAGCTCGTCGTCGAAGAGCAGCTCGCAGAGGTTGCGCCACACCGCGTTGTAGTAGGCGGCGGCCGCCGAGGCGTCGGAGTCGGAGGCCGGCGTGGAGAAGTTCCAGCCGCGCAGGAGGTCGCGGGCGTCCTCGGTGAAGTCGAGGAGGTCCTGCTGGTCGGCCTCGCCCGTCGGCCCCTCGAGCGGCACCGCGAGCAGCGCCGGCACGAGGACCTTGGCGAAGAGGTCGGTGTCGTCCATCTGCACCGAGGCCATGTCGGCCGGCGTGGCCTTCTCGAGCGACGCGAGCCGCTCGGCGATGCGGGTCGAGCGCCAGCCGTGGTCCCACTCGGAGGTGAGGAACGGCGTGCGGCTCGAGGTGACCTCCTGGTTCGCGGCGACGATGACGCCGTCCGGCGGGTCGAACGCCCACGGCAGGTCCTCGAAGGGCACCCAGCCGGTCCAGTCGTAGGAGGAGTCCCAGCCCGGCGCCGGCCAGTACCCCGGCACGCTCTTGGCGATCGCCGCCCGGCGCACCGGGATCTGCCCCGGCGCCTGGTACCCGATGTGCCCCGCGCGGTCGGCGTAGAGCAGGTTCTGGGCGGGCACGGCGAACGAGCGCGCGGCCTCGCGGAACTGCTCGAAGGTGCGGGCCTTGTTGAGCCCGATGATGGCGTCGGCGGTGCGGCTCGGCGTGAGCCCGGTCCAGGCGAGGGAGACCGCGTAGTCCTGGTTCTCGTCGCCCTCCTGCTGGGTGGGGGCCCGCGCCCCGGCCTCGCGCGCCGAGGACAGGACGTCGGACATGATCGGCCCGTGGGTCGTGGCCCGGACGGTGATGCGCTGGTCGGCACCGCCGGCGACCTTGATGGTCTCCTCGCGGGTCGTCACCTGCTCCCACTCGCCGTCGCGCAGGTAGGTCTGGCCGACGATCCGCTCGAGGTAGAAGTCGGAGACGTCCGGGCCGAGGTTCGTGAAGCCCCACGCGATGTCGGCGTTGTGGCCGATGATCACGCCCGGCACCCCGGCGAACGAGAAGCCGGAGACGTCGAGCGGGCACTCGGCGCTCACCGTGCGGCAGTGCAGGCTGTTCTGGATCCAGATGCCCGGCTGGCCGACCCCGAGGTGCGGGTCGTTGGCGAGCAGCGGCCGGCCCGAGGCGGTGTGCTGGCCCGAGAGCACCCACGAGTTCGAGCCCACCCCGTCGCCGTGGCCGACGAGCTGCGGCACGGCCGCGAGGGCGCGGTCGACGGCCGCGTAGGCCGCCTGTGCTCCCGGTGTCGTCGTCTCGGCGACGACGTCCTCGTCGGCGGCGGTCAGCGCCGGCGGCACCGCCGACGGGTTCGTCGTGACGCCCGCACCGGGGGCGGTGCGCCCCGGGGCCCACTCGGCGTCGGAGAGGATCGGCGGGTGCGCCGCGGAGTCGTACGCGGGGTAGGCGGCGTTGATCTGCGCACGGGACATCCGCCCCGAGAGCCGGGCCCGGGCCAGCTCGTCGGTGTAGTCCCCGCGCAGGTCCCAGGCCATCGCCTTGAGCCACGCGAGGCTGTCGACGGGGGTCCAGTCCTCGATGTCGCCGAGCGGCAGCTGGAGCCCGAGGACGGTGTACTCGGCCGACACCTGGCCGGGCGAGCGCCCGCGCAGGTAGCGGTTGACGCCGTCGGCGTAGGCCTGGAGCAGCTGGCGGGTCTCGGGCTCGAGGGTCGGCAGCTCCTCCTCGGCGACCCGCCGCCAGCCCATCGTCCGGACGACCTTGTCGGTCTCGACGCCCGCGGACCCCACGAGCTCGGAGAGCCGGCCGGCGGTGATGTGCCGGCGCAGGTCCATCTCGAAGAACCGTTCCTGGGCGTGCACGTAGCCCTGCGCGCGGGCGAGGTCGGTGACCGAGTCGCCGTAGATGTGCGGGATGCCGCTGCCGTCGCGCTTGACGGTGACCGCGGCCGACAACCCGGGCAGGGTCGCCTCTCCGGAATGGGTCGGGAGGGAGTCACGGACGGCGCGGACGACGACCACTCCCCCGACGAGCGCCGCGACGACGACGAACGCGATCAGTCCCAGCAGGACCCGGCGGGCGACGACGAGGCGACTCACCCTGCGAGACTAGGACACCACCCCCGACGACAACGAGGACGGTCCCGGTGACACTCCCCTGGGCGAGCGCCATCGCCGGCGGTGGCGTGCGCGCCGGCCTGCCGGCCGAGCCGGCGACCTCGGGGTTCTCGCTCGACGACCTGTCCTCGGTGCTCCTCGTCGGCAGCATCGTGCTCGTCGTCGCGGTCGCGGCGGTGCGCCTGTCGCTGCGGTCGGGGCTGCCGTCGCTGCTCATCTACCTCGGCATCGGGCTGGCCCTCGGTGAGAGCGGCCCGCTGGGCATCCGGTTCGACTCCCAGCAGCTGACCCAGGTGCTCGGGTACGCCGCGCTCGTCCTCATCCTCGTCGAGGGCGGGATCACGACGCAGTGGTCGGGCATCCGGCGCTCGGTGGCCCCGGCCGCCGCGCTCGCGACCGTCGGTGTCGCGGTCAGCGTGCTCGTCGTCGGGGTCGTCGCGCACCTCGTCCTCGACTGGTCGTGGGAGGTCTCGCTGCTCATCGGCGCGGTCGTGGCCTCCACGGACGCGGCGGCCGTCTTCTCGGTGCTGCGCCGGGTCCCGTTGCCGCGCAGCATCTCCGGGATGCTCGAGGCCGAGTCGGGGTTCAACGACGCCCCGGTCGTCCTCCTCGTGACCGCCCTCGCCGCCCAGCTGGCGCCGGACGGGCAGCCCGAGCCGGTGTGGCAGATCCTCCTCGTCGCGGCGGCCGAGCTCGCCGGGGGCGCGGCGATCGGCCTCGGGGTCGGGTGGCTCGGCGCCCGGCTGCTGCGGCTCGTCGCGACGACGTCGTCGGCCCTCTTCGCGATCGGGGTCCTCTCGGTCGCGGTGCTCGCGTACGCGGCCGCCGACACGCTGCACACCTCGGGGTTCATCGCCTGCTACCTCGCGGCGCTCGTCCTCGGCAACGTCCGTCTGCCGCACCGCCCGGCGGTCGTCGGCTTCGCGACGGCCATCGGCTGGCTCGCGCAGATCGGCTTGTTCGTCCTCCTCGGCCTGCTCGCGTCGCCGGAGGGCTTCCCGGGCCAGCTGCTGCCGGCCCTCGTCGTCGGCGCGGCGGTGCTGCTCCTCGGGCGGCCGCTGTCGGTCATCGCCTCCTGCCTGCCGTTCGGCATCCCGTGGCGCACGCAGGCCTTCCTCTCGTGGGCCGGGCTGCGCGGAGCCGTGCCCGTCGTGCTCGCCACCGTGCCGGTCACGGCGGGGACCCCGGGCGTGGAGTGGATGTTCGACCTCGTGTTCGTCCTCGTCGTCGTCTTCACCCTCATCCAGGCGCCGACCCTGCCGTGGGTGGCGCGGCGGCTCGGGGTCGACGCCCCGCACCACCGCGTCGACCTCGCCGTCGAGGCCACGCCGCTCACCGACCTCGGGGCCGAGCTGCTCGAGATCGACGTCGGGCTCGAGTCGCGCATCGGCGGGGTGCGGGTCTTCGAGCTGCGCCTCCCGAAGGGCGCCAACATCGCGCTCGTCGTGCGCGACGGCGGCTCCTTCGTACCGCGCGAGTCCGAGGTGCTGCGCCACGGCGACCAGCTGCTCGTCGTCGCGCCGTCGGCGGTGCGGGCCGCGGTCGAGCGCCGGCTGTACGAGGTGAGCCGGGGCGGACGGCTCGCCGACTGGTCCGACGGCTGAGAGCCCCCGCCCCTGAGGGTCCCGGGGGCGGGTCAGGGTCGGGTCAGGGCCGACCCCCGTAGCCGCCCCACCCCGCCCGGCGGGAGAGTCCTCGTCATGATCTCCGTGGACCACCTCACGAAGCGCTACGGCGCCTTCACCGCCCTCGACGACGTGTCGTTCGAGGCCCGACCGGGCCGGGTCACCGGCTTCCTCGGGCCGAACGGCGCCGGCAAGACGACCGCCATGCGCGTCATCGCCGGCCTCACCCCGGCGGGCGGCGGCAGCGCCACCGTGCTCGGGCGCCCCTACGCCACGCTGCCGAACCCGGGCCGGCACGTCGGGCTGCTCCTCGACGCCTCGGCCCAGCACGCCGGGCGCACGGGGCGCGAGGTGCTGACCCTCGCCGCCGTGCTCACCGGCGTCGACCGCCGTCGCGTCGACGAGATGGTCGACCTCGTCGGCCTGACGTCGAAGGAGGCGAACCGCCGGGTGCGCAACTACTCCCTCGGGATGCGCCAGCGCCTCGGCATCGCCCACGCGCTGCTCGCCGACCCCGAGGTGCTCGTCCTCGACGAGCCGGCCAACGGCCTCGACCCCGCCGGCATCCGGTGGATGCGCGACCTGCTGCGCGGCTTCGCGTCCCGCGGCGGGACGGTGCTGCTCAGCTCGCACCTCCTCAACGAGATCGAGCGGGTCGCCGACGACATCGTCGTCATCGGGAACGGCCGGGTCGTCGCGCAGGGCACGACCGAGGAGCTGCTCGCCGGCTCCGGGACCGTGGTGCGCTCGACCGACGACGCCACGCTGCGCCGGGCCCTGGAGGTCGCGGCCGTGGGTGTCTCGCCCGTCGCGACGGGCGGCCTGCTCGTCGAGGCCGACCCCGAGGCCGTCGGACGGGTCGCCCTCCGGGCCGGCGTCGTCCTGCGCGAGCTGCGCTCGGGCGACGAGCGCGGCCTCGAGGAGATGTTCCTCGACCTCACCGCCACCTCGGCCCGCGAGGGGGTGGCGGCGTGAGCACCACGACGCCCGACACCCGCTCCGACGCGTCCGCCGTCCTCGTCGGCGAGCACGGCGGACGCCTCCCCGCCCCGATCCCCGGCGAGCGCCCGACCTCCGGCACCTCCTTCGGTCGCCTCGTCCACGTCGAGCTGCGCAAGATGCTCGACACCCGCGCCGGCCGGTGGCTGCTCATCGCGCTCGGCGTCGTCATCGCCGGCGCCCTGACCATCCTGTTCGTCCAGCAGGGCGGCGACCACCCGTTCGGCACCTACCTCCAGGCCACGACGATGCCGATGGCGATCCTCCTGCCGGTCGTCGGCATCATGGCGGTGACCTCGGAGTGGTCGCAGCGCACCGCCCTCGTCACCTTCACCCTCGAGGCCCGGCGGACCCGGGTCGCCTGGGCCAAGGTCGTCGCCGCCCTGCTCGTCGGGGTCGCCGCGGTCGTCTTCTCGTTCGCGCTCGGTGCCGCGGCGCACGCCGCCGCCATCGGCCTGCGCGGCGCCGAGGGCGACTGGACCTTCACGTGGACGGCGCTGCTCGGCGCGGCCGGGTACGTGCTGCTCGGGCTGCTCCAGGGGCTCGGGTTCGGGATGCTCCTGCGCAACACCCCGGCCGCGATCGTCCTGTACTACGTGCTGCCGACCGGCTGGTCGATCCTCGGGTCGCTGTGGTCGCAGGCCGAGAAGGCCGGCCAGTGGCTCGACATGAACCGCACGATGGAGCCGCTGTTCTCCGGCTCGCTGACCGGCGAGCAGTGGGCGCAGCTCGCGACCTCCGTCGGGGTGTGGGTCGCCCTCCCGCTGACCGTCGGGATGTGGTGGATCACCCGGGCCGAGGTGAAGTAGGCCCCTGGCAGGGGGACGTCCCCGGACCGGTGCGCCGGTCCGGGGACGTCGGTCACCCCTCCTCGCGCCGGTGCCCCGCGGCGAGGTCGGCGAGCCGCTCGAGGTCGATGGTGTCGCGCGGGGCGACGGCGACGCTGACGCGGGTGACCGCCCGCAGGGTCGCCGTGCGCCGGCCGCCCTCGAGCAGGCTGCGCTCGCCGAGCACGGCCCCGGGCCCGACCTGGCCGACCTCCTCGCCGTCGACCTCGACGGCGAGCATCCCGTCGAGGACGAGGAAGAGCTCGTCGCCCGGTTCGCCCTGGCGGGTGAGGGTGTCGCCGGTGTCGAGCCGGCGCACCTCGGGGGTCGCGCCGCCCATGATCTCGTCGGAGAGCTGGCGCTCGAGGTCGGTGCCGGCCTCGGCGACGACCGCGGGTGAGTCCTCGTCACCCCAGGGGGTGCGGTGGCCGAACGCGTTGCGCGTCCACGACTCCTGGTCCGTGACACCGCTCTTGGCCGCGAGCCGCCCGTCCGGGCCGTAGACCCAGTGCCGAGGGAACGGGCTGGCGCCGACGAGCTCGACGGTGCTCGACCCGTCGGGACGGAGCGTGAGCCCGAGCGTGGTCCACACGACGGGCGAGAGCCACTGGGCGAAGGGGCGGTGCGGCACCGCCCGGGGGAAGGGGGCGCCCGTGCGCCCGCCGACGGTCTGGACCAGGCGCACCGACCCGTCGCCGCCGACCTCGGGGTCCTGTCGGATGGTCGGCAGGCGTCCGGCGCGCAGGGCGACCGTGAACGGACCGACCCGCACCCGGGTGATCCCGATGACCAGGCCCGAGCCGTCGCCGTAGCCGGCGTCGGTGACGCGGTCGCCGTCGACGTCGGCCCAGCCCTCGAGGAGGTTCCCCCACCGGAAGCGGTCGTCGGCGTTGAGGGCGTGGACCTCCCCCGGGGCGAGGCGGTCGGGCGGCGGGTCGTCGGTGTGGGTGAGCCCCATCGACATCCCGGCGCGGATCATGCCCCGCGCGATGTCGGACGGGATCCACGACAGCGTGGTGGCGGTTGCCTCAACCCTCATGACGGGCCCCCTTGCTCGCAGGCGATGGCCCACTGTAGGGCCGTCGCTGGAGGCCCCGAGGGCTCCGACGCGTGGTTATCGTGGGCGCCATGCCGGACCCGGAGCCGCCGGCGCAGCCGCCTGACCAGCGGCTTCGCGAGCTCGAGCAGGCCATCGAGGCCCTCGAGGCGCAGCGTGGCGTGCTCGGCGACGCCGTCGTCGAGACCGCCCTCGGCCCGTTGCGCGAGCGACGCACTGCGCTGCGCGGCGGGACCGCGGGCGAGCAGCGGCGGCTGGTCAGCGTCCTCTTCGCCGACCTCGAGGGGTTCACCGTCCTCTCCCGCCGGCTCGACGCCGAGGACGTGCGGGCCGTCGTCGCTCGCTGCTTCAGCGCGTGGCAGCGGGTCATCGAGGAGCACGGGGGCGTCGTCGAGAAGTTCATCGGCGACGCGGTGATGGCCGTCTTCGGGCTGCACCGCTCGCACGAGGACGACGCGGTGCGTGCGGTCCGGGCGGCGCGGGCGCTCGTGGCCTCGCTCGGGCCGGTCGCCGAGGAGGTCGAGGTCCGGCACGGCGCGGCACTGCACGTGCGGGTCGGGGTCGACGCCGGCGAGGTGGTCGTCAGCACCCTCGGCGAGCGGGCCGGGCACGACTTCGTCGCCGTCGGGCCGACCGTCAACCGGGCCAGCCGGCTCCAGGGCGAGGCACCGCGCGACGGCGTGCTCGTCAGCGCCGACGTGCGCCGGCTGCTCCGCGGGAGGTTCTCGCTCGAACCCCGACCGGGGCTGTCGCTCAAGGGGATCGACGAGCCGGTCGACGCCTTCGTCGTGCTGCGCGAGCGGCCGGTCGGCTTCGACCTCGAGCCGACGGCCGGCGTCGGCGGGGTCGAGACGACGACCGTCGGACGGGCGGTCGAGCAGCTGACGCTGCGCGAGCACCTCGCGGACGTCGTCGACGAGCAGGCCTGGCGCATCACGACCGTCGTCGGCGACGCCGGGGTCGGCAAGTCGCGCCTGCTCGCGGAGTTCGACACCTGGCTCAGCGAGCGCCCCGACGCCGTGTGGTGGTTCCGCGGGCGGGCCTCGCCGTCCCAGCAGAACCGCCCCCACACGCTGCTGCGCGACGCGCTCTCGACGCGCTTCGGCATCACCCCGGACGACGACCCCGCCACCGTCCTCGCCCGCTGCGAGGCGGGGTTCGCGGCCGCCGCCGGGGCCTCGGAGCGCACCCGGCGCGACGCCCTCGTCGTCGCCCGCTGGCTGGGGTTCGAGGTGGGCGGCCCGGACGCCGCGGGTGTGCCGCGCGAGCCGCAGGCGCTGCGTGACGAGGCGAGCGAGCTGCTGGCCCGCTACCTCGCCCGGCTCGGCGCCGAGGCCCCGGTCGTGCTCCTGTTCGAGGACCTGCACTGGGCCGACGACGCGACGCTGCGCTGGCTCGAGGACGCCCACGAGGTGCTGCGCGACGTCCCGGTGCTCGTCGTCGCCACCGCGCGGCCGGCGCTCCTCGAGCTGCGGCCGCACTGGGGCGAGGGGCTCGAGCACCACCGCCGGCTGGCGCTCGGGCCACTGTCCCGGCGGGAGAGCCGCCAGCTGCTCGACCAGCTCCTCGCCCGGGTCGACCGGGTCCCCCCCGAGCTCGTCGCGCTCGTCGTCGAGGGCGCGGAGGGCAACCCCTTCTACATCGAGGAGCTCGTCACCTGGCTCGTCGACACCGGTGTCGTCGAGCCCGGCCCGGACGGCTGGCGGGTACGGGCCGAGGGGGTCCGGGCCGTGCGGGTGCCCTCGACGCTGCGCGGGGTGCTCCAGGCCCGTCTCGACGGCCTCGAGCCCGACGAGCGGCAGGTCCTCCAGCGCGCGTCGGTCGTCGGGCGGGTGTTCTGGGACGCCGCGGTCGGCCGGCTCGGCCGGGGCAGCCCGAGCGCGGTCGGTGACGGGGCGGTGGCGGACGACCCGGTGCCGGCGCTGCTCGACCGGCTGCGCGGTCGCGACCTCGTGCTGCGTCGCCCGGGGTCGTCCATCGAGAGCGCCCACGAGTACCTCTTCAAGCACGCCCTGCTGCGCGACGTCGCCTACGACGGGATCCTCCGGACCCACCGCCGCGCCTACCACGCGCGCGTCGTCGACTGGCTCGTCGAGGTGAGCGAGCGGTCCGGGCGTACCGACGAGTACGCCTTCCTCGTCGCCGAGCACGCCGACCGCGCCGAGGACCCGTCGGCGGCCGGCTGGTACCTGCGCGCGGCCGGCCGGGCGGCCTCGGTGCACGCGCCGGAGGAGGCCCTGCGGCTGCTCGACCGGGGGCTCGACGTCGCGCCCGAGGACGACCCGGGGCTGCGCTTCGACCTCCTCGCCGCCCGGGAGGAGGTGCTCGACCGCGAGGGCGACCGCGACGGCCAGCAGCTCGACGTCGAGCGGATGGAGGTCCTCCTGGGCCGGCTCGACGCGGCACGCCGGGTGCGCCTCCACCTGGCCCGGGCGCGGCTCGACTTCGACACGAGCCGGTACGACGAGGCGGTGCGCTGGGCCACCGCGGCCGTCGAGGAGTCCACGGCCGGTGACGAGGAGGCGCTGGCGCGCGGTCGGCTGCTCGCCGGCAAGGCCTTCACCTGGGCCGGGGACGCCGGGCGAGCCCGTACGGAGCTGGCGGCGGCCATCGAGGTCGCCGACGCGGCGGGGCTCGACGCGGTGGCCGGCGAGGCGCTGCGCTACCTCGGGATGATCGCCGGCAACGAGGGCGACTACGCCGGCTCCCTCGAGCGGCTCGCCGCCGCTCGTCTCCGCTTCGCGGCCGCCGAGGACCCCGAGGGCGAGGGGCGCGTCCTCGTCCAGGAGTCGGCGACGCTCTACAACCTCGGCCGGCTCGCCGAGTCGCGGACGGCGCTCGAGGCCGCCCGGCCGGCCTTCTCGCGCTCGCGCTACCGGTACGGGGAGGCGCTCGTTCTCGGCAACCTCGCGACGATCGCCGCCGGCCAGGGCGAGCTCGGTGCCGCGCTCGGCTGGGTCGTCGAGGCCGTGGAGGCCACGCGTCGCCTGCGCGACGTCGAGGCGGTGGCGACCAACCTCGGCGCCCTCGCGGAGATCGAGGTCCAGCTCGGCCGGCTGGCGGCGGCCGAGGCCCACGGCCTGGAGTGCGCCGAGCTCGCCGCCGGGGTGTCCACCGACTCGCTGCGCGCGCACGGGCTGTCGATGGCCGCGGCGGCGGCCTCGGCCGCGGGCCGCCACGACGACGCACGGCGCCTCGCCGGGGACGCCGTCGAGGCGGGGCGCACGGGCCACGAGCCGCGGGCCTTCGGCGCCGCGCAGCAGGTGCGCGGGCAGGTGCTCGCCGCCGCGGGAGCGCACGAGGAGGCGGCGGCGGCCTTCGCCGAGGCCGGCTGGTCGCTCGAGGGGCTGGGGGTCGACGGGCTGGCCCTCCAGGCCCGGGCCGGCGAGGCGGCCTCCCGCGCAGCGACGGGGGACGTCGAGCGCGCGCTCGCCCTCGTGGAACCGGTGCTCGCCGCGGTGGCGGCCGACGACCTCGGCGGGGCCCAGCCCGAGCCGGTCTGGCGGGCCTGCCTCGCGGTGCTCGACGCCGCCCGCGACCCCCAGGCCCCGGAGCTGCGGGCCGACGTGCGGCAGCGGGTCGAGGCCCGGGCCCGGCTCGTCGGCGCCGACGTCGAGGCCGAGTACCGCGCGGCGCCGGTGGTGCGCGAGCTCCTCGAGGGGGCGTCTCGGGGCGACGACCCGGCCTGACGCGGCGGCGGCCTGCGGGCGCGACGCGGCGCCGTCCACCCGGGCGGGAACACCGGAGGGCCGACCCTCGCTTATCCTTGGTGCCGCGCGCCGCCGCGAGACCCGCACCCCCGTGCCGGGACCGGCGGTGCCCCGATGTCCGTCCGAGGAGGACCCACCGTGCCGACGTACGCCTACGCGTGCACCGCGTGCGACCACCGCTTCGAGGTCGTCCAGAGCTTCAGCGACGACTCCCTCACCGAGTGCCCCGAGTGCAGCGGCCGGCTGCGCAAGCTGTTCAACGCCGTCGGCATCGTCTTCAAGGGCGGCGGCTTCTACCGCACCGACTCGCGGTCGGGGTCGGGCTCCTCGGGGTCCGGGTCGTCGTCCTCCGGCTCGTCGGGCTCGTCCGACGGTGGGTCGCCCTCGGGGTCCTCGTCGTCGTCGGACTCGGGCTCCGGCTCGGGCTCGACGTCCTCCGGGTCCGCGACGCCGGCCGCGTCGTCCACAGGGTCCTCCTCGACCGGGTCGTCGTCCACAGCCTCGGGCTGACCCCTCGTCCGCGCGGCCGCCGGCACCTAGCGTCGGCGGCATGTCCGATCGCACGCCCCCGCTCCCGGGACTCCTCGGGCGGGGGCGTCGTGCGCGCTGGCGGCGCTCGGTGCTGCGGCGGGTGCTGTCGGCCGGCTGCCTCGTCGCCGCGGCGGCCACCGGCCTCCAGCTCGTCCGCCCGCCGCCGCCGCCCACCGTCGAGGTGCTCGTCGCGGCGACGGACGTGCCCGCGGGGGCGGTGCTCGGGGCGCCGGACCTCCAGGTGGTGCGGGTGCCGGTGGCCGCCCGCCAGCCGGGCGCGCTGACCGCGGTCGGTGCGGCCGCGGGTCGGCGCAGCGCCTCGGCCCTGGCGGCCGGGGAGGCCGTCACCCGCACCCGGCTCGTGCCGCGCACGCCCGCCGAGGGGTTGACCGCGGGGTCCGTGGCGCTCCACGTCGGCCTCGCCGATCCCGCGGCCGCCGACGTCCTCGCGGCCGGGCAGCCGGTCTCGGTCTTCCCGGCCGTCGGCGGGCCGCTGCTGGCCCGCGACGCCACGGTGCTCGCCGTCGACCCACCGGCGCCGAGCGACCTCGGGTCGCTCGGTGGCGGCGGGCCGCCGCGCGGGGTCCTCCTCGAGCTGCCGGCCGGGTCGGCCGAGCGGGTGCTCGCCGGGCACGGTGGCACCGACGGCACGGTCTCGGTCACCGTCGTCGCGCGGGCCGGGTGAGGCGGGCCGTGCGGCCTCCCGCCGCCGGGTCCGTTCCACGGTGGGGACGGGGGAGTGCGCGAAACGGCGGGTGGGCCTAGGTTGGCCCCGTCGGAATCCCCCTGCAGGAAGGGTCACCATGAAGGGGTTCAAGAACTTCATCATGCGCGGCAACCTCGTCGAGCTCGCCGTCGCGTTCATCATCGGCGGCGCGTTCGCCACCGTCGTCAAGGCGTTCACGGACGTCCTCATCGAGGCCCTCGCCAAGGCCGGCGGCGCACCGAACTTCGACGAGTGGCAGCCGGGCGACTTCACGAAGGTGGGCCCGTTCCTCACGGCCCTCGTGGCCTTCGTGTTCCTCGCGGCCATCGTCTACTTCTTCGTCGTCAAGCCGTACGAGATGGCCAAGGAGCGGATGTTCCCCAAGGAGCCGGAGGCCGAGACGATCGACCCGAACACCGAGCTGCTCAAGGAGATCCGCGACGAGCTGCGGGCCGGCCGCAGCACCCCCTGACGCGGACCACCGCGCCACCGCAGCACTGCACCACCGCACGGGGCGGCGTCCCACACCGGGACGCCGCCCCGTCGTGCGCGCCTCCCGACCACGTCGTGCGAGGTGCGTGCGGTTCCGGCGGGCCCTCAGCGTGTCGATGGGCCCGCAGGTCGCACGAGGTCGCTACTCCCAGTGGGGCGGACGCTGCTCGTGCAGCCAGCGATCGTGCCCGCTCTCGCCCTCGACCGGGGCCTCGCGCGGTGCGGCGAGGTCGGGCGACTCGTCGGTGCCGGGGCGGGTCGACGGCCGCACCGCCCGGCGCGGCCGCCGTCGTCGGGGACGGGGGCGGGCGGCCTCGTCGTCGGGTTCAGCCACCGGGGGCGCGGCGCACCCCGGCCGCCTCGAGCACGCGGGAGACGACCCGGGCCGGGTCGCGGAAGACGTCGGTGGACCAGACGCGCAGGTGCTGCCAGCCGCGGCGCTCGAGCTCGGCGACCCGCACGAGGTCGCGGTCGCGCCCGGACCCGACCCGCGCGTAGCCCGGCCCGTCGGACTCGACGGCGAGCAGCAGCCGGCCCGGCCGGGTCGGGTCCTCGACGGCCAGCTCGACCGGCACCGTGGAGGTGCCGACCTGCTCGTGGACGACGAGGCCGTGCTCACGCAGCCGCCGGGCGAGGTCGCCGAGCAGCACCGGGCCGTCCTCGTCCGAGGTCCGCACGCCCTCCTCGCCCGACCGGGCCTCGACGTGCTCGAGGACCGCACGCAGCATCCGGGCGCCGGAGGTGCGCAGCCGGTCGGGGTCGAGCTCGTCGGCGGTGATGGTCGAGACGACGGTGAGGCTGCGGCGGGCCCGGGTGAGGGCGACCCCGAGCCGCCGGTGCCCGGTGTCGGTGCCGATCGCACCGAAGCGGTGCAGCACCCGGCCGTGCGGCGTCTTGCCGAAGCCGACGGTGAGCAGGACGTCGTCCCAGGTCTCGCCCTGCACGTGGTCGGTGTCGCGGACGGCGAAGGCCTCGGGGCGGTCCTCGCCGAAGAAGCCGGCGACCCGGTCGTCGGCTCGGGCGACGGCGTCGCGCACGGCCGCCTCGACGAGCCGCCGGTGGCCGGGGCCGAGGGCGATGACGACGAGCGAGCGGTCGGGGCGCCGGCGGGCGTGATCGAGGACGAGCTCGACGACCCGGGCGACCTCGGCCGGCGTGGACTCGACCGCGGCCTCACCCTCGGCGACGACGCCGTGGCCGTCGACGAGCTCGTGCCGCAGCACCGGCTCGGTGCCGGTGCCGGGGAAGGTGACGAGCGCGTCCTCGTAGAGCTCGTGGTCGACGAGGGCGACGAGCCGCTCGTCGAGCACCCCGTACTGCCAGGTCAGCCGCCGCTCGGGCAGCACGCCCTCGAGCACGTCGAGCACCGACTCGGTGTCGGTCTCCTCCGGGACGTCGACCCCCGCGGAGACGACGAACGGCGTGGGCGGGAGCGCGAGCCGGTCGCCGACGACGACGACGCGCCGGCCCCGCGAGAGCGCCGCCACGGCCTCGGCGGGCGCGACGAGCGAGGCCTCGTCGACGACGACGACGTCGAACCACTCGCCGGGGGGCAGCACCGACGGGACCGCGAGCGGGCTGGTGGTCCAGCACGGCCGCACCGCGGTGGCGAGCTCGCCGACCGAGGACAGCAGGTCGGGCAGCGGGCCGGGGCGCCGCGAGCGCGCGGCCTCCGACCGCAGGCGGGTCTCCTGGTCGGGGCGGGCCCGACGGACCTCGGCGACCCGGGCCGACACGGCGGCGAGCACGCGCGGCACCTGGCTCTCGAGGGCGTCGCGGTCGGCGTCGACGAGGGTGGCGACGGCCTCGGTGAGGGCGCGGCCGTCGTGCCCGGACACGACCGGGTCGCGGGCGCCGATCTCGTCGGCGAGGGAGCACCACCAGACCCACTCGAGCTCGGTGGCGACCCGCTCGGCCGCGACCCCGCGCCCGCGCAGGTCCTCGACGAGGGGCGTCAGCCCGAAGCGGTCGAGGGCGTCGAGGGCGAGGCGCTGCTCGGGCGCCGTCGCGAGCCGGTCGGCGGCGGCGTGCAGGGCCCCGACCCGGCCGGCGAGCTCGGGGAGGTCGAGCTCGACGAGATCGAGGTCGTCGGCGTCGTGCGGGAGGCGGTCGTCGACCCACGAGACGTCGTCGACGAGGGCGTCGTGCGCCGCCCGGGCGCGGTCGAGCTCGACGGGGATCTCGGGCCGGCCGCCGGAGCCGGCGAGGTCGCGCCAAGCGTGCCGCTGCGCGTGCGCCTCGCGCAGGGCCGCGTGCAGGTCGGCCGGGGGGCGCCCGGGGCGCAGCAGCGCCCGGGCCTGCCGGCGGACCCGCCAGCGCTCGACGACGCCGAGGTCGCTGCCCGCGGCGCGCCGGCCGGCGGCGTCCCCGGTGGCGGCGACGAGGTCGTCGAGCGGGATGTCGAAGACCTCGGGCCGGAACACCTCGAGGGTGTCGCGGACCTGGCCGACGGTGGCGAGCACGCGGTCCCAGTCGAGGACGGTCGGGCTGGCCGGCAGGTGCACGCCACGGAAGACGTCGCCGAGGGTCCGGCGCGTCTCCTCGACCCGGCCGGTGGCCAGCCGGGCGACCCGCTCGCCGGCCTCCTCGGCCTCCTCGGCGGTGCGCAGCTCGGCACCGAACCACGGGTCGCCGGGGCCGTCGGCGTCCCAGCCCGCGAGCTCGGCGAGGCGCACGAGGGTGGCCCGGGCCTCGGCGAGGGTCTCGCGGTCGAGCCGGACGAGGACGTCACCGGGCAGCCGCACCCGCGAGCGCGGCGGCCGCTCGAGCAGGGCGTGACGGCACACCTCCTCCTGCACCTCGTGGAGCGTGACCCCCCACGGCGCGCGGCGCCCGTGCAGCGCGCGCAGGTGGTCGTCGAGCAGCGCGGCGGCGTCGGCGCGGGCCCGGCCGTCGTCGGCCCCGGTCGCCGCGCGCTCGCGGTCGCGCAGCCGGCCGGCTTTGCGCGGGCCCTGCTCGAGCGCGCGGTCGAGTCCCTCGACGAGCCCGCGGACGGCGGCGCGCCGCCCGTGCCCGCCGTCGGGCAGGTCGAGGACGAGGTCGCCCAGCCCCACCGAGGCGAGGCGCTCGTGGACGCTCGTCAGGGCGGTGCGCTTCGGGGAGACGACGAGGACGCGACGGCCGTCGGCGGCGAGCGCCGCGACGAGGTTGGCGATCGTCTGCGAGGCCCCGGTGCCGGGCGGGGCGTGGAGCACCAGGTGCGAGCCGGCCCGGACGGACTCGACGGCCTCGCGCTGCGCGGCGTCGGCGTCGAGGACGAGGACGTCCTCGGCGGGGCGCTCGCCACCGTCGGTGTCGGCCCCGACGGACACGGCCGGGAGGGCGTCGGCGTACCCGGCGAGCGCCGCGACGACGTCGTGCCGGGCGAGCGCGTCGGCCTGCGCACCGAGGTCGGCGACGAGCGGGGCCTTGTGGTACGGGAAGGTGCTGACGACGACGCGGGGGTCGACGGAGAGGTCGGGGACCTCGTGGCAGGCCTCCGCGAGCGCCGCGTACGCCGGGTAGGGGTCGACGGCACCGCTGGCCGTGACGAGCGCCTCGAGCCGGTCGGTGTCGAGGACGATGCCGTGCTCGGAGGCCATGAACTCGACGAGTGCGGGGTTGACCTCGAGCTCGTCCCCCGGCTCGAGGAGCCAGTCGGAGCGCCGGGCGTCGGCGGGGCGGGTCGCGCAGGCGCGGAGGAAGACCGGCGCGCCCGGCTGGCGCGGCACGACCCGGCCGTCCTCGAGGACGACGGTCCAGGACGCCATCCCGATGCCGAGGAAGCAGGTGCGCACCCCGTGCTCGCGCTCGATCTCGGTGGCCGTGTCGTGGATCCGGGCGAGCCGCTCGCGGGCCTCCTCGAGGGCGTGCGGCTCACGGACCAGGTCGGAGAGGCGGGTCTCCTCCCCGGCGAGGAGGCCGCTGCGGGCCCCGAGGTGGGCGGTGGACAGGTCGAGGGTGCCGACCGGCAGGTCGCGGTACCAGAGCAGCGTGTTCGGTCCACCGAGCTCGACGAGGTGGCGGGTCCACCGGGCCCGGGCCTCGGCGACCCGCTCGGCGCGGAGGGTGGCGGCATCGGGTGCCACGGACAGGTGTCCTCCCCTCCGGTGCTCCTCGGGCGCGCGACCGCCGACGCCGGCCCTGTCGCGGGTCCGTGCGTCGCGCGCCGGGCCGCTCGCAGTCACCTCAGCAGGCTAACAACGGCGGCGCCGCGGGCCGGGGAGGCGCCTGCGCGGGTCGCGACCCCACCTGTGGCGGGCCTCAGGCGGTCGCCGGGGCGGGCGGGTCGGCGGGGAGACGGGTCGTGACGGCGAGCACGCCGATGGCCAGCGCGAAGGTCAGGGAGGTGAGGGCGAGGGCGTGGAAGCTCACCCGGTCGACGATGACCCCCGCGACCGCCCCGCCCCCACCGGCGGCCAGCCCCATGAGCAGGTCGGACGCCCCCTGGGCACCCGGGCGCTCGGCGGCCGGCACGGCGTTGGTGAGGAGCGTCGACCCGGCGACGAGCGTGCACGACCAGCCGAGGCCGAGGAGGAAGAGCCCGGCGACGAGGGTGCCGGACTCGCCCATCGGGGAGGCCGAGGCGAGCAGGGTGGCGGCGGAGAGGATCCCCGCCCCGAGCAGGGCCACGGACCGTCCCCCGAGCCGGTCGACCGCCATCCCGGTGAGCGGCGAGAAGGCGAACATCCCGAGGATGTGGATGCTGATGACGAAGCCGATGACGGTGAGGTCGGCGTTCCCGTGGTGCATGTGCAAGGGGGTCATCACCATGACGCTGACCATGACGCCGTGGCCGAGGGCCAGGGTGAGGATGCCGAGGCGGGCCATCGGTCGGGAGAAGGCGACCCGCAGGCCGCGCACGACCGACCCGTGGGTCGGCTCGCCGGCCTCGTCGCCCTCGTCGAGGGCGCGGCGGCGCGCCTCGACGAGGGGGTCCGGGCGCAGCCGGAGCGCGACGACCCCGATGGCCAGGAGCAGGCCGACGAGCGAGAAGACGAACGGTCCGGTGAGCCGCGGCAGGCCGAGGGCGTCGGCGACCGGGGCACTGGGTCCGACGAGGTTGGGGCCGAGGACGCTGCCGACGGTCGTCGCCCAGACGACGATGCTCAGGTCGCGGGCGCGACGGTGCGGGAGTGCGAGATCGGCTGCGGCGTAGCGGCTCTGGCTGTTCGACGCGGTCGCTCCCCCGAAGAGGAGGCTGGCGACGAGCAGCAGCGGGAAGTTCCGGACGATGCCGGCGGTGACGAGGCCGACGGCCCCGACGGCGGCCAGCGCGTACCCGAGCACGAGGCCCGGGCGGCGTCCGCGGGCGGCCATGACGCGCGCCATCGGCACGGCGACGAGCGCGGCGCCGAGGACCTGGAAGGTGCCGCCGAGCCCGGCGTAGCGGGCCGAGCCGGAGACCTCCTCGGCGAGCAGCGCCCCGACGGCCACGCCCGCGGACAGCCCGACCCCGCCGAGCATCTGCGAGGCCACGAGGGTGCGGACGACGTGCCGCTGGAGCACCGCCCGGTCGGCGCCAGCTGCGAGCGGCGTGGGCGGGGTGGTCACGCCCGGCAGTATGCCCCGGCGTGGTGACGGCGCCGGATGGTCGTCTCGCGGCGGCGCCGTGGCGCCCCGTAGGCTGGCCCGCGGTCTTCCCGCCCTCGTAGCTCAGGGGAAGAGCACTTCTCTCCTAAAGAAGGTGTCGCAGGTTCGAATCCTGCCGGGGGCACGCACGAAAACCCGCTCTCACCAGCGGGTTTTCGTCTCTCGTGGCACTGTTGAGTTGCCAAGAGCGGCCAAGAATTGCCCCTTGTGTGGCACACTTTGGGCACGGTTTGGGCACGTATTGGGCACACGGATCCCTGCCGTTAGGGCGGAAGGAGCCACGTGTGGCGGGTCGCAGCGGGTTCGGAAGCGTGCGCAAGCTGCCATCAGGGCGATGGCAGGCCCGATTCCTCGGCCCGGACCTGATCCGCCACGTCGGTTCAACGACCTTCCAGACGAAGGGCGACGCTCAAGCGTGGCTGGCTGAGGAGCGGCGCCTCATCACTCTCGGGCAATGGTCTTCACCGCACGAACGTGCCCTGAGGGCCGCGGCGGCGGAGTCCACGCGACGCGGCCGCACTCTCGCCGTCTACGCCGAGCAGTGGCTGGGCCATCGAGTCACCTCCAAGGGCGCCGCCTTGAGGCCATCCACCCTCGCCGGCTATCGCAACTCGCTAGACGTGCACATCCTCCCGGCGTTCGGTCCGCTCCCCCTCGATGAGATCACCACCGCCGCCGTACGCCAGTGGCGCGGCCAGTTTTCAGCCACCGGCCACGATGCGGCCGGCGCCAAGGCATACGGACTCCTCAAGGCGATACTCCAAACCGCGGAAGATGACGAGCTCATCCTGCGGAACCCGTGCCGGCTCAAGGGAGCGGGCCATGCAGCCAAGGTTCGCGAGTCCACCGCGCTATCTCCCGGCGAGCTGGAACACCTCGCGGCTGCCATGCCAGCCAGGTGGCGTGCCCTGACCCTGGTGTCAGGGTGGTGCGGCCTCCGCATTGCGGAGGCCGCCGGGTTGCGGCGCACTGACGTCGACCTCAACGCCGGCACTCTTCGGATCACTCAGACCGCGCAGTACGTCGGCACCCCCGCGCGCCTGGTCATCGGCCCCCCGAAGTCGGATCGTGGGCAACGAACGATCCACATGCCGCGACACGTGGTGGAGGCGATGACCGAGCACATCGACACCCGTGACCGGATGCAACCGAAGGACTTCGTGTGGGTTCGTGCCGACGGGCAACCGATCTCGCGACACACCCTGCTCGCATCGTTCAAAGTGGCCTCACGCACGGTCGGGCACGAGGGGATGGTGTGGCACGACCTTCGTCACACCGCTAACACGCTCGCAGCTGACGCCGGCGCGAGCCAAGCAACCCTGCAAACTCGCATGGGCCACGCGGACCCCAAGGTGAGCTCCATCTATCTCCACACGTCCACGTCGCATGACAAGAACCTCGCCCAAGCCCTCGAACGCATGGCTGCCGACATCGAGGGCGCTGGGGAGTGAGGTTCAAATCCTGTCACCCCGACCAGTAGGTGAAGGGCTCTGATCAGCGGAAACGCGGTCAGAGCCCATCTTGCGTTCCTATCGCCGGGCACAACTGGGGCATAACGGCGCACACCTACCCAGTACGAATGCACCGCATCGTCGCGGCCGCGAGCTCCGTCGAGAGGACGTTCCACACCGCGTCTTCACACTTGCCGCCGGCACATGCGCCCCAGCGCCTGCACTCAGCCGGGAGGGACCAAAGGCAGTCTCCGCGCCATCATGCCAACGACGACCAAGCCCGCGGATGTCACCGCCAGAACGCCCCCTGCGCCGGCGCTGGCTGCCACAGTGCCCGCGATAGCCGGGAGGAAGACCTGACCAGCGCGGTTGCCCACCAGGCGAAGGGACATGGCCTTGCCGCGGGCACCAGCCGGTGCGGAGTCCGAAAGCCAGGACATCGTCAAGGGTTGGCCAACACCCAGCCCGAACCCAGTAACGGCGAGGCAGATCGCGAGGAGCGGCACGCTCAACGGCAACGCCGCAAGCGCCATCGCCGACGCCGCGAGCAGCGTGAAGGTGACAAGCAGTCTGCGGCGTCCGAGGCGGGCGACGAGAGCGCCCAGGCCGATGCGTGAGGCCATGGAGGCGAGACCACGGATCGCGAGCAGGACCCCGATCGTGCCAGCGGCGATGCCTCGCTCAGCACCGAGGGCCGGCACGTAGACGAGCGTGATGTCCACGGCGGCCAGTACGACGCAGCTCGTCAGGAGCGCTCGAGCGAGCCCGGGGAGGCGGATCAGCTGGCGGGTACCGACTTCGGCTTGGCCAGGTGGTGGTGACAGTCGAACAGTCCGTTTCAGCCCCAGGGACACCAGCAGCAAAAGGAGGGCCGCGACGCAGGCGCTCGCGAAGATGGCACCCGTGTTGGGGATCGCGTGCCCAGAGCCAAAGAACAGCAGCAGGGCGGGACCGACGCTCTGTCCCAGCGAGGCGGCGAATGTGTACTTGCCGAATGCGGAGTCGGCGCGTCCACCGCGCGCTCGGTTGGCGACCCAGGTCTGCTCGGCGATCACGCTACCCAGATGTCCCAAGCCCAACAGGACGGTGCCTGCGACCAAGCCACCGATGGAAGTTCCGAGGGTGGCCAAGGTCAGCGCAGATGCCAACACGAGGACCGCGCCAGCGAAGGCCATGACGCGCTCCCCGACCCGATCGGTCACTGAGCCACTTGGCAGAGCCAGGATCAACGGCGCGAGCGCGAAGCACGCCGACAACAGGCCGAGCAGGCTGTTACCCAGTCCAAGTTCGATGGCCCGGTACGTAGTGGTCGGTCGAAGGACGAAGGTCACGACTTGGATGAGCAGCGCATGACTTAGCAGCACGCCCCACGCCACCCACGGCTGTCCCGCCCAACGGGCTGCCTGGCCCTTCACTAGTTAGAGGTCGAGCGCGTCGCCGTGTCCAAGTCTCCACACCGCGGTGGCACCCAGGCTGGTGTCGATGTGCTCGCGCATCACCGCGCCGGCCGCTTCGCTATCACCGGCGATCACGAACTCCACCAGCAGGGCGTGCTCGCGGGCCTTCTGGTCCCTTGCCGCCTGCCCACGGTCGGTCTGCAATGCGAGGCGGCGGTACCGATCGGCCTTGTTCCACAGGCTCTCGAGGCTGTCGATCAGCAGGTCGTTGTGCGACGCCATGTAGATGGCCGCGTGGAAGCGACGGTGAGCCCGCAGATGTTCGATGGCAGGGTGGGAGGGCAACGGGTCGAGGCCCGCCGCGGCGGAGCGGATCGCCTGGATGTCGGCCTTGGTCCGACGCTCCGCGGCAAGGGACGCCGCCAGGGGGTCCAGCGAGCGACGAACCTCGAGCAGGTCGCGTGCCTCCTCTGCGCGCAACGAGGAAATCCGAGCGTCCCGGTGAGCGTCGAGCTCGACCAGACCCTCGCTCTTCAGCCGACGCAGCGCCTCACGCAGCGGAGTCGTGCTGATTCCGATGTCCCGCGCCAGGTCGCGCTGCTGGATGACCGATCCGGGCTCCAGCTCGCCGGACAGGATGCGGTCACGGACCTGCCGATAGGCGAAGTCGCTCTTCGTCTCGTACATCTCTGCGGGCTGCGACATCCGATCTCCTCCAGATCTCAGGGTTATAACGTAGCGCATGACCTGCCCAAACGGCCACGCCTGATCGGATGTCGGGCAACTCGATGTCGCAGCCCGGCTGACCGATCTGTCGCCTGCAGAGGCCCGACCGCGCTGAAGATCCCAAGAAATTGCTCCCAAGGCTTGACGTCATAGGTTATAACCGTCAGTCTAGTGCGAACGACCCGAGGCCACTGGGCCTGGTTCTTCAAGGAGGAAGAGCATGAACGCTGTCTCATTGGACATCCGCAGTGGTGTCCGCAGGCGTCCCGCACGAGTGGCCCTGGCCCTCGGCGCTGCCGCGTCCCTGACCATCATGGCCGCCTGCGGCTCAGCCGATGGCCCCGAGCCGGGAGCCACCAACGTCGTCAAGACCGGCGAGGCCCCGGCCTACTACCCGGCTGACTACGCCGACGTCATCGCCGCCTCGAAGGCCGAGGGTGGCGAGCTCACCATCTACTCGAACACCGACCAGGAGAACTGGGACCCGATCTTCCGGGACTTCAAGAAGAAGTACCCCTGGGTGACCAAGATCTCGGCAAACAACCTGGACAGCGACGAGGTCTTCCAGAAGGTGCTCAGCGAGCAGGCCACGAGCGGCTCGCCGGCCGACGTCCTGGTGTCCAACGCCGCGCAGGCGTGGGCCGACTTCGCCGAGCGCCCGGACACCCTCCTCGAGTACACCTCGCCCGAGGTGCAGAAGCTCCCCAAGGTCGCCACGCTGATGCCCAACGTGTACGCGATGTCGACTGACCCGATGTCGATCGTCTACAACGCGTCGCTGATGAAGGACAAGCCGACCGGCCTGAAGAGCTTGGCCGACATCGTGTCCAAGGACCCGAACACCTACAAGGGCAAGATCACCACCCGCGACGTCAACGGAGCGTTCGGCTTCACGGTCTCGCACGCCTTCACCGAGGCCCGGCCCGACTCCTGGACCTCGCTTGAGAAGATCCTGCCTCTGGGCAAGGCCGAGACCTCCTCCGGGACCCAGCTCGAGAAGATCACCGCGGGCGAGTACCTCGCCGGCTTCTTCGTCAGCGCCGCCCCGGCCTACCCGAAGGTTGAGCAGAGCGGCGGCCTGCTCGGCATCACCTTCCTCGACGACGGCACCGTGGTCCTGCCCCGCGGCATCGGCATCGCGGCCAAGGCTCCGCACACCGCAACCGCCAAGCTGTTCACCGACTTCGTCCTGTCCGAGGAGGGCCAGCGCGCCGTGGCCGAAGGTGGCCTCACCTCCTACCGCGAGGGCATCGAAGCCACTGACGGCCGCCACACGTACCAGGAGCTGGTCAAGAAGGTCGGCGAGGACAACGTCATCAACGTCGAGTACACGAAGGTCCCCGAGGACGAGGTCAAGGCCTTCACCACTCGCTGGGACGGCCTCCTCGGCCGCTGAGCTCCTCAGCGCTAACGAAGGACACAGACAGCCATGACTACGACAACGACGTCGCCGCGACGAAGCGGCAGCCCGCCGGTACCGGGTGCATACCCGGCACCACGGTACCGGCGGGTCCTCGGACAGGGCAGGGAGATGCTGCTCTTCTGGGCAGTCATCATCTTCCTGGCCGTCCTGGTCCTGGCACCGGTGGTGCCCACGCTGTACCAGTCGCTGCTGGACCGGCCGCTCTACGAGGCTGGTGGCACGCTCAGCCTGGACAACTACGTCAAGCTGTTCACCGAGGCCGGGTTCGGCCAGGTGGCTCTGAACACCGTGCTGTTCGCGGTCATGACCACCGTGCTCACCCTCGTCATCGCGGTGCCTATGGCGGTCGTGGTGGTGCGCACCAAGATCCCCGGCGGCCGCTTCTTCGCAGCCGCCATGCAGTGGCCGTTCTTCATCTCGTCGCTGATCCTGGGCTTCGGCTGGATCGCGATGTACGGACCGGCCGGCTTCGTGTCGGTCAAGGTTCAGCAGGTCCTGGGCTTCGTGCCCTGGAACCTGTACTCCATCCCAGGGATGGCACTGACCGAGGCCGTCGCTCTGGCGCCCATTGCCTACACGTTCTGTGCCGGCGCACTGCGCCAGAGCGACGCCTCACTCGAGTCGGCTGCGCAGGTCTGCGGCGCAGGCCCACTGCGCATCCTGTTTCAGGTGATCCTCCCGATGCTCAGGCCGCCCATCGTCTACAGCTCGATCCTGGTCATCTCAATGTCGATCGAGACGCTGAGCGTGCCCCTGCTCTACGGCCAGCCGGTGAACATCCAGGTGTTCTCCACCTTCCTGTTCCGGAACGGGCTGCAGTCCATCAACCCCGACTACGGCGTCCTGGGAGCGGCCTCCACCATCATCCTGGCGGTGACCGTCGGGCTGGTGTTCATCCAGGCCAAACTGCTCAAGGACGCACAGCGCTTCGTCTCCGTACGCGGAAAGGCCACCCGACCCCGCCGACTGGACCTGGGCTGGCTCAAGTGGGTCAGCGTGGCGGCCATCTCGATCTACGTCGTCATGGGCGCACTCGTGCCGATCGTCGGTCTCATCTTCCGCTCCTTCACGTTCATCTTCACCCCCCTACAGTCCCCGCTCCAGTCGCTGACGATGGCTAACTACCAGCGCATCTTCAACTACGCCGCGTACATCCAGTCCATCAAGAACAGCCTCATCGTGGCCGGCCTGGGAGCCGTGCTGGTCAGCCTCGTCGCCCTGCTGGCGGTCATGGTCGCCCGACGATCCACCTTCCGGTACCGACGCGTCGCCGAGTACCTGGCCCTGGCGCCCCAGGCAATGCCCGGCATCATCGTGGGTATCGGCCTCTTCTGGGCCTTCGCCTACGCGCCCTTCGGGCTCGGCTCGTTCATCCAGGGAACCCTGTGGGCCCTGATCATCGGCTTCGGGCTACGGGCCCTCCCAAGCGGGTTCGGTTCTCTCGCACCATCGGTCATGCAGATCGGGCAGGAGCTCGACAACGCCGCACGGGTCTCGGGCGCGGACTGGATCAAGGCCTTCACCATGATCCTCGCCAAGCTCATCACCCCGGCCTTCCTCGGAGCCCTGGTCCTCACCTTCGTGACCATGCTCAAGGAGTACTCGCCCGCCGTCTTCCTCGGGTCCGCCGACACCAACATCATCGGCACGACCATGCTCGAGCTCTGGGTCCAAGGCAACACCGGCTCAGTCGCCGCACTCGCAACCATCCAGATCGCCATCACCGCAGCCTTCGTCGGGCTCGCCGGACTCCTCCTGAAGGGACACAACAGAGATGCCTGACGTCAAGGTCTCAAACCTCAACAAAATCTTCGGCGACAACGTCGTCCTCGACAACGTCGACTTCACCATCAAGGACGGTGAGTTCTTCACCCTCCTCGGCCCGAGTGGATGTGGCAAGTCCACGACGCTGAACTGCATCGCCGGCCTGGAACAGCCCAGCAGCGGCGCGATCTCCGTCGGGGACACCACCTTCGTCGACACCGACAAGAAGCTCTTCGTCCCGCCAGAGGGACGAAACCTCGGCATGGTCTTCCAGTCCTACGCCCTGTGGCCACACAAGACCATCGCCGACAACCTGGCGATGCCGCTACAGATCCGCAAGGTGGACAAGACCGAACAGCGACGCCTGATCGACGAAGCCCTCGACAAGGTCGGCCTGCTCCACCTGCGCGAGCGCTACCCGCACCAGATGTCCGGCGGCCAGCAGCAGCGCGTCGCCCTCGCGCGGGCCCTGGTCTACTCCCCCAGCGTCCTCCTACTCGACGAGCCACTGTCCAACCTGGACGCCAAGCTGCGCGAGCAGGCCCGGGCCTGGCTCAAGCGACTCCAGGAAGACCTCGGGATCACCACCGTCTACGTCACCCACGACCAGGACGAGGCGCTGGCCCTAAGTGACCGCATCGCCGTGATGTCCAACGGCTACATGATCCAGGTCGGCACACCGACCGAGATCTACGAGACGCCGGCCACCGCGGAGGTCGCAGCCTTCGTCGGACGGTGCAACTTCCTCGAGGCGACCGTCACTGACGTCACCTCGACGGGGGCGGCCCTCAAGCTCGAGGCCAACGGCCAGCAGATGACGGTCGACACCCCTGAGAAGGTCACCGTCGGCGACCACGTCACCGTTGCCGTGCGTCCCGAGAAGCTGGCCGTCCTGCCCGCCGACGACACGGCCATGCCGGGAACCAACGTCATCAGCGCGGAGGTCCTCACCACCTCCTACCTCGGCTCACGCTTCGAGTACGACCTCAAGGTCGGCGACCACGTCGTGCAGGTCGTCAACGACCGCGGCGGCCTCGCCGGAGCCGTCAACCTCACCGTCGACCCGGACGCCTGCCTGATCTTCCCCCAGGCCGATGTCCTCTCCGAGGACGCCCAAGCCCTACTGACCGTCGCCCCCTGACCCCACCGCCAGAACAGAGGAACCACCGTGACCACCACCACCACCCCCCGCCAGTACACGCTGGGCGTCCTGAACGGCGACGGGATCGGCCCCGAGATCGTTCCCGCCTCCGTGCTGATCGCCGACGCCGCCCTCGAGGTCGCCGGGGCGCAGCCGATCAACTGGAAGGAGCTCCCCCTCGGCTTCGAAGCCATCGAGGAGCTCGGAGAGTCCACGCCCAAGTCGACCCTGGCCGCCCTGGCCGACACCGACGGGTGGCTGCTCGGGCCCCACGACAGCGCCGCCTACCCCGAGCCCTTTCGTTCGGAACTCAACCCCAGCGGCACCATCCGCAAGCACTTCGACCTGTTCGCCAACGTGCGACCCGCCAAGGCATTCGAGGGCAGCACCGCCGTGGTCCCCGGCACCGACCTGGTCATCATGCGCGAGAACACCGAAGGCTTCTACGCCGACCGCTCCACCTACCGCGGCACCGGTGAGTTCATGCCCACTCCGGATGTCGCCATTGCGCTAGGCATCATCACCCGGCAGGCCTGCGAGCGCATCGCTAAGGAAGCGTTCGAGCTTGCCATGCGACGACGCAAGAAGGTGACCATCGTCCACAAGGCCAATGTCCTGAAGATGACCACCGGCCTCTTCCGCGACGTCTGCCGCGAGGTCGCGAAGGACTACCCCGACGTTTCCCTCGACGACTTCCACATCGACGCCATGACCGTCCACCTGGTCCGCCGCGCCAACGAGTTCGACGTCGTGGTGACCGAGAACATGTTCGGCGACATCCTGTCCGACCTGGCCGGCGAGCTCGCCGGATCCCTCGGCCTGGCCCCGTCGCTCAACGCGTCCAAAGACCGTGCCATGGCGCAGGCCGCACACGGGTCAGCACCGGACATCGCCGGCCAGAACAAGGCCAACCCGATCGCGATGATCCTGTCCACCGCCATGCTGCTGGACTGGCTGGGCACCCGGAACGACGACGACTCGCTGGTTCGCGCCGCACGTCTGATCGAGCGCGGTGTGACCGACACCGTGGCGGCCGGAACCGCCACGACCGACATGGGCGGCACCGTGGGATGTCGTGAGTTCGCAGAGGCGGTCGCCGTCTGCATCAAGCAGCTGTGAACCCGTCGCAGACCGCTAGGCCGCCTACCGTCGCCGTCATCAACGCAACCGCGGCATCGGTGGCCCCGGCCAGGGCTGCCCTCGCGGAAGGTTTCCCCGAGGCCACTGTGTGGAGCCTGATGGATGACCGGCTGATCATTGACGCCGAAGCCGCCGGCGGCCTCACGCCTGGGCTGTCTGCGCGCATGGCAAGCCTGATCGACTACGCCGTCAACGGGGGTGCCGACGCCGTCCTGCTCTCCTGCACCATGTACGGCCCGGTCGTCCAACAGGAGCGCCTGGCGAGCACGCTGCCAATGCTCAGTGCCGACGAGGAGCTCTTTGACGAGGTGTCACGACGTGGCTACGGCTCCGTGCTGCTCCTGGGCCCGCTACCTCCGGCGGTCCAGGACTCGGTCACACGGTTGCGCACCGTGCTCGATGATTCGCCGGCATCAGCCGCCACCACAGTCGTCGGAGAGGTCGCCCCCGGCGCGCATGCCCTGGTGGTGTCGGGTGACCTGCCCGGGCTCGAACGGCTCCTCATCGAGACCGCCACACCACATCTCGAGGAGGTCGACGCCGTCGTTCTGGGCAACTTCTCACTGGCTCCCGCGCGTTCGGGAGTGGAGCGCGCACTCGGCAAACCGGTTCTGAGCGCGCCCCTGCTCGCGGCCACAGCGCTACGCGCGCGCGTGGTGGGAGCAGGAACGGAGCGCGAGTGATGACCCAAACACCCTGGCTCGGCTGCATCGCCGACGACTACACGGGCGGCACGGACGTGGCGGCCGCCCTGCGCGGCAGCGGACTCAGCACGGCACTGGTCTTCGGTGTCCCGGAACCGGATCTGCCAGTGCCGGACAATGAGGTCGTCGTCGTCGCCCTCAAGACCCGCACAACCCCGCCCGGCGAAGCCGTGCAGCAGACGCTGGACACCCTTCGCTGGTTGAAGAAGGGCGGCGCGCAGCAGTACTACGTGAAGTACTGCTCCACCTTCGACTCCACACCGGCGGGGAACATCGGGCCCGTCGTAGACGCAGTCCTGGACGAGCTCGGCGAGGAGGCAACCGTGCTGTGCCCCGCCTCCCCGGAACACGGCCGGACAGTCTTCCAAGGACATCTCTTCGTCAACGACCAACTGCTGTCCGAGTCGTCCATGGCCACCCACCCGTTGACCCCGATGACCGACTCCGATCTTCGACGAGTGCTCGCACCCCAGTCGACCCACCCAGTTGGCCACCTCAGCCGCGAGTGCCTGGTCGGCGGGTCTCAGGTGGCCCAGCCACGGCTGGACGAGCTACGTGGCCAGGGGATCCGCCACATCATCGCTGACGCCGTCGATGACACGGATCTGCTCACCCTGGCCGCAGCGACGTCGTCGTGGCGCGTGACCACGGGCGGTGCGGGATTGGCGCGCGCCCACGGCGAGGTCCGAGCCGGCCAAAACCCACCCGCGGTCCCCGCCACGCTTCCCAAGGGTGCCGCCGTGATCATCGCCGGGAGCTGCTCCAGCGCCACCCAGGGCCAGGTTGCCAACGCACGCGCCCTGTTCCCTTCCTACCGGCTCTCCCCTTCCAACGGTGACACCCCCGAGTCTCTGTGGGAGGAGGCGCAGGCATGGCTCGACTCCGCGCCCACCGATGTGCCCGTGATGGTGTACGCCACGGCCAGCGCCGAGGAGCGCGCCCTAACCCAACACGTCTTCGGCGACAAGACGGGAACCGTCCTCGAGGAGGTGCTGGCCAAGGCGGCACGACACGCCGTCAACCGCGGCGCACGCCGAGTCGTCGTGGCCGGGGGTGAGACCTCCGGCGCTGTGGTCCAGGCGCTCGGCGTCCGCTCAGTTCTGGTCGGGCAGGAAGCCGAGCGCGGGGTGCCGTGGTGTCTGACCACCGGTGAAGAACCCATTGCGCTCCTACTGAAGTCCGGAAACTTCGGCCTTCCGGACCTCCTGACCCGGGCGGTGACGCAGCCGTGACCAGCGAGTCCACCATCCGACGCCAGATCGCCGACCTCGGCGCATCGTTCTTCAGCCGACGCCTGACCTTCGGGCGCACCGGAAACATCAGCGCCCGCATCGGCTCGACCATGCTCCTCACGCCCACCGGGGCCTCCTTGGGCGCCATCGACCCCCAAGACCTTTCGGTGCTCGACGCCAGCACGGGAAAGCACCTCGACGGGCCTCGCCCCTCCAAGGAAGGATTCCTGCACGCAGCCGTGTACCGGGCTAGACCCGACGCAGCGGCGGTCGTGCACACCCACAGCACGTACTCGGTGGCCGTCTCCTGCATGGCCGAGCTCGACCCCGACGATGCCCTCCCACCGCTGACCGCGTACTACGTCATGCGCGTCGGACGGCTGCCGCTGCTGCCGTACCACGCGCCCGGTGACGTCGCCCTCGGGTCGCTGGCCGAAGCCACGGCCCGCGCCCACCATGCGATGCTGCTCGCCAACCATGGACCCGTGGTGGCCGGACCCGACCTGGCCACAGCGGCCGACGCCGTGGAAGAACTCGAGGAGACAGCTCGGCTGTACCTGCTCCTGCGTGGCGAGAGCACCCGACCACTCACCACAGCCGAGGCAGACGCCCTGCGTCAGCCGCGTGCCGCAAGCCCGGAGGTGTCTCGATGACCGAAGCGCCAGCCACCACTGCGGTCCGACCGGAACAGCTCAGGGAACTGTGTGCGGCCGTACTCGAGTCTGTCGGGGTGCCGGCTACGGACGCCGAGTACGTAGCCGACAGTCTGGTGACGGCGGACGCCTGGGGCCATCCCTCGCACGGCGTCCTGCGGCTGAGCTGGTACGTCGAACGGCTCCGCTCCGGCGTGATGAATCCGGTCACCCGAAGCGAGCACATCCTCGACGGCGGCGCTGTCAACGTCCTCGACGGCCGCGACGGCATCGGCCAAGTCGTCACGCGCACCGCATGCGACCTCGCCGTGGAGCGCGCGCAGACCCACGGCGTAGGTGTCGTGGCGGTTCGCAACAGCAACCACTTCGGCACGGCCGCCTACTTCACCCGCGCTATGGCCGAGGCGGGTTGCGCGGCGATCCTCACCACCAACGGCAGCCCGGCCATGGCTCCATGGGGCGGACGCGTGAAGACCGTCGGCGCCAACCCGTGGTCGATCGCCGTCCCCGGTGGAACACTCGGACCCGTTGTCCTCGACATCGCCAACACCACCGTGGCCCGCGGCAAGGTCTACGCCGCACGTGAGCGTGGCACGACCATCCCCGACGGATGGGCAATCGACGCCGATGGGGTCCCCACAACTGACCCCCAGGCTGCAATCGACGGCCTGATCCTGCCCATGGCAGCCCACAAGGGCTACGCAATCTCCTTCATGATGGACATCCTCTCCGGCGTCCTGACCGGCAGCTCGTACGCCACCGACATCGCCGGGCCTTACGTCCCGGATCGGCGAAGCGGCTGCGGACACCTCGTCATCGCGATCCGCGTCGACGCCGTCCGGTCGCCGATGGAGTTCGGGCACGACCTGGCCACCCTCATCGACGGCACCAAGTCGGTGCCGCTGGCCGCGGGACATGACGAGGTCTTCTACCCCGGCGAGATCGAGGACCGGAACCTGCGCAAGGCTCAATCGGAGGGGATCTCCCTGCCACGAAGGACGATCGACGACCTGTGTGCCCTCGCGGCATCGTGCGGCGTGGACGCAGAGACGCTGGGTGGGTGACCCCGTGCACGTCGTGCTGGTGACCCTGGACGTCCGCCCGGAGCGGATCGAGGAGTTCCTGACCGCGATCCGCACCAACGCCCGCGCCAGCCTGCGGGACGAGCCGGGATGCCTGCGCTTCGACGTGCACAGGGTCGTTGGTGACCCGACAAAGTTCGTCCTCTACGAGATCTACCGAGACGAGCACGCGTTCACCCACGAACACCGGGCGGCGCCTCACTACGCCGCGTGGCGCGCGGCCGCGACCCGATGCGTGATCGACGGTGGGCATGTGAACACCTACCTCGCGCCCGCCTTCCCGGGCGACCTGGCCGACGCGACGTCACCCGAGGACGCCTCATGAACCACCCCCACCTGACCGGCACTCGACGCACGACCCAGGACACCCACGGCACGCTCGAGGTGCGTGGCTCCTTGCTCTCGTACCACCGGATCAATGCGCTCGCCCCCGACAGCATGCCGGTGAGCCGTCGCATCCTGCTGGAGAACGTCCTTCGGTTCCACGACGGGTCCCCGGGGGCCGACGCACAGGTCCGGGCCGTCCTGGCTGGAGACACCGACACGCCCGTCGATCTCTACGCATCCCGCGTGTTCCTCCACGACACCAACGGCGTGCCGACGGTGGTCGACCTCGCTGCCATGCGCGACGGGATGGCCGCTATGGGCGGCGACCCCGCCAAGGTCAACCCGGTCATCGCCTCCGAACTGGTCATCGACCACTCGGTCATCGCAGATGTCCACGGACGTCCCGACGCCATGGCCCGCAACGTCGAGCTCGAGTACACGCGCAACAGTGAGCGGTACCGGTTCCTGCGTTGGGGCCAACAGTCACTGGAGAACTTCGCGGTGGTCCCCCCGGGCACCGGGATCATGCACCAGGTCAACGTCGAGTACCTCGCCCGCGTGGTCATGGTGGAGGACGGCTGGGCCTTCCCCGACGTCTGCCTTGGCACCGACTCCCACACCACCATGGTCAATGGCCTCGGCGTCCTGGGCTGGGGCATCGGCGGCATCGAAGCCGAGGCGGCGATGCTGGGCCAGTCAATGTCCATCGTCGTTCCCCCCGTCGTCGGGGTCCGACTGCAGGGTCAGCTACCGGCCGGGACCACCGCCACGGACCTGGTCCTGACCATCACCGAGACCCTCCGGGCCCACGGCGTCATCGGCAAGTTCGTCGAGTTCTGCGGTGAGGGGACCGCAGCCCTACCCGTGGCGGACCGCGTCACCATCGCAAACATGAGCCCGGAGTTCGGCTCCACCTGTGCCCTCTTCCCCATCGATGACGAGACGCTGCGCTACCTGCGGTTCACCGGGCGGTCCGAGGATCGGGTCGAGCTCGTCGAGGCGTACGCGAAGGCGCAGGGACTGTGGCACGACCCCGAGCGCGTCCTCGACTTCGACGAGACGATCGACCTCGACCTTGGCACCGTAGTGCCTTCCTTGGCCGGCCCAGCCCGGCCCGAGGACCGCGTGCCCCTGACCCAGGCCAAGACCCGATTCGCCGCAGCGCTCTGGGAGAGCTCCGGCCGCCCGAACCGAGTGACTGCCACGCTCTCGATGCAGGGTCAGCAACACGCCGTCTCGGACGGCCTCGTCGCCATCGCCGCGATCACCTCGTGTACCAACACCTCAAACCCCTCGGTGATGGTCGCCGCCGGTCTATTGGCACGCAACGCCGTCCGAGCCGGGCTGAGGAGCAAGCCCTGGGTCAAGACGACGCTCAGCCCCGGATCCAAGGTCGTCATGGACTACTACCGTCGAGCAGGCCTGGTTCCGGACCTCGAGGCCCTCGGGTTCAACCTGGCGGGCTTCGGGTGCATGACCTGCATCGGGGCGTCCGGGCCACTGGTCCCCGAGGTCTCCGACGCGATCGCCGAGCACGGCATCAACGTGGTGTCAGTGCTGTCCGGGAACCGCAACTTCGAAGGCCGGATCCAGCCCGAGGTGGCCATGAACTACCTCGCCTCGCCGCCCCTCGTGGTCGCCTATGCGCTCGTCGGCACCATGGACGTCGACCTCTACCGGGAGCCCCTCGGGTACGACCAACACGGGGATGGCGTCTTCCTCGCCGACCTGTGGCCCGACGCCGCGGAGATCGACGCCGTCATGGCCGACAACATCGACCCCACGATGTTCAGCGCTGCGTACGCCGACGTGTTCGACGGCGACCAGCGCTGGAAGGATATCGCCGTCTCCTCCTCCGAGCGCTTCGACTGGGACGAGGAGTCCACCTACATCCGTCGTCCCCCGTACCTCGACGCGATGACCCCTGAACCCCAGCCCGCACAGGACATCACCGCTGCACGGGTCTTGGTCAAGCTCGGCGACATGGTCACCACCGACCACGTGTCCCCGGCCGGGGCCATCACCGCTAACAGTGCCGCCGCCGCCCACCTGGCCGAGCACGGCGTCCGCGGCAGGGACCTGAACACTTACGCGTCCCGCCGGGGCAACCACCAGGTGATGATGCGCGGAGCGTTCGCCAACGTCCGCCTCCAGAACCAGGTGGCCCCTGGGACACGTGCTGCCAGAACCCGCAACTTCCTCGCCGACGGTGCGGAGGCGTCGATCTATGACGCGGCTGACGCCTATCGCGCAGCCGGTGTCCCGGTGGTCGTCGTTGCCGGGCGTGACTATGGTGGCGGCTCCTCTAGGGACTGGGCCGCCAAGGGGCCGGCACTGCTCGGGGTGCGAGCGGTGATCGCGCAGTCCTTCGAGCGGATCCACCGCTCGAACCTCGTCGGGATGGGCATCCTGCCGTTGGAGCTGCTCGACGCAGGACCGGACGACCTGGCACCGACCGGCGCCGAGGAGATCACCATCACGGGCCTGACCGAGATCGGCCCGGAAGACGTGCACCCCATGGTCACAGTCCGTAACGGCGACCGCGAGTTCACTGCCCGAGCCCGGCTCGACACGCCCCGCGAGATCGACTACTTCCGCCACGGCGGGGTGATGCCGTACGTCCTGCGCGGACTGCTCGACACAGACGACGACACCCGCAATGACCCGACTGCCAAGACCCACCCGCCCAGCCTCACCTGACCCCCCACCACAAGAATCGAGTCCGACGATGCACGCGATCACCCGCAGAACCCTGTTCGCCGGAGCCGGCGCCACCGCCCTAGCCGCGACCACCACGGCGACGGCACGCGCCGCCCGGCCCGCGCCCGAGCCCACCCCCTTCTCGGTCGGCAGCAACCGCCCCAGCTTCGTCCCGCCGCACGGGAGCGTCGATAGCCACATCCACATCTTCGAGCCGGAACGCTTCCCGTACCCCTCCCCGACCGCGACGCCGCCGCCGCGTGCCACCGTCGCCGACTACCGCCTCCTCCAGGCCCGGCTGGGGACCGAGAAGGCCGTCATCGTGACGCCGTCGAACTATGCGACGGACAACCGCTGCACCCTCGATGCCATCGCCCAGATCGGCCAGCACCACGCTCGAGGCATCGCCGTCGTCGCCGGCTCCGTCAGCGACGCAGAGCTGCAGCAGCTGCATGCCGGCGGAATCCGCGGCATCCGGTTCAACCTCACCCGCCCGGGAGGGGCCGGAGCGGAGCTCATCCGCCCGCTGGCGGCCCGGGTGGCCGACCTCGGGTGGCACGTCCAGATCCACATGACCGCAGAGGGGATTCTCGAGAACCTGCAACTGCTCGAAGACCTGCCAGTGGACCTTGTCATCGACCACATGGGGCGCATCCCGGGTGCGGTTGGAACCAGCCACCCGACCTATACAGCGATACTCGGCCTGGTCGAACAGGGCCACACCTGGGTCAAGGTCTCGGGGGTGTACCACGAATCTGTCTCCGGCCCACCGCTGTACGAGGACCGCTCGGCCATCGGCAGAGCCTTCGTCAATGCCGCGCCTGAACGAGTCGTATGGGGCTCCGACTGGCCGCACCCGACGGCATCCAGGGGCGAGGTCCCCATGCCCAACGATGCCGACATGCTCAGCCTGCTCAAATACTGGGCCCCGAACCACGGCGTGATCCACCGCGTCCTCGTGGACAACCCGAACACCCTTTACGGCTTCACCACAGGCCGTCACGGCGCCCGCTGACCCAATCCACCCGCTCGGGTCGAGCGCGCGCATGCCTCCATCCACATCCCAACCAGATCAGGAGTTCACGAATGAAGCCCACCGCCGACCTATACGACGACCACGGCGAAGCCCTGCAGTCCTGCCACACCCAGTTCCGCAACCTCGGCGGCCGCTCCGCATTCGAGGGCCAGATCACTACGGTCAAGGTCTTCGAGGACAACGTCATCGTCAAGCAGATCCTCGCTGAGGAGGGTGCCGGACGCGTTCTCGTTGTCGACGGCGCAGGCTCGCTCAGCGCTGCGCTGATGGGCGACAAGATGGCCGACCTCGCCGCGGCCAACGGGTGGGAGGGCGTCATCATCAACGGCGCGGTCCGTGATGTTGACGCCCTCGCCGGTGTCGACCTCGGGATCAAGGCCCTTGGCTCGAACCCCCGCAAGAGCACCAAGAACGGCATCGGCCAGAGGGACGTGGACGTGACCTTCGGAGGAGCTACCTTCATACCCGGTCAGCGCCTCCACAGTGACAACGACGGCATCCTGACCACGAGAGGCTGAGCGGCGCGCTTTGGCGCTCGCTGGGCCCTTCGTTCCGACAGAAGCTGTGTGAGCCGCCCGCGGACGATGAGGCCGACGCGTCCCGGCCGGATGCGGGGCGTACCTGTTGCCGTAACAGGTTGCCCCGCCCCCCGCGGGGCGAGATGGCGAAGGTTCGCCATTCGATGGAACACGGCTATCGGGCAACGCGCGGCGCAACCTGAGTGTCTAGGACTAAGGCGCCTCGGTGGGTACTGGTACGAACTTGCCCCTGGTCCTGCGTGCGCGGTGGTTGCACGGGCTGGCTCGTGTCGACTGACGCGGTGGCGAGGCGGCGGCTGGCGCTGTCGATGATCTCGACGTGTCGGATGAGCGCGCCTCGGACTGGTGCTGGGAGTGGGACCTGGCGGCCCAGGGCGATGTCGCGAGGATCGATCCAGGGTTCTTGGGGGCTCAAGGCCTCCCGGTTTCCCGAGGCGAGATCCGCCAAGACCCGCTGCGCCGCGTCCGCTTTGATGCCGAGGCGTGGATCGAGAACGGCGTCCATCAGCACTTGAGCGGAGTCGCGGTGGGACTCGAGTGCTGACACCAGGGTTGCCAGGAGGTGATTCGAGGCGATCCGCTCGGAAAGAAGGGTTTGCGTAGCAACGGACGTGCCATCGAGCGCCAGCTGTGTCAGCGCATGCACGAGCTGCGTGCCTGCGAGTCTGAGGTCGCGGGCCACAAGGCGTGGGGCCATACTGGTCAGGTCTCGAGCGACGAAGTGCAGGGCGCCCCAGGCGGATTCGGCTGCGGCTAGGACCGGCTGGAGGTTGGCGCGGTATGCGCCTGCGTCTATCGCCCCGCAACCACCTGCCGCGTCGAACAGGAGGTGGGTCAGCGCAATCGTCGAGGCTTGGACCCTGCTCACTTCGAAGATGTTGGCCATGGTCGGTTCGTGCACCATGGCCCGGTGGGTCTCGACCTCCCAGGCAGCAAACGCCATCCGGAGCCCCGGTGCGGCCTCGTCTCTCCGATTGCCGACCAAAGCCTTGGGAAACGCTTGGTAGACCTCTGCGCCGGCGACCTGCTCGAACGTGTCGATGCGCGCGGCCATGAGCTTGAGCGCGGTCAGCTTGTGCACCCCTGACCGGCGCTGGAGGGCGCGGCCATTCGTTTGCAGGTCCCGGATCTCGGCTCCGGTGGCAAGGGTGATCGCGTGTGCCGTGACGTACAGGGCGTGCAGGACTCGGGTTCTGGCCGCGGCGGCATCGGTGAGCATTGCAGTGCTTGGCCGGGTGGTGTCGCGCAGGCGCCGGTCGATGAGGTCGTGGGTGTGGACGAGGTTGCCTGTCATGTCGAGGAGGCGTTCGTCTGCGGGGCCGTCGCCGGGCCACGCGCGTCCGCGCAGGTTGTCGTTGAGGGCGGTGGCCATCAGGTGTAACCGCTCTGCCAGGGGGTCGGTGCGCGTGGGTGTGGCTTCGACCCCGGGGATGGCGTGGGGACCCCTGCTGGGAAGGCTGGCGAGTAGCTCGTTGGCGGCCTGGACGAGCTCGGGCCAGACCCGGATCATCGCCGCGGTGTCGAGGTCGTCGGGGTCGAGGAGCAGCCGGCGGGCGGTGAGGTCGGTGTCCTCGAGGAGCTCACCGACGCTGCGCCGCTCGGGGCTGTTCATGTCTGTGCCGCTTCGGCGAGCAGGAGCAGCCACTGCAGTGAGGCGCGCAGCGGCACCGGGAGATGCCGCACCTCTGGCACGTCGAGCGCACGGCGTGCCGCGGCGGTGGTCGTGGCGTACCCGGCGTCGACGGGCCACGGCTGCTGTGGCGTGGCCGGTTCTGTGTGGGTGCGCACCTCGCCGGCGAGGTGCTCGGCCTGGCAGGCCACGATGTGCAGCCGAACGTCGTGGGAGGTGTGGGTGGCCCGGGAAGCGGCATCGCCGAGCAGCGCGAGCGTGATGGCAAGGTGCTCCAGGGCTGCGTCGCGGGTGGTCGTGGCTGCCGCGCCGGTGTCGGCCGCCGGGCGCTGGGAATCCGTTGACTCGTTCATGTCTCCCTAAGCCCCCCTGGTGGTGCTTCGCGGCCACTGGCCGCGAAGTCGTTTGCGCCCAATGTCGGTCGGCCCCCCGGTGTGCTGAAGACCGGGCCCGGGGTCTGTGGATAAGTCCGAGGGGATGTCAGCGGTGGGGAGGACAGTCGCGGACAAGTGGACGACGACGCCCCACTCCGCCACCGGGGCGGCGGTGTTCGTCAGGGAGGTGATGACGATGCAGGTACCAAACAGGGCGCTGCGACTGGCGGCGGCCAGTGTGCCGGCGACCTTTGGGGTGTCCGTTCTCGTCGTGGTCGCGGGCGCCCTGCACGGGGCGACGGCGTGGGCGCTGGCTGGTCTGTCGGCTGTCATGACGCTGCTGCTTCGTGGTGCAGCGGGTGAAGGGGCGGCCGGGCGCATGGCGATGAGGGCTCGCCGGCTCAGCGAGAGCGAGCAGCAGGCCCTGCGGCCGGCGATCGCGTTGATGTGTCGCGTCGGCCTGGGTCCGCCCGTGGTCGACCTCCGGAGCGCTCCCTCGCGCCCAGGCTGGGTGGCGACGCCGTTCGGGCGCCGGACCGTGGTGGTGCCCGCAGCCGTGGTGAAGGGTCTGCAGCATGGGGTGGTAAGCCCCGCGATGGCGGCGGCCAGCTTGTGCCACGCGGCCGCTGTTGCGCGGTCGGGGTGCTGCCCCGGGGCTGCCCTGCGGATGTGGTGCGCGCCGTGGGCGCTGCTGCGCGCGATCAGCACGCCAGTGCGCCGCTTGCCGCTGGTGCGGTTGGCCTGGCAGCTGCGGTGGGCCGTGGTGGCCGTCACCGTCGGCCAGCTTGCCGTCGCGCAGCAGTGGGGTCTGCTGCTGGTCGTCGTGGTCGTCGCAGCGGCCACCTACCTGGTCCCGGCCGCTGAGCGGGTTCTGGCCCGGCGGGTCGAGGAGGTCGGCGACGCTGCGGTGGTCGTGCACGGCCTGGGCCCGTACTACCTCGAGGCGCTTGCCCGGTCCGGGGTCTGCGTCAGCGTCGCTCGGTGGGAGCGGCTGACCGCCGACACTCCTCGGGCTGGATCGCCGGCTCGGGTCGTCGCGCTGGTGCCGGCTGGTCGATGAGCGCCGCTAACCGTGTGGGGTCAGCTGGTGGAGGTGGGCCGCGAGGACGAGTCTTGCTCGGGGCGGCCGGGGCGACGTGCCTTGTGGGCGCCGGCGCGGTGCCGATTCACGCTGACGCACCGGGCTCCGCAGTCGGGGCAGCTGGCCAGGTCGCAGCTGTCGAGCCAGCGACGGATGGTGGACTCCAGCCAGAGCTTGTGCGCGTCACCCAGGACGAAGTCGGGCTCGGGGGCCCGGCCGGTGCGGACCCACCGGATGGCGGCCGGGTCGCTCATGCCGGCCAGCTTGGCGATGCCCTTGACTCCGACCACACCGTCCGGCAGACGAGGACCGGTCCGCCAGAACGGGCCCCAAGGGCGGGTGGCCCGCAGCACTGTCGCCTCCGGAGCCTCGTACTCGGCCGCCAGATCAGCGACCGGTGTCCCGCTACGCCGGGCCTGAACCCACGCCTGGACCACGTCGCCGGACGGGAACGGGCCCGCCGGCTCAGTGAACCGGCTGACGATCTGGTGCCCCACCCCCTCGGCTCGCGCGATGTCGCTGACCCGGCGGCCCCGTTGACGAGCCAGCACCCACCGGCGTGTGCGCTCCTCCAAGGCCGCGCCCGCCGTGATCGTGCGCCCCAGCTGGCGAGACGGTTGCGGAAACGGCCCGTACAAGGACGTCGCGCGCCTGACCAGCAACGGAGTCACCCCCGCCTCGCGCGCAATCAGCGCGGCCGACTCCCCGGCACGGCGACGCCTCGTCCACTCCAGCGTGGGATCCAGTGCACTCACCTGACTCACCCCAGCAGCACCGCGCCCCGGCCACAACCTGAACGCGGTCCCGTCGACGACAGGAGCACGACGTGACCACCTGGCAGTACACCGCGAGGCAATGGGACCCCGAACGCGACGGGGACGAGGAGCAATGGGCCCAGACAGTTGCCGCCGACGGTTGGCGCACCTGGCTGGACGGTCCCGGAGCCTGGACGAGCATCGACGGCAGACGCGTGCGGGTGTGGTCACTGCGCCGGCCCTGCCTTCGCCCGTTCTCGGTGCACGACCACGCCGCGAAATGCGGTCCAACCACAATCAGCGGCTGAGAAGCCGACGACGGGCGCAGCGTTGTCCACAGCCCACCCGGACCGCACCGTCCCTCCACAGAACCCCACAGGCACTCCCACAACGCGCCACACGCGACGACCATAGAACTACACAGTTCGGTTGTCCAACAAGGGAGTTGACCGCAATGAGCACGACAAGCAGCACCACCTACGAGACCGGGCACAGCTACCGGGTCCCGCCGCAGGACCTGACCATCGGCACCAACGTCCGCACCGACACCCACCCCGCCGCCAGCGACTTCGCGGCATCGATCAAGGCCCGCGGAGTCCTGGAGCCCATCACCGTGTGGGTCGACGACAACGGCGACCTCGTGGTCTACCGGGGGCAGCGGCGCACCCTGGCCGCCGTCAAGGTCGGCACCCCCGACGGGCTGGTCCCGGTGCACGTCGTCGCCCGACCCGAGGAGACCGACCGGGTCATCGACCAGCTGGTGGAGAACGTCCACCGCGCACCGATGCGTGAGGCCGAGGAGCGCGACGCGATCGAGCAGCTCGCCCTGCTCGGGGTCTCCGCCGCGCAGATCGTCAAGCGCACCGCGATCGCCCGCCCCACCGTCGACGCCGTGCTGACCATCGCCGGCAGCGCCACCACCAAGTCCCGGATGGACACCCACGGGCTGACCCTGGCCCAGGCCGCGATCTTCGCCGAGTTCGAGGGCGACCTGGCCGCGACCGAGTCCTTGGAGCAGGCCGTGTCCTGGGGCCGCCCCCTGGAACACACCGCCCAGCGGCTGCGCGACGCCCGCGCCGAGGCGCACGCGGTCCGGGCCGAGGCCGACCGGCTCCGCGACCAGGGCATGCCCGCCCTCGACCCGGACGAAGTCCCGGAGCGGACCTGGCCGCTGCGACTGGACGGGCTGGTCACCGCCGACGGTGAGCCGGTCCCCGAGGCCGACTGGCCGAACGTCCCCGGAGCAGCGGTCGTGGTCCGGGCCGAGTGGGCCTACCCCGACGAGGACGACACAGAGGACAGCGACGCCGACGGCGAGCCGGTCCTGCGATTCGTGCCGGTGTGGATCTGCACCGAACCCGCCGCCGCCGGCCTACGCTCCGCATACGACCAGCCCTCCCCCACCGGAACCACCAGCCCCGGCGAGAGCGAGGCCGGTGCAGAGGACCGTGCCGAGCAGCGTCGCGAGGTCATCACCAACAACAAGGCGTGGCGGTCCGCCGAGACCGTACGCCGCGAGTGGTTGGCCCAGTTCGTCACCCGCAAGGCCGTCCCGGCCGGGGCCGAGGCGCTGATCTGCGAGTCCATCCTGTCCGGGCAGTACTCGCTGACCAAGGCGATGAGCGACTCGCACCGGATGCTACGCACCCTCCTCGGCGAGACGGAGCAGGAGGGAGACCTCGCCGGATCCCAGGCCTGCGCCCGCCTCGCTGCCAACGCCACCACCGCCAAGGCGGCCACCGTGCGAACGCTCGCGGCCGTCCTGGCCGCGTGGGAAGCCAGCACCAGCGTGCACACCTGGCGCAACCCCAGCGAGTGGGACGCCCGGATCATGACCGCGCTGACCGGTTGGGGCTACCAGCCCAGCGAGGTCGAGCAGCTCCTGCTCGGGGCCGACGCCGACCACGCCGCCTGACCGCCCGGCAGGGTCCGCCCCTCGGACCCTGCCGGGCCCAACCACCACTGGGCACACGAGGCCCGGCGCGAGACACGACTCCGCGCCGGGCCCCGTCATTGCGCCTGCCCGGTCGTCGGCCGCTCGCCGTCACCCGACGGCTGCGCTGCGAGCCGCCGAAGCCGGGTCGCATCCGCGACTGTGACCGCTCCCACGCACCAGCCCACCGCGTCCCGCACCGACAGGCCCTCCTCCTCGACCAACCGGGTCAACGCGTCCCCGGCCCGGCGCTCGCACTCCTCGACCCAGGCGTCCCTCTCCTGCAGCGCCAGCACCACAACGATGCCGAGCCGGCCGCACCGGTCGTCCTGCTCCCTGCGCTGCGCCCGCAGCAGGAGCTGGCTCGCCGCCGCCTCCCGCCGCGCCTCGATCTTCCCCTCGCGCCGGCCCATATGGTCCACCCCTTCTCGCCCGTTCGGGAACCTGCTCCTGCCTCCCTAAGCCGGCCCGCGGCCGCTTCCCGGCCACCGCGCGACAAACCAGTTCTCCACCGACCCTCCCCGCCCGAGAGCACCCACTCTCCACACCGCGCCGCACCGCGACCCTCCCCCTCCGATCCGCCCGCAACGTCCCTCCCCCGAAAACCCAAACCCTCGACGACTGCACACCTCTTGCACCCCGGGCCAACCAGTCCGCGACCGGGTGGCCACGAGGGACAGGTAGGTGGGCTTAGGGGAGGTATGACGATGAGCCTGCACAAGCTCACGGCCGGGACCGGGTACACGTACCTGACCCGGCAGGTCGCCGCGCAGGACCGCACCAGCGGAGCCCGCCAGCCCTTGGCGTCGTACTACACGGAGAAGGGCGAGACCCCCGGTCGCTGGGTGGGCTCCGGAATGGCCGGAATCGACGGCCTGAGCATCGGGGACGAGGTCACCGCCCAGCAGATGCAGGCCCTGTTCGGTGCCGGCCTGCACCCGCTGGCCAACCAGCGCGCGGACCGGCTCGAGGGCCCGGACCTGACGGATCGGGACCTGAGGGCGGTGACCCGGCTCGGGCTGCCGTTCGCGGTGACGTCACCTGATGTCACGGCGTTCCAGGTCGAGGTGGCCCGCAGGATCGAGGACCGTGCGGCGTCGTTGGGTCACCCCCGGGACTACCCGGTCCCCGCTGCGGATCGGGCGCGGATCCGCTCCCAGGTCGCCGTAGAGATGTTCCACGGCGAGCACGGTCGGGACCCGAAAGACGCCCGTGAGCTGTCCGCAGCGATCGCGAAGCTGACCCGCTCCCGCACCGCGGCGGTGGCCGGGTACGACCTGACCTTCTCGCCGGTGAAGTCGGTCAGCACCCTGTGGGCGATCGCCCCACCCGAGGTCGCCGCACAGGTCGAGCAGGCCCACAACGACGCCGTCACCGACGCCCTGGCGTTCATCGAGAAGCACGCCCTGTACACGAGGGAGGGCAAGCGTGGCGTGCGTCAGGTCGACGTCACCGGGCTGGTGGCGACCGCGTTCACCCACCGCGACTCGCGCGCCGGCGACCCCGACCTGCACACCCATATCGCCGTCGCGAACAAGGTCCAGACGCTGTCCGGGAAGTGGCTGTCCATCGACGGGAGGGTGCTGTTCAAGGCAACGGTCTTGGCCTCGGAGGCCTACAACACCGCCTTGGAGACGCACCTGCGGACCCGGCTCGGGCTGGTCTTCGCTGAGCGCCCGGGGACGGACCGGACCAAGCGCCCGATCCGTGAGGTCGTCGGGGTCGACCCGAGGTTGAACCGTCGCTGGTCGTCCCGCCGGGCGTCGATCGAGCACCGCCGCGCCCAGCTCGCTGCCGCCTTCCAGGCCGACCACGGGCGCCCGCCCACCACTATCGAAGCCATCCACCTTGCGCAGCAGGCCACCTTGGAGACCCGCGACGGCAAGCACGAACCACGCACCCTGGCCGAGCAGCGCGAGGCGTGGCGGGAGCAGGCCGAGGAGGTGCTCGGCGGGTCGTACGCGGTGCACGCGATGGTCACCAAAGCACTGACGGCACCTCGCCCAGCGTCGTCGGTGCGGGTGGATGAGGCGTGGGTCGCGGACACCGCCGACGTTGTCCGCGACACCCTCCAGGCCACCCGTGCGACCTGGCAGACGTGGCACGTGCGCGCCGAGGCACTGCGCCGGGTGAGGGCGGCGAACCTGCCCGCCGAGCAAGTCGAGACGGCCGTGGACCAGGTCACCGAACACGCCCTCAACGTGTCCTCGGTGCGGCTGACCGCTGTTTCGGACGGGATTGAGGAGCCTGCCGAGCTGCGCCGGGTGGACGGATCCAGCATGTACGAGGTCGCCGGCTCCGCGACCTACACCAGCACCGCCGTACTGGCCGCCGAGCAGCAACTCGTTGAGGCCGCCGGCATCCACGACCGACACCAAGCCCGGCCCGAGGCAGTCACCCTCGCGCTGCTCGAGCAGGCCGCCAACGGCACCACCCTCAACCCCGGCCAGGCCTCCCTCGTCACCGCGATGGCCACCTCCGGCGCCTGCCTCCAGCTCGCTCTCGCGCCAGCCGGCTCCGGAAAGACCACCGCCATGCGCACCCTCGCCGCGGCATGGGTGGAGGACGGCGGAACCGTCCTCGGGCTCGCCCCCTCCGCCGCCGCGGCCGCGGTCCTGCGCGAGCAGATCGACGCCCACACCGAGACCCTGGCGAAGCTGACCTGGTCGATCACCCACGACGACCTGCCCGACTGGGCGAGCTCGGTGGGGTTTCGCACCCTCGTGGTCATCGACGAGGCCGGGATGGCCGACACCCTCTCGCTGGCCGCCGTGGTCGACTTCGTGGTCGCCCGCGGCGGGCAGGTACGGCTGGTCGGGGACACCCAACAGCTCGCCGCGATCGGCGCCGGCGGCGTCCTCAGCGACATCGCCTCGACGCACGGGGCCGCACACCTGAGCGAGCTGGTCCGCTTCGTCGACCCCGCCCAAGCCGCCGCCTCCCTCGCCCTGCGCGACGGCAAAGTGGAGGCTTTGGGGTTCTACCTGGACCACGACCGGGTGCACGTCGGGGACCTGACCACCTGCACCGAGAACCTCTTCACCGCCTGGGCCACCGACCGCGCCCACGGGGTCGACGCGATCATGCTCGCCCCCACCCGCGAGCTCGTCGGCCAGCTCAACCATCGCGCCCAAGCCCACCGTCTCAACGGCATCACCCCCGGCCAAGGCGTCGCCCTGGCCGACGGCAACACGGCGTTCGTTGGGGAGCGGATCACGACCCGCTCCAACGACCGCCGCCTGCGCCTCGGAGCGAACGACTGGGTCAAGAACGGCGACCGCTGGACCGTCCAGGCCGTGTCGTCGAACGGGTCATTGGTCGCTGAGCACAGCCGCACCCACCGGCAGGTCACCCTGCCTGCGGACTACGTCGCGACCTCCACGGAGCTCGGGTACGCCAGCACCGTGCACGGCGCCCAGGGCGTCTCCGTCGACACCATGCACGGCCTGGCCACCGGCACCGAAACCCGCCAGCAGCTCTACACGATGCTCACCCGCGGCGCCGTCGCCAACCACGTCCACGTCGCCGTCGTCGGCGACGGAGACCCGCACGACGTCATCCGCCCCGAGAGCATCCACCCGCCGACGGCCGCCGATCTGCTCGAAGGGATCCTGACTCGCGACGACACCCCCACCTCCGCCACCACCCTGCTCCACGAGCAGGACACCCCGGCGCCCAGGCTGGCCGACGCCGTCGCCCGTTACGTCGACGCCCTGCACGTTGCCGCCGAACACCACCTCGGGCCCCACGCCGTCGCCGCCCTCGAGAAGGCCACCATGGACCTAGTCCCCGGGGTCGAGGAGGACCCGGCCTGGCCGATCCTGCGATCCCACCTGATCCTCCTGGCCGCCGCCGGCACCGACCCGCGCGCCGCGCTCCAGCAGGCCGTCACCGGGCGCGAGCTCGACACCGCCGGCGACCGGGCCGCCGTCCTCGACTGGCGCCTTCCCGATACCACCGGGACAGGGCCGCTGCCCTGGCTACCCGCCACCCCTGCGACGCTGTCCGGCCACCCAACCTGGGGTCCGTACCTCTCCGCCCGCTCGGATCTCGTGGCCAGCCTGACGGTCGATGTGCGGGCTTCGGTAACCGACCAGCGGCCCGCGTGGCTGCAACCCGGACAGCCCACCCCAGCCCCCGAGTTGCTCGCCGAGGTCACGCTCTGGCGGGCCGCCAACGCCGTCCCCGACACCGACCGTCGACCCACCGGACCCCGACAGCACAACAAGGCCGCCGCCCACTGGCAGCACCACCTCGACACCCAGCTCCAGCCCACGCAATCACCGGCGGTGGCGGAATGGTGGCCGCTCCTCGACGCCCTCGCCCCAGCGCTCAGCCACGACCCCGGCCTGACGCAGCTGGCCGACCGGCTCGCGGCCATCTCCCGCGCCGGCCTCAACACCCCAGCCCTTGTTCATGCCGCGCTGGCCCAGGGCGACCTGCCGGACGACCACGCCGCGGCCGCGCTCTGGTGGCGGATCAGCCGCGACCTCTCGCCCACCGTCGCCGCACAGTTCACCAACCAGCACCAGCTCGCGCCGGGCTGGGGCCACCAGTTCTCCGACCACCTCGGCCCCGACCGCGCGGAGCAGCTCATGGCCAGCCAGTGGTGGCCCACCCTGGTCGCCACCATCGAGCAGGCCCTCGCGGCCGGCCACCCGCTCGAGGCCATCACCGGCATGGCCGGGGCGTTCGACCCCGCCGTCGACCTCGACGAGTGCCAGGCCTTGGTCTGGCGGCTGTCAGTGCTGACGAGCCCGGAACTCGGCACCGAGACAGCCGGATTCGAGGAGCCAGCCGGCGAGGAGCTCGACCTGTGGCGAGCGCCCGTCGATGGTCTGGGCCTGGAGGCGCCTACGCCGGCCCAGTGGCAGGAGCTCACGGCGACCCCGGCCCTGGACGACGTCGCACCGGACGACGTCGCGACCGAGCTCGCCGCCGCGGCCCTGTACCGGCAGTCCATGGGGGTATTGCCACCCACCGACGCCCAGATCGAGCGCATGGTCGCCCGCGCCGTCGCCTGGGACGACGCCTGCGCCACCCCACAACGCCTCGTCGCGATCAACACCATGGCGATGGACTTCTACGCCAGTCAGGTCGACACCGCCTGGGCCGGGCCCTACCTGGACCAGCGTCTGCCGGGCTGGCGAGACAACCCGCACATCACCGCCGGGTACGCCCCCAAGGGGTGGACCACCCTGGTCGACCACCTCGGCGGCCGGGGCGTCACCGACGACGAGCTCCTCGAGGTCGGCCTGGCCACCCGGTCCAGCACCGGCCGGCTCATCGACCGGTTCCGTAACCGCGCAGTCCTGCCCATCACCCACGAGGGCCAGATCCTCGGGTTCGTCGGCCGCCGCCACCCCGCCCTCACCGACAACGACGATCACGCCGGACCGAAGTACTTCAACACCCCAGACACCGTCCTGTTCCACAAGGGCGCCCAGCTCTACGGGGTCATCCCAGAGCTACTCGAGCACGGGGCGACGCCAGTACTCGTCGAAGGGCCCTTCGACGCCCTCGCAATCACCCTCGCCGGCCAAGCCCAGTACGTCGGAGTGGCACCGCTGGGAACCGCGCTCACCGACGAACAAGCCAGACAGCTAGCCACCCTCCACACCTCCCCCGTCGTCGCCACCGACGCTGACCCAGCCGGGCGTGCCGCCGCCGAACGCGACTTCTGGCTCCTCACCCAACACGGAACAGACCCGCGCACGAGCGACCTGCCGGCGGGCAGCGACCCCGCTGCGGTGCTCACCTCGGCCGGACCCCTCGGGCTGCGCGATCGCCTCGACGCCGCCGAGTCGCTTGCACACGTTCTGCTCCTTGCACGGCTCCACGTACCGCACCACCAGGCGACTCTGGATGATGCGGCAGCACTCATCGCCGCCCAACCATCGAGCGCGTGGGCACATGAGGCCGCGCTTGTCAGCGACCAGCTGAGCGCCCCCCACGATCGGGTGGACCAGGTGATCCTGGCTCGAGTACAGGCTTGGAACAAGGACCCCGGCGCCGCAGCCACCCAAGCCAACTTGACGACGAAGCTGCGACCCAGCCTGGTGCCGTCCCCGCCATCCGGCCTGTGGGAGCAGCTGGCAGCCAACGTCGACTCGCGACTCACCTCGGAGCCGGACTGGCCGGCACTGAGGTCCACGCTCGAGCGGATCCAAGCAGGCGGCCACGACGCGACGCAGATCGTTCGCCAAGCCGTGTCCCACGGTCCGCTCGACGACGCGCCGGCGCGGGACCTCCGCTACCGCCTCGCAGCCCTGCAGCCCGCTACGCCCGACTACCTCGACCCCCCGCAGGCGCCTCGCAACTTCACCGACCGCGAGCTCGACAACAACTCACTCCGGGAGGTCAGAGAGACCCAGGCAAGGGCTCCCCGGCGATAGCCACTGTCCGCCGGAGCCGTCGCTGCCGCGACGGCATTTCGCCCACTGTGCGTCCGCGTCACAACGCCCAATTGACCCGCGCAGATCGGCATATCCGTTGGTTTAAGATGCACTGAATCTTCTAAGAACGGACGTCCATTCTGGATATCTATCCATGTTATGAATCTCGGGCGAGTCACTAGCCGCCGCTGGTCGTTGGACGGGTCCGAAGGTTGCCCAGGCACCTATGATCGAAGCTTGGCTTCTTCCTGGATCCGTCGGTACTCCTGCCAGATCGCGTCGACCCCCTTCTCGGCCAGGAGCGCGCGGATCCGTCCGATCGCGTTCTGCGAGTACCTCTGGTGCCGGACCGCCCCGATCTTGAACTCCTTGTAGCAGTCCGGATCCGACTTGAGGTTGAGCAAACGAATAGCTGCCGAAGTCTTGTTCGGAGTCAGGCCTACCTTCTTGGCAAGATCGTTGTGACCGAGGTTGTAAAAGCCCAGCTCGTCCACGCGCCTGACGGCGATGACCGATGACCCGGGGGTGCCCTCGGGGACGATCGTGATCGGCACCCCTTCGTTCTTGGCAATCCTCAGTGACACGTTGGGGCCGGAACCGTCAGTCACGAACGTGACGGAGGCGATGCCCTGAAAGATCTGGCCGAAGTCGTGCCCCGACCGAACCTTCTTTACGAGCTGGCGGAGGTCCCCTTCACCTGGCTGGAGCAGTTCACCCCGGATAGCTCCGTCAACGATCGCCAAACCTCGCAACTTCGCCTGGGCTTCAGCCTGTCTGCGGCTGCCAGGGGCGAGGAGCTGGCGCACCTCTTCTAACTCCTCCTCGAACATCAACATGGGGTCTGTGATGGCTCGGGTTGAGATCGGCAACACACGAGCGGGCAAGAGATCGCTCAGCTGCTCCTGGAACACGGCGTCCAGGACGTCGCGGAACAGGGTCACGCCGCCCTGGGCGTGCAGGTAGAGCTGCGCCTCGGAGAGATCGACCAAGTGGTGCTGAGCGGCGTCTCGAAGGCCGTTGATGGCCTGTAGGACAAGGGCCTGCTCATCTGTGAGGAACTGCACTCCAGGTGTTGACAAGGCCCTGCGCACGCAAGCGTCGAACCCGATGGTGTTCTTCTCGCGCGGCTCCCGGATCCTTCCGCCGCGGTGAAGGATCGAAGCCTTGAGGAGCATCTCAAAGGCGTGGTCCAGAAGGATCAGCACCGCATCGCCTCGGCCAAGGTCCCAGGGACGATTGAAGTGTTCGACGCTCAGGGTGAGCGAGGCAACGGCCTTGTCCTTGAGCAGCCTCACCTCACGCTTCACGGCGATCACTCTCAGCGTGATACCTGTACCGTTCGAATAGGGCGGCCTCACGCTGGGCAGAGTCCGGTTGGCGAAGGCCGTAGAGCTCATCGACTACGGCGTCCAGCTGCCGATGTGCCATCTCCAGTTCGACGGGCATACTTCTTGGTTCATAGAGTTGGGCCAGGCTGCGGCTCGCCCTCAGCGGCGCACGCACGGCAACCAGATGCTCGGTAGCCCAGGTCAACCGACCTCTAGCATGCTCGTCCAAGTCCGGCCAAGGGTACGAGTTGTAGGCGAGGTCGGCTGTGATAGTCGGATCGGACTTGAGCCGGCCACCGACCGTCCGGATCCATGTTTGATACATCTGCGATTGCAGTAGCCCGAGCAGCCACGTCTCCGCGGGGTACACGATGGTTGCCTTGTTCGAGGCGACGGTGCCCTCGTCAAAGACCTCGGCAGGGATCCAAGTTCTCGAGTCCGTCGAGTTCTGCGGAAGGGCGATGTATGACCCTCGTGGGTGCTTGCGATGTGTGAACAGGTGGGGGGGTGTCTCCCTGAACGCCTTGGTGGGCGACTTTGCGCGCGCAGCAGACACGATCGCCAAACGCTCGGAGATCCGTTGCGAGGTCAGCGCCCCGTTTGAAGCCGAAGTCAGCCAGAGGCACCACTTCCACTTGTCATGTAGCAGTTCCTCGGCGCCCATGTAGCGCTTGACGAAGGGAGCGGCCACGGGGTCATCGCGAAACGACTGCACCTGCTCCTGTGTGATTAGGAGGCCGGCGCCGTCCGTTGGCTGGGATCCGACTGTCATTCGTGGGAGGCCCGACAGGAAGGGGTGCCGGCGAGGTGGGATTTCAACGTGGTGGGCAGGAGCCAGCCACCAATTGGCCACTACCTCTTGACGTGGGCCACCGCCGTTCTCGGCGAAGAGGGTCACGGAACGGGCTGGGACTGAGCGGAAGCCGATGATGACGACGTGCACGGCGGCCTTGCCTTGAGCGTCCGAGTCCCAGGCAAAGGTGCGGTACGCGAAGTGAATGTGGGCGCCAAGCCGGGTCATCAGCGGACCCATGACGCGGGCCTGCTCGCCCTGCGTGATGCTGTTCGTCGCTACGAATGCAACACGGGCTCCGGTCCTGCGGCTGGCTTCGGCACCCTTGGCGAACCAAGCGCACACATAGTCAACGCGTCCCACGCGTAAACCGTTGGCCTCCGGCATGCTGTTATAAAGCACGGAGCGCTCCGCGGCCTGGTCCGATGAGAGCTTCAGGCCGCCGCGGAACGGAGGGTTGCCGGCAATGAAGAGTTCGCCGCCGCCATCAACCAGTGAAGGCCAATCCACGGCAAGGGAAGGCGAGATCGTGATCGTGGCCTCGCGTTGGAGAGGTAGCCGTTCAGGGGCTTGCCCGAAGCGCTCCTGCAGCTGGAGGTCGCATTGTCGGTCCATCATGAACATGGCGGTCTCGGCTATGCGCGCCGGCCACTCGTCGATCTCGATACCGTAGAAGTGGTCCAGGGTGACTTTGAGGTCGGACTTCGCGTCGAGCGAGAGCTGGTGCTTGTCGCGGAGATCGTAAAGGGCTTCCATGACCTGGAGCTCGATGGCGCGGAGCTCTCGGTAAGCGACGATGATGAAGTTTCCGCATCCGCACGCGGGGTCCATGAACCGGACATCGCCGAGGCGGTCCCAGAGCTTGTTGAGGGCGTTGACCTTCTTCTGGGTCGTGTCGCGGGCAAGGGCCGCCGCCAGCTCGTCCCTTAGTTCGTCCAGGAAGAGCGGGCTGAGCGTCTTAAGGATGTTCTCCTCTGATGTGTAGTGCTCGCCGAGGGCGCGGCGCGTCTCCGCGTCGCGGACCGACTGGAACATCGAGCCGAAGATGGCGGGGCTGATGCCCGACCAGTCGACGGCGCACGCGTCCAGGATGGCGGTGCGGAAGTCCTTGCCTAGGGGCGGCAGGTCGATCTTCTCGTCGAAGATTCCACCGTTCACGTACTTGAACCCCTCGAACCCGGTCGGCACCGGCTTGGGCTGTGGCGTGTCGAGGAATGTGAAGAGGTCATTGAGCACGCGGGTAAGGTCGGAGCCGTCGGGACGTGTCTCGTGCTGGATGACGTTGCGGAAGGCGTCGGTCTGCCACATCTCGGTGTCGTCGCCGAACATGAGGAAGAGGATCCGGGCAAGAGTCACCGAGATCTCGTGATCGCGCCTCTTGGGATCCGTGGACGCTGGGTAGGCTTTCTCGACGGCGCCGTACATGTTCGCCATGAGCTTCGAGGCACGCTTGGACTCGTTCTGGGCCTCTGTGTCGAAAGCGTGTCTGACCTTGCCCAGGACGGCGTTCGCGTCGAGGACGACGTCAAACGGCATACGGATGATGTCCAGGCGAGCCGCAAACTTGGGGTCGGGGTCGCCCTTCCTGTGGCGGTGGCTGGTCAGACGCGAGGTGACGGACCCGTCCTTAGCTCGCCGCACGGGCCATCGCCAGACCTGCTCCTGATCGCCGTCGAAGATGACCAGGCGGTCAGTGCTGGTCTTCGCAATCAGACGATCGAGCTCGGCCTCAAGTGCGGAGCCCGGTCGTTCTTCGCAGACCCAGACCCGAAGGCCCTTGTAGGAGGCGACGTTTCGGGCGCTGATCTTGCGTCCTTCGTCATTGGTCACGCTCACCGTCTGCTTGACGTCTGGTGCGAGCCAGTTGAGGTCCTCGATGAAGACCTCCTGGAAGTCGCCGCGGTCGATCTTGGGGAGAAGGTTTTGGCTCACGTGTCGGTCACTCCAATCGAGCAGACGATGCGCAGCTCGTCGGAATCGCTAGAGCCGATGACGAGGCGGTCTTCGCGGTGCAGACGGTCAAGCAGATCGAGGACGTCCTGGTCGGCGTACTTGTTCCGCAGGGCTATGGACAGCTGGTTCGTGGCGTGCGTGGTCAGTGGGCGCTCATGCAGGGCGTTGAGCGCGTCCTCGGCCTGCTCGGCGTAGAAGGTGCCACCGAATCTCTCCCAGATGCGCTTGCGAACGCCGCGGAGGTTGCCGGCGGCGCGGGCCTCGACGGTCAAAGGGCCTCGTACGAGCTGTGCTTCGAGGTCAAAGTGGTCGTCGCGAAGTGGCGCTGTGGGCGTGGTGGGTTCGGCCTCGAAGACACGCAGCGCCTCAGCGGGCGTGAGGAGGCGTTCGGAGCCGTGGGAGTCGCTCATCGCGAAGGCGTCGATGCCGGACTCGGTACGCACGAAACAGGCAACGCCGCCGGCGGACTCGCGCGCGTACCGGTCGCGGGTTGAGTGGATGAGGTCTGGGAGGCTGAGAACCTGCTTGGTGACCAAGGGGTGGCTGTCCTGGGCGTTGCTCCAAGCGAGCCAGGCTTCGCTCACGGCGTCGGCTTCACCCTCGCCGTCGTCATCGTCATCGGACAAGCGCCCGTCGTAGAAGTCGTGCAGGAGCTTGACCTCGTCGTCCGTGCCGAAGAACTGCTCGTCGGAGCCGAAGGCCTCGGCCGCGGCGGTGAGCCGGGCACGGATGCGGCGGCGAAGGTGAATCTGCTGCTCGACCTTGTCGTGGGTGATGAGGTACACGTGAACCGTGTCTGACTCCTGCCCAACGCGGTCGACGCGGCCGGCGCGCTGGATGAGCCGGATGATCGCCCAAGGAAGGTCGTAGTTGACGATGACGTGGCTGTCCTGGAGGTTCTGTCCTTCGGAGAGGACGTCGGTGGCGATCAGGACGTCGATCGGGTCTTCGGGTTCCTTAACGTCCTCCACGCTCTGGCCCGGGAGGCGGTTGGAGCGAGGGCTGAACCGTCGCGCGACATCGGACGGGTCGGTGGAATCCCCGGTCGCCCGTCCGACGTTGTCAATGCCCGCCTCCTCCAAGGCGGCGGCGACGTAGGTGGCGGTGTCCTTGTACTCGCTGAAGACGAGAACCTTCTTGCCCTCATGCTCGCCACGCAGGAGATCGACGAGCGCGTTGACTTTGCTGTCCCGGGTTGAGTCCCACGCGCCGAAGCGGGTCAGCAGGGTGCCGATGAGCTCGTTGTCCTTGATCAGGTCGTGCCGCAGGGTGCTCTTGAAGACGGTCGAGTTGAGCCACTTCGTCTTGGCCGGTGCGCTCTCGCGCAGCTCCTGGTATCGGCTCGCCAACGATCCACCCAGAGGCTCATCGCTCTCCAGGTCTTCGTCGCTCACGGTGATTTGACGGTCGGTGAAGGTGCCCAGTGGGACCTGGAGCTTGTTGTCCATGGCGTAGACGAACAGCTCGTTGCGGGCACGCTGCCGCTGCAGGGAAAGGATGAAGGAGTGGCCCGAGGATGAGAGGCGCTTGAAGAGGCCGATACGGACGAACCCGCTGACGTTGCCGCGGCCGGAGCGGATGTCGTCGAGGTACTTCTTGTCCTCGGCCGTCTTGGACGCGCGTGGGTCTTCGTAGTCGGACAACCGGTAGCGCGGAAGGGTAAGCCGGGCGATGGCATCCAGCGTGATGTCGTCCTCCATTTTCGACGCTGGGTCGTTGTCGCCGAAGGCATGTGTCAGGGGGTGCGGGATGCGTGTGGGGAAGAAGAACTCGGTCCCGTCGGCAAACTGCAGATATTCGCGCATCTGAGTCGTCCCGTCGGCCAGGGTGAGCGCTTTCTTCCGTGCGGACTTCTTGATGAAGCTGCGGGTTCGGCGGACCAAGTGGTCGGACATGAGGCGGCGCCAGTCGTCGGCTTCCTCCGACCTCTTGAACGCATCCAGAGTGTTGGTCTTGCCGTCGACCTTGTCCTCCAGGGTGGGGTCCTTCGCCATGGCTGCGGAAGGGACGATCCCTAGGTCATCGTCCTCGTCGATGTACAGCGCGAGCTGGTTGGCGACGTCAGCGAACGCAAGGTTGTAGGGCGTGGCCGTCAGCAACAGGACTTTGCTGGAGTTGCGGCGAACGTAGTCGCGGATAGCTTCATGCGCTTTAGTTGTGTCGTTGCGCAGGTTGTGTGACTCGTCGCAGATGACGAGCTTGAACAGCTTGAGGTCGGGAAGGACCTTGTCGGCCATCGAGTAGGGAACGACCCTGGCGCCTTCAACCCCGTAAGCCTCAAGGTGTTCCTGCCACATTGTCTCGAGGTTCTTCGGGCAGAGGACCAGCGTGCTGTAGTCCTCGGCAGCCTGCAGCATTAGTGCGGTCGCCACGGCGGTGAGGGTCTTCCCCAGGCCGACGACGTCGCCGAGCATTGTGCCGCCCCGCCGCACAATGCGACGCGCGAGGGTGCGAACAGCAGTGACTTGGTAGTCCAGCAGCAGGTCCTGCATGGACTTGGGCAGAACGTAGCCGAGCCCATCCCGCGCATCTTGGGACAGCGCGTGGCAGACCTTCAGGTACACCTCGAACGGAGTGGCCTGTTGCTCCCCTGACCAGGACTCTTCGATCAGCTCGATGATCTCCTTGGTAATGACCAGGGAGTATTTGTCGTTCCAGCGGTCCTCGAACCATCGGGCGAGCTTGGCGTTCGCGTCCTGCTCCGCGACGTCGATGTTTAGCTCGAGGTTGTTGAACAGGCCGGCGCCGGTGAAGTTGGAGGAGCCGACGTAGGACCAGAGCGGAACCGGCCCGGTGCCGCCCCGCAGGATGTAGGCCTTGCCATGCAGGGGGCGCCGGGTGAAGACGCGGATCTGGACGCGACCAGCCTCCAGCTGGCGCTTCATCAGCCGCAGCGTCTCCTGGCCGCTCTTGGTCGGCAGTCCACGCATCAGCTGGGTGCGCAGATGCCGGACCAGGCGCTCCTTTTGCTCCAAGGCCTTGCTGCTGTCGTGGATCGATGCTCCTGGACCGTCCTCGGATAGCTCGGATTGGAGCGAGTCCAGGATCGCCTGAGAGTCGGACGGCGCCACCATGCCCACAAGCACCCGGGCTACTGCCGCGGTACCCGTCTCATGCTCCTTGCCCTCGATGACATCCCCGAGGTGGGACCATCCCCGTAGGTCGAGATACCCGGTCGCGACGTCGACGCTCGAGTAGGAGTCGCCGAAGTGTTGGCGCAGAGCTATCCCCAGCTGACTCTCGGCGGTGAGGTTGTCGAAGATCGTTGGCACGTCTCGATCCTGCCCTACCCCACTGACTCTGCCTGGGGGCGGTACCCGTGGAGCAGGAGGAGTCGCTGCACTATGGCCATGGCAGACTTCACGAGCTGCCTCTCACGGAAGGCCCCGCCGGGCTAACTCAGCGTCTGCAAAAGGCGCTCTTCGTCCAAGAGGAGTGTGCGCGCTCATATTTCTTACGCCCGGCGGCATTTCGTTCCGCAGCACAACCGCGGACGCCGCCTATCGTCCGATGGCGTGCACTTCGGGCCGCATCGGCGCGTCATGGATTCAGGCTGAGAAGGACCCACTACCCGACCGGGAAATAGAGTCGCGTCTCTAGGCCGCCTGCCGAGCCCCTTCGGCACACTCGCTCGAAGCCTTGACGGCTACGCGGCCCGTCAACTGGGGACCATCGGCCCGTCGAGGCTCAGATCGTCAGGCTCGTGGTGACGCATGTCGTACAGCAGTGGCCACGTCATCAACGCCATGGAGCTGTCGCCAATTGATACCGGTGGCCTCGCTTCCGCGAGGCGTGAACCACCCCAATTCGCGCATTACGGCGGCCGCGCTTGTCAGGGACTTCGAGACGAAGACCCCGTCCTTGTCGTAGATGTGACCCTGACCGTCAATCTGCCAACCGGCGTGTGATGCGACCGTCTGCGCGAGGACCTCGTCGGGGTCCTTGGTGTTTGAACGCGGTTCGGCGATTGGCTCCATCAGTGCTTCTTGTCGCGAGGCGGGTTCGGGTCATTGCCTGGCGCCACGGTGTCCGAGTCGCGAATGAGACCGTCTCGGCCGTGGATGACGACTTCGCCGCCACCTGCATTGCGGACGATCTCCTTGGCGCGGGCTTCAGCTTCCGCCTGCGTACCCGTGTGGGCGCTGGCCCTGCTCGCGCCCGGCGCCTTGACATCCCAGCCGCCGTCCTCGTTCGGCACCACGTGACGCCTGTTGTCGTTCCCCATGTTCTCTCCCCTCGGCTCCCCGGCCGAATCGGCGGGTGTGGCGACACTACTGCTTAGCCCTGCCGGACGGCTTGCTGTGCCGTACGCCATTGACGCCTTCAACACCCAGGCGGCGCACTTGCGTCGGGAGGCGAAGTGTTCACGTCCTGGTGCGAGGAGCTCCTCGTTGTGCACGATGCCTACGAGGGTGGAGCACCTGGAGGACATGGCGCGCATCCGCGACTGGCCCCAGGCGACCCCACGCCGCCGAGGTGAGCCGAAGCCACGCTTGGTCGTCCTTTGCCGACCCATCGCCAGTTGGAGCACGCCCACCCGCTCCCAAGCGGGTGAGTCATTTCGCCGCTTCGGGCCCGTGGGCTCTTTGCGGCAGGTCCGCACTCTGGCAGTGCGCTAGATCGCGCTCAGATCGCCCGAGGCCTCGAGTGTCGGTGGTTTGGGGCACGCTCTGTGCATGAGATTGCGTCGCTCCCCCGTTGAATCGCAGTCGCTCTATGCGTGGTTTCTTCATGTGGGGATGCTGGACGCCTTATTCGACGACGCAGCCCGTAGTCGGATCGTGCGCCGCGCTCGCCAGAAGCTGATGTCGGGTGATGCCGATGCTTACACCAGGGAGCTGGAGAAGTGGCTGGCAGCGCATCCTGTCCGAGCCCTCGATGTCGCGGTGGCCACGAAGCAGTGTCGCCCGGGGGTCTTGGTGTGGTGTGAGCTCCCGTTTCACTGGAGCGACGTTTCATCAGAGAGGCGGCGCAGTCATCAAGGGGAGCCCGATCTGCGCAGCTCGTTTCACAGTGGCTTGGACACCGCCGACGGGACTGCACGGGTCCACGGCACATTCGATCCCAGCCGATTGACATGCTCAACTGCGAACAGCGAACTGTCCGGCGTTCGGACCCAGTACATGCTGGCCCAGGTGGCTGGCTACTCAGCGGACGATATCGAGCTTCGCCCGGTAGCCATCGGAGCTCGCCTCCTCAGTGAGGTGGGCGGCTGGGTCGATCGGCTCGACCGGCCTGAGGGTGGACAGCGAATCGCCCCTGACGAGGTTGAGCAGTTCCGGGGCGTCGACTTTGCCCGGACGCCACATCATCAGGACTTGCGCGTAATGCAGCAGATCCCCGAGTCGGAGGTAAAGCGGCAACTAGCACGGGCGCTCGGGGAACCAGTCGTTCCGAAGGACCGGGGTGGGGAACAGAGCGATCTTTGGACTGCGCGGCTGCGAGTTGCAGGGCGCTCCTATACGGCGGCGTTCTTGCTCAAAGGGCCCGCGGGAGGTCGCCTGGCCCGGCCGATGACGATCGGCATGCTCGGCAAGAACGGCGACCAACTACAGCGTTTGGCGAGCACGCCGGCCGAAGTACTGGTCATTCAACACTGCCATGAGGTGAGACCAGAAGTAGTAGGGATGCTCCGCAGTCTCGCTTCAGACTTCCGCCATGTGCGGCACTACATGGTTCTTGACGGTTACGAGACGTTCGCGATCCTTCATCAGAAGGCAGCAGCGAACGAGTTCACGGAATCCCCTGCCGGCTCCGTCACGGAGAGCCCTCGGGTGGCAACACAAGGGCCCAAAGGGCGGCCTCACTAAACGTGGTCTTCCCGGCGTGGTCGGTCATACCCCTTTCCAGCGCTGGGAGCCAACGTCTGACCATCGGGCATGATCGACGGATGAAGTGCCTATGGAGGGGCCTACGCGCAGCCGCCCCTCTACTCCGCAGATGGCGGACCGACGGCCGTGTTGCGGTTGCACCACCCCCGAGCCGTCTCATGCCGTGACCGCGAGGTCCATCTGCTTCACTGCGCCGCCTGGCGGTTGCACCCGAGTAGTCGCCGACATCAGCGGACTGTCTCGGATTCATTGAAGTTGCTGAGGTGCGTGGAGACAGAGATCAGTAGATCAAGCACGTCGCCGGGGCCCATGAACTCAAACAGCACCTCGGTTCCGTCAAGGTCGGGCGTGATCTCGAGCGGCGGTGAGAGCTGACAGGCGGCGTCTCTGGTGTGGGCCGGCCACTTCGTCAGTTCACCGGGGTTACGAAGTGTGAACCGGTTCCCGTGCGCGATCCCGTTCCGCAGGTGTCGCACCATCTCCAGCACAGGGGCCCGGTCGTAGTAGCCCTCCGCTAACAAACGGTCGCCCAAGAGGACGAGGGAGCTAACGCACCAGGCCCGGTCCATCTCGTCGCGCAGCGCTGGCTCGGCACCCATGAGGTCAAGCGATTACTTCAGATCGAACGGCCTACTGGATCCGTCCTTGCAGATGACGGTTCCGGTGGGCCCCCCCGCCCTCTTCAGTGAGGCGGGCCGACGAGACCACTCGAGGATCTCGACCGAATTCGACAGCGGCCGCATGCGCATAGAGGCCAAACCTCAGAAGCGAGGCGAGTTGGGCGGTCTCTTCAGCGCTCACGACACAGATGCTCCCGCACGCCAAGGAGCGCAAGGGTCAATTCGATCAGCGAGGCGTCGTTCATGTCGGCAGCGCTGAGCGAGGCGGCGAGCCCGTCTGGGTCATGTTCGCGTCACATCGCCGCGTGCAGGGTTGGCGAGACTGATGTTGCAACCTCAGGAACCCGAGCCCGGAGCTACCTCAACGAGGTCGCCATGGACGGACCTTGAGCGTAGGCAGGTAGCCGGGAAGCCTTTAAGAAGCGCCGCCACCCCAGCGTCATCGACGATGCAGATGTGGTTCCCCCAGCGCCGTTGGTTCTCCACGTAGACCAGATTCTGGCTGCGAACATCCACTGGATCGGTGACCACCTCAGGCAGGAGCTCGCCCAGGACCAGGACCGTGACGCGCGCGTTGCGGGTCCCAGATATCGGTTGTCCGCTTCGAGCGCGCACCATGGCGAACAGCTGGGCGCGGGCAACATGCTCTCCGGCGATCCTGCTCTTGCCGGTGAACAGGACCACTTGGTTCGTGAGGGTCGTCACTAGGCCGCCGCATGGCGCCCTTCCGGGCGGAGAAGACATAGGAGCAGCGTTGCAGACGGCGTCGGTTCGCCGCGACGGCCTCCCGCGGGTGTCAGGTCGCGGATTGGGGCAGCAGCACCGGTGCAGCCTCTGGTGTGGCGATACAAGGTGCCTCCAGCGACTCCGCTCGTCGTAACGAATCAACGCCTGAAGCATTAGTTTCGAGCGACGCTTAACCCATTAGAGATTTGCTGGCCCGCAAGGGTCCCGTGCTGTTCAGATGGGTCCAATGGCCCGCAGGGGCCGTGGACAGGAGACACGCAGATGACATCACGACCCGCCCTGGTCTACGCCACGGCCGCCCACCGCGCGGACGTCGACCACTACCTGCGCGACAACCACATGTACCGCTGGGACGACCTTACCGAGTCCGACGCGCACCTCGACCTGCCCCCGGAGCAGCGACCCGTCCTGCGACGCCTCCTGTGGCTCGCGGAGGCTGCCTGCCGCCACATCGACCTTGGAGAGCCGGAAGCGCCCTGCGACGTCGTCATCGATGACCTGTCAAGCCTTGGATCCGACCTGTCTTCCCAGGTGGCTGTCGTCGGGGCCCTCTTCGACTTCGACCTACGAATTCACCTCGCGTATGCCGAGCTTCCTCAGCAGTGGTACTTCGACCAGCGCGAAGCCCTGAAAGACGAACGCGTCGATGACCTGTCGCGCCGGATGCAGGAACTCGACTCGATGTATGACGTCATCGCCGCCAAGCGGCCCGAACTGACCAAGGACTTGGCATGGTTCCTGCCCAGCAGCTCAACCCGTAGCGCAGCTGACACGACTGCTCGCCTCCAGACCTTGATGGGTGACCTCGGGCTCAGCCCAACTCAGGCGGCTGAACAGCTGAGCGTCGAGGGCTACCCCAACCGCCACGGCCGCGTGCGCTGGTACACCAAGGCCGCCCGGGACACCTTCGAGGCCGGCCGATGAATCCCCGCTGTCAGCGACGGGTGAAAACTGACCCCTAATCGACGGGTGAAAACGGACCCCCTCGGTGACCCTGTGGAGGGTGATCAGTGTGGAGGACTGGGCGGAGATCCGACGGTTGCGTCGGGCGGAGGCGA
>NZ_JAFDVD010000022.1 GCF_016887965.1 Phycicoccus sonneratiae
GGAGACACCACTACCGTTGCTCATGAACGTCCTCCTTCTGCTCTTTGGGACACCAAGCCCGTCAAGCGCATCAGGAGGACGTTCCCCACGCCAGACCGAAGACGCTCAACGTCTTCCTATGCCGCGGATAGAGAACGTGGCACCAGGCCCGTAAGGGAGTGCGAAGATCACTGCGTGGATCACGCCGACGAAGTTCGAGCAATCGAGTCGGACATGCGAGCGGCCGGCTGGGCAGGTCACACGAGCCTCGACCGTGAGGTGCGAAGTTGGAACCAGTTATCAGCCGAGGTCAACACCTACGAAGCCACGGTCGACGACTACACGAACGATCTATGTTCACGTGACTACCTGGCGAGCTTCACGAGCAGTGCCTCGGAGGATCTACGGGCGAAAGTTCAGCAACGCATTGCCGGTGCCGATGCCACGTTCCGAGCCGCCACGACCGACGATGCCGAAGCCCTCTTGGCCAAGTACTACCGAGTCGACCTCAAGGACGGTTGGTGGTGGCGGCGAAGGCCGTCCTCGGGACCGCTGGCGGAGTGGTTGAGTCACTGGGCGTGAGGCACTCTCGTGCCGCGTTGAGACTGCAAGTCACCATGCGGGGACGCTTCCCGCGTGGGTACCTTTCGAGACATGATCAGCCCGTTTGCCGCAGAGGGCATCTGGATCCCCTTGGACTACGACGTCGCTTGGGCGCCCTTCGAGCGATTCCACTTCGAGGCGAACTATTACGAAACTGAGCAACCTGCGATTGCACTCCCGGAGGACGCCCTGGTCGTAGACCTGGCCCCGGTCTTTACCAACGAGGGTGCGATGTTTGCCGCCGGAGAAGCCGCGATCAACGCCTCGGCCCTACGTGCGTTCGTGTCGCTCGCGGGGGACCTCGAGATGACAGCCCTCGACTGGCAGCACACCCCCTACCGGTACTCCCCCGCCAGGCACGCGTTGGCCAACATCGAGGCGTGGCCCGTCCCGGTCTTTCCTCACGGGGACTACTACATCCATCTCGGACCCGACGCTGCGTGGGGAACCTTCGGGCACCCCTGGCAACGATCCATCACACTCTGGGGACGCAGCCTCACCGAGTCGCTCGGTGCCGAGCTTCTTACGTGGTTGCCCCGTCACCCGCAGAGCCGAACCTGACGTCGTCATCTGCCGCGTCGACGTGATTCCGGCACCCCGTCAGAGGCCGGACTCGCGCAGCGCCCGGCTCAGGGTGAACGCGGCGGTGCGCACGGCCGGGCCGAGGGTGCCCGGGTCGATGGACGCGGTCGGCCCGGTGACCGAGAGCCCGGCCCGCACCTTGTGGTTCGCACCGAACACGGGCGCAGCCACGCACGACACCCCGAGGTTGCCCTCCTCGAGGTCGAGGGCCATCCCGCTCGAGCGGATCTTGCGCAGCTCGCGCTCGAGCCCGCCCGGCGTGACGATGGTGCGCGGCGTGAGCCGGGGCAGTCCCGCCTCGACACGCGACCGCACCGTCGCCGCCGAGCTGTACGCGAGGATGGCCTTCCCGACGCCGGTGGCGTGGGCCGGTACCCGGCCTCCGGTCCGCGAGCTGATGTCGAGCGCGATGTCGCCGAGGATCTCGAGGTAGACGACGTCGACCCCCTCGAGCACCGCGAGGTGGATGCGCTGGCGGGTCGCGGCCCGCAGGTCCTCCATGACGGGGAGGGCGGCGTCCGAGAGCGACCGGTGGGCCGGCACGAGCTCGCCGCGCTCGAACAGCCAGATCCCGAGCCGGTAGCCGTCGACGTCCGAGCCGGGCTCGGTGCGCTCGAGCACGCGCAGCCCGACCAGCTCGGCGGCGATGCGGTGCACGGTCGACTTCGGCAGGCCGGTGCGGCGGGCGAGCTCGGCGAGCGTCAGCGCGGGGGAGCGGTGGTCGAAGGCGCCGACCACGGCCGCGGCCCGTGCGAGCAGACTCACAGGCGGATCGTTCCGCTCAGTGGAACGCATGGGTTGATCGAACCACGACGCCGGCCCCACTGTCATCCCATCGCACGAAGGCAAGGGAGCCGAAGATGTCGACCGTCGCGCAGGAACAGGCGTGGTGCGCGAGCACCCCGAAGCGCACCTCCCGGGACGACCCCCACGGGGCAGGCCTGAAGTCCGTGGGCAGCGCCCTCGACGTCCTCGAGTGCTTCGCCACCGACGGCGACCTCGGGGTGTCCGACATCGCCCGTCGGCTGGGAGTGGCCAAGTCGACCGCGCACCGGCTGCTCCAGACCCTCGCGAGCCGCGGCTTCGTCGAGCAGGACGCCCAGGGCCAGTACCGGCTCGGCATCCACCTCTACGAGCTCGGCGCCCTCGCCCTGGCCCGCAACGAGCTGCGGCACGTCGCCCTGCCGTTCCTCCGCCAGGTGGCCACGGCCACCGGACTCACCGTGAACATGGCGGTGCCCGACGGGCCGGACATCGTCTTCGTCGAGCGCATCGAGAACAGCGACGGCGTGCGCATCCTCGGACACTTCGGTCGGCGCCTGCCCGCGCACACGACGAGCAGCGGCAAGGCCATCGCGGCCTGGAACCACGGGCTCGACACCGCCCGGCGGCGGGCCGGGTTCCCCCCACGGGTGAGCAAGACCGTTCGCACGGAGGGCGACTGGGACCGCTGCCTCGACGCCGTGCGTCGGGTGGGGTACGCCGTGTCGCACAGCGAGTCCTTCGACGGCGCGTCGTCGGTCGCGGTCCCGATCCTCGTGCACCGCGAGGCGATCGCCTCGGTGTCGGTGTTCGGCCCGAGCGAGGTCATCGAGCCGCAGGTCGAGCGGCTCGTCCCGGTCCTCGTGGCCGCCAGCCGGCGGATCGTGCTCGCCCACGGCGTCTGACCCCCAGACGTTCCCGGGAGCGGAACGTCACGGGCGCCCGGGGCGGCCCGTCCGTACCGTCGAGGAGGACGCCCCGCTGCGCCCACCCCCCGAACCACCTCGCGCCCGGAAGGACCGCCCGTGGACGACCAGACCCGGTCCCGCGTCGCCGCCGAGCTGCTCGCCGCCTACGACACCAAGGTGCCGCTCGAGCCGTTGACCGCGACCCACGAGGGGATGGGCCTCGAGGACGCGTACGTCATCCAGCAGCTCCAGATCCAGGAGCGCATCGCCGGCGGCCGCGTCGTGCGGGGGCACAAGGTCGGCCTGACGAGCGCCGCGATGCAGCGCCTGCTCGGCGTCAGCGAGCCCGACTACGGACACCTCCTCGACGACTTCTTCCACCTCGAGCACGCGCCGATCCCGGTGTCGCAGTTCCTCCAGCCGCGGGTCGAGCCCGAGGTCGCCTTCGTGCTCAAGAAGCCGCTCCAGGGGCCCGGCGTCACCGTTCACGAGGCCCTGCAGGCCGTCGACTTCGTCCTGCCCGCGCTCGAGATCGTCGACAGCCGCATCCGCGACTGGACGATCGGCCTCTTCGACACCATCGCCGACAACGCGAGCTCGGGCGCCGTCGTCCTCGGGTCGACCCCCACGGCGGTCGACGCCGTCGACCTCCGACTGGCGGGAGCGACGTTCCACCGCAACGGCGTCGTCGTCGGGACGGGCGCGGGCGGGGCGGTGCTCGGCTCGCCCCTCAACTCCCTCGTCTGGCTGGCCAACACCGTCGGCGCCCGCGGCGTCACGCTCGAGGCCGACCACGTCGTCCTCCCCGGGGCCGTCTGTGCGATGGCCCCCGTCGCCGCCGGCGACGTCTTCACCGCGACGTTCGCCGGGCTCGGCAGCGTCACCGCCCGATTCGTCTGAGCAGCACCGAGACCCGAGGAGCGCCATGTCCACCACGAGGACCACGGGCACCGCCGCGATCGTCGGCCCCGGCAACATCGGCACCGACCTGATGTTCAAGCTGATGCGACGCAGCGACGTCATCGAGCCCCGCTACATGATCGGCGTCGACCCCGCGTCCGACGGCCTGCGCCGGGCCGCCTCCGTGGGCCTACGGGCGAGCGCCGAGGGCGTCGACTGGCTGCTCGCCCAGGACGAGCTGCCCGACGTCGTCTTCGAGTGCACCTCGGCGAAGGCGCACGAGGCCAACGCCCCCCGGTACGCGGAGGCGGGCATCCTCGCGATCGACCTCACCCCGGCAGCGGTCGGCCCGTACCTCTGCCCGCCCGTCAACCTCGACTTCAACCTCGACGCCCCGAACGTCAACATGATCACCTGCGGTGGTCAGGCGACGACGCCGATGGTCAAGGCGGTCTCCTCGGTCGTCCCGGTGACGTACGCCGAGATCGTGGCCTCCATCTCCAGCAGGTCGGCCGGCCCGGGCACGCGCGCCAACATCGACGAGTTCACCGAGACGACCTCCGAGGCGCTGCGGGTCGTCGGCGGGGCGGACCGCGGCAAGGCGATCGTCATCCTCAACCCCGTCGAGCCCCCGCTGATGATGCGCAACTCGGTGTTCTGCGCGATCCCCGCCGAGGCCGGGGAGCCGGGTGAGCTCCAGGACCGGGTCCTCGCCTCGATCCACGCGATGGTCGCCGAGGTGCAGGACTACGTCCCGGGCTACCACCTGCGCGCCGACCCGCAGTTCGACCACGCGCGCGAGCTGTGGAACGGCAGCGCCCGCGTCTTCGTGCCCATCGAGGTCAAGGGCCGGGGCGACTACCTCCCCGACTACGCCGGCAACCTCGACATCATCACCGCCGCCGCCGCGCGGGTCGGCGACCTCATGGTCGCCCACCGGCTCGGCGTCGCCTCGACCTGGAAGTCCTCGAGCGAGCTCGGCGACGTCCCCGACCCCCTCGTCGGCGCCCCCGCCGGCGCACCGGCAGGAGTGTGATCCCGTGGGAGACATGACCATCCGTCCCGAGGACGCCCCGGTCGTCACCCACGAGGTGACCGAGTCCGAGGTCCTGGCGCACACCCCGGCGCCCGGTGGGGAGCGTGACCTGCGGATCACCGACTCGACGCTGCGCGACGGGTCGCACGCGATGCAGCACCAGTTCACCGAGGAGCAGGTGCGCGGCGTCGTCCACGCCCTCGACGCCGCGGGCGTGCAGGTCATCGAGGTGTCGCATGGCGACGGCCTGGGCGGCTCGAGCTTCAACTACGGCTTCAGCAAGGTCGACGAGATGCGGCTCGTCGCGGCCGCCGTCGACGAGGCGACGCAGGCGAAGATCGCCGTGCTGATGCTTCCCGGCCTCGGCACCGTGCACGACCTGAAGAACGCCCACGCCGCGGGGGCCTCGGTGGCCCGCATCGCCACCCACTGCACCGAGGCCGACGTCTCGATCCAGCACTTCGGCGCCGCCCGCGCGCTCGGCATGGAGACCGTCGGCTTCCTCATGCTCAGCCACAAGGCGGCCCCCGCGAAGCTCGCCGAGCAGGCCCGGATCATGGTCGACGCCGGCGCGCAGTGCGTGTACGTCGTCGACTCGGCCGGCGCGCTCGTGCTCTCCGACGCGCAGGAGCGCATCACGGCCGTCCTCGACGAGGTCGGCGCGCAGGCCCAGGTCGGGTTCCACGGCCACCAGAACCTCAGCCTCGGCATCGCGAACTCCGTTCTCGCGTACCAGGCCGGGGCCCGGCAGATCGACGGTGCGCTCTGTGCCCTCGGCGCCGGCGCGGGCAACAGCCCGACCGAGGTGCTCGCCGCGACCTTCGAGCGGATGGGCATCCGGACCGGCGTCGACCTCGGCGAGGTGCTGTCGGCCGCGGAGGACGTCGTCCGGCCGTTCATCCCGCGGCTGCCGTGGATGGACCGCGCGTCGATCACCCAGGGTTACGCCGGCGTCTACAGCTCGTTCCTCCTGCACGCCGAACGCGCCGCCGAACGGTACGACGTGCCGGCGCACGAGATCCTCGCCAAGGTCGGCGAGTACGGGTACGTCGGCGGCCAGGAGGACATGATCATCGACATCGCGCTCCAGCTCGCCGAGGAGAGGCACCAGCTCGTCGAGCTCGGCGACCTCGCCGGCATCGGGGTCCGCTGATGGCCGCTGCACCCGCGGGCGGCTGGACCGTCGAGTCGGTCGCCGCCGAGCTGCTCGCCTGCGAGGACGAGCGGCGCGAGCGCGAGCCGTTCACCGACGAGTGGCCCGGCCTCGACCTCGACACCGGCTACGCGATCCAGGACCTGAACCTGCAGAAGCGGATCGAGCGCGGTGAGAGGCTCATCGGCGTCAAGCTGGGCCTCACCAGCCGGGCCAAGCAGCAGCGGATGGGCGTGCACTTCCCCTTCGTCGCGTGGCTCACCGACGCGATGGTGCTGCCGGTCGGCGACCCCGTGCCGCAGTCGCGGCTGATCCACCCGCGCATCGAGCCGGAGATCGTCTTCGTCATGGGCGAGCGGCTCCAGGGGCCCGGGGTCACCTGCGCGCAGGCGATGGCCGCCGTCGAGTCGGTGTGGGGCGGAGCCGAGGTCATCGACTCCCGGTACAAGGACTTCCGGTTCACCGCCGGTGACGTGGCCGCCGACAACGCGTCGTCCGGTGCGTTCGTCACCGGCCCGGTCGGCCTGCCGCCGGCCGACCTCGACCTCTCCCTCGAGGCCGTCCTCGTCGAGGTCGGCGGGGTCGTCACCGACTCGGCGACCGGCGCGGCCGTCCAGGGACACCCAGGCGAGGCGCTCGCCCTGGCCGCGAACGACCTCGCGCGTCGCGGTCACGCCGTCGAGGCCGGCTGGGTGGTGCTCACCGGCGGGATGACGGACGCGGTGTTCGCGCCGCACGGGTCGAGCACCGCGCTCCACTTCACGAATCTCGGCTCGGTGTTCCTGTCCGGCGGGGAGGGCTGAGCGGTGCCCGTCGTCGACGTCACCCTCGCCCAGGGCCGGACCCCCGAGCAGCTGCGCACCCTCGTCACCGCCCTCACCGACGCCGTCGTCGAGGCCGTCGACGCACCCCGCGAGTCGGTGCGCGTCATCCTCCGCGAGGTCCCGCCCACCCACTTCGCCGCCGGCGACGTCACGATCGCCGAGCGCCGCGCCCGAGCCCAGGAGGAGCCGTCATGAACGACCTGCAGTTCTTCGGCCACATCATCGACAACGAGGAGGTCGAGTCGATCGACGGCCGGCGCTTCGACGTCTGGAACCCCTGGACGCGCGAGGTGTGGGCGCAGGCGGCCGAGGCGTCGGAGAAGGACGCCGAGCGGGCCGTCGTCAGCGCCCGCAAGGCCTTCGACGAGGGACCCTGGCCGCGGATGGGACGGGTCGAGCGGGCGGTGATGATCCACCGGCTCGCCGACCTCATGGAGGAGCGCGCCGACGACCTCGCCCGGCTCGACTCGACGAACATGGCCAAGCCGTTCGCCCAGGCGAAGCACGACGTCGCGCGCTCGGTGTGGAACTTCCGGTTCTTCGCCGACCACCAGCGCGACGCCGTCGGCGAGGTCTACCCGATGGACTCCGGGCACCACACCTACAGCGAGTTCGGCCCCGCCGGCGTCGTCGCCGCGATCAGCCCGTGGAACTTCCCGCTGATGATGGCCTCGTGGAAGATCGCGCCGGCGATCGCCTGGGGGAACACCTGCATCATCAAGCCCTCCGAGGACACGCCGGCGTCGGTGACGATGCTCGGCCGGCTGGCCGTCGAGGCCGGGTTCCCGCCCGGCGTGCTCAACGTCGTCAACGGGTACGGGGCATCGGCCGGTGCGGCGCTCACCGGCGACGACCGGGTCGACCGGGTGACCTTCACCGGGTCGTCGACGACGGGCAAGCACGTGATGGCCTCCGCGGCAACGCATCTGGCCCCGGTGTCCCTCGAGCTCGGCGGCAAGGGCGCCAACGTCGTCTTCGAGGACGCCGACCTCGACAACGCGGTGTACTGGGCGGTCGAGGCGATCTTCCGCAACGCCGGCCAGATCTGCCTCGCCGGGTCGCGGCTGTTCGTCCACTCCTCCATCTACGAGACCTTCATGGAGCGTTTCGTGGCGGCGGCCGAGGCGCTGGCCATCGGCGACCCGTTCGACCCGGCGACGCGGTTCTCGTCGCTCGCGAGCAGGCGGCACTTCGACAAGGTGGTCTCCTACGTCGAGTCGGCCGAGGCGCTCGGCGGGAGGATCCGCACCGGTGGTGTGGCGGAGGACGGTTCGTGGGTCGTGCGGCCGACGATCATCGACGGCCTCGCCCTCGACGCGGCGCCCTACTGCGAGGAGATCTTCGGGCCGGTGTGCGTCGTCAACCCGTTCGACACCGAGGACGAGGTCGTCCACCTCGCAAACGACACCCGGTACGGCCTCAACGCGATGCTGTTCACCGAGAACCTGTCCCGGGCGCACCGGGTGGCGTCGCGCCTGCGCGCCGGCACGGTGTGGGTCAACTGCTTCTTCATCCGCGACCTGCGCACACCCTTCGGCGGCGTCGGCGACTCGGGCGTCGGTCGCGAGGGCGGCAACTTCTCGCGCGAGTTCTTCACCGAGCCCAAGGCCGTCGTCATGCAGATCGACCGGGGCTGAGCGTCAGCCGGCCGGAACCGTCTCCCGCGCAGCCGGGTCGGTGACGGCGACCGGCGCGGAGTCGTTCCACGACCACACGTCGTCACCGCGGAGCACGACGTCGCACCCGCCGTCGACGTACACCGTCTGGCCGCAGACGTGGGTGTTCTCCTCGGAGACCAGCCAGGCGAGGAGCGCCGCGACCTGCTCGGCCTCGAGGTACCCGTGCAGCGGCATGGGCACGACCCCGGCGAGCGCGTCGCGGCCCTGCTCGGTGGCGATGAGGTCGGCGACCATCGGAGTCCGGACGATGCCGGGGGCGACGGCGTTGAGCGGGATGCCGCACCCGGCCCACCGTGGCGTCGGCGCCTCACGCCGCACCCAGCGCGACAGGGCCCGCTTGCTCGACGGGTAGAGGACGGCGCCCGCCTCGGGGCCACGGGCCTCGAGCTCGACGGCGATCGCGAGGGCGAGGTCCTCGTCGCCGGCCAGGCAGGCGTCGACGAGCGGGGCGTGCACCGGCAGGAGGGTGGCCATCGACGACGTGGCGACGGCGCGGGGCGCTCGCGAGCACACGAGCGCGGGGCGCAGGCCCTCGAGGAGGGCGACCGTGCCGAAGTGGTTGACCGCCACGGTGGCCGCCGTGGGCAGGGCGAGTCCGGCGTTCGCGACGACACCGTCGAGTCGGCCCCCGGCCTCGTCGAGCACGCCCTCGACCGCCTCCTCGCGGCCGTGCGGGGTCGAGAGGTCGGCGACGACGTCCCCGGAGCGGACGTCGACCCCGATGACCCGGTGGCCCCGGCGGCGCAGGAGGGCGGCGGTGGCCTGCCCGATGCCCGATGCCGACCCGGTGACGGCGTACGTGCGTGACATGGCGTCCTCGACTCTGTCCAGGCGGCCACGGGCGGGGAGCCCGTGGCTCCACCTCCACGCTAGGAGCGCGGCCGGGCGCCGGTGGCCCGCCGCGGTGCGGGTCACATGTCCGGTGCGTCACGTCCCGCGACGTCGGGGGAGAATGTCGCGGGTGAACGTCGTGACGAGAGGGTTCGCCGGCCGCCGCGGCCCGTCGAACCCGCGCATCCCCCCGGGCCAGTACCTCGAGACCGACTTCCCGGTGCTCTCGGCCGGGCCGACGCCGGGGGTCCGGACCGAGGAGTGGCGCCTCGACGTCGTCGACACCGACGGCACCCGCCGCTCGCTGTCGTGGGCCGACCTCGGCGCCCTGCCCCACGAGGACCTGACGACCGACATCCACTGCGTGACGAAGTGGAGCAAGCTCGACACCACGTGGCGCGGCGTCCCCCTGGAGGCGGTGCTCGACGGTGACGGGGCGGTGGCCACCCACGTGCTCGTCCACTCGTACGGCGGGTACACGACGAACCTGCCGCTCGAGGACGTCACCGGCGGGCGCGCCTGGGTCGCGACCCACTACGGCGGGAAGCCGCTGACGCCCGAGCACGGTGGGCCGGCACGGCTCCTCGTGCCGCACCTGTACTTCTGGAAGTCGGCCAAGTGGGTCCGCGGCCTCGAGCTGCTCACCGAGGACCACCTCGGCTTCTGGGAGCAGCTCGGCTACCACGCCCTCGGCGACCCCTGGCGCGAGCAGCGCTATGTCGGCGACTGAGGCCGGCCGCCGATGACGACCACCGCGCCCGCGCCCGTCCCGATGCCCTGGCGACTCGCCCGGGTCGAGGACGGCTGGCTCGAGACCCGCACCGCCCGCACCGTCGTGCTCGACGTGCCGGGATGGCCCGGCCACGACGCCGGCCAGCACGTCGACCTCCGACTCACCGCGGCCGACGGGTACACCGCCACCCGCACCTACTCGGTCGCCTCGGCTCCCGAGGCCGGCCGCCTCGTGCTCACCGTGCAGCTGGTCGGCGGCGGCGAGGTCTCGCCCTGGGTCGTCGAGGAGGCGCGGGCCGGCGACGAGCTCGAGGTGCGCGGACCCATCGGCGGCTGGTTCCGGTGGAGCGCCGAGATGCTTCAGCCGGTGCTCCTCGTCTCGGGCGGCTCCGGAATCGTCCCCCTCATGGCGATGCTCCGCGAGCGCTCGCGCACGGGCACGACGACGCCGTTCCACCTCGTCCACAGCGCCCGCACGCCGGACCACGTCTTCTACACGAACGAGCTGCACGCCCTCGCCGTGAGCAGCCCGGGCCTGCGCGTCGACCGGCTGTACACGCGCGGCGGCCTCCCGGACGACGCACGCACCCCCGGGCGGCTGCGCCCCGAGGACCTCCCGGCCGTCGACGCGTTCGACGCCCCGCCGCTCGTCTACTGCTGTGGCCCCTCGGGCTTCGTCGAGACCGCGACCCGCATCCTCCTCGACAAGGGCCACGACTCCGGCGCCGTCCGCACCGAGCGTTTCGGCCCCTCCTCCTGACCCGACCGGTCAGGGGTCGCAGGTGAGCCGGACGCCCTCGGCGACCCGGTACGGCGCCGCCGCCACGAGCGCACCCACCACCCGCCGCAGCCGGCTGACCTCGGCTCGCACCGTCACCTGGTGCTCCTCGTCGCCGAAGAGCGCCCGGCTGAGCGCCGCGGCGCTCATCCCCTCGGTGCCGGCCGCCGCGAGCAGCCGGAGGACGGCCGCGTGCCGCGGGGTGAGCGAGACCCGCCAGCCGGCATCGCCGTCGGGGGTGCCGGCGACCTCGAGCACCGCCTCCCCGCCGACCGACACGAGCCGGGCCGTGAGCGAGGTCCCCCGCTCGTCCGGGCGCACCAGCCAACCCTCGCCGAGCCGCTCGGGCAGGCAGAGCCCGAGCCCCGGCACCGTGAGCGGCAGGTCGGCGCGCGGGGCGGCGATCCGGTCGCGGACGAGGACGCCGCTGTAGTGCGCGACCCAGCCGTCGTCGTCGACGAGGAGGACCGGGCCGGTCGTCGTCGCGAGCACGTGCTCGGCCGAGCGCCGCAGCCGCTGGAGCGACTGCTCGTGGTGGCGCCACAGCCGCGCCTCGGCGAGCTTGGTGGCGGTGTCGACGAGGGCGATGAGCGCCGGGTGCAGGGTGAGCGCGGGCCCCGACACGTCGACGACGCCGAGCAGCGCCCCGGTGCGCGGGTCGTGCACCGGGGAGGCGGTGCAGTACCAAGGGTGCTGGCCCTCCTCGAAGTGCTCGGCCGAGAACAGCTGCACCGGAGCCTGTTCCGCCAGCGCCGTGCCGATGGCGTTGGTGCCGACGTGGTCCTCGGTCCACGTCGCGCCCTCGGTGAAGCCGAGCCCGTCGGCCTTCCGCAGGACCCCGGCCGACCCCTCGCGCCAGAGGATGATGCCGTCGGCGTCGGTGACGACGACGATGAACCGCGAGGCGTCGGCGACCGAGGTGAGCACCGCGCGGATCTCGTCGATGACGAGGGCCAGGGGCGAGTGGTGACGACGGCGCTCGACCTCGGCCCACGGCAGCGGGTCGCGGGCGTTGGCGTGCGTGGGGTCGAGGCCGAAGCCGAGGACGCGGGTCCACGACCGCGACACGAGGGGGCGCAGCGGGGCCGGGGGAGTGGCCCCACCCATCACGGCGTCGTGGACGCGGCGCAGCGCGCGGGCGTGCTGCCCGAGGTCGGTGCCGGGCACCACAGCGCTGCCGGCGCTGTACGGCGTCATCGTCGACTCCTCACCGCCCGGCGGCGGGGCGCGCGGGCGACCCCGTCAGGGTAGCCCGCGCCCCTCGGGGGCACCCCGTGCGAACGGGCAGCCTGCAACGCGCTGCAACCCTTCCCCGGCCCGGCCCGCAGGCGGTGTCCTGAGCCGGAGCGCGGACGACGAGGTCCGGCCTGCCGCGAAGGAGCTGCCCATGACCGACACCCTGGAGCGACCCGCGACCGAGGAGGGATCGGCGCCGCACCGGGCCGACGCCTGGCTCGCGTCCTTCGAGGAGGCGCTGACCGCCGGCGACGTCGACCGGGCGGCCGGGATGTTCGCCGCGCAGAGCTTCTGGCGCGACCTCGTGTCGTTCAGCTGGAACCTCACGACCGTCGAGGACCCCGACGGGGTGCGCGACCTGCTCACCGAGACCCTCGCGCGCACCGGCCCGTCGGGCTTCGCCACCTCCGAACCGGCCACCGAGGACGGCGGCGTGGTCACCGCCTGGTTCACCTTCGAGACGGCCGTCGGCCGCGGCACCGGGCTGCTCCGGCTGAAGGAGGAGGACGGCGCCGACAAGGCGTGGACCCTCCTCACGACGCTCGACGAGCTGAAGGACCACGAGGAGCCGCGTCGCACCCGCCGGCCGATGGGCGCCGAGCACGGGTCGAGCAAGGACCGCTCGACGTGGAAGGAGCGCCGCCAGGCCGAGGCCGAGAGCCTCGGCTCGACGACCCAGCCCTACGTGCTCGTCGTCGGCGGCGGCCAGGGCGGCATCGCGCTCGGCTCCCGGCTGCGGCAGATGGGGGTGCCGGCCCTCGTCGTCGACAAGCACCCGCGACCCGGGGACCAGTGGCGCGGCCGGTACAAGTCGCTCTGCCTCCACGACCCGGTCTGGTACGACCACCTCCCGTACCTGAAGTTCCCCGACAACTGGCCGGTGTTCGCCCCGAAGGACAAGATCGGCGACTGGCTCGAGTCGTACGTCAACGTCATGGAGGTGCCGTACTGGTCGAGCACCGAGGCGAAGTCGGCGACGTGGAACGAGGAGGCGGGGCACTGGGTCGTCGAGGTCGAGAAGGAGGGCCAGCCGCTCACCCTGCGCCCGACCCAGCTCGTCTTCGCGACCGGGATGTCCGGCAAGGCCCGGATGCCCGAGGTCGAGGGCGCGGACGTCTTCCGCGGCGACCTGCACCACTCGTCGCGCCACCCCGGCCCCGACGCGTACCGCGGGAAGAAGGCCGTCGTCATCGGCAGCAACAACAGTGCCTTCGACATCTGTGGAGCGCTGTGGGAGAACGACGTCGACGTCACGATGGTGCAGCGCAGCTCGACCCACATCGTCAAGAGCGACAGCCTCATGGAGTACGGGCTGGGCGACCTCTACTCCGAGCGGGCCCTGGAGGCCGGGGTCACCACCGAGAAGGCGGACCTGATCTTCGCCTCGCTGCCGTACCGGATCCTCCACGAGTTCCAGATCCCCGCCTACGAGAAGATGGCCGAGGTCGACAAGGACTTCTACGACCGCCTCGAGCGGGCCGGCTTCTGGCTCGACTGGGGCGACGACGGCTCCGGCCTGTTCATGAAGTACCTGAGGCGCGGCTCGGGCTACTACATCGACGTCGGCGCCGCCGACCTCGTCGCGAACGGTGACGTCAAGCTCGTCCACGGCCAGGTCGTCCGGCTCACCGAGGACGCCGTCGTGCTCGACGACGGCACCGAGCTCCCGGCCGACCTCGTGGTGTTCGCCACCGGCTACAACTCGATGAACGGGTGGGTCGCCGACCTCATCGACCAGGAGACCGCCGACCGGCTCGGCAAGTGCTGGGGCCTCGGCTCGGACACGACGAAGGACCCGGGCCCGTGGGAGGGCGAGCAGCGCAACATGTGGAAGCCGACGCAGGTGCCGAACCTGTGGATGCACGGCGGCAACCTCCACCAGTCGCGGCACTACTCGCTCTACCTCGCGCTCCAGCTCGCGGCCCGGTTCCACGGGATCGACACCCCCGTCTACCGGCTCCAGGAGGTGCACCACACCTCCTGAGGCCGGACCCCCGACCGCCCTGCCTCGTCGGGGGACGGGGGGGGGGGGGGGGGGGGGGGGCGCCCCCCCCCCCCCCCCCGGTCCGGACGTGTGACGAGGCTCCTTGCGTGGTCGGCGGTCGCGGCGGGATGCTGCGAGCAGGCGCAGCGGCCAGCGTCGTCCGGTGCGCCGTCACCGGGCGGGAACGACCCGCCCCGACCGGCAGGAGGACGTCGATGCGACTGGGCGGCAACGTGTTCGTGGTCACCGGGGGCGGGGACGGCATCGGTCGCGCGGTCGTGCTCGAGCTGCTGCGTCGAGGGGCCCGGGTGGCCGCGCTCGACCTGCGGGAGGAGGGCCTGGCCGGGACGGTCCGCCTCGCCGACGTCCCCGCCGACCGCCTCACCAGCCACGTCGTCGACGTGTCCGACGTCGCTCGCGTCGACACCGTGTCCGACGAGGTCCTCACCGCCCACGGCTCGGTCGACGGCCTGCTCAACGTCGCCGGCGTCATCCAGCGCTTCGTGCCCTTCACCGACCTGGCGGCGACCGACATCGAGAAGGTCATGGCCGTCAACTTCTGGGGCGTCGTGCACACGACGCGGGCCTTCCTCCCGCACCTGCTGACCCGTCCCGAGGCCGCGCTCGTCAACGTCTCGAGCATGGGGGCCTTCGTGCCGGTCCCGGGCCAGACCGTCTACGGCGCGAGCAAGGCCGCCGTCATGCTCCTCACCGAGGGGCTCTACGCGGAGCTGCGCGGGACCCCGGTGTCCGTCACCGTCGTCCACCCCGGCGGGGTCGCGACGCACATCACCGAGAACAGCGGCGTCGAGGTCCCCGGAGGCGACCGCGCGGCCGCGCAGAAGGGGGCGCCGTCGGTCACGAGCGCCGAGGACGCCGCCCGGCAGGTCGTCGACGGGATGGCCTCCGGCGCGTTCCGGGTCGTCATCGGCAAGGACGCCCGGATGCTCGACCGGCTCGCCCGGCTCAGCCCCCGGCGCGCGACCGACCTCGTCGCCCGGCGGATGGCCGCGCTGCTCGGCTGACGCCGCGCCGCCCGCCGCGCGCACCGGGTGGCATCGTGGACCGGGGCCCGTCGTCCGGCGGGTCCCGGTCGAGCCGAGGAGGAGACCGTGCGGGTCGCGGTGCTGGGGACGGGGACGATGGGGGCCGGGATGGCCCGCTCGCTGCTGCGGGCCGGTCACGAGGTGCGGGTTTGGAACCGCACCGCCGGGCGCGCCGAGCCGCTCGCCGACGACGGGGCCACGGTGGCTCCGGACGTGGCCGCGGCCGTGGAGGGCGCCGACGTCGTCCTCACCGTGCTGTTCGACACCGACGCGGTCGTGGCCGTCGGTACCGAGGCCGTGGCGGCGATGGGCCCGGACGCGGTCTGGCTGCAGTGCGCGACGGTCGGCGTCGAGGGCATCCGCCGGGTGCAGGAGGTCGGCGGCGCGCAGCTGCTCGACGCCCCCGTCCTCGGCACCCGCAAGCCGGCCGAGGACGGGACGCTCGTCGTGCTCCTGTCTGGCCCGGAAGCGTTGCGGGAGAAGGCCGCTCCCGTGCTGGATGCAGTCGGGTCGCGCACGGTCGTCGCCGGCGACGAGGTCGGTGCCGCCAGCGCCCTCAAGCTCGCCTGCAACGCCTGGGTCGCGCTGCTCACCGCCGGGACGGCGCAGTCGCTCGCCCTCGCCGGGGCGCTCGGCGTCGACCCCGCGCTCTTCCTCGAGGCCATCGAGGGCGGCCCGGTCTCCGTCCCCTACGCCCGGCTCAAGGGGTCGATGATGCTCGACGGCGACTTGGCGCCCTCGTTCGCCGTCGACGGCGTCGTCAAGGACGTCGGGCTGATGGTCGACGCGGCGCGGACCACCGGGGTCCCCACGGAGCTGCTCGAGGCCGTGCGCGGCCTCTTCGCCGAGGCGTCCCGGCAGGGCCACGGGGCCGACGACATGGCGGCCGTGCGCACCGTCTTCCCCTGACGGCCCGGCCGGTCGGGCGGGTCAGTGCCGGCCGAGGCGCCAGCGCGTGACCGACGAGAAGACCTGTCCCGGCCGCAGGACCGCGTCCGGGAAGCCGGCGTGGTTCGGGGCGTCCGGGTACCCCTGGGTCTCGAGGGCCACGCCCGCGCACCGCCGGTAGGTCCGACCGGAGAGGCCGGAGATGCTGCCGTCGAAGTGGGCGCCGGTGTAGACCTGCAGGGCGGGACGGTCGGTGTGCACCTCGAGCCACCGGCCGGACGGCGCGACGAGGGTTGCGGCACAGCGCATCCCGCTCCCGTCGAGGACGAGGTTGTGGTCGAGCCCGCCACCGTGCGCGAGCTGCTCCGACGGTTCCGCGAGCACGTCGCCCAGCCGGCGCGACCGCCTCAGGTCGAAGGGCGTGCCGTCGACCGCCGCCACCTCGCCGGTCGGCACGAGGTCGGCACGCACCGGCGTCCACGCCGACGCGGCCACCTCGAGCCGGTGGTCGAGGACGTCGCCCGACCCCTCGCCCTCGAGGTTGAGGTAGGCGTGGTTCGTCAGGCCGAGGTACGTGGGGCGGTCGGTGGTCGCCCGGTGGGTGATGGTCACCTCGTCGCCGTCGACGGCGTACCCGACCCGGGCCTCGACCGTCCCGGGCAGGCCCTGGTCGCCGTCCGGGCTGGTCAGGGAGAGGGTCGCGTGGGACCCGTCGGCGTCGAGGAGGGTCCACTCGCGCGCGTCGAAGCCCACGGGGCCGCCGTGCAGGGCGTTGCCGCCGTCGTTGGGAGGAACCCGCACCACCGTCCCGTCGACGACCGCCCGGCCCCGGTCGAGCCGGTTCGTGAACCGGCCGATCGTCGCGCCGAGGTACCCCCCACCGCCGACGTAGGTGCGGGGGTCGGCGTGCCCGAGGACGACGTCGACCGGGCCGTCGACCGGGTCCTCGACGACGAGGCGGCGCACCGACGCCCCGGACGTGAGGACCTCGAGGCGGAGCCGGCCGGAGGACAGGACGACGGACCGGGGCGCGGTGGTGGTCATGTCCCGATCCTTCCCTCTCGGCGGGGGCGGGGGTACGGTGGCCGGACGGAGCCCGTCGCGGGGGGACATCGCGGCGGCTCGACACACACCACCGAGGGGGATCCACCATGCGTTCCATGCGCACCGCCGTCGCGACGACCGCGACACTGCTCGTCACGGCCGCGCTCACGCCGCAGGCCTTCGCCGCCACGCTCGAGGTCAACAGCGCCACCGGCATCGGCAGCCACCTGTGCAACGTCACCGCCGACGGAGGGCCGGCCGGCGAGGCCTGCTTCCGCAAGGACGGCGACTACTTCTACCTCTTCTCCTACAACCCGGGCGACCGGGTCGCCGTCCAGTGGAAGCTCACCGACGGGTCGCGCCAGGGCCTCATCCGGTGGAATCCCACCGAGCGGTACCGCTGGGGCGTGAAGAACAAGAACTTCTACGAGTACAAGACCGTCCAGTTCCGCTTCGGTGTCTGCCAGGGCGGCGGGTGCGACACGATCGGCGAGGTCGCGTGGCAGACCGGCTGGAAGACGGCCTCGGTCGACTGACCCCGGCCGCCGGTCGGGGCGGGGGCGCGGGCGGCACGCCTAGACTCGCCGCATGCGCATCCGGCTGGGCCTGAGGAGCCGCATCCTCGCCCTGACCATGCCGGTCGTCCTGCTCGTCAGCGCCGCGCTCGCGGGCATCGTCTACCTCGCCCTCGGGCAGGTCCTCGAGGCCTCGGCCCGCGACGTCGCCGAGGCCGAGGCCATCGAGCTGCGCGCCGACCTCGGGGTCCACGGGGTCGGCGACCTCATCGCCACCCACGCCGTCATCGACGGCAACCGGATCGTCCAGGTCGTCGACCCGCGCACCGGCGACGTCGTGGCCGCGACCGGTGGTGCGCCCGAGAGCCCGCTGGCCCGGCCGAGCCTCGAGGGCGGAGAGGTGCGCCTCGGGGAGGTCGACGACGTCGCGGGACAGCCCGAGGGGAAGTGGATCGTCGCCGCCACCGACGGCGTCACCCCGGAGGGCGACCACTACACCGTCCTCGTCGGCGTCCCGACCCGCGTCGAGACGACCGCCCTCGGCCAGTCCACCGAGTTCGCGTTCATCGGGGCGGTCGGCCTCATCGCCCTCCTCGGGTCGGTGACGACCTTCGCCGTCGGCCAGGCGCTGCGACCCGTCGAGCGGATGCGTGACCAGGTCGAGGCCATCGCCGCGGCCGGGCCGGCGCGCGGTGCGGCTCCGGCCCTCGAGATCCCCGCCGGCCGGGACGAGCTGACCCGCCTCGCCGAGACGATGAACCACCTGCTGCACCGGATGGAGCGCGCCGACGCCTCGCGCCGCGCCTTCGTCGCCGACGCCGGCCACGAGCTGCGCAGCCCGCTGGCAACCATCCGCGTGCTCCTCGACCGGCTCGCCGAGGAGCGGCCGGCCGCCGAGCGGGCGACGGTGTCGGCCCGCGCCTCCGCCGAGGTCGACCGGCTCGCCGTCCTCGTCGAGGACCTGCTCACCCTCGCCTCGGCCGACGAGCACGCGATGGTGCTGCACCGCACCGAGGTCGACCTCGACGACGTGGTCCTCGGCGAGACCGGCGCGCTGCGCGCCCGGGGGATGCCGGTCTCGGTGGCCGTCGAGCCGGTGCGCCTCGACGGCGACCAGGCGCGGCTCGGCCGGGTCGTGCGCAACCTGCTCGAGAACGCCGAGCGGCACATGCACGCGACGGTGCGGGTGCGGCTCGCGCACGACGGGGAGGAGGCCGTGCTCACGGTCGACAACGACGGGCCGCCCATCGACCCCGAGGACCGCGAGCGCGTCTTCGGGCGGTTCGTGCGGCTCGACGACTCACGGACCCGGGGGACCGGCGGCACCGGGCTCGGGCTGGCGATCGTCGCGGAGGTGGTGGCCGCCCACGACGGCAGCGTCGAGGCGACGGAGAGCCCGGAGGGCTGGTGCCGCTTCGCCGTCAGGCTCCCGGCGGGTCCTCCAGCGGGTTGAGCCGGTAGCCGAGGCCGCGGACGGTCTCGATGACCTTGACGTCGAAGGGTGCGTCGATCTTGCGGCGCAGGTAGCCGATGTAGACCTCGACGACGTTGTCGGCACCGGGGTAGTCGGAGTCCCAGACGTTCTCGAGGATCTCGGCCTTGCTCTGGACGAGGCCGGCCTTGCGCATGAGGTGGTGCAGGAGGGCGTACTCGCGGGCGGTCAGCTGGATCTCGCGGCCCTCGCGGGTGACCCGCCGGGTCGTGGGGTCCAGGCTCAGCGGGCCGGCGGTGAGGGCGACCGGACGCTCGGGGGCGCCCCGCCGGGCGAGGGCCTGGAGGCGGGCGAGCAGCACCGGGGTGCTGAACGGCTTGGTGACGTAGTCGTCGGCGCCGAGCTCGAAGGCGTCGGTCTGGTCGAACTCGCCGTCCTTGGCGGTGAGCATGAGGACGGGGGTCCACACCTTGTGCTCGCGCAGGTGCTTGAGGACGTCGTAGCCGTTGAGCCCCGGGAGCATGATGTCGAGGACGACGACGTCGTACTGGCCGGCGACGCCCATCCGCAGGCCCTCACGGCCGTCGGCGCAGTGGTCGACGACCCAGCCCGCCTCGTGCAGCGCGTCGTCGAGCGCCGCGGCGAGGGGGCGTTCGTCCTCGACGAGCAGGAGCCTCACCGCGCCTCCCGTCCTCGCCGATACCGACCTCCCGTGCGGCCCGAGCACGGGCCGACGTCAGGTACAGTACTCGGGTCCACCGGCCCCCACGGGCGGTCGGTCGACCCCGAGCCGGCGGCCGGGAGCTGCGAACCCCCTGCACGCAGCTCCCGGCCGCCACCTCGTTCCGGGGCGGTGGTGTCCGCGCAGGTCAGCGCGGGTGCGGCCGGGCTCAGTGGTTCCGCAGGGCCTCCACGAGCTCGGCCTTCGACATCGACGAACGGCCCTTGACCTCGAGCTCGCGCGCGCGCTCCCGCAGCTCCTTCGTCGTCCAGTCCTCGTACGCGGGGGAGGAGCCGCCCTTGCTCCCAACGCTCGAGCGCGAGGTGTTCGCGGCCGCGTTGGCGATGCGGGCCGACTTCTCCTTGCTGTTGCCCTCGTCCCGGAGCCTCTCGTAGAGCTCGGGGTCCTTGACCGAGGGTCCGGGGTCCTTGCGTGCGGGCACGGGTGCCTCCTTCGACGGGTGCGACACCCGGTGGTCTACCCCGCACGGCCACCCGCCACACGGCCCCCGGCAGGGCGTCCCGCGCCCGCCGCGACCCGCTCAAGGGCCACGGAATCCGTGGGTTCCGGGGTTCTCGAGCCACGGATAGGATGCCCGCATGATCGAGCAGCAGCGGATCCTCACCACCGCCATCCCCGGCCCGCGCTCCCGGGAGCTCCAGTCCCGCAAGACGGCGGCGGTCGCCGCGGGCGTCGGCACCGGCCTGCCGGTCTACGTCACCGACGGCGCGGGCGGCATCATCCGCGACGTCGACGGCAACCAGCTGATCGACCTCGGCTCCGGCATCGCCGTGACGACCGTCGGCAACGGCAACCAGCGGGTCGTCGACGCCGTCACCGAGCAGATCGCCCGGTTCACGCACACCTGCTTCATGGTGACGCCGTACGAGCCGTACCTCGGGGTCTGCGAGAAGCTCAACGCGCTGACGCCCGGCGACCACGAGAAGCGCTCGGCGCTGTTCAACTCCGGCGCCGAGGCCGTCGAGAACGCCGTGAAGATCGCCCGGCACGCCACCGGCCGGCAGGCGGTCGTCGTCTTCGAGCACGGCTACCACGGCCGCACCAACCTCACGATGGGCATGACCGCGAAGAACATGCCCTACAAGCACCGGTTCGGGCCGTTCGCCCCCGAGGTCTACCGGGTGCCGATGGCCTACCCGTACCGCTGGGCCGGCGGCCCGGAGCGCTGCGCCGAGGAGGCGCTGCGCACGGTGACCGACTTGATCCACGCGCAGGTCGGCGAGGAGAACACTGCTGCCGTCGTCATCGAGCCGATCCAGGGCGAGGGCGGCTTCATCGTCCCGCCGGAGGGCTTCCTGCCGGGCCTCGCCGAGTACTGCCGCGAGCACGGCATCGTCTTCGTCGCCGACGAGGTGCAGTCCGGGTTCTGCCGCACCGGCGACTGGTTCGCCAGCGACCACGAGGGCGTCGTCCCCGACCTCATCACCACGGCCAAGGGCATCGCCGGCGGGATGCCGCTCGCCGCGGTCACCGGCCGCGCCGACCTCATGGACGCCGTCCACGGCGGCGGCCTCGGCGGCACCTACGGCGGCAACCCGGTGGCCTGCGCCGCGGCGCTCGCGAGCATCGAGTCGATGGAGGCCGACGACCTCGCCGGCCGGGCACGCGGCATCGGCAAGATCCTCGGCGACCGGCTCGGGAGCCTCGCCGAGAAGCACCCCGAGATCGGCGAGGTCCGCGGCCGCGGCGCGATGGTGGCCATGGAGCTCGTCACCGACCCCGCGACGAAGGAGCCGGCGGCCGCGCTCGCCGCCGCCGTCAACAAGGGCTGCCACGACCGCGGGGTCGTCACCCTCACCTGCGGCACCTACGGCAACGTCTTCCGCTTCCTGCCGCCGCTCTCGGTCGGCGACGACCTGCTCCACGAGGCGATGGACGTCCTCGAGGAGTCGATGGACGCCGCCCTCGCCTGACGGCGGCCGAGCCGGCCTCCGCCGGACGAGCCGCCTGCAGGGGGCTCGACCGGCGCGACCCGGCTCGCGGGCGGCTGCACCCCGACCCCGCACGCGCTCCTAGAATCACCGTCGTGACCCGCCCCGTGCTCCGCCAGGTGCACACGATCGGGAAGCGGCGGGCGTGGGCCATCTGGTCGGTCGGGCTGTCGGTCTACGTCCTCGCCGTCTTCCACCGCACCTCCCTCGGGGTCGCCGGGCTGCTCGCGGCCGAGCGGTTCCACATCTCCGCCGCGCAGCTCTCGACCTTCACCGTCGTCCAGCTCACCGTGTACGCCGCGATGCAGATCCCCGTCGGGGTGCTCCTCGACCGGTTCGGCTCGAAGAGGCTCATGCTCACCGGGCTGCTCCTCATGTCCGCCGGCCAGCTGTGGTTCGCGGTCGCCGGCTCCTTCCCCGTCGGGGTCGCGGCCCGCGTCATGCTCGGCGCCGGGGACGCCATGGTCTTCACCTCGCTCCTGCGCCTCGTCGCCGTGTGGTTCCGGGTCAAGCAGGCGCCGTTCATCACCCAGCTGACGGGGATGATCGGCCAGCTCGGCGCGGTCGCGGCGGCGACCCCGCTCGCCGCCGCGCTCGCGACCTTCGGGTGGACGCGCTCTTTCGCGACGGCCGGTGGGGTCGGCCTCGTGCTCTCGGTGGCCCTCGTCCTCGTCGTCAAGGACTCGCCGTACCGGGGCGAGGCGGTCGAGCGGATCAAGGTGCGGGCCCTGGCCCGGACGCTCGCCGAGGTGTGGGGCAACCCGGGGACGCGGCTCGGCCTGTGGGTGCACTTCACCTCGCAGTTCGGTGCGACCGTCTTCACGATGCTCTGGGGCTACCCGTTCCTGGTCGCGGAGGGCCTCGCGCCGCGCACCGCCTCGCTCGTCCTCGTCGTCATGACCTTCACGGCGATGGCGGCCGGCCCGGTCGTCGCCGCCCTCACCGCCCGGCTGCCGTACCGGCGCTCCCAGCTCGTCCTCGGCATCGTCGCGGCGATCGCGACGACCTGGGCGGTCGTGCTCCTGTGGCCCGGCCCGGCGCCGGCCTGGCTGCTCTTCGTGCTCGGGGTGGTCACCGCCGTCGGCGGCCCGGGCTCGATGGTCGGCTTCGACCTCGCCCGCACCTTCCACCCCTCCTCGCGGCTCGGCCGGGCGACCGGGGTCGTCAACATCGGGGGCTTCACGGCGTCGCTGCTGGCCATCGCCCTCATCGGCGTCGTCCTCGACCGGCTGGCCCCCGGTGGCCCCGAGGACTACACGCTCGAGGACTTCCGGCTGGCGATGTCGGTGCAGTTCCTCTTCTGGGGTCTCGGGGCGGTGCAGCTCGTCCGGTACCGGCGCAAGGGCCTCGGGTACGTCGAGGCCGCCCACCCCGAGGCCCTCGACGCGCTGCGCCGGGGCGAGACGCTGCTGCCGGGCATCTCCCGCGACACCGACGACTGAGCGCGGCACCGGGAGTTCGTTCGACGTTCGTCACACGGCCGCGTGTCGATTCGTCCGCGTGGGGGTGCCTCTGCCTACCGTGGTCCCGGACCGGGCCACGTATGAGATGGCCCGGTCCGCCCGTGTCCGGGGCCCGGCCGGCTCAGCCGCCGTCGACCGTGGAGCCGCCGCTCGGGTTCGCGCAGTAGGTGAACGGGCCGCCGAGCCGGGCGTGGTACTCCATCACCCGCTGGCCGGCGCTGATCCGCAGCAGCTCGCCCTCCACCGTCATCTGGGTGTACGCCATGCCCTTCTGGGGGCAGCCGAGCGAGCCGTCGGCCCAGGTCACGTGGCTGTAGCCGGCGACCTCGACGGTCTCGGGGACGATGCCCGCCCGGCCGGCCGCGTCCTCGAGCGCGGCCTTGACGGCAGGCCGGTCCGCGAGCCCCGGCGGGATGGCGTCATCGACCGGCGGGGGCGTGCCCGGCGGGGTCGAGGGGAACGCGGTGCCCGAGGGGGAGGGGCTGGTCGGCACGGTGCTCGGCTGGTCGGAGGGGCTCTCGCCCCCGCCGGAGCCGGCGGTCGTGATGCCGCACCCCGCGAGGGCGAGGGCGACGAGGGCGGTGGTGACGGTGAGGCGGGTGCGCACGATGGTCCTTCCGCAGGGGGTGCCCGTCGGACGTGCCGGGGCCGGGCGAGGTTCCGGGTGCGGGCCGGTCAGCGCAGGACGTGCCGGCCGATGACGAGGCGCTGGATCTGGTTGGTGCCCTCGAAGATCTGGGTGACCTTGGCCTCGCGCATGAACCGCTCGGCCGGGAAGTCCTGGGTGTAGCCGGCCCCGCCGAGCACCTGGACGGCGTCGGTGGTCACCCGCATCGCGGCGTCGGTGGCGACGAGCTTGGCGACCGCGGCCTCCTTGCTGAACGGCCGGCCCGCGTCCTTGAGGCGCGCGGCGTGCAGGTAGGTGGCCCGGGCGCTGGTGACCGCCGCCTCGAGGTCGGCGAGCAGGAACGACAGCCCCTGGAACTCGCCGATCGCCCGGCCGAACTGCCGGCGCTCCCTGGCATAGGAGGCGGCGAGGTCGAGGGCGCCCTGGGCGAGCCCGGTGCTCGCCGCGGCGATGCCGAGCCGGCCGGCGTCGAGCGCGGCGAGGGCGATGGACATCCCCTGGCCCTCGTCGCCGATGCGGCGGTCGGCCGGCACCCGGACGTCGTCGAACATCACCTCGCGGACGGTGTCGCAGTGCAGCCCCATCTTCTTCTCCGGCGTGCCGAAGGACAGGCCGTCGGCGTCGGCGGGGACGACGAGGCAGGACAGCCCGCGCCCGCCGTCGTCGGAGGTGCGGGCGAAGGTCGTGTAGTAGTCGGCGTGGCCGGCGTGGCTGATCCACGCCTTCCGGCCCTTGACGACGTAGTCGTCGCCGTCGCGGGTCGCGCGAGTCGTCATCGAGGCGATGTCGCTGCCCGCCAACGGTTCCGAGAGGCAGTAGGCGCCCAGCTGGTCGCCGGACAGCATCCCGGGCAGGAGGGCCGCGCGCTGCTCGTCGGTGCCGAAGGTCGTCACCGGGAACGCGGTCAGCGAGTGCACCGACACCCCGACGGCGACGCTCATCCACGCCGAGGCGATCTCCTCGACGACCTGGAGGTAGACCTCGTAGGGCTGGCCGTACCCGCCGTGCTCCTCCGGGTGGGGGAGGGAGAGCAGGCCGGCCGCCCCGAGCGTGCGGAACACCTCGGTGGGGAAGGCCTCACCGGTGGCGGCGGCCCGCTCGGCGTCGTCGACCCGGGGCCGCAGCTCCTTGGCGCAGAGCTCGCGGGTGAGGTCGATGAGGTCCTGACCCTCCTCGGTCGGCATGAGCCTCGTCGCTGGCATGCCGTCGAGGGTACCGAGGTGCTAGGACGTCCAACAAAAGCGCGGGCGGCCCGCCGGCGGGTCAGAGGTCGGGCAGCTGCTGGTGGTCGGGCTCGTCGTGGGGGTCGCGGAAGTGCTGGAGCGACGGGCGCTTGGGGTCGCGGTGGTCACCGGACGACGTGCCGCGCACCCGGCGCTCGACCCAGGGCGCCGCGTGGGTGCGGACCCACTCGGCGTGCCCGCGCAGCTGCTCGGCGCGGGTCGCCCGGTCGGCGGGCGGCAGGGGCGTCGACCACTGCGTGACGTCGGTGTCGTGGCCGAGGGCGGCGAGCGCGGCCATCGCGACCCGCTGGTGCCCCTCGGTCGTCAGGTGGATGCGGTCCTCGGCCCACATCCGCCAGTCGCGCAGGGCCGTCATCCCCCAGAGGTTGAGGACGTGGCAGTCGTGGCGCTGGGCGATCGTGAAGATGTTGGCGGTGTGCACCGCGTGCCGCCCACGCAGGGCGCGGAACAGGCCGGCGTCGCGGGTGTCGGTGGGCGTGGCGAGGAGCACGTCGGCGCCGGCCGAGCGCAGGCGGACCACGGCCTCCTCGATGCGCGTGGCCAGCCCGTCGAGGTCGACGCTCGGGCGGAGCAGGTCGTTGCCGCCCCCGACCATCGAGACGAGGTCGGGGGTCATCGTCAGGGCCGCGTCGAGCTGCGGGCCCACGACGTCGGCGAGGGTCCGGCCGCGGACGGCGAGGTTGGCGTAGCCGAACGGCAGGTGCTCGGCCTCGGCGACGACGTCGAGCTGTCGGGCGAGCCGGTCGGCCCACCCGACGAAGACGTCGGCGCGCTCGGGGTCGGGGTCGGACATCCCCTCCGTGAACGAGTCGCCGATCGCGACGTAGCGGGTCCAGACCGGTCGGGCGGCCGGTGTCGTCACGGGAGCCTCCAGTCGACCGGGTCGGCCCCGGCCTCGGTGAGCAGGGCGTTGGCGCGCGAGAACGGCCGCGAGCCGAAGAAGCCGTTGTGGGCGGAGAGGGGGCTGGGGTGCGCCGACTCGATGCACGGGATGCCGGGCAGGTGCGGTGCGAGAGAACGGGCGTCGCGACCCCAGAGGATCGCCACGAGCGGTCCGCCGCGCTCGACGAGGGCCTCGATGGCCCGCGCGGTGACCTCCTCCCAGCCGCGGCCGCGGTGGCTGGCCGGCTTCCCCGGGGTGACCGTGAGGACCCGGTTGAGCAGCAGGACGCCCTGGTCGGCCCACGGCGTGAGGTCGCCGCTCTCCGGGCGCGGGAGGCCGAGGTCGGCCTCGAGCTCGGTGTAGACGTTCACGAGGCTGCGCGGGACGGGACGCACGTCGGGGGCGACCGAGAACGACAGGCCCATCGCGTGGCCGGGCGTCGGGTACGGGTCCTGGCCGACGACGAGCACGCGGACGGCGTCGAGCGGCTGCTGGAAGGCCCGCAGGACGTGCGGGCCGCCGGGCAGGTAGCCGCGGCCGGCCGCGACCTCGGCCCGCAGGAACTCGCCGAGGCGGGCGACGGCCGGCTCGACCGGGGCCAGGGCGCGCGCCCAGCTCGGGTGGACGAGCTCGTGGAGCGGCTTCGCGGGGGTCGGGGCGGGCGGGGTCGACATCCCTCCCACCCTATGCCGGGCGAGTCAGTCGAAGATGCCCCGGACGTCGGCCAGGCGCGACGGCACCAGGCGGAACCACGCCCACGTGCCCCGGCGCTCGCGCTCGAGCAGGCCGGCCTCGGTGAGGACCTTGAGGTGGTGCGAGACGGTCGGCTGGGCCAGCCCCACGAGGTCGGTGAGGTCGCACACGCACGCCTCGCCGGCGTCGGTGGCGCGGATCGCGCTGAGCAGCCGGAGGCGCACGGGGTCGGCGACCGCCTTGAGGAGGGCGGCGCTGCGCTCGGCGTCCTCGCGGGTCAGCCCGCCGTCGACGCCGATGCCGCAGCACGAGGTGGTGGACGCGGGGGCGAGGGGCAGCTCGCGGACCGGCACGGTGACTCCTGGGGATCGACGGACCTCTATATTGACACACATCGATGTCATGGTCCACAGTGGACGCCGTCAGCCATCGACGACCGTCGATGCACCAGTCTCCTCCCGGAGGTGCCCATGTCCTCGTCCACCCCCTCGACCGGTCGCGTCCAGCTCGCGCTCAACGTCAGCGACCTCGAGGCCTCCGTCGCGTTCTACACCGCGATGTTCGGCGTCGAGCCGCACAAGCGCCGCCCGGGGTACGCGAACTTCGCCGTCGCCGAGCCGCCGCTCAAGCTCGTCCTCGTCGAGACCGGTGAGGACGTCCGGGGGTCCGGGACCGCGGGCGCGCTGAATCACCTCGGCGTCGAGGTCGCCTCCACCGACGACGTGGAGGCCGCGCGGGCCCGCTTCACCGAGGCCGGGCTGGCGGCGTTCGACGAGAACGACACGACCTGCTGCTACGCCCTCCAGGACAAGGTCTGGGTCCACGACCCCGCCGGCGCGCCGTGGGAGGTCTACACCGTCAAGGACGAGGACCCCACGAACCCGCGCGACGCCTTCGACCGGCCCGTGGGCCTCTCCGGTGACGGCGCGTGCTGCACGCCGGACGCCGGCCACGCCGAGCGCGCCGCCGAGGGGGCCTGCTGCCCGTGAGCGCCCGACCCGACGCCCCGGCCCCCGCCCCAGAGGCGGTGGCCGCCCGGCTCTCGACGCTCGACCGGTGGCTGCCCGCCTGGATCGGGGTGGCGATGGTCGCCGGGCTGGTCCTCGGCCGGCTCGTGCCGGGGCTCGGGTCCGCGCTCTCGGCGGTGGAGGTCGACGGCGTCTCGCTGCCGATCGCCCTCGGCCTGCTCGTGATGATGTACCCGGTGCTCGCCAAGGTCCGCTACGACCGGCTCGACACCGTGACGCGCGACCGGCGGATGCTCCTCGCCAGCCTCGCCCTCAACTGGGTGCTCGGGCCGGCGCTGATGTTCGCGCTCGCCTGGCTGCTCCTGCCCGACCTCCCCGAGTACCGCACCGGGCTCATCGTCGTCGGGCTGGCGCGCTGCATCGCGATGGTCGTCATCTGGAACGACCTCGCGTGCGGCGACCGCGAGGCCGCGGCGGTGCTCGTCGCCCTCAACTCGATCTTCCAGGTCGTGGCCTTCGCCGGTCTCGGGTGGTTCTACCTCTCGGTCCTGCCCGGCTGGCTGGGTCTCGAGCAGGCGGCCCTCGACGTGTCCGCGTGGGACATCGCGGGATCCGTCCTCGTCTTCCTCGGCGTACCCCTGCTGGCCGGTTACCTCTCGCGTCGCATCGGTGAGAAACGCTGGGGCAGAGCCGCCTACGAACGCTCGTTCCTTCCCCGGGTCGGCCCGTGGGCGCTGTACGGACTGCTGTTCACCATCGTCGTGCTCTTCGCCCTCCAGGGGGACCAGATCACCAGCCGGCCGCTCGACGTCGCCCGCATCGCCCTGCCGCTGCTCGCCTACTTCGCCCTGATGTGGGGCGGGGGCTACGTGCTCGGCCGGGCCCTCGGCATGACCTACGAGCGCACGACCACGCTGGCGTTCACCGCCGCCGGCAACAACTTCGAGCTCGCCATCGCCGTCGCCATCGCCACCTTCGGCGCCACCTCGGGCCAGGCGCTCGCCGGTGTCGTCGGCCCGCTCATCGAGGTCCCCGTCCTCGTGGCCCTCGTCTACGTCTCGCTCGCCCTCCGGAAGGGGTTCCCCCGTGCCCGACCGTCCTGACCGCCCCTCGGTCCTCTTCGTCTGCGTCCACAACGCCGGCCGCTCGCAGATGGCCGCGGCCTACCTGCACCACCTGTCCGCCGGGGCCGTCGAGGTGCGCTCGGCCGGCAGCGCGCCGGGGGAGTCGGTCAACCCCGTCGCCGCCGAGGCGATGCGCGAGGAGGGCATCGACATCTCCGCTGAGCGCCCGAAGCTGCTGACGACCGACGCCGTGAGGGCGTCCGACGTCGTCGTGACGATGGGCTGCGGCGACACCTGCCCGATCTTCCCGGGGAAGCGCTACGAGGACTGGGAGCTCGACGACCCGGCCGGCCAGGGCCTGGAGATGGTGCGCGGGGTGCGCGACGAGATCCGCGCGCGCGTCCTCGGCCTGCTCGACGAGCTCGGGGTGGAGCCGGTCACGCGCTGAGCCCGGTGGACCGGTGCGCGGCCCCGGCGGAGCGCTCGGCAGACTGGCCCGTGTGACCCCGACGCCGCCCTGGCCCACCGTGCTCTTCGACCTCGACGGCACGCTCGCGGACACCATCCCGCTCATCGTCGCCTCGTACCAGCACGCGTTCCGGGCCGTGCTCGGCGAGGAGGTCGACGAGCCCCGGGCCCGGGCCTGGATCGGCCGGCCGCTGCTCGAGGCCCTCCTCGAGGAGTCCCCCGAGCACGGGCACGCCCTCGACACGACCTACCGCGAGTGGAACCTCGCGAACACCGGCCGGCTCATCCGGCGCTACGACGGGGTCCCCGAGCTGCTCACCGCCCTCGCCGACGCCGGGGTGCGCACGGCCGTCGTCACCTCGAAGCGGCAGGAGACCGCGCGGCTGGCGCTCGAGGGCGTCGGCATCGACCACCTCGTCGCCGTCGTCGCCGGCCTCGAGGACACCGAGCGCCACAAGCCGCACCCGGACCCCCTCCTCCACGGGGCCGCCCGGCTCGGGGTCGACCCCGCGACCTGCGTCTACGTCGGCGACGCGACCGTCGACGTCCGGGCCGCGCGGGCCGCCGGGATGGCCGCCGTCGCGGTCACCTGGGGTGCCGGCGAGCGCGCCGACCTCGAGGCCGAGCGGCCCGACGCGCTGCTCGACGACGTCACGGCCCTGACCGGCCTGCTGCTGGGGCGCGTGGCCTCCTAGACTCCGGGCGTGATGCCGACCTCGCAGTACGAGCGCAACGCCCACGAGGAGCTCGCCGAGCTGCTCTCCGCCGTCACGGCGTACGCCGAGGAACGCATCCGGATGGAGCCGCCGCTCGACCGGGTGCGCACCCAGGACGACCTCGACGCCGCGCTCGGCTCGACGATCACCGCCGAGGGCATCGGCGGGCGCGAGGCGATGCGCCTGTTCACCGACGAGCTCGCCCCGGCCTGCCTGTCGGTCGACCACCCGCGCTACCTCTCCTTCATCCCCTGCGCCCCGTCGGACGCCGCCGTCGTCTTCGACCTCGTCGTCGGGGCGTCCTCGATCTACGCGGGGTCCTGGCTCGAGGGGTCGGGCGCCGTGTGGGCCGAGAACCAGGCGCTGCGCTGGATCGCCGACCTCGTCGGGATGCCCGAGCAGGCCGGCGGGGCGTTCGTGCCGGGCGGGACCATCGGCAACCTGTCGGCGCTCGTCGCGGCCCGCGGCGCGGCGCGGCACCGGGCCGCCGAGGGGGTGCGGCCGTTCCGCGTCGCGGCGACCGGGGGCGCCCACAGCTCGATCGCGTCGGCGTGCGAGGTGATGGATGCCGAGCTCGTGGGGGTGCCGGCCGACGAGCTGGGGCGGCTCACCGGGTCCGCCCTGCGGGAGGTGCTCGAGGCGAACGGCCCGGAGACTTTCTTCGCCGTCGTCGCGACCGCCGGCACGACGAACTTCGGCATCGTCGACGACCTCGAGTCGGTCGCCGAGGTCTGCCGCGAGCACGGCATCTGGTTCCACGTCGACGGCGCGTACGGCGGGGCCGGGCTCGCCGCGCCGTCGGTGCGCGGGCTGTACGCCGGCATCGAGCACTGCGACTCGTTCATCGTCGACCCGCACAAGTGGCTCTTCGCGCCCTTCGACTGCTGCGCGCTGCTCTACCGCGAACCGGCGCTGGCCCGGGCGGCCCACACCCAGCGCGCCGGGTACCTCGACGTCCTCACCGAGGCGCCGGAGTGGAACCCGACCGACTACTCGGTCGGCCTCACCCGGCGGGCGCGCGGCCTGCCGTTCTGGTTCTCGCTCGTCGTCAACGGCACCGACGCGTACTCGGCGGCGGTCGAGCGCACGCTCGACGTGGCGCGCTACGCCGAGGCCGAGGTGGCCCGCCGCCCCGAGCTCGAGCTGGTCCGGGAGCGGGACCTGTCGGTCGTCGTCTTCCGGCGGCTCGGGTGGGGCCCGGGCGACTACCAGGCGTGGTCGGACCGGATGCTCGCCGACGAGTTCGCCTTCGTCGTGCCCACGTCGCACGACGGCGAGACCCTCGCGCGCTTCGCGATCGTCAACCCCGCGACGACCGAGGCCGACATCGCCGCCATCCTCGACTCGATGGCCTGAGCCCGCGCGGGTCCGGGCCCGGTCCGCTGGGGTTCGTGGGGTCGGTGTGACTCGTGAGTCGTCCGTTCGGCTCGATGTCCAGCCGACACGCGGACCGGTCCGTCAGCGGAATGACACGACTGTCATTCGGCGGCTACAGTGAGGGCCGCAGCCGCACGCAGGGAAGGGTCGAGTACACACGTGAGTGCCGCGTCCGAACAGGTCACGCCCGTCGTCGGCGCGCCGGAGCTCTCCGAGCGCGACCGCGAGGTCCTTGCCTTCGAGCGCCAGTGGTGGAAGTACGCCGGCTCGAAGGAGACGGCCATCAAGGAGCTCTTCGACATGAGCTCGACCCGCTACTACCAGGTGCTCAACGCGCTCATCGACAACCCCGTCGCGCTCGCCCACGACCCGATGCTCGTCAAGCGGCTCCGACGCCTGCGCGCCAGCCGCCAGCGCGCCCGCTCGGCCCGGCGCCTCGGTCTGGAGCCCTGAGCCGGCGACCCCCCCCCGTACCAGCGACGCCCGTCCGTGAGGGAAGCCGGACGGGCGTCTCTGCGTCCGCCCCCGCTCCGGTCGAGGTGATGTCCGACCGGGACGAGGTCGGGTTTCACCTCGACCCGATCCGCGGGTCAGGGGAGGTCGGGGTCGGGGAACTCGACCGGCCAGCCCTTCTTGGCCAGCTGGTCGCGCACCCGCTTGAGGTCCTTGGCGCTCGGGTCGGCGTGCGTGTACGACGTGATGGCCGCCGCGATGTCGGACGGCCCCGCCGGGCTGACGTCGGCCCGGCGCAGCGCCTTGGCGACCTTCTTGACCTCCGAGCGGGTGAGCCGGCGCTCGAGCAGCGCGAGCAGCGGCACGTAGTCGTGCTCGGGCACGCCGCCCGGGTACCCCTCGCGCAGCCAGTTGACGATGCGGGCCAGCGGCGAGCCCTCGCGCGGCGGCGCCTCGTCCTCCTCCTCCTCGATGCCCCCGAGCGGCCAGCCACCGAGCGCGAGCTTGGCCGACACCTGGCGCAGCTGCTCGTCCTCGGGGACCAGGGCGCGAACGGCCTTGCGGGACAGCACCTTCTCGGCGGCGAGCTTGCGGAGGACGTCGTGGGCCGCCTCGGTGCCGAGCCGCTCCTGGAGGATGGCGCCGAGCGCCGCGGCCTCCGCGTCGGCGACGCCGTCCGGGAAGCCCTCGCGGATGTGGGCGATGACCGAGTGGGACAGCTGGGACATGGGGTGGCTCACTTCTTGTCGACGATGGTCGGGAGGATGTTCTCGAAGCTCACGGCCTTCCCGAAGCCGCTCGCGACGATGAGGACGAGGCCGAGGACCACCCCGCCCGCGACGACGAGGATGAGCAGGCCGGCGAGCGCCCGCCCGAGCGGCGTGTAGTGCGGGGCGGTGTCGCCGTCGGCCGGGGTCGCGCCGATGGTCAGGAGCCGCATCGCGAGGGCGTAGACGACGGGCAGGCCGGCGCCGAAGACGAGGCCGGCGCCGAGGACCTTGCCGGCCCCCTCGAGGGCGAGCGTCAGGCTGTTCATGGTGTCGGTCCTCTCCGTCAGCGGGTCGGGGTCTTGGTGGGGGCGGCGCTCTGCTCGGGGCTGCCGGCGGCCGGCGCACCCCAGTCGTCGGTGACGTTGTGCGCGCCGACGTGCTGCAGCCGCGAGCGGCGGTACATCCACCCGGACGCGGCACAGAGGATGGCGAAGACGAGCAGTGCGCCCGCGACCCCGCCGAGGGTGTGGCCGATCCACCACATGACCGCACCCATGCCGGCGGCGATGGGGAAGGTCAGCGCCCAGGCGACGACCATCCGGCCGGCGGTCGCCCACCGGACGTGGGTGCCACGGCCGAGGCCGCCGCCGAGCACCGAGCCGGTGGCGACGTGGGTCGTCGAGAGCGCGAAGCCGAGGTGGCTCGAGGCGAGGAGGACCGCGGCCGTCGCGCCGTCGCTCGACAGGCCCTGGCGCGGGGTGATGTCGACCAGGCCCTTGCCGAGCGTGCGGATGATCCGCCACCCGCCGATGTACGTGCCCAGGGCGATGGCCAGCGCGGCGCTGATCTTGACCCAGATCGGCACGGCGTCGGTGCGGTCCCAGTGGCCGCTCGCGATGAGCGCGAGGGTCATGACGCCCATCGTCTTCTGGGCGTCGTTCGTGCCGTGGGCGATGGACACGAGCGACGCGCTGCCGATCTGGCCCCAGCGGAAGTACCGCTCCTCGAGCCGGTGCATCACCGAGTTCGTCAGCTTGTGCACGAGCCAGCAGCCGACGAACGCGACGGCCATCGCGACGACCGGCGAGAGCAGCGAGGGCAGGAGGATCTTGCCGACGACGCCGTCGAGCTTCGTGCCGTCGCCGGTCCACTTGACGCCCGCGAAGCCCAGGCCCGCGGCGCCGGCGCCGGTGAGGCCGCCGAGCAGCGCGTGCGACGAGCTGGACGGCAGGCCGAGGAGCCAGGTCGCGAGGTTCCAGACGATCCCGCCGACGAGGCCGGCGAGGACGATGAGCAGGAGGGCCTGCCCGCCGCCGGTCAGCAGCTCGGGGCGTGGCGCCCCAGACTTGTCCTGGATCTTGATGACGGCGTTCGACACGGTGAGCGCGACCTCGACGGAGAGGAAGGCCCCGACGAGGTTGAGGACGGCGGAGAGGCCGACCGCCACCTTGGGCGCGAGGGCCCCGGTGGAGATCGAGGCCGCCATCGCGTTGGCCGTGTCGTGGAAGCCGTTCGTGAAGTCGAAGGCCAGTGCCGTCACGATGACGAGCACGAGGATGATGGTCGCTGCGTCCACGAGGCACCAGTGTGGGGTGGACACGGCGGCTTCACCAAGGTGGGGGGTGCCGTTCACCCGTTGTTCACCTTCGCGCGGGGCGCCCGGTGCCCACGGGGCGGGTGGGCTGACACGATGGCGCGATGAGCGACCTGGACTGGAGCACGCCGGACGGACTCGCGGCGATCGGGGAGCACCTCGCGGCCCGGATCGAGGGATGGCGCGAGCCGGTCGCCCACGCGGTGGGGCTCTCGCCGGCCACCTCCTCGCCGGAGTGGGACTTCCGGCACGTCAACGCGCCGGGGGAGCGGCACCGGCTGCCGGCCGTCGTGCTCGCGACGATCCTCGGCCACGACGGCTCGACGGCCACCCTGGCGCTCTCGCGGGGCGACCTCGCCGCGGCGGTCGAGTCGCTCGCCCCCGCCGAGGCGTGCACCGAGCGCGAGCACCCCAACCTCGCCGCGTGGCGGGAGGTGCTCCACGAGCTCGACGGCAACCCGGCCCGGGAGGCGGTCGCCGTCTTCGTCGCGGACCTCGAGGACCCCGTCGCCTCCGAGGCCGACGCCTCGCTGCGCGTGCACCTGGGCGGCGCGACCCCCGAGCTCTGAGCACCCGAACGACAACAATCGACACATTCGTCGATTGTTGGACGGCCGGTGGACGGGTCCGGGAGCGACGACACGTGACACATTCGTCGATGGATGTCGTCCGCGGCCCCGTCGGCGGTGTGAAAAACATGCGCAGGAGACGTCATCGGCGGACTTTTCTGTGCAAGGGTCGTCGGCGAGCGGGCACAGCGGCGTGACCCGCACCGGCGCCCGGCGCCGGTACCTCGTCCAGGAGGGGGACCCCCGATGACGCGTCCGTCCGTCGTGGCCCGGCTCGCGCTGTGCGGCCTGGCCACCAGTGCCCTGCTGTCCGGCTGCGTCGGCGCCAAGGAGGCCGGCGACGCCGCCGACCCGAGCGCCAACGCCGACGCCAAGGACGTCACGCTGGTCGTCAGCGCCAACGACGTCAAGGGCGGCAAGAACGCCGCCGAGGCGGCCTGGATCGAGGACGAGGTCATCCCGGCCTTCGTCGCCCAGCAGAAGGCCAAGGGCGTCACCGCGAAGGTCACGTTCAACGGCGCCGGCGTCGAGGACGAGCAGTACAAGACCAAGCTCGAGCTCAACCTGCGCACCGGCAGCGGCTCCGACGTCTTCGCCGCCGACGGCATCTGGCTCGGCGAGCTCGCCGCCGCCGGGTACGTCAAGCCGCTCGACGACGTCGTCGGCGACGCCGCGAAGGACTGGGACGGCTGGGACCAGATCTCCGAGGCCGTCCAGGCCAACCTCTCCTTCAAGGACCAGCGCTACGGCATCCCCAACGGCACCGACGGCCGGGTCCTCTACGTCAACAAGACCCTCTTCGCCAAGGCCGGGCTCCCTGCCGACTGGCAGCCGACGTCGTGGGACGAGGTCCTCGACGCCGCCCGCGCCCTGAAGAAGCTCGACGGCGTCACGCCGCTGCAGGTTAACGCCGGCGTCCCGATGGGCGAGGCGACGACGGCGCAGGGCTTCCTCCCGCTGCTCGCCGGCACCGGGGCGCCGCTCTACGACGAGGCCAAGGGGACCTGGCAGGGCGCGACCCCCGGCGTCACCGACGTCCTCGACTTCTACCGGCAGGTCTACGGCGAGGGCCTCGGCGACCCCCGGATGCAGCAGGACAAGGCCGGTCGCGACCAGTCCTTCGCCGAGTTCGCGCAGAACAAGATCGGCATCCTCGCCGAGGGCGACTACTTCTGGCGCTCGGTCATCTGCCCGAGCGAGGAGGACTGCGGCGCCACCTCCATGAAGAACCGCGATGAGGTCGTCGGCTGGGCCAAGATCCCGGCGAAGCAGCCCGGCACCGGCGTCGGCGGCCAGGACTTCGTCAGCGTCTCCGGCGGGGCCGGCTGGATGCTCAGCCCGAAGACGAAGTACCCGCAGCAGGCCTGGGAGCTCATGGCGCTGATGTCCTCGAAGGAGATGCAGGAGAAGCTCAGCGAGGCCCAGATCCGGGTGTCCGCCCGGGCCGACGTCAACGCCGAGACGCTGGAGAACGACCCGCTGCTGTCCTTCATCAGTGAGCAGGTGCTGCCCATCACCACCTACCGGCCGTCCGACGAGGCCTACAACGAGGTCTCGCTCGCCATCCAGCAGGCGACGGCCGACGTCGTCTCCGGGAAGAGCCCGCAGGAGGCGGCGGCCACCTACGCGAAGTCCCTGACCGAGGCCGTCGGTGCCGAGCACGTCGCCGGCGGCTGAGCGCGACGTCGCGGGGCTGGGGCGCGCCCGGGCCCTCGGGTTCGTCGCGCCGGCCCTGGTCGTCATCGGGGTCTTCCTCGTCTTCCCCGCGGTCTGGACCCTCTACCTCGGCCTGCTCGACTACTCGCTGACCGGCGCCGGCGCGCAGGCCCCGACCTTCGTCGGCCTCGGCAACTACACCGAGGCGCTCGGCGACCCCGCGTTCACCCGCTCGCTCGGGCTGACGCTGGTGTACGTCGGCGGCTCGGCGGTCCTCGGCCAGAACGTCCTCGGCTTCGCGCTCGCCTGGCGGCTGCGTGGCGCGGGGAAGGTCGTCCGCTCCGGTCTCACCGTGCTCGTCCTCCTCGCGTGGATCCTCCCCGGCTCGGTCGTCGCCTTCCTCTGGCAGGCGCTGCTCGACCGCCGCGGCGGCACCCTCAACGCGCTGCTCGGCACGACCGACCAGGCGTGGGTCCTCGACCACCCGATGTGGGTCATCGTCGTCTTCAACATCTGGCGCGGGACGGCGTTCTCGATGCTGCTCTACACGGCCGCGCTGTCGTCGGTGCCGCGCTCGCACCTCGAGGTGGCCCGGATGTCCGGGGCGAGCGGCTGGCAGCAGCTGCGCGACGTCGTGCTGCCGACCGTGCGGCGGCACGTCCTGACGAACACCCTGCTCATCACCTTGTGGACGTTCAACGACTTCTCGCCGTACCTGCTGACCGGCGGCGGGCCGAACGGGGCGAGCGAGATCCTCCCGGTCTACGTCTACCGCGAGGCGATCATCGGCGGCCACCTCGGCTACGGCTCGGCCATCTCCCTCCTGCTGCTCCTCGCCAACCTCGTCATCGCGGTGTTCTACCTCCGGGTGCTGCGCGGCCGGACGGAGGCGACGTGAACCCCGTCGTGCGCACGCTGCTCAGCCGGGTCGGCGGGTACGTCGGCGCCTGCCTGCTCGTCGTGTTCTTCGCGCTGCCGCTGCTCTGGCTCGTGCTCACCCCGTTCACGCCGAACCCCACGTACCGGGCCTCGCTCTCGGGCGTCACGCTCGACAACTTCCGCGCGCTCGTCGACAACCCGCAGGTCTGGCCCTCGATCCGCAACAGCCTCGTGCTCGCCGGCGGGTCGGCGCTGCTCGTCGTCGCCCTCGCGGCCCTCGCGGCGTACGCGCTGAGCCGGGTGCGCGTGCCCGGGCGCGACCAGCTGCTCTACGCGCTGCTCCTGCTGTCCTCCATCGTCACCGGGACCGCGGCGATGGTGCCCCTGTTCCTCATGCTCTTCCAGCTCGGCCTCATCGACCGGCAGGTGGGCGTGGTCCTCGTCCTCACCGGCGGGCTGCTGCCGGCGGCCGTGTTCATGCTCAAGGACTTCGTCGACTCCGTGCCCCGCTCCTACGAGGAGTCGGCCCGCGTCTTCGGCGCCAAGCCGAACCAGGTGCTGCGGCACGTCGTGCTGCCGGTCATCCGACCGGGGATGGCGACCGTCGGCGTCTGGGCCCTCGTGCAGGTGTGGGGCAACTTCCTCGTCCCGTACGTGCTCCTCGCCAACCCGTCGAAGCAGCCGGCGGCCGTCGTCATGTACACGTTCTACGACGCCGGCGGCCAGCCCGACTTCGCCCTCATCTCGACCTTCGCGCTCGTGTACTCGGTGCCGGTGGTCCTGCTCTACCTCGTCGTCAACCGCCGCTACGGCTTCGCGTTCCAGGGAGGGATCAAGGGCTGATGGCCACCGTCGAGCTCACCGACCTCGTCACCCAGTACCCCAACGGCGTCCGCGGCGTCGACGGGGTCGACCTCGCCATCGCCGACGGCGAGTTCTTCGCGCTGCTCGGGCCGTCCGGCTGCGGCAAGACGACCCTGCTGCGCACCCTCGCCGGGCTCGAGGGCGCGACGGAGGGCCGCGTGCGCATCGGCGAGCGCGACGTCACCGCCCTCGAGCCGGGGGAGCGGGACGTCGCGATGGTCTTCCAGGACTACGCGCTCTTCCCGCACATGACGGTGTCCGAGAACATCGCCTACCCCCTGCGCATCCAGAAGGTGGCGCGCGGCGAGCGCGAGGAGCGGGCCCGCGAGAGCGCCGACCCGCTGAGCCTCGGCGCGCTGCTCGAGCGCCGGCCGGCGCAGCTGTCCGGCGGCCAGCAGCAGCGGGTGGCGCTCGCCCGGGCCATCGCCTGCCACCCGCAGGTCTTCCTCTTCGACGAGCCGCTGTCCAACCTCGACGCCCGGCTGCGGCTCGAGGCGCGCACCTTCCTCAAGCAGCTCCAGCGCCGGCTCGGGGTGACGACCGTCTTCGTCACGCACGACCAGGCCGAGGCGCTCGCGATGTCGGACCGGATGGCGGTGATGGAGGCCGGCCGCATCCGCCAGGTCGGCACGCCGCGCGAGGTGTTCCAGCGGCCGGCCAGCCTCTTCGTCGCGAACTTCATCGGGGCGACGCCGATGAACCTGCTCGAGGGCGCCGTGCGGGGCGGGCGCATCGACCTCGGCGGGGTCTCCGTGCCCCTGCCCGCGGGCCACTCCGGCCTCGGGGACGGCGAGCGCGTCGTCTGGGGCGTGCGGCCCGAGTACGTCGCCACCGCCGGGGACGGCGTGCCGGCCGACGAGGTGGTCGAGGGCGAGGTCTCCGCCGTCGAGAACCTCGGGGTGACCGTGCTCGTGACGGTCGCCGTCGGGGGTCGCGACGGGGAAGAGGGGGTCGAGGTGCGCGCCGTGCTGCCCGAGGACGACGAGCCGGAGGTGGGCGCGCGGCTGCGGCTGCACCCGCAGACGGCGCGCGTCCTGCTCTACCGGGCCGACGACGACGGGGCGCTGGTCGAGCCGTGAGCCCCGCGCGCGAGGTCGGCCCGGGCCGCTGGCGCGGGCGGTGGACCCCCGAGGACCGCGCGGCCTCGGTGTGGCCGACGCTACCGTTCGAGGTCGGTGACGGGTGCCCCGGCCTGCGGGTCACGCTCGAGCACGACCGGTCACACGGGTCGTCCGGCGTCGTCGACCTCGGTCTCGTCGACCCGCTCGGCTGGCGCGGCTGGTCCGGCGGGGCGCGCTCCGTGCTCGAGGTCGCCCCGCGCGGTGCGACCCCCGGCTACCTCGACCGCGGCCTGCCCCCCGGCACCTGGGAGGTCGTCCTCGGCCTGCACCGCCTGCCGCCCGAGGGCCTGGAGGTCGAGGTCACCGTCGAGCAGGTCGTCGTCGAGCCGCCGCCGCAGGCCCCGCCCGGTCCGCCCACCGAGCGCCCGCCGCGCCGCCGGCTGCCCGCCCCCGCGGGGCTGCGCTGGCTGGCCACCGACCTGCACGCGCACTCGGTGCACAGCGACGGCGTGCTCACCCTCGACGCGCTCGCGGCCCTCGCGGTGTCGCAGGGCCTCGACGCCCTCTGGGTCACCGATCACAACACCGTCAGTCACCACCCCCACCTCGAGGAGGTCGGGGCGCGGCACGGCATCCGGCTGCTCCCGGGCCAGGAGGTGACGACCGCCGACGGCCACGCCAACGCCCTCGGCGACGTCGGGTGGGTGGACTTCCGGCGCCCGGCCCGGGAGTGGGCGGACCACGCCCGCGGGGCCGGCGGGCTGCTGTCGCTCAACCACCCGGTCGCCGGCGACTGCGCCTGGCGCGACCCGGGCGGCCCGCTCGGCGGCCCGCCCGACCTCGCCGAGGTGTGGCACGGGCCGTGGGCCGACCCGACCCACGGCGGCCCGCTCGCGTGGTGGGCCGCGGCCGGGCAGCCGGTGCCGGTCGGTGGCAGCGACGTGCACGACCCGCGCGAGCAGCTGCCCGGCACCCCGACGACCTGGGTCCTCACCGAGGACGACGACGTCCTCGGCGGGCTGGCCGCCGGACGGACCGCGGTCTCGGCGGGGACGGCCGCACCCGTCCTGCTGCGGCTCGGGGACGAGCTGCACACCCTCGGCGCCGACGGCACCCAGCTCGTCTGCGCCGACGGGCGCCGCACGCCGGTGCGCGGTGACAGGGTCGTCGTCACCGGGCACGACGGCCCGCACCTCCTCGAGCGCGACGACCGCACGCTCGTCGCCCTCTCGTCCTGACCCCGCCCGTCCACCCCGACCCCCGCCCCCGGAGGACCCCGTGCACGACGACCGCCAGCTCATCGAGGGCCGCCTGGCCCGCACCCTCCAGCGCGTCGAGGACGCGGTGTGGTCCGACCCCGAGCCCGTCGACCTCGGGCGCTGGGACGCCCCCGGCGAGCCGGTGCCGGTGGCCGAGGGGCTGGCCGCCGACCACGCGCCGTGCGCCGTCGGCGACCTGTGGGGCCCGCCGTGGGGCACCGCGTGGTTCCGGGTGCGGGGCTCGGTGCCCGAGCGGTTCGCCGGCCGCGTCGTCGACCTGCGCCTCGACCTCGGCTTCGACCCCGAGCGCACCGGGTTCCACGCCGAGGGGCTCGTGTACCGATCCGACGGCTCGGTGGTCAAGGGACTGCACCCGCGGACCCAGTGGGTGCGGGTGACCGACGCGGCGGCCGGTGGCGAGGCGGTCGACCTGCACGTCGAGGCGGCCTCGAACCCGCTGCTCCTCGGCGGCGGGGGCTTCGACTTCCGGCCCTCCCCGATGGGCGACCCCGACACCGCGCCGCGCGACCCCCTCTACCGCGTCGCCCGCGCCGAGCTCGCGGTGTTCGAGACCGAGGTGTGGGAGCTGCAGCAGGACCTCGAGGTGCTCGGGCAGCTCGCCGCCGAGCTGCCCCTCGAGGACGCCCGGCGTTGGGAGCTGCTGCGCGCCCTCGACCGGGCGATGGACCGGCTCGACGTCGCCGACCTCGCCGGCACCGCTGCCGCCGCCCGCGCCGAGCTGGGCCCGGCGCTCGCGGCCCCCGCGCGGGCCAGCGCCCACCGCGTCTCGGCGGTCGGCCACGCGCACATCGACTCGGCCTGGCTGTGGCCGACGCGCGAGACCGTGCGCAAGGTCGCCCGCACCTGCGCCAACGTCACCTCCCTCATGGACGACCACCCCGAGCTCGTCTTCGCGATGAGCTCGGCGCAGCAGTTCGCCTGGGTCCGCGAGCACCGGCCGGAGGTCTGGGAGCGGGTCGTCGAGCGGGTGCGCGAGGGCCGGTTCGTGCCCGTCGGCGGGATGTGGGTCGAGTCCGACACGAACATGCCCGGCGGAGAGGCGCTGGTCCGCCAGCTGACCCACGGCAAGCGGTTCTTCCTCGACGCCTTCGGCATCGAGACCCGCGAGGTGTGGCTGCCGGACTCCTTCGGGTACACGGCCGCCCTCCCGCAGCTCGTCGCGCTCTCGGGGTCGCGCTGGTTCCTCACCCAGAAGATCTCGTGGAACACGACGAACCGGTTCCCGCACCACACCTTCCGGTGGGAGGGCCTCGACGGCTCCCGGGTGCTCACCCACTTCCCGTCCGCGGACACCTACGGCTCGGAGGTCAGCGGGGCCGAGGTCGCCCACGCGGCCCGCAACTTCCTCGACAAGGGCGCCGCGAACCGCTCGATGCTGCCCTTCGGCTGGGGCGACGGCGGCGGCGGGCCGACCCGCGAGATGCTCGCCCGCGCGGCCCGGCTGCGCGACCTCGACGGGTCGGCGAGGGTCGAGGTCGAGCGCCCCGACACCTTCTTCGAGCAGGCCGAGGCCGAGTACCCCGAGGCCCCGGTGTGGGTCGGCGAGCTCTACCTCGAGATGCACCGGGGCACCTACACGAGCCAGGCGCGGACCAAGCAGGGCAACCGGCGCAGCGAGCACCTGCTCCGCGAGGCCGAGCTCTGGGCAGCGACCGCGTCGGTGCGGGTGGGCTCCGAGTACCCGTACGAGCGGCTCGACCGGTTGTGGAAGACGGTGCTGCTCAACCAGTTCCACGACATCCTCCCCGGCTCCTCGATCGGGTGGGTGCACCGGCAGGCCGTCGAGGAGTACGCCGCGGTCGCCGCCGAGCTCGAGGAGCTCATCGCCGCGGCGCAGGCCGCGCTCGCCGGCGACGGCGAGGCCGACGTCGTCTTCAACGCCGCACCCCACGCCCGCGGTGGCGCGCCCGCCATGGGCGCCGACGCCCCCGCCGCCGACGACGCAGCCGTCACCGTGACGGCCGACGGCGACGGCTGGGTCCTCGACAACGGCCTCGTCCGGGCCCGGGTCGACGCCGACGGCCTGCTCACCTCCGTCGTCGACGCCGCCTCCGGGCGCGAGGCCCTGGCCCCGGGCTCGCGCGGCAACCGGCTCCAGCTGCACCCGGACACCCCGGTGCGCTTCGACGCGTGGGACGTCGACGCCTACTACCGGAACACCGTCACCGACCTCGACGGGCTCGGCGACGGCGGCTCCGTCGTGGTCGTCGACGGCGGGCTGCGGGTCGTCCGGACGATGGGTCGCTCGCGGGTCGAGCAGCTGCTCACCCTCCCCGTCGGCGAGGCCCGCGTCGACGTCGCCACCGACGTCGACTGGCAGGAGCGCGAGACCCTCCTCAAGGCCGCGTTCGACCTCGACGTCGCCACCGAGCGGGCGGCCTGCGAGGTGCAGTTCGGCCACGTGCACCGCCCCACCCACACGAACACCAGCTGGGACGCCGCCCGCTTCGAGGTGTGCGCGCACCGCTGGGTCCACGTCGGCGAGCCCGGCTTCGGCGCCGCCGTGGCCAACGACTCGACCTACGGGCACGACGTCACGCGGGCCGACCGCGCGGGCGGCGGCACGAGCACCGTCGTCCGGCTCTCGCTGCTGCGCGCGCCGCAGAGCCCGGACCCGGTCGCCGACCTCGGCCGGCACCGGATGACCTACGCGCTCGTCCCGGGCGCCGGCGTGCTCGACGCGGTCCGCGAGGGGTACCGGCTCAACCTCCCCCTGCGCCGGGCACGGGGGGCCGGCGCGCCGGTCGAGCCGCTCGTCGGGCTCGACCGGGACGGGGTCGTCGTCGAGGCGGTCAAGCTCGCCGACGACGGGTCCGGCGACGTCGTCGTCCGGCTCTACGAGGCGCTCGGGGCGCGGGTCGCCGCCCGCCTCGACGTCGGGTTCGACCACACCTCGGTCGCCGTGACCGACCTCCTCGAGCGGCCGGCCGACGACACCGACGGCGTGACCGCCGATGAGGGCGGGGTCGAGCTGGCGCTGCGCCCGTTCCAGGTCCTCACCCTGCGGATCGGCCGCGGCTGAGCCGCGGGGGCCGGGCATCGTTTGCACTCTCCCCCCGAGAGTGCCAATAATGAGCGTTAGCACTCTCACCCCGAGAGTGACAAGTACCGACCGGTCCGGTGAGGCCCGGTGCGCCGACGGTGACGTGAGCCGCGGCCCCGGACCGTCCGTCGCGGGCACCGCCCGGTCCCACCTTCGATTCGCGTGGGAGGAACCACCCGAATGGCCAAGATCATCGCTTTCGATGAGGAGGCGCGCCGCGGTCTCGAGCGAGGCATGAACACCCTCGCCGACGCCGTCAAGGTCACGCTCGGCCCCAAGGGCCGCAACGTCGTCCTCGAGAAGAAGTGGGGCGCCCCCACGATCACCAACGACGGCGTCTCCATCGCCAAGGAGATCGAGCTCGACGACCCGTACGAGAAGATCGGCGCCGAGCTCGTCAAGGAGGTCGCCAAGAAGACCGACGACGTCGCCGGCGACGGCACGACGACGGCCACCGTCCTCGCCCAGGCGCTCGTCCGCGAGGGCCTGCGCAACGTCGCCGCGGGTGCCAACCCGATGGCGCTCAAGCGCGGCATCGAGAAGGCCGTCGCGGCCGTCTCCGACGAGCTGCTCAACAACGCCAAGGACGTCGAGACCAAGGAGCAGATCGCTGCCACGGCCTCGATCTCCGCTGCTGACCCCCAGATCGGCGAGATGATCGCCGAGGCCATGGACAAGGTCGGCAAGGAGGGTGTCATCACCGTCGAGGAGAGCAACACCTTCGGCCTCGAGCTCGAGCTCACCGAGGGCATGCGCTTCGACAAGGGCTACATCAGCCACTACTTCGTCACCGACACCGAGCGCATGGAGGCCGTGCTCGAGGACCCCTACGTCCTCATCGCGAACTCCAAGATCGGCTCGATCAAGGACCTGCTGCCCCTCCTCGAGAAGGTCATGCAGTCCGGCAAGCCGCTGCTCATCATCTCCGAGGACGTCGAGGGCGAGGCGCTGTCCACGCTCGTCGTCAACAAGATCCGCGGCACCTTCAAGTCGGTCGCCGTCAAGGCCCCCGGCTTCGGCGACCGTCGCAAGGCCATGCTCGGCGACATCGCCATCCTCACCGGCGGCCAGGTCATCTCCGAGGAGGTCGGCCTCAAGCTCGACACCGCGGACCTGTCGCTGCTCGGCAAGGCGCGCAAGGTCGTCGTCACCAAGGACGAGACCACCGTCGTCGAGGGTGCGGGTGACCAGGACGCGATCCAGGGTCGGGTCAACCAGATCCGCGCCGAGATCGAGAAGTCGGACTCCGACTACGACCGCGAGAAGCTCCAGGAGCGCCTCGCCAAGCTCGCCGGCGGCGTCGCCGTCATCAAGGCGGGCGCGGCCACCGAGGTCGAGCTCAAGGAGCGCAAGCACCGCATCGAGGACGCCGTCCGCAACGCGAAGGCCGCCGTCGAGGAGGGCATCGTCGCCGGTGGTGGCGTCGCCCTCATCCAGGCCGGTGCCAAGGCGTTCGCCAACCTCACCCTCGAGGGTGACGAGGCGACCGGTGCGAACATCGTCAAGGTCGCCATCGAGGCGCCGCTCAAGCAGATCGCGGTCAACGCCGGTCTCGAGGGCGGGGTCGTGGCCGAGAAGGTCAGCAACCTCGAGCCGGGCCACGGCCTCAACGCAGCCACGGGCGAGTACGTCGACCTCGTGTCGGCGGGCGTCATCGACCCGGCGAAGGTCACCCGCTCGGCGCTGCAGAACGCGGCGTCCATCGCGGCGCTGTTCCTCACCACCGAGGCGGTCATCGCCGACAAGCCCGAGAAGGCCGCTCCGGCCATGCCGGGCGGCGACGACATGGGCGGCATGGGCTTCTGAGCCCCTGACGCACCACGCTGCACACGCCGACGGGCGGTCCTCCTGCGGGAGGGCCGCCCGTCGCCGTGTGACCGGGGGAGGGCTCCGGCGCCGGCTCGGCGGTCGGGTCAGAGCCAACCGCGGTCGCGGGCCTCGGCGGCGGCCTCGGTCCGGTTGCGCGTGCCGGTCTTGCCGATGGCCGCCGACAGGTAGTTGCGCACGGTCTGCTCCGACAGGTGCAGGGCGCCGGCGATGTCGGCGACGGTCGCGCCGCCCTCCCCGGCCCGCAGGACGTCCTGCTCGCGCGCCGTCAGCAGGTTCGGGCCGGCCGCGAGCGCGTCGGCGGCCAGGGCGGGGTCGATGACCAGCTCGCCCGCCGTCACCCGCCGGACGGCGTCGGCCAGCCCCTCGACCGGGCCGTCCTTGACGACGAAGCCGCGGACGCCGGCGTCGAGGGCCCGCCGGAGGTAGCCGGGCCGGCCGAACGTCGTCACGACGACGACGACCGTGCCCGGTGCCGCCTCCCGCAGCCGCTCGGCGACGTCGAGGCCGGAGAGCCCGGGCAGCTCGATGTCGAGCAGGACGACGTCGGGCGAGCACTCCGCCACCGCCGCCAGCACCTCGTCGCCGCGCCCGACCTGCCCGACGACGTCGAGGTCCGGTTCGAGGTCGAGGAGGGCCGCGAGCGCCTCCCGGAGCATCACCTGGTCCTCGACGACGAGCAGCGTGGTCACCGGGCGCCTCCGCCCGGTGGCAGGCGCACCGAGAGCCGGAAGCCGGCGGCGTCGCCGTCGGTGTGCAGGCTGCCCCCGCTCCCGGTGAGCCGCTCGCGCAGCCCGGCGAGCCCGGAGCCGGTGACGGCGGCGGAGGCGTCCTCGTCAGCGTCCGGCCCGGACCCGTCGTCCTCGATGACGAGCGTCGTGCCCTCGGGCCCGGTCGCCGTCCGGATGGCCGCCCGTCCCGCCCGCGCGTGGCGCAGGACGTTCGTGGCGCCCTCGCGGACCACCCAGGCGAGCAGCTCCTCCTCGGACGGGGTCAGCCCGGCGTCGGCGCGCTCGACCTCGGTGCGGATGCCCGCGGCCCGCAGCGCCTGCCCGGCCCGGACGAGCTCGTCGTCGAGGGTCGTGCCGCGGTAGCCGCGGACCGCCCGCCGGACCTCGGTGAGCGCCTCCTGGGCCAGCGTCGCGATGTCGTCGGTGTGCTGCTCGGCGGCGTCCGGGTCCGAGCGCACGGTGCGCCGCGCGGCCTGCGCCTTGACCGACACGACGGACAGGCTGTGCCCGAGGAGGTCGTGCAGGTCGCGGGAGAAGCGCAGCCGCTCGGCGGCCACGGCCGTGCTCGCGAGCTCCTCGCGCGTGGCGCGCAGCTCGGCGACGACCGCGGCCAGCCACCCGAAGGCCCAGGTGAGGAGCCCGGCGAGGGCGGTGGTGACGCCGGTCCCCCAGATCGCGGTCGGCCAGTCGGCCCCGCGGGCCCGGGCGACGAGCACGACGACGGCGGCCAGGCCGGCGACGAGCGACGGGGTGGCGCGCAGGGGGGTCGTGGCCCCGACGGCGATGGCCGCGAGGACGGGCAGGGTCGACCAGTCGAGGGCCGGGTCGAGGGCGAGCAGGCCGACGAGCAGGAGGAGGGCGACGACGAGCGGCCAGAGGTCGGTGCGCCGGGTGCCGGAGCGGGCGGTCGCGTCGACGGTCGCCGCGACGAAGAGCACTCCGGTGGCGACCAGCCCGACGACGACGAGCAGCGGGTGCGGGCTCGCGCCGCTGGAGACGAGGGGCGGGGCGAGCAGCCCGAGCGCCCAGAGGCTCGACCACACCGCGGCCACCCCACGGGGCAGCCGCGGCCAGCTGTGCTGCGTGACCGGTGGCGGCATCGCCGTCATCCTCGCAGCGTCCGGCCGGCGGCGCGCCACGTCAGACCGCCCCGGCGGTGCCGGCGACGTGGTCGACCCACGTCCCGAGCGGCCCGGGGGAGCGGAACCGGTGGAGCCCGTCGGCGGTGAACCCGGCCGCGGCGAGGGCCGCACCGGTGTCCCGCGCCGGGTGGCAGCCGTGGTCGACCAGCACCGAGACCGGCGCGACCGCCCGCTGGGCCAGCCGGGTCCACGTGCCGCGCGGGGCGGCCACGTGCTCGAGGAGCCGGAGGCCGCCACCGGGACGCAGCACGCGGCGCACCTCGGCGAGCACCCGGGGCTGGTCGCGGACCGAGCAGAGCGCGAACGTGGAGAGGACCGCGTCCGCCGTGCCGTCCGGCAGGGGCAGCGCCTCGGCGCCACAGCGCAGGACCGTCGCGTCCCGGAACCGGTCGCGGGCGGCGTGCCGCAGCAGGGCCGCGCGGCGCCGGTCCGGCTCGACGCCGACCCAGCGGACCGACGGGTCGAGGAGGCCGAGGTTCCGCCCGGTCCCCGCGCCGATCTCCACGACCGTTCCCGCGAGCCCGGTGGTGAGCCGCTGCCGCCACGTGGCGACGTCGTCGGGGAGCACGGGACCGGCGGTCCGCGACGCGGTCACGACCGGGCGACCGGGAGCCGGCGCACGACGAGCGGGACGACGACCGCCGCGACGACGACGTGGAGCGTCGCGAGGGCCACGGCCGCCGTCCCCGTGTCCGCCTGGAGGACCGGGCCGGCCATCGACAGGACGAGGACGACGAGCGACACCCACCCGAAGGCGCGCCGGGGCCGGCGCGCGGTGCGGCGCAGGATGCCACCGACCCCGAGCGCGGCGAGCGCGACGACGGCGGCGCTCAGCGTGACGGCGACGCCGCCGACGGTGTGCGTCGAGCCACCGCTCGTGGCGACGAGGTCGACCGCGGTCCCGAGCGGCCACCAGGCGAGGAGGGCGGCCGCGGTCGACCCGGTGACGACCAGCCAGGCCGGGGTGCGTGCCGTGGACGGGGTCGGCGGCGCGGTGGTGGGGGTGTGGTCGGTGCGGGTGGTCATGGTGCTCCTCCGTCGGGGGTCAGGGCCGGCAGGTCCGGCGTCCTCGACGCTAGGAGCGGCCCCGGGGGTGGCGGCAGGGCCGCGAGTACGCAGGGCGGCGGTACATCCGTCCCTGGTGCTCGGGGATGTCGGGGCGTGCCGGGTCCCCGGCCTCGACCGGGGGCGAACCGGGGTGTTCCCCCACAGCCGACGCCCAGCCTCGCCGGGCAGGATGGCCGGATGAGCCAGCCGCCCGCCGACCCCGGAGGTCGGCCCGACCCCTCGTCCCGGCCCGACGCCGCCGGCCCCCTGGTCCTCGGACCGCTCCTCCGGTACGTCGACGAGACCTCCGCCACCGTGTGGGTGCGCACGTCCCACGCCACGACCGTCACCGTCCGGCGCGCCGGGCGCTCCTGGTCGGTGCCGACCTTCGGCGTCCACGGCTCGCACTACGCCCTCGTCGTCTGCGACGGGCTCGAGCCCGGCTCCGACGAGCCCTACGAGGTGCTGCTCGACGCCGAGCAGGTGTGGCCCCAGCCCGGCGCGGCGCCCAGCCGCATCCGCACCCTCGACCCGGACCGGTTGCCGCACTTCGCCTTCGGCTCCTGCCGGACGATGGGCACGCACGACGCCAAGGGTGTGCGCCTGCACGGCGTCGACGCGCTGCGCAGCCTCGGGGTCACCCTGCGCGACGTCCCGGACGCCGGCCGCCCCGACCTCCTCGTCCTGCTCGGTGACCAGGTCTACGCCGACTCGACGCCGCACCCCGAGCTCGAAAAGTTCATCCGGGCCCGGCGCGACCTCTCGCAGCCGCCGCACGAGGAGATCAAGGACTACGCCGAGTACGACGAGCTCTACCGGCTGACGTGGGACGAGCCGGTCATCCGGTGGCTGCTGTCGACGGTGCCGAGCTCGATGATCTTCGACGACCACGACATCCGCGACGACTGGAACACCTCGTGGTCGTGGCGGCGCGACATGCGGGCCACGACCTGGTGGCAGGAGCGCATCGCCTCGGGGCTGGCGTCGTACTGGGTGCACCAGCACCTCGGCAACCTCTCGCCGGCCGAGCTCGCCGAGGAGGAGCTCTACGCGCGGGTGCTGGCCCACGCGGCGAGCGGAGCCCCCGACGAGCTCGACCTCACCGCCGACCTCGACGCCCTCGCGGCCCGTGCCGACGCCGAGCCGGAGACCTACCGCTGGAGCCACACGAGGGAGCTCGGCGACTGCCTGCTCGTCGTCCTCGACTCCCGCGCGGCCCGCGACCTGCAGCCCGACCGGCGCTCGATGCTCGACGCCACCGAGATGCGCTGGCTCGACGACACCCTGCGCGGCGGGTACCGGCACATCTTCGTCGGCACCTCTCTGCCGTTCCTCCTCCCGCCCGGGCTCCACGACTTCGAGGCCATCGACGAGGTCGTCGCCCAGGGCGCGTACGGCCGCCGCGCCGCCCACGCCGCCGAGCACGTGCGCCGCGTCGTCGACCTCGAGCACTGGGCGGCGTTCAACGCCGGCTTCGAGGAGGTCGTCGAGATGGTCGCCGACCTCGCGCGCGGCCGGCGCGGACCGGCACCGGAGACGGTGACCTTCCTGTCGGGCGACGTCCACAACTCGTACTTCGCCGAGGTCACGGACGCCGAGGCGCACGGGTTCACCTCACGAGTCGTCCAGGCCGTGTGCTCGCCGCTGCGCAACCCGATGCCCCGCGGGGTGCGGGTCGCCGTGTCGATGCTCACCCGCTCGCTCGTGCGCCCGATGCGCTTCCTCGCCTCGCGCTCGCGCCGGGTGCCCGACCCGCGCTACCCGTGGACGGTCACCGAGGGGCCGTGGTTCGACAACAACGTCGCGCTCTGCCGCGTCACGCCGGGTGGCCTCGAGCTCACCTGGGTCACCGGCATGGTCGACGGCGACGACCACGACCACCCGTGGCTGCGCGAGGTGTACTCGGTGAGCGTGCCGTCGGCGGCGGTCGCAGCCGGCGCTCCGGGCGCTGCGGCGCCCGAGGCCGCCCTCGGGGACGACCCGGGGTCGCGCCCGGGTGGACCCCGACGGCGGGACCCCGCCGAGGTCGCCTAGCGTGAGCCCATGACGGTCGCCGACCCCACCCCCGCGCCGGTCGTCCCGGGCGCCCGCGCCGCCGCGCGCGTCGAGGGCCTCACCAAGGTCTACGGCTCCGGCGACACCCGGGTCGTCGCCCTCGACGACGTCTCGCTCGACCTGCACGCGGGCGAGTTCACGGCGATCATGGGCCGCTCCGGCTCGGGCAAGTCGACCCTGATGCACTGCGCCGCCGGCCTCGACGCGGTGACCTCCGGCCACGTCTGGCTCGGAGACGTCGACCTGACGACCCTCAAGGAGCGGCGCCTCACCGAGCTGCGCCGCGACCGCATCGGCTTCGTGTTCCAGGCCTTCAACCTCGTGCCGACCCTCACGGCCGAGGAGAACATCGTCCTGCCGCTCGCGATCGCCGGCCGCCGGCCCGACCCCGCGTGGTTCGACGAGGTCGTCGACACCGTCGGCCTGCGCGACCGGCTCGGGCACCGCCCCGGCGAGCTGTCCGGCGGGCAGCAGCAGCGCGTCGCGTGCGCCCGGGCCCTCGTCGGCCGCCCCGACGTCGTCTTCGCCGACGAGCCCACCGGCAACCTCGACTCCACCTCGGGCGCCGAGGTGCTCGGCTTCCTCCGCCGCTCGGTCGACACCCACGGGCAGACCGTCGTGATGGTCACCCACGACCCGGGGGCCGCGAGCTGGACCGACCGGGTCGTCTTCCTCGCCGACGGCCACGTCGTCGGCGAGCTGCGCGAGCCGACCCCCGAGACCGTCCTCGAGTGGATGGCGCGCCTGGCCGAGGCGGAGGGCTGAGGCCGTGCTGCGCGCGACGCTGCGCGGCATCCTCGCGCACAAGGTGCGGCTGCTGCTCAGCGGCGTCGCGGTCGTCCTCGGGGTCGCCTTCGTCGCCGGCTCCTACGTCTTCACCGACACCCTCGACCGGGCCTTCACCGGCCTGACGAGCGGCGCGGTCGGCGACGTCATCGTCCGGCCGGGCAGCGCCGAGGACAGCGGCGGGGGTGGGCCGCTCGGGGCCCAGGCCGTGCGGACCGTCCCCGACGACCTCGTCGGCACGCTGGCCGGCGTCCCCGGCGCGGCCCGCGCCGACGGCCGCGTCACCGCCTTCGGCACCTTCGTCGTCGACAAGGCCGGCAAGCTCGTCGGGGGCGGCGGCCCGCCGGGGATCGCGGTCTCCTACAGCGCCGGCCCCGCCGCCAACGGCATCCCGTCGGCGACCATCGAGCGCGGCCGGTTCCCGGCGCGCTCCGGCGAGGTGGTCCTCGACGTCAACAGCGCGAAGCGCTCCGGGTACCTCCTCGGCGACACCGTCCCGCTGCTCACCGCCGGCGCCCAGCCGCGGGTCGAGGCGACGCTCGTCGGGACGGCCGAGTTCGGGGGCAGCTCGCTCGTCGGCGCGAGCGTCGTGATGTTCGACCCGCGCCAGGCGCAGCAGCTCTTCCTCGAGGGCGGCACCGGATGGTCCACGGTGTGGGTCACCGCTGCGCCCGGCACGAGCCAGGACCAGCTGCTGCGCTCGGTGCAGGCGGCGCTGCCCGAGGGCTACCGCGCCGACACCGGCGACGCGACCTCGGCCCGCGCGGCGACCCGCATCGACGAGGCGCTGTCGTTCGTCACGACCTTCCTCCTCGTCTTCGCCGGGGTGGCCCTCACCGTCGGTGCCTTCCTCATCGTCAACACCTTCTCGATCCTCGTCGCGCAGCGCAGCCGCGAGCTCGCGCTGCTGCGGGCCATCGGGGCCAGCCGCCGGCAGGTCGCCCGGTCGGTGCTCGTCGAGGCCGGGCTGGTCGGGCTCGTCGGATCGGCCCTCGGGGTCGGGCTCGGGCTCGTGCTGGCCGTCGGCATCCGGGCGGCGTTCGGCCGGGTCGGCCTCGACCTCGGGTCGACGCCGCTCGTGCTCCAGGGGCGGACGGTGGCGGTGGCCGTCGCCGTCGGGGTCCTCGTCACCGTCGTCTCGGCGTACCTGCCGGCCCGCCGCGCCGGCCGGGTGCCGCCGGTCGCGGCGATGCGCGACGACGTCGTCCTCGCCGAAAGTGGGATGCGCTGGCGGGTGCTCGTCGGGTCGGTCCTGCTCGTCGCCGGGGTCGCGGCGATGGCCGCGGGCCTCGCCGGCTGGGGGAGCGAGCCCACGTACGTGCTCGGCGTCGGGGCCTTCGGGGTCCTCGTCGGCACGGCGCTGCTCAGCCCGGTGCTCGGCCGGCCGGTGCTCGGGCTCCTCGGGGCGACCTACCGGCGGACCTTCGGCGCGGTGGGCCGGATGGCCGAGCAGAACTCCCGCCGCAACCCGCGGCGCACCGGGGCGACCGCCTCGGCCCTGATGATCGGCGTCTCGCTCGTCACCCTGATGTCGGTGCTCGGGGCGTCGGCGAAGGCCAGCCTCGACAAGTCGCTCGCCGAGGACATCGTCGCCGACTACGTCGTGTCGAGCGTCGTCGGCCAGGGCTTCTCGGCGGCGATCACCGACGCCGTCGCCGCCGTGCCCGGGGTCGCCGAGGTCGTGCGGACCCGGGCGGCGCGGGTCGAGCTGGCCGGCGACCGCGAGTTCGCCACCGGCATCGACCCGGCGGGCGTCGTGCGGGTGGCCCGACCGGACGTCACGGCCGGTTCGCTCGAGGCGCTCGGTGACGGCGACGTCGCCCTCTCGACGACGCACGCCCGCGAGCTCGGGCTGCGGGTCGGCGACGCGGTGACGACGACGTTCGCCGGCACCGAGGTGGCCGGCCGGGTCGTGGCCACCTACGAGCCGGACGCCGTGCTGCAGGGCGACGTGACGATGTCGCTCGGCGCCTTCGAGGCCCTCGGGGTGCCGCCCACCGATCGGTCGGCGTTCGTCGTCGCCGCCCCCGGCGCGGACCGGCCGGCGCTCAAGCGCGCGCTCGACGCGGCCGTGGCCGACCTGCCGACCGTGGGGGTCGCCGACCAGGCCGAGTTCGCGGCCGAGCAGCGCGAGCCGATCGACCAGCTGCTCTTCATCGTCTACGCCCTCCTCGGGCTCGCGGTGGTCATCGCCGTGCTCGGCATCGTCAACACCCTCGCCCTCTCGGTCGTCGAGCGCGTGCGCGAGATCGGGCTGCTGCGCGCCGTCGGCCTCAGCCGGCGCCAGCTGCGGACGATGCTGCGCCTGGAGTCCGTGGCCATCGCGGTGCTCGGGGCGGTGCTCGGCGTCGTGCTCGGCCTGGCCTTCGCCGTGGCCCTCCAGCGCTCGCTCGCCGACGACGGGATCGACGTGCTGTCGATCCCGTGGCTCCAGCTCGCGGGCTTCGTCGGGGTCGCGGCGCTCGTCGGCGTCCTCGCCGCCCTCTGGCCCGGACGCCGCGCGGCCCGGCTCGACGTCCTGCGGGCGATCGCCACCGAGTGACGTGCGGCGGGTACGGTCGGGCGTCGTGAGCACGCCCGACCCCGCGCCCGACCGGGCCTGCGACCCGGACCCCGGGCAGGGCCACGACCCGGACGCCGGGACCGACCTGCCGTACGCCCTGCCGCTCGACGGGCGGGGCGTCGTCGTGGACCGCGCCCGCGCCGAGGACGTCCCGGCCGTCGTCGCCCTGCTGCGCGACGACGTGCTCGGCGCCGGGCGCGAGGGACCGGCGGAGGAGCTCGAGCCCTACCTCTCGGCCTTCGCGGCCCTCGACGCCGACCCCCAGCAGCTGCTCGTCGTCGCGCGTGACGAGGCGGGCGCGGTGGTGGCGACCCTCCAGCTGACCTTCATCCGCGGGCTGTCGCGCGGGGGCGCGACCCGGATGCAGGTGGAGGCCGTGCGCGTGGCGGCACCCCTGCGCGGCTCCGGGCTCGGGGCCGCCCTGCTCGGCTGGGCCGCCGAGCACGGCCGCCGGCGCGGAGCGGTGCTCGCGCAGCTGACGACGGACCTGCGCCGCGCCGACGCCCACCGCTTCTACGAGCGGCTCGGCTGGCGGTACACCCACGCCGGGCTGAAGCTCGACCTCACCGAGCCCTGACCCGACCGGCGCGACGGGCGGGGTTCACGAGAACATGCGCACCGCCTGGGCCTCGGTCTCGGCGTACTGGACCCCGGCGGCCCCGAGGACCCGGCCGATGGAGTCGAGGGACTCGCGCACCTGCTGCTGGGTGGCGCGCCACTGCTCGACGACGCCCTGGAACTGGGCCGACGCGGACCCGGTCCACGCGTCCTGGAGCCCGGTGAGGCGGGCCGACATCACGCCGACCTGGCCCTCGATCTCGGCGGAGATACGGGCGACGTCGCCGGACGCCGCGGCGATGCGGTCGGTGTCGACCTGGAACTGAGCGGCCATGGGTGCCTTCCCCTCGTCGTGGCCGGCCCCGGCGGCCGACCTCACCCGAGCACGCTAGGCCTGATGCCGTGGTCGCCCGCGGGGTTTTCCACAGCCCCCCTGGAGCGGCCACCGGGGCGCCCCGACGGCGACCGTAGACTCCGGCGGGTGAGCATCCCTCCGGCGTACCCCACGATGGAGGACGTCATCGGTGACACCCCGCTGGTGCGTCTGCAGCGGCTCCCCGGGCCGGAGAACGAACGGCGGGGCAACGTGCTGCTCGCCAAGCTCGAGGGCAACAACCCGGCCGGTTCGGTCAAGGACCGGCCGGCCATCGGCATGATCCGCGGCGCCGAGGCGCGCGGCGAGATCGCCCCCGGCGACACCCTGCTCGAGGCCACGTCCGGCAACACCGGCATCGGCCTCGCGATGGCGGCGGCGATCAGTGGCTACCCGCTCGTCATCGTCATGCCCGAGGACGCCTCCGTCGAGCGGGCGCAGACGATGCGGGCCTTCGGCGCCGAGCTGGTACTCACCCCCGCGGCCGGTGGGATGGAGGAGGCCCGCGACGTCGTGACCCGGATGGAGCAGGAGGGCCGCGGCCGGGTCCTCGACCAGTTCGGCAACCCCGACAACCCGCGCGCCCACGAGGAGGGGACCGGCCCGGAGCTGTGGCGCCAGACCGACGGACGCATCACGCACTTCGTGTCCGCGATGGGCACCACCGGCACGATCACCGGCGTCTCGCGGTTCCTCAAGGCACGCAACCCCGCCGTCGAGATCGTCGGGGCGCAGCCCGCGGAGGGCTCGAAGATCCCCGGCATCCGCGCCTGGCCGCCGGAGTACGTGCCGAGCATCTTCGACCCGTCGGCGGTCGACCGCACCGTGGAGGTCAGCCAGGCCGACGCCGAGGAGATGGCCCGCCGGCTGGCCCGCGAGGAGGGCATCTTCGGGGGTCCGTCCGCGGCCGGCGCCTGCTGGACCGCCCTGCGGGTGGCCGAGGAGGTCGAGGGCGCGACGATCGTCTTCGTCGTCTGCGACCGCGGCGACCGGTACCTCTCCAGCGGCGTGTTCCCCGCCTGAGGGCCGCCGCCGACGCGGGAGCCCGACGGGTCAGCCGCGTCGGGCCCGCCACGGCTCGTGCTCGTGGGCGAGCCACACCAGGTCGGGGTCGAGGGCGTGCACCGTGCGCAGGCCCTCCGTGGCGGCCTCCTCGAGCTCGCCGAACCACACCGCGACGTCGCCCCCGATGACGGTCCGCTGCTCGCCGTCGTCGACCACGACCACCTGGGAGCCGCGGGTGTGACCGGGGGTCGGGACGAGGCGGAGCCCGGGGAGCAGCTCGAGCTCGCCGTCGACCGGGACGTACGTCAGACCGGGCGCCTGCACCCACTCGCGGACCGTGTAGCCGTCCTCGGTCAGGGCGTCCTCGACCTCGGTGCGCTGCACGTGGATCGGCGTGCCGGGGAACAGGATGTTGCCGCCGCAGTGGTCGAAGTGGAGATGGGTGTTGACGACGGCGTCGATCGTCGTGAGGTCGAGGTCGTGGCCGCTGAGGGGGTACGGCCGGGGGTCGAGGTCGGCGGCCAGCGGGTGCGACTGCGTCAGGCCCGTGTCGACGAGGACGCGCCCCTCCGGGTGCTCGACGAGGTGGGCGTGGACGGGCATCCGCTCGCCCTCGACGAGGAGGTCCGCCACGAGGAGCGGGGTGATCGTGACCGTCCGGTCGGTGCGCGCGGGCCCCGGCGCGGCATCGTCGGCGGGTCGGGCGTCGGGCATGTCAGCGGGCATGGGTGTCGCAGCCTCTCGTCGGTGGACGTCGCAGGAGAGACCGTCCGCGCTCGCCGAACTCATCGGTCCGATCCACGGTGTCCCTCGACGTGGTGATGCAGGGGGCGGCGCACGTGCCGCCCTGCGCATCACCGCAGGGTTCGGGTGTGCTGTCGCCGGGAGGCAGCGCGCGGGGCCGGCCGAGGGGCGGGTGGACCGTACGATCGCGGCGTGGCCATCCTCATCGACCCGCCGCGCGCCGAGGCGCACGGGCGACGGTGGTCCCACCTCGTCAGCGACACCGACCTCGACGAGCTGCACGCGTTCGCGCGCGGCTGCGGCATCCCCGCCCGCGGGTTCGAGGGCGACCACTACGACGTGCCCGAGGAGCGCTACGGCGCCGTCGTGGCCGCCGGCGCCGAGCCCGTCCCTGCGCGCGACCTGCTCCGCCGACTGGTCGCGAGCGGCCTGCGGATGCAGAAGCGCCGTGGCGACAAGGGCGTGGCCCGGGTGCGGGGCGTGCACCTGCCCGACGGCCTGGTCGTCGACGTCGACCTCATCGCGTCCGCGCGGGACGCCGACCCGGAGCGGGTCTTCGCCGCCCTCGTGCTCGTCCACGACGCCGCCGGCGACCTGGCGGTCGTCCGGTCGGTGTGGCGCGACGAGTGGGGTGCCCCGGGGGGCGGCCGGGAGCCGGGGGAGTCGGTGCGCGAGAACGCGGTCCGCGAGGTCGAGGAGGAGACGGGGCTCGTCCTCGACGGGCCCGCGCTGCAGCCGGTGGGCTACGAGCGGTTCCGGCCGGTCGAGGGCCGGGGTCCGTGGAGCGACGGCCACGACCTGCTCCAGCTGTTCGAGGTGCACCTCGCCACCACCCGGCCCGCGCTGACCTCCGCCCACGACGACACCTCCGACCGCCGCTGGGTCACCCGCGACGAGCTGGAGCGGTTGTGCGGCACCACCTTCTGGTGGCCGCTCGTCGAGAGGGTGCTCAGCCCGCCAGCCTGGTGAGCTCGCGCGCGAGGTTCTCCCGCGCGGCGGGCTCCCACACCCGACGGGCGTGCGCCGTGCGGTAGACGTGCGGGCGGACGAGGAACGGGCGCAGCACGTCCGTGCGGGCCCGGGCGTACATGGCGGCCGGGACGTGCTCGTACTCGGCCCGCACCTGCCGGCAGTACTCGTCGAACCGCTCGACGGGCGCCGCGAGGACCCACAGGTCGGCGTCGTGCAGCACCGGTCGGGCCGGGTCGACGACCTCGTCGCCGATCTCGTGCGCCTCGGTGTCGAGGACGAGGGTGACGACGCGGTCGACGACCCCCTCGGCCGGCCCGAGCGGCCCGAGCGCGCGGGCCGCGAGCGCGGCGCTGCGCCGCTCGTTGTCGTCCGCCACCCCGACCGCGTAGACCGCGTCGTGGAACCAGGCCGCGAGCAGTGCCGTCGCGCGGTCGAGCGGGCGCAGCCGGCCGGCCCGGGCCAGGGTGTCGACGGCGGCGAGGACCTCGGCGAGGTGGCGGAGGTCGTGGTAGTGCCGGTGCGGCTCGCCCCACCGGCCGACGAGGTCGGCGCCGACGGCCGCGAGGGCCTCGCGTCCGGCCCCGGGCAGGGCCGGGCCACCGTCGGTGAGCCAGCGACCCTGCAGCGCGTGCACCCGGCCCACTGTGGCAGAGGACGGTCCCGGCGTCACCTGCCGCCTCTCAGGTTCCGGGGCGGCTGCGCTCCCAGGCCCGCGCGTACCGGCTGCCCGTCGCGAGGAGCAGGAGCCCCGTGGCGATGAAGGCCACCGAGCGGAGCACGCCGTCGAGGGCGGCGAGGTCGAAGAGGAAGAGCTTGGCGACGGCGACCGCGCTGAGGAGCAGCCCGCTGCGCAGCGCGAGGTCGGAGTCGCCCGGACGGTCGAGGGAGTGCAGCAGCAGGGCCGCTGCGGCGGCCATCCACGTCACCGTGGCGACTGCGTGACCGGCGGTGAAGCCGAGCTCCGGGGCGGCGAACCGCTCGCCCGCGAGCGTGCCGGCGCTGACGAGAGCCGTTGCGGTGGAAGCCAGCCCGACCACCCAGGCGATGACCTGCGCCACCAGGCGCACCTCGGTCGGGACGCCCCGGACGCTGGCCGTGGCCCACCACGCGAGCGCGACGACACCACCGGCGAGGACGCTGTCGACGAAGGCCACGGGCAGGTCGTGCCGCGACGCGAGGTCGACGGAGACGACGGCGAAGGGGTGCTGGACCCAGGCGAGGAGGGCGAGGGCGGCGACGCCGGAGCCGATGCCCAGCGAGATCCGCGACCGGGTGACGCCGGCGACCGCGAGGTGGGCGAGGGCGAGGAGCAGCAGGCCGGTGCCGACGAAGCCGTCGGGCGCGCCGGAGACCACCGCGAGCACGGCGGAGACGGCCCCGCCGACCCCTGCGGTGACGACGAGGTGCGGGGCCACCGGCCCGACCGGGCTGCGGCCGAGCACCGTCGCCCCGAGCAGCAGGACACCGGCGACCGCGACGTGCGCGACGGTGGCGAGCGTGCCGCCCTGCGCGGTGTCGACCGCGAGGGCGCCGACGAGGACGAGGGCCAGCGCGGCGCTCGAGGCGACGTCACCGCCGTCGCGGCGCACCGAGACGGCGGAGGTGGCGAGGGTGGCGAGCAGCACGACGAGGGCGACGACGAGCAGCGCGACCCGTCCGTCGCGCCCGGTGGCGAGACCGGCACCGGCGAGCAGCGAGACGGAGACGGGCAGCGAGCGGCTGACGGTGAGCAGCGGCACGCTCCGGTCGCCCCCGGCCCACCAGCCCGCGACGGCCAGCACGCCGAGCACCGCCGAGAGGAGCCAGCCCGCCTCACCGGCGACGACCGGCGAGAGGGCCCCGGCCCCGGCGACCATGAGGACGGCGAGCAGCTCGCTGCGCCAGCGCCGGGCGACGGCCAGGCCGGCGACGGCGACGGCCGTGCACAGCACGAGCCCGAGCACCGGCGGGATCCACCCGTAGTACGCGGTGACGGCGACGACGTCGAGGTAGGCGGCGGCGGCGCCGGTCGCGACGAGGGCCACCGGCGCGCTCCCCACGGGAGAACCCAGGCCCCGCTCGTGCGCCCCTCCACGCACGCCGAGGCCGCCGAGCACCGCCGCGAGGAACGCACCGGCCGTGACCCTCGCGCCCGGCCCGAACCAGCCGTGCCGGACCGCGAGGACGAGGAGCATCGCGACCCCCGAGAGGGTTACGACGGCACCGGAGACGGCGAGGACGCGGGTCACCGCGCCCTCGCGCCGGTACCAGGGCGGCGTCGGTTCGGCGGGCAGCAGCCCACCGATCCCACCGCCGGTGGGAACCGGGCCGGTCCCTCCCCGGACCGACCCGGCCCACGCGGTGGCCGGGGTGGCACCTCCCTGCGGAACCGCCCCGACCACGACCGGCACCCCCGCCGCCGGCTGCCCGGCCGGCTGCGGGGGTGCCGCGGGCCCCGCGGACGGGACCCGTGCGGTGGAGGGCCGCACGGCCGCCGCGGGCGTGGTGCCCGCCATCGGGGTGACGGCGCCACGCTCGAGCTCGGCCCGCATCCGGGCCAGCCCGTTGCCGACGGAGTACATCCGCTGCATCGCGTCGGCGAACTCGCGCTCGAGGCGCGCCACGTCATCCCGCTGGGTCATGGCGAGAACCCTGCCGGGCGCACGGACGGGGCGCCTGAGTACGGGGACTCATCCCGTCCTCAGGCGCCCCGTGGGGCCGCGGCGGTCAGCCGCCGCTGGTGTCGCGCGCGACGAGGGTCGCGTCGACCTCGATGCTCTTGCCGCCGCGCAGGACCGTCAGCTTCACGGGGCTGCCCACGGTCTGCTCGCGGACGTAGCCGACGAGCGACTCCGCGGAGTCGACCGGGTCGCCGTTCACCGCGACGATGACGTCGCCCTTCTGGAGACCGGCCTTCGCCGCGGGCGTCCCGGCACCCACCGACGTCACCTCGGCACCGGCGCGGGTCGCCGAGCCGTCGGAGGCGGTGCCGTTCTGCGGGGTCACGCCGAGGTAGGCGTGCTGGGCCGTCCCGGTGTCGATGAGCTGCTTGGCGATCGACTGCACCTCCGCGACGGGGATGGCGAAGCCGATGCCGATCGACCCCGACTGCCCGCCGGAGGACGCCCCGAGCGAGGCGATCGAGGAGTTGATGCCGACGAGCCGGCCCGAGGAGTCGACGAGCGCGCCGCCGCTGTTGCCGGGGTTGATCGCCGCCGAGGTCTGGATGGCGTTGGTGACGACCGGTTCGGCGGAGGACTGCTGCTGCTGGAACCCGCCGTTGAACGGGTCCTGCTGCTGCTGCGAGTCGTCCTCGGCCTGGGTGGTCACCGGGCGGTTGAGGGCGCTGACGATGCCCGTCGTCACGGTGCCGGCGAGCCCGAGCGGGTTGCCGACGGCCATGACCGGGTCACCGACCTTCAGTGCCTCGGAGTCGCCCATCGCGACCGGCGTGAGCTCGGAGGGGGCCTTGTCGATGGTGATGACCGCGAGGTCGGTCGAGGGGTCGGTGCCCCGGACCTGTGCGGAGTAGGTGCGGCCGTCGGCGAGGGTCACCTGGAGCTTCTGCGCGCCGCTGACGACGTGGTTGTTCGTCACGACGTGACCGGAGCCGTCGATGATGACGCCGGAGCCCTGCGCCGTGCCCTGGGCGAGCTGCGCGGTGATCGCGACGACGCTCGGGGAGACCGCGGCGGCCGTGGCCGTCCAGTTCGGCGCCGAGGCGTCGGCCTGGGTCACCGGCCCGGTGTCGGTGCCGCGACCCAGCTGCGTGGAGGACGACGCAGAGGAAGGGGACTGCGTGTCGTCCCACAGCCGGGTCGCGGCCACCGTGCCGCCCGTGGACAGGAGGGCGGCGAGGACCGCGACGGCGGTGAGCTCCGCCGTGCGGCGACGTCCGGTGCCCCGGGAGGGGGTGCCCGGGGCACCGGACGGCCCCGACGGTCCGTACGGCCCCGACGGAGGGGGAGGGGCCATCGGACCGGACGGGGCGTTCTGGGGGAACGGTGCCTGCGGCACCGGGGCGGTCGGCGCGGCCTCGCCCGTCGGACGGGGGGTGGTCGTCGTTCCGCCGTGGGGCGTGTACCACTGGGGGGTCGGCCACTGCTGGCCGGACCGGTCCGGGGTGGGGGGCTGCTGGTCGCTCATCGCCGGTGGTCTCCTTCTGCTCGACTGCACCCCACCCAACGCCCCCGAGGTGGGCGCGGGCTGGTCAGCGGCTGGGAGTCCGCTGTGCGAACCGGACGACGAAGGTCGCGCCCCCGCCGGGGGTCTCGGCGACGCCGACGCGACCCCGGTGGCCGGCCACGATGGCCGCGACGATGGCCAGGCCCAGCCCCGTGCCGCCGCCCTGGCCGCGACCGCGCGAGGGGTCGACGCGGAAGAAGCGCTCGAAGACCTTCGTCGCGATGTCGGGCGGTACGCCGGGTCCGTGGTCGCGCACCTGCAGCACCGACTCGTCGCCCTCGTGGCCGACGACGACCTCGACGGGCGTGCCGGTCGGGGTGTGCCGCAACGCGTTCGCCACGAGGTTGGTGACGACCTGACGCAGCCGGGCCTCCGAGCCGCGGACGACCGTGGGCTCGACGCCGCCGGTCAGGCCGACGAGGGAGATGCGCCGCTCGGGCGCCCGGGCGCGTGCGTCGGCCACCGCGTCGGCGGCGAGGACGGTGAGGTCGACGTCGGTGTGCTCGACCTCGGGCTCCTCGTCGAGGCGGGCGAGGGTGAGCAGGTCCTCGACGAGCTCGCCCATCCGTCCGGACTCGGCCTCGATGCGGGCCATCGCCGATCCGACGGCCTCGGGGTCGCGGACCGCGCCCTGGCGGTACAGCTCGGCGTACCCGCGGACGGTGGCCAGCGGGGTGCGCAGCTCGTGGGAGGCGTCGGCGACGAACTGGCGCATCCGGTCCTCGCTGGCCTCGCGCACCGCGAACGAGGACTCGACCTGGCTGAGCATCACGTTGAGGCTGCGCGAGAGCGAGGTGACCTCGTCGTCGGCCTGGCGCACCGGGACGCGCTGGGTGAGGTCGCCCTCGGCGATGGCGGCCGCGGTGTCCTCGATGCGGCGCAGCGGCCGGAACGCCCGGCGCACCGCGAAGTGGCCGAGGACGAGGGAGAGGACGAGGGCCACCGTGCCGAGCAGTGCGGTGGACACGAGCAGCCGGGTCACGGTGTGCGACACCGGCTCCAGCGGCACCCCGACGGCGACGACGGCGTCGGTGCCGCTGACCCGCGCCGCGATGAAGCGCCAGCGCAGCCGGCTCTCCTGCGACCCGACGGTGAACGGCTCCTGGTCGGTGACGCGCGGGTCGTCGGCGTCGAGGAGCGGGACGGCCGGTGAGACGGACGAGCCCGTCGGGAGCTTCGGGACCGCCTGCTGGTCGCCGCTCTGGAGGACGACGGCGTAGCTCGTGGGCAGCACGTCGGCGTCGCCGCGCCGCAGGTCCGACAGGGCCTGGGTGGCGACCGGCTGGAGCACGCTGCGCAGCTCGGAGTCGACGCGGTCGTCGAGGTCGCTCTTGAGGAGGTAGGCCGTGATGAGGCTCGTCGAGAGCAGGGCCGCGCCGACGAGGACGCCGACGATGAGCAGCAGGCGGGTGCGCAGCGGCACCGCCTCGAGCCGGGTGACGACCCGGGCGACCGGCCGGGACGGCGGTGCCATCAGGCCTGCGGGGGCAGCCGCAGGACGTACCCGACGCCGCGCTTGGTGTGGATGAGCGAGGGCGTGCCCTCGACGTCGATCTTGCGGCGCAGGTAGGAGATGTAGGACTCGACGATGCCGGACTCGCCGCGGAAGTCGTAGTCCCACACGTGGTCGAGGATCTGCGCCTTGGACAGCACCCGGTTGGGGTTGAGCATGAGGTAGCGCAGGAGCTTGAACTCGGTGGGGCTGGTCTCGATGACGCGGGTGCCGCGCCGGACCTCGTGGCTGTCCTCGTCGAGCTCGAGGTCCTCGAACCGCAGCACGGGGCGGTCCTCCTCGAGGTCCCCGCGGGTGCGCCGGAGGACGGCGCGGATGCGGGCGACGACCTCCTCGAGGCTGAACGGCTTCGTCACGTAGTCGTCGCCCCCGACGGTGAGGCCCTTGATCTTGTCGTCGACCGAGTCGCGGGCGGTGACGAAGACGATCGGCAGCTGCCGGCCCTGGTCGCGCAGCCGGCGGGTGACGGTGAAGCCGTCCATGTCGGGGAGCATGACGTCGAGGACGCAGAGGTCGGGCTGGTGGTCGTCCGCGACGCGCAGGGCCTCCGAGCCGCTCGCCGCCGTCGCGACGTCGAACCCGGCGTAGCGCAGCGAGGTCGCGAGGAGCTCGCGGATGTTCGGCTCGTCCTCGACGACGAGGAGCCGGGCCTCGGGGGGCTGGGTGGCGGTCACGACTCCCAGTCTCGGGGCCGTTCCTGAGAGTCGGCTGGACGTCGACTGGGTGTTTCGCCCCGGACCCGCCCGGTCAGTAGCTGTTGCCGTCGTACTCGTAGTCGTAGGAGGAGGACGAGCTGTCGGTGGCGATGCCCCACGCGATGAGCCCGATGAAGGCCAGCACGGTGATGCCGATGCCGACGGCGAAGGCGATCCAGCCGGCGCGGGTCATCCGGCGCGAGCCCTCGGGGTCGCTGTCCTGCTTGGTCAGTCCGATGATGCCGAGGACGAGCGAGGGGATGTTCAGGACGCCGCAGCAGAAGAGGACGGCGACGCCCGAGAGGATCGTGAGGACGAGCGCACCGGTGTTGCGCTGCGGGACGCCGTAGACCGATGGCGCACCGGCGTACGGGTACGGCCCCGGGGCGGCGTACGGCGCCTGGCCCGCCGGGCCGGGACCCGGCGGCGGGGTCTGGGGCGGGTACGCGCCGTAGGGGGAGGGGTCGGCCGGCGGTGGGGTGTACCCACCGGTCGGCGCGCCCCACGGCGGCGGGGCCGGGGCCGGGCCGGGCGGGGTGGGCGGGCCGTCGGCGGGGGCGCCGTAGGCCGGCCGGTCGTAGCTCGGCTGCTCGTAGCTGGGGGTCGCGTAGGTCGGCTGCGAGTAGCTCGGCGCCTCGTAGCCGCCGGAGGGCGACTCGAAGGCCTGCGTCGCGCTCGGGTCGACGACCTGGGTGTCGTCGGCGGCCGGGGTGGGGGCGGGCCCCGGGTCGTCCGCGGGAGCGGTGTCGGCGGGGTCGGCGGTGTCGTCGGCGGGGTCCTCGGGGAGGGGCGGCGGCGCCGTGGGGTCGCGGAACTCGTCGTCGCTCGTGCTCACGGTGGTGGGTCCCCTCGGTGTCGGTCGCCGGCCTCGACCGGCCGCCGCGCACGAGGGTAGCGCCCGGCCCGCACCGCCGGGCGCGATCGCCGGGGTCCGCCGCCCGTGTCAGGATCGGGGGATGAGCCGTGCGCTGCCGCAGGTCGAGGCCGACCCCTCGCTCCCGTCCCGGGTCACCGTGTACGAGGTGGGTCCGCGCGACGGCCTCCAGAACGAGTCCGCCGTCGTGCCGGCCGCCGACAAGGCCGAGTTCGTGCGCCGGCTGGCCGCCGCCGGGCTCGGCACGGTCGAGACGACCTCCTTCGTCGACCCGCGCTGGGTGCCGCAGCTCGCCGACGCCGAGGAGGTCCTCGGGCTGCTCGGCGACGACGGGCTCGGGCCGCGCCGCCCGGTGCTCGTGCCCAACGTGCGGGGCCTGGACCGGGCCCTGGCCGCCGGGGTGGGCGCCGTCGCGATCTTCGGCAGCGCCACCGAGACCTTCGCGCGCAAGAACCTCAACCGCACGGTCGAGGAGTCGGTGGCGATGTTCGCCCCCGTCGTCGAGCGGGCCCGGGCCGAGGGGCTCTGGGTGCGGGCGTACGTGTCGATGTGCTTCGGCGACCCGTGGGAGGGGCCGGTGCCCGTGGCGCAGGTCGTCGACGTCTGCCGCCGGCTCATGGACCTCGGCTGCGACCAGCTCTCGCTCGGGGACACGATCGGGGTGGGCACGGTCGGCCACGTCCACCGGCTGCTCGACGCCCTCGGGGCGGGCGGCATCGGGCCGGAGCGGGTCGGGGTGCACTTCCACGACACCTACGGGCAGGCCCTCGCCAACACGCTGGCCGCGCTGCGCGACGGCGTCACCGTCGTCGACGCCTCCGCCGGCGGCCTGGGCGGCTGCCCGTACGCGAAGTCGGCGACCGGAAACCTCGCCACCGAGGACCTCGTGTGGACCCTCGACGGTGCCGGCGTCGAGACGGGCATCGACCTCGACGCCCTCGTCGAGACCTCCGCGTGGATGGCCGGCCGGCTCGGGCGTCCCTCGCCCTCGCGCGTCGTCAGGGCGCTGACCGGCGGCTGACCGCGCAGCACCGCGACCGGGCAGGACGCCCCGGGTGCGGCTGTGAGTTCGGTGTGAGTTCGTCCCGGTCCGCTGCCCGGACGCCGACGGTGAGCGGATGATGGCGCCATGGCGAACCGTCCGACCGGGCCCGAGCAGGGCGACGACGTCCCCGAGCCCACCCAGCCGATCGACCCCGCGCCCACCGCGGCCCAGCCGCCGGCCGACGCCGCCCCGGCCGAGCCGGTCGCGGCCGCCCCGGCGCCCCCCGAGCAGCCGGCCTGGACCGCGACGGCGCCCGGTCCGCCCGCGGGCCCGGCCCCGGGGTGGCCGCCTCCGCACCCGCCGGCCGGGCCGCCGGGCGCGGTGCGGCGCTCGTGGACCGAGGCGACCTCGTCGACCGGTGGCCGCGTGGCGCTCGGCGCCGCGGCGGTGCTCGCCACGCTGCTCGTCGTCGCCGTCATCGGTCTCGGGGCGGCCCTCGTCGGCGGCCACCGCGGCGACGAGGTCCGTGGGTTCGCCCGCTCCGACGGCTCCGGCCGGGGGCCGGGCCTCGACGGCCGGCAGGGCACCGACGGCCGCCGCGGACCCGACGCGAACGGTCCGATGCAGGGCGGCCCGATGATGCGCGACCGCGACGGGCTGCCGAACGGCACCGACGGCCAGGGCCAGGGCCAGGGTCGCCAGCGGGGCACCGCGGGCGGGATGATGGACGGCGTGACCGGCCTCGACGACGTCCTCCACGGCGAGTTCACGACGACCGCGACCGGCAGCCCGGTCGTCATGGTGGTGCAGGTCGGGGAGGTCACGGCCTACGCAGCCGACAAGAGCATCACCGTCCAGAGCTCCGACGGCTTCGAGGGCACCTACGACCTCTCGGCCGGCTACGCCTCGTCGCGCATCGGCCTGCCGCTGAAGGTGGGGGCGCAGGTGCGGGTCGTCGCCGCGAAGGACGGGATGAAGGCCACGCGGCTCAACGTCGTGGGCTGACCGCCCCTCAGGGCTCGAGGACCCCGTTGACCTCGGGGGTGATCTCGCGCTCGAGGGCCAGGGCGAGCACGGCCACGAGCGCCAGCCCGACGAGGATCACGACGACGAACACCCCGCCGAGGCGGCGGTCGAGGAGCCATCCGGCCGCCACAGGTGCCGTGATGGCGCCGACCTGGAAGGCGCTCGCCGACACCGCGTTGTAGCGGCCGCGGTCGTGGTCGCTCGCGAGGTCGTTGACGATGGCCGGCACGGTGGGCTGGAGCAGCGTCTCGCCGAGGCCGAAGAAGACGTGGAAGACGATGACCCCCGCGGCCGCCGCGAGCGTGCCCGCGACGAGCCCGGTGGACCCGAGCAGCGCCCAGGCGAGGGCCCAGAGGACGACGAGCCCGAGGAAGACCCGGGTGCGCCGGCGGCCGTCGATGCGCCGGAGCACGAGGAACTGCATGAGGACGATGACGGCGGTGTTCGCGGCGAAGGCGAACCCGATGGTGCGGGTCGAGACCTCGCTGACCTGCCGGGCGAACGCGGGGAACCCGGCCTCCATCTGCCCGTAGCCGACGAAGCTCGAGAGGAACGTGAGCGCCGTGATCCACAGGACGGCGGGGCGCCGGAGGATCGCGAGGTAGCCCGAGCCCTCGCCCGCTCCCTCCTCCGGCGGTGCCGGGCGGCCGGCGACCCGGCGCAGCGGCCCGAGGAGCAGCGCGATGGGCACGAGGACGCACACCGCGTCGACGAGGAAGATCGCGCTGAAGGTGCCGGGCCGCGACACGTCGGCGAGGAAGCCGCTGACCACGCCGCCGAGGCCGATGCCGAGGTTGACGAGCGCGAAGTTGATTCCGAAGTACTGCGTGCGCAGCCGGCCGTCGACGATGCTCGCGATCATCGCGTTGAACGCCGGCCAGCCGATGCCGAAGCTCACCCCGAGCAGCGAGACCGCGACGACGAAGGCCGGCACGGTGGTGGCGAAGGCGATGACGACCGCGCCGAGCACCTGGGCGAGCAGGCCGGCGATGACGACGGGGCGGGCGCCCAGCCGGTCGGTGAGGATGCCCACCGGCGCCGTGACGAGCACGGCGACGACCGCGATGAGCCCCATGAGCAGGCCGGCGACGTCGAGGTCGATGCCGCGGACCTCGTGGATGTAGATGACCGTGAAGGGCAGCGTCATCCCCCGCCCGAGCGTGGAGATCGCCGTCGTCGAGAGCAGCCAGCGGCCCGCCGGGGGCAGGGCCGCCCAGAAGCCGCGCAGCGTCAGGTCGGTGGCGTCGGCGCCCGCCGCCCGGTCGGCGTCGGTGCTCGGCGGGTTCTCGGTGGTCTCGGGCACGGGGCCAACCGTGCCACGACCCACCGACGCCGCTCGACGGGGTTTCCGGCGGGCTTCGCGGGCCGCCGGAACCGGGCAGCGCCGGGTCCGCCGCACCGGTTAGCCTTGGCGGTGGTGCCCGCACCGGGTGCCGTCGATGAGTGATGGGTGAGGTGGACCGTGCCGACTGGCAAGGTGAAGTTCTTCGACGCCGAGAAGGGCTTCGGTTTCGTGTCCGGGGACTCCGGGGAGGGCGACGTCTTCGTCCCCGCCTCCGCGCTGCCCGCCGGGGTCACCGGCCTCAAGGGTGGCCAGCGGATCGAGTTCGACGTCGCCGAGGGCCGCCGCGGCGCCCAGGCCCTCTCCGTGCGCCTCCTCGACCCCGCCCCCTCGGTCGCCACCAACCGCCGGGTCCGCGACCGCAAGCCGGCCGACGAGATGGTCGTCATCGTCGAGGACGTCATCAAGCTCCTCGACGACGTCTCCGAGTCCCTGCGCCGCGGCCACTACCCCGACAAGGCGCACGGCAACAAGGTGGCCCAGGTGCTGCACGCCGTCGCCGCCGACCTCGAGCTCTGATGCCCGCCGCCACCGCCGTCAAGCCCGACAGCACCCTGCGCGGGGCCGTCGAGCCGGCCCGCGAGGCCGCGCTGGCGGTCGCCGAGGGCGACGCCGTCGGCGAGCACCTCGGGATGGAGATGGTCGAGGAGCGGCTCGCGACGCACTACTTCGCGTGCACCGCACCGGCCTACCGCGGCTGGCGCTGGGCGGTGTCGGTGTCGCGCGTCGCGCGCTCGAAGGCCGTGACGGTCTGCGAGGCGAACCTCGTCCCGGGCGACGGCGCGCTGCTCTCGCCCGAGTGGGTGCCGTACGCCGCCCGGCTCGCGCCCGGCGACCTCGGCCCCGGCGACGTCACGCCGTTCGTCGAGGACGACCCGCTGCTCGAGCCCGGCTTCGAGGCCACCGGCGACGAGGACGTCGACGCCGTCGCGCTCTGGGAGCTCGGCCTCGGCCGCCCGCGCGTGCTCTCGGCCGAGGGCCGCGACGTCGCCGCGCAGCGCTGGTACGACGGCGAGAACGGCCCGTCGGCCCCGGTCGCCACCAAGGCCCCGATGCCCTGCTCGTCGTGCGGCTTCCTCGTCCCGATGGCCGGTGCGCTGCGCTCGGTGTTCGGCGTCTGCGCCAACGCGTGGTCGCCGTCGGACGGCCGGGTCGTCAGCCTCGACCACGGGTGCGGCGCGCACTCGGAGGTCGACCTCGAGGCACCGGCCCCCGAGCGGGTCTCGCCGCCGATCCTCGACGACTTCGAGCTCGACCCCACCTGACGCGGCGGCCCGCCTCGCGGGCGTCAGGCCCCGGCGGCGTTGCCCTTCCCCCGGCGCACGTACCACCCGGCGAAGGCCCCGAGGGCCAGGCCGCTGACGCACGCCCACGGCCACCACGACCGCTCGCCCTGGTGCAGGGCGGGGACGGCGAGGGTGATCACCAGCGCCAGCGCCCAGAGACCCGTACCGACGAGGACCACGGTGCGGGTCGGCAGGTTCGGCGGGTCCACCGGGGCGGACGCGCCGAGGGAGCGGGCCGGGCGGGGGGTCTGGTCGGTCACGGCGCCAGCGTAACGACCCGCCCGCGCGGCCCGGCGTCTCGCCGTCACACCCCCGAAACCCACGCGCCCGCCCGCGCCACTAGCCTGCACGCCATGGCCGAGACCACGACGACCGCCGACGACACCGGGCGCGCGCCCGGGGGCTTCCTCGAGCGCTACTTCCACATCCACGAACGCGGCTCGACCGTGGGCCGGGAGGTCCGCGGCGGGTTCGCCACGTTCTTCACGATGGCCTACATCGTCGTGCTGAACCCGCTGATCCTCGGCTTCGTCAAGGACGCCGACGGCAAGTTCCTCGGCGGCGGCGACGCCCCGAACCTCGCCGCGATCGCGGCCGGCACCGCGCTCGTCGCCGGCGTGCTGACCATCCTCATGGGGGTCGTCGCCAACTACCCGCTCGCCCTCGCCACGGGGCTGGGGCTCAACGCCTTCGTCGCGTACGCGATCGCGAGCAAGATGACGTGGGCCGACGCGATGGGCCTCGTCGTGCTCGAGGGCGTCATCATCCTCGTCCTCGTGCTCACCGGCTTCCGGCAGGCGGTGTTCCACGCGGTGCCCGCCCAGCTCAAGGTCGCCATCTCGGTGGGCATCGGGCTGTTCATCGCGCTCATCGGGCTCGTCGACGCCGGCTTCGTGCGGCGCACCGGCGCCGGCCCGGTGCCGGTCGAGCTCGGCATCGGCGGGCAGCTCGCCGGGTGGCCGACGCTCGTCTTCGCGCTCGGCGTGCTCCTCATCGTGGCCCTCTGGGTCAAGAAGGTGAAGGGCGCCATCATCATCTCGATCGTCACGATGACCGTCGTCGCGTTCGTCGTCGAGGCGATCGCCAAGGTCGGGCCGACCGTCACCGGGGTCGACGAGGCCGGCAACAACGTCGTCAACCCGCTCGGCTGGAACCTCAACGTGCCGGCCTGGCCGGACCAGGTCGACCCGATCAGCTTCGGCACCCTCGGCGAGTTCAGCCTCTTCGGGTCCTTCGAGCGGGTCGGTGTCGTCGCCGCGGTGCTGCTGATCTTCACGCTGATGCTCGCCGACTTCTTCGACACGATGGGCACGATGACGGCCATCGGCGCCGAGGCCGGGCTGCTCGACGAGGAGGGCAACCCGCCGAACACGTCGCGGATCCTCGTCGTCGACTCGGTCGCCGCGGCGGCCGGTGGTGCTGCGGGTGTCTCGTCGAACACGTCGTACATCGAGTCCGCGTCGGGTGTCGGCGAGGGGGCCCGCACCGGGCTCGCCTCGGTGGTCACCGGCGTGCTGTTCCTCGTCGCCGTGGTCTTCGCGCCGCTCGTGAAGATCATCCCCAACGAGGCGGCCGTCCCGGCGCTCGTGCTCGTCGGGTTCCTCATGATGCAGCAGGTCAAGGAGATCGCCTGGGACGACCTCGAGATCGCCATCCCGGCGTTCCTCACGATCATCCTCATGCCGTTCACCTACTCGATCACGGTGGGCATCGGCGCGGGCTTCGTCGCCTACGTCGTCATCAAGCTCGTCCGCGGGAAGGTGCGCGAGATCCACCCGATGATGTGGGTCACCGCCCTGCTCTTCGTCGTCTACTTCTTCATCGAGCCGATCACCGAGGTCGTCTCCGGCTGACGCCTCCCGCCCCGCGACGCCCGCTCCCGTCCTCGACGGGGTCGGGCGTCGTCGCGTTGCGGTGGACACGGCGGCACGGCCGGCGGCGGTGTGGAATAGTTAGCCACGGTAATGAGTTGTGCTAACTACCGATGACGACCACCGCTGGAGACCCCCGTGCCCGCACCCGCCCCCACGATGACCCGCACCCAGAAGGACCGCCTGACGAGCGACCTGCGCGTCGTCTGCATGCGGATCTCCCGTCGGGTGCGCTTCGAGAGCACGGTGGACCTCGCCCCGCACCAGTTCTCGGTCCTCGTGCGCCTCGAGGACGGTCCGCGGACCCCGAAGGAGGTCGCGGACATCGAGCGGGTCTCGGCCCCGAGCATGAGCCGGACGGTCAGCGGGCTCGTCGAGGCCGGGCTCGTGGCGCGCGCCGACGACCCGACCGACGGCCGGCAGGTCATCCTCTCGCTCACGGCGGAGGGGCGCCGCAAGGTCAAGGAGACGCGGCGGCGCCGCGACCAGTGGCTGGCGACGCGCCTCGAGCACCTCACCGACGCCGAGCGCGCCCTCCTCGTCGAGGCCACCGCCCTGCTCGAACGGGTGGCCGCCGAGTGAGCCCCACCTTCACCTCGCTCGAGGTCCGCAACTACCGGCTCTGGTTCCTCGGCGGCTTCGTCTCCAACGTCGGCACCTGGATCGGCCGGGTCGGCCAGGACTGGCTCGTCCTCACCGTGCTCACCGCCGGCTCCGCGACCGCGCTCGGCGTCGTCACCGGGCTGCAGTTCCTGCCCTTCCTGCTCCTCGCGCCGTGGAGCGGGCTCATCGCCGACCGGTTCTCGCGCCGGCGGATCCTCCTCGTCACCCAGAGCCTGCTCGCGCTGACCAGCCTCGTGCTCGGCGTCCTCGCCGTCACCGGCACCGCGCAGCTGTGGCACGTCTACGCCATCGCGCTCTTCCAGGGCGTGACGACGGCCATCGACAACCCGGCGCGCCAGGTCTTCGTCTCCGAGATGGTGCCGCCCGAGAAGCTGACCAACGCCGTCGCGCTCAACTCGGCGTCGTTCAACGCCGGCCGGCTCATCGGGCCGGGGCTCGCCGGGCTCGTCATCGCGTGGTGGGGCACCGGGCAGGCCCTCCTGCTCAACACGCTGACCTTCGTCTTCGTGCTCGCCGCGCTGGCCATGCTCACGACCTCCGAGCTCCGCTCGCCGAGCCGGGCCAAGGGGCGCGGGGGCATCCGCGAGGGGTTCGCGTACGTGCGGCACCGCCGCGACATCCAGCTCGTCATGCTCCTCGTCTTCGTGCTCGGCACCTTCGGGATGAACTTCCAGATCACGATGGCGCTCATGGCGACGAAGGTCTTCGACAAGGGCGCCGGCGAGTTCGGGCTGCTCGGCTCGATCATGGCCGTCGGGTCGCTCACCGCCGCGCTGCTCTCGGCGCGGCGGAAGGAGCCGCGGCTGCGGGTGCTGCTGCTGGCCCTCGTCGGCTTCACCGTGTCGGCCGCGGCCGCTGCGGCGGCTCCCTCCTACTGGGTGTTCGCGGCGGCCCTCGTGCCGGTCGGGCTCACCGCGCTCACCGCGCTGACCACCGCGAACGCGATGGTGCAGACCCGGGTGGCCCCGGAGATGCGCGGCCGGGTGATGGCCCTCTACATGGCGATCTTCATGGGCGGGACCCCGGCCGGTGCCCCGATGATCGGGTGGATCTCCGAGCAGTTCGGGCCGCGCTGGACCATCGGGGTCGGTGCGCTCGCGGTGGGGCTGACGCTCGTCGCGGTGTCGGTCTGGCTGGCCCGGGCGGAGAATGTGCGCGTGAGCTACGAGTCGCAGCGTCGTCCGCGGGTCAGCGTGACGACCGTCCCGGCCGAGCGCGGCTCCGCGCCGGTGCCCGTCCCGGAGCCGGCGCGGTGACCCCGCTCTTCCGGCGGCGGATGACCCTCGGCGTGCTGGCCCTCCTCGTCGTCGTGGCCGTCGTCTACGCCGTCGTGCGCTGACGCGCGCCCCCGGCGGCCACGGGCGCGGTCGCGGCGGCCCCGCCCTCCCCCGGCTCGTCCCCGACCTTGTGGGGTGGCATCCGCCGACGCGCCGGATTCACGGCGTGTCGGGCGGACGGGGCCCCACGAAGTCGGGGAGAACCCTCAGGCCAGGTGCTCGACGACGTGCTCGACCGAGGAGATGAGGGCCGACACGTCGTCGGGCTCGACGGCCGGGAAGCAGGCGACGCGCAGCTGGTTGCGGCCTAGCTTGCGGTACGGCTCGACGTCGACGATCCCGTTGGCGCGCAACGTCTTGGCGACGGCGGAGGCATCGACGGAGTCGTCGAAGTCGATGGTGGCGACGACGTGGCTGCGGTGCTCGGGGTCCTTGACGTAGGGCGTCGTGTAGGACGTGCGCTCGGCCCAGTCGTACAGCCGGCCGCTGGAGTCGGCGGTGCGGGAGGCGGCCCAGTCGAGGCCGCCGTTGCCGTTGAGCCACTCGACCTGGTTCGCGAGCATCGCGAGGGTCGCGACGGCCGGGGTGTTGTACGTCTGGTCCTTGCGGGAGTTGTCGATCGCGGTCGGCAGGCTGAAGAAGTCGGGGACCCAGCGGCCGGACGCGGCGATCTCGTCGACCCGCGCGAGGGCCGCGGGGGAGAAGAGGCCGATCCAGAGCCCGCCGTCCGAGGCGAAGGACTTCTGCGGGGCGAAGTAGTAGACGTCGGCCTGCGAGACGTCGACCGGCAGGCCGCCCGCGCCCGAGGTGGCGTCGACGAGGAGGAGCGCGTCGTCGTCGGCGCCCTCGACCCGCCGGACCGGGGCCATGACGCCGGTGGAGGTCTCGTTGTGCGCCCAGGCGTAGGTGTCGACGCCGGCCTCGGCGACGGGCTCGGGGCGGCTGCCCGGCTCGCTCGTGATGATCGTCGGGTCGCCGAGGAAGGGCGCCTTCTTCGTGACCGAGCCGAACTTGCTCGAGAACTCGCCGAAGGCCAGGTGCTGGGCGCGGTCGCGGACCAGGCCGAAGGCGGCGATGTCCCAGAACGCCGTGGACCCGCCGTTGCCGAGGACGACCTCGTAGCCCTCGGGCAGGTCGAAGAAGGTCGCGAGCCCCTCGCGCACCGCCTTGACGAGGTTCTTGACCGGCGCCTGCCGGTGCGAGGTGCCGAGGACGGTGCGGCCGATGGCGCTCAGCGCCTCGACCTGTGCCGGACGGACCTTGGAGGGTCCGGAGCCGAACCGACCGTCACCGGGCAGCAGGTCGGCGGGGATGGTGATGGGGGCGTCGCTCACGTGGGTCTCCGTGGTCGGGGGCGGTCGGGATCCCATCCTCACCGACGCTGCCCACATGGTGGGCAGCGGGTCCAGTGAGTGGTCGCCGGGCCGGCGCGGGGACCGGCGCCCGGGTCAGCGCACGGTGCCGCCCAGCCACCGGCTCGCGTAGCCCGAGGGGCCGCCGCCGTAGGTCAGCGACAGGGCTCCGCTGAGGCTGCGCCCGGCGAGGAGGTAGCTGCCGTCGGGACGGGACACGATGTCGCCGGCGGAGGTCCACCGCGCCGGGGTCGCGACGGGCACGGCACCGCGCTGCACGACGACCGCCCCGTCGGCCGCGACCCCGACCGCGAGCCGCTGCTGGCCCGGCTGGACGTCACCGAGCGCCCGGTCGGACCAGCCCGAGAGCCCGTCGGACCGGGCCGTCCACGACCCGAGGGCCGCGGTGCGCGAGAACTCGCGCTCGAGGGTCGTCCCGGAGCTGCTGCGACCGGTGACGGTGACCACGCCACGCGCAGGGTCGGCCGCCGCGGACAGGCCCGAGGTGAAAGTCCCGCCGATGTAGGTCCACGCGCCCCAGCCGGTGCCGTCGAAGTGACGGCGGTTGACGTGACCGGCCGGGGAGAGGGCGAAGACGTCGAGGGTGCCGTCGCCGAGGGAGACGACGTGCTGGGTGACGACCCCGCCGCCGAGGTCGGTGGACCCCGCCCGCCTCCCGCCCGTGAACCACGAGTACCGGACCCCGCCCGCTGCCGTGCGTGTCACGAGGTCGAGGCGGCCGGCGCGCGAGGAGGTCGCCGACGGGGCGTCGCTCGAGGTGACGCCGGTCGACGCGGCGCCCGCCCACGAGGCGCCGTCGTCGGTGCTGCGGCGCAGCAGCACCGCGTCGCCCGTGCTGCGGTAGAAGATGCCGACCTCCGAGCCCGTGCGGGCGATCGTCACCCCGGCGGGGGAGACGAGGCGTCCGCCGGCGAGGGTCGGCGGCACGGCGGTGGGGGCGACGCGCACGATCCGGTCGGCGGTGCCGTTGGACGTCGTGAACCACAGGGCGCCGTCCGGCCCCTCGGTCACCGCGCGGATCCGCCCGAAGCCCTCGGCCTGCGCCAGCGGCACGACCTCGACGACCCGGCTCGGGCCGGGCGTCGGGTCCATCCGCATGAGCGAGATGCCCTCGTCCTTGAGCAGGGCGACGGCCAGCGCACCCCGCCAGGCGCCCCACGCGGGCGAGGTGAGGAACGCGGCACCGCTCGTCGCGACCGTCGGGTTGCCCGAGGACCACATCGCCGTGCGGGCCGACGGGAACTTCGTGAGGTCGGTCATCGGGCGCGACTCGTCGTACCCGGGCACCGGGTCCCAGCCGTAGTTGGCGCCCTTGACGAGGTGGTTCACCTCGTCGTCGCGGCTCGTGCCGTGCTCGGCCGACCAGAGCTCGCTCGTGCCGGGCCGCAGGGCCAGGCCCTGGACGTTGCGGTGGCCGTAGGTCCACACGTAGCGCGCGTTGCCCCCGCGGGCGACGAAGGGGTTGTCGGACGGGATGGTGCCGTCCGGGTTGACCCGCAGCACCTTGCCGCCGAGCGAGCCGAGGTCCTGCGGGTTGGTCCCGACCGCGGCGTCGCCGGTGCCGACGTAGAGCTTCCCGTCGGCCCCGAAGCGCAGCCGGCAGCCGGAGTGCCGGCCGCTGCTCAGGGGCAGCCCGGTGACGACGGGGGCGCCGTCGGAGGTCGCCGTCGTGTCGCTCGTGAGGCGCCAGCGCAGGACGCGGACGTCGAGGGGGTTGCCGGAGCCGTCACGCACGGCCTGGCAGGTGTAGAAGCGGTTGTTGCTCGCCGCAGCGGGGTCGGCGACCATCCCGAGCAGGCCGCCCTCGCTCTGCGCGAAGATCGACGGGAACCCGCTGATGCTCACCTGCCGGGGCGCGGCCGACCCGCGCTTGCTCCACACCGTGCCGGCGCGCAGGTCGTAGAGCATGAGCCCGCCGACCCACGTGAGGTCCCACGGGTTGCTCAGGCCACTGACGACCGTCGTCACCTGGACGGTCGGGGCGGCGCTCGCCGGGGTGGCGGGCCCGGCCGTCGTCACCGCCGCGGCCGCGACGAGGGCGGCGACGAGGGCCGGCGGGGACAGGCGGCGGGGACGGGGCACGGGACCTCCCGGGACCGGGGCCGGCGCACGTGGTCGGCCTGCCCGGCGAGCGTACGTCCGGTGCGGGGCACCCGCGACCGGGGACGGCGCGCGGCGTCAGTCGTGCGCGCGGTACCCCTGGACCTCGGAGAGCGGGCGCGGGCCGGGGCCGACGTAGCGCGAGCTCGGGCGGATGAGCCGGCCGGTGCGCTTCTGCTCGAGGACGTGCGCCGACCAGCCGGCGGTGCGGGCGGCGACGAACAGCGGCGTCATCATGTCGCCCGGCACCTCGGCGAAGTCGAGGAGGACCGCGGCCCAGAAGTCGACGTTGGTCTCCATCTTGCGGTTCGGGTAGCGCTCGGCGAGCTCGGCGATGGCCGCCTTCTCGAGCTCGAGGGCGACCTCGTAGCGGGGCGCGCCGAGCCGCTTGCAGGTGTCGCGCAGGACGGCCGCGCGCGGGTCGTAGGCCCGGTAGACCCGGTGCCCGAAGCCCATGAGGCGCTCCTTGCGGTCGAAGACGCCCTTGACGTACTTCGTGGCGTCGCCCATCTGCTCGACGCCCTCGATCATGTGCTGCGCGCGGCTCGGGGCGCCGCCGTGCAGGGGACCGGAGAGCGCGCCGATGGCGCCGGAGAGGCAGGCCGCGACGTCGGCACCGGTGGAGGCGATGACGCGCGCGGTGAAGGTCGAGGCGTTGACGCCGTGCTCGGCCGCGGAGATGAAGTAGGCGTCGATGGCCTCGACGTGCTTGGGGTCGGGCTCGCCGCGCCAGCGGATCATGAACCGCTCGGGGATGGTGCGGCCCTTGTCGACCTCGGACTGGGGGACCATCGGGCTGCCCTGGCCGTGGGCCGACTGCCCGATGAACGAGATGGCCATGACGGAGGCGCGGGCGAGGTCGTCGCGGGCCTGGGCGTCGTCGATGTCGAGGAGCGGCTTGAAGCCCCAGACCGTCGCGAGCTGCGCGATGGCCGACTGGACGTCGACGCGGATGTCGCCGGTGTGCACCGGGAGCGGGAACGGCTCGGCGGGCGGCAGGCCCGGGTCGAGCTCGCCGTCGACGAGCAGCCCCCACACCTGGCCGAAGGACACCGTGCCGACGAGGTCGTTGATGTCGACCCCGCGGTAGCGCAGCGCGCCACCCTCCTTGTCGGGCTCGGCGATCTCGCTCTCGAAGGCGATGACCCCCTCGAGGCCGGGGTAGAAGTGCGGGTCCTCGGCCTGGGCCGTGGCGGTGGTGCTCGTCATACGGGGTCCCCGTTCGCTCGTCGCCGGTGTCGGGCGCGGCCCATTCTGCACGCCCCGGCCGGGATGACCCACCGACGGCTCCCCGGCATGGACACGCGGGTCAGGTGGCCCGGGGGTCGCGCATCGCCATGTCGGGGGTGCCGGCGTCGCGCACCTCGAAGAGGTCGGAGGCCTCGATGAGGCGGCTCAGCTTGGCGTACCCGTAGTTGCGCGAGTCGAAGGAGGACTGCCGGGCGATGCGCTGGCCGACCGTGCCGATCTTCGCCCATCCCGTCTCGTCGGAGGCGGAGTCGACGGCGCCGCGCAGCAGGCTGACGAGCCGGGCGTCCTGGCGCAGCTGGGCGCGGGTCGCCCGTTCGGGGGTGCTGGCGGCCGGCGGCGCGGCGTCCGCGGACTTGTCGGCGGAGGACTCGCCGCTGCGGCCGCCGGCCTTGTCGGCGCTCTTGTCGGCGCTCTTGTCGGAGGTCTTGCGGGCGGTCTTGCGGGTCGTCGCCCGGGCGGGGGTCTCGGCGGCGGTCGTCGCCTTCGCGGTGGCCTTGCGGGTCGCCCGGCGCGGGGGCTCGGGGGAGTCGTCGTCGGTGGAGGCCTCGCCGCTCGGGCTCGGGAGCCGGTCGAGGACGAGGAAGCGGGTGCACGCGCTCTGGAAGGGTGCGGGGGTCTTGGCGTCGCCGAAGCCGTAGACCGCCACGCCGTGCTCGCGCAGGTGCATGACGAGCGGCGTGAAGTCGGCGTCCGAGGAGACGATGGCGACCGCGTCGGGGCGCTGGGTGTGGAGGATCTCGACGGCGTCGACGACGAGCGCCATGTCGCTGGCGTTCTTGCCCTTCGAGGGGTCGAACTGCTGCATCGGGCGGATCGCGTTCTCGTGCAGCACTTCCTGCCAGCCCTTGAGCTCGGACTTGGTCCAGTTGCCGTACGCGCGTCGGATCGTCGTCTCGCCGAGCGCCGACAGCTCGTTGAGGACGACGTCGAGCCGGCGGGCCCGCGCGTTGTCGGCGTCGATGAGCAGCGCGATGCGCGGGGTGTCCGTCATGCCCGCGAGGCTAGTGCGTGGGGATCGGCGTGACCCCGCCGCGGGGCCACCGGTGTGCGGTGGGGGATGATGCGGCTCGTGCTGCGCTCCCTCCTCCCGGACCTCAGCCCGTTCCGGGAGAACAGGGACTACCGGCGGCTGTGGACCGGCTTCACGCTCTCGAACGTCGGGTCGCAGATGGCCGTCGTCGCCATCGGGCTCCAGGTGTACGACCTCACCGGGTCGACGGCGTCGGTGGGGCTCGTCGGGCTCTTCGCGCTCGTGCCCCTCGTCGTCATGGGGCTGTACGGCGGGGCGCTGGCCGACCACCACGACCGCCGGCTCGTCGGGCTCGTCGCGACGCTCGTGGCCTTCGCGACGAGCGTCGTCGCGGCGGTGCAGGCGTGGCTCGGGGCGAGTTCGCCGTGGCTGCTCTACGGCGTCGTGGCGGTGTGGAGCGGGGCGTTCGCGGTGTCCTCGCCGGCGCGCACGAGCATCTACCCGCGGATCCTGCCGCCGGAACAGCTGCCGGCGGCCAACGCGCTGTCGGTCTTCGCGATGAACACGGCGCTGACCGCCGGGCCGCTGCTCGCCGGGGTGCTCGTCGACTGGGGCGGGTACCGCGCGGCGTACACGACCGACGCGGTGCTCACCCTCGCCGCGGTGCACAGCCTCTGGCGGCTGCAGCCGGTGCCGCCGGAGCGGGTCGACGACGAGGCGCCGGTGCGGCGGGTGGGGCTGCGCTCGGTGCTCGACGGGTTCGCCTTCCTGCGGACGGCCCCGAACGTGCGGATGACCTTCGTCGCCGACATCGCGGCGATGCTGCTCGCCCAGCCGCGGGTGCTCTTCCCGGCGGCCGGGGCGGTCATCCTCGGGGGTGGCGCGACGACGGTCGGTGCGCTGTACGCCGCGGCGGCGGGCGGGGGCATCCTCGCGATGGTGTTCTCCGGCCGGCTCGGCGGGGTGCGGCGACAGGGCGCGGCGATCATGGTGAGCGTGGCGGGGTGGGGCGTCGGCATCGCCGGGCTCGGGGTGGCGCTGCTGGCGGCCGGTGGGGCGGTGTCCCGCGGGCAGGCGCTCGTGGGGGCCCTGGTGGCGATGGCCTTCGCCGGGGCGGCCGACTCGGTGAGCGCGGTGTTCCGGACGACGATCCTGCAGTCCGCCGCGCCGGACCGGATGCGCGGACGGCTGCAGGGGGTGTTCATCGTCGTCGTCGCCGGGGGGCCGCGGCTCGGGGAGCTGGCCGGCGGCGGGGTGGCCGAGCGCGTGGGGGAGGGGTGGACCGCCGTGGGCGGTGGGCTGGCGTGCGTGCTGGCCGTGGTGCTGCTGGCCCTGTGGCAGCCGGGGTTCGTGCGGTACGACGCGCGGCACCCGACGCCCTGACGGTGGTGGGCCGCGGGGCCGCGCGGTGGCGCGGCGCCACAGACCCGAGGAGGACGGTGGGGTCCACAGAGATCCATGCGCGACGCAAGGGATCGCGTGCGACCGGCAAGGGATCGCCTGCGACCGGGAAGGGATCCCTTGCGACCGGGAAGGGATTGCTTGCGACCGGGAAGGGATTGCTTGCGACCGGGAAGGGATTGCTTGCGACCGGGAAGGGATTGCTTGCGACCGGCACGGAGGGCGGGAGCACCATCACACCTCCCGGCGGGGGCGCCGCCGCGCCGGGCGGTCATAGGCTGGCGGCATGGACCCGCGTCGCGTCGACTACACCGGTGACGGCCTCGCCGAGGGGGACCTCTTCGCCACCCCGTACGCGCAGGTGCGCGCCTGGGTCGACGACGCCGTCCGGCGCTCCGAGTCCGCGGACGACGTCTTCGAGCCGCTCGCGCTCGCCGTCGCCACCGTCGACGAGGCCGGCCACCCGGACGTGCGCACCGTCCTCATGCGCTTCCTCGACGAGCGCGGCCCCGGCTTCGTCACCGCCCTCACCTCGGCCAAGGGCCGGCACCTGACCGCCGACGCCCACGTCGCCGCCGGGCTCACCTGGCCGGCGATGTACCGCGCGGTGCGCTTCCGCGGCCGCGCCGTGACCCTCGACCGCGACGAGGTCGAGGAGTACTGGGTGTCGCGGCCGTGGGGCTCGCGCATCTCGGCGCTGGCCTCGGACCAGTCCCGGCCGGTCGGGTCGCGCGCCGAGCTCGAGGCGGCCGTCGAGGCCCGGGCCGCCGAGTTCCCCGACACCGGGTCGCCCGACGACGTCCCGCTGCCCGACGCCTGGGGCGGCTTCCGCATCGTCTGCGACGAGGTCGAGCTCTGGGCCGGCCGGCGCAACCGGCTGCACGACCGGCTCGTCTTCACACGGACCGGCGAGGGCGACCTCGACGACGCCGCCTCGTGGGAGGTCTCGCGCCGCCAGCCCTGACGACGCGCGCCACGCGGCGCGCGCCACGCGGCGCGCCGGGCCGCCGCGTCAGGAACGACGCACGGCCTCGAGGAACGCGGATGCCTTGCGCCGCACCGATGCCGAGTGGTGCCCGGTCTGCACCTCGAGCCGCTGCACGAGGTCCTCGGTCGGCACGGCTCCCTCGTCGTGGAGCGCGACGAGGGTCGCCATCGACTGCGCGGACACGATCCAGTCCACGTCGGTCGTCGCGACCCGCGCGAGCAGCCAGTCCACGGCCCGGCGCCGCTGGGCGTCGGTGAGCGTGAGCAGCCCGAACAGCTGGGCCGTGTGCCACTGGACCGAGGGCTGGTCGCTGGCCGTCAGCTCGTCGAGCACGCGCTCGGTGTACGGGACGCCGCGCGGGGGGTCCTCGCGGACGAGCTTCTCGAAGGTGTCGACGGCGCGCATCCGCACCCAGGCGTCGTCGGCGGCGATGCAGGCGAACAGCTCGTCGAGGCGGGCGGGGTCGCGGCGCAGCAGCTCGAGGACCTCACCCGAGCGCCCGAGCGAGTTCGAGTGCCCGCCGGCGAGCAGGACCTCCGCGAACGGCTCCACGCCGGAGATCGTAGGCCGGTGGGCGCTCTCCCGGACACGGGTGCGCTCTCCCCGAGAACGGTTCTCGGGTGAAGCGCAGCCGTATCGGGTCACCCGATACGCGGGGGGCGGGAGGGGTCGCGAGTCCGCGGCCGGAGGGACGGTGGGGGCGGGAGGGGTCAGGAGGGAAGCCGGTGCACCTTGTGCGGCGCGGCCTGGGCCCGGGGCTTGAGGACGAGCAGGTCGACGTTGACGTGCGCCGGGCGGGTGGCCATCCACACGACCGCCTCGGCGACGTCGTCGGCGACGAGCGGCCCGGGCACGCCCTCGTAAACCCGGTCGGCCCGCTCCCGGTCGCCACCGAACCGGGTGAGCGAGAACTCCTCGGTGTGCACCATCCCCGGCGCGATCTCGGTGACGCGCACCGGCTGGTCGAAGAGCTCGAGACGCAGCGTCTCGGTCATCACGTGCACCCCGTGCTTGGCGACCGTGTACCCGCCCCCGCCCTCGTAGGCGAGCAGCCCGGCGATCGAGCCGACGTTGACGATGATGCCGTCGCCCCCGGCCGCGACGAGCGCGGGCAGCAGCGCCTTGGTGACCTTGAGGGTGCCGAGGACGTTCGTCTCGTACATCTGCCGCCAGAGGTCGACGTCGGCGTCCGCGACGGCCTCGAGCCCGAGGGCCCCGCCGGCGTTGTTGACGAGGACGTGCACGACCCCGCCCGCGGCCTCGGCGAGCCGGGCGACATCGGCGTCGACCGAGACGTCGCACGCGACGGCCACGCCGCCGATCCCGGCGGCCAGCGCCTCGACCCGCTCGGCGCGGCGGGCCGCACAGACCACCCGGAAGCCGCGGTCGGCGAGGAGACGGGCGGTCGCCTCCCCGATGCCGCTGCTGGCCCCGGTGACGACGGCGGTGCGGCGCATGTCGGGTGCGGTTGCCGAGGGCTGCACCGACTCGCGGGCCTCCTCGGGCCCCGTCCCGCCGGTGGTCTCGGGGACGCTCCCGGTCACGGCTGCTCCTTCGGTCGGACGGACTCGGGGTCGACGGCGACCCACGTCGCCTCGGCGCGGCCGACGAGCTCGCCGTCCGGGGCGTGCAGGGTGCTGGCCGACCAGTGCCGGCGCCCCTGCGCCCCACGCTGCCACGCCGTGACGACGAGCGCCTCCCCGGGCTCGGGGACCCGCCACACCTGCGCGGTCATCGTGCCGAGGACCATCGGCCGGCCCGCGATGCCGGCCGACCATCCGCCGGGGCAGTCGAGCGCGGCCCAGGCCATCGGGCGGGTGACGTCGGCGGGGGCGGTCCAGGTGCACGCGTACCGGCCGGAGCCGTCGTCGAGCGGCCCGGGGCGCAGCCCGAGGCCGTCGCCCGGCGAACGGGCCGTGCCGCACGAGAAGCAGGTCGGGAAGGGATGGTCGTGCGCGCCCTCGTAGCGCTCCTCGGCCTGCCGGGCCTGCTCGGGCGTCGCGGGGGCCGGCACCGGCTCGTCGAGCTCGGCGACGGCCGCGCCGGTGGCGACGAGCACCTCGCCGTCGACGAGCCGGAGGACGGCGGTGCCGGTGAGCGGGTCGGGGTCGTCGCCGACGACGGTGAGCGGCCGGCCGAGCGGCGGCGGGGCCGAGAGGCGGACGCTGACGGCGGGCAGGTCGCGGGAGGTGCGCACGTGCTCGGCGAGCGCGCCGCTCACCCAGCCGCCGTTGGCGGACTCCGGGGGCCCGCAGAAACGGCGGGGGACGGTGAGCTCCACGCGGCCAACGTACCCACGCCGGGCGGCCGACACGTGTGGTGTGCACCACTCGCCCCGTGCGCGCCCCGGACGAAGTATCTTGATGTCGAGAGAAAAGGGGTGGGTGTGGCGGAGGACGGGTTCTCGCTGCGACGGGTCGCGGTGCCGGCGTTCGGGCCGACGGCGCTGTGGTCGGTCGGCATCGGCGCGAGCCTGCCGGTCATCGCCCTGAGCGCCCGCGACCTCGGTGCGTCGGTGTCGGTCGCGGCCCTCTTCGTCGGCATCCAGACCGTCTCCGAGCTCGTCTCCGCGGTCCCGGCCGGGGTGCTCGTCGACCGGATGGGGGAGCGGCGCGCGCTCGTCGTCGCGGGGCTCGCCGACGCGGCCGCCTCGCTCCTCGCGATGCTCGCGCCCTCGCTCTGGGTCTACGCGCTGGCGATGGCGCTCTCGGGTCCGACCGGGGCGGTCTTCCTCCTCGCCCGGCAGTCCTACCTCACGGCGGCCGCGCCGGAGTCGATGCGCGCGCGGGCGATGTCGACGCTCGGCGGGGTCGGCCGGCTCGGGCTCTTCGTCGGGCCCTTCCTCGGGGCGCCGGTCGTCGAGCGGTACGGACCCCAAGCGGCCTTCGGCATCGCCGTCGTCGCCGGGCTGCTCGCCGCCGGGGTCGCCGCGGCCTCGCCCGACCTCGGCGCGCACGCCGTCCCGGCGCTCGCCGACGACGGGGAGCCGGCGGCGCGGGTGGGGGTGCTCGAGGTGGTCCGGCAGCAGCGGGCCGTGCTGCTCACCGTCGGGCTCGGGGTCCTCGCGATCGGCCTGGCCCGCTCGTCGCGGGTCGTCGTCGTCCCGCTCTGGGCCGAGCACGTCGGGCTGTCGGCGGCCCAGACCTCGCTCGTCTTCGGCGCCGCCGGCCTCGTCGAGGTCCTGCTCTTCTACCCCGCGGGGTCGCTGATGGACCGGCGCGGCCGGGTCTGGGTGGCCCTCCCGGTCACGGTGCTGCTGGGGATCGGGCTGCTCGTCCTGCCGCTCACCTCCTCGCTCGTCGCCGTCGGGGCGGTGGCCGTCGTCATGGGGGTCGGCAACGGCCTCGGGTCCGGCATCGTCATGACCCTCGGCGCCGACGCCGCGCCCGTGCGGGGCCGCGCGGCGTTCCTCGGGGTGTGGCGGCTGCTCTCGCTCGTCGGCCACAACGGTGCCTCGGTGGTCGTCGGGGCGGTGGCGGCCGTGGCCTCCATCGGCACCGCCAGCGTCGCCGTCGGCGCGCTCGCCCTGCTCGGCGGCGGGTGGCTGCTGCGCTGGCTGCCCGCGTACGACCCCCGGCGGCGGGCGCCGGTCGTCGGCGGCTCAGATTAGGCTTGCCTGCGTGACCGACCTCATCGACACCACGGAGATGTACCTCCGCACCATCTTCGAGCTCGAGGAGGAGGGCATCGTCCCGCTCCGCGCCCGCATCGCCGAGCGCCTCGGCCACTCCGGCCCCACCGTCTCCCAGACGGTCGCGCGGATGGAGCGCGACGGCCTGCTCGCCGTCGCCGGCGACCGGCACCTCGAGCTGAGCGAGCACGGGCGGCTGCTCGCCACCCGGGTCATGCGCAAGCACCGCATCGCCGAGCGGCTGCTCGTCGACGTCATCGGCCTCGAGTGGGAGTACGTCCACGACGAGGCGTGCCGGTGGGAGCACGTGATGTCCGACCGCGTCGAGCGCAAGATCCTCGCGATCCTCCCCGACCACCAGGAGTCGCCCTACGGCAACCCGATCCCCGGGCTCGACGAGCTCGGCGAGACCGGCGAGACCGTCGACTTCCGCTCCGGGCTGAGCACCCTCGACGCCGTCGCCGCCGAGGAGCCGCTGGCCGTCGTCGTGCGGCGGATCGGCGAGCCGGTGCAGGTCGACCACGAGGCGTTGGCCCTGCTCACGAGCGCGGGGCTGCTGCCCGGCCAGCCGGCCCGGGTCCGCCGCGACGGCACGCGGGTCGTCGTCTTCCACGAGGGTGCCGACGAGGCCACGGGGGTCTCGCTGCCGGCCGACATCGCCGGCCACGTCTTCGTCGCCCGCGCCTGACCCTTCGGCCCCCGACGTGACCGGTCGAACAGCCGAACCGCGTTACCCAAACGTGACATCGGCGTCCCTCGTGCCGTACGGTGGCCGCTGAGCCGTACCCACCCCGGAAGATGACTCTGCTGTGCCCTCCCCCTCTCGTACCCCCGGCCGGCGCCGTGCGCCCGGCCGCGTCCGCCGCCTCCCCGACGGCTTCCCCGGTCTCGGGGCGTCGTGGGCGGTCAAGTCCGCCGCCGGCCTCTGCGTCGTCGGTGGCGCCGCCGTCGCCCTGACCGTCCCGGCCGAGCAGGCCGACGCCGAGGCCGACACCTCGCCCGCGGCCTCGGTCGCCACCGCCGCGCTCGTCCAGCGCAGCGGCTTCGAGGCCGCCTCCCGCTCGCGCGCCGACCGCGACGACCCGGCCCCCGCCGTCGCCGCCCCCACCGGCAGCCGCCCGGTGCAGCCCGCGCCCGTCGGCGTCGCCGGCGTCAAGGCCGTCGCCAAGCCGAAGCCCACCGAGACGGCCGCGTCCTCCGGCGGCTCCTCGTCCGCCGCGGCGCCCACGGGCTCCTGGTCCGGCAAGACGACCGCGCGCTGCACGAACATCGGCCTCATCCCGAACGCGGTCGGCATCTGCTCGGCCGTCGACTCGCTCTTCGGGCCGCCGACCATCGGCGGCCGGCGCGCCACCGCGGACGAGCACGGCACCGGCCAGGCCATCGACTTCATGATCTCCGGCGCCTCGCAGGGCGACGCCATCGCGGCGTGGGTCCAGCAGAACGTCGGCAAGTTCAACGTCAAGTACCTCATCTGGCAGCAGCGCTACTGGGCGCCGGGCGAGGGCTGGAGCACGATGGAGGACCGTGGCTCGCCCACCGCGAACCACTACGACCACGTGCACGTGACGGTCAACTACTGACCCGCCCGCCCGCACCGCGGGCCCCGGCCGCGGCCCCCCCCCCCCCCGGGGCGGGGGGGGGGGGCGGCGCGGGGGGGGCGGGGGCGGCCCCCACCCCCCC
>NZ_JAFDVD010000023.1 GCF_016887965.1 Phycicoccus sonneratiae
TGCACGTGCCGTTCAACTCGTGCCCCGCCCGCCCGCCCCGGGGGCCCCGACGACGGCCGCCGACCCCCGGGTCCGGCGGCCGTCGTCGTCCGCGGGGGACATCGTTGTCACCCAGTCCGCCGAGCACCCAAGAGGTCCCTGAGAGGGCGTTCCGTGATCTTTTTGTGATCATCCCCGGGACCCTGTTACGTTCGACGTGCCCGCCGGCCCGGACGGGGGGCACCCACGGTGGAACCGCCGAGTCCTGCCTCCACCACTGGGTCACTCTCGAGAGTCCGCTGGGCAGGAGCGGGGGAACCACTTCGGAGCCACGGCCTCGGCCGCGACTCCTCGGGGTGAAGCCGGTACGACCCTCACGGGCCACACCGGCCGGGCAACCTCAGCCCGAACCCGACAGCTCACCTCGTAGGCACTGAGAGGTCCACCGTGTCCGAGCACACCCGTGCCGGGCGGCACCGTCATGCCGCTCGCTACAGCCCCGTCGCCGAGCTCTCCTCGATCGCCCGCACCGCGGGCGAGACCGGCGTCCGCGTCTCCGCCGTCCTCGCCGCCTCCGGCGGCCTCGTCGCCACCTTCGCCCTCCCGGCCCAGGCCTCGGCGAGCCCCACGACCGGCACCACCCACGCGGTCGGCCCCCAGGCCCCCACCTCGCTGCGCGCCCTGAGCGCCCGTCCCGCCGTCGTCGCCCCGAAGGCCGCGGCCCCCGCCGCCACCCCCGAGGTCGGCCTCGCCGGCGTCAAGGCCGTGGCCCGCCCGAAGCCCAAGCCCGCCGCCGTCCGCGACCGCACGCCGCAGGCCGTCAGCCGCAGCACCCAGCGGGTGCCCGTCGCCGACGTCAAGCAGTCCTCGAGCGAGATCGTCAACATCGCCCGGACGCTGCTCGGCATCGCCTACTCGTACGGTGGCACGAGCCCCTCCACCGGCTTCGACTGCTCGGGCTTCACGCAGTACGTCTTCGGCAAGGCCGGCATCTCGCTGCCGCGCACCGCCGCCGACCAGCAGGCCGCCGCCACGCCCGTCAGCGACCCGAAGCCGGGCGACCTCGTCTTCTTCGGCTCCCCCGCCTGGCACGTCGGCATCTACACCGGCAACGGGATGATGATCGACTCCCCGAAGCCGGGCCAGTCCACCTCCGAGCGCGCCGTCTTCTCCGGCGTCAGCGGGTACGGACGCTTCTGACCCACCCCGACCGACGGCGCCCCGGACACCCCCCTGCAGTCCGGGGCGCCGTCCCCTGTCCGGACCCGGACACGGATCAGCCGGCGGCCCCCAGGGCCCGTGTGAAGGCGGCGAGCATCCGGTCCGACACGAGGACGAAGCGCACGACGTCGAGCCCCGGGTGCGCGGCCACGTCGGCGACGGCGGCCCCGACGAGCACCCGCGCGGCCTCCTCGGCCGGCCACCCGTAGGCTCCCGCGCCGACCGCGGGGAACGCCACGCCGCGCGCCCCGAGCCCCCGCGCGACGGCGAGGCTGCGCGTGACGCACGAGGCGAGCAGCGCGGGGTCGTCCTGTCCCCGGTGCCGGTTCGGGCCGACGGTGTGCACGACCCACCGGCAGGGCAGCCGCCCGGCCCCGGTGGCCACGGCGTGCCCGACCGGCAGGCCGTCCGGGTGCGAGGTGCGCCGCAGCCGGCGACACTCCTCGAGCAGGGCCGGCCCGGCGGCCGCGTGCAGGGCGCCGTCGACCCCGCCGCCCCCGAGCAGCGTGGAGTTCGCGGCGTTGACGACGACGTCGAGGTCCTGGGTCGTCAGGTCGCCGGGGACCGCCTCGACGCGGGTCACGACCCCGTGAGCGCGGCGAGGGTGCTCGCCACCCGGCGGGCCCGGGTCTCGGGCGCCTTGGCCCCCGCGACCGCCTCGGCGTGACGGCGGCGGGCGCTGTGCGAGAGGGCCTCCCACGCGGCCGCCGCCTCCGGGTCCGAGGCCAGGGCGGCCGCGAGCTCGTCGGGGACCTCGACGGTGCGCGGCGCGGCGTCGACCTCGACGGTGACGACGTGCGTCTCCCCGGCGGCGATGCCCGCCGCCGCGCGCACCGCCGCGCTGGCGCCGAGCCAGCTCTGCCCGCCCATCGGGGCGATGCTCGTGCGCCACGTGTGCCCCGCCACGGTGGCCGTGACCTTCGGACGCCGACCGGCGCCGAGGGCCGCGACGACCTCCTCCGGCACGACGAATCCCGTGGTCGTCCCGCCGGTGGCCTGCAGCTCGGTCGTGAAGTCCATGGCCGCAGTCTGCCCCGCGGCTAGGCTCGCCCGCAGCCGTCGACCGAGACCGAGGGAGGTCGGGATGGACGTGCGGGCCGGCCGCTCGGTCCTCGTCGCGCCGGACGGCTTCAAGGGCTCGCTCGGCGCGCAGGAGGTCGCCGACGCCCTCGCCGAGGGTCTGCGCGAGGGCGGGGGAGCCGGGCTGGTCGTCGACACCCTGCCGCTCGCCGACGGCGGCGACGGCAGCATCGAGGCGGCCCTGCGGGCCGGGTTCGCGCCGGTCGAGGTCACCGTCCCGGGCCCCACCGGCGTCCCGGGTCGCGCGCTGCTCGCCGAACGCGACGGGACCGTCGTCGTCGAGGTGGCCTCGACGTGCGGGATGGCCCGGCTGCCTGGCGGGGTGCTGCGCCCGCTCGAGGCCTCCAGCGCCGGTCTCGGGGTGGCGCTCCGGGAGGCCCTGCGGCGGGGGCCGGAGCGCGTCGTCCTCGCCCTCGGCGGCAGTGCCGGCACCGACGGCGGCCTCGGGATGCTCACCGCCCTCGGGGCGACCGACGTCGACACCGACCACCCCGGCGGCGGGCACCTCGAGGCGCTCACGGTGCTCCGGCTCGACGACCTGGACCCGCCCGGCGTCGAGCTCGTCGTCGCCACCGACGTGACGAACCCGCTCCTCGGGGCGCGCGGGGCCGCCGCCGTCTTCGCGCCCCAGAAGGGGGCCGACCCCGCCACGGTGGCCCGGCTCGAGCGGGGCCTCGCGCACCTCGTGGCGGTCGCGGGCGCCGCGCGCGCGGACGCCGAGGAGCTGGCCGCCACCCCGGGGGCCGGGGCGGCCGGGGGCCTGGGCTTCGCCGGCCTGCTCCTCGGGGGGCGCGTCGTGTCCGGGGCCGAGCTCTTCCTCGACCTGCTCGGCTTCGACGCCGCCGCCCGCGGCCGCGACCTCGTGCTGACGGGGGAGGGCCGGCTCGACGAGCAGACGCTGCACGGCAAGCTGCCCGGGGTCGTCGCGGCCCGGGCCGGGACCCGTGTCGAGGCAGTCGTCGGGCGCAGCACGGTCGACGCCGGCACGGCCGAGCGGCTCGGCATCGCGGCGGTCCACGAGCTCGTCACCCGCACCGACGCCGACCCCGCCCACGACCCGGTCCTCACCCGGCGGCTGCTCGTCGAGGTCGGCCGCGAGGTGGGGGAGCGGCTGTCCGCCCCGGACCGACCGGGGGGTCGCGCGGAATCCTGACGCCGGGGTGCATCCGGGGCCGCCCCGCGGGCGGAAGAAGGGATGGGTCACGTCGGATGGCCCGCCCGTCGACCAGGAGGTTCCCATGCGTCACCGCCGTCTCGTCACCGCCGTCGTCGCCGCCGCCCTCGGCCTCTCGCTCGCCGCCGCCCCGGCGAGCGCGTCCTCGTCCTCCTCCCCGACGGGCACCCGGAGCCTCGCCGCGGTCCTCACCGCGGACGGCAACCGCTTCGACCGCAACTGGTACGACTACGACATCGTCACGGAGGCCGTGCTCGCCGTCCTCGCGGCCAAGCCCGACAGCGCCGTGGGCGTGCTGACCGACGGGTCGGTGCCGCTCACCGCGTTCATCCCGAACGACCGCGCGTTCCAGGTGCTCGCGTACGACCTCACGAAGCGCTGGCCGGGCACCGAGCAGAAGACCTTCGCCGCGCTCGTCGACGCGGTCGGGGTCGACGCCATCGAGCAGGTCCTGCTCTACCACGTCGTCCCCGGGGCGACGATCACGAAGAAGCAGGCCCTCGCGGCCAACGGGGCGACCCTGACGACCGCGCAGGGCGGCACGATCGGCGTCCGCGTCCTCAGCCGCTGGCTCGGCATCGTCGAGCTCAAGGACCAGGACCGCAACGACGTCAACCCGGTCGTCAACCCGCGCGCCTTCGACATCAACAAGGGCAACAAGCAGGTGGCGCACGGCATCGTCTTCGTCCTGCGGCCGCTCGACCTCTGAGTGTGTCCCTCGTCGCGTCGGCCGACCGAGGGGTGGCCCTGCCCGCCCCCCGGCGGTCGCGCGCCGGGGCCCGCCCTGCACCGACCCCTATCGTGGAGCCCGTGACCGTGGACGCCGAGGTGGAGCCGGACCTCCACGACCTCGCCGAGCGGCTGCGCGGTGGTTCCCGCGAGGCGCTCGAGGAGGTCTGGGCGAGATGGTCCTCGCTCGTCTACACCCTCGCGCTGCGCTCGGTCGGTGACCACCACGACGCCGAGGACGTGACGCAGCAGGTGTTCGTCGCGGCCTGGCGGGGCCGGCACACCCTGCGCCCGGACCGGGGCAGCGTGCCGGGCTGGCTCGTCGGCATCACGCGGCACAAGGTCGCCGACCTGCACGCCCAGCGCTCGCGCCGGGCCCGCGACGCGGCGGCGGCCACCACCCTGCCCGGGCAGCACGCGCCACCGCTGGACGAGCGGCTCGCCGCGCGCCTGCTGCTCGCCGACGCGCTCGACCGGCTCGGCGAGCCGCGGGCCAGTGCCATCCGGCTGGCGCTCGTCGACGAACTCACCCACGAGGAGGTCGCCGCGCGGCTGGGACTACCCCTCGGCACCGTGAAGAGCCACATCCGCCGCGGCCTCGCCGCGCTGCGCAGACACCTGGAGGAGGTGAGCGACGATGACGCCCGCTGAGGACGTGCACCCCGACGACGACCTCGTGCTCGTCGCCTCCGGGGCCGCCGTGCGTCCCGAGGTCGCGACCCACGTCGCCACCTGCGCCCGCTGCACGTCCGAGGTCGCGGCGCTGCGCCCGGTCGTCGAGCTCGTGCGCGGCCCTGCCCCGGCCCTCGAGACCCCCTCGCCCGCCGTGTGGGACGCCGTCCTCGCCGAGCTCGACGGGGCCCCGGTGCCCGCCCGCGGGTCGGCACCCGACGCGGCGTCACCGGTGGAGGACGCGGAGCCCGCCGTCGTGCGCCCGCTGCGACCGGCGGCCGGGGGCCGCCGGGTGAGCCCGTGGTGGCTCGGGGTCGCGGCCGCCGTCGGCCTCGTCGTCGGCGGCGCCGGGGTCGCCGTCGTCGGCCGGCCCGCCCCGGAGCCGAGCCCGAGCGTCCTCGCCCGCGCGAGCCTCGACACCCTCGACACCCGGCAGGTCCTCGGCAACGCGAGCGCCGTGCGCCTCGACGGCCACCTCGACCTCGACGTCGACACCCCCCGGCTCGAGGCGGGCTCGGGGTACCTCGAGGTGTGGCTCATCAACCGCGACCTCAGGCGGATGGTCTCGGTCGGGGTGCTGCGCCCGGGAGAGGGCACCCAGCGTTTCGCCATCGACCAGACCCTCCTCGACCAGGGCTACGTCATCGTCGACATCTCGCGCGAGGGGTTCGACGACCGGCCCGAGCACTCCGGCGACAGCCTCGCCCGCGGCACCCTGGCCCTCTGACAGCTGCTCGGCGTCCCTCGCTCACACCTCGACGCACGTGTCGCAGGCCTGCGCCAGCACGGGATCGACGGTGGCGAGGAGGCAGCAGCCCCCGCGGGCGGCGACCTCGCGGACGGCGGCGACGACGAGGTCGGCGCTCACCGGGTCGAGCTCGCTCGTCGGCTCGTCGAGGACGACGAGGCGCGGGAGCGGTACGAGGGCGCGGGCGAGGGCGACGCGCTGGTGCTGGCCGCCGGAGAGCTGCTCGACGAGGTTGAACCACGTGTCCTCGCCGAGCCCGAGCCGTGCGAGGTGCTCCTGGCCGCGGGCCCAGTGGTCGCCGCCCCGGGGACGGCCGCGGAGGGCGAGCAGCGGGAGGACGACGTTCTCGAGGGTCGTCAGCGTGCCGACGAGGGCGTGGTCGGCCGCGACCCAGCCGACCCGGTCCGGGGGCTCGTCGAGGCCGAGGTCGGCGTCGTCGAGGCGCACCGAGCCGCCGGGGCGCGGAGCCCGGCCGGCGATCGCGGCGAGCACCGCGGACAGGTCCGCGGACCGGCCGGACAGCGCGACGACCCCTCCGGTCGGCACGTCGACGTCGAGCGCGGAGACCGGTGTGCCCGAGGCGTCCTGCACCGGGACACCCCGCACGGTGAGCCCGGCGGTCACGACGGGTCCTCGCGGGTGAGGCGCAGCGTGCCGTCGTCCTCCTCGACGACGCGGACGCGCGCACCGGGCGGCCAGTGGCCGAGGACGCGGTCGGGCAGCGGCACCGACCCGTCCGTGCCGATGACGGCGAACGGCGACTCGCGCACGCCCTCGGCGGCGATGCGCCCGTCGCGCATCCGCACCATCCGCTCCATCCGGGCAGCGACGGCCTCGTCGTGGGTGACCATGAGGACGGTCGTGCCGGCGGTGGCCTCGACGAAGGCGTCGAGCAGGGCGTCGCGGTCGGCGGGGGTCAGCATGTTCGTCGGCTCGTCGACGAGCAGCAGCCGCGGCCGGCGGGCGAGGGCGACCGCGAGGGCCACCGCCTGCCGGGCCGAGGGGGTGAGCCGCTCGACGGCCCGGCGCTCGCGGTGCAGCCCGACGAGCCGCAGCACCTCCTCGCCGGCGCCCGGGCGGCCCGCGGTGGCGTGCCGGACGTTGGCCACCGGGTCGGCCCACGGGAGGAGGTTGCCGTGGACGCCCTGGAGCATCAGCCCGACGGTGCCGGCGCGGTACGCGTGCAGGGCCGCCTCGCCGGCGCCGGTGACCTCGAGGTCGTCGACGAGGACGGTGCCCGCCGACGGGCGCAGCAGCCCGGCGACCAGCCCGAGGAGCGTGGACTTCCCCGAGCCGGAGGGCCCGAGCAGCGCGATCCGCTCCCCGGGGGCGAGGTAGAGGTCGGCGCCGCGCAGGGCGGCGACGTCGGTGCCGGAGACGCGGTAGACGTGGACCAGCCCCGTGCAGCGCACCTCGGCGCCGACGACCGCCGCCGGCTCCGGCCGCTCGGGCCGGGCCGCGCCGCGGGCGTGCCCGGGGCTCACGACCGCCCCCCACCGGTGCGCGTCTCGACCCCGGCCCCGACGACGGCGATGAGGGCGACGACGAGCGCGACGCCCGCGAGGACGGCGGCCGCCGGCGCCCACGGCTGGTCGAGCTCGAGCGGCGGACCGGGGCGGGCGAGGTCGACGACGGGGAGCCGGGAGGCCGCCAGCCGCAGCGACACCCACCCGGCGCCGGCCCCGAGCAGCGCGCCGACGAGGGCCGGGGTGGCGACCTCGACGCCCGCCATCCGCCGCAGCCGTCGCCGCCCGACCCCGGCGGCCCGGACCGCCGTCCAGTCGGGACGCCGGCGGGGGACCTCGACCGCCCGCGCCGCGACGACGGCGACGAGGGCCAGGGCCAGGGCGACGAGGGCGAGCGGCACCCCGAGGTCGGCCCCGAGCGAGGCCGGGGACCGGGCGAGTCGCTCGCGCTCGGACGAGAGCAGCTCGCGGCGCTGGACGACGAGGCCCGCGGCCGTGAGCCGCCGCGTCACCTCGGGACCCGCGCCCGGCGCGAGCCACACCTCGGAGACGGCCTGGTCGGCCGCGGGGTCGCTGAGCCGCGAGGCGTTCGTCAGGTCGACGAGGACCCCGTCGTCGAGCGCGCGGGGGAGGATCGCGGCCCGGCCGACGGGTCGGAGCAGCTGGGCCTGGCCGTCGAGGCCGGTGCCGAACGCGTCGGTGGGCCGGCCGGCGAGCGGCTGGGCGGTGGTCCGGGGGCCGACGACGGCCGGGAGCGGGTCGGTCGTGCCGGGTCCGAGCAGCCACGCCGTCCCGTCGCCGATGCCGTCGCTCGTCTCGAGCAGCAGGCCGGCGGCGGAGGCCTCCCCGGTGACGCGGAGCACCGGTTCGGCGTCCGTGAGGTCGCCGACGCGGGTGGTCCACGGACCCGAGCGCAGGGCCGTCGTGAGGGCGGGGGCCTCGCGCCCGTCGACGCCCGCCCCGGTGACGACGACGGCGGCGGTGTAGGCCACCTGCACGTCGCCGGTCACGGTCAGCGCGACGAGCCGGCAGCCGGCGGTGCACGGCAGGTCCGCGGCGAGCCGCAGGCCCGGCGCGTCGAGCGGTCCGAGGTCGAGGCGCTCCCAGGTGCGCGCCGACTCGACGACGACGCCGAGCCGGGGGCGGGGGGTGGCGACGTCGGCACCGACGACCATCGGGGCGACGTTGGGGGCCCGCAGGGTGACCTCGAGCCGACGGCCGGTGAGGACCACGGGGTCGACCCGGGACGGCCCGAGGCGGTCGGTGACGTCGGTGACGCCGGCCCAGCGCGTGCGCCAGCTGCTGACCGCCGCGAGCCGGCTCGTGTCGACCGCGACCATCCGCGAGGTGGCGCCGTCGGCGCTCGCGGCCCGCTCCTCGACGGCCATGGCGCTGCGCCCGTCCGGGTCGGCGGCCCGGACCGTGTCGAGGAGCGAGCGTCCGGCCGGGACGGTGACGTGGAGGACGGTGGCGGCGCCGACCGCGGCGTCGGCCCGCAGCCCCTGGTTGCGCTCGGAGAGCACGGGCACCTGGACGGCGAAGACGGCGAGCGCCGCCCCGACGGCGACGACGACGGCGGGCACCAGCGCCGACGGGGCGCGTGCCGCGTGCCGGCCGACGACGAGGGCGAGCAGGCCCCGCGGCGGACGACGGGTGGCGGCGCGGACGAGGGTGACGGCCAGGCGGGCGGCGACGACGGCCAGCGCCACCGCGAGCAGGGCGGGGGCGACGAGCCCGAGCTGCGGACCCTCGCTCGCGAGCACCCCTCCGGCGAGCAGCTGGTAGGCCGCGACGACCGCCAGCGTGACGACGAGCACCTGCCCGGCGACGAGCAGCGGCCCGTCGGCGCGCGCCTCGGCGCGCTCGCGCAGCTGCTCGGCGAGGGGGCGCCGGACGGTGGGGACGGAGGCGGCGACGAGGGCGAGCACGCTGCCGAGCGCGGCGGCCCCGGCCGCCAGCAGCACCGGCGCGCGCCACGGCTGCAGCCCCACGGCGGGGTCGAGGACCGCGGAGACGACCACCCGCGCGACGCCCAGCGCGAGGACCCAGCCGCCGAGCAGCCCGAGGACCACGGCGAGCAGCGGTTCGCCGAACACGCCGAGGAGCCACCGCCGCCGGGGCAGGCCGCGCAACCGACCGATCGCCCACTCGGGACCACGGGTGCGCCCGATGCGCGCCATGACGGCGGCCGAGGCGAGGAGGGCGAGGAGGAGGGCCTGGACCGACGTGACGGTGACGAGGATCCCTGCGGCCCGACCCTGCCGCGTGGTGTCACGGAGCAGGGCGAGCAGGTCGCTCTCGACGAGGAGCTCGCGGGGCTGGGTGAGGGCCGCCGCCTCGAGCGAGCGCACGAACGCCCCGACCCGCACGTCGTCACCGACGCCGAGCCCGCGCGCGGGCCGCAGCGTCCCGACGACGCGGACCGGCACGGTGAGCGCCCCGAGCTGGGCGTCCGGGACGACCATCGAGTCACCGGTGATGGCGACGTACGTGCTCGTCGCCGTGCCCGCCGGCGTCACGAGCTCGGCGCGGGTGCGGGCGAGGTCGTAGGTGCCGACGAGCCGCCACCGGACGACCGAGGTCTCCGGCAGCACGACCTCGACGCGCGGGCCGCCCCCCGTCGCGCTCGGAGCGAGACCGCGCGCGGCGGCGTCCCGGCTGCTGAGGAGCACCTCGCCCGGGGCGCTGGGACAGCGCCCGGCGGCGAGGGCGTAGCCGGCGCACCCGGAGCCGGCGGCGCTCACCCGGGCCGAGGTCGCCTGGGCCGTCGGGGACTCGCGCCACCGGAGGGTGGAGTCGGACTGCGCGGAGACGACCGGCGGTCCCCAGAGCGACCCGGCGGAGGCGATGTCGGTGTCGGCCAGCACGGACGTCACCGACTGCACGGCCCCGGCCGCCCCGTCGGCCGAGGAGACGTACGTGGAGACGGTGACGGTTCGCTCGGCGGGGTCGGCGGTCGCGACGGCCGTGCGGAGGGCGGACTCCTCGAGCGCGCGGACGAGCAGCGGCCCGAGGACCGAGGCGACCATCGCGCTCGCCGTGACCGCGGCGAGCGCGAGCGCGGCGACCGGACGCGCGGCGAGTCCGCGCAGCACGAGCGGGACGCTGCGTCGCGCGTGGGCTCCCGCCATCGTCCCCGTCCTCGGAGTGTGCGGGTACCCCCGGTGCGGCCCCGGCGGCCTCAGCGTAGACCCGGCTCCCGACGCCCTCGGGGTCCGCGGGCCACGGGCTTACGAGAGTGTGACGTCCGGTCGCGGACCCCCGGCGACCGCGCCCGGGTGGGGCAGGCTCGGAGGGTGCGAGTCCTCCTCACCGGCGCGGCCGGGTTCATCGGGACGGCCACGGCGACCGCGCTGCTCGAGCACGGTGCCGACGTGGTGGCCGTCGACCTCCTCCTCCCGCAGGCGCACGGTGCGGCGACCCGGGACGGGCCGCCCGCGGACGTCCACGTGCTCGACACCCGCGAGGCCGGTGGCTGGGCCGACCTGTTCGCCGGCGTCGACGTCGTCGTGCACCTCGCCGCGATGGTCGGGGCCGGCGCGACCGCCGCCGACCTGCCGCTCTACGCCGGGCACAACGACCTCGGCACCGCTGCCGTCCTCGCGGCGATGCACGCCCGCGGGGTCTGCGGGTTCGTCCAGGCGTCGTCGATGGTCGTCTACGGCGAGGGGAGGTACTCCTGCCCCGAGCACGGCGAGCGCCGGCCGGGTCCGCGCAGCCGCGCCGACCTCGAGGCCGGACGGTTCGACGCCGCGTGCCCGGTCTGCGACGGGCGGATGGACTGGGCCCTCGTCGACGAGTCGGCGCCGCTGGACCCCCGCAGCTCCTACGCCGCGAGCAAGGTCGCGCAGGAGCACTACGCCGCGGCCTGGGCCTGCCAGGCGCCGGGCGCCGCGGTGTCCCTGCGCTACCACAACGTCTACGGCCCGGGGATGCCGCGGGACACGCCGTACTCCGGTGTGGCAGCGATGTTCCGCTCCTCGCTCGAGCGGGGTGAGGCGCCGGTCGTCTACGAGGACGGCGCCCAGGTGCGCGACTTCGTCCACGTCGACGACGTCGCCCGGGCCAACGTCGCGGCGGCCCTCGCCGTGCTCGACCGGCCCGAGGGCTCGCACGCCGCGTACAACGTCTGCTCCGGACACCCCGTGACGATCGCCGACGTCGCGAGGGCGGTGGCCGCCGGCGCGGGGTCCGGGCTCGAGCCGCGCGTCACCGGGCAGTTCCGCGTCGGGGACGTGCGCCACGTCGTCGCCTCGCCGGCCCGGGCCCGCGAGGAGCTCGGCTTCACGGCGCGGGTGGCACCCGACGATGGCCTGGCCGCGTTCGCGACGGCGCCGCTGCGGGCCTGAGGGAGAGGCGCGTTCACCAGAGCGTGCGCACGAGGTGCTGGAGCAGCACCGCCGCGACGGCCTGCCCGACCAGGGCTCTCCGGCGCCACCGCTCCGGCAGCCAGACGACCGCGAGGAGCATCCACGGCAGGAACGGCAGCCAGATGCGCTCGACCTCGGCCTTGCTCATGAGCGACAGGTCGGCGACGGCGACCATCGCGACCCCGGCCGCGACGAGGGCCGCGACGGGCTCCGGTCGCGACCGGGCGGCCAGCGCCCGCAGCCGGGGCAGACCCGCGCCGAGGGCGGCCGGGAGCGCGGGCCCGGCGACGAGGAGCAACGCGGCGAGGTTGCCGAAGACCCAGTACCACGCGGGGCGGCTGCTCGCGATGCCCGCCCAGTACCGTTCGTGCAGAACGGGATAGGCCTCCCACCACGCGAAGCCGAGGGCGGCGAAGGTGAGCACGACGGCCACGGCGGCCGCCCCTCCGACGGCGGCGACCGCGAGCTTGGTGCGGGCCGCGGTGGGGGAGGCGAGGAGCACGGCCAGCGCGAGCACACCGAGCAGTGCGAGCCCGTAGGACTCCATGAGGCACCAGCCGAGGAGGAGGCCGGCGACGAGACCGAGCCCCAGTCGGGCCGCCCGGGTGCGCGCCACGGTCGCGGCGGCCAGGGCCGCGGCCCCCCAGGCCGCCGTCGTCGCGAAGACTGCGTCGGCGGAGACGGCCATGAGCACTGCGGCGGGGCCGACGGCGAGGAACGGGAGCGCGGTCCGCGCGGCGGGGCGGGCGCCGAGCCGGTCGAGCGTCGTCGCGACGGCGGCCGGCAGGGTCGCCGCGACGAGCACGACGACGAGGCCGGCGGCCGGCCACGACCCGAGCCCGAGGCGGTCGAGGCCGACGAACATCAGCACCGCGCCCGGCGGGTGCCCGGCGAGGTGCACGGCCCAGTGGTCGGGGGCGTCGAGGGGGATGCGGGCGACGTACTCGCGGAGCATGAGCCCCACGTCGTCGATGCCGCGCGCGCTCTGCAGGTACTCGGTGCCGTGGTCGAGGATGCGGCCGAGCCCGGGTGGACCGTCGACGAGGGCCAGCGCGACCATCCACGCGAGCGAGGCGACCCACGACAGGACGAGCAGTCGCGGCCAGGACGTGCGGTCCAGGGCCGGGTGGAGACCCCGCCACGCCGTGAGGGCCGCGACCGCGAGGACGACCGGGGTGGCCCAGCCGACCCGCGGCGCCCAGTCGGCGAGCAACGGCGGGGCCGAGCCGGCGCGGACGTCGACGCCGAGGAGGTGCGGCAGCGTCGTCGCGGCGAGGACGAGCAGCGCGGCGACGCCGAGGGCCACACGCGTGCGTCGCCCGAGGCGGACCCGCTCGTCCTGCCCCTCGGCACGGGTGATCGGGTCACGGGTGGTCGTCGGCACGGTCCCAAGGATGCCCGCGCGCGGGGGTGCGCCGGGCGCCGAGGGACGGGCGTCAGCACTCCGTAAGGGGCCCGTAACCCCAGTTGGCCTGCACCGGAAGGGACCACGCGCCTAGCGTCGCCGACGTGGACCTGGACTGCGATCTCGTCATCCCCTGCCGCGACGAGGCGGCCGCCCTCCCCGGTGTGCTCGCCGCCGTGCCGCCCGGGATGGGCGTCGTCGTCGTCGACAACGGGTCGAGCGACGGCACCGCCGACGTCGCCCGCCGCCTCGGGGCGCGGGTCGTCCACGAGCCGCGCCCGGGGTACGGCGCCGCGGTCCACCGCGGGGTCGAGGCGGCGACGGCCACCCACGTGGCGGTGCTCGACGGCGACGGCTCGATGGACCCGCGCGACCTCCTGCCGCTGCTCGCGGAGGTCCGGGAGGGACGGGCGACGATGGCCTGCGGCCGGCGGCGCCCGGCGGCCCGGGGGGTCTGGCCGTGGCACGCGCGGGTGGGCAACGCGCTCGTCCTCGCCTGGCTGCGTCGCCGCACCGGCCTCGCCGTCCACGACATCGCCCCGGTGCGCGTCTGCCGCCGCGAGGACCTCCTCGCCCTCGGCGTCCGCGACCGGCGCTTCGGATACCCCGTCGAGCTCCTCGTCCGCGCCCAGCGGGCCGGCTGGCGACTCACCGAGCACCCCGTGCCCTACCACCCGCGCGCCGCGGGCACCCGCTCGAAGGTGTCGGGGTCGGTGCGGGGCACCGTCCGGACGGCCCGCGACTTCGCCAGGGTGCTGCCGTGAGGGGCAGCGTGCTCGTCATGGCCAAGGCGCCGGTGCCGGGTCGGGCCAAGACCCGCCTCGCCGGGGTCGCCGGCGCCGAGGGTGCCGCCGACCTCGCCGCCGCCGCCCTCCTCGACACCCTCGAGGCCGCGGCCACCGCCTTCCCGCCCGGCCGCCGGGTCCTCGCCCTCGACGGCGACCTCGCCGCGGCCCGCCGCGGGCGGGAGCTGGCGGCGGCCGCGCAGGGCTGGCAGGTCGTGCCGCAGGCCGGGCAGGGGTTCGCCGACCGCCTCGTCGAGGGGCACCGGCAGGCCCACCGGCTGGCGGGCGGGCCGGTCGTCCAGGTCGGGATGGACACCCCGCAGCTGTGCCCGGTGCTGCTGGGCGACCTCGCCGAGGCCGCGCACCGCCACGGGGGGCCGGTGCTCGGCCCGGCCGACGACGGGGGCTGGTGGGTGCTCGTGACGACCGACGCGCGGCAGGCCGCCGTGCTCGCCGACGTCCCGATGAGCCGGGCGGACACCGGCCGGCTCACCGCCGCCGCCCTCGCCGCCGCCGGCCATCCCGCCCTCGAGGCGGCCACGGCGCGCGACGTCGACCTGCCCGACGACGCCGAGGCCGTCGCCGCCCTCGCCCCGGGCACCCGGTTCGCCGCGGCGTGGCGCGAGCTGGCGTCGGCGTCCGGGACGCTGTCGGGCCCGACGTCCACGGGGGCGGCGCCGTGAGCGAGCGCGCGCTGCGGGGCGTCGCCGCCCGGCTCGACGCCCGCATCCCGCGGCCGGAGTCGTTCACGAGCGACCTGCGCGGCGAGCGCACGACGGCCCACGTCGGGGTATGGCTCGGGGTCGCGTTCGCCGTGGCCTTCGCGACCGGCCTCTACAGCCACGCCGCCCAGCTGGCGACGCCGCCGCTCGCCCTCCCGGCGGCCCCGAGCCGGCTGTACCAGGTGACCCAGGGCCTGCACGTCGCCGCGGGCACGGCGGCGGTGCCCCTCCTCCTCGTCAAGCTGTGGTCGGTCTTCCCGCGGCTCTTCGTCCGCCCGCCGGGTCGGCCGCGCGCGCTGGCCGTGCACCTCCTCGAGCGCGGGTCGGTCGCGCTGCTCGTCGGGTCGGCGGTCTTCCAGCTCGTCACCGGGCTGGCGAACTCGGCCCAGTGGTACCCGTGGTCGTTCGGGTTCGTCGGGGCGCACTACGCACTGGCCTGGGTGGCGGCCGGGTCGGTCGTGCTCCACGTCGCCGTCAAGCTCCCCGTCGTCCGCCGGGCCCTCGGCGAGCCGGTCGAGCGGACGGCGGCCGGTACGGGGCCGTCGCGCCGCACGCTGCTCGGGGCGACGTGGCTGTCCGCTGCCATCGCCGTCGTCGCGACGTCGGCCGCCGAGGTGCCGGGGCTGCGCCGGGTGGCCCTCCTCGCCGTGCGCTCGGGGGAGGGGCCGCAGGGGGTCCCCGTCAACCGCAGCGCCGTCGGGGCCGCCGTCGCCGGGCTCCTCGACGACCCGGCGTGGCGGCTGCGGGTCGTGGGTCCCGGTGGGGCGGTGGAGCTCTCGATCGCCGACCTCGAGGCGATGCCGCAGCACGGGGCCGACCTCCCGATCGCCTGCGTCGAGGGCTGGAGCGCGAGCGGGCGCTGGGGAGGCGTGCGCGTGCGGGACGTCGCCGCGCTCGTCGGGGGCGGCCCGGGCGACGACGTCGTCGTGCGCTCCCTCCAGACCCGCGGCGCCTACCGCGAGAGCCGGCTCCCGGCGAACTTCGTGCAGCACCCGGACAGCCTGCTCGCGCTGCGGCTCGCCGGTGAGCCCCTCCACCCGGACCACGGCCGCCCGTGCCGGCTCATCGCGCCGGGCCGACCCGGTGTGCTGCAGACGAAGTGGGTCCGAGAGGTGCAGGTGGTGACGACGTGAGGACGGTGCGTTCAGTGCTCGGGCTGGCCGGGGTCGCGGGGGTCGGCTACGGGCTGCTCCGCCTGCTCCGCCTGCCGGGGGACCAGGTGGTCGCGGTCGTGGTGTGGGCGGCCGGCGGCGTCGTCGGCCACGACGGGGTGCTCGCCCCGGCCGTCGTCGCCCTCGGGGTGGCCGCGACGCTGCTCGCCCGCTGGGCGCGCCCGGCGCTCGCGGTCCTGCTCGTCGTCCTCGGGCCACTCACCCTCGTGGCGGTCCCGGTGCTCGGGCGCTTCGGGGCGCGGCCCGACAACCCCACGCTGCTCGACCGGCCGTACCTCGCGGGCTGGCTCGCGATCGTCGGCGGGGCGCTGCTCGTGGCCCTCGGTGTCGCCCTGCGCGACCGTCGACGCCTCCGGCGGGCGGAGCCCGGGGCACCGTCGTGAGCCTCGACGCGGGGGCCGCGGCCGTCACCTTCGGCCGGGGTGGCGACGAGCCGTACCACCACGCCCTGTCGACCGGAGGTCCGCTGCACCTGTTCGAGCACGGTTCTGCGGCAGGCGCATCGACGACCCCGCAGCGCGTCCCCGTCCACCGGTTCCTCGCCGGGGCCGACCGCACCGAGCGCCGCCTCCTCGCGTCGACCCGGGGGTCGGTCCTCGACGTCGGCTGCGGGCCCGGCCGGATGGTCGCCGAGGCGCGACGGCGCGGGCGGGACGCGCTGGGCGTCGACGTGTCGCCGACGTCGGTGCGGCTGGCCGCCGACCGGGGTATCCCGGTGCACCTCGGCTCGGTGTTCGGTCCGTTGCCCGCGGAGGGGTCGTGGGACGTCCTCCTGCTCCTCGACGGCAACGTCGGCATCGGCGGCGACCCGTCGACCCTGCTGCATCGGTGCCGCGACGTGGCCTCTCCCGCAGGCCTGCTCGTCATCGAGACCTCGCCAGAGCGTGGGCGGCTGGCCCGGTACACGGCGCAGGTGTCGACGGCGGACGGTCGGCCCAGCGACCCCTTCCCCTGGGCGGAGGTGGGCGCCGACGCCCTCGTGTCCCCGGCCCGGGACGCCGGGTGGCACCGGCTGCGCGAGGTCCGCCGGCGGCGCCGGACCTTCGTCGTCCTGGGAGTAGGGGTCCGGTCGTGACCGGACCGGGTGCCGGCACGGACGACGTGGTCCCGGCCCCCGCCGGCTCCTACGCTGGGACCGTGCCCACCGTCCTCGTCGTCGACGACGACCCCGTGCTGCGCGAGGTGGTCGTCACCTACCTCGAACGCGCCGGGATCGACGCCGTCGAGGCCGGGGACGGGCTCGAGGCGGTGGCCCGGGCCCGCGCCACCTCCCCCGACCTCGTCCTCCTCGACCTCACCCTGCCGGGGCTCGACGGTCTCGAGGCCTTCCGCCGGATGCGCGCGCACCGCGGCGACCTCCCCGTCGTCATGCTCACCGCCCGCGGCGAGGAGTCCGACCGGGTGCTCGGCCTCGAGCTCGGGGCCGACGACTACGTCGGCAAGCCGTTCAGCGCCCGCGAGCTCGTCCTCCGGGTGCAGGCGGTGCTGCGCCGCACCGAGGCGGCAGCCGCGGCGTCCGGGGCGCCCTCGGACGAGCCGCTCGTCGACGGCGACCTCGTCGTCGACCGGCGCCGTCACGAGGTCCGCAGGGCCGGGCAGGTGCTGCCCCTCACCGCCCGCGAGTTCGACCTCCTGGCCCACCTGGTCTCCCTTCCGGGACAGGCGTTCTCGCGCGCCGACCTGATGCGCTCGGTCTGGGGGTGGGAGTTCGGCGACGAGTCCACCGTCACGGTGCACGTCCGGCGGCTCCGCGAGAAGGTCGAGGACGACCCCTCCGCGCCGCGCCGGCTCTGCACGGTCTGGGGGGTGGGGTACCGCTGGGAGCCGACCCCGGTGGCCATCCCGGACCCCACCCCGGAGGGCACCTGATGCTCCTGGTCGTCCTGCTCTCCGGTGGCGCCGCGGTCGCGGTCGGCCTCGTCGGCGCCCTGCTCGTCGACCGTCAGGCCCGCTCCTCGCTCGTCTGGGCGGCGGTCCTCGTGCCCGTCCTCGTCCTCGTCATCGTCGCGGCCGGCGTGGCGGCGACCGCCCAGGCGATGTTCATCAGCGAGCACGACCACCAGGTGGTGCTCGTCGTCCTCGCCACCTGCCTGCCGATCGCCGGGCTCTTCGGGTGGCTCGTCGCCCGCCGCGTCGAGGCTGTCGTGCGGCACTCGGTCGAGGAGGCCGCGACCCGCGAGCGGGACCGCGTCGTCGAGGCTCGGCGGCGCGAGCTCGTCGCCTGGGTGTCGCACGACCTGCGGACCCCGCTCGCCGGCATCCGCGCGATGGCCGAGGCGCTCGACGACGGCGTCGCGCCGCCCGGGTCCGACTACCTCGGGCGGATCCGCGCCGAGACCGACCGGATGTCCGACATGGTCGGCGGCCTGCTCGCCCTCTCGCGCCTCCAGAGCGGCTCCCTCGTCCTCGACGTCGCCCCCGTGGACCTCGCGGACCTGGTGTCCGACACCGTCGCCGGCGCGCGACCGGTCGCCGAGCGCCGGGGCGTCGTGCTCAGCGCCAGTGCCGACCGGCCGGTCGTCGCCCGGGTCGACGGCGCCGAGCTCGGGCGGGCGCTGGCCAACCTCGTGGCGAACGCCGTCACGCACACCCCGTCCGACGGTGCGGTGCGCATCCGGCTCGCCGCCCGGACCGACGGCGCGGAGATCACCGTCGACGACGAGTGCGGCGGCATCGCGCCGGAGGACGCCGGACGCCTCTTCGAGCCGGGCTGGCGCGGGACGGGCGGACGGACCCCGGCGGCCGGGGTCGGTGCCGGCCTCGGCCTCGCGGTGGCCCGGGGCATCGCCCGGGCGCACGGCGGGGACGTCGAGGTCACGCCGCGCCACGGCCCGGGCTGCCGATTCCGGCTCGTCGTGCCCGGGGAGGTCGTCCCCGGCTGACGCGCCGGCGCACAAGGTCGCCGCCGGCCACCGGGTGGCAGACTCGCCGGATGGGCGCGGACCGGGTGTGGGAGGAGCGGACCGACGTCACGGTCGTCGTCCTCGCCGGGGGTCGCTCGACGCGCTTCGGCCGCGACAAGCTCGCGGCGCCGCTCGGCGACGGTTCCGTCCTCGACCACCTGCTGCAGGCCCTGCCCGCGCGCTGGCCGCTCGTGCTCGTCGGACCCCGCCGGGCCACCCCCCGCCCCGACGCCGTCTGGACGATCGAGGAGCCGCCCGGCGGGGGGCCGCTGGCTGCGGTGGCGGCCGGTCTCGCGGCGGCCGACGCCTCGGCGCTCGGCGGCGGGCCGGTCGCCGTCGTCGCCGGGGACATGCCCCTGGCGGCGTCCGCGCTGCCGGCGCTCCTCGTGGCGCTCGACGAGGACCCGGACCTCGCGGCGGCGGTGGCGGCCGACGGCGCGGGCCGCGCCAACCCGCTCCTCGGCGTCTACCGCCGGCAGCCCCTGCGCGACGTCCTCGCCGGACCGGTGCGCGACGCCCCCGCCCGTCGGCTGCTCGCCCTGTCGCACAGGCGGGTTCGCATCGTGGGGGACGCCGCTCGTGACGTCGACACCCCGGAGGACCTGCGCCGACTCGGCACCGGTCCCGACCCCGACCGCCGCGAGGCCCCTCCACGGGGCGAGGCCTGAGTCGCGGGGACGTCCCTCGGGACCGGGACCGGACGTCAGGGACTCACGACACCGGGACCGCGGTCACGACGACGTTGTCCCGGTGCGACCGCAGCTCGGGCAGGTACTCGCCACCACACGTGACGAGGACGAGGCGCGGTGGCCCGTCGCGCGCGAAGACGTCGTCGACGGGCAGGGCCTTCTTGCGGATGAGGGTGCGGCCCTCGACGACGTACCGGTGCACCGTCCCGTCCGCGTCGGTGACCTCGACCCGCATCCCCTCCTCGGCTTCGGTCAGTGGCGCCAGCGCACCCGGTCCGTCCTCCCGGGTGGCGACGTGACCGGCGATCACGGTGTGCCCCACGGGGTCCGAGGGCGCCGCGCCGTACCGGTACCAGCCGACGCTCGTCGGCGCCGCGGGGATGACCATCGCGCCGTCGTCCTGCACACCGACCGGACGCACCGTGGCGTCCACGTCGAGGTCGGGGACGCGCAGGCGCACGGGTGCGGGAGTGACGGGCCGTCTCGATGCGCCGGGAGCCGCCGGCCGGGCGGTCGCCCGCACCGACGGGGTCGCGGCGGGCGTCGGGGCGGATGTCGTGGGGGTGGCGCCCTGCAGGCCAGCGGCACCGTCTCCGGAGGTCTCGCCGGGACGACCGGCGACCCAGAGCGCGAGGGCGAGCAGGGCGCCGACGGCCACCGCGAGCGATGCCACCGAGGCCACGCCCCAGCGCCGCGCGCCCGGGGGTGCGGTCATCGGACCTCCTCGTGCAGGGGCGGGTGGCCCGGTGCCGGGCCACCCGCCGTGTGGGTCGGGCTCAGGCGCGGGTCCGCTTCGCGCGCAGACCGGTTGCTCCCGCCGCGGCGAGGGCGATGACCGCGATCGCGGTGAGCGCGAAGGGCGTCCGGTCGGCCGGGAGGTCGGCGGTCCCCGACGGCACGCCGGACGGCGACGAGTGCAGCCCGCCGATGGTCTGGACGGCGAGGGCGAGGGTGTCGTCCTCGGCCGAGCCGTACGCGTAGACGATGGTCGACGTGCCCTCCGCGAGGTCCAGGTCGGCCGGGCCGATGACCGGGTCGGTCGTGCCGGCCAGGGCCACCGCGGCCGAGACCGAGCCGGTCGGCAGGTCGGCGCTGTCCTCGTTCGGGTTGGTCAGGCCGGTGAACACCGGCTCCCCACCGGCCAGGATGTCGACCGCGGGTGCGGCCGCGGTGTGCCGAACGACGATCCGCGCCTCGCCGGCGGCCACCGGGTCGACGTCGTTGACGAACGGCGTGAGCACGGGGTCGCCGTCGGCGTTGAGGTGGGCCACGACGCTGATGTTCGCGCCGGCCGGGACCTCGACCCCGGTGGCCTCGATCGCCGGGTCCCCGGACGGGTCGCCGCCCGCCGGGAAGACCGCGAGGTTGTACGTGCCTCCGGGCAGCGAGACCGGGTCGGTGACCGTCCCGGGCTCGAAGTCCTGGAGGAGCGCCTCGTCGGCGCTGTAGCTGTCGTCGGCACTGCCGTAGACGTCGACGGTGAGGCCCGGGACCCCGTGGACGACCACGACGCTCGCGTCGTCGGCGGCACTGGCGGGGGTGCTGAGGACGAGGGGGAGGGAGAGCGCCGCGGTGGCGGCCGACGCTGCGATGACTCGACGCATGACGAACCCTTCTCGAGGAGGTGCTGACACCCCCTCTTCCGGATCGCGCGCTCCGCGGATGCACCCTGTCGAAGGTTCATCGGACCCGGCGCGTGGACCTCGGCGGGGGTGGCGCGCCGGCGCGCCCTCCCGCTCTGCGATGCTCGCCGGTCATGGACGGGTTGACGACGACGACCGGTGAGGGCGACGCAGCCCTCGACCAGCGGCTCAGCGACGAGCTCGACGCGGTGAACGCCGCGGCGACGGCCGGCACGCCCGCCGCCCGCGAGCTGACGGTGCGGGTCGTCGACGCCGCGGGCGCGCTCGTCGGCGGGGTGTCCGGGTGGACGTGGGGTGAGGCCGCGGGCATCGCCATGACGTGGGTCGACGAGGCCCACCGCGGCGGGGGAGTCGGCGCCGAGCTGCTGGCCGCCTTCGAGGCCGAGGCCCGCTCCCGCGGGTGCCGGCGGGTGTTCGTCACCTCGTTCACCTTCCAGGCGCCGGCGTTCTACGAACGCGCGGGGTACCGCGAGATCTTCCGGTGGGAGGGCGTGCCGACCGACGGCCGGGACGACGTCCACCTGCGCAAGGACCTCTGACCCCACCCCCGGCATCCTCTGGCGCCGACGCCCCGACCTGCGAGACGATCAGCCACCGGCGGGCCGCAGGCAGGGCGACCCGCCACCACGGGCGACGTGCCGGGGGCGACCATGACCGACCCACTCACCGACCTGGCGACCGCGCTGAGCACGCTCGCCACCGCGAGCAAGAGCCAGGCCGAGGCGGACAAGACCCGCGCCGACGCCGAGAAGGTCCGCGCCGACCTCGAGGTGCAGAAGGCGCACGCCCAGATCGCCACCGACGCCGCCGCGGCGGACCTCAGGGCCAAGCAGCTCGCGAACGACAAGGCCAGGGCCGACCTCGACGCGGCACGCACCGACAAGCTCATCGAGCGGCTCACCGGCGCCGTTCCCGACCTGAGCGGGCTCCAGAAGAACGCCGTCACCTTCGGGGACGGGCGGGCGCTGAGGCAGAACGAGGCCGTCGGCCTGGCCGTCGCCGCCGTCGCGCAGCAGGTCGCCTCCGACGTCGCCGGGGCCGTGCCGCACGACGGTGGTGCTCCCGTCCCCGTCTTCGTCACCGCCGAGACGTCCCTCGTCGCGGCGGTCGCGGCCTACTGGCAGGTCGCCGACGAGGCCGCCGACCTCGGCACCCGCCTGGCCGCCGCGGGGGCGGATGCGGCCGCCCTCCTGCCCGAGGCGCCCGCCGGGGGTGATCGCCTCGACACGACGTCCTTCGTCGACCCGGCCACGACGGTCGCCGCCGTGGCCGGGGCGGTCGTCACGCAGGTCGCGTCGTTGTTCGAGGTCGACACCGCCGTGACGAGCAACGTCTCGGACGTCGCCTCGCTCTCCGTCCAGACGGCGGTGCTGCACCACCTGGTCACCACGGGGCACCTGCGCGTCCGGCACCACTGGACCCGCGTGCCCGACGACGGCTCCCCGCTGCGGACCAGCATCCGGGCCCTCGTCACGGGCGACGTCGAGGCCGCCGAGACCGACGCCCTGCTCGGGGCGGCGATCGGCGCGCTGGGCGACCCGCAGGCGGTGCTCGACAGGGCCCGCAAGGACGCGAAGGACCCGAAGCTCACCGACGAGGAGCGACAGCGGGCGCAGGACGTCGCAGCGCAGGCCGAGCAGGACGTCGCGACGCTGGCGGCGCTCGGGAACGCGCGCACCCGCCTGGCCGCGGTGGTCGCCAAGGTCCGGGCCTTCGCCGACCGCGTCGGGACCGCGTCGGCCGGCGCGGGCCCCAGCGCCCTCGCCGCGGCCTACGCCATCGAGCCGCTCGGCCGGGCGGGCACGGGGGCCTGGGTCCTCGTCGTGGGCCCCGCGCGGGCCGAGACCCACCAGGTGGTCGTCACCCGTCGCCTCTTCTCGCCCCGTCTGCACCTGAGCACCGGCGTCGAGGTCGACTACGTCCTCCTGCAGGGAGACACCGTGCGCCGGGCCGACCACGCCACCGCCTCGGCGGCCTTCTCCGCCAAGCTCAAGGGCAACGCACCGGACTGGTCGAGGCGTCCGTCGCTGACGTGACCCGCGGTCCGGGCGGGCCCCTGCTCGGCCGCCCGGACCGCGGGTCACGGCCCTGCCGGCCGGGTCAGGGCCGGACCGTCCAGGTGCTCGTGGCGTCCTGGCCGCTCGCCCGGCGCCAGGCGGCGAGGCCGACTCGCTCGGTGCCGTTCCAGACGAACACCGCCTCGGACGCCGGCACCGGGCCCCCGTAGGAGTTGGCGTCGAGCACGAGGCCGCGGTTCTTCGCCGCGGCGCCCGCCGGCCGGACGCGTCCGACAACGAAGGGGTACGCGGGGTCGGTGGCGGTCACCGTGTTGCCCGAGATGCGGGTGTCGTGCACGTAGTACTGGAGCAGGACCTCGGGCGACCCGTCGTGCAGAGTGTTGTTGTTCCGCAACGTGTTTCCCGAGACGGCGATGTCGTACGCCTCGCCGCGCGCCGTGTCGTACCCGCCGAGCGCGAGGCCGACGTACCGGCTGTCGGTGACCGTGTTGCCCCGCACGACGACACCGTTGGTGCGCCCGCGGGCCCACTCCGACGCCACCTCGATGCCGATGTCCGCCTCGCGCACCGTGTTCTGCTCGATCGTCACGTCGAGGGCGCCGTCGAGGTAGATCCCGTCGGCGCAGTTGCAGTACTGGCCGTCCTCGAAGTAGGCGGGGTTGCCCTCGCTGCGGATCCGGGTGACGGTGTTGCCCGCGATCCGGCCGTGGCGCGCCCGGTTGACGTCGGTCCAGCGGGCCGCGCCACCGATGGTCTCCTCGAAGCCGATCGCGTCGATGCCGATGTTGTTCGTGTCGTGCACCGAGTTCCCCGTGACGGCGAACCCGTCGACGTTGCCGTTGAGGACGACCGCCTCGCTGGCCCCGAGCACGAGGTGGTCGACCTCGTTGCCGCTCACCGTCACGTCCCGCATGGCGGCCGTCGCCGACCGTCCGTAGACGGCGATGCCGTGCGCGTTGGTGTCGAAGCTGCCGAGGGTCGGGTTGTCGTTGCCGAGGTGGTGCACGTGGTTGCCGACGATGCGCAGACCGTCGGTGGCGCCGGTGGCGTAGATGCCGATGGGCGTCGCAGCGGTCGAGCGGGTCCGGTATCCGGTGACGGTCAGGCCCTCGACCGCCACCCGCGTGCCGCCACGGACCTCGACGACCCCGGTCGTGCCGCCGGGGACCGTGGTCCCGGTGAGGTCGAGGACGGGCGTCTCCCCGTCGGCGGCCCGGACCGTGACGTCGGTGCGGTTCGCGAGGACGACCCGCTGGCCGCGGTAGGTGCCGCCGTGGAGGACAACGGTCCCACCGGACGCCCCGAGGCGGTCGACCGCCCGCTGGGGCGTCCGCAGCGGCGCGCTCGCCGAGCCGGTCGCGGCGTCGTCGCCGGTCGGGCTCACGTGGAGAGTCGTCGTCGGTGCCGCCGTGGCGGACGGGGCGCGCGGCGCGACCGCGGCGTGCGGCGTGGCGGCCCCGGCGCTCGCGCCGGACAGGAGGGCCATTGCCAGCCCGACGGGCAGGACGAGGGCGGGAGCGGCCAGGACGGTGCGTCCGGTCGTGGACATGGGTTCTCCTCGGTCGGGGGTCGTGGGCCCCCACCGTCGCCCACGCACGATGACGCGTCGATGACGCAGCCGGCGCCCTCGGGTCAGGCCGCGGGACCGGACCCGAGCGGGAGGTCGAGGGTCGCGACGGTGCCCGTCCCGTCGTCGCCCGGAGCGAGGTCGAGCCGCCCTCCGTGCCGGGCTGCCACCCACTCGACGAGCGAGAGCCCGAGGCCGGTGCCGGTCCCGGTGCCCGCGTAGGGCCGGCGCACGTCCACGTCCCCGGGCAGGCCGGGTCCGCGGTCGACGACGCGGACGACGGCCCGGGTCCCGGTGCGCCGCAGCTCGATCCGGACGTCGGCGTCGGCCGCCCCGTGGAGCAGGGCGTTCTCGACGAGGTTGCCGAGCGCGTGGCGCAGGAGGGCCTCGTCGCCGTCGACGACCACCGCCTCGTCGACGACCGCGACGACCCCGGGGTGCCGCAGCTCGAGGTCCGACGCGATCCGGTCGAGGCGCACGGGGGACCGCGTCGTCGGGACGTCGGCGTTGTCGATCCGGGCGGCGAGGAGCAGGTTGCCCACGACGCTGGACGCCCCGTCGGCGTCCCGCAGGACCGCCCGGGAGGCCGACCACGCCGGGGAGCCCGGGGGCTGCCCGCGCCCGAGGGCCTCGGCCGCGGCCCGGACGTGGGCCAGCGGGGCCTTGAGCTCGTGGGCCGCCGTCGCGAGGAACTGCTCGCGGTCGGCGGCGGCCTGCACGGCCGGCCGGAGGCTGCGGGCCGTGAGCACCCACCCGAGGGCGGTGAAGAGCGCGACGAGGCCGGCGCCGGCCGCGAGGATCGGGACGAGGAGGGGGCTGGCCAGCCGCCGGGGATTGCCCTCGACGGCCACGGCCACCCCGGCCACCGCGTCGCCGGAGAACCAGGGCATCGCCGCCGCCCGCCGCGTCCCGCCGGGCAGGCGCACGTCGGCGAGGGACCCCTCCTCGGCGGCGTCGGCGCGGGCGCCGGCGAGGAGGGGCGCCAGCGCGCCGGTGTCGCCGGCCCCCGGCCGCGAGTCGAGGAGGACCGGTGACGCCGCCGACCCCGGGAGGTCGGAGACGACGAGCACCCGGGCGCCGCCCGCGGTGACGTCGTCGTCGGCGACCGCGTCGGTGCGGGGTGCCCCGTCGTCGTCGAGGTAGACCAGGGCCGCCGCCCGCGACGCGACGGCGAGCAGGTCGCTGTCGGCCCGTTCGCGCGAGAGCTGGACGTCGCGCGCCACGAGGACGACGCAGGCCGAGCCGACCCCGAGCGTCACGACGACGACGACCGTCGCGAGCAGCCGCCTCCGCAGGCTGCGCAGCACCCGGTGCTGGGGGGTGCCCCGGTCCGTGCCGCTCACCGCGGACGCTCCTCGGCCACGTACCCGGCGCCGCGCACGGTGTGGACGAGGGGCGGGTCGCCGAGCTTGCCGCGCAGCAGCCGGATGCGGACGTCGACGACGTTCGACGCCGGGTCGGCGAACTCGTCCCAGCAGTGCTCGACGAGCTCGGAGCGTGACACCACCCGGCCGGCGTTCCGCAGCAGGTGCTCGAGGAGGGCGAACTCCTTGGCGGTGAGCACGAGCTCGCGACCGGTGCGGGACACCCGCATCGAGGCGGGGTCGAGCTCGAGGTCGCCCAGCCGGAGCACCGGCGGGGCGGCCGTCCGGGGCCGGCGGCCCAGGGCGCGCAGGCGGGCGAGGAGCTCGGGCAGGGCGAAGGGCTTGGCGAGGTAGTCGTCGGCGCCGCCGTCCAGCCCGGCCAGCCGGTCCGGGAGGTCCGCCCGGGCGGTGAGGACGATGACCGGCGTGGTGTCGTCGCGGGCGCGCAGCCGGGCCAGGAGCCCGAGCGAGTCGCCGTCGGGCAGCATCCGGTCGAGGACCATCGCGTCGTACTCGGTCGTCCAGGCCTTCTCGTCGGCGGCCGCGACCGAGCCGGCCAGGTCGACGCTCAGCCCGGACGCGGTGAGCGCCGCGGCGACGTGGGCGGCGAGCCGCGTGTCGTCCTCGACGATGAGCACCCGCATGGCGCCAGTGTGGCAGCGGGCCCGGGCCCGGTCTCGTGGTGCACAGCCGAGGTGATCGCCCACCGCCGCGCCGGCTCGTCCGGTGGCTAGGGTCGGGGCATGGAGACGGGCCGGGGGGACGGGGCGGCCGCCTCCGGCGTCGGCCCGGACGCGCTGCCGGCCGACCTCGTGTGGCACTACACCGACGGTCCGGGCCTGCTCGCCATCCTCTCCACGCACACGCTCTGGGCGACGGCGGCCTCGTTCCTCAACGACCGCGAGGAGGTGGTCCTCGGCGGGCGGATGGTCGTCGACCGGGTGCTCGAGCTGGCGGGGGAGCGGGACGGCCCGATGGCCGCCGACCTCGCCGAGAAGGTGCGCGAGTCGACAGAGCGCGGCGAGGGGCCCGGGGCCGGCAGCGCGTTCGTCCTCAGCGCGAGCCGCTCGCCGGACTCGCTCGCGATGTGGCGCCTCTACGGCGGGGCGCGCGAGTCGTACGCCATCGGCCTCGATCCCACCGCCCCGCTCGCCGCCCTCGCGCACCGCGAGCTCGACGTGGCGTGGGGGATCGGCGAGGGGGTGTACCTGCGGCACCAGGGCTGGCGGCCGGTGCGCTACGACCGCGGCGAGCAGCTCGAGCTGGTCGACGCGGCGCTCGCGATGCTCGGCGACCTCGCGGGCGGGTTCGGCCCCGACCTCTTCGACCGCGAGCCCGGGGTCGAGCCCGGGGCCGCGCCGAGCCCCGAGCTGCGGGCCCACCTGGAGGCCCACCTCGAGCCGTTCCTCGAGGCACTCCACGAGGTGCTGCTGCTCGTCAAGCACCCCGGCTTCGTCGACGAGCGCGAGACCCGGTACTCCGCGATGCTCATCACCCGGCCCGGGGAGGACGCCCTGCGCGCCGAGGCCGCACTGCTGTCGTACCGCGCGTCGGCCTACGGCATCGCCCCGTACCTGCGGCTCACCGGCGCGGGTCCGGAGTCTCCGGACGCCCTCGTCGTCACCGCGCCCGCGCCGCTGCCGGTGCGGGCCGTGGCCCTCTCGCCGTCGCCGAACGGGCCCGAGGCGACGGCGTCGGTGCGCCAGCTGCTCCTCGCGAACGGGTACGACGTGCCCGTCGGACGCTCGGCCATCCCGTTCCGCGGCTGAGGTCACAGAGGCGTCCGGCAGCCTCCGGCAGGACCCGCCGTCGCAGCCTCCGGCAGGACCCGCCGTCGCAGCCTCCGGCAGGACCCGCCGTCGCAGCCTCCGGCAGGACCCGCCGTCGCAGCCCCCGGCAGGACCCGCCGTCGCCGTTCGCTCCTCCGTCGCGAGCGGCTCCGGCTCCCGTCATCCGCCCGGGGGCACTCTCACGCCCTCGCACGCTCGGGCGTGCAGAGTGCCCCCGGCAGGATTCGAACCTGCGACACCTTCTTTAGGAGTTACCGTGCGAAACACCCTGCATTAGGTGTCTGAACTGTGGATATGTCGCGAGATGCCGGCGCAAAGGTGGCCCGCGTGCCACATACGTGCCACAAGTTTTCGGCGCGAGTGCCATTGGAGGCGTCTTGCGGGCCCGCCCGGTCCACCTTCGGTGGCCCCGGACGTCCGGCTTCTCGTCAGCAATTTGGGGCCGTTGGCCACCAGGAGTGGGTCGACTGGCTTAGGGGGTCAGGAGGTGCTCCATGAAGACAACCGACCGCCGAACCTACGAATCCCTGTCCGCCGCCGCCGATCGAACGGGAGTAAGCATCCGCACCCTTCGACGACGCATCGCGTGCGGCCAGCTCGCGGCCTACCGCACCGGGCGGCTGATCCGGCTGGATCCCGATGACGTCGACCACCTGCTCGAGCGCATCCCCACCGCGCGCTCACCGTACCTGGGGCCGTACTGATGGCTTGCGAGTTCCCGCAGAAGCCTTCTATCCACAGGCGCGCCCGCACCACCATGGTTTTCCACAGGTTTGTTCTGGGCGAGCACGTCGGCAGAAGCCGTGTGATTCTGGGTCCCAACAAGTTCGTCGGAAGAACCGGCGCGGGTAGCAGGGGGAATCTCTCAGCGAGAGTCGAGACAGGATCCGGTCCTGGCAGGGGCGGGCGACAGGCTTCGGCGCGGAGACCGAAGGGGGCGTCATGACAACGAGATTGGTGGGCATCGCTGCCGTCGCGGTACTGGCCGCAGTCGCGCTCGCGGGGTGCAACGACGGTGACGCCACCCCGACCGTCAGCTCGGCAACGCAGACCGCGACCGCAACCAGCGCGTCGTCGAGCTCGACGCCGACACCCACGAAGTCCCTGACCCCGGCAGAGCAAGACCTTGTGGACGCCGAGCAGTCCGTCATCGACTACTGGCGCGTGCTTGACTCCACTGGCGCGGATCCCAAGTCGAACCTCAACGTGCTCGCGACGGTGGCGCGAGGCCAAGCCTTGGCCCAGTGGCAGTCGACCTTGTCGGACTATCGCTCTAAGGGCTGGGTCCAGCAAGGAGCCGCCAAAGTCGTCGACCCGGCTGCTGCCAAGAAGGCCAACAAGAAGTTCAGCGTGACGGCGTGCATCGACGTCACGGGTGTCGAAGTCGTTGACGCCTCGGGCAAGTCGGTCGTTGCGAGCAGTCGTCCCAACCGTCAGCAGTACACCTATGAGGTCGAGAAGTCCCCGCAGGGCTTCTTCGTCACAGTCGATCGTCTCGAGGGCAGGCCATGCGTCGCCTAGCGGCAGTCGTGCTCATGTTCGGCTGCTTCCACCTCGGCGCTGGCGGTCAGGCTCATGCCGCCACGCCTCCAGTCGAGTGCCCTCCAGGGCAGACCCCCGACCCTCACACCGGCACCTGCACCGTGATCATTGACCTTCCCCCAGGCCCCAGCAATCCAGGGGACCCGACGGACCCCGGCGGGGGCTCGGACCCGAAACCGCCTAAGAAGGTGACCTGCCGGTTCACGTTGGGGAGTCCGCCTCGTGAGTTGCCGTGTTCGACGAAGCAGGGCTACTGGGTGCAGTCGCGCGAGTGCTATGCGAAGGCGGCGTCGCCGCAGCCGCCGAAGTCGGACCCGGTGTGGCAGGGCCACACGGACGGTGCGGTCTATGACTGCTTCCGGCCGGCGCTGGGCCCAGGTGGGTTCATCGTGTCGCAGTTCTGGTCCGCGTCGCCTCCGGGGGTGGGTGCCCCACCGGACCCGGCGCAGCTGGCGCGGCGGGCGATCGCGGTGATGAACCTGCACGCGATCCGGATCGGGATCGTGCCCGAGGCCCGACCGGGCCGGGTCGGGCTGGTCGGGTTGCCGGTGTGGATGTGGGCCGAGGCCCCGGACGCGTCGACGTGGGGGCCGGTGACGAAGTCGGCCTCGACCGGCGGGTACACCGTGACGGCCACGGCGAAGGTGGACCGGGTCGTGTGGGGTATGGGCGACGGCGAGGTCGTGGTCTGCCGTGACCCGGGCACGGTGTACGAGGACCGGTTCGGCAAGACGTCCAGCCCGGACTGCGGGTACCGCTACGAGCACCCCGGCCGCTTCCGGGTGAGGGCGACGTCGTACTGGCACGTCGACTGGTCCGGTATGGGCCAGAGCGGCACGATCCCGCTGTCGTTCACCGACAGCGTGCTGATCACCGTCGGAGAGGTGCAGGTCCTCGTGCAGTAACGGCGGGGGACTGCGGGCAGAAGGGGGAACGGCATGGCCATCGACACCGCACGGGTGAACGGGGCGGTCCAGGAGCGAGCCGGTAGTGCGGCGCCGGCGCGGGAGGCCGCGGTGGCGCCGCCGCCGAAGCTGCGCCGCCGCCCGATGCTGGTCGCGGCGTCGATCGCGGCGATCTGCCTGGGGGCGCTGCTGGCCGCGTTCGCCTGGTCGGCCACAAGCACGACCCGCAGCGTCCTGGCGGTGCGGGTGCCGGTCGAGCGCGGCGCGCTGATCGAGTCATCGGACGTGGTCGCGGTGCAGGTGAGCACCGACCCGGCCCTGGACCCGGTGCCGGCTTCGCAGTCGGACACGGTGGTGGGGCAGCGGGCCGCGGTGGACATCGCCGCCGGAACACTGCTCACCCGGGCGCAGGTCACCACGGCGGTGGTCCCGCCGGCCGGGTTCTCGATGGTCGGGGTCGGGCTGCCGGCCGCGTCGATGCCCGGGGAGCCGCTGCTGGCCGGGGACAAGGTGCGGATCGTGGCCACCCCCGGCGAGCAGGGTGAGGTCACCACGCAGGATGCGCCGGCGACCATCGACGCGACGGTGGTCGGGGTGCGCGTGAACGACGAGAACGGGCAGAACGTGGTCAGCGTGCTGGTCCCCACCGACGACGCGCCCGAGCTGGCCGCCCGGGCCGCCACCGGCAAGGTCGCCCTGGTCCTGGACTCCCGGGAGCGCTGAGCATCATGGCGCTGATCGTGCTGACCTCCGCCTCCGGCTCACCGGGGGTGACCACCACCGCGCTGGCGCTGGTGCTGACCTGGCGCCGACCGGCGCTGCTGGTCGAGGCCGACCCGACCGGCGGGTCCGCGCTGCTGGCCGGGTACTTCCGCGGCCGGGCCGCACCGACGGACTCGCTGATCGACCTGGCCTTCGCGCACCGTGACGGCACCCTGCCCGAGGCGATCCCCGCGGTCACCATGCGCATCCCGGGCTCGGCCGCGACGCTGATCCCCGGAACCCGCGCCCACGGCCAGGCCCGCTCCCTGGCCTCGTTGTGGGAGCCGCTCGCGCAGGCGTTCAGCAGCCTGGACGCCGTGGGGCAGGACGTGATCGTCGACGCCGGCCGGCTCGGCCTGGACGGGTACCCGGAGCCGCTGCTGTACGCCGCGGACCTGACCCTGCTGGTGACCCGCACCGACCTGGTCGCCCTGGCCGGGGCCAGGTCCTGGGCCGAGACCCTGCGCGGCGGGTTCGAGCAGCACGGCACCTCGACCGGGTTCGCTCTGCTCACCGTCGGCGACGCCCGTCCGTATACCGCCCGTGAGGTCACCGACGTGCTGCAGGTGCCCGTGCTCGCGTCCGTGGCATGGGACGAGCCCGCGGCCGCGGTGTTCTCCCACGGCCACGACGCCCCCCGCAACCTCGACCGGACCCGGCTGCTGCGCTCGTTGCGCTCGGCGCAGGACGCCATCAGCACCCGCGTGGCCACCCTCCGGGAACCCCTGGCCGAACCGGAACCGGAGAAGACCCGATGAGCACCGACCACCCCACCAGCCCCGCACAAGCGGCGGCGGGCCCGGCACCGAGCGACCTACCGATCTTCGCCACCCCAGCAGTGCCGCAGCGGCCGGGCCGGGTCCGCGGCGCCTTCACCCTGACCCCCACCCCCGAGCCGACGTCCCCCGCGCAGGCACCTACACCGCAATCACCCGCGGAGGTGATGTTGCCGGTGGCGCGGGCGCTGCCGCGACCGTTCGCCGGGGATGTGGACTGGGCCCTGGTCGCCTCGCTGCGCGGGCAGGCCTCCGACCGGCTGTCCGCCGCGATGGGGTCCGAGCGCGCCCACACCACCACCGCGCAGCAACGCGCCCGGGGCCGGGTCATCATCGGCGAGCTGCTCGAGACCGAAGCGGCCGAACGGATCGACGCGGGCGTGCCGACCTGGTCCGCCGCCGAGCAGGAGGCGTTGGCGGTCGCGGTCGATGACGCCCTGTTCGGGCTCGGCCGGCTGCAACCGCTCGTGGACGACGACCGGGTGGAGAACGTCATCATCACCGGGCACGACCAGGTCACCCTCGAGCTGACCGACGGTCACCTGGTCCCGGGGCCGGCGGTCGCGGACAGCGACCAGGAGCTGATCGACTTCCTGGTCTTCCTGGCCTCGCGCAGCGAGGTCAACGCCCGCCCGTTCTCCGAGGCGCAGCCGCGGCTGCACCTGCGTCTGGACGGCGGCGCCCGCCTCGCCGCGGCGGCGTGGGTCACCCCGCGCCCGTCGGTGGTGATCCGCCGGCACCGGCTGCGGCAGGTCACCCTGGTCGACTTGGTCGACCTGGGCACCTTGTCGCAGGTCGCGGCGTCGTTCCTGTCCGCCGCGGTCAAGTCGCGCAAGAGCATCGTGGTCGCCGGCGCGCAGGGCGCCGGGAAGACCACCATGGTGCGGGCGTTGTGCGCCGAGATCCCGAAGCACGAGGCGATCGGCACCTTCGAGACCGAGTACGAGCTGCACCTGCACGAGCTGCCCGAGCAGCACCCGATCGTGTTCGCGTGGGAGGCACGCCCCGGCTCCGGCGAACGCGGCCCGGACGGGCGCCAGGCCGGCGAGTTCACCTTGTCCGAGGCGCTGTTCGACTCGTTCCGGTTCAACCTCTCCCGGCAGATCGTCGGCGAGGTCCGCGGCCACGAGATCCTGGCCATGCTCAAGGCGATGGAGTCCGGGGCCGGGTCGATCTCCACCACCCACGCCGCCAGCGCCGAGGGCGCCATCGGCAAGCTGGTCACCTGCGCCATGGAGGCCGGCCCGCACGTCACCCACGACTACGCCATCCGCGCGATCGCGTCCGCGATCGACATCGTCGTCTTCGTCCACCTGGACACTGCCCCTCACCGGGACGGGACTTGGCAGCGCAACCGGTGGGTCGGGGAGGTCATCACGGTCACCGGCGGCGAACGCGAGAAGGGGTACGCGCTGCAGCACGTGTTCCGCACGGCACCGGGGGAGCGGGTCGCGACCCCGCACGTCCTGGACGACTCCTACCGCGACCTGGCCCGGTACGGGTTCGACCTGGACGGGTACCTGCGCGGCGGGCAGGCCGCGTCATGACCGCCCTGGTTCCCGCGGTCGCCGGCGCCCTGGTCGTCGCCGGGCTGATCGGGCTGCTCCACGGGCTGCGCCGGACACCACCCGCACCCTCCGCCCCCAAACCGAGGACCTCATCACGGCTGGGCCGGCTCGCGGCGGTGACACCGCGGACCCGGATGCTCCTGGTCGGCGGCGCCCTGAGCGGGCTGTTAGTCGCCGCGGTGACCGGGTGGTGGGTCGCGGTGCTGGTCCTGCCCGCGGCCGCGGCCGGGCTGCCGGTGCTGCTGACAGCACCGCCGTCCGCGTCCCGGATCGGCCGGTTGGAGGCGATGGAGGAGTGGACCCGGGCCCTGTCCGGGGTGCTGACCGCAGGGATCGGGCTCGAGCAGGCGCTGCTGGCCACCCTGCGCTCCACCCCGGACTCGATGCGCCCCGAGGTCACCCGGCTGGTGTCGCGGCTGCGGGCCAGGTGGGGCACCGAGGACGCGCTGCGCGCGTTCGCCGACGACCTTAACGACGCCACCGGCGACGTCATCGCCGCCAACCTCATCCTCGGCGCCCGGCGCCGCGGTGCCGGACTGGCCAGCGTCCTGGACGGCCTGGCCGAGTCGGTGGCCGCGGACGTCCGGGCCCGCCGCGAGATCGAGGCCGACCGGGCCAAGCCGCGCGCCACCGCCCGCTGGGTCACCATCATCACCGTCGCCGTCCTCGCGGTGCTGGCGGTCTCCGGCACCTACGTCGCCCCCTACGGCACTCCCCTCGGGCAGGTCCTGCTGGTGGTGCTGCTCGGGCTGTACGTCGCCACCCTGGTCTGGATGCGGTCCATGGCCGCCGGCCGCCCCCTGCCCCGCTTCATCGGGACCCCCGCCAGGCAGGCACACCCATGACCCACACCACGTTCCAGCTCGTCGTCACGGCCGGGGCGCTGGTCGGGCTCGGCGTCGCGCTGCTGATCTGGCGGGTCGTGCCCGCCCAGCCCGACCTGCGCGACGCCCTGGACCGGCTCTCTCCCAGCCACACCCGACGCTCCCACGACGCCACCGTCGACACCCCTTCGGTGGATGCCACGCAGCGGCTGGGGATGTGGGGGATCAAGACCCTCCCGGCCGGGCTGTGGGTCCGCACCCCCACCAGGGAGCTGGCGATCCTGCGCACACCGCTGTCGCGGTTCTACGGGCAGAAGATCCTCTACGCCCTCCTCGGCCTGGTCATCCCGCCCCTGCTGACCATGCTGTTCAACACCTTCGACGCCGGACTGCCGGTGTACATCCCGGTGTTCGCCAGCATCGCCCTGGCCGCGGTGATGTTCTTCCTGCCGGACTACAACGCCCGCGACGACGCCCGCAAGGCCCGCGCCGAGTTCGCCCGCGCCCTGGGCGCGTACATCGACCTGGTCGCCCTGGAACGGCACAACGGCGCCGGCCCCCGCCAGGCCATGGAGACCGCCGCCACCATCGGCGACTCCTGGGTGTTCACCCGCCTGGTCGAAGAGCTCGCCCGCACCCGCTGGTCCGGGCTGACCCCATGGGAGGCGCTGCGCGTCCTGGCCGACGAGCTCGGCCTGCCCGAGCTGGACGACCTGGCCGACATCATGCGCCTGTCCGGGGAGGAAGGCGCCCAGGTCTACGCCTCCCTGCGGGCCCGCTCCGCCGCGATGCGCACCGCCATGCTCAGCACCGAGAAGGCCCGAGCCAACGAGGTCGCAGAACGGATGACCATCCCGATGAGCCTGCTCGGCGTGATCTTCCTGGCCATCCTCGTCACCCCCGCCCTGCTCCGCGTGATCGGAGGCGCCACCTGAACCGAATACCAGAAGCCCACCCCCGCGGCCTCTGCCGCGGAACTAAACCGGGCCGGACTGGCACCACGCCCGACCCGACCCACCAGTAAGGGGGAAACACCCATGCACCACCTGGCTGCCGCACTGCACACCCTCGGTGTCCACCTGAGCGACACCGCCACCCGCCGCGCCCGCGAGCGCGGCTCAGTCACCATCGAACAGGTCCTGTGGGCCGTCGCCGTGATCGCGATCGTCGGCATCGTCGTCCTCGCCGTGAAGACCTACGTCACCACCGAGGCCGCCAAGATCACCTGACGCCACCCATCATGCGACCGGCCACGGGACCGCGGCGACGACACCAGCGCGTGCCGGCGCGGGCCGAACGCGGCTCCACCTCCATCCAGATGGTGCTGCTCATGCCCGCCCTGTTCGCGGTCATGTTCCTGGGGATGCAGGCCGCGCTGTACTACCACGCCCGCGCCATCGCCCTGGCCTCCGCGCAGGAGGGCGCCCGCGCCGCCGGCGCGCAGGACGGCACCACCAGCGCCGGGATCGCCGCCGCCCGCGACTACCTGAGCGCGACAGCCGGTGACGCGCTGTCCGCCACCCGCGTCACCGGCTACCGCAGCACCACCACGGCAACCATCACCGTGCGCGGCACCCCACTGGCCGTCATCCCCGCCTGGGCGCCCCCGGTGGTCCAGTCAGCCACGGTCACCGTCGAACGGATCACCCAATGACTGGGCACAGGCCGACCCGGCACCCGCGCCGGGGTGAGCACGGGTCTGCCGCGCTCGAAGCCGCGATCGGCCTGCCCGCGTTCCTGCTCTTCATCGCTCTCCTCCTGTTCGCCGGCCGGGTCGCGATCGCCACCCAGGCGGTCGACTCCGCCGCCGCCCAGGCCGCCCGCACCGCCTCCATCGCCCGCACCCAAACCGTCGCCCAGAGCACCGCCCACGCCGCCGCCACCAGCACCCTGGCCGACCAGCACGTCAACTGCACTCGCACCACCGTGCGCCTTGACACCCGCGGCTTCACCGCACCGGTCGGGCAACCCGCCACGGTGACCGCCACCGTGACCTGCGCGGTCAACCTGGCCGACCTGGCCGTCCCCGGGATCCCCGGCACCCGCACCGTCACCGCGACCGCGTCCTCCCCGCTCGACACCTACCGGGAACGCCGATGACCCCCATGAGGGGCTGCCGTGACGAGCGTGGGTCGATCAGCCTGTGGCTGGTCACCACCGGGTTCACCATGATCGTCCTGGTCGGGCTGGCCATCGACCTCGGCGGCCAGGTCCACACCCAGCAACGCGCCCACGCCGTCGCCGCCCAGGCCGCCCGCGTCGCCGGGCAACAGCTCCAACCCGGCCCCGCGATCCGCGGCGAAGGCACCACCGCCAGCCCCGCCCAGGCCGTCAAGGCCGCCCGGACCTACCTGACCGCCTCCGGCCTGACCGGCACCGTCCAGATCAGGGCAGGCAAGACCATCACCGTCGACACCCGCGACGTGTACGCCACCAAGTTCCTCGGCATCATCGGCATCACCTCGATGACCGTCACCGGACATGCCCAAGCCCGCATCACCCGATCCGTCGAAGGCGTCGAACAATGACCACCACCCGCGCCCGGCTCACCGGCGCCGCCGCCGCCCTCCTCCTGATCGCTGTTGTGGCAGGAGTTCCGTTGGCGCTGTTGGGAATCGGTGCCAACCCCATCCCCGACAGCCTCCCCAGCTGGGACCAGCTCCGCGGTGCGCTGACCAGCCCAGACGACGGCACCCTCGCCCTGGCCGCCATCACCATCGTCGGCTGGCTGGCCTGGGCCTTCCTCACCGCCGCCATCGCCCTGGAGGTCGCCTCCCGGCTGCGTCGGGTCCCCACCCCGCACCTGCGCGGGCTCGCGCTCCCGCAGGCCGCCGCCCGCGGCCTGGTCGGTTCCGCCGTCCTCCTCTTTGCCGCCGCACCCGCCATCACCAGCGCCCCCGCCGCGCACGCCGCAGTCGCGCACCGAACTCCGGTCGCCTCCGAGTCGGCGGCAACCGGCACCCCCAGGGCCGTGCTTGCCGACCACGAGCGCGGCCATGACTCCCGGACGCACACCGTCACCTCAGGGGAGTCCCTGTGGTCCATCGCGCAGGACCAGCTCGGGTCCGGGTATCGCTGGACGCAGATCGCCGACCTCAACCCTGACACCGTCGGGAACCACCCGGACCATCTCCGGCCCGGGACCGTCCTTCGGCTGCCCGACCCGAACACCACTGCGCCGCAGCGAACCTCGCACGGGCGGCACCTCTACGCGGTCCAGCGCGGGGACACCCTCAGCGGCATCGCCCAGGACCAGCTCGGCGACCCCGACCGCTACCCGGACATCTTCGCCGCCTCCCGGCGCACCGAACAGCCCGACGGGCGCCACCTGACCGATCCCGACCTCATCCTCCCCGGGTGGACCCTCACCATCCCCGGCACCCAGCCTGACGAGGCCGGTGCGGTGCCGCCTCCCGCGCTGGGACCCACCCGCGCACCGGCCCGGCACCGGGCAACCCCGTCGACCCCCTCGGTCCCAACGACCCCGGCGGCAGCCGCGCCCACCCTGACTCCGGAGGCGCCCCAGCACAGTCAGACGGCCAGATCCGCCCCCGACGTCACGGAGACCGAGGTACAGGCGCCCGCACCGTGGCTGCTCGCCGGCCTCGTCGGCGGACCCGTCCTCGCCGGATCCCTGTGGATGCTGCTCCGACGTCGCCGCGCCGCCCAGTTCCGGCACCGCCGACCCGGCCGCACCATCGCCACCCCACCCCCGGCCCTGACGCCAGTCGAGAAGACCATCGCCACCCTCGGCCCCACCGAAGCACCCGCCCTCGAGCACCTCGACCAGGTCCTGCGCCGGCTCGCCACCGAACGCGCCGCCGCCGGCCAGCCGATGCCCTCCGTGGCAGCGGTCGAGCTTGCCCCCGACGCGATCACCCTCCACTTCGACACCCCAGCCGCTTTGCCGCAGCCGTGGACCGACCTCGGACAGCAGACCCGCTGGAGCATCCCCACCGACACCGGCGCCAGCACGATCGGCCCGCTCGCCCCGGACCAGCCCGCGCCCTACCCGCTGCTGGCCACCATCGGCACCAGCGACACCGGACACACCTGGCTGCTCAACTACGAAGACCTCACCCTCACCCTCACCGGCGACCCCACCTACGCCGCCGACTACGCCCGCTACCTCGCCGCCGAGATCGCCTGCAACCCCTGGTCAAACACCGTCACCCTTGACTGCATCGGCGTCGCCACCGAGCTCGCCCCGCTCAACCCCACCCGGATCCGCGCCCACCACATCAGCGGCGACCCCGCCGCCGACGTCCTCGCCGACGCCGTCAACACCATTGACCGCGCCAGAGCTCACGACCACGACGCCGTCACCGCTAGAGCCGCCATGGCCGGAGCCGACACTTGGCCCGCCCGCCTCCTCCTCCTCGACGCCACCGCACCGGCCACCCCCGAACTGACCCAGCTCATCCGCCTCATCCATCAGCACCCCGGCGCCACCGGCACCAGCGTCGTCATCACCACCCCCGACACCACCCCCGAAGGGATCACCCTCGAGCTCACCCCCACCGGACGCGCCCGCCTCCCGCACGCAGGGCTCGACCTGGTCGCCGTCGGCCTCACCCCCGACGAAGCCCACGGCTGCGCCGCCCTCATCGCCGCCAGCACCGACCTGCACGACGCACCCATGCCCGTCGACGACACCACCACCGACGGGTGGCGCTCCCTCACCGACGAAGCCGGCGCGCTACGTCAGGAGCTCACCCACCCGCGCAACACCCCACCCGGCCAGGAGACCGAGCCCACCAGCAGCCTCCTGCCAGCCCCGGACCAGGAGTACCTCGACGCCGCCGCCACCACCACCGAGGACCTCGCCACGCTCGCCCCCAACGTCCCCGCCAGACTGCGCAACACCCTTCACGACGCCGACGCCACCCTCGACGCCGACCTCGCCGCCTGGCGCGACGACGACTGCCCCCTGCCCCGGCTCACCCTCCTCGGACCGGTCGGGGCGCGCACCCGCGGCAAGGCCATCGCCGAACGCAAGGCCTACATGACCGCCGTCCTGGCGTACCTCGCCACCAGGCCCCACGGAGCCACCCCCGACGAGCTGGCCGAAGCCATGGGGATCACCCCCGCCAAAGCCCGCGAGTACGCCCGCATCATCCGCGAGTGGCTCGGCACCAACCCCCGCACCGGCGACAAGCACCTCCCCGACGCCCGTCAGGCCCCAGCCGCAAAGACCCGCGGAGTCGGCGTCTACCAGGTGCAGGACGTCCTCGTCGACGCCGATCTGTTCCGCCGGCTCCGCGCCCGCGGACAGACCCGCGGCACCGATGGCATCCCCGACCTCCTCGCCGCCCTCGACCTCGTCCAGGGCCAACCGTTCTCGCAACTCCGCCCCGGCGCCTGGACCTGGCTCTTCGAGGGCGAGCGCCTCGACCAACACCTGACCTGCGCCATCGTCGACGTCGCCCATCTCGTCACCACCCATTCCCTCCAGGTCGGCGACATCCCCACCGCCAGACGAGCAGCCGAGACCTCCGTCCTCGCAGCCCCATTCGAGGACACACCCCACCTCGACATCGCGCGCGTCACCCAGACGGAGGAACCAGAAGAAGCGCGGGATCTGCTCGTGAGCGGCATTCTGGACCGTGGCGACGACGGCGCTCCCGAAGATCTGCCGGCGCGAACGACCCGGATCCTGCATTCACGCGAGTGGGCATCCGACGAACGAGCAGGCTGACGCAACCGATTCTCACTGTGTAGTACTGGACAGCCGGCTCCTAGCTCATCGCGGCAGGAGCGGACGTTCGTCACATGCCTCTGCGTCGACCGCGGCGAAGGTGCCGCCATGGCTACGCCAAGGTCGAGATCCGGTACCAATTACAGCTCCGGCGAGTACAACCAGCCCGTGAATGGGCCATCGAACATGGCCAAGCCGACGTCCCTGCCCCTGGCGACCATATCGAGGAAGTCAGACTCGTCGACATCGGTTCCCGTGACGCCACATGACATCCAGAACTGCCTGTCACCCGTCCTTCCTACGAAGCCGGGGTAGTCGCGCTCGATCTTGACGAGCTGCGCGCTCTCTGGGGCGATCCCCCTTATCTCTATGGGCTGCTCGAGGGGCTCGATCCTCGCGTGGATCTGCACGAGCACATGGCCAGGTCGAGGCATGAGGTACATGGTCACGACCTTGCGCGCCACTGCGGTGGGGTTGGATCCCCGGTCGGGTGAAACCTCCCACCTCGTCATGCCGTTGCCTTGCGGGATAGCGCGAGCGTTCAGGAACTGGCCCCGCACTCGCCAATCGTTGGTGTCCAACTGGAAGGACACGGCGTCAGTCCATGGCTGCCGGCTCGATCGGAATGCAACTTGAACGTCGCCATCTTTGTCGAAGCTCCAGGTCAGGCCCGACCTGTCTAGCGTGGCGCCGATCCCCTCGCCGCTTGCCCTTGTCAGGTCCATGTCACTCCTCGACCGAGGGCACGGCGCCCTGGATGCTTCCGTTGTGGGCTCGACCACCGGCGAGCTCCCATCGCCAGCGTATTGGAGCGCCAACCTCGCAGGCCGGGATTCACCGAACTCGACGACCACGACTTGGGGGTAATGGCTGACCTGCGTGAGCGCGGTTCTCACACTGCCGAATCCGAGCCACCGCCAGGTGTTCCTGCTAACAGCCAGGCGTCAAACGGCACGGCCAACCTTTGCCGTCCTTGGTGCTGGATGCCCTCGACCGATCCGCCAGCCGCGTGGTCGCCACCATCGGCGGCATGCGGGGAAGATCAAGAGACCGGAACCATCGCGTAGCGTCGGCTATGTGTTCGACCGGTGGGTGCTCCTTCTCGCGAGGGTCGGCAACAGGCGTAGCACTTTATGAACCTTCGCCGTCTTCGGGCGCCTGGAGTCGAGAAGGCCCACTAGTCCGCTTCAACGGCTTGATCCGAGTGGCACCCCACCCCGGGCCATGCTCGGCCCGCTGCTCCAGGTTGGTTGTGACTAGTTGGAACTCGTGAGTGCTGGTTCGCGCCGTCCCGTGGGCGTACGCGGTCTCGCCCAGCACCGCATGCGACATCGGCATCGGGACCACCTCGACGCGGGTACGCGCGAGGACGTCTAGGCGCGTCACTCGGCGCAGAACGGGTTTCCCGTTGACAACCACCTTGATGTACCTGTCGTTCGGGTGGGGCGGCCCGGCGACAGCCTCGACATTCATAGTTGTCTCCGCACCGGTCGCGTCGCGGAGCACCTCGTCAATCTGCTCGTTCAGCGCATGGCTTATCAAGGCGCACGACTGCTCGCGAGCCGACCCCAGGCTCGAACCGTCAGCGCTCCACATCTCCGTGTCCTCAGTCAGGGCTACGACCTCCTTCTCGGCGTCGTCGGTCGCTTCGAGGGTCGCGCTCGCGCTCACCGGGGTCGCGTTGATGGTCTTGAGCCACAGTGTGTTGATCAACTCGTCAAGGTTGTGGGCGAAGCCCTTCGGCAGTGGCCCGGGGACCAGTGTGGCCACCCCGTGGCTCGATGCCAGCGCGAGAGCCTCCTGGGTGAACCCCGAACTGGAGACCAAGACGAGCACGTTGGTCGGCAGCCTTAGGTGCTTCGCGTACTCCTGCTCGACCCAGCTAACGTCCTGAGGACGCTTCCAGTCGCGGCACTCGATGGAAACCGTCACCTCGTGTCCAGCGACGCGAGTGAAGATGCACACGTCAACCTCGCGCGCCGTCTGGGTGATGCGGTCCGTCAGCATCGCTGACTCCTCGACTCGCGTTCCCTCGGCGCCCTCAGCCAGCGCCTGCTGCAGGAGAGCGATGGTCTCCTGGAAAGGATTGGTTCTGGCCGGCATCCTCGCAGGCTACTGCGGGCCCGTACTTATCAAATCCTGTAGTTGGTTTAAGGCCGCGGCGCCTCCGAGCCCTAACGGGCAGCGCCCCTCCCGGAGACGCGACATGTCTGGACGTCAGACGCGCAATACCTCAAAGCACTTCAGCTTGGACCGCCACCAGCGGCCTGTCAGTCGGTGAAGCACAGAGTCGCCGTCAGGCTGTCTGGCTGCTAATCACTGAGTGGGCAGGCAGCCGCGAAGTGCTCCCGGATGATTACCTCCGGCCGAGGGCCGGCCCCGCCCGGCGATGCCCGATCCGGCCGACAGACCGCAGCACGTCCCGGGATCGAACCATTGTATGTAGACAATGTCACCCTGGCCCCCGGGGTCGCGGTGCGGCTGCGCGCCGGCGCGTGGTCAGCGCACATATTGAGTGGTTTGGAGTCGAGAACCTTCGGGGTTTCCGCAAGGTTTGGTTGGACACCTCCCACCGTTCACGCTTCCTGGTGGGGCCAAATAACGCGGGTAAGACGTCTCTTCTTAGGATCCTCGACTGGACGATGAATGGGGCTGACGCGGCCCTCCTGACCGGCTCCAGAGGTCTATCAGATGGAGAGGCTCGCCTCCTACTACCGGCGACGGAAACGGCTGGCCGTGCTCGTCGGATAACGGTGCTCGTCAGAATCAGCGACCTGCGCGTAGCCAAGAGGTTCAAGGCGAAGGCTGGGGTGGCACGACTTCGCCTAAAGGTCAGCCAGCGGCACGTCACAGCTCACCTTGGGGCTCCTCGAAGGGGCGAATCCGTCCACTCGGAGGACCGCGCCCTGGAGCTGCTGGAGCTCATCAGGAGATCGGAGCAATGGCTCTATGTCCCGAACGTCCGGGACACCTCTGGTGGCGCCTTCAGGCGGCAACTGCGATCGCTCTGTCAGCGACGGGTGAAAACTGACCCCTAATCGACGGGTGAAAACGGACCCCCTCGGTGACCCTGTGGAGGGTGATCAGTGTGGAGGACTGGGCGGAGATCCGACGGTTGCGTCGGGCGGAGGCGA
>NZ_JAFDVD010000024.1 GCF_016887965.1 Phycicoccus sonneratiae
GCGGCGGAACTCGCAATGAGTGGGAGGTCGACGCGAATCCACAGGCGCTCCCGAGGTGGGCCGCCGTCCACAGATGCTCGTCCGGGCCTGTCCGGGACGCGGTGGCGCCCGGAGCATCAGTCGGATGTTGCTGCTTCCCCGGCTCCTGGCGCTGCCCCAACCGTTCTTCCTCGACGACGCCGCGCAGGCTCACCTGTCACGTCACCAGGTCACCCGCGAGGTCGAGCGCGAGGTGCTCACGCGGCTGCACCGGGGCCTGTACGCGGTGACGGACACCTGGCACGCCACTCCTCCGTGGGACCAGCACCTCGGCCTGGTCCACGCTGCGCACCGGGCGCACCCCGGGTACGTGACGAGCCACGTCAGCGCCGCGCGCCTCCACGGCCTCCCCCTGCCCGGTCGCCGGCTCCCGCAGGCCGTCCTCACCGTCGACGACGACTCCACCACCAGCGGGCACGAGTGGCTCGACCTGCGGCGCGGCGAGCTCCCCGGCGACGAGCGCACCACGCTGGCGGACATCGACGTGACGACGATCCCGCGCACGGTCGTCGACTGCGCGCGCTCCCTCCGGCTCCCCGAGGCGGTCGCCATCGCGGATGCCGCCCTCCGGGCCGGCAGGTGCACCGCGGACGACCTCGTCCGGGTGCGTCGTGGCCAGCGTCGCTGGCCCGGCGTGACCCGCGCCGACGTTGTCTTCGCCCACGCAGACCCCCGGCGCGAGAGCTGGCTCGAGTCGGCCTCCGCGGTGACCTTCCACAGCTGGGGTGTGCCCCTCGGCGTCCCTCAGGTCGACGTGTTCTCGCCGGACGGTGAGTGGCTCGCGCGGGTGGACGTGGCGTGGGCCTCCCTCGGCGTCGTCGGGGAGGCCGACGGACGCGGGAAGTTCCTCGGCGCCCCCGAGCTCGGTCTCGGGGACGTGCCGGCCGACGTCGCCCGGAGGCTGCTGCGCTCGCACGACCGTGCCGAGTCCCTTCGCGGCCTCGGCCTCCAGGTCGTGCGCTGGACCTCGCAGGAGCGCGCGTCCTCACCCCGTACGGTCGTCGCACGCTGGCACCGTGCGGTCGCGGCGGCGGCGGCGTCCTCGCACCGCGCGGTCTTCCGGTGCTCGTGCTGTCGGTTACCGCCCACTGATTGCGAGTTCGACCGCTTTCCCGGGCTCACATCGGCGCGTCGAGCGGCACAACTCGCAAGAAGTCGGGTGGGGCGGGGGTGGGGTCAGACCAAGGGGGAGAGGACGACGTAGACGAGGGCGGCGGCGAGGCCCGCGCCGGGGAAGGTCAGCACCCACGCGACGACGATCGAGCGGGCCACGCCCCAGCGCACCGCCTTGGCCGACCGGGTCGACCCCACCCCGGTGATCGCCGCGGTGATGGCGTGCGTCGTCGAGATCGGCGCGCCCGTCATCGTCGCGACCCAGAGCACCGACGCCGCCGTCGCCTCGGCCGCGAACCCCTGCGGCGGGTCGAGGTGGATGATGCCGCGCCCGAGCGTCCGCATGATGCGCCACCCGCCGGCGTACGTCCCCGCCGACAGCACGACGGCCGACAGCGCGATGACCCACCACGGGATCGACCCGTCCGTCGCCGACCGGTGCCCGCCGGCGACGAGCGCCAGCGTCACGACGCCGGCCGTCTTCGACGCGTCCTGCATCCCGTGCCCGAAGGCCATGGCCGCCGCGGACACCGTCTGCGCGTACCGGAACCCGCGCACCGCCGGGCCGGGCCGCGCCCGCCGGAACAGCCAGAGGATGAGCGTCATCACGGCGAACCCGCCGACCAGCCCGACGACCGGCGACAGCACCATCGGGACCGCGACCTTGTCGATCACGGTGTCCCACTTGACAGTCGCCCCGGCAGCGAGCGCCGCTCCCCCGAGCCCGCCGATCAGCGCGTGCGTCGACGACGACGGCAGCCCGCGCCACCAGGTCAGCAGGTTCCACCCGGTCGCCCCGACGAGGGCCCCGATGCACAGGAGGATGCCCGCCGACCCCACCGGCACCGACACGATGTCGCCGCCGATGGTCTCGGCCACCCGCACGCCGACGAACCCGCCGAGCAGGTTCATCACGGCGGCCAGGCCGAGCGCGATGCGGGGCGTCAGCGCCCGCGTCGAGACCGAGGTCGCGATGGCGTTCGCCGCGTCGTGGAAGCCGTTGGTGTACGTGAACCCCATCGCGAGGACGACGACGAGGGCGGCGGGCCACCAGTCCACGGCCGGTCAGGACTCCCGGACGGCGATGGCCTCGACGGTGCGCGCGACGTGCTCGAAGCCGTTGGCCGTCGCCTCGAGCGCGTCGATGATGTCCTTGTGCTTCATCACCGTGATGGCGTCGGCCTTCTTCGCGGTGAAGAGGTCGGCGAGCATCCGGCGGTACTGCTTGTTCGCGCGGTTCTCGAGCCGGTTGATCTCGACCCAGTACGCGCCCATCTCCTTCATCGAGCGCAGCTGCGGCATCGCGTCGTGCGTGAGGTCGGCCATCCGCGCGATGACCTCGACCTGCTTGGCGACCCGCGGCAGCACCTCGTCGACCTGGTAGAGCACGATGAGGTCGACCGCGGCCTCCATGAGGTCGACGCACTGGTCGAGCGCGACGGCGAGGGCGTGGATGTCGGCCCGGTCGAAGGGCGTGACGAACGACCCGCCGACCTTGCGGATGATCGCGTGCGTCGCCTCGTCGGCCGCGGCCTCGATCTCGTGCATCCGCCCGAGGATGACCTCGCGCTCGTCGCCGTCGGCGCCGAGGAGCGCGGTGAGCTCACCCGCGCCCTCCACCAGCTGGCGCGCCGACGCGGCGAACAGCTCGTAGAAGGTGGGGTCCTGGGGGGTGAGGCGAAAGCCCACGATGTGCGTCTCCCGGGGAACGGCCTGGTGCTGGGTACAGGCTAGGGCCACGACGGGCCCCCCACGCAGCGGACCCCCGAACCACCCCCGCTCAGCCCGGCCCGGAGCCCTCCGGCCCGCCGCCGTCGGCGTCCGACCCCTCGCCGTCCGACCCCTCGTCATCGGACCCCTCGCCGTCGACGCCGAGGATCTCGTCGATGCGCTCCTGGCTCATCGGACCGGTGCTCGCCGACGCCTCGAGGACGAGCGCACCGACGAGGTCGATCTCGTCCTGCAGCGCGTCGTCGGTGAGTGAGGGGTCACCGGTCATCGCCCCACCGTAGAGCGTCGGGCGGGCGCGCCGACAGTGCTCGACGGGCGACTTTGGGTCCATGCCCGGACAACGCGCGAGGGGGGTGGCGGGTGCCGGACCGGGAGCGCCTCACGGCGCGTGGCCGCTCGGAGCGGCTGATGTTGGGACCCGGGGCTGCCGCGGTCCGGCACCCACGAGAGACCCTAACGCGTCGGTCGCCCGACGGTGTTCCCGATGCCCGATGTTCTCCCACCCCGGACGCGTCGTCGCAGGTCAGCCGGCCGGGGCCGTCACCACGCCCGAACCCTCAGTCGAGGTCGCCGGCCCGCCAGAGGTTCGCGCAGGCGCGCAGGTCCTCGCCGGTCGCGAGCAGGGCCGACCCGGTGCGGGTCAGCTCGCTGGCGCCACCGGGGTCGAGCCGGTCGCTGTCGTGGGCGAGCTCGGCCCGCCCGGCCGCGATGACGGCGCAGAACGCGGCGGCCCGCTCGAGGGCCACCGCGAGGTCACCCGCGAAGACGCCGGCGAGGATCTGGTCGGCGACCCGCTGCAGCTCCTCGGGCTGCGGGGGCTCGGCGATGCCGGCCACGGCGTGGGCGACGTCGGTGAAGCGGATGCCGGCGGCGTACTCGCGGCTGGCCTGCTCGGGGCTGCGGCGCACCCACTCGCGCAGCGCGTAGAGCCGCCACAGGGCGCCGGGCAGCGAGCGGGCCGGGCGCGAGGCCCAGAGGTCGGCGACGGTGGACAGCCCCAGGTCGTCGACGAGCGAGACGAGGCGGGTCGTCACCGCGGGGTCGTGCGCCGAGCGGCCCGTCCCGACGAGGATCGCCGCCGTCTGGTGCGCGACCTCGGTGGTCTCGGCGGGGCCGGGCAGCATCCCACCGTGCGCCTCGAGCGCATCGGGCCCGAAGTGCACGGGGCGGCGCGGCAGCGGCCGGCGTCCCTCCTCACTCATCCCCCGAGTCTGTCACCCCGGTCCCGCCCGCGGTCCGGGGACGGCGACCACACCGTCCCTGACGTGCACGGACCCCGCCCTGCCCCGTTAGGTTGGGAGGGACCCGGCGCCCGCGTGCGCCACCGACGGCGTGAGGACGACGATGGCGACGCAAGGAGCAGCGCGCGAGCGCACCGCACCACCCGCCGACCACGGCGCCACGGCCGACTCGCCCACCGACGTCAGCCCCCGCGGGTGGCGCACGACGGCGACCTCGGCCTTCTCCGAGTTCCAACGCGACCAGTGCACCGACCTCGCCGCGGCCCTGACCTACTACTCCGTGCTCGCCGTTTTCCCCGCGATCCTCGCGCTCGTCTCCCTGCTCGGCGTCTTCGGGCAGGGCGAGTCCACGACCCAGGCCCTCCTCGACGTCGTCCGCCAGCTCGGGCAGACCGACGCCGCCGCTCAGCTCGAGGAGCCCGTGCGGGCGATGGTCGGCGCGAGCGGCGCCGGTTTCGCCCTCGTGCTCGGCATCGCCACCGCCCTCTTCTCGGCCTCCGGCTACGTGGGCGCCTTCGGGCGGGCGATGAACCGCGTCTACCAGGTCCCCGAGGGGCGCCCGGTCTGGAAGCTGCGCCCACAGCAGGTGCTCATCACCCTCGGGCTCGTCCTCATGGCCGCGATCGTGCTCGTCGGGCTCGTGGTCAGCGGGCCGCTGGCCAAGGTCGTCGGCAGCCGCATCGGCCTCGAGGACGCCACCGTCACGGTCTTCGACGTCGCGAAGTGGCCGGTGATGCTCGGCGTCGTCGTCGTCATGGTCGCCGTCCTCTACTACTGGACCCCGAACGTCCGCCAGCCCCGCTTCCGCTGGGTGTCGGTCGGGGCGGGGGTGGCCATCGTGGCCTGGGTGCTGGCGTCGGTGGGCTTCGGGTTCTACGTCACGACCTTCGGGTCGTACGCCAAGACCTACGGTTCGCTGGCCGGCATCGTCGTCTTCCTCCTGTGGCTGTGGATCACGAACCTCGCGCTGCTCTTCGGCGCCGAGGTCGACGCCGAGCTCGAGCGGGTCCGCGAGCTGGAGTCGGGCATCAAGGCCGAGCGCTCGGTGCAGCTGCCGCTCAAGGACTCCTCGGGCGCCGACAAGGCGCGGGGGAAGTACGACGAGCGGGTGCGCGAGGGTCGGCGCATCCGCCGCCGCGCGGGAGCGCCGGATGCCCGCGGGGCCGACGGCGGCGCCGGCGCGACCCTCGAGCCGCTGCCCTCCGAGACGGCCCGCGCCGGCCGCCACGACCGCTGACCGGCGGGCTCGGCGGGGCGCTTCGACAAACCCTGAACATCGCAGGTCGGAGAGGCCTTCCGGGGCGCTACGATCCTCGACGTGCACACAGGCCCCGTCCGGTGAACCGGCTCCAGCCCGAGTATCTCCTCGGTCACCGCTACCGCCTGGGCGCCCGCATCGCCTCCGGGGGCATGGGCGACGTCTGGCGGGCCGAGGACACGGTGCTCGACCGGACGGTCGCGGTCAAGGTGCTGCGGCCCAGCACCGACGGCGAGCCGGTCTTCGTGCGGCGCTTCCGCGACGAGGCCCTCTACGCCGCCGCCCTCAGCCACCCGAACATCGCGGCGCTCTTCGACTACGGCGAGGAGGACTCGCTCGCGTTCCTCGTCATGGAGCTCGTCGAGGGCGAGCCGCTCTCCGAGCTCGTGCGCCGCGAGGGTCCCCTCCCGGTCGAGCGGGTGCGCGCGGTGCTCGCCCAGGCCGCGCTCGCGCTCGGCGCCGCCCACGAGGCCGGGGTCGTCCACCGCGACGTCAAGCCGGCCAACATCCTCGTCACCGCCGACGGCACGGTGAAGCTCACCGACTTCGGCATCGCCCGCGCGGTCGACGGCAGCGGCCACACGCAGACCGGCGAGATCGTCGGCACGCCGCACTACCTCTCCCCGGAGCAGGCGCTCGGCGAGCCGGCCACCGGCGCGAGCGACCTCTACGCCCTCGGTGTCGTCGCGCACGAGATGCTCACCGGCCGGCGACCCTTCGACCGCAACACGCCGGTGGCCACGGCGCTGGCGCAGGTCAACGACCCGCCTCCCGCCCTGCCGCCGCACGTGGGCGGCAGCCTGCGCGCGCTCGTCGAGCAGTGCCTCGAGAAGCGGCCCGACGCCCGCCCGGCGAGCGCCCGCGAGCTCGGCGAGCGACTGGGGCTCCCGGAGTCCGACCTCGGCGAGGCCGGCCGGGTCGCGGTCGAGGTCGTCGGCAGCGCGGCGCGCGTCGAGGCGCACGGGACGCCGGTCACCGACCCGACGCCCACCCCGGACGTCCCGGAGGCCCTGTCCCGGCGTCTCGGACGACGTCGAGTGCCGCGCCAACCGCGACCCGCCGCGCCCCGGGTCCACTGGGCCTGGGTCCCCGCCACCGGGGTCGTGGCGGCCGTCCTCGTCGCCCTGGCCCTCGGGCTGACCCGGTGAGCGCCCGCCCGTCGGGGGCCGTCGGGAACACCCGGGCCCGGCCCACCGTTGTGCGGTCACGACGACCACCGCCACGGCGAGGACGTCCCACCGACCAGCTCAGCTCACCTCGACCCCTCGGCACCCCGGTCCACCGGCGACGCCGACCCCGACTCTGATGGGAGGGCCACCCATGGCCACCGACTACGACGCTCCTCGGGTCCGCGAGGGCGAGGAGGACAAGCCCGACAACCTCGTCGAGCTCGGCGCCTCCCGCGCCCGCGCGACGACCGACCTCCTCGAGGAGGACACCGAGGCCGTCGACGGGCACACCCTGCCCGGCGCCGACCTGTCCAACCTCTCGCTCGAGGTGCACGTCGTGCCCCGCCAGGCCGACGAGTTCTCCTGCATCAGCTGCTTCCTGCTGGTCCACCGCTCGCAGGAGTCCAAGCCCGGCACGAGCATCTGCCGCGACTGCGCCTGACCCCGGGGGACTTCGGGGGTCCGGCTCCTACACTGCCGACATGGCGGCCACCGAGACGCGTCTGCTCCTCCTCGGCTCGGTGATGATCTTCGAGCCGGTCAACGGCTACCAGATCCGTCGCGAGCTGGTGTCGTGGAACGTCGAGGAGTGGGCACACGTCAACCCGGGCTCGATCTACTCGGGACTGACCACCCTCGCCCGCCGCGGCGAGCTCGAGCGGCACGACCTCGTCGACGGCACGCGCCCCGTGGCGGTCTACACGACGACGCCGACCGGGCGCGAGGCCTTCGGGCGGATGTGGCGCGAGGCGGTCGAGACCGTCGACCTGCTCTCCCCGCTGGGGTTCCACACGGCGATCGCGCTCATGGCCCTCGTGCCGCGCGAGGAGGTGGCCGACGCCCTCGCCGCCCGGCTCTCCGCCCTCGACGTCGGTGTGCTGCGCCAGGTCGAGACGCAGGGATCGATGGAGCACTCGCCGCCGCACGTGCGCGCGATGGCCGACCTCTGGATGGGGTTGGCACAGACCGAGCGTGAGTGGATCGTCACGACGCTGCGCCGCGTGCGCGCCGGTGAGCTCGACCTGCTCGGCGAGGAGCCGACCTGGGCCCCCCGTGCCGACGACCCGGGGTGGGAGATGGCCCGCGACCGCGCGCGCTACGTCGAGATGATCGCCGCCCGCGGCTGACCCGGCCGCGACCCTTGCCCCCGCCCCGACCGATGAGTTCCTGTCGGTGGGCCGGTCCATCCTGTCCGGAGGCGCCGCTCCATCCCGCTTGACGCCTCTTGTTCAATGTTGAACACTGATCGGTGTTCAAGCTTGACCACCCAGGAGGACCACCATGATCCACGCACGAGGGCTCGTGCAGACCTTCACGACCCGGGAGGGCCGCCAGAAGAAGGAGGTCCGGGCCGTCGACGGGGTCGACCTCGACGTCGCCGAGGGCGAGGTCGTCGGCTTCCTCGGCCCCAACGGCGCCGGCAAGACGACGACGCTGCGGATGCTCACGACGCTGCTCCGGCCGACCCAGGGCACCGCCACGGTCGCCGGCTTCGACGTCGTCCGCGAGTCGGCGCAGGTGCGCCGCAACATCGGCTACGTGTCGCAGAGCGGCTCGACCGGCAGTTTCGCCCGGGCCGGTGACGAGGTCGTCGACCACGGGATGCTCTACGGCCTCTCGCAGGCCGAAGCGACCCGGCGGGGCAAGGAGCTCTTCGACCAGCTCGACCTCCCGGGGCTCTGGACCCGCCAGCCGAAGTCGATGTCCGGGGGCCAGCGCCGCCGGCTCGACATCGCGATGGGCCTGGTCCACGACCCCACTCTCGTCTTCCTCGACGAACCGACCACCGGGCTCGACCCCCAGGCCCGGGCCAACCTCTGGGAGCACATCGCCGGGCTGCGCACCGAGCGCGGGGCGACCGTCTTCCTCACGACGCACTACCTCGACGAGGCCGACGCCCTCTCCGACCGCATCGTCATCATCGACCATGGCCGCATCGTCGCCGCCGACACGAGCGACAACCTCAAGGCCCAGGTCGCCGGCGACCTCGTCGACCTCGAGGTCAGCGACGCCTCCCGCGTCGGCGAGGCGGCCGCCCGGCTCGAGGCCGTCGCCGAGAGCGTCGAGGTCGACGGCTCGCACGCCCGGGGTCGGGTGCCGCGGGCGGCCAAGGTCGTCCCCGGCCTGATGGCCGACCTCAGCGGGGCCGGCCTCGAGCTCGCGTCCATCGAGGTCAAGCGCCCGACGCTCGACGACGTCTTCCTCACCCTCACCGGCCGCTCGCTGCGCGACGCCGAGTCCGGTCCCGCCACACCCGATCCCGTCGAGGCAGGAGTCCCCGCATGACCTTCCTCCGCCAGTCCTTCATCGTCTTCCGCCGGCAGCTGCGGATGAACCTGCGCAACCCCGCGTGGGTGCTCATCGGGCTCATGCAGCCGGTGCTCTACCTCTTCCTCTTCGGTCCGCTCCTCGAGCCCATCGCCAAGCAGTTCGGGTACGCCAACCACTGGACGTTCTTCGTGCCCGGGATGCTCGTGCAGCTGAGCCTCTTCGGGGCCTTCTTCGCCGGCTTCGGGCTGATCTCGGAGTGGCGCGACGGCGTCGTCGAGGCCGAGCGGGTCACGCCGGCCAGCCGCGTCGCGCTGCTCACGGGGCGCCTGATGCGCGACGAGCTCCAGCTGCTCGTCCAGGCCGGTGTCCTCATCGGGCTCGGCTACGCCCTCGGGATGGACGCGGCCGGCGGTGGCGCGGCGATGGGCGTCGTCATCACCCTGCTCGTCGGTGGCGCCTGCGCCGCGGCCTCGAACGCGCTTGCGCTGACCACGAAGAGCGAGGACGTCATGGCGCCGGTCATCAACGTCGTGATGATGCCCGTGCTGCTGCTCTCGGGCATCCTCCTGCCGATGACCCTCGGCAAGCAGTGGCTGCAGACCGCCAGCGACTTCATGCCGATCAAGTGGGTCACCGATGCCGTCCGCTCGACCTTCCTCGGCGAGTTCGGCAACGACAAGGTGCTCTACGGCACCCTGTGGGCGGTGGGACTGTTCGTCGTCGCGATGTGGTGGGGCACCTCGACCTTCCGCAAGGAGGACACCTGAGCATCGACCGGGCGTGACGGCCGGCGGCGTCGCCCGGGGGTCAGTCCCCGGTGACGCCGTCGGCCATCTCGCGCAGGAGGTCGAGGTGGCCGTTGTGGCGGGCGTTCTCCTCGATGAGGTGGAGCAGCACCCAGCGCAGCGTCGGGTGCTCGCCGGTGCGGAACGGCGTCACCGCACGGTCGTCGAGGTCGAGGTCGGCGATGATCGCGTCGGTGACCCGCGCCTGCTCCTCGTAACCGGCGAGGACCTCGGCGAGCGGCAGGGTGGCACCGTCGACGAACTCCTGGTCGGGCGACTCGTCGGTCCACGGCCCGCGGTCGGGGCCGCCGACGAACCGGTTCTCGACCCACGAGTGCTCGACCCAGCGCATGTGGTTGACCACCCCGCCGATGCTCATGAGCGGTGAGGTGCCGAGCGGCGCCTCGGCAGAGCGTCCGTCGGCGAGGTCGCGGCACTTCTCAGCGGCGGTGTCACGGGTGTATTGGAGCATCGTGAGGAGCGTCGTGCGCTCGTCCCAGGCGGCGGGGGTGTCGGTTCTCGGCATGCCGCCACAGTAGGCCGGACCTCCGACGGGTTCATCCCCGATTCGTGCGCGACGGCGCGCACCGTCGGTCGTCGACGGCTTTGCGAGTTCTCGCAGTGCGCTTGCGGCGCGCGGACCCCCGGGCTCAGGATCGGCGTCGAGCGCCCTGCGTGGGGGCGCCGAGACGAAGGGGGATTCCCATGGGGCTCAGGACGATTGCTGCACGGCTGGCGCCGGGGGTGGCGCTGGCCGCCGCCGTCGCCGGCGCTCCGGCACTCCCGGCGCAGGCCGCCGCCACCGCTCCGGAGGCGTACCGGCTCAAGGTGGTCGAGCACAACATCGAGGGCGGGCCGGGCTTCGGTGGGGCGCCCGAGGCCCTCGCCGGCGTCAACGCGCAGATCACCGCGTTCGACCCCGACGTCGTCATGCTCACCGAGGTGTGTGCCAACCAGCGCGACGAGTTCGTCAAGAAGCACCCGGGGTGGACGGTCTACTTCTCGGTCATGGTCGAGGTCCAGGCCAGCTGTGGGAACAAGAGCACCAACCCGAACCTCCGCCAGGGCCAGCTGCTCGCCTCCCCGCACCACCTGAGCAACGTGTCGAACGACAACCTCGGCGACGCCGACGCCGACGACCCGAACCGGGTCAAGCAGTTCAAGCTCCTGTGCGCCGACGTGAAGATCGGAACCCGGGCCGATGACAGCCTCCGCGCGTGCGTGACGCACCTGCGCGCGCACCGGGAGCCCGAGGACCATGCAGCGCGTGAGCGGCAGACCGCCCGCATCCGTGCCCTGCTGCACGACCGCATCTGGACGCAGGGGCAGGCGGTGACCGTCGGCGGCGACTTCAACGCCCAGCCGAACTTCAACGCGATGGACAGCATGTACTACCTCAAGCGCGACAGCACGTTCGGCGGCTCGGGCGACTTCCACGAGGCCGAGCAGACCGACCCGCAGTGGTTCTCCACCCACGGACCGTCCGTCACCTGCCGGGCCACCGTCTGCCGCACCGGTGAGCGCACGATCGGCACCGATCTGAAGTACGACTACCTCTTCATCTCGCGCAACGTGACCCACGGCGGACGGGTCAGTGGACTGGTGCTCGACACGTACGAGTCCGACCACCACGTCTACCGGGCGTTCTTCGACATCACCTACTGAGGCGGTGGTCCGACGCGGCCGGTGGGCCCGTCGGGCGCTCCCGCCTGCGAGGATCGGGGGATGGGTCTCGCCGACATCGCCTCCGAGCTCTACGGGCTGCCGCCCGAGGAGTTCACCGCGGCGCGCAATACCGCTGCGGCAGAGGCGAAGTCGTCGGGAGATACGGACCTCGCGGCGGCGGTCAAGGCGTTGCGCAAGCCGTCGGTCGGCGCCTGGCTGCTCAACCGGCTCGTGCGCGAGCACGGTGCGGAGGTCGAGCAGGTGCTCGAGCTCGGTGCCCGGCTGCGAGCCGCCCAGGGGACGCTGGCGGCGGCCGAGCTGCGAGCGCTCGACACGCAGCGTCGGGCGTTGACGCGGGCCGTCGCTGGGCAGGCGGTGGCCATCGGGCAGTCGTCGGGGAGGTCGGTGTCGGCCGCCGTGGCCGCCGCCGTCGAGGAGACGCTGCGCTCGGCGATGGTCGACCCGGACGCCGGGACGGCACTGACGTCGGGCCTGCTCGTCGACACCTTCTCGGCCTCGGGCCTCGACCCCGTGGACCTGTCGCGCGCGGTGGCCGTCGAGGGCGCCGCGCCCCGACCCCGCCGGACCTCGACGTCGGAGGGTGACGACGGGCCCGACCCCGCGGCCGTGGCCGCCGCGCGGCGCGGCGTCGAGACCGCGGAGACCGGGTTGCGGCAGGCGCGTGAGGCTGCCGAGTCCGCCCGCCAGGTGGGGGTCGCCGCCCGCCGGCAGCGCGACGAGGTGGAGTCCGAGCTGGCTGCCGCCCGGCGCCGGGTCGAGGAGCTCGAGGAGCGGCTGGCCACGGCCACCACGGCCGACGAGGACGCTCGACGCCGCCAGCACACCGCGACCCGCGACGAGCGCACCGCGGTCGAGGCGGCCCAGAAGGCCCAGCGCGCGCTCGACGCGCTCCTCGACGGCTGATCGCCCGGGCCCGCCTACAGGCCCGCGTCCCGGAGGACCTGGCGGGCGAGGACCAGCTCGGCGTCGACGAGCGCCCGCTGCTTGCGCAGGGGCCCTTGGTACTCGACCACGAGCGGCGCCTGCGCCGCGGCGAGGAGGTCGGCCAGACGCTGCACGGTGTGGGTCTGCTGCTTGCACGTGACGTCGGCGACGGCAATGGCCACGTCGCCGGACTCGACGCGTCCCTCGTCGAGTGCACCGGTGTCGATGCCCGCCGGCACCAACGACCCGGGCTCGGTGGTCAGCCCGCGCGCCTGCATGCACCGCGCCCAGTCCTCGATCGCCTGGCGGTAGGGCGCCGACTGCTCGGCGCGGGTCTCGGCGGCCGGGATCTCGGTCGACCAGGCACCCTCGTCCGGCTGCCGGTTCAGCTGCCGGAGCACCGGGTCCTCCCGCGCGCACGCGGCCGCGGCGGCGGCCTGCCGTGCGGCGAGCTGGGGGTCGGTCGTCGACCGGTCGGCGAGCGCGGCAGCCTTCGCGCTGGACGTGTACTCGAGGTATCCGTACCGCGTCGCGTCGGCCATCCGCCAGACCCCAAAGCGACGCGGCGGGGGGTCGGGGATGACGCGCCGCAGCGGGTCGGCCGGGGTCACGCCCCTGGCCTGCTGGCAGTGGATCATCGCGACGCGGGCGGCCGAGACGATGTCCTCCGACTCGGCCTGGGTCGGCCAGTAGGCGTCGTAGGGCAGGGCGATCGTGCCGGTGGCCTCGTCGACCGTGGCGGTCGTCGGCACCGGGACGGCGGGCACCGTGTCGGCGGCCGCCGCGAGCTGCGGCAGCGCGGCATCGACCGTGCGCTTGCCGGAGCAGATGCGCAGCGTCGCGCCCGCGAGGTCGGCCGCGCCGGTGACCACCCCGAACGTGGCCGACCAGCCTGCCCCGGCCGCGACGGTGGAGGTCTTCGCGAGCTCGACGGGCTCGGCGTCGGCCTCGAGCGTGACGCCGCAGACCCGTTGCCCCTCGGGCAGGAGCACGACGACGTCCACGGTCACCGGGGTCGGGTTGCCGAGGCGGTCGAGCGGGCTGCCGTCGACGCCCCCCACCCAGAACGCGGCGTCCGGCCGGCCGGTCAGCGGGGTGGTCGTGACGGCGGCGGACACCGTCCGGCCCCCTCCGCGGGACACGGCGACCGCCAACCCCTCGCACGTGTCCGTGTGCACCTGCACGCGGACGGACCGGTCGCCGGTCGGAGGTCCGGAGTCGAGCCACGGCGTCCCACCGACGTCGACGCCGTTCTCGGCGTTCGGGGGCGTCCCGCCGGGCGCGAGGTCGGCCAAGCGGCAGTCGGTCTGGCCCGTCCGGGCCGGGCTCGGCGCGAACACCGAGCGCGGCCAGGGGGCGGTCAACACCGGCACCGCGACGGCCGCGACGAGTGCTGCGGCTCCCCCGCGCCGGAGGCGGTGCCGCAGCCGTCGACGTCGGCCGCCCGCGAGGACGGCGTCGGCATCGAGGGCCATCGGAGGCGCGATCACTCGCTCGAGGAGGTCGGTCAGCTCATCGGACATGGGGGTTCTCCTCCCGCTGGTGCAGGACACGGAGCTTGGCCAGACCCCGTGAGGCACAGGACTTGACGGTGCCCGTGCTGACGTCGAGGGCGTCGGCGGCCTCCGCCTCCGACAGTCCGACGTAGTAGCGGAGGACGACCACCTGGCGCTCGCGCAGCGGCAACCCCCGCAGAAGGGCGACGACGTAGTCACCGTCCTCGGGGCCGACGTCCGTGCTCCCGCGCTCGGGCGGTGTGGCCATCGCGACCTCCCGGCCGGAGCGCCGCTGCTGGTCCAGGTGCAGGTTGAGGACGACCCGGCGCGTGTAGGCCAGCGGGGAGGTGTCCCGCAGGTGCCCCCAGCGGAGGTACACCCGCTCCAGCGCGGCCTGGACCAGCTCCTCGGCCTGCCCGGAGTCGCCGCAGATGAACCACGCGGACTTCAGGAGGCGGGGGGAGACGGCGCGGACGAACTCCACGAACTCCTCGTCGCGCTCGCTCGTCACGCGTCCCCCCGTTCCACCACCGGTCGTGTACACCCCCTCAACGCAGAACCCGCGGCGGAGGTTGAGTCCCACGCGCGACTTTCTGCCCACCCTCACACCGCGATGCCGCACGGTACCGCTCCGGCCCCTGGGGTCGGTCGGGTTCGTGGCCGGGGCCGGCACCTCGGAAGCGACGGACTACCCTCGGCCCATCGGAGACGGGCCGGGCAGCACCCCGGTCGGCGCCGCCGAGGGCCTCTAGCTCAATTGGCAGAGCTGCAGACTTTTAATCTGTAGGTTGTCGGTTCGAATCCGACGGGGCCCACCATCGCCGCAGGTCAACTGCTGTTCCGCCGATCCGCTCCATCCCAGAAAGCACGCGATGTGGCGATGCGTGTGGCTACGTGCCGTCACATCCGCCGCCTCGGCTGGAACATCTGCCATGAGCACCGGCCCCGCCAGGTCACGGTCCCGGCGACGGCTTGCGATGTGGTCAGCGACACTTGCTGTGGTTGACTCCGACGAACGAAATTCCTGGAAAGGAACCTCATGGCCCAGCGAACGGTCACGATTCTCTCGGACGACCTCGACGGCAAGGAGAGCGCGGACATCCAGACCGTGGCTTTCGGCTTCGACGGTGCGAGTTACGAGATCGACCTGTCGAAGAAGAACCGCGCTGCAATGGAGAGGGCTCTTGCGCCGTACCTCAACGCCGCGCGCAAAGCGACGAGCACCCGCGCACGAACGACCCCTTCTCGCCGCGCCACCGTGACGTCCGATGACCGTGACTGGCTGCGCAAGAATGGCTTTCCGGACGTCAAGGACCGGGGCCGGCTCACCAAAGCGGCGACCGATGCGCTGAAGGGCCGCTGAGCACCGACCTTCATTCGCAGCGCCTGCACGGTCCGCTTCCTCACTGTCTGTTGACCGACGATGTGATCGCGGTGCAGCCCGTCGACGCGAGCGAGTTCGACCTGGATTACATTGCGACGGCCCTGCAGAGCGCGGTCACGGCGGGCGGATTCCTTTACGAGGCCAAGTTGTTTGCCACTCGCGTCAAGGAGCTCAGCATCGCGGTCCCAATCGACGAAGCGGGCGCCTTGGATCTCGACCAGCAGCGGCAGATCGCATCAGCATCCAAGCGCTTCCAGTCAATCGTGGCGCGCCTTGCTGAGGTTGGCCGATGGAGCACAGAGGCACGCATAATCTGAGCTCGCGTCAATAAGGAAGCGACCGCGATGACCCACGTGCTGGACCTCATCCTCAGCGTCGCCGCGGCCGGTACCCGACACCGCGGGAAGGACCCGCCCGGAACGTCTTTCGTCGATCCGCACCACCTCGACCAACACTTGCAGCTATCGTCTGAGTTCGAGGTGCTGGACGCCGATCCGTCCGTGCTCCCGGGGGACATTCACGCTCATTCTGACCGACAGCTCATGCTTGAGCGAACCGGACAAGATCACTATGAGCCTGAACCTCACGGTCGACTCTGTGCTCAGCGCCCTCGAGTCCATCGACGTGTTCTGAGCAAGGAGATCTTCGTGTCCAACACCGTCATGACCGCCGCTTTCGGCTCGAGCCGGCGCTTCTCCGGACTTCCCGGCTTCGTCACCGTGTTCGCCGAGTATGTCGTCGGAGGAAGCGGTGTCATGGTCTTCCACGATCTCGACAGCGGGCGGCGTGTCCGCATTTGCCCGGGTGAGGTCACGGAGCCGGTGGCTCTCATGGCCGGATTCGCCCTGATCTCCGGGATCGAGCTCGGCGATGCCGCTGATCTCGCAACGCGTCTTCAGGCCTCGGGATCCGACGTTGAGCTCTCGGCGGAGGACGCCGAGGTCCTACAGGCGGTGGTTAGCGGCTATGAAGTTTCGCTCGTCGTGACGTTCCTGAGTGGCGCTGCCAATCTCGCCAGCGCTGACTTCGCCGACACAAGCTGGACTGTGCGCGTCGCGGTGGCTGCCGACTATCCCGACCCCTCCTTTGCCACCGTCGGCTGACTCAGCTCACGCCTAGGCCACCCGGGGCAAAAGAAACGTCCTCGCACGACCGCGTTGGCCGAAGCCACAGCCGGTGGCGTACCCGTTGTGCGCCAGCAGACTTGGCCCCACTCAACCCTGATCCGAGCCCTGATCTGTGACGGGCTGGACTCGCGAACGCGCCACGGTGCTCGAGAGCAGGACGCAGATTCGACAAACCCTTGCGGGGACTCGCGCCCCCTGTTGATCGAAGGTCACAAGCATGAACTCACAGAACAACATTGAAGGCTGGTCCCTTCAGTACCTTCCAGACGGACGCTGCCGTCACTGCAGCAAGCCTGTCGAGGCGGCCGCACGATCGATCCACCCCAGGTACTGCTCCGCCTTACAACTGGAACCGGTGCAGCCGACGGGCATGCCGCATACGGATCCGCGGGACGAGTCGGCTGAAGTGCCTCCGCCAGTTCCACCAGTTCCTCCGGCGGGTTGGCATGCCGACCCGAGTGAGCCGCGGCAGTGGCGCTTCTGGGATGGGGCCCTCTGGACCGAACATACCCACCCAATCTCAAGCGACCAGCCCATTCTGCCGCAAGCAGATCTCGCCCAGAATCCCACGGCCGAAGGGACCTCAGGACAGTCGCAGCACAGAGCACGATCCCGCACTCGAATTGCGTTGCTGGTTGCTGGCGGTCTCTGTCTGTTAGTCGTCGCCGTTGGTTGGGCAGGTGCAGCTGTCTTGAAGTCACACGCCGACGGTGCATTCTTGGAGGAGATGCACCAAGACCCAGGGTGGTCGGGGTTCGGAGACGAGGAAGCCGAACTGCTAGTAGAGTTTGGACGAGGAGTCTGCGAGGGCTTCGACAATGGAATGGACGGGGTTGAGGTCTACGCGACGCTGGTCAACTCGATCGGAACCGCCAACGATCCAGATGGGATCCCTGCCCAGCAGGTTAGCAGCTTGATGGACCACGCGATCGCGGCCTACTGTCCGGCCCGCGCTAATCTCTGGACTGACCATTAAGCAGTTCAGAGTCGCCCAACCCTGCCGATGAACCGAACGAAGCGGCAAGTAACGGTCGTTCGAGAAGAGCGGTTGGACTGCAAGCCAAGGTTGAGGCCAAAGCCGCCTGGCTGTTCGAGCGCAGAGCATCGGGGCAGCGACTCGGGAGCTGGCCCGGTATGCGCGTTCCGCTTCGATGGCCACCTTCTGGCCAACCACGTCTACGGTGACACCGCCAACCATTCGCCCGTTCTCCATCTTCGTCGCGTCATCGGAGGCCGACTCTTCGACAACCATCTGGGATCACACTCGAGGCGGTACGGGAGAGCGTAAGCGCCGATCACTACGGCGACGAAACACCTGCCGTGTCAGGGTGAATGGCGAGCATCTCCTGCACAATTTCCACGCCGGGAACCGAGATCGTCGCCGTGTTGATCTTCTCTTGCGCCCTGAGCGGTTGGGTTCCGTCCAAGAAATCGTCCGAAACGTCACGTAGGCTGACGAGTTCTTCCCGTCGATTCGATTCAGAAAGTGGCTGCGAGTCGATAAGTTCAGTGTAGTCGCAGATCTTTGTACCCTCCTTCAACTTGCCTGCTGTCGTAACGCCGAACGCGTAGTTGTTGAAGGATGCTCCTTGGAAGCCTGCCACTTCATAGTAGTTGAGGATGTGGGCCCCACAGCCCCCTCCCATCGCCCGAAGTCCGTTAGTGGATCGCTCGGCCTCTACGAAAGTGGTCTTACCCAGAATCAACCAAGGTACATCCTTCTCTGCGTTCCCCGTTGCTGGGTTGTAGACGTAGTGTCGACCAACAGTCATTTCATCATCTGTTCGACTGGTAAAAGTGAGCGCCACTACGTCATCGTTGTCCGAGATAAATGCTTCAATGTACAGTGTGTCGAGGACGTACAACTCGTCACGAAGTGTGGTTCCGCCTGCTTCAATGTCACGCCGAATCACCGATACCGGCTCGCGGTCCAGCGCCTTTTCAAGACTGTCGCGGGTGCCTCCCAGTGTGATCGCGTCCACCGCCCTTTGATCAAAGCCGGGCTGGCGGTGTGTCCACCAACTATGTACCCACCCAGAGATTGGGCCGAGACCCAACACAGCAACAACTATCAGAGATAGAATTCGGCCAACGAAGCTCAGATTCTCCCACCAAGCCTTAAACTTCTCCATCTTGGAGTTCGTGCTCATCTTTGCTTCGGCGGCTGGACTAGCCTTCGCCTGCACTTTGCCCGAGCTCCCGCTCTTTCCCTTGGCGTTCTTAGCGCTCTTTGACACCCCCGCAGGCTCCCACAGTGCCCGCCAAAGCGCCTACCGAACGAGCGAGGTTGACCAGCCCGCGTCCAGCGCCAGATCTTGAGAGACACCACGCGCTAGTCCTCCGTGCATGAGACCTTCCCGCAACCCTGATCAAGGCTGCCTGCCTTCGGCCACGGCGATGCCCGGCAGTGCCGAGCGCATGCACCGCCATGGTCGTTTCCATGGGGAGGATCGACAACATCGATGATCCTGAGCGCCGCGCGCCCACAGCGCGGTGCCCGTTGGTGGTTGCAGTCGTGACCGACGACCGCGGACGGGTGCTGCTCATCCACAAGACCGGCAATGATCTGTGGGCGCTGCCGGGGGAGGCCACGAGATCGGGGAGTCGATCGTGGACACGGTGGTGCGGGAGGTGAAGGAGGAGACGGGGTTCGACGTCGAGGTCGAGACCATCACGGGGCACCTACACAAAGCCGTCGGCTAGGTTCGCGAGCATTGCTGAAGGTCAGCGCCGGCAGACACGGGCGGGGACACATGTGCGGTCACATCACCCACCGAAGAACGACCACCAGCCACCGCGTGCATGAGGCATTCGCGCAGTTCATCGCCCTGTTGCAGCCTGCCTGAGAACAGGCTCTCAGCCTTCCGTAGGTTGTGGGTTCGAGTCCCACGAAGACCGCAGTACTGCTTCCCCGATGCTGGACGAGCGGGCCGACTGTGGGCAAGGGGAACCCCAGGCCGCGGAGGGGTCTGCCGGTCGCGGTCCGTCGACGTCGGTCCTCCCTCCGACGTCGTCGGCGAACAAGCCCTTCCGTTCGCGTGCGGCGTCTGCCAGCATCCAGCCACCGATCGGTGCGATGTCGATTCAGCAGGGGGCATCATGCGAGCTCATCCGACTCGTTGGTTGGCCGTCGTGGTCACGGTCGTCGTCGGCGCCGCCGGGGCGCTCTCCGGTGCGACGGCGTCTGCCGCTGCCACCGCGGACGGCACCTACAGACAGCAGGGCGTCGGGTTCGTCCCCTTGACCCCGGCTCGGCTGCTGGACACGCGGATCGGGTTGGGCGCCCCGTCCGCCCGAGTCCCGGCCGGCGGCTCGGTCACGGTGCAGGTCACCGGACGTGGCGGCGTCCCCACGGATGGGGTGGCCGCGGTCGCCGTCAACGCCACCGCTGTTCAGCCGGCCAAGGCTGGCTACGCGACCGTCTACCCGGCCGGGTCGTCGCGCCCGGTCGCCTCCAACCTGAACTTCTCCGCGGGCGCCACCGTCGCCAACCACGTGCTCGCCAAGCTCGGCGACGGAGGCCGGCTGACGCTGTACTCCAACGTCGCCACGGACCTGCTCCTGGACCTGTCCGGCTACTACCCGGACGACGCGAAGTACGCACCCCTCGCGCCCGCACGCATCCTGGACACCCGCTCCGGGCTCGGCGCCCCCAAGGCTCGGGCTGCCGCTGGCGGTACCGTCACGGTCACCGTCCTCGGCCGAGGAGGCGTCCCTGCCGTCGGCGTGGACGCCGTCGTGCTGAACGCGACCGCGGTCGCCGCCTCGTCCGGTGGATACACCACCGTGTACCCCGGTGGACAGCCGCGCCCGTCCACGTCCACCCTGAACTACGCGAGCGGCGGAACCGTGCCAGCTCTCGCCATCGTCAAGGTCGGCGCGAGCGGGGCGGTGTCCCTGTACACCTCGAGCGGGGCCGACCTGCTGGCCGACGTCATGGGCTACATCCCCGCCGGGTCCGACTTCGCGCCGCTGGCCTCCCCCACCCGACTGGTCGACACCCGCAGCGGCACCGGCGCCCCCAAGGCCCGCTTGAGTGCCGGCGGCCTCCTGACCGTGACGGTGGCCGGCGCCGGTGGGATCCCGGACACCCAGGTCGGCAGCGCCATCCTCAACATCACTGCCGTCAATCCCGCCCGATCCGGGCATCTGACGGTGTACCCCACCGGCTCGACCCGCCCCAGCACGTCCTTGGTGAACTACACGGCCGGCACCAACAGGGCGAACTCCGTTCTCGCCCGACTGGGAGGCACCGGGCAGGTCACGGTCTACTCCGAGTCCGCCACGGATCTCGTCGTGGACGTGTCCGGGTACGTCGCGACACCGCTGACCGTGACGATGACCCAACCGGCCACCACCGCGGTGGTCCCACCCGAGACCACCACCGCCGTGACTGCCCCCGCCGACATCGGAGGCGCCGGCACCGTCACCACCACCGCCCCGGTGCCCGATCCCGGTGGGTACCTGTACCTGCCGCCCGGCGGCGCCAACGGCGACGGAGTCGTCGGCAAGGTGACCACCGTCACGAGCTCGAGTGGGGTGACCACGGCGGACATCGTCGCCGTCCCGCTCGAGGAGGCCTTCCCCGCCGGTCACATCGAAGGGACCACCAGCGCCGCCGACCCGCTCCTCGATCTGGCGCCGATTGCCCCGGGCCAGGCGCCGGCTCTCCGCTCCGGCGCGCGAGCGTCAGGGATCGTGCCGAGGTGCACTACCGGCACCAGCGCCGGGGTCACCCTCAGGGCGTCTGCCCCCATGCGCGTTAGCGTCCTCGCAGACTGGGGCATCGGGGTACGCACGCACGTCCGCGTGTCCGTCACGACCTCCCTGACGTTCGAGGGCGCGGTGGAGCTCAACGGTGGGGTCACGTGCTCGTGGTCCTCGACACCGGTTCCGCTCGGCATGGCAGGACCCTTCGTGGCGAGCGGGACGGTGGAGGTCAACCTGGAGGTGAGTGGCGCCTTGCAGGCCGGTGTCGCGTACACCACGACGACGACGGATGGGTTCGACTGGTGGGACGGTGAAACGCCCACCCGCATCCACACCCAGAGCAAGGACGTCAGCTGGAAGACCCCGAACGGTGTGGCGAAGGTGCGCTTCTCCGTCGGCCCGAGTGTCTCACTCAAGCTCGGCGGGGCAGTGGGTCCGTACGTCTCGGCCGGTGTGTACGCCGAGTTCACGGTCGACCCGGCAGGGGCGCCGTGGTGGACCTTGGAGTTCGGCATCGAGGCCAAGGCAGGCGTCAAGCTCGACATCCTGTTCCTGGCACACCAGGACTACTCCCTCGCACAGGCGGTGGTCTTCCACACCCAGGTCGCGCAGGCCACCAACCCCTACCCCGGGGCAGGAAAGTGGGGCAAGACGATCAGCGTCGGGCGGACCCACGCGTGCGCAGTGACACCGACCGGCGGCGTGAAGTGCTGGGGCGACAACGGGTCCGGCCAGCTGGGAAACGGCACCTACACCTCCTCACGAACGCCGGTGCAGGTGAGCGGCCTTGCGTCCGGCGTCGTCGCGGTCACCGCAGGCAATCGCTTCACGTGTGCCTTGACCCGTCTGGGTGCCGTCAAGTGCTGGGGCCAGAACCTGGACGGGCAGCTCGGCACGGGCAGCACGCCGGAGTCAACGAACACGCCTCTGCCGGTCAAGGGGCTCAGCTCCGGGGTGGCCCATCTGGGCAGCGCCGGACTGTACGGTGCGTGCGTGGCGACCACCTCCGGCACTGTCATGTGCTGGGGGGCCACTGACGCAGGGTTCCGCCCCACGCTTCCTGTCACAGTCGGCGGCCTGCCAGGGAACGTGACGGATGTTGGCGGGTCACCCATGGTGGCGTGCGCCGTGGCCGGCGGGGGCGCTGTCAAGTGCTGGGGCGACAACGAAGTCGGTCAGCTCGGCAACGGCACGTACACCCGGACCCCCAGCTCATTGCCGCCTGTCCAGGTCAATGGCCTGACCTCAGGGGTGCAGTCCGTGAGCGGCGGCGACGGCACCAACTGCGCGATCACCGGAACCGGGGCCCTCAAGTGCTGGGGTCTCAACAGCGACGGGGAGCTCGGCATCGGAACGGTGTCAGGCTTCTCCACCGTTCCGGTTCAGGTGAAGGGCCTCACCTCGGGTGTCGCGCAAGTCAGCGCGACGACCCCCACCGTGTGTGCCGTCACGCGCGCAGGAGCCGCCAAGTGCTGGGGCGACAACACCAGCGGTCAGGTCGGCAACGGTTCGACCACCCGGATGACCAGTCCCGCACAGGTCACCGGATTGACCTCGGGAGTCACCGGCATCAGCGTCGGCGGCGGCACTCTGGGCCAGGACAGCGAGGGCGGGGGCACGACCTGCGCGACGACGACCGGAGGTGTCATGTGCTGGGGCAGCAACATCTCGGGCCAACTCGGGAACGGGTCCAGCGCACGCAACTCGGCGGTCCCCGTCCACGTCCAGGGGCTGTGAAGCCGGCGATCACCCAGGACCGCCACTCGGTACGCCGTGGGTGACCCAGGAACCGACGAGGGCCACGGCTGATGCCGGTCGCGGCGCGCCCACCGGGGACGACGAGCCGGTCCGCGTACGGTTGTCGACCGGGGGCAGGCGGAGCGAGCCGTGCTGTCGACCGGACGCCCGGCCGACGCCCCCAGACCGAACCCGGGAGAGTCGATGGTCAACGTCATGCTGGCGGGCGGTCTCGCCCTGCTCGTGTCGCTGCTCGGGACACCGCTGTTCGTCCGCTTCCTCACCCGCCGCGGCTACGGCCAGCCGATCCACGACGACCTCACGCTGCACCACGTCAAGCGCGGCAAGCCGACGATGGGCGGCGCGGTCGTCATCGGTGCAGCGCTCGTCGGCTACTTCGGGTCGCACCTGGCCGTGCTCGGCATCGAGGCCGGCGACATCGGGCAGGTCACGAGCGACCCGGTGTCGCTCAGCGCACTGCTCGTGCTCTTCCTCCTCGTCGGCCTCGGGGCGGTCGGGTTCCTCGACGACTTCACGAAGATCCGCGCCGAGCGCAGCCTCGGGCTGACCTCGCGCCAGAAGCTCGCGGGACAGACCGTCGTCACCATCGCCTTCGCCGCGATGGCGCTGTGGGTCACCGACGACAGCGGCCGCGCCCCGGCGTCGACGGCGATCTCGTTCGTCCGTGACACACCGCTCGACCTCGCCGTCGCCGGGCCGGCCCTCGGCGCCCTGCTCTTCCTCCTGTGGGCCAACGTGCTCATCACCGGCGCCTCGAACGGCGTCAACCTCACCGACGGCCTCGACGGACTGGCCACCGGCACGAGCGTCATGGTCTTCGGCGCGTACACGATGATCAGCCTCTGGCAGCACAACGAGAACTGCTCCGTCGCACCGGGACCCGGCTGCTACCCGACCCCGAACGCGCTCGACCTCGCCGTGGTCGCGGCCGCCGTCGCCGGCGCCTGCTTCGGCTTCCTCTGGTGGAACGCCGCTCCGGCCTCGATCATCATGGGCGACACCGGCTCGCTGTCCCTCGGCGGGGCGCTCGCCGGGCTGGCCGTCCTCACCCGCACCGAGCTGCTCCTCGCGGTTCTCGGCGGCCTCTTCGTGGTCATCACCCTATCGGTCGTCATCCAGGTCGCGAGCTTCAAGCTGCGGGGCAAGCGGGTGTTCCGCATCGCACCCCTGCACCACCACTTCGAGGTCGTCGGCTGGGCCGAGATCACCATCGTCATCCGGTTCTGGATCGTCGCCGGCATCTTCGTCCTCGCCGGACTCGCCCTGTTCTACGGCGAGTGGGTCGTCGGCACCTGAGCCCCGACGCCGGCAGCAGCGCGGGGCCTCAGGCGAAGGTCGTGTACGAGAACGCCGGGTCCTCGCCGAGCGCGTCGAGGTCGGCGAGGTCCTCGAGGGTCGGCTCCCAGAGGCCGGCCTCGACGTTGGCGCGCACCTGCTCGGGGCGGGTCGCCCCGCTGATGACGCTCGCCACGGCCGGCTGCGCCGCGAGCCCACCGACCGCCAGCTGGAGCATCGAGACGTCCCGCTGGCGCGCGAAGGCCTCGAGCGCCTCGATGCGGTCCCAGCGCGCGGACTCCAGCCGCGATGCCTGGCTCGAGGCCGCGAGCCGGGTCCCCTCCGGCGCTGCCTCGCCGCGCCGGTACTTGCCGGTGAGCAACCCGTAGGCCAGCGGGAAGTACGGCAGCAGACCGACCCCGACCTCCTCGCAGGCCGGCACGAGCTCGGTCTCGGCCATCCGGTTGTACAGCGAGTACTCGTTCTGCGCCGACACGAAGCGCTGCGTCCCGGCGGTCCGCGCCACCCAGTCGGCGTCGACGACCTGCCAGGCCGACAGGTTCGAGGACCCGATGTACCGCACCTTGCCCTCGGTGACGAGCTCGCTCATCGCGCCGAGCGTCTCCTCGACGGGCGTGATGGGGTCGGGCCGGTGCAGCTGGTAGAGGTCGATGTGGTCGGTGCCGAGCCGTCGCAGGCTCGCCTCGACCGCCCGCCGCACGTACCGCCGCGAGCCGTGCGCGCCGAAGTGCTCGGCCTCGTGGTCGCCCATCCCGAACTTCGTCGCGAGCACGACCTGCTCGCGCCGGGCACCGAGCGCCCGCCCGAGCAGCTCCTCGCTCGCGCCGTCGCCGTAGGAGTCGGCGGTGTCGAAGAGGGTGATGCCCGCGTCGATCGCGGCGTCGACGACGGCCCGGGTCTGGTCGGCGTCGATGCGCGAGCCGAAGGCGTTGCACCCCACCCCGACCACCGACACCATGAGACCGCTGTCGCCGAGGGGCCGGTGGCGCATGTCGCTCATCCGGCGACCCTACGCCGCCGTCCCGCCGCGACGGCCCGTCGGGGCCTCAGCGGCCGGCCACGCCCTCCCTCGCAAACCGCAGCTGGGCGGCCCGCGTGGCGCTCGGCAGGGACGACGCCGTCGCCGAGCGCTTCGAGGTCGGCCGGTCGACCTCCGGCAGCCCCGGCGTGTACAGCCACTCCCGGAAGAGCGTGTCCAGCTGCTGCCCCGACACCTTCTCGGCCAGCCGGACGAACTCTTTCGTCGTGCCGTTGCCTCCGCGGTGTTGTGCCGCCCACCGGCGCAGGATGGTTCGGAAGTCCCTGTCCCCGACGGTGACCCGCAGCTGGTGCAGGGTCATCGCCCCGCGGATGTACACGGGGTTGTCGAAGAGCTGGTCCGGGCCCGGGTCGCCGATGACGAGGTCCCAGAAGGGCGAGTCCTGCGGCACGAAGTCGCCGCTGTACCAGCCGTCGAAGATCTCCTGCGCGGTCCCGGTGCCCTGGTCCTCGCTCCACAGCCACTCGGCGTAGGTGGCGAAGCCCTCGTTGAGCCAGATGTCCTTCCACCGCTCCAGCGCGACGCTGTCGCCGTACCACTGGTGGGCCAGCTCGTGGACGATGACGCCGACGCCGCTCGTCTCGTCGCTGAAGAAGTCGCGCGAGTAGATCGGGCGGGTCTGGTTCTCGAGCGCGAACCCGAGGCCCTGCACGTCGTCGACGATGCCGCCCGAGGTCCGGAACGGGTACGGCCCGAACGTCGAGGAGAGGAAGTCGAGGACCTCGCCCTCGCGCGCGAAGGAGGCATCCACGACGGCGCCGGTGCTCGGCGGCACGAGCTCGGTGCCGCCGACCGTCCAGTCGTCCTCGTTGCCGGGGCTGCCGGGTGGTGGACCGGGCACCGACCACCCGTCGAGCGGGTCGGCGTCGGCCTCGAACGACGTCGTGCCCTCACCGGTGGACACCACGACGTCGTCGACGAAGACCCCACCCAGCTGGACGACGTCGTCGCTCGCGTAGCTGAGCGACACCTCCACCTGCTGACCGGCGTACGGGGAGAGGTCGATCCGCCACTGCTCGGGGCCGTCGCTGAGCCCCGTCGCCGCGTTCCACGAGCCGGTGGTGCCGGTGGGCGTGCACGGCTCGTCGGCGCCCGCGGCGGTCTGGTAGTGCTCGAGGAAGGGGTGGATGTCCAGCCACCCGGGGCAGCTGTTGCCGGTGCTCGTCGAGGTGTGGCCGTTGGCGTCGGGGAGGGTCGTCCACGCGTCCGAGCCCACCGGGTGGGCCTCGACGAAGAAGTGGTCCCACGACTCCTCGGTGGCCCGGGTCACCCAGAACGACAGCTCCGCCCCGCTCGCCGGCACCGTGACCGTGTGGACGAGTCGCTTGTACGACGAGTCGGCCTGACCGCTGGCGACGAAGGCGGAGCCGGTGCGTGGGGCGGCGACCGGGTCGTAGAGGTCGGGGTCGACGGCGTCGATGATGCGGATGCCACCGTGCCGGCGCGTGCTGAGCCGGAACTCCCCGACGCTCGCGGTCGCGAGGTAGGACGCCATCGGGTCGGGCTCGTCCCAGACCCACGTCGTCCAGCCGTGGGCGGTCCGGTGGCTCACGAGCGAGCCGTTGGAGACCGCCGTCAGGCCCCGCGGCACGGTGACGGCGACGTGGTAGCGCGCCTTGTCGCTGGGGTGGTCGTTGACCGGGAACCAGGTGTCCGCGACGTGCGGCTGCCCGACGACGAGCGCGCCGTCATCGGTGTGGATGAACCCCGACGGCCCGCCGAACTCGACCGTGGGTTTGGGCACCCCGTCGTAGCGGACGACGGTCGTGAACGTGTGCTTCCGCTCCAGCCCGCGTGCCGGGCGGACGGTCAGCTCGTCGGCCCGCCGCGACCACCGCGCCGGCTTGCCGTCGACGAGCACCTGCCGCACGGTGAGCCCGTCGAGGTCGAGCGTGAACGTGGAGAGGTTCTGCGTGGCCCGGGCCCGGATCGTCGCCCGCCCCGCGAGGACGTCGGTCGACGGGGTGTAGCGCAGGTCGAGGTCGTAGGCCTGGACGTCGTAGCCACCGTTGCCGTCGCCCGGGAAGTACGGGTCACCGATGCTCGTCGCACCCGGCGAGAAGCCGTGCCCGCCGTGGGCCGTCGCCGCACCCCCTCCCGTCAGGCCGAGACCGAGCACAACCGGGACCACCAGGACACGGACGACACGCACGAGAACCACCCCTCGACCGGAACGAGCGTCGCGACCCGGCCCCTGGGGGCGGACGCGCCGCGCCCGCCGATCCTCCTCCCGTCGGAGGGGTGTGTCCATGGCTCCCCCGGGCCATCTCCGCACCTCACCGGTGGGCGGACCCGCCCGGTGGGGTGCGGAGGGGCGGGGTCAGAGGCGGACGACCATCTTACCGGTGTTCTCGCCCCGCAGCACGCCGAGGAAGGCGTCGACGGCGTTCTCGAACCCGTCGACCGAGGTCTCCCGCAGCGAGAGCGTGCCGTCGGCGAGCCAGCCGGCCGCGCGGCGGAAGTACTCGCCGGCGAGGTCGTAGTGGTCGCCGACGAGGAAGCCCTCGATCCGACCGCGCGTCTGGATGAGCCGCGCGAGGTTGCGCGGTCCGGGGGCCGGCTCGGTGTCGTTGTAGACCGAGATCATCCCGCAGACGGCGATCCGCCCGCCGAGCCGCAGCGACCCGATGGCCGCCTCCAGGTGCTCGCCGCCGACGTTGTCGAAGTAGACGTCGATGCCGTCCGGGGCCAGCTCGCGCAGGTGGTCCGAGACGCGGCCGTCGCGGTACGAGAAGGCCGCGTCGAACCCGAGGTCCTCGGTGAGGTGGCGAACCTTCTCGGGCGAGCCGGCCGAGCCGATGACCCGCGAGGCGCCGAGCGCCCTGGCCACCTGGCCCACCGCGCCGCCGACGGCACCCGCCGCGCCCGAGACGAACACGACGTCGCCCTCCTTCAGGGACGCGGTCCGGGTCAGGCCGGCGTAGGCGGTGAGGCCGGTCATCCCGAGCACGCCGAGGTACGCGGATGCCGGTGCGGCAGAGGCGTCGAGGACGCGGGCCTCGGAGGCGTCGAGCACCGCCACCTCGCGCCAGCCGAGCCCGTGCAGCACGTGGTCACCGACGGAGAACCCGTCGGCGCGCGACTCCTCGACGACGCCGACGGCCCCGCCGGTCATCGCCTCGCCGAGCTCGTAGGGGGCGGCGTAGGACTTGGCGGCGCTCATCCGGCCGCGCATGTACGGGTCGACGGAGAGGACGACGTTGCGCACGCGGACCTGACCGTCGGCGAGCTCGGGGACCTCGCTCTCGGCGAGCTCGAAGTCGTCCGGGGTGGGCCAGCCGGTCGGGCGGGTCCGGAGGCGCCACTCGCGCGCGGTCGTGGTCGGGGCGGACTCGGTCATCGGGGACCTCCAGGGGTGTCGGGGGCGGGGAACCGAGAAGGTCCAACGACAGCGGGGGCGCCGGGTATGCCGTGACCTCGTTCACCCGGACCGCCAACGCCCTCGGACGCAGGTCAGGAGGCCTCGCGACGGGCTCGCGCAGCGGCCACCTTCCGCTCGCGCTCGCGCCGCAGGCGCAGCTGGGGGTCGTCGGTGCCCAGCTGGGCCGGACCGAAGACGCTCGTCGTGACGTACCGGAACCGCCACCCGAGGCGGTACAGGAGGGAGAGCCCCTCGGACGACTGGCGGGCCATGATCACTCCATCTACTTAGTGCACTAATGATTCGTCCACGATCCTACGCTCCCGACACCGTAGGATCACACCGTGTCCCCCACGCGCCACCCCGCACCCGAGGAGGCGGTCGACCTCCTCGCCCTCGACCGCCAGGTGTGCTTCGCCCTCGCGGTCGCGAGCCGCAACGTCATCGGCCTCTACCGGCCGCTGCTCGAACCGATGGGCCTGACCCACCCTCAGTACCTCGTCATGCTGGCGCTCTGGGAGGAGTCGCCACTGCGGGTCTCGGAGATCGCGCGACGTCTCAGCCTCGAACCGGCCACGCTCTCGCCCCTGCTCAAGCGGCTGGAGGTGGCCGGCTTCGTCGACCGCCGTCGAGACAGCGGCGACGAGCGGGTCGTCACCGTCGCCCTGACGACGGCCGGGCGCCGGCTGCGACGCCGGGCCGAGCAGATCCCCCCGGCGGTCATCGAACGGCTCGGGATGGACGTCGCCGAGCTCGAGGAGATCCGCGACCGGCTCGGTCGCCTCATCGACGCCACGCGCAGCACCCGCTGACGGCGGGCCGATTTCGCGTCGACGGCGCATCGCCGCTACCGTTGGCCGTGAAAGGGAGTAGTCCCCAATCGCCGTGTCGACACACTGACCCCCGGGTCCGGTACGGCGGGCCACCACCGGTGGCGGACGAGACTTTCGGCCAGACGCACGTGCCCATCACCGGACGTGCCGGCCGAGAGGTCCGTCCCGCGGCACTCCTCGTCCGGCACGAGGAAGAGCCCCCACCACATGTACGCGTTCCTGCTCAGCACGGCCGTCATCTTCGTCGCCGAGCTCGGCGACAAGAGCCAGCTCATGGCGATGACCTTCGCCACCCGCTACCGGGTGCGTGACGTCCTCATCGGCATCACCGCCGCCACGGCCGTCGTCCACCTCGTCTCCGTCGGCATCGGCGCCGCCGTCGGGACCGCCTTCGAGCAGTACCAGGGCGTCATCTCGGTCGTCGCCGGCGTCGCCTTCCTCGTCTTCGCCGCGTGGACCCTGCGCGGCGACGAGCTGACCGACGACGAGGCAGACAAGGCCCGTCGCAGCACCGGCGCGGCGCTCCTCGCCGTCGGCACCGCCTTCTTCCTCGCCGAGCTCGGCGACAAGACGATGCTCGCGACCATCACGCTCGCGACCCAGGAGGGCTGGTTCGGCACGTGGGTCGGCAGCACGGTCGGGATGGTCGCGGCCGACGCGCTGGCCATCGGCGTCGGCGCGGTGCTCGGCCGCAAGCTGCCCGAGAAGGTCATCAAGTACGGCGCCGCCGCGGCCTTCCTCGTCTTCGGCCTCGTCCTCATCGCCCAGGGGCTCGGATGGCTCTGACCTCGACCTCCGTCACGCTCGACCTCCGCACCGAGGTCGTGGCGGCCGGTGAGCTGGCCTTCTGCCTCGCCGTCGCCGCGCACCTCGACGCGGAGGAGTCACTGACCGTCTCCGGGCCGGACGGCGACACGCTCGCCGTCCGGGAGGTGGCGCTCGGCCACGGCACCCGGCTGCACCTCGTCGATGCGCCGCTCGGCGACCTGCGCGTCGAGTACGCCGCCACCGTGTCGGCCGGTTCGCGCCCCGCACCCGTCACGGACGCCGACCGCTTCACGTACGTGCTGCCGAGCCGGTACTGCCCGAGCGACCGCGTCGCCGGTTGGGCCGCAGGCGAGTTCGGCGGCGTCGACGACCCGTGGCAGCTCGCGCTGCGGGTCGTCGAGTGGGTGGGCGCGCGCACGGAGTACACGCCGGGCTCGACCGACGCGGGCGACGACGCCCTCGTCCCGCTGCACACCGGGCAGGGCGTGTGCCGCGACTACGCGCACCTCACGACGACGCTCCTGAGGGCGCTCGAGGTGCCTGCGCGGTACGTCTCGGTCTACGCGCCGGGACTCGACCCGATGGACGCGCACGCCGTCGTCGAGGTGGCGGTCGGCGACGAGTGGCGCCTGCTCGACGCCACGCGACTCGCGCCCCGTGCCTCGATGGTGCGCACGGGCACCGGGCGCGACGCGGCCGACGTGGCGCTGATGACGACGCTCGGGGCCGAGACCGGGCCGTTCGCCCTCGGCGTCACCGCCGTCGCCGACCCGGACCTGCCGCAGGAGGACCCGAGCGCGGTCGTCGTCCTCGCCTGACCAGCTGCGCTCAGCGCCGCAGGGCGTCCCGGACGAGCCTCGGGTCCGGGTTCGTGTGCGGCACGCCGTCGATGACGATGGTCGGCACGGTCTCGTTGCCGTCGTTGACGCTCGCCACGTACGCCCGCGCGTCGTCGTCCTCCCAGATGTTCACCCAGCGGGCACGGGACCGCTCCCGGCGCACGGCCATCCGCAGGCGCCCACAGAACGGGCAGCCGGGACGCCAGTACACAGTGGCGCCGTGCTCCGCGTGGGCGAGCGCCTCGGCGTGCGGGGTCGCCTCCGGGTGGCCGGCGACGAGGTCGACGAGTCCCATGAGCGGAGGGTACGCCCCACGGTGGGCGCGGGTCAGGCCTCGAGCGGGCCGGCCAGCGCGCCGCCGCAGTGGTAGACGTCCGGTCGGCCGGGCCAGATGGTGCCCGCCTCCTGCATCTGCTCGTCGAGCTCGTTGCGCCACGTGCCCCGCTCGTCGACGAAGTAGCGGGCCGCGTGGTCCCAGAGCCGGCGGTACCAGCCCTCCCAGTGCTCGTCCCCGGTGCGCCGGACGAGGGAGGCGGTGAGCTGGAGGCCCTCGCACACCGGCCAGTGCAGCCGCACGTCGGAGACCGGCCGGCCGTCCCAGCCGACGGTGTAGACCAGCCCGGGGCGACCGTCGAGGGCCCACCCGCCGTCGAGGGCCCGGCGGGCGAGGGCGTCGGCGGCCTCGACGAGCCAGGCCGGTGACCCGACGAGCGGCGACTCGTCGAGCTGGAGGAGGAAGCGACCCCACTCGAGCGAGTGCCCGAAGGTCGCGCCGTACGGACGGAACGGGTGGTTCGGCTCGTCGCGGTTGTACTCCGGGAGGACCTGCCAGTCGGCGGTGTAGTGCTCGGGGAGCAGCCACCCCTGCTCGCGCGCGAACCCGTCGACGATGCGCTCGGCGACGGCCAGGCCCCGCCGGTGCCAGACGGCGTCCCCCGTCGCGGTGCCCATCGCGAGGAACGCCTCGAGCCCGTGCATGTTGGCGTTGGCGCCGCGGTAGTCCTCGGAGTCGGACCAGTCCGGCGCGAACGACTCGCGCAGGGCCTCGCTCGCGGGGTCCCAGAGGTGGGCGTCGACGACCTCGACGACCTGCTCGAGCAGCGCTGCCGCGGAAGGGTGCCCGACACCCAGCGCCGCGGACGCCGCGAGCCCGACGTGCACGTGGTCGTAGGTCATCTTCCGCGTCTCGGTCCCCGGTTCGCTGAGCCAGCCGCCGTGCACGTGGTCGGCGTGCAGGCCGGTGAGCGAGGACATCGCGTGGTCGAGCAGCTCGCCGGAGCCCGGGACCCCGTGCCGCACACCGGCGGCCGCGGTGTAGGCCATCCGGGCGGTGAGGAACAGCTGCGGGCCGCGGTCGGGCAGCGGTGTGCCGTCGCCGTCGAGGTGGTGGAAGCCGCCGTCGGGACGGATCGACCCGAGGGCGAAGCCGAGGACGTCGGCGAGTCCGCGCCCCAGCCACTCACGGTGCGCGGGGGTGTCGAGCCAGCTGGTCACAGGTCCTCCACGGACAGGCGGTAGGTCATCCACCGGGTCTGGCCCGGGTCGACGGTGACGACGTCGTCGAGGACGTTGGCGGCCTCGACGCAGAGCAGGTGCGGCCACTGGTCGCCGATGTCGTCGAGGCCGATCGCCTTCTCGGACCACGGGTTCCACACGACGCGATCGGCGGCCCCGGTGGTCGAGACGGTGAGGCGCCGGCCGAGCACGGGGTCGGTGACGACGACGTCGGCGCTGCTGCGGTACACCCGGTCGGTCTCGCCGGTGAGGACGAGGTCGCCCTCCTGGACGAGGTCCTCGCCGAGCACCTTGTCGTGGAAGGGCGTGCCGTCGAGCCCGCCGACGACGACCCGGCGGACGTCACCGACCGCGAGGTAGGCGTGCAGCGCCTCCTCGACGACGAAGGGCTCGTCGCCGGTGTTCGTCGTCGAGAGGGTGACCTCGAGAGTCGTGCCGAAGCGGGTGACGAGGTCGAGGTGGTACGCCTGCGACCAGTCGGGGTGGGAGGCGTCGTCCGGCGTCAGGCGATGACGCAGGACGCGACTGTCGGGCCCCTCGTCCTCCCCGAGGAACTGCCACGTGCTCGACCGGGCGAACCCGTGCGAGGGCGTCATCCCGCCGCCACGCCCCGGTCCGAACCACGGCCAGCACACCGGGATCCCGGCGTGGGGCGGTGTGCCGGACCGCACCGGGACTCCGGGGTGCGCGAAGAGCACCGGCGCGTGCCCGGTGGGGGCCCAGGCGAGGACGAGGCCCCCCTCGTCGAGGACGGTGCCGGTGCAGCGGTCGGTGTCGACCTCGCGGGCGAGGGGTCCGGGTGCGCTCACTCCCCCACCGTATTGACCGGGGCGAGGGCGCACCAGCGGCGCCCACGCCCCGGCCGTGGCGGGCTCAGGAGTGCTCGGAGCCGACCTGCTCGAGCGGCTCCTCGTCGAAGCTCTCGCCGCGCGCCTCGGCCCGCCGCTTGGCGAGCAGGCTCGTCACCGTGACGGTGGCGAGGATGCCGACGATGACCCCGAGCGAGGCGAGCGTGGGCACCTCCGGGGTGCCCGGCCAGATGCCGTGCGCCCAGTGGAGGACGAGCTTGACGCCAATGAAGGCGAGGATCGCCGCGAGGCCGTGCCCGAGGTGGACCAGCGAGCCGAGCGCGCCCTCGAGGACGAAGTACAGCGCCCGCAGGCCGAGCAGGGCGAAGGCGTTCGTCGCGAAGACGAGGTAGGCGTCGCCGGTGATGCCGAACACCGCCGGGACGGAGTCGACGGCGAAGACGATGTCGGTGCCGAGGATGGCCACCGCGACGAGCCCGAGCGGGGTGAGCGCACGCTTGCCGGCCTCGCGGACGGTGAGGTTCGGGCCGCGGTAGTCCTCGACGACCGGGAAGAAGCGGCGCAGCACCTTGACCGAGCGCAGCGAGCCGATGTCGACGGCCTGGTCCTCGTGCGACATCGCGTCCTTGAGGACCTTGACCGCCGTGACGAGCAGGATGACGCCGAAGAGGAGGAAGGTCCACGAGAACATCGAGATGAGCTGGGCGCCGAGGGCGATGAAGATGCCGCGGAGGACCAGCGCGCCGGCCACGCCGATGAGCAGCACCCGCTGGCGCAGCTCCTTGGGGACCGCGAAGGCGGTGAGCAGGAGCATGAAGACGAAGAGGTTGTCGACCGAGAGCGACTTCTCGACGAGGTAGCCCGTGTAGTACTCGAGCCCGCGGTCGCCGCCGTACTGCGTCCAGATGTAGACGCCGAAGGCCAGCGGGAGGGCGATGTAGAAGCTCGACCAGGCGACGGCCTCCTTCATCGAGACCTCGTGCGGCTTGCGGGTCAGGAGGAAGTCGAGGGCGAAGAGGGCGAGGACGGCGCCGATCGTCACGCCCCAGAGCAGGGGCGTTCCGACGGAGGACTCGGCGGCGGCGGGCTCGGCCGCGGCGAGCAGGGTGGGGAGGGTGGACACGATGGCTCCTCAGGGCACGGTGAACGGTCCTGAGGTCTCCTTCACCGCCCGGGGGCGGCGCCGCACCGGGAGCGCCGTGGGGCGCTCGTACTGACCGGAACGGACTTGGGAAGTACTCCCCTCGTCGTCGTGGAGTCTACCGGCGGCCGCGTCTTTTCCCCAAGTCCGTGTGTGGAAAAGGCGCCGACCTTCGACAGCGCCCCGGCCGGTGTCCACCAATCGACACATTCGTCAGTTCGTGGACGGACGCCTGCCAGCCGGTGTCCACCAATCGACACATTCGTCAGTTCGTGGACGGACGCCTGCCGATCGATGTGCAGCAATCGACACATTCGTCGAAAGATGCTCGGACGTCTGGCCGGTCAGCGACGGACGGCGGCGTACCGGTCGAGGGCCTCCTGACGCTCGGCCGCGTGGTCGACGATCCGCTCGGGGTAGTCGTGCGCGTAGCCCTCGTCGTGGTCCCACGGCCGGTGCGCGGCCTTGCCGTCGAGGTGGCGCAGCTCGGGGACCCAGCGCCGCACGTAGTCGCCGGACGGGTCGAACTTCTCGCCCTGGGTCACCGGGTTGAAGACGCGGAAGTACGGTGAGGCATCGGTCCCCGTGCCCGCCACCCACTGCCAGCCGTGGTTGTTCGACGCGAGGTCGCCGTCGCACAGCCGGTCGAGGAAGTGCCGCGCCCCCACCGGCCACCACACGTGCAGGTCCTTGGTGAGAAAGCTCGCGGTGATCATCCGGACCCGGTTGTGCATCCACCCCTCGGCGAGCAGCTGACGCATCCCGGCGTCGACGACCGGGTACCCGGTGCGGCCGGCCCGCCACGCCTCGACAGCGTCCTCGTGCTCGTCGTAGCGCATGCCCTGCAGCGCCGGCCGCAGGTCGGCCCACGCGCTCTTCGGGTTGTGCCACAGGACGTCGGCGTAGAACTCGCGCCAGGCCAGCTCGTCGCGGAAGGTCTCGACCCCCGAACCGCGCCGGTCCGCGACCTCGGCGAGGAGGGTGCGCGGGTGGACGACCCCGAGCTTGAGGTACGGCGACATCCGCGACGTGGCGTCCTGGGCCGGGCGGTCGCGGGCGTCGGCGTAGTCGCCGAGCGCGTCGTCGCGGAAGGCCCGCCAGCGCCGCAGCGCCGCCTCCTCGCCGGCGGGCGGCAGCTCGGGCAGGTCGGGCGCCGACAGCGCGGCGTCGAGGGCCGCCGTGGCGTCGGCGTCGTTGCGCGCGTGCCGCAGCGGCAGCGAGCGCGGGGTGGGCGCCGGCTCGGGCCACCCGTGCTGCCGCCAGGCCCTCGAGAAGGGGGTGAACACCTTGTACGGGTCGTCCGACCCGTTGCGGACGATGCCCGGGCCGACCGCGTACGGCGTGCCCGTCTCGACCCACTCGACACCGTCGCCGAGCGCGTCGCGCACCGCCTCGTCACGGCGGACGCCGGAGGGGGTGGTCTCGCGCGAGACGTGGACCGACGAGGCCGAGACCCGGTGCGCCAGAGCGGGGACGACCTGCCGCGGGTCGCCGTGCAGCAGCGTGAGGTTGCCGTCGAGGGACTCGTCGAGGGCCCGGAGGTTGGCGGCCAGCCAGGCCCGCCGGACCGGCCCGCCGCCGTCCCAGAACCGGGGGTCGACGACGAAGGCGACGACGAGGTCGCCGTCCCCCGCGGCGTCGCGGGCGGCGACGAGGGCGGGATGGTCGCGGCGGCGCAGGTCGCGGCGCAGCCAGAGCACGGAGGTCATCGGGGGTCGCTCCTCACGAGAGGCGGTCGAGGACGGGGGGCAGGAGGAGAAGCATCCCGAGCGACCACGTGAGGTGCGTGACGACCGGGCCGAGGATGCCGCCGGTGACCCGCCGCTGGAGCCCGACGACCAGCCCCACGAGGGCGGCGGCCAGCACGAGCAGCGGGATGCCGGAGGTGGCGGTGACGAGCGCGTAGACGAGCGTCGTCACGGCGACCGCGTGCCGCCGCCCGACGCCGGCGTACAGCGCCCCGCGGAAGTACAGCTCCTCCGCGACCCCGTTGACCACGGTGATGACGGCGACGACCCCGAGCGACCCGAAGCGGGCGTGGTCGAGGAGCTGCTGCACCGGGTCGCGCAGCACCGGGACCCGGGCGACGACGACGGAGCCGGCGAGGAAGAGCGCGAGCAGCAGCAGGCCGAGCGCGAGGGACTGCACCACCGCCCGGCTCTCCCGGCCGCCGACCCGGCGGTGCGCCCGCCCGAGGTGCAGCGGCCCGGACGCGAACGCGCCGACGGCCCACACGGCGGCGAGCGCGAAGGTGGCGACGTAGAAGGTCGGGTCACCGGGTTCGATGCGCAGGGCCCAGGCGAGGATGCCGGCGCCCACGACGAGGGTGACGACCGCGACCCGGCGCCGGCGGCGGAAGGCCGCGTCGGACTCGGTGTGGTCGCGGGGCACGGGGTCGACGAGGGCGGCCCGCACGAAGGCGCGGAGCTCGGCGACCGGGTTCACCGCGGACCCCTCACGACCCGGCGCCGCGACCGCCTCCGGCCCACGCGGGGTCGGCCGCGGTGACCCGCGCCGGGTCGACGGTGCCGGGTTCGGGGCGGGGGTCGGCACCGTCGCCGGCGATGGCGTCGGTGACCGCGCGGTCGTAGCCGAGGGCACCACCGGGCGGCGGGCCGACGAGCTCGTCGACGTCGGACTCCTCGCAGACGACCTCGTGGAGCAGGCTCTCCACCAACGGTTTCGCCAGTCCGGTGGGCACCGGGGTGACGAACCCGACCCACTGGCTGGCCAGCCGCGGCGTGAGCACCGGGACGGTGACGATGGTGCGCGGGAACATGCCGGCCAGCCGCGCGAAGCGGGTGATCATCTCGCGGTACGTGAGGACGTCGGGGCCGCCGACGTCGAGGGTGCGGTTGACGTCCGGGGGGAGGTCGGCCGCGCCGACGAGGTAGTGCAGGACGTCGCGCACCGCGATCGGCTGGATGCGGTTGTCGAGCCACTTCGGGGTGACCATGACCGGCAGCCGGCTGGTGAGGTGCCGGAGCATCTCGAAGGACGCCGACCCCGAGCCGAGGATGATCGCCGCCTGGAGGACCGCGGTGGGCACCCCGCTGGCCATGAGCAGGTCGCCGACCTCGACCCGCGAGGCGAGGTGGTCGCTGAGCGGCCCCTCGTGCGGGTGCAGCCCGGAGAGGTAGACGATGCGCCCGACCTCGGCCTCGAAGGCGGCCCGGCCGAAGGTGCGGGCCATCTCGCGGTCGCGCTCGACGAAGCCGCCCTCGCTGTCCATCGAGTGCAGCAGGTAGTAGGCGACGTCGACGTCGGCGAGCGCCTCGGCCAGGTCGGTCCGCGAGGTCGCGTCCCCCTCGACGACCTCGGCGCGCTCGACCCACGTGCGGTCCGACACCTTGTCGGCGTCGCGGGTGAGGACGCGCACGGTCCACCCGCGCTCGAGCAGCGCGGGGACGAGCCGCGAGCCGATGTAGCCCGTGGCCCCGGTGACGAGCGCCCGGCGGCCGGCCCCGTCGTGGTGTGCTGCGCTCTCGCTCACCGGCGGTCCAGCGCCTCCTTGAGCTGGGCGGCCGTGCGGTCACCCAGCCGGCCGAGCAGCGGCGTCATGATCGGCGCGATGAACCGTGCGAGGCCGGTGAACTCGAAGTCGGCGCGGTAGGTGACGACCGACCCGGACCCCTCGGGCCGGACGGTGATCGTGTCGTGGCTCATCGTCGTCTCGTTGCGGCCGACGATGACGAAGCGCGGCTCGGAGACCTCCTCGGTCGTGTACTCGAGCTCGACGGTGTTGCCGGCGAACTTCGAGACGTTCTTGTACGTCGTGCCCGGCCCCCCGTTACCCGAGACCCGTTCGCACGAGACCGTCCCGGCGTCCCACTCGGTCGCGTTGCGGAAGTCGACGAGGTACGGGAAGACGGTCTCGGCGTCGGCCGAGGTGCGGATCGTGCGTTCGACGGTCAGGGTCATCGGTCCTCCTGGCGGGTGAAGCGGATCTGGGCGACGTCGAGGTACCCCGTGGCGAACCCCGCCTCGCAGTACGCGAGGTAGAACTCCCACATCCGCCGGAAGGTCTCGTCGAAGCCGTGGTGCTCGATCTCGTCCCACCGGGCGATGAAGGTCTCGCGCCAGCGACGCAGGGTCTCCGCGTAGTCGGCCCCGAACGCCTGCACCCTCTCTACCCGCAGCGTCGTCGACTCACGCGTCACGTCGCGGATGGCCTGCAGCGAGGGGATGAGACCGCCCGGGAAGATGTACTTCTGGATCCAGCCGAAGGACCCCTTCGTCGCGAGCAGGCGGTGGTGCTCCATGAGGATGGCCTGCACCGCGACCGCGCCGCCGGGAGCCAGCAGGGAGTCGATCTGCTGGAAGTAGGTCTCCCAGTACTCCTCCCCGACGGCCTCGATCATCTCGACGCTGACGATCGCGTCGAACTGGCCGGTCGTCTCGCGGTAGTCCTGGAGGAGCACCTCGACGCGGTCGGCGTACCCGGCCGCGGCGATGCGCTCGAGGGCGAGGTCGCGCTGCTCCGAGGACAGCGTGACCGAGGTGACGGTGGCCCCGCGCGCGGCGGCGCGGATGGACAGCTCGCCCCACCCGGTGCCGATCTCGAGGACGCGCGAGCCGGCGCGGACGTCGGCGGCGTCGAGGATGGCCTCGACCTTGCGCACCTGGGCCTCGTGGAGGTCCTGCTCGGCGACGGGGCGCGCCGGGTCGAAGAGCGCCGAGCTGTACGACAGCGACGGGTCGAGGAACGCCGAGAACAGGTCGTTCGACAGGTCGTAGTGCGCGCTGATGTTGCTGCGCGAGCCCTCGAGCGTGTTGCGCTGGTGGCGCGGGATGGCGCGGTCGACGAGCCCGCGCAGCGAGAGCAGCGGCTTGGGGACGAGCTCGCCCATCCGGGCCGCGAACGGCATGAGGGCCCGGGCGAGGTCGGTGCCCTCGCCGGCCCGCCAGTCACCGGCCATGTACGCCTCGCCGAGCCCGATCTTCGGGTGCGCCTCGAGCCGGCGGAAGAGCGCGCGCGGCCGCACGACGTCGAGGATCGGGCTGTCCGGGCCGCCGTCGCCGACGACGGTGCCGTCGGGGTAGCGCATCCGGATCGGCATAGGGCGCACGGCGACCTCGGTGATGGCCTTGGCCACGGCGCCGCGGGTGAGGACGCGGGGGAAGGTCAGCCGCGGGGCGGCGAGCTCGAGGCGGGGGGTGTCGGCGGTGGTCATCGCACGCTCTCCAGGGAGTGGTCGGGGCGGGGGCGGACGGGCAACCTCCGCAACCACAGCCAGATGCCGTGGACGCGGATCAGCCCGCTCACCCGCTGGGGCATCAACGGGTGCCGCAACGCGCTGTGGGCGACCGCCGAGGTCGTCGCCGGCCTCGGCTCGCCCGTGACGGTCGCGGTCACGAGGGGTTCGTCGTGCACCCGCAGACGGATGGCCACCCCGACGGTCCGCGGCGACATCGTGAGGCGGATGGCGTACTCGCCCTCGACGTCGTTGAACGGGGAGACGTAGAAGTCCTTGTCGGTGCTCGCCCGGCCGCCGGCGTCGGGGCGCAGGACGTACGCGTGCCGGCCGCCGTAGGTGTTGTGCACCTCGACGAGGACGGCTCGCAGCGTGCCGTCGGGGGCGAAGACCCAGAAGGCGCTCATCGGGTCGAAGACGTGGCCGAGGACCCGGGCGTGGGCGAGCATGACGACGCGGTCGGTGGGGCCCGTGGGGACGCCGTCGCGCTCGAGGACGCGCAGGACGTTGCCCTTGAGCGCGGCGAGGCCCGGGTTGCCGGAGAGGTGGTCCTCGCCCCGGAAGGACGCGAGCGGCCGCAGCCAGCGGGGCAGGCGCGGGACGTCGTCGAGGTCGACGAGCCACTGGGTGTGTGCGTGGGTGAACGCGTGCCGCACCGGGCGGTGGCGCGTGTGGTGCACCCGGCCCACGACGAGCGCGGGCAGGGTGGGCAGGTCGGCGGTGGTGGTCACCGGGTCACCAGTCGACCCCGAGGGCCCGGGCCGCCTCGACGCCGGAGCGGCAGCCGTCCTCGTGGAAGCCCCAGCCCTGCCAGGCGCCGGCGAACGCCGTGCGGTCGGTCGTGATCTCTGGGATCCGCCGCTGGGCACGCACGGCGTCGACGTCGTACAGGGGGTGGGAGTACTCCATGGTGGCGACGACGCTACCGGGGTCGATGCGGTCGGCGGCGTTGAGCGTCACGTAGAACGGCTCGTCGGCCGGCAGGCCCTGCAGGCGGTTCATCCAGTAGGTGACGACCGCGCCCTTCGACGGGTCGTCGCCGACGAGGTAGTTCCACGACGAGCGGGCCAGGCGGGCGCGCGGCATCAGCGAGCCGTCGCGGTGCAGCACCGTCTCGTTGCGGGAGTACCGGAACGCGCCGAGCACCTCCTTCTCGGCCGGCGTGGGGTCGGCGAGCAGGCGGAGCGCGTCGTCGGCATGGGTCGCGACGACCACCCGGTCGTGGCGGTCGAACCGGCCTCCGGCCGTGCGGATCTCGACACCGTCGGGCGTCCGGGCCACCGACGTGACGGGGTCGCCGACGTGCACGGCGGGGAGCCGGGCGGCGAGCAGGTCGACGTAGGTGCGCGAGCCACCGACGACGGTCATCCACTGCGGTGAGTCGCCGACCGACAGCATCCCGTGGTGCTCGAGGAAGCGGAACAGGTAGCGGGCGGGGTAGTCGAGGGCCTGGCCCTCGCCGCTGGACCACACGCAGGCGACGACGGGCACGGCGTAGAGCCGGGTGAAGGACTCGGGGAAGCCGGCGTCGCGGATGAACTCGCCGTAGGTCGTCGTGTCCTCGTCGTCGGTCTCGGCGAGGAACCGGGCGGCGAGCGCGTGGAAGCGCTTGACGGCGCGGAGCATCCCGACGTACTCGCGGTCGAGGAGCTGGCGCGGACGGGCGACGAAGCCCTTGACGCCGCGGCCGCCGGCGTACTCGAGGCCGGTGGACTCGTCGCGGATGCTCATCGACATCTCGGTGTCACGCGCCTCGACGCCGAGCTCGCGGAACAGCCTGCGCAGCAACGGGTACGTGCGGTCGTTGTGCACGATGAACCCGCTGTCGACCCGCAGGTCGCCGTGCCCGGTCGGCACGGTGTGGGTGTGCGCGTGCCCGCCGAGCCGGGCGTCGCCCTCGTAGAGCGTCACCTCGTGACGGCCGGAGAGGACGTGGGCGGCGGTGAGTCCCGAGACCCCTGCCCCGACGACGGCGATGCGCTCGGGCGCCGTGGAGCGCTCCGCAGGGGTGGGCGGCATGGGCATGACCGTAGAACCTTCCGTCGACCTTCGTCAAAGGTTTGTCAAATCTCCGGCCAGCGCCTACCGTGGCCGTGTGAGGCGTTCGGTCCCCCCGTCGATGCGGATTGGCGAGCTGGCTGCCCGAGTGGGTGTCAGCACCCACGTCCTGCGCGCCTGGGAGTCCCGGTACAACCTCCTCGACCCCGTCCGCTCCCCCGGCGGCTACCGCCTCTACGGCACCGACGACGAGCGCCGCGTGCGTGAGGTCCTCGCCCTGCGCGAGCAGGGGGTCAGCGCGATGGAGGCCGCCCGCCAGGTGCTCGCCGCCGAGCGCGCCGGGGCCGCCGCGGCCATGGGCGCGCTCGCCGACGGTGACCTCCCCGCCGACGTGGGGCAGTCCGCGCGCGACACGATGCGCGCCGACCCGCCGGTGCTCGTCGCCCAGCTGCTCGACGCCGTCACCGCGCTCGACGAGGACCGCGCGCACGCCGTCCTCGACACCGCCTTCCTCGACCGCTCGGTCGAGAGCGCCATCGTCGACGTCCTCGTGCCGTTCTTCGTCCGCGTCGGCGAGATGTGGGAGCTCGGCCGCATCGGCATCGCCCAGGAGCACTTCGCGAGCAGCCTCGTCCGCCGGCGCCTCGGGGCGCTGTCCCTCACGTGGGGCATCGGCACCGGGCCGGTCGCCGTGCTCGCCTGTCCCCCGGGCGAGTTCCACGACATCATCCTGCTCGGCTTCGGGGTCCTCCTGGGCCGCGCCGGGTGGCGCATCCGCTACCTCGGCCCCGACACCCCCGTCGCCTCGCTCGCCTCCGCCGCCGACCTCACCCGCCCCGACGCCGTCGTCCTCGCGTCGCGCCGGCCGTCGGGGTTCCGGGCCCACGCACCGGCGCTGCGCCGGCTGGCCCAGGCCCACCCGCTGTGGCTCGCCGGCCGCGGCACCACCCCGCGGGTGCTCGAGGAGATCGGGGCGATGCACCTCGGTCCCGACCTCGTCGCCGACGTCGCGCTGCTCACGGCCGCCGCCCGCGACCGTCGCCGCGCCCGCGAGGAGTCGCACGAGGCGGCCCACGAGGAATCCGGCGCGTCGGCCGACTCCGAACCCCGTTCGTGACGGCCGGAGCGCCTCCAGCGCCCCGTCCACGCAGCGTCGCCCGACCCACCGACCCCAGGAGCAGCACGTGACGATGACCGAGCACGGCCGGACGACCACCACCGCGGGAGGTGTCGCGGGGCGCATCGAGGCCGCGCTGCGGCCGCTGCTCGGGGGGCCGCTGCCCGTCCGGCTCCGCACCTGGGACGGGTCCGAGGCCGGGCCCGCGGACGGGATGCTCGTCGAGCTCCGCACCCCGCAGGCCCTGACCCGGCTCCTTTGGCACCCGGGCGAGCTCGGGGCGGCGCAGGCCTACGTCACCGGCGAGCTCGAGGTGCACGGCGACGTCGGCGACGCGCTCGACCTGGTCCGCGAGACGGTGGCCGCCCGTTCCCTGCCGCCGCTGACGCCCGCCCGGCTGGCCCGCCTGCTGCCCGACCTCGTGCGCCTCGGCCGCGACACCAGGGCGCTCGCCCGTCCGCCGGCGCCGCCGGCCACGCAGGCCGTCATCAAGGGTCGGCTGCACTCGCTGGCCCGTGACCGCGCGTCGATCAGTCACCACTACGACCTGTCGAACGAGTTCTACGAGTTCCTCCTCGACCCGCACATGGCCTACTCGTGCGCGTTCTTCGCCGACGGGCCGGACATGCCGCTGCAGGACGCGCAGGCCGCCAAGCTCGACATGGTGTGCCGCAAGGTCGGGCTCTCCGAGGGCATGCGCTTCCTCGACGTCGGCTGCGGCTGGGGGTCGTTGTCGCTGTACGCCGCCGAGCACTTCGGGGCGCAGGTCACCGGCGTGACCATCGCCGCCGAGCAGAAGGCGTTCATCGACGCCCGCATCCGCGAGCGGGGCCTGGAGGACCGCGTCGAGATCCGCCTCCAGGACTACCGCGAGGTCCGCGACGAGCCGTTCGACGCCGTCGCCTCCCTCGAGATGGGCGAGCACGTCGGCGAGAAGAACTACGACACCTACGCGTCGGTGCTGCACCGTGCCGTGCGCCCGGGCGGGTACGTCCTCGTTCAGCAGATGTCGCGCTTCGCCGGGCACCACCCGGGCGGCGGTCCGTTCATCGAGCAGTTCATCGCCCCGGACATGACGATGCGGCCCGTCGGCGACACCCTGAACTTCCTCCAGGACGCCGGCTTCGAGGTCCGCGGGGTGCACGCGCTGCGCGAGCACTACGTGTGGACCGTCGACGCGTGGGCCCGCACCCTCGAGGAGAACTGGGACCGCGCCGTCGAGCTCATCGGCGAGGAGGGCGCGCGCGTCTGGCGGCTCTACCTCGTCGGCGGCTCGCAGGCGTTCCGGGACAACCGGATGGGCGTCGACCAGCTGCTGCTGCGCCGTCCCGGCGGCCCGGCGGTCGTGTCGGACCCCGCCCGCTGATGGGCTCCTCGTTCGACGGGGGCGTCCTCGTCGTCGTCCTGCTGGGGTCCCTGGTCACGTCGGCCCTCGCGATGGGCGTCACCGCGGTGGTCGCGAAGCGGCTCGGCCGGGTCGCGGTCGTCGACGTCACCTGGGGGCTGGTGTTCGTCGCCATCGGCTGGGTGGCGTACGCGCTCGGCCAGCACTCGGTGCGCTCGCTCGTGCTCGCGGTGCTCGTCACGCTCTGGGGCGGCCGGCTCGCGTGGCACATCCGCGGCCGCGCGCTCGGGCATGGCGAGGACCCGCGCTACGAGAAGCTGCTGTCCTCGCAGCCGCCGGAGAAGCGGTTCCGGTACGCGCTCGTCCGGGTCTTCGGCACGCAGGGCGTCGCGGCGTGGTTCGTCTCGCTGCCGCTCCAGGTCGCGGCGGCCACCGACTCGGCCCTCGGCTGGGTCGGCGCGCTCGGGGTGGTCGTCTGGCTCGTCGGGGTCACCTTCGAGTCGGTGGGGGACGCGCAACTCAAGGCGTTCAAGGCCGACCCGTCGAACAAGGGCAAGGTCATGGACCGGGGGCTCTGGGGCTGGACCCGCCACCCGAACTACTTCGGCGACTCCGCCGTCTGGTGGGGCCTGTTCGTCGTCGCCGCCGAGGCCTGGCCGGGGGTGCTGACGGTGCTGTCGCCGGTCGTCATGACGTACTTCCTCGCCTTCGCGACCGGAGCGCGACTGCTCGAGTCGGAGATGGCCAAGCGCCCCGGCTACCCCGAGTACATGGAACGGACGTCGATGTTCTTCCCGCTCCCGCCGAAGAAGCGCTGACGCGTCGGGTCAGGAGCGGGGCCGCGGCGGAGCAGCACCCCGAGCACCACGGCCGCCGTCACCGTGCAGAGCACCGTTCCCCACGCGAGGTCGACGAGCACGACGACCAGCGGCACGTCGCGGAACACCGCCATCGCCGTGAGGTCGAAGGTCGCGTAGGTGACCAGCCCGAACGCGGCGGCATCCCGGAGCCCACGCGTCCTCGACCGCGCCTCGAGGGCAGGTCGCAGCACGAAGTGGGTGAACCCCAGCAGGTACACGACGTAGAACGCCACCGCGGCACCGGCATCCGGTGACTCCGCCAGCAGGTGCCCGATCTGCTCGTCGTACAGCGCGCCCGAGCCGACCGTGAGCCAGAAGGCGTCGAGCGCCCCGAAGACGACGGCGGCGAGGAGCAGCGCGGGGACCAGGCGAGGACGCTCCGCAGGCACGGTGGTCATCCACCGAGCCTAGGTGGGCGCGGCGCTCAGGTCTGGTCGTCGATGGTGGCGCCCGGCGCGTTCTTCTGCACCGAGGCGACACCGTTCAGCGCGCTGGCCTTCGTCTCGTAGGCCTCGCCCACGGCGATCACCTGGCCGTTGCCCGCCTTGAGGCGGAAGCGGAATTTGCCGGCCTTGTCCTTGTAGACCTCGAACTTGCCTGCCATGACCAGCTCCCTTCACCGGGGCCCACGCCCGTGTGGGCCTCCCCACGCTAGCGGCGGCGCGTCGTCCTGCCAACGCCCGTCCTCGGACCCGGGCTCAGGCCAGCAGCTGCCCGACGGCGTGGATGCCCAGCCCCGCGAGCGCGCCGACGACCGTGCCGTTGATCCGGATGAACTGGAGGTCGCGGCCGACGTGCAGCTCGATGCGTTCGGCGGCCTCGCGCCCGTCCCAGCGCTCGACGGTGACCGAGATGACCTCGGCGAGCTCGTTGCCGTAGGTGTTGACGACGAACGAGACCGCCTCCCCGAGACGGGCCTCCAGCATCTCGGACCACTCCGGGTCGTGGACGAGGTGCTCGCCGAGGTGCTCGAGCAGCTCGTCGCCGCGGCGGTGGAAGTACGAGTCACGGTCGTCCATCGCCGTCTCGAGCGCCGCCCGGAACGAGCGCCACAGCCCCACGGCGGTCTCGGCGGCCTGCGGGTGGGTGAGCAGGCGCTCCTTGAGCGACTCCGCGCGCTCCATCACCGACGGGTCGTGCTGGAGGTCGTGGGCCAGGGTGCGCAGGAGGTCGTCGAGGGCGAGGCGGGCCGGGTGCCGGGGGTCGCGACGGATCTCGCGCAGCCAGGTGAGGACCTGCTCGTAGGTCCAGCCGATGACCCGCTCGTCGAGCCACGGCGGCGTCCACCACGGCGCCCGGGTCGTGAGGACCTCTGAGTAGGTGCCGGGGTTGTCGCGCAGCCAGTCGTGGAGCTGCTCGAGCCCCAGGTCGACGAGGCCGTGGTGCGTGCTCTCCTCCACGACCCCCTCGAGCAGCGCCCCGGCGATCGGGCTGACCGGCTCGCGGACCAGCCGCGGCACGAGGAAGTCGGCGACGAGCGTGCGCACCTCGTCCTCGTCGAGCCGTCCGAGACCGGCCCGCGCCACCCGCACCACCTCGGTGAGGACCCGGTGCCGGTGCGAGGCCACCCCGAGCCAGCGACCGATCCGCTCGCTGACGTGGGCGGCGGCCAGCCGTTCGCGGGCGATCTCCTCGGTGAGGAAGTTCTCGGTGACGAACTCCTGGAGGTTGCGGCCGATCTCGTTCTTGCGCTTCGGGATGATCGCGGTGTGCGGTACCGGGAGGCCGAGCGGGTGCCGGAAGAGCGCGGTGACCGCGAACCAGTCGGCGAGCGCACCGACCATCGCGGCCTCGGCCCCGGTGTTGACGTAGCCCCACACGCCGGAGTCGTCGAGGCGCAGCGTCGCGAGGAAGACGACCGCGGCGAGCAGCAGGAGGGAGAGCGCGACGAGGCGCATCCGGCGCAGCCCGGCCCGGCGTCGGTCGTCGGCCGGGGAGGGCGCCATGAGGCTCACCCGCCCGATCCTGCCCCATCCGCGCCGCCGGGACGCACCTACGCTGGTGCCGTGCGCTTCCTCAACGACCTCCGGCCGCAGCACGACCTGACGTACGACGACGTCTTCATGGTGCCCAACCGCTCGTCGGTCGCCAGCCGGCTCGACGTCGACCTCCGCAGCTCCGACGGCACCGGCACGACCATCCCGCTCGTCGTCGCGAACATGACGGCCATCGCCGGCCGTCGGATGGCCGAGACCACCGCCCGGCGCGGGGCGTTGACGGTCATCCCCCAGGACATCCCGGCCGACGTCGTCGCCGAGGTCATCGCGTGGCAGAAGAGCCGGCACCTCGTCTACGACACCCCGATCGTCCTCGACCCGACGACGACCACCGGCGAGGCGCTCGTCCTCCTGCACAAGCGCGCCCACGGGGCGGCCGTCGTCACCGAGGGCAACCGGCCGGTCGGCGTCGTCACCGAGACCGACCTCACCGGCGTCGACCGGTACACCCAGCTCGCCGACGTCATGGTCCGCGAGATGGTCACCCTCGACGACGGCGTCGACGTCGAGAAGGCCTTCGACACCCTGTCGCACGCACGCCGCCGGCTGGCGCCCGTCGTCGACGTCGACGGCCGGCTCGTCGGGCTGCTCACCCGCGCCGGGGCGCTGCGGGCGCACCTGTACTCGCCGGCCGTCGACGCCTCGAACCGGCTGCGCATCGCCGCCGCCGTCGGAATCAACGCCGACGTCGCGGCCAAGGCCGCGGCGCTGGCCGAGGCCGGCGCCGACGTGCTCGTCATCGACACCGCGCACGGGCACCAGGAGAAGATGCTCGAGAGCCTGCGGGCGGTGCGCGCCCTCGACCTCGGGGTGCCGATCGCGGCGGGCAACGTCGTCTCCGCCGAGGGCACGCGCGACCTCGTCGAGGCCGGTGCCGACATCGTCAAGGTCGGGGTCGGCCCGGGCGCCATGTGCACCACCCGGATGATGACCGCCGTCGGGCGTCCCCAGTTCTCCGCGGTGCTCGAGTGCGCCTCCGCCGCACGCGAGCTCGGCAAGCACGTCTGGGCCGACGGCGGGGTCCGGCACCCCCGCGACGTCGCGCTCGCGCTCGCGGCGGGTGCGTCGAACGTCATGGTCGGCTCGTGGTTCGCGGGGACGCTCGAGTCCCCCGGCGACCTCTACACCGACGAGCAGGGCCGGCAGTACAAGGAGTCCTTCGGGATGGCCTCGGCCCGCGCGGTGCGCAACCGGACGGCCACCGACAGCGCGTACGAGCGGGCCCGCAAGGCGCTCTTCGAGGAGGGCATCAGCAGCGCCCGGATGTACGTCGACCCGGCCCGGCCGAGCGTCGAGGACGTCATCGACGAGATCATCGCCGGCCTCCGGTCCTCGTGCACGTACGCCGGGGCGCGCACCCTCGAGGAGTTCCACGAGCGGGCGACGGTCGGCCTGCAGAGCACGGCCGGGTTCGCCGAGGGGCGGCCGCTCCACTCCTCGTGGTGACCCCTGCGCGAGGATGAGGGCATGGCCTACGACGTCGAGCGCATCCGCACCCACTTCCCCTCGCTGACGGCCGGGCTCGCCCACTTCGACGGTCCCGGCGGCAGCCAGGTGCCCGACGTCGTGGGGCGGGCGGTCGCCGACACCCTCACCGCGTCGATCTCCAACCGCGGCACGGTCACGGCCTCCGAGCGACGGGCCGACGCGGTCGTGTCCCGCTTCCGGCGGACGGCCGCCGACCTCCTCGGCGCCGACCCGCGGGGGATCGTCATGGGCCGCAGCGCGACCGCGCTCACCTACGACCTGGCCCGGGCGCTCGCCAAGCGGTGGGGTCCGGGTGATGAGGTGGTCGTCACCCGCCTCGACCACGACTCCAACATCCGGCCGTGGGTGCAGGTCGCCGAGGCGGCCGGCGCCACCGTCCGCTGGGTCGACTTCGACCCCGCGAGCGGCGAGCTGACCGTCGAGGACGTCGAGGCCGTGCTCTCCGAGCGCACCCGGCTCGTCGCGACGACGGCCGCCAGCAACCTCATCGGCACCCGCCCGCCGACCCGGCAGATCTCCGAGGCCGTCCACCGGGTCGGCGCCCTGCACTGGGTCGACGGCGTGCACGCCACCGCGCACGCCTCGGTCGACGTCCCGGCGCTCGGTGCCGACGTCTGGACCTGCTCGCCGTACAAGTTCCTCGGGCCGCACTGCGGGGTGCTGGCCGCCGATCCGGCGTTCCTCGAGACGCTGCACCCCGACAAGCTCGCCCCCTCGTCCGACGCCGTGCCCGAGCGCTTCGAGCTGGGCACCCTCCCCTACGAGCTGCTCGCCGGCACGAGCGCCGCCGTCGACTTCCTCGCGGCCCTCGACGACCTCGACACCCCGGTCACCGACGAGAACCGTCGGGACCGGCTGCTCGCCTCGATGCGGGCCCTGGGGGAGCACGAGGAGAAGCTGCTCGCCGTCCTCGAGCCCGCGTTGCGCGGGATGGCCGGCGTGACGGTGTACTCGAACGCCGAGAGCCGCACTCCCACACTGCTGTTCACGGTCGACGGCGTGGACGGGCAGGACGTGTACCGCGGCCTCGCCGAGCACGGGGTCAACGCCCCGGCCAGCAGCTTCTACGCCCTCGAGTGCTCACGCCACCTCGGCCTCGGCGACACCGGCGGCGTGCGCGTGGGGCTGGCCCCGTACACCGACGAGGCCGATGTCGACCGGTTGGTCACCGGCCTCGAGTCCCTGCTGGGCTGACGGTCCGGCGCCACCGCGGACGGCGGCGCCGGACCCTCGTCACCTCAGCCGCTGCAGGTCGGCGCCACGGCGGCGCCGTGGACCCAGGTGTCGCCGAAGCGGTCGCCGCGCCACTGCACGTGCGCGGAGGCCCGGATGCGGCTGCCCCGGGACTGCAGCTCCATGCAGCCCCGGCGCAGGCCGAGCCCGGTGTCGGTCACGCCGTGCCAGCCGTCGGCGTCGACCGCGTTCGACGACAGGACGTCGACCCACCGGACGCCGTCGTAGGCCTGGATGCGCACCTCGTCGACGCGGACGTCGACCTGCACGCCGTCGCCGGCGGTGTCGGTGATCGTCCCCTCGGCCTGCCAGACCCCGTTGGCGACCGACAGCGAGGCGCACCTCTCGACGGCGGTTCCGTCGCACGCGGAGCCGACGGCGGACGCCGCGCCGGCCTGGACGGTGAGTGCGGTGGCGGCGAGCGCCGCGACCGTCGTGAGACGTCGGATGGATGTGGACATGGTTCCCCCTCGATGGTTCGGGGGACCCCCCATGGTTCCCCCCGCGGGAACGGTAGCGCCGGCCGGGTGCGGCGGCAACGGCTCGCGTCGGCCGGGGTGTGACAGCATCGGAGGATGGTCGCGCTGCTGCCTCCGCTGGAGGCCCCGGTCGACCCCGTCGACGCCCTGCGCCGCATCGCCTTCCTCCTCGAGCGCACGCGCGCCGGCACCTACCGGGTCGAGGCGTTCCGCAACGCGGTGAAGACCCTGCGCACGGTCGACGCCGACGAGCTCGCCGAGCGGGCGGAGGCCGGCACGCTGCAGGAGATCCCCGGCATCGGGAAGTCGACCTCGGGGGTCATCGCCGAGGCACTCTCGGGCGAGCTGCCCGGGTATCTGGAGTCGTTGCAGGACAAGGTCGGTGGGCCTCTCGTCGAGGGCGGGGAGGAGCTCTACGCGATGCTGCGCGGCGACTGCCACCTCCACTCGGACTGGAGCGACGGCGGCTCGCCCATCGACGAGATGGTGCTCACCGGCGTCGAGCTCGGCCACGAGTGGATGGTGCTCACCGACCACAGCCCGCAGCTGCGGGTGGCGAACGGTCTGACCGTCGAGCGGCTCAAGCAGCAGCTGAAGATCGTCGACGGTGTGAACCGTTCCCTCGCAGGGCACTTCACGCTGCTCAAGGGCATCGAGGTCGACATCCTCGACGACGGCTCGCTCGACCAGACCGACGAGATGCTCGGCCGGCTCGACCTCGTCACGGCCTCGGTGCACTCGAAGCTGCGGATGAACGCCGACCCGATGACCCGCCGGATGGTGGCCGCCGTCTCGAACCCGCGCGTCAACGTGCTCGGGCACTGCACGGGCCGGCTCGTCGAGGGCTCGCGCGGCACGCGACCGCAGTCGGAGTTCGACGCCCGCGCCGTGTTCGAGGCCTGCGCCGAGCACGGCACCGCCGTCGAGGTGAACAGCCGACCCGAGCGCTGCGACCCGCCGGACGAGCTCGTGACGCTGGCCCTCGACATCGGGTGCCTGTTCAGCATCGACTCCGACGCCCACGCGCCCGGGCAGCTCGACATGAAGGCGTACGGGTGCGAGCGGGCCGAGCGGCTCGGCATCCCGCCCGAGAGGATCGTCACCACGTGGGACGTCGACCGCGTCCGCGAGTGGGCCGCTCCCTGAGGACGGCCGCGCACCTCGACGTGCAAGAAGTGACACATTCGTCGATTGCTGCACGTCACGACGTGCAAGAAGTGACACATTCGTCGATTGCTGCACGTCGGGAGCCGGCGCGCGGCCGGAATACCTGCCCCGCCGCGGGCGCTGGCCCTGACATGAGCGTTCCGACGATCACCCTGAACACCGGCCGCACCATCCCCCAGCTCGGCTTCGGCGTCTTCCAGATCGACCCCGCCGACACCGTCGCCGCCGTCACGACCGCCCTCGAGGTCGGCTACCGGCACATCGACACCGCCGAGATGTACGGCAACGAGCGCGAGGTCGGCGAGGCCATCCGCCGGTCCGGCCTCCCGCGTGAGGAGGTGTTCGTCACCTCGAAGCTCAACAACGGCTTCCACCGCCCCGAGGACGCCGAGCGCGCCTTCGCCGAGACCCTCGAGAAGCTCGGCCTCGAGCAGATCGACCTCTTCCTCATCCACTGGCCGCTGCCGACCCTCTACGACGGCGACTACGTGTCGACGTGGCGGACGATGGCCTCGTTCGTCGAGGACGGCCGCGCCGCGTCCGTCGGCGTCTCGAACTTCCAGCCCGCGCACCTGCAGCGGATCATCGACGAGACCGGTGTCGTGCCGGCCGTCAACCAGGTCGAGGTGCACCCCTTCCTCACGAACGAGGCGGTCCGCGCGGCCGACGCCGAGCACGGCATCGCCACCGAGGCGTGGTCGCCGATCGCGCAGGGCGGCGTGCTCGACGACCCGGTCATCGGCGAGGTCGCGGCCGCGCACGGGGTGACGCCCGCGCAGGCGACGCTCCGCTGGCACATCGAGCGCGGCGACATCGTCTTCCCGAAGTCGGTCACCGAGTCGCGCATCCGCGAGAACTTCGACCTCTTCGGCTTCTCGCTCACCCCCGAGGAGGTCGAGCGCATCTCGGCCCTCGACCAGGGCGAGGAGGGCCGCACCGGCCCGAACCCTGACGAGTTCGACTACATCCCGAGCTGACCGGGCGACCCCGTCAGGCGGTGCGGCGGCCGCGGTCCTCGAGGCTCGCCCGCACCGCCCGGGGGTCGACCTCCAGGCCGCGCAGCAGCAGGCGCACGGCGTCGTCGTCGTTGCGCAGGACCCCGAGGGCGATGTGCTCGGCCCGGATCTCGCGCGAGCGCAGGCGGACCGCCTCGCGCAGCGCGAGCTCGAGCACCTTCTTCGCGCCGCGCCCGAAGGCGACCCGGCCGCGGGTGGCGGGACGGCCGGCGTCCGGGGCGACGTCGTCGAGCGCGCCGGCACCGAACTGCCGCTCGACCGCCTCGCGGATGGCGTCGACGTCGATGCCGAGCGCGCGCAGGGCGGCCGCGTCGTCCTCGTCGACCGGCTCGGCGGCGCCCGGCGTCCCGGCATCCAGGGCTCGGCGGACCGCCGCTCGGTCGATCCCGTGGGCGGCGAGCACCCCACTGACGGCGGTGTCGTCGTCGGTGAGGGCGAGGAGCAGGTGGACGGGGCGGACCTCGTCGACCCCGAGCGACCGGCACTCCTCCTGGGACGCGACGACGACGGCTCGGGCGTCGGTGGTGAAGCGTTCGAACACGGTCTACCTCCGGGCGTGCTTGCGGTGGACGGTCTGCTTGGTGACCCCGAGGGCCTCGGCGATCTCCTGCCACGACCAGCCGCGGGCCCGCGCGTTGCGGACCTGGAGGGTCTCGAGCTGCTCGAGGAGCCGGCCGAGGGCGGCGACGGCGCGCAGGCCCACGCGGGGGTCGGTGCTGTCGAGGTCCCCGGCGAGGTCGGAGGCGGTCCTGGTCATGATCGTCAGCATATGCTGACGATGCCGGAGCGTCAACACATGCTGACGCGCCGCCCCCTCCCCATCCTGTTCATTCACTCAATGACTTGACACATTGGCTGAATCGCGCCATCCTCCACGCAGCCTCGACCGCGAAGGAGCACCCGATGGACGCCCTCGGCCTCACGCTCGGCCTGGCCCTCCCGGCCCTGTTCGTCGCGCTCGTCGTCCACGTCGCCCGGACCGTCTCGGCAACGCTCGGCCGGCGGGGGGAGGACCCCGTCGTCCGTGGGGCCCGACGCCGCACCGCCGGGGCGACCGCCGCCGCCGGCCTCGCGGTCGTGGTCGTCCTGGCCGTCACGACGGACCCGACCCCCGGGGCGAACCCGCTCGTCGGCTCGGTGGCCGTCCTCCTCGTCGGGGCCGTCATGGCGGCGACGGCCACGCTCGTCGAGCTCACCTGGCCGCGTCCGCGCGGCAGCGTGCGCACGGCGCCGGCGCGGCCACGTCCCGACGTCGGACCCCGCCTGCGCCGCCTGCGTCACGGCGGGGCGCTGGTGCTCGTCGCCCTCTGCGCGCTGACGGCGGTCCTCGGGGCCACCGAGGGCGTCGACCACGGTCGTCGGATGCCGGACCTCACGGCGTTCCGGATGGTCGGCGACGGCCTGTTCCCCGGTTGGCCCTACGGCCTCGGTCTGCTCGTCGCCCTCGGCGTGCTCGGCCTCGTCACCCAGTGGGGGCTGCGCGTCGTCGAGGCCCGCCCGTCGCTCGACGAGCAGCACGCGACGGTCGACGCGGCGGCCCGCCGCGCGGCCACGGCGCGCCTGCTGCGCTACGCCGCCTGCAGCACGTGGCTCGCCGTGCTCGGGGTGGCCTTCGTCGCGGGGTCCTCCCTCCACGAGTACGCCCAGGGGCTGCGCGGCAGCGGCTCGCCGTCGGCCCACCACCCGCCGCTCGACTGGCGCCAGGACCTCGCCTTCGGGCTGTTCGCGCTCGGGGTGCTCGCCGGTGTCCTGGCGTTCGTCTCGGCGGTCACCTCGCCGACCCCGCACGTCACGGCGTCATCCTCGGGGCGCCGGCCGGGGACCGGCACCGTCCTCCGGGCGACGTCCTCCACCTCCCCGGACCCGTCGCGATGACCACGTCGCTCACGGTCGACCTGTCCGCCGCCACCCCGCCCTACGAGCAGCTGCGCGCGCAGATCGCCGGGCACATCGCCACCGGACAGCTGGCCCCGGGTGCGCGGCTGCCGACCATCCGGGCCCTCGCCGGGGACCTCGGCATCGCCGGCGGCACGGTGGCCCGCGCCTACCGCGAGCTCGAGGCCCTCGGCCTCGTCCACACCCGCCGCCGAACGGGCACCGTGGTCGCGGAGGCCACCGCGCCGCCGACCGTCGACGTGCGTCGTGCCGCGGACGCGTTCGCCGGGCTGGCCCGCCGGCACGGGCTGAGCGAGGTCGAGGCGATCGACCTCGTCCGGGCGGCGCTGCGCCACCCCGGCCCGGCGAGGTCGGCCGCCGGCTGACGTCGGCCACCCCGTTTTGGTGGTCGGAGCGACGTCCCCTATGCTTTCCGAGTCCTCGACGGATCCGAACGCCGGGTCGCCTGACGTCAAGGGTCCGACGAGTTCGGGTCCCCATCGTCTAGCGGCCCAGGACCCCGCCCTTTCACGGCGGTAGCACGGGTTCGAATCCCGTTGGGGATACGGTCTTGCATCACACCAAGGCCCCGTAGCGCAGTTGGTTAGCGCGCCGCCCTGTCACGGCGGAGGTCGCGGGTTCGAGTCCCGTCGGGGTCGCTCCTTCATGAGGGGGCCGGTTCGTCCGGCCCTTTCGTGCAGGGTCCGGCCAGGTAGCTCAGTTGGTACGAGCGTCCGACTGAAAATCGGAAGGTCGGCGGTTCGACCCCGCCCCTGGCCACTCCCGAAGCCGCAGTTCAAAACCCTTCTGAACTGCGGCTTTACTGCGGGACTCAGCCGCTGAACCGCCGGCGCGCCGCCCGTGACCCACCCCGAGTTACCCCGTTTGACCGGGAGATGTCGCACGAGATATCGCACGCCTCCTGATCCTGGGGTTCAGGGGGGTTCAGGGTCAGGGCGCTGGGTCTTGTCCTTATGCTCGCAGGAATTCGGTGTCGTGCGCTCCCAGTACGCTCCATCCATGACAGCGGGGGCTTCCGATGCCGGTCACGCGTTCATCTCTTACGTACGAGAGGACGCAGAGCGAGTTGAAGACATCAGGCGCGCACTTGCCGCAGCCAAGGTCCCCGTCTGGACCGACAAGACCATGTTGTCGCCCGGGGATGATTGGCAACTCACTATTCGGCGCGCCATCAGTCGCGGGGCCTTGGCCTTCGTGGCGGTGTTCTCTGCGAACAGTCAGTCGCGCCAGTCCAGCTATCAGAACGAGGAGTTGCTCCTCGCAATCGACATATTCCGGACGATGCCCCCTGGCAAGATCTGGCTGATTCCCGTGCGCTTGGACGAATGCACACTTCCTGAGTACCCCTTGGGCGCAGGGCGCACGCTCGACAGCTTGCAGCGGGTCGACCTCTTCGGAGAAGACATCGAGAGCGAGCGCATCAAGCTGGTCGTCGCGGTCCTTCGGGCCCTGGACTTGGGGCACTCGGACGGGGCTACGGTGCGCGCAGCCGTAACGCAGGCAACAGGCGCGGACCGAGGTAAGGCGCTTGTCTCGGCGATCAAAGGGATGTTGCTCGACCCGGCTCGCCAACTGGAACTTGAGGACCTGCTCCTCGAGCAGGCGGCTGAGGCTCGTGATGCGTTGAGGGATCCCGAGCGCTTTCCCAGCGATATCGCGATTGCAAGGGATGAGGAGACTGCTCACCGGCTATCCGACTGGCTTTGGACTAGATGGGAAACTCTCCAGCCTTTGGCGTTTGGTCTTGCGACCTTGGCCGCGCACGCGAAGGAGCAGCACCTCGCGCTGCTCTCCCGAGTTCTCAAGACTGTGTCTGCCGACGCCGCCGGTCCTCGCTCCGGCCGGGCAGTGCTTCTGGACCAGGCGTACTACGCCCCCATCGTCCTCGCATATGCGAGCACCATGGGAGCGCTTTCTAGGCGCAACTACGCCGCGGTTCGCGCGACGGTCGTTGAAACAACCGTGAAGGACAAGAGCGGCCTGAGGGGCCCAGTCATGGCAATAGTGCATCCCGGACTTGTTGGTCAGACCTGGGACCCTCCCGTCCACTTCCTTGCTTACCGAAGTGACGCAACTGAGATGTCCCCGGAGACAAGTGGGGCGCTGATTGGTGGCCGCCGTGGCGGACGCAAAACTCCGATGTCCGACCATCTTCATGCTGTCCTTCGTCACGCGCTTGACAGCCTTGTCCCTGATGACGACGAGTACGACGACCTCTTCGACGAGACCGAGGTCCTGTTGGCCTTGGTCGCTGAAGACCTCGCACTGCAAACGAGGTCCGATCGAACGGTCGCGTGGATCCCAGGTGCGTGGGTCGGGCGATTCGGGTGGCGCGAACACTTCGCAGGTGAGGACGGGACGGCTCAACGAGTGACCGGGGACCTTGTGCGTGCGGGGAGCTCGGGGGGAGCGCTACGCGATGGGCTCTTTGGAGGCTCCCCCGAGCGGTTGCAGGCGGCGGTCGATGCGTACGTCGCCGAGCTCGGCACAAGCCGACACATGTGGTTTTAGCGGTCCAGCTGGCAGAGGCGACGACCCCTCGATTCCGGGCCGCTGTGGTGCTTGCGGCGTGGTGTGGCCTGAGACGCGGCGAGGTTTGTGCACTCCGCACCGAGGACGTCGACCTCCACAGGGGAGTCGTCCGGGGGAGGAAGAAGGTCGGCGTGAGCATCTCGTTCCACGACCTACGCCACACTGGCCAGTCGCTGGCGGCGGCCACCGGGGCGAGCCTCGTGGACCTCAAGCAGCGGTTGGGCCACTCCTCGACCGCCGCAGCGCAGCGGTACATGCATGCCGTCGAGGGCCGGGACTCACAGATCGCCGCGGCCCTCTCCGACATGGCGCTCCACGGGGATGCCACCAAGCTCCCCCGCCGGCTCTGAGACGTCGATGTTGCCCGCCGGAACGCTCGAACCTCGCAGGCGGCTACGCGCCGTCGCGGTGGATCCGCAGGAGGGCGGCGAGCCCACGGACGACGAGCGTGCCGGGGTCGGCGTCGACGGTCAGCCGGCAGGCGGCCCACGGCTCGGGAAGGGCGGCCTCCGCGGCCGCCTCCTGCACGGCGTCGACGTAGCCGGGGTAGCGCGTCGTCCCGCCGGCGAGCACGACGCGCGCGGGGTTGAGGAGCGTGACCACCCCACCGACCGCCCGCCCGAGGGCCCGGCCCGCGTCCCGCACCACGCGGACCGCCTCGGCGTCCCCGGCCGCGACGAGCTCGGCCACCTCGGCCCCGGGGCGGCGCACGGCCTCCGTCACGGCGCGTCCCGAGGCGAGGTCGTCGAGCCGGGCCGTCGTGCCGCCGGCCAGGTCGACCGGCACGCTGCCCAGCTCTCCCGCCCACCCGGTGGTCCCGCCGAGCATCCGTCCTCCCGAGAGCACCGCGGCGGCGATGCCCGTGCCCACGACGACCACGACGAGGTCGCGCACCTCCGGGTGCGTACTGCGGGCCGCGGCGAGCGAGGCGCGCACGTCGTTCACGACGAGGTCGACCCCCCGGCCGGCGCCCGGCCCCCAGCCGGCGAGGCGGGGCAGCACGTCGGAGACGACGACGCGCCCCTCGGCGTCGACGAGCCCGGGTACCGCGACCCCCACCGACGCCACCGCACCCTGCCGCGCCGCGAACGCCGCCACCTGCTCGTCGAGGAACGCGCCGTCGGCGTCCGGGCCGGTGGCGCGGCGCTCCTCGTCGAGGACCTCTCCGCCGGGGGCGAGGGCGCGGAGCAGGAGCTTGCTGCCGCCGACGTCCGCGACGACGTCGACCTCTGCGGCACCGGGCACGTCGACCAGCCTAGGTCGACCGCGTCACGGGACCGTCACACGATCGCAAAGCGGTCGGCCGACGAACCGTCACACCGGGTTGCGAGGGTCGGAGGACACCAATCGACCGCCGTCCGCACGGGCGGGAAGGAGCAGACCGATGACCTCCGGTTCCATCGTCCTCGAGAGCACCGACCGCGTCGACGACCGCACCCACGCGATCGCCGCCGCCCAGCTGCGCGGCGAGGCCCGCGCCGCCGGACGCCGCCCCCGCGAGCTCGTGCGGGCCATCGCCAGCGAGCTCGAGCACCTGGGGATGCGCCCCAACCTCCCCGAGCTGACGCGCCGCTACCGCGCCGGCGAGTCCCGGCTCCCGCAGCACCTCGCCGAGGCCTCGCACGCCTGAGCGCCCGGGCGACAACGACTACGCCACCCTGCCGGCCCCCTCAGCCGTCCGACGCCGAGGAGGCCAGCAGGGTGGCGTAGTCCTGCGCCGTCAGCGGCCGGTCGGTCAGGGCGCCACCGGGCAGCGGCGCCTCGATGGGCGAGCCGTCGGAGGTGAGGACGACGTCGTCGACGCCCGGCACCGAGGTGAGGGTGAGGACGAGCTGGCCGGCCGCCAGCGGCAGGCGCCCGGCACCGGTCGGCAGGGAGCCCGCCCGCAGGTCGACCGTCGCCCGGCCGCCCTCGAGTGAGGTGAGCGTGGCCTGCACGTCGGGCCCGAGCGCGGTCGAGCGCCCGGCGGCCCGGTCCGCCTCCGTCGGCCCCTCGACGAGGAGGCGCAGCGCCTGCCCGACCGCGTCGCGCGACGAGCCCGGGTCCGCCACGGGGGACGCCGGCACCAGCCGGTCCTCCCGCACGAGGAAGACGAACGGACCCCGCGTCGCCGACTCCGTCGGGGAGGGCGCCGCCGCGTCCGAGGGCGCGAGCAGGTCGTACGGCACCGAGGCGATGGTGCTCGCCGGGGTGTCGTGCGGTGCGCCGCACCCGGCGAGCGCCGCCGCGACGAGCAGGACCGACGCGCCGACCGTCCACCGCCCGGCGGTCACGACCCGCCCTCCGCACCGTCGCCGCCGGCGGGCAGGCCGATGACGAAGGTCGCCCCACCGCCCGGCGTCTCCTCGACCCACACCCGACCCCCGTGCGCGCGGACGGTCTCGGCGACGAGGCTGAGGCCCAGGCCGGTGCCCGGGGTCGACCCCCGCGAGCCGATCCGGCTGAACCGGTCGAAGACCCGCGAGCGCTCGGCGTCGGGCACGCCCGGGCCGCGGTCGACGACGAGCACCTCCACCGAGCCGCTCCCCGACCGCAGGAGCACCTGCTCGACGCCGCCGCCGTGGCGGTCGGCGTTCTCCAGGAGGTTGACGAGTGCCCGGTGCAGCTGGGGCTTGCTGCCCTCGACGGGCGTGAGGGGCCCCACCACCTCCACCCCGACGTGCGCGCGCCCGGTGTCCGCGAGGGTGTGCCGCACGAGGGCCTCGAGGTCCATCGGTTCCGGATCGCGTTCGAGCACACCGGCATCGAGCCGGCCGAGCTCGAGGAGGTGCTCGAGCGACCGGTGCAGGCGGCGGACCTCGCGGTCGACGAGGTCCGCCGCCGCGCGCTGACGCTCCGGGTCGCGCCCCTGCGCGGAGCGCAGCACGGTCACCGACGTCATGAGGGTGGTCACCGGTGAGCGCAGCTCGTGGGCGACGTCGGCCGCGAACCGCGCGTCCCGCTGCATCCGTTCCTCGAGCGCCTCGACCATCGAGTTGAACGAGCCGACGATGACCGCGAGGTCCGGGTCGGAGGTGTCGGGCAGGCGCGTCGTCATCCGGCCCGCCGCGATGGCCGCCGCCGCCGAGGCGACGTCGCGCAGCGGGGCGAGGGTGCGCGCCGAGGCCGACCCGCCGAGCAGCGCACCGACGGCGGTCGTCCCGGCCGCGAAGGCGGCCAGCACCACGGCGAGGGTGCGCAGCGTCGACTGCAGCTCGGTCGTCGGCGAGATCTCGTAGACCGCGACCCCGACCGCGGGCACCGGGACCCCGACGACCACGGCCGGTCCGCCCGCGAGGGTCGTCCAGGCCCGCGACGCCCGCCCCTGCGCGGCCGCGGCCCGCACGTCGGCGGGGACGTCGGCCTCCCCGGTCTCGAGGGAGGAGGTGTACCACTGCCCCGAGCGGTCGACGAGGACGACGGCCCCGGGCGGCGGCGAGGTCTCGTCGAGGACGTCGCTGACCGAGGAGCCGGCGGTGAGCAGGCCCTCGCGGAGCAGCGCGGCGTCGACGAAGGCCTGGCGGGTCGCGGTCGCCTCGCGCTGACCGACGAGGTAGTGCCGGGCGGTGAGGTAGGTACCGACGGCCAGCAGGGTCGAGACGACGAGGGCCAGCAGGGCGAAGGAGGCCGTCGAGGTCGCCCGGATGCCCAGCCGCCCCGCCGCCGGCCTCACTGCGGGTCCAGCCGGTACCCCAGCCCGCGGACCGTGACGACGAGACGGGGGTCGGAGGCGGTGACCTCGACCTTGGTGCGCAGCCGCCGCACGTGGACGTCGACGATGCGCTCGTCGCCGAAGTAGCCGTGGTCCCAGACCCGTTCGAGCAGGACCTGCCGACTGAGCACGCGCCCGGCGGAGGCGGCCAGCTCGCGCAGGAGGTGGTACTCGGTGACCGTGAGGTGCACGACCTCCTCGCCGCGCCGGAGCACCGCCGCCCCCGTGTCGAGGACGAGGGGGCCGTTCTCCGCGTCGAGCACGACGACGTCCGGGGCGTCGGCCGTCTGCTCGGCGGAGCGGGTGGGCGGCCGGCGCCGCAGGGCCCGCAGCCGCGCGCTGACCTCCTTGATCTCGAACGGCTTGGTGACGTAGTCGTCGGCGCCGGCCTCGAGCGCGGCGACGATGTCGTGGGTGTCGCCCTTCGCGCTGAGCACGATGATCGGGACGTCGGAGCGGCGGCGCACCTCGCGGATGAACGAGTAGCCGTCCATGCCCCCGAGCATGAGGTCGACGAGGTGGAGGTCGACCTCGCCGAGGGACGGGTCGCGCAGCGCCTCCTCGGCGCTCGGGTGACCGGTGACCTCGTAGCCCTCGTCCTCGAGGGCCATGGTCACGGACGTGCGGATGCCGTCGTCGTCCTCGAGGACGAGCAGCCGGACGGACATCCCCGCAGTCTGCCAGCCGGCCGCTCGGCACCGGGCCGGCGCACCCGCTCGGGCGCAGGTTGTCACGAAACTGCAAAGTGACGGCGCGCCCACCGTCATCCCCGGTTGGGAGCCTGCGGGCATGACGACGCCCCCGCCCCCCGACGACCGCGAGGACGCCCTCACGCTCGCGCTCGACGGTGTCTCGGGCGCCGACGACCGCCGCCGGGTGCGCGCCGGGGTCGCGGCGGGGGTGGTGTCCGGCCGGCCGGTGCGGGTCGACCTCTCCGGGCTCGACCGGCTCTCGTCCCGCACCGTCGCCACCATCCTCTGGGCCCGGCGCAGCTGCGCCCTGCGCAACCTCGGCTTCTCGGTCGTCGGCGACCACGGGATGACGCGCCGGGTCCTGCGCGGGAGCGGCCTCGGCGGCGACGAACCGGGTGCCCCGTGGTGACCCGCATCGTCGGGACCGCCCTCGTGCACAGCGAGGAGGCCCGCGGCTGGCGCGTGAGCACGGTCGAGTACCCCGAGGGCCGGGCCCACATCGAGCACCGGTCCCGCCTGACGCAGGTGCTCGTCGGCGACCGGTCCGGCAGCATGGCGGCCCCCGGTGTCCCCTGCTACTCGACCGCCGCGTGCACCCCCGACGGCGAGCTGCTCGTCGCGGTGCGCTCGGCCCCGCCCGCCCTCGTCGTGACCACCGACGGCTGCCGGGTGCACCCGGCGGACGGGACCGGGCACGACAGCGTCTTCCCCGCAGCGGGCGAGCGGCTGATCCTGCTTTCCTGCAACGCCTACGAGGTGGCCCCCGACCTGCTCGCCGAGGAGGTCCGGGCCTCCCCCGGCCGGCTGGCGCTCGACGCGCCCGAGGACCTGCTCCTGGCGCTCCTCGGGCCGGGCGGCCGCGGGGCCGGCGCCGTCATCACCCACGACTGACCGACCCGAGGAGACACCGTGAACCACAGCCCCGCCTTCCTCGACGCGCTCGCCGAGGAGCGTGCCGCCATCGCCCTCCGGCTGGGCCTCGCCCCGACACCCGAGGACGCCGCCGAGGCCCGGGGGCGGTTGCGCGACCTCGATGAGCTCGAGGCGCGGGCCCGTCCCGACGTCGTCGGGCCCGAGGGCTGTCTGGGCTGAGCTCCCCGGCGCCGGCGCTCGCCCGTCGACCCCGAGCGCCCCCCGTCCGCCCCGGGGTCGATCTGGGGGTGACCCCTGATGCGCCCCGGCCCGGCCCCGCGGCACGGTGAGGCCCATGACGACGGTGTGGGGTCCGGGGGTGCGGCTGGCGGCCGGTGCGGCGCTCGCCGCCGCGGTCGTCGCGATGGCCCTGCCGCGGGTCACCGGTACCTCGTGGGAGCCGATCCTCGCCGCCCTCACCCGCCCGAGCCCGGCGCAGCTCGGGCTGCTCGCGGCGCTCTGGCTGGTCGGGCTGTGGGTGCACACCCCGTCGCTCACCGCGGCCCTGCCCGGCCTCTCGCACCGCCGGGCCCTGCTCCTCAACCTCTCCGGTTCGTTCGTCTCCAACCTGCTCCCCCTCGGCGGTGCCGCCGGCACGGTCGTCAACTGGCGGATGGCCCGCGGCTGGGGCTTCGGGTCGGCCGCGTTCGGCCGCTGGGCCCTCGTGACCAACCTCGCGGACACGGTCGTCAAGCTCCTCCTGCCCGGCGTCGTCCTCTGCTGGGTCGCGGTGTCCGGTCGTGACCTCGCCGGGCCGCTGACCGCCCCCGGGACGGTCGGGGTCGCGCTGCTCCTCGCCCTCGTCACCGGCGTCGTCGTGCTCGGGCGGGACGACCGCGCCGTCCGCCGGCTCGGCCGGCTGCTCGACCGGCTCGCCGCCCGCCTCCGGCCGCTCCCGGTGGCGCCGGAGGGCTGGGGCGAGCGCGCAGCACGGTTCCGGCGCGACAGCGCCCACCTCGTGCGCACCGGCTGGGCCCGGATGCTCGGGGGCAAGGTCGGCTACGCGCTGTTCCAGGCACTGCTGCTCTGGGCCTGCCTCGAGGTGGTCGGCGCCCCGGCCGCGCCGGTCGTCGTCGCGTCGGCGTTCGTCGTCGAGCGCCTGCTCTCGATGCTCGTCATCACCCCGGGGGCCACCGGCATCGTCGAGGTCGGGATGGCCGGCGCCCTCACGGCGCTGGGGGTGCCGGCCGCTCCGGCCGCCGCCGGGGTCCTGCTCTACCGCGCGTTCGTCGTCGGCATGGAGGTCCCGGTCGGCGGGCTGGCGCTCCTCGGGTGGTGGGCCGGTCGGCGGCGCGGGGCCCGGGCGGTCCGGCCCGTGGTCCGCTCGCACCCCGCCGACCGCACGGCCGGTCGGACGGCGCATGATGCCAGGAGCGACCCGACCGAAGGAGCACCCTCGTGGAGTACACCCGTCTCGGCAGCACCGGGCTCACCGTCAGCCGGATAGCCCTCGGCTGCATGAGCTACGCCGACGGCTCGCGCGGCAACCATCCGTGGGCCCTCGACGAGGAGACGTCGGGCGCGTTCTTCCGGCAGGCCGTCGAGCTGGGAGTCACGTTCTGGGACACCGCGAACGTCTACAGCGCCGGCACGTCCGAGGAGTTCGTCGGCCGGGCGCTGCGCCGGTACAGCCGGCGCGAGGACATCGTGCTGGCGACCAAGGTCCACGGCCGGATGCACGACGGTCCCGGCGGGAGCGGCCTGTCCCGCAAGGCGATCCTCGAGCAGGTCGACGCCTCGCTCTCCCGGCTCGGCACCGACTACGTCGACCTCTACCAGATCCACCGCTTCGACCCCGAGGTCCCCGTCGAGGAGACGATGGAGGCCCTCCACGACGTCGTGCGCGCGGGCAAGGCCCGGTACATCGGCGCCTCCTCGATGTGGGCGTGGCAGCTCGCGACGATGCAGCACGCGGCCGACCTCGGGGGCTGGACCCGGTTCGTCTCGATGCAGGACCAGTACAGCCTCCTCATGCGCGAGGAGGAGCAGGAGATGTTCCCCCTGCTGGCCCACCAGGGGCTGGGGTCGCTCCCGTGGAGCCCGCTGGCCCGGGGACGGCTGGCCCGGCCGTGGGGCGAGCAGACCGAGCGCTCGGGCACCGACGACTTCGGCAAGCGCCTCTACCGCGACTCGGACGCCGAGATCGTCGGCGCCGTCGAGCGGGTGGCGCGGGAGCGCGGCGTCGCGATGTCGACCGTCGCGCTCGCGTGGGTGCTGCGGAACCCGGTCGTCGACGCCCCCATCGTCGGCGCCACGAAGGAGCACCACCTGCCGGACGCCGTCGCCGCGCTCGACCTCGACCTCACCGACGACGAGGTCGGGGCGCTCGAGGCGGCCTACACGCCGCGGCGGCCCAGCGGCTTCTGAGCGGCCCGGTCAGCGCCCCGGCGCCACGAGGCCGCACGCGATGCGCACCCGCTCGGCGACCATCGCCATCGTCACGCGCGCCCGCACGGGGTCGTCCGTGAGGAAGTAGTGGTCGACGTCCGGGGTCACGTGGTGGAGGACCTCGACGCCCGCAGCCCGCAGCCGGGCGGCGTAGCGGTCGCCGTCCGGGCGCAGGGCGTCGCGCCCGCCGGTCATCACGACGGTCGGCGGCAGGCCGGAGAGGTCGTCGGCGAGCAGCGGCGACGCGTACGGCTCGCGGCGCCGGGCGACGTCGGGGAAGTAGACCCGTCGGACGAGGCGGCGCAGGTCGGGCCCGACCATCCCGGGCCGGTCCTCGACCGGGGAGGCGAGGTCGAGCGCGGGGACGCCGAGGACCTGGAGCACCGGCGCGTACGACCCGTGGTCGCGCGCCATGAGGCACACGGCGGCGGCCACCTGCCCGCCCGCGCTGAACCCGCTGACCACGAGGCGCCGGCCGTCGACGCCGTACTCGGCTCCGTGCGTGGCGAGCTCGGCGGCCACGTCGTCGCCCTCCTCCTGCCCGACGGGGTAGCGGGCCTGCGGCGCGACCGACCAGTCGACGTTGGCCACCGCGACACCGGCGGTGGCGGCGAGGTACCGGCACCACCAGTCGTCCATCTCCGGGTAGCGCATGACGAAGGCCCCACCGTGGAAGTGGACGACCACCGGCGGGGTGCCGTCCGAGTTCGTGTCCTGCGGACGGTGGAGGTCGACGCGGACGTCACCGTGCCGCGTCGGGACCCGCAGCCGCTCGGGCGCCGGCAGGTCCTGGCCGGCGAAGCGCAGCGGCTCCCCGTAGCGCACGGTGAACGGCGCGGACTTCTGCATCAGCCACGCCTGCGCGTCGTCGAGGAGGGTCACGCCCGGTGGTTCGTGGCGACCGGGTCCGCGGATGGCCGGGCGGTCAGGCCGGGTCGGGGTCCGTGTCCTCCGCGAGGACGGCCCGGACCCCGGCCGCCAGGACCGCCGCGTCGCTGGTCACCGCGAGGAACCCGATGCCGTGCGCCCGCAGGCGCCGGGCCGCGGCGGGCGAGCCGGCGAACGCGCCGACGAGCAGGCCCTGCCGCCCGGCGGCCGCGACGACCCGGGCCAGCGGCCCGTCCGGGTCGTCGTCGTCGAGGAGGGCCTCGACCGTCGTGCCGAGGGAGAGCGCGAGGTCGAGCGGGCCCACGAAGAGACCGTCGACGCCGGGTGTGGCCGCGATGGCCTCGACGTCGTCGAGCGCTCCGGGCGTCTCGACCATCACCCAGCAGCGGACCAGCTCGTTCGCCGCCTCCGGGTCCTGGGCCACACCTCCCCAGAGCGGCGCGAACGGTCCCCAGCTGCGTTCTCCCAGAGGGGGGTAGCGAGCGGCCAGCGCAGCCCTCTCGGCGTCGGCGGCGCTCGTCACGGACGGGACGACGACCCCCGCCGCACCGGCGTCGAGGGCCGCCCCGATCCAGGCGGCATCGACGGCCGGGACGCGGACCAGGAAGGGAGTGGGCACGGACGCCAGTGCCCGGCCGAGGACGTGTAGCGCGGCCCGGTCGACCGGCCCGTGCTGGGCGTCGAGGGCGAGCCAGTCGAACCCCGAGCCGGCCAGCCGCAGCAGCAGGTCGACGTCGGCGGTGCTCGTCCAGATGCCGCGGGAGGACTCCATCGCGCCATCGTGCCAGCCGACCGACGGGGTGACGCCGCTCTCGCGCGGCCCGCGCGACCCGGCCCCGGTGGGACGATGGACGTGGCGAGGCACGCGCCCTGCCGGTCGAGGTGCGGCGTCGGTGCACCGCCGGGAGGAGGAGGCCATGTCCGCCACCCACACCCACCCCACGCGCGGGTCCCGTCCGGCGCGCCGGCTCCGCCCCGCACCCCGTTCCGCGAACCTCGGCGGCCTCGTCGTCAACCTCGTGCTGCTCTACCTCGTCAACGAGCGGCCGGGCTGGGACGCCGTGCCGTTCCTCACCGGCGACACCCCGCTGGTCCTGCCGCTGGTCAACGCCGCGCTGTGGACGGGCGTCGTCGTCGAGGCGCTGGCCGTGCTGCTGCACACCCCCGGCTTCCGGGCGCTCGGTGACCTCGTGACGTCGGCGGTCGGCCTGACGGCGACGCTGCGGGTCTGGGACGTCTTCCCGTTCGACCTGACCTCGGGATGGCACCTCGTCGCGCGGGGCGTGCTCGTCCTCGCGGTGGTCGGCGGGGTCGTCGGGATCGTCGCGGCGCTCGTCCGGCTGCTCGGGTCACCCTGGCGCCCGCAGGCCTGACCGGCCGTCCGGCTCAGGACCCGCCGAGCGCGCGCACGGCGTCGATGGTGTCGGTCTCGTCGAGCGGCTTGTCGTCGCGGTAGCGCAGGACCCGGGCGAACCGCAGCGCCACCCCGCCCGGGTACCGCGACGAGCGCTGCACGCCGTCCAGGGCGATCTCGACGACCTGCTCGGGGCGCACCGTGACGACGTACCCGTCGGTGGGCCCGTCGGCGAGGTCGGTGAAGCGCTCGGTCTGCCACGCGAGCATCTCGTCGGTCATCCCCTTGAAGGTCTTCGGGGGGCGCCATGCACAAACGCTCGGTTCGCCTGATCAGCGGTCGCCGGGTGGTGTTTCGGGCATGGAACGCCTTGCCCGAGGCCAGCGGGTGCTCACGGATTGCGAGACTCGCGCATCGAACGAATGTTGAGTATGGCGCGAACAGCGTGTATGTTCGAACACATGAGCGAAGAGAACACCAACCGACCTGTTCGGAAGTCGCGGATCAGCCAAGCGGACATTCCGACCATGACGCTGCAGAAGTCGGTCCGCGTGCCACAAGCGCTCGCAGACAACTACGCCTCCCACCCCACTCGTCCCTTGGACGTGGCCTCCGCGTTGGACATGACGCCGTCCTCGGGGCCGTTTCGTCGCCTGTGCGGGGCTGCCGTTGGCTATGGACTGACCGATGGTGGGCCGAACGCTCCGACCATCTCCCTCACCAAGATGGGTGCCCGTGTCGTAACTCCTACCGAGGTAGACGACGACAAGAAGGCTCTCCGCGACGCTGCTCTCAAGCCGTCGGTCGCCAACAAGTTCTACACGCGCTACGACGGGTCTCCGCTCCCGCCGAAGAACATTGCCCAAAACGTTCTGGCGACGTTCGACGTGCCCACGGATCGAACGGGCGATGTCTACGAACTGTTGATCGAGAACGCGCGCTTCGTCGGCTTCCTCAAGACGATCAAGGACAAGGAGTACATCGACATCGGTGGTCCGATCGTGACTCCGGTGGAGAACCAGGGCCACGACGAGGACTTGGCGTTGGACGACGACTTTGAGGATGAGGAGGAGGCCGCGCCTCCAGCCACCGAGCAGCGCGAGGAACGGCGGGAGCACCCACCCACTCAGGCCTCACAGGACCCGGCCAAGAACGCCATCTTCCTCGGCCACGGGGGCAACAAGAAGCCGATGGAACAACTGATCAAGGTGCTCAACGAGTACAAGATTCCCTACAAGGCAGCGGTCGAAGAGCCGAATCGCGCGCGTCCCATTCCCCAGAAGGTGAGGGAGACGATGCAGGAGTGTGGCGCTGCGATTTTGGTCTTCACCGCCGACAAGGAGTACTTCGATGCCGATGGGAACAGCATCTGGCGGCCGAGTGAGAACGTCTCGCACGAACTCGGGGCGGCGTCAGTGCTCTACGGGGAGCGCATCGTGGTCTTCAAGGAGAAGGGGATCGATCTGGCGTCCAACTTCAGTTCCGTGGGGTACATCGAGTTCGAGAAGGACAAGCTCAGTGACAAGGGGCTTGACTTGTTCCGCGAGCTCGTGAGCATGGGGATCTTGAAGTTCTCGGTGGGCTGACGCCGACAGGCGATGGAGCGTCACGCCAAGAACGATCGGACGGCGTCGATCGTGTCGGCTTCCTCCGGGGTCTTGTCGCTCCGGTACCTCAACACGCGTGCGAACCGAAGGGCCACGCCCCCCGAGTAACGCTTGGAGCGTTGAACACCGTCGAAGGCAATCTCCACTACTTGCTCAGGGCGGACCCTCACAACCCAACCGTCATCATCGATCTTCAGATCCGTGAAGCGCTCGGTCTGCCATCTAAGGGTTTGGTCATCAAGGCCCTTGAACGTCTTGCCGACCATCACCCACCCGCCGGTGTCGGGGTCGCGGGCGCCGAGGTGGATGTTGGAGAGCCACCCGCGCCGGCGCCCCGAGCCGCGCTCGACGGCGAGCACGACGAGGTCGAGGGTGTGGGTGGGCTTGACCTTGACCCAGCCGCTGCCGCGACGACCGGCCGCGTACGGGGCCGCGGCGTCCTTGACGACGACCCCCTCGTGGCCGGCGGCGACGAGCTCGTCGAAGAAGGCGCCGGCCTCGGCGGGGTCGGAGGTGAGCAGGCGGGGCACGACGAGGTGGGGCGCGAGCGCGGTGAGGACGTCGTGCCGCTCCTGCGCGGGGGCGTCGACGAGGTCACGGCCGTCGGCGTGGAGGACGTCGAAGAGGTAGGTGGTCAGCGGCACCTCGGCCCGGAGCCGCGCGACGTCGGCCGAGCTCGCGGTGCGGGCGCCGGTCACCTGAAACGGTTCCGGACGCCCGTCGGCCCGGAGCGCGATGGCCTCGCCGTCGAGCACGAGGTCGCCCCCGGGGAGGCCGGTGACCGCCTCGACGACCTCGGGCACCCGCTCGGTGATCTCGTCGAGGCTGCGGGTGAAGACGGTGACCTCGGCGTCGCGCCGGTGGACCTGGACGCGGATGCCGTCGAGCTTGCCGTCGACGAGCATCGGCTCGCCGGCGAACCCCTCGACCGCCTCGTCGGTGGTCTTCGCCGAGGCCGCGAGCATCGGGCGCAGCGGGCGCCCGACGACGAGCCCGACCTCCTCGAGCGCGGGCCGGCCGCCGGACGCGGCGATCCCGGCGACGACGTGCGTCGACCCGGCGAGCATCACGGCCCGGCGCACGACGGCGTCGGGCACCTCGAAGGCGGCGGCGACCGCCCCGAGGACGACGCCGTCGAGCGCGCCCTGCCGGAGGTTGCCGGTCATCAGGGCGCGCAGGAACGCCTGCTCGTCGGCGGTGGCCCGGCCCATCAGGTCTGCGAGCGCGGCCCGGCGGGCGGCGGTGGAGCCGGCGCCGGCCGTGGCGGCCAGCCCGTCGAAGGCGGCATCGACCTCGGCGACCGTGAGCGACGACGCGCCCGCGGGCTCGGGCAGCGCCGACAGCGACCGGTACCCGACCCCGAGGCGGCGCTGCGGCAGCACCCCCGAGAGGAACGCGACGACCGTGCCGACCTCGTCGGCGTCGGCGCGCGCGAGCAGCCCGGCGATGGCGGCGGTCTTGGCCGTGCGCGACCGGGTGGCCGCGACCTCGCCCGAGACGGCGACGAGGTCGGCGAGCGCGAGGGTCATCCGGCCGGCTGCCAGGCCCCGAGCTCGTTGCCGGCGGGGTCGGTGAAGTAGAAGCGGCGACCACCCGGGAACTCGTAGGGCTCCTTGCTCACGGTGCCGCCGGCGTCGAGCACCGCCTGCACGGTGGCGTCGAGGTCGTCGGAGTAGAGGAGGACGAGCGGGCCCCCGGTGCCCGGCTCTCGCCCGGCGTCGACACCGCCGGCCTCGTCGTCACGACCCGGGACGCGGTAGCCGAGGTAGTCGGGGCCGTACTCGGTGAAGGTCCAGCCGAAGGCCCGCTCGTAGAAGGCGCGGACGGCCGGCAGGTCCGGGGCCCCGAGCTCGACGTAGTCGACGGCGTGGTGGGTGTGCGTCATCCCCGCACGCTAGCGGGACCCTCCGACACCAGGGGGGCGACGACGACCGACACAGTCGTCGATCGTCGTCAGCGGGCCAGGCGCATCGGGACGTGCGGGATGCCGTCGTCGAGGAACTCCGCGCCGTCGCGGGCGAACCCGAGCCGCTCGTACCAGTGCTCGAGGTGGGACTGCGCGTCGAGGACGACCGGCCCGCGGGTCGCCGCGAGCACCCCGAGCACGAGCTGGCGTGCCACCCCGGCGCCCCGCGCGTCCCGGGCCGTCGCCACCCGTCCCACCCGGACGACGCCCTCACCGTCGTCGAGGGCCCTGAGCGTCGCCACCACCGCGCCGACGCCGTCCTCCGCCCACCACTGGACGGTGCCGGGCTCGAGGTCGCGGCCGTCGAGGTCGGGGTAGAGGCACTCCTGCTCGAGGACGAACACGTCCTGCCGCAGCCGCATCAGCGCGTAGAGCACCTCGGCGGACAGGTCACGGGTCGGGGCGGAACGGACGACGGGCACGCCGACCACCCTAGGCACCCCCGGGACGGCCGAGCGGTGGGAGGCGCCGTGGTCAGGCGCGGGCGACCTCGGAGGCCTCGCTCGGGGTGCTGTCGCCCTCGCCGAGGACCGGCTCGTCGGCCGGCTCGACCGAGAGCGCGAAGTCGTCGCCGTGCCGGGTGGCCCCGGTGACGACCGCCTTCTCGACGGCGGCCACGGCGTAGCGCCGGCGCACGACGACCGGGTCCTGGCGCAGGTCCTTGACGAGCGCCCAGGCCAGCCCGACCATGACGAGCGCGAACGGCAAGGCCGCGACGATCGTCAGGTTCTGCAGCCCGGTCAGCGCCGAGTCACCGCCGACGAGGAGCATGACGGCGGCCACACCACCGGTCGCGACGCCCCAGAAGACGACGTTCCAGCGGCTCGGCTCGAGCGTGCCGCGCTGCGAGAGCGTGCCCATGACGATGGACGCCGCGTCCGCGCCGGACACGAAGAAGATCGCGACGAGGAGCATGACGACGACGGTCGTGACGCCCGCGAGCGGCATCGTGTCGAGCAGCCCGAACAGCTGGCCCTCCGAGGTCGACCGGCCCGCGAGGTCGGTGCCGTTCTGCTGCGCGTGGATCCCCGCGCCGCCGAAGATCGCGAACCACACGAGGCTGACCAGGCTCGGGACGAGCAGGACGCCGGTGACGAACTGGCGGATGGTGCGGCCGCGCGAGATGCGGGCGATGAACATGCCGACGAACGGCGTCCACGACATCCACCACGCCCAGTAGAAGACGGTCCACCCCGACAGCCACTCGGCCATCCCGTCGCCGCCCGCCGCGTCGGTGCGTGCGGACATCATCGCGAGGTCCTGGAAGTACGAGCCGACCGCGGTCGGGACGAGGTCCAGCATGAAGACGGTCGGACCCACGACGAAGACGAAGAGGGCCAGGGCGATGGCCAGCACCATGTTGATGTTCGACAGCCACTGGATGCCCTTGGCCACACCGGAGACCGCCGAGAGGATGAAGGCGACGGTGAGGACCGCGATGACGGCGACGAGCACGCCGTTGCCGACCTTCCCGATGCCGGAGACGATCTCGAGCCCGCTGCCGATCTGCAGCGCGCCGAGCCCGAGCGAGGCGGCCGAGCCGAACAGCGTCGCGAAGATCGCGAGCATGTCGATGACGCGACCGGCGCCGCCGGTGGCCCGGCGCTCGCCGATGAGCGGGATGAACGCCGACGAGACGAGCTGCGAGCGACCCTTGCGGAAGACGCCGTACGCGATGGCGATGCCGACGACCGCGTAGATGGCCCACGGGTGCAGCGTCCAGTGGAAGAGCGTCGTGGCCATCGCGGTCTGCACGGCCTGCGGGTTGCCGGCCTCGCCCGTGCCGGGCGGCGGGGTGACGAAGTGCGACAGCGGCTCGCTGACGCCGTAGAACATCAGGCCGATGCCCATGCCGGCGGAGAACATCATCGCGATCCACGAGACGGTGCGGAACTCCGGCTCCTCGTCGTCGGTGCCGAGCGGGATGTCGCCGAAGCGGCTCACCGCCAGCCAGATGACGAAGGCGACGAACGCCGACGCGAGGACGACGAACATCCACCCCATGTTCGTCACGGACCAGCCGAGGGCCGCGTCGGACGCCGAGCCGAGGGTGTCGGTGCTGAGGAAGCCCCAGGCGACGAAGGCGACGGCGATCACGGCGACGACACCGAAGACGACCTTGTCGACCTGAGAACCGCGCGACGGCTGTTCGACGACGTCGATCCCGAGGACCGGGTGGGGTGCCTCGCCGACGGCCGTCGTGGTGCGGGGCGGCTCCGTCCCGGGCGTCGGTGGCGGGGTGGTCTGCTCGGTCGTTCGGGTGTCGGTGCTCACTCTGCGTGCGTCCGCGGCGGGGTCGCCGCGGCCTCCGTCCATGGCTCGGCGTCGGGGGTACTCGGTCCTGTCAACCTGTCCACCAGACCAGAGACGCCCACCGGAGCCCAAACCGGCGGGTCGCCGAGGGCGCCGATCGGCCCACCCCCGCACCCTGTCTGACCTGCACGGATGCCGGGAGTATTCCGATCGGGCGACGAGACGAACCGCACAGGCGCTCACTCGACGAGGCGGTACCCGATGCCCGGCTCGGTGAGGATGTGCCGCGGCGCCGACGGGTCGTCCTCGAGCTTGCGCCGCAGCTGGTTGCCGTACACCCGCAGGTAGTTCGACTCCCGCCCGTACCCCGGCCCCCAGACGGCGCGCAGGAGGTCGGCCTGCGTGACGACCCGCCCCCGGTGCCGGGCGAGCTCGGCGACGAGCCGCCACTCGGTGGGCGTCAGGTGCACCGCCTCACCGCGGTGCGTGGCGGCCAGCGTCGCGAAGTCGAGGGCGAAGGCGTCCGTGGCCACCGGGGCGACCGCGGCCAGCCCGTCGTCCTCGCCTCCGCCGCGGCGCAGCGCCGAGCGCACCCGGGCCATCAGCTCGTCCATCCCGAACGGCTTGGTGACGTAGTCGTCGGCGCCCTCGTCGAGGGCCTCGACCTTGTCGTCGGACTGGTGGCGCGCCGACAGGACGACGACGGGCACCCGGCTCGTGGCCCGCAGACGCCGCAGCACCTCGACGCCGTCGAGGTCGGGGAGGCCGAGGTCGAGGACGACGAGGTCGGGCGGGGCGTCGTGGACGGTGGCCAGGGCGTCGAGCCCCGAGCCGACCTCCTCCACCTCGTAGCCGCGCGCCCGCAGGTTGATCCGCAGGGTGCGCCGGATGGTCGGGTCGTCGTCGACGACGAGCACCCTCTGGACCATCACGCTCCCTCCGCCACCGGCAGCTCGACGACCACCGTGAGCCCGCCACCCGGGGTGTCCTCCGCGGACACACTGCCACCCATCGCCTCGGCGAGCCCGCGCGCCACGGCGAGGCCGAGCCCGACGCCGTCGCCCGCCGGGGCGTCCCCGTACCGCTGGAACGGCAGGAAGATCCGGTCGCGCGCGGCCTCGGGGACGCCGGGACCGGTGTCGCACACCCGGATCTGGACGCGGTCACCCAGCCGGCTGGTCGCCACCCGCACCCGCCACGGCGGCTGCTGGTGGCGCAGGGCGTTCTCGACGACGTTGCCGAGCACGCGGTCGAGCAGGCCGGCGTCGGCGACGACGGTGCGGGCGTCGGCCCCGAGGTCCCAGACCACGCGCTCGGGCTCGGCCACCGCCGCGACGACACCGGGCACGACCTCGCCGAGGTCGACGGTGCGGGGGTTGGCCACGAGGGCGCCGGCCTGCAGGCGGGACATGTCGAGGAGGTTGCCGATGAGCACCTCGAGCCGGTCGGCGGAGTCCTCGATGGCCGCCTCGAGCTCGGCCTCGTCCTCGGGGCTGAAGGTCACCTCGGTCGAGCGCAGGCTGCCGATGGCGGCCTTGATCCCCGCCAGGGGGGTGCGCAGGTCGTGCGAGACCGCCGAGAGCAGGGCCGTGCGGGCGGAGTTGTCGCGGGCCAGGACGGCGGCCTCACCCGCCGAGGCCTGGAGCGAGCGCCGCTGGAGGATGGCGCCGGCGTGCGCGGCGAAGGCGGCGAGCAGGCGCTGGCGACCGGCGGGCACGGTGGCGCCGACAAGGACGAGCTCGTGGTCCTCGTCGGCCTCCTCGCGGGGCAGCCCCGGGGCGCGCAGGTCCTCGAGGGTGAGCGACGGGTCGGTAGCCGAGACGACCTCCATCCGGTGGTGCGCGTCCGGCCGGCGGACCACCGCGGCGGCGTCGGCGCCGAACATGTCGAGGGCCTGCTGGAGGAGCAGGGCCATCTGGTCGGTGGACCCGAGGAGGGTGTGGCTCAGCTCGGCGAGGGAGGCCGACTCGGCCTGCGCGCGCAGCGCCCGGTCGGCCCGCCGGGCGCTGCGGTCGACGACCCAGGCCACGGCGGCCGCGACGAGCACGAAGACGGCGAGCGCGACGGCGTTCTCGGGCTCGGAGATCGTCAGGCCGCCGGTCGGGGGCGTGAAGAACCAGTTGAGGAACAACGAGGACGCCACCGCCCCGAGGAGGGCCGGCCCCATCCCGCCGAGCAGGGCGGTGAGCACGCTGAGGAGGAGGAAGAGGGGCACGGTGAGCGGCAGGTCGGGGTCCTCGGGGAGCCCGGCGAGGACCTCGGTGAGGACGAACGGCCCCACGACGCCGAGGCCGTAGCCCAGGAGCTTGCGGCGCCGGGGCAGCCCGGCCCGCGGCGCCCGCCAGCCGCGCCCCGCGGCGAGCTTGTGCGTGACGACGTGCACGTCGATGTCACCGGACTCGGTGATGACCTCCTCGGTCGTGCTGGGGGACAACAGGGTCCGCCAGCGCGGGCGTCGGGAGGACCCGATGACGACCTGGCTCGCGTTGACGCCGCGGGCGAAGTCGAGGACGGCCTCGGCGAGGTCGTCGCCGGTGACCGTGTGGAAGGTGCCACCCAGCTCGTCGGTGAGCCGGCGCTGGGCGACGAGATCGGGCAGGGTCGGGCCGGTCAGTCCGTCGGAGCGCACCACGTGCACGGCGAGGAGCTCTCCGCCGGCGCCCCGCGCCGCGATGCGCGCCCCTCGCCGCAGCAGCGTCTCGCCCTCCGCCGCACCGGAGATGGCGACCACGACCCGCTCACGCGTCGGCCAGCTGGCGTCGATGCCGTGGTCGGCGCGGTAGGTCTCGAGGCCCTCGTCGACCCGGTCGGCCAGCCAGAGCAGGGCGAGCTCGCGCAGCGCCGAGAGGTTGCCCACCCGGAAGTAGTTGGCGAGCGCGGCGTCGACCTTCTCCGGCGCGTAGACGTTGCCGTGGGCCATCCGGCGGCGCAGGGCCTCCGGGGACATGTCGACGAGCTCGATCTGGTCGGCGGCGCGGACGACCGCGTCCGGCACCGTCTCGCGCTGGACGACCCCGGTGATCGAGGTGACGACGTCGTTGAGCGACTCGAGGTGCTGGACGTTGACCGTCGAGATGACGTCGATGCCGGCGTCGAGCAGCTCGTCGATGTCCTGCCAGCGCTTCTCGTGGCGCGAGCCGGGGGCGTTCGTGTGGGCGAGCTCGTCGACGAGGGCGACCCGGGGGGCCCGGGCCAGCAGGCCGTCGAGGTCCATCTCCTCGAGGGTGGTGCCGCGGTGCGTCAGGCGCGCCCTCGGCACCACCTCGAGGCCGTCGATCAGCGCCTTGGTGTGCGCCCGCTCGTGAGTCTCGACGAGCCCGACGACGACGTCGGTCCCGCGGTCGAGGCGGCGGTGGCCCTCGTCGAGCATCGCCACGGTCTTGCCCACGCCGGGGGCCGCCCCGAGGTAGATCCGCAGCCGTCCGCGTGCCATGGGCCCATTCTCACCCGCGGGTGAGACCCGCCAGCGCCACGTTGAGCTCCAGGACGTTCACGCGGTCCTGCCCGAGGAACCCGAGCGGGGCCTCACGCACGTGCTGGTCCACCAGCCGGAGCACCCGGGTCTGCTCCAGGCCCCGGGCCGCCGCGACCCGGGCCACCTGCCAGCGCGCGTACTCGGGCGAGACGTCGGGGTCGAGGCCGCTGGCCGAGGTGGTGAGCGCGTCGGCCGGGATCTGCTGCGGCGCATCGGGGTTGGCCGCGCGCAGGGCCTTCTCGCGCTCCGCCACGTCGGCGGCGAGGTCGGGGTTGGACGGACCGTAGTTCGAGCCGCCGCTCACGTCGCCGGAGGAGTCGGAGGCCGACGGGCGGCCCTGGAACCACTCCGGCCCGCTCGGCGGCTGGCCGAGGAGCGCGGAGCCGACCTCGCGGCCGCCGACGACGACCGGCTGGCCGTTCGCCCGGTCGGGCACGACGAGCCCGACGGCGAGGATCGCCGCGGGGTAGAGCACACCGCAGAGGACGGTGAGGACGAGCAGTGCCTTGAGCGCTGCGCCGAGCTGTCGGGTGGTGGTCACGGTGCTGTCCTTCAGAGGCCGGGGATCAGGGACACGACGAGGTCGATCGCCTTGATGCCGACGAACGGCACGACCACCCCTCCGAGCCCGTAGACGAGGAGGTTGCGGCGCAGCATGGCGTGCGCCGAGAGCGGGCGGTAGCGAACGCCCCTGAGCGCCAACGGGATCAGCGCGACGATGACGAGCGCGTTGAAGATGACGGCCGAGAGCATCGCCGACGACGGGCTCGAGAGGCCCATGACGTTGAGCGCCTGGAGCCCCGGGAAGACCCCGACGAACATGGCCGGGATGATCGCGAAGTACTTCGCGACGTCGTTGGCGATCGAGAAGGTCGTCAGGGCGCCCCGGGTGATGAGCAGCTGCTTGCCGATGGCCACGACGTCGATGAGCTTCGTCGGGTCGGAGTCGAGGTCGACCATGTTGCCGGCCTCCTTGGCGGCCGACGTGCCCGTGTTCATCGCCACGCCGACGTCGGCCTGGGCCAGCGCCGGGGCGTCGTTCGTGCCGTCACCGGTCATCGCGACGAGCCGGCCGCCCTCCTGCTCCTTCTTGATGAGCGCCATCTTGTCCTCGGGGGTCGCCTCGGCGAGGTAGTCGTCGACCCCCGCCTCCTCGGCGATCGCCTTGGCGGTCAACGGGTTGTCGCCGGTGATCATCACCGTGCGGATGCCCATCTCGCGCAGCTGCGCGAAGCGCTCGGCCATCCCCGGCTTCACGACGTCCTTGAGGTGGACGACGCCGAGGACCCGCGGGGCCTCCCCCGGTGCTGCCTCGGCCACGACCAGGGGCGTGCCGCCCGACGCGCTGATGCCGTCGACGTGCACCTCGAGGTCGCTGCCGACCGTGCCGCCGTTCTCGCGGACCCAGGCCGACACCGCGCTCCCCGCGCCCTTGCGGACCCGGGCTCCGTCGGGGAGGTCGACGCCGGACATCCGGGTCGTCGCGCTGAACTCGACGACCTCGGCGCCGGCGCGGCGCAGGGCCGTCACGTCACCGAGCGCCGATGCGTCCACGCCGTCCTCGACCGTGTACTCGACGATCGAGCGGCCCTCGGGCGTCTCGTCGGCGAGCGAGGAGAGGTAGGCCGCGCGGGCCAGCTCCTCGCGGGCCACCGAGTGCACCGGGACGAGCTCGCTGGCCCGGCGGTTGCCGTAGGTGATCGTCCCGGTCTTGTCGAGCAGCAGGGTGCTGACGTCGCCGGCGGCCTCGACCGCCCGGCCGGACATCGCGAGGACGTTGCGCTGGACGAGCCGGTCCATGCCGGCGATGCCGATGGCCGAGAGGAGCGCGCCGATGGTCGTCGGGATGAGGCAGACGAGCAGCGCCACGAGCACGACCATCGAGAGGCGCTGGCCGGAGTAGACCGCCATCGGCTGGATGGCACCGACGGCGAGCACGAAGATGATGGTCAGCGTCGTCAGGAGGATCGACAGGGCGATCTCGTTCGGCGTCTTCTGTCGCGACGCGCCCTCGACGAGCGCGATCATCCGGTCGATGAAGGTCTCGCCGGGCTTGCTCGTGATGCGCACGACGATCCGGTCCGAGAGCACCGTCGTGCCACCGGTGACGGCGCAGCGGTCACCGCCCGACTCGCGGATGACGGGGGCGGACTCGCCGGTGATCGCCGACTCGTCGACGGTCGCGACGCCCTCGACGACGTCGCCGTCGCCCGGGATGACCTGGCCGGCCTCGACGACGACGTGGTCGCCGAGCGCGAGCGCGGTCCCCGGCACCTCCTCCTCCGTGCCGTCGGCGGCCAGCCGGCGGGCGGTGGTCTCGGTGCGGGTGCGCCGCAGGGTGTCCGCCTGCGCCTTCCCGCGGCCCTCGGCGACGGCCTCGGCGAGGTTGGCGAAGAGCACGGTGGCCCACAGCCAGACGGTGACCCCGACCGAGAACACCGACGGGTCGAGGACCGACAGCACGGTCGTGAGGACCGACCCGACCCAGACGACCATGATGACCGGGCTGCGCCACAGGTGGCGGGGATCGAGCTTGGCGAACGCCGCGGGCAGGTTCTGCCAGGCGGTGAGGGCGAGGGACGACGTCATGAGAGGGCCTCCGCGATGGGTCCCAGGGCGAGGGACGGGAAGAACGTCAGGCCCGCGACGATGAGCACGGTGCCGACGACGAGCGTGGTGAACAGGGGCGTGTGGGTGGGCATCGTCCCGGCCGTGACCGGTCGCTTGCCCTGTGCGGCAAGCGAACCGGCGAGGCGCAGGACGAGGATGATCGGCACGAACCGGCCCACGAACATGCAGGCCGCGAGCAGCAGGTTGAGGTACGGCTGGTCCGCCGACAGGCCCGCGAACGCCGACCCGTTGTTGTTGGAGGCCGAGGCGACGGCGTACATCAGCTCGGAGAGGCCGTGCGGGCCGTCGTTGAGCCGCGCGTCGAGGGAGACGGGCAGGACCACCGAGAGGCCGGTGCCGAGCAGCACGAGGGCGGGCATCGTCAGGGTGACGAGCGCGGCACTGGTGATCTCGGTGCGGCCGATCGTCTTGCCGAGCAGCTCGGGGGTGCGCCCCACCATCAGGCCGGCGATGAAGACCGCGAGCACGACGACGACGAGGTACGAGTACAGACCCGTGCCGACACCACCGGGCGAGAGCTCACCGAGGAGCATGTTGACCAGCGGCACACCACCGCCCAGCGCGCTGTAGCTGTCGTGCATCGAGTTGACCGCGCCGGTCGAGGTGCCGGTGGTCGCGCCGGCGAATACGCTCGACCAGACGATCCCGAAGCGCTGCTCCTTGCCCTCCATCGAGCCGAAGGGCCCGGCGGCGGCGTGGGCCTCGGCCCAGGCGGCCAGGGCGATGCTGCCGACGAGCAGGAAGCCCATGACCCCGGCGGCGACGGCGCCCTGACGGCGGTCACGGACCATGAGGCCGTAGGTGTACGGCAACGAGAACGGGATGACGAGGATGAGGACGATCTCGAGGAGGTTGGTCCACGGCCCGGGGTTCTCGAACGGGTGCGCCGAGTTGGCGTTGAAGAACCCCCCGCCGTTCGTACCGAGCTCCTTGATCGCCTCCTGCGAGGCCACCGGACCGCCCTGGATGACCTGCTGGGTGCCGGTGAGCGTCTCGATGGTGTGCGGTGCCGCGAGGTTCTGGATGACGCCGCCGAGGAGGAGCAGGACCGCGCCGACCGCCGCGAGCGGCAGGAGCACGCGGACCGTCGAGCGGGTGAGGTCGACCCAGAAGTTGCCGAGCCGGTCGGCGTGCGCCCGCGCGAGGCCGCGCAGCAGGGCGACGGCCACGGCGAGCCCGGTGGCCGCGGAGACGAAGTTCTGGGTGGTCAGGCCGAGCATCTGCACCGTGTGCCCGGTGCCGGCCTCACCGGCGTAGGACTGCCAGTTCGTGTTCGTGGTGAACGAGACCGCGGTGTTGAGGGCGGTGTCCCAGTCCATCGTGCGACCGAGGTTCCAGGGCAGCCACCCCTGGACGGTGATGAGGACGAAGAGCAGGGCGACGGAGGCGACCGCGAACGCGAGCACCGAGCCGGCGTAGCCGGTCCATCGCTGCTCGGTCCGCGGGTCGACCCCGACGACGCGGTACACGGCGCGCTCGACGCGCCAGTCGGAGTCGTCGGTGAACACCCGGTGCATCCAGGTGCCGAGCGGCACGTGGACGGCCGCGAGGACGGCACCGACGAGGAGGACGGCCGCAGCCGTCTGGAGGGCGATGGTCACGAGAGGCTCCTCAGTACCGGTCCGGGCGCACGAGGGCGTCGAGGAGGTAGCCGAGGAGGAGCAGGCCGATGACGCCTGCGATCAGGTCTTCCCACATGCCGACCACGACACCAGCGGGGACGGATCGAGGCCGCGCCGGTGATGCCGCACTGACGGCGTCTTGACGCGTTCCTGACGCCGGTGGGAGCGGGTCAGCGGGCGCGGAACTCCGGGCGCCGCTTGCCGACGAACGCCGCCGCGCCCTCGCGGTGGTCCTCGGTCGTGGCGAGCGCGCGCTGGCCGACGTCCTCGCGGGCCAGCGCCGCCTCGACGTCGAGGGCCGCCGCATTGACCGCGGCCTTGGTGCGGGCCAGGGCGAGGGTCGGCCCGGCGGCCAGCGCCGCGACGAGCTCCGCGGACCGCTCGGCGAACCGGTCGGCCGGCACGGACTCCGCGACGAGGCCCCACGCGGCCGCCGTCGCACCCGGCAGCGCCTCACCGGTCAGCGCGAGCCGCATCGCCCGCGCCCGACCGACCGCCGCGGTGACGAGCGCCGTCGACCCGCCGTCGGGCATCAGCCCGATCCGGCTGAACGCGAGGACGAACGGCGCCTCGTCGGCCGCGAGCACGTAGTCGCAGGCCAGCGCCATCGGGACGCCGATGCCGGCCGCGACGCCGTGGACGAGCCCGACGACCGGCGTCTCCGAGCCCAGCAGCGCCCGGACGAGGTCGGCCCCCGCCTCGAGCACGCCCATCTGTGCCCCCTCAGCCGTCAGCGGCGCCCCGGCGCAGAAGCCCCGGCCCTCGCCGGTGAGGACGACGACGCGCACCGCCGGGTCGGCGTCGAACCCGCGGACCTCCTCCGTCACGGCGTCGCACATCTCCGGGTCGACCGCGTTGAGCCGCTCCGGGGCGTCGAGGGTGATCCGGCCGATGGCTCCGTCCGCCTCCACGCGGACCCGTGCGCTGCTCATCCCGCCATCCAACCGCACCCGACCGGGCGTCGCACCGGACGCCGTGCTGGACTGGGCCTGTGCCCGACCTCCTCGACGTCCCGCTCCTGCCCGCCCTCGTCCACGGCGCCCTCGAGCTCGAGCCGACCGAGGACGGCGGCCTGCGCCCCCACCGCCTCCCGGCGTGGGCCCGGGGCCAGAACACCGACCCGATGCTCGCGATCAACGAGGCGCAGCCCTCGGGCGTGCGCGTCGTCGGGCGGACCCGGGCCACCGTGGTCGAGCTCGAGGCCCTCGTCACGCGACGGGCGCTGAGCGGCGCCCCGGCGCGGGCGCTCGGCAGCGTCGACCTCGTCGTCGACGGCGAGGTCCTCGGCGGCGAGGTGGTGCCGAACGGCGACCTGCTGACGACGGACGTCACCACCGGCGTCACCGAGCTGACGCGGGGCGGTCCCGGCACCGTGCGCTTCGACCTCCCGTCCGGCGAGAAGGTCGTTGAGCTGTGGCTCCCGCACCAGGAGGGCGTCGAGCTCGTCGCGCTGCGGGCGGACGCCCCAGTGGAGCCCGTCCCGACCGACGACCGGCCGCGCTGGGTGCACCACGGCAGCTCGATCAGCCACGGCTCCAACGCGGTCCGGCCCACCGGCACCTGGCCGGCGGTCGCCGCGCGGCTCGGAGGGCTCGACCTCGTCAACCTCGGCTTCGGCGGCTCGGCCGTCCTCGACCCCTTCGTCGCCCGGACGATGCGCGACACCCCGGCCGACCTGCTCAGCCTCAAGGTCGGCATCAACATCGTCGGCGGCGACCTGATGCGCCGCCGCGTCCTCGGTCCGGCGGTCCACGGCTTCCTCGACACGATCCGCGACGGCCACCCGGACACCCCGCTCCTGCTCGTGACGCCCGTGCTCTGCCCGGTCCACGAGGACACCCCGGGCCCGGGGGCCGTCGACCCGGTCGCCCTCCGGGAGGGCCGGCTCGTCTTCACCGCGGTCGGCGACCCGGCCGAGGTGCCCGCCGGCCGGCTCACGCTCCGGGTCGTCCGCGAGGTGCTGGCCGAGGTGGTCGACCAGCGCCGGCCCGGCGACCCGCACCTCCACCTCGTCGACGGGCTCGGGATGTACGGCCCCGACGACACCGGGGCCCACCCCCTGCCCGACGCCCTGCACCCCGACGCCGACACCCACCGGCTGATGGGGGAACGGTTCGCGCACAACGTTTTCGGACCCGCAGGGCCGTTCCCCACGGCCTGAGGCCGCGGCCCGCACCTCAGGCCTGGACGACGGCTCCCGACGCGAGCAGCCCGGCCACCTCGTCGTCGCCGAAGCCGTGGGCGAGCAACCACGACGTCGTGTCCGCCCCGGGCGCCGGCTCGGGCCCGGGTGTCCGCACCGGGGTGGCCGACAGGCGGGGAGGGGTGCGCGGCACCGGGTTCCCCGAGCCGTCGTCGACGAACGAGCCCCGCGCGACCGCCTGCGGATGGCGCGACGCCTCGGCCAGCGACAGCACCGGCGCGACGCACGCGTCCGAGCCCTCGAACTGCGCCGCCCACTCGTCACGCGTCCGCCGCGCGAAGGCCTCCGCGAACGTCGCCCGCTGCGCCGGCCAGGTCGCGGTGTCGTACTGCTCGCCGTCCACCGAGACCCCGAGCCGCGCCACGAGCTCGGCCCAGAACTGCGGCTCCAGCGCACCCACCGCGACGAACCGGCCGTCGGCACAGGCGTACACGTCGTAGAACGGCGCACCGCCGTCGAGCAGGTTGGCCTCCCGCTCGTCGCGCCAGGTGCCCGCACCGAGCATCGAGTGCACCATCGTCAGCAGGTGCGCCGACCCCTCGACCATCGCCGCGTCGACGACCTGCCCGCGGCCGGTGCTCCCCCGCGCCACGAGCGCGGCGAGGACCCCGACGACGAGGTAGAGCGACCCGCCCGCGAAGTCGCCGAGGGCGGGCACCGGCGCGATCGGGCGCTCCCGCGGCCCGAGCGCGTGCAACGTCCCCGAGACCGCGGCGTAGGTGATGTCGTGCCCGGCGCGCTGCGCCCACGGACCGTCCTGCCCCCAGCCGGTCATCCGGGCGACGACGAGCCGCGGGTTGGCGGCGAGCAGGTCGTCAGGCGCCAGGCCCAGGCGCTCGAGCACCCCCGGCCGGTACCCCTCGACGAGCACGTCGGCGTCCGCGAGCAGGCGCCGGAGCACCGCCACGCCGTCCGGGTGCTTGAGGTCGACGGCGATGCTCGGCCGTGAGCGCCGCAACCCGCCGGCGAGCGCCAGGAGGTTCGACTCCCCCGGCCGGTCGACCCGGACGACCTCGGCGCCGAGCTCGGCGAGGTGGGTCGCCGCGAACGGGGTCGGACCGATGCCACCGAGCTCGACGACGCGCACGCCGGCCAGCGGCCCCGGCACGCCGGAGTCGCTCACCGGGCGGCGGGGACGAGCTCGCGCAGCCCGGGCAGGACCTGCTCGGAGAAGGTGCGCAGGAACCGCTCCTGGTCGTGCCCGGGACCGTGGACGACGAGGTGGTCGAACCCCAGGTCGGTGTAGAAGCGCAGCGCCTCGACGACCTCCTCGGGCCGCGACGCGACGACCCACCGCTTGGCGACCTGCTCGATGGGGAGCTCGTCGGCGGCGCGCTCCATCTCCTCCGGGGAGTGGATGGAGTGCTTCTGCTCGGCCGAGAGCGACAACGGCGCCCAGAACCGGGTGTTCTCCAGCGCGCGCTCGGGGTCGGGGTCCCACGACACCTTGACCTCGATCATCCGGTCGATGTCGGCGTGGTCGCGCCCGGCCTTGTCCATCCCCTCGTCGACCGAGGGCACGAGCTGGTCGCGGTAGAGCTCCTCGCCCTTGCCGGAGGTGCAGATGAACCCGTCACCGTGGCGGCCGGCGTACCGGGCGACCATCGGGCCCCCGGCGGCGATGTAGACGGGCACCGGCTCGTCCGGGCGGTCGTAGATCGCCGCGTCCTCGGTGCGGTAGTAGTCGCCCTCGAAGGTGACCCGCGGCTCGGTCCACAGCTGCCGCATCAGCGTGACGGCCTCGCGCAGCCGTCCGAAGCGCTCCTTGAACTCGGGCCACTCGCCCTCCGCCACCGACCCGACGGCGATCTCGTTGAGCGCCTCCCCGGTGCCGACCCCGAGCATCACCCGCCCGGGCGCGAGGCAGGCCATCGTCGCGAACGTCTGGGCGACGACGGGCGGGTTGTAGCGGAACGTCGGCGTCATCACCGAGGTGCCGACCATGATCCGCTCGGTGCGCGCCAGCACCCACGCCATCCAGGCGAGCGAGTTCGGGGCGTGGCCGCCCTCGAGCCGCCAGGGCTGGAAGTGGTCGGAGATGGTCACCGAGTCCAGCCCGAGCTCCTCGGCGAGCACCGCGTACCCCGCGAGCTCCCCCGGCGCGAACTGCTCCGCGGACGCCTTGTACCCGACCCTGATGCCGTGCGCTGCGCTCATGCGGCCATCCTGCTACAGGGACGCACTTCGGGGTGCGGACCGACCCCCTCGACCGGTCCGCACCCCGTGGTGGTGGTGCGTCCCGCGCCACCGACCCCCCGGTGGCGCGGGTCCCGCACCGCCGTCCCCCCGGTGGTGCGTTGGCACCACTCTCCCGGGGGCCGCTACGCGGGCGCTGCGAATCCGCTGCGTGCTCCGGCGGGCCGGGTCAGCCGGCGGTGGTGAACAGCTCGAGGGCGATGTTGTCGGGGTCGCGGAAGGACAGGCCGGAGCCGTAGCCGGCCCGCTTGACGCCCCCGTGCTCGATGCCCAGCCGGTCGAGCCGCTGCACCCACTCCTCGAGCTCGGCGACCGACCCGACCGCGAACCCGACGTGGTCGAGGCCGGTGCGCTCCTCGTCGAAGGAGTCGCCGGACTCGCGGCCCTGGTGCGTGTGCAGCCCGAAGAGCTGGCCGCCCTCGAGGACGAAGACCGTGTGGTGGAAGCGACCCGCCTCCTCGTCCTCGTCGAGGACCGGTTCGGCCTCGAACAGTGCGGAGTACCAGCGCGTGCTGCGCTCGAGGTCGGTGACGGTGACGGCGACGTGCTGCAGACCGGGGAAGGCCATCGGGGCTCCTGGCGGTGGGACGGGCGTCCGCACCGGCGGCACGGACGGGCTCGCCCTCCGGTCTACCAGCGCCCCACCGGTCGGCTGACCCTCCGGCCGGAGGGGCGGCGGACGGGCCGGCCCCTCCCCGCGCGACTACCGTGACGGGCATGGCCACGGACCTCATCGACCTCGCCGGCCACGAGCAGGTCGTCTTCTGCTCCGACCCCGACACCGGGCTGCGCGCGATCATCGCGCTGCACTCCACGTCCCTCGGGCCGGGCCTCGGCGGCACCCGCTTCCACCCCTACGAGAGCACCGACGCGGCCCTCGCCGACGTCCTGCGCCTCTCGCGGGCGATGTCGAGCAAGAACGCGCTCGCGGGGCTCGACCACGGCGGCGGCAAGGCCGTCGTCATCGGCGACCCGCACCGCGACAAGACCCCCGAGCTGCTCCGGGCCTACGGCCGGTTCGTCGAGTCCCTCGGCGGGCGGTACGTCACGGCCTGCGACGTCGGCACCTACGTCGCCGACATGGACGTCGTCGCGGAGGAGACCCGGTGGGCCACCGGGCGCTCCCCCGAGCGCGGCGGCGCCGGTGACTCCTCGGTCCTCACGGCCCTCGGGGTGTTCCAGGGGATGCGGGCCGTCGCCCAGCACGTCTGGGGCGAGGCGACGCTGGCCGGCCGGCGGGTCGGCATCGCCGGGGTCGGCAAGGTCGGCGCCAGGCTCACCGAGCACCTCCTCGAGGACGGCGCCGAGGTCGTCGTCACCGACGTCGACGACGCCGCGGTCGCCCGGCTGCTCGGGCGCCACCCGCAGGTGCGGGCCGTCGACGACGCGACCGCCCTCGCCCGGCTCGAGCTCGACGTCTTCAGCCCGAACGCCCTCGGCGGCGCCCTCGACGACGACACCGTCGACGCCCTGCGGGCCCGGGTCGTGTGCGGGGGCGCCAACAACCAGCTCGCCTCCGCCGAGACCCCCGACCGCCTGGCCGCGCGCGGCGTCGTCTACGCCCCGGACTTCCTCGTCAACGCCGGCGGGGTCATCCAGGTGAGCGACGAGCTGCACGGCTTCGACATGGAGCGAGCGGCCGGGCGCACCCGGGCCATCTTCGAGAGCACCCTCGAGGTCCTGCGCACCGCCGACGCCGAGGGCCTGACGCCCGCCGTGGCCGCCGACCGGCTCGCGGAGCGGCGCATCGCCTCCGGTGGGAGCACCCCGTGGCTGCCCGGACAGGCCGGTGCCGTCCCAGAGGGCGGGACGCCGGCCCCGGAGGTCCGCTGACCCGGCGCCGGCGTCGCCGAACGGTCGCGGACCCATGTATCGTTGACGTCACGATATGCACACCATTCCCGGAGCCGCTCCGCGACGTGGGATGACCCCTTCCCGGGGCCGTCCGACCAGCGATGCCGCCCCGGCAGACGCACGAGGGGGTCACGCCATGGGGCGCGGCCGAGCCAAGGCCAAGCAGACGAAGGTCGCCCGCGAGCTGAAGTACTTCAGCCCCGACACCGACCTCTCCGCGCTTGAGCGAGAACTGCACACCCAGACGCACTCCGGCGACACCGCCGACGAGCGCAGCTGGGAGGACGAGGACGACTACGGTCAGTGGACCGGCGGGCGTCGTTGACCCCGCCCTGACCTCCCCCGGGACCCGGGAGCCCTCACCACGGTGAGCCCGGTGCGTGCGTGTGGTGGCTGCCGCACGCCGCCGTGGTCTGCCATGCTCGCCCCATGAGCACCTCGACCGCTCCCGCGGCCCCGCGCCCGGGCATCGAGACCACCGGCATCGAGATCATCGACGAGGCCGAGCGCACCGCCGTGCCGCGCGACCTCTTCTGGCCGTGGTTCGCCGCCAACGTGTCGGTCTTCGGCATCTCGTACGCCGCGTTCGTCCTCCAGTTCGGCATCTCGTTCTGGCAGGGCGCCGTCGTCACCGTCCTCGGCATCGTCGTCTCCTTCCTGCTCTGCGGCCTCGTCGCGGTCGCCGGGAAGCGCGGGTCGGCGCCGACGATGATCCTGTCGCGGGCCTCCTTCGGCGTCGTCGGCCAGAAGGTCCCGGGCGTCATCTCGTGGCTGACCTCCATCGGCTGGGAGACCTTCCTCGCGATCCTCGCGGTGCTCGCCACCTCGACGATCTTCGAGCGGCTCGGGTGGGGCGGCGGCACGGCCACGAAGGTCGTCGCGGCCCTCGTCGTCGCAGCCCTCATCGTCTCGGCGTCGGTCGCCGGCTACCACGTGATCATGCGGATGCAGTCGGTGCTCACGTGGCTCACCGGCATCGTCACGATCCTCTTCGTCGTCGTCGCGGCGGGCCACATCGAGTGGTCGGCGGTCGGCTCGGTGGCCTCGGGCCCGCCCCAGGCCGTCGTCGGCGCCTTCGTCATGCTCATGACCGGCTTCGGGCTCGGCTGGGTCAACATCGCCGCTGACTGGTCGCGCTACCAGCGCCGCGACGCCTCGAGCACGGCGGTCGTCGCGTGGAACACCTTCGGGGGCGCCATCGCCCCCGTGCTCCTCGTCCTCTTCGGGCTGATGCTCGCCGCGTCCGACGAGAAGGTCCTCGAGGGCATCCCCGCCGACCCCATCGGCACCCTGGCGACCATCCTCCCGACGTGGTTCCTCGTGCCGTTCCTCGTCGCGGTGATCCTGTCGCTGGTCTCCGGGGCGGTGCTCGGCATCTACTCCTCGGGGCTCACGCTGCTCTCGCTCGGCGTGCGGATCCCCCGCCCGGCCGCGGCCGGCGTCGACGGCGTCATCCTCACCCTCGGCACCATCTGGGTCGTCTTCTTCGCCCAGGACTTCCTCGGCCCGTTCCAGTCCTTCCTCATCACCCTCGGCGTGCCGCTCGCCGCGTGGGCCGGCATCTTCATCGCCGACCTGCTCCTGCGCCGCGACGACTACGACGCCGGGCCCGACGGCGGGCGCGCGCTCTTCGACTCCCGCGGCCGGTACGGCTCGTGGGACTGGGTCGCGATCGGCACGATGGCGCTCGCCTCGGTCGTCGGCTGGGGGCTCGTCGTCAACGGGTTCGCGCAGGACGCCGCGTGGAACAACTGGCAGGGCTACCTCCTCGAGCCGCTCGGGCTCGGCACCTACGTCACCGAGGGCGAGGGCGCGCCGTACTGGGACGGCAACTGGCCGTACGCGAACATCGGCGTCCTCCTCGCGCTGGTCATCGGGTTCGGCGTCACGTTCGTCGCCCGTCGCAGCACGGTGCGACGCCAGGAGCGGGCCGCCGAGGCGCCCGTCGCCGAGCCGGCCGCCTGATGCCCCACCGCGACGGCTGGCTGGTCGTCGTCGACCCGCAGGTCGTCTTCGCCGACCCCGGCGCCTCGCCGTGGGGGTCCCCGATGTTCGGCGCCGCGCTCGGCCGGATGCGGGCGCTGGCCGAGGAGTTCGGGCCCGAGCGCACGGTCGTCACGCGGTTCGTCGCCGACCCCTCGCTCGGGGGCTCGTGGGGCCCGTACTACGAGGAGTGGCCCTTCGCGCTCGTGCCCGACGACGACCCGTTGTACGCCGTGGTCCCCGAGCTCGACAGGGTCGCGGGTCACGTCGTCACCGCGGGGACGTTCGGGAAGTGGCCGGTGCTGGGCGGGCTCTTGCGGTCCGACGCGCACGTGACCGTCGCGGGGGTGGCCACCGACTGCTGCGTCGTCTCCACCGTGCTGCCGATGGCCGACGCCGGGGTCACGGTCGTCGTCGACGCGGCCGGCTGCGCGGGCTCGACGCCGGAGAACCACGAGCGGGCGCTGGCCGCGATGGCCCTCTTCGCCCCGCAGGTGACCGTGGCCTGACGACCGGCCCGACGGCTCAGGGGTGACGGCGCCACACCCAGAGGACGGCCAGCACGGTGGTGGGCACCCACACCGCGATGGCCAGCAGCAGGCCGACCACCACGTACCCGGCAGCAGCGGCGACCGGCGACCCGGCCCGGGGAGCGCGACCCCGCGCCAGGAGGAGCGCCGTCGTGAGCAGCACGACCACCGCGAGCCCGAACGGGGCCAGGAGCACCCCCGCCTCGGCCGACCACGCCCCCGTCCGCCCCGCGGGCGGCTCCCCGAGCACCTCGAGCACCCCGAGGACACCGACCGCCGGGACGACGAGGGCCGGGACGGCGGCCCACGTGAGCACCCACGAGGTGACGCTGCCGGGGTCGCGGGCCGCCCGGGCCCGGGCTCCGCGTCGCTGTCGGGTCCGCTCCATCGTCCGAGCGTGGCGGACCCGCGGACCCCCCGTCGTGGGGTGCGCTACTCACGCCGTCGCCGTTGACCCGCCCATGGGTGAGTCCTGACCGAATCCTTGACCCGGCCAGACCCCCGCCCGACTGCCCGACCGGCAGGGTCGGGGACCGTGATCCGACAGATGACCCCGCCCGCCCCACCGGCCCGGCGCCGCCTCGTCACCCCGTGGCTCGCCCTGGCCTCCGCCCTCGTCGTCCTCCTCGGCCTGTCGGCGCCCGCGTCGCAGGCCGCCACCCCGCTGACCGTGGCGCAGGCCGTCGCGAGCCAGAACGGCACGAGCCAGACCGTGCGTGGCTACGTCGTCGGGCAGCCCACCGCGACGAACACCGTCGTGCGCTCGGCGTTCCCGAACGACTACGCCCTCGCGATCGCCGACTCCGCGTCCGAGACCACCACGTCCCGGATGCTCTACGTCCAGGTGCCCTCGGCGCTGCGCGGCCAGTGGGGCCTGCGGACCAACCCGACCCTCCTGGGGAAGCAGGTCGACGTCACCGGCACGCTGGCGGCGTACTTCTCGCACCCGGGGATGACCGGCACCTCGGCGATCGCGACCGCCGGCACGGGCGGCGGGACCGGTGGCGGCACCGGCGGGACGGGTGACTACGACAGCACCTACTACGCGCCGGCCATCGGCAAGACCGGCACGGCCCTCAAGTCGTCGCTGCACGGCATCATCGACGACCAGACGAAGCTCACCTACGACCAGGTCTGGGACGCGCTCAAGGACACCGACCAGGACCCTAACAACGCGAACAACGTCGTCGAGATCTACTCCGGCCGCTCGATCGCCAAGTCCGACAACGGTGGTGGCGTCGACCAGTGGAACCGCGAGCACGTCTGGGCCAAGTCGCACGGCGACTTCGGCACCGCCACCGGACCGGGCACCGACGTGCACCACCTGCGCCCCGAGGACGTCACCGTCAACTCCACCCGCGGCAACCTCGACTTCGACAACGGGGGCAGTGCCGTCGCGCAGTGCACCGGGTGCCTCTCCGACGGCGACTCCTTCGAGCCGCGCGACGCCGTCAAGGGCGACGTGGCGCGGATGATCTTCTACATGGCCGTCCGCTACGAGGGCGACGACGGCTGGGCGAACCTCGAGATGAACAACTCCGTGGGCAACGGCAGCGCGCCGAACATCGGCAAGCTCTCGGTGCTGCTCCAGTGGAACGCCGAGGACCCGGTCGACGCCTTCGAGATGCGCCGCAACGACCGCATCTACGAGGCGTGGCAGCACAACCGCAACCCGTTCGTCGACCACCCCGAGTGGGCGGCCGCGATCTGGGGGTGACCCCGCCGCGGGGGCACGCGTCCCCGCACCCGAGCCGCCGGCCGTCCACCCCGGGGATTCCTGTCCTCTGACCCGGGGTGGGCGGCCGGCCCTCGTGCGTCGGCTGTGGAGGTGGGCGTCAGGTGGTGGGGTGGTCGCCGACGAGCTCGACAGAGCCGCCGTCGACGCCCTTCGCGCCCCGGACGACCTCGCCGGTGGCGGCGTCGGCGGTCGAGCCGTCGGCCACCTCGCCCATCACCCAGGTGTCGATGCCCCGGGCCGCCAGGTGCGCCGTCGCGGCATCGACCGAGTCGGCCGGCAGCACCGCGACGAAGCCGACGCCCATGTTGAGCGTGCGCTCGAGGTCGGCCCGCGGCACGTTGCCGAGGGCGCCGACGGTCGAGAAGACCGCCGGCGGGGTCCACGAGGCGCGGTCGAGGCGGGCGTGCACGTGCGCGGGCAGCACACGGGCGAGGTTGGCGGCCAGGCCTCCCCCGGTGACGTGCGAGAGGGCGTGGACCTCGACGCCGTCGAGGCGCACGAGGTCGAGCAGGTCGGCGGCGTAGACGCGGGTGGGCGTCAGCAGCTCCTCGCCGAGGGTGCGGCCGAACTCGTCGACGTGCCGGTCGAGCGCCCATCCGGCGTGCGCCACGACCCGCCGGACCAGCGAGTACCCGTTGGAGTGCAGCCCGCTGCTCGCCAGCCCGAGGACGACGTCACCGGCCTGCACCCGCTGCGGCCCGAGGACGGCGTCGTGCTCGACGACCCCGGTCGCCGCCCCGGCCACGTCGTACTCGTCGGGGTCGAGGAGGCCCGGGTGCTCGGCGGTCTCGCCGCCCACGAGGGCGACCCGCGCCTGCTCGCAGGCCCGCGCGATGCCGCCGACGATGGCCGCGATCCGCTCGGGGACGACCTTCCCGCAGGCGATGTAGTCGGTCATGAAGAGCGCCTCGGCCCCGCAGACGACGATGTCGTCGACGACCATCCCGACGAGGTCGAACCCGATGGTGTCGTGCCGGTCGAGCGCCTGGGCGATGGCGACCTTGGTGCCGACGCCGTCGGTGGAGGTGGCCAGCACGGGGCGGCGGTACGTGGCGAGCGCGCTGGCGTCGAACATCCCGGCGAAGCCGCCGAGCCCGCCGAGCACCTCGGGGCGGGTGGCGCGGCGCACCGACTCCTTCATCAGCTCGACGGCCTGGTCACCGGCCTCGACGTCGACACCGGCCTCGGCGTAGGTGATGCCGGTGGGGCGGTCGGGCGCGCTGGGGTCGCTCACGCCGGGAAGCCTACCGAGGCGGCCCGCCCGGGGTCAGAGGGCCTGGATGATGTCCTCGACCCGGGCCTTGGCGTCGCCGAAGAGCATCTGGGTGTTGTCGCGGAAGAAGAGCGGGTTCTGCACGCCCGCGTACCCGGTGGCCATCGAGCGCTTGAAGACGATGACGTCCCTGGCCTCCCAGACCCGCAGCACCGGCATCCCGGCGATGGGGGAGGTCGGATCCTCGGCGGCGGCCGGGTTGACGGTGTCGTTGGCGCCGATGACGAGGACGACGTCGGTGTCGGCGAGGTCGTCGTTGATCTCGTCCATCTCGAGGACGATGTCGTAGGGGACCTTGGCCTCGGCGAGCAGGACGTTCATGTGCCCGGGCAGCCGGCCGGCGACGGGGTGGATGCCGAAGCGGACGTCGACGCCGTCGGCGCGCAACCGCTTGGTCAGCTCGGCGACGGCGTGCTGGGCCTGGGCGGTGGCCATCCCGTAGCCGGGGGTGATGACGACCGAGCGGGCCGAGGTGAGCAGCGCGGCGGCGCCCTCGGCGGTGACCTCGCGGTGCTCGCCGTAGTCGGTGTCGTCGGAGGCGGCGGTGCCGGCCTCGACCCCGAACCCGCCGGCGATGACCGAGATGAACGAGCGGTTCATCGCGCGGCACATGATGTAGGACAGGTACGCACCGGAGGAGCCGACGAGCGCCCCGGTGATGATCAGCAGGTCGTTGCTCAGCAGGAAGCCCGCGGCGGCGGCAGCCCATCCGGAGTAGCTGTTGAGCATCGAGACGACGACCGGCATGTCGCCGCCGCCGATGGAGGCGACGAGGTGCCAGCCCAGCCCGAGCGCGAGCAGGGTGACGAGCCCGAGCAGCAGGTGCCGGACGAAGACCGAGTCCTCCCGGACCAGCACATAGGCCAGCGTGAGCACGACGAACCCGCCGAGCGCCCCGAGGTTGATGAGGTTGCGCCCCGGCAGCATGAGCGGTCGGGACGAGATGCGCGCCGACAGCTTGAGAAAGGCGACGACCGAGCCGGTGAACGTGACCGCGCCGATGAAGACGCCGACGAAGACCTCGACGTCGTGGATGGTCGGGTAGGCGACGACCTCGTAGGAGCTGTTCCACCCGACGAGCACGGCGGCGAGCCCGACGAACGAGTGGAGCATCGCGATGAGCTCGGGCATGCCGGTCATCTCGACCTTGCGCGCCCGGTCGAGGCCGACGGCCGCGCCGACGGCCATCGCGACGACGATGAGCAGCAGCCCGAGCCAGCCCGACCCGCCGGTGCCGGCGGTCGCGGCGAGGATGGTCGCGACGAGCGCGACGGCCATCCCGACGATGCCGAAGCGGTTGCCCCGCCGGGCCGACTCGTGCCGGGAGAGCCCGGCGAGGGCGAGGATGAAGAGCAGGCCGGCGACGATGTAGGCGCCCTGCACGAGCGTCGTGCTCATCGGGCGGGCTCCTCGCGCTTGAACATCTCGAGCATTCGGGCGGTCACCCGGAACCCGCCGAAGACGTTGATCGACGCGACGAGGATGCCGACGAACGCGAGCACCGACACCGCGACGCTGTCGTGCCCGACCTGGAGCAGCGCGCCGACCACGATGATGCCGCTGATCGCGTTCGTGACGCTCATCAACGGGGTGTGCAGCGCGTGGTGGACGTTGCCGATGACGTAGAAGCCGATGACGACCGAGAGCATGAAGACCATGAAGTGGCCGAGGAACGGCTGCGGGGAGTAGGCCGCGACGAGGAGGAACAGGGCGGCGCCCACGCCGGCCAGCCCCAGCCTGGTCGAGCCCGACATCGGCTGGCGCGTCGGCTTCTCCGGGGCGGCCGGCACGGTGGCGACCGCCGTGCCGGGGGCCGCGGCGGCCGAGACCTGCACCGGCGGGGGCGGCCACAGCACCTGGCCCTCGTGCGCGACGGTCATCCCACGCTGGACGACGTCGTCGAGGTCGAGGTGGACCTCGCCGTCCTTGTCAGGGGTGAGCAGCTTGAGGAGGTTGACGAGGTTGGTGCCGAAGAGCTGGCTGGCCTGGGTGGGCAGGCGCCCGGGCAGGTCGGTGTAGCCGAGGAGGGTCACGCCGTTCTCGGTGACGACCTTCTCGCCGGCGACCGTGCCCGCGACGTTGCCGCCGTTGGCCGCCGCCATGTCGACGACGACCGAGCCGGGCTTCATCGAGGCGACCATCTCCTCGGTGAGCAGCCGCGGCGCCGGCCGGCCGGGGATGAGGGCGGTCGTGACGACGATGTCGACGTCGGCGGCCTGCGCGGCGTAGAGCGCGGCGGCCTTGGCGTCGAAGTCGGCGCTGGTCTCCTTCGCGTAGCCGTCGGCCGACGGTCCCTCGTCGGCCACGTCGATCCGGAGGAACTCGGCCCCCATCGACTCGACCTGCTCGGCGACCTCCGGGCGGGCGTCGAACGCGCGGACGACGGCGCCGAGGCTGGAGGCGGTGCCGATGGCCGCCAGCCCGGCGACCCCGGCCCCGACGACGAGGACCTTGGCCGGAGGCACCTTGCCGGCCGCCGTCACCTGGCCGGTGAAGAACGACCCGAACTCGTGCGCCGCCTCGATGACGGCGCGGTAGCCGCCGATGTTGGCCATCGACGACAGCACGTCGAGGCTCTGCGCCCGGCTGATGCGGGGCACGGCGTCCATCGCCATCGCCGTGACCCCGCGCGCGGCGAGCTGCTGGACGAGGTCGGGGTCGAGGGCCGGGGCCATGAGCGAGGCGACGAGCTGCCCGGAGCGCAGCCGCTCGACCTCGGCCTCGGTGGGGGCGGTGACCTTGAGGACGACGTCGGCGTTCCACACCGCGTCGTCGATGACGTCGGCCCCGGCCCGGCGGTAGGCCTCGTCGTCGAAGCTCGCGGCGGCGCCGGCCCCGGACTCGACGAACACGGTGTACCCGAGGCCGAGGAGCTGCTCGACGGTCTTCGGGGTCGCGGCGACACGGGTCTCCCCCGGTCGGGACTCACGGGGGACACCGATGCGCACGGGGCTTCCTCTCCGGTGGGGACGGTCCCGCACGAACCTAGCCTGTCGGGCGCCGCCGGGCACGGGATGTGTCACGGGCACCACATGACGGACGCGCCGGACCCCGGGTCGGGTCCGGCGCGTCGTCGGCCCCACGCGTATCGGGTGACCCGACAACCCTGCGCTTCACCCGGGAACGGTTCCGGGGTGAAGCGCAGCCGTATCGGGTCACCCGATACCCGATCAGCCGTCGGAGCGGCGGAAACCGCTGCGCTCGGCCGCGCCCTGGTCGTAGAACCAGACGTCGGCGGTCGCGTCGTCGTAGCCGGGGTCGCCGGGCACGCGGTAGGTCATCGTGTCGCGGTAGGCCTGCACCGGGTGGTCCATCGGCTGGGCACCGTCGTCGAGGGCCGCCGCCGAGCCCATGCCGTAGCCGCCGTCGCGGATCTCGTGGAACTCCGAGACGCGACGGGGCGCGCGCGGCTCGTCCTCGGCCGGGGCCTCCGTCGGGGTCTCGTCCTCGGTCGGCGCCTCGTCGGCGGCCGGCTCGTCCGCGACGGGCTCCTCCGCCGGGGTCTCGGCCTCGGTCGACGCCTCGTCCGCGACGTTCTCGTCCGTGACGGGCTCCTCCGCCGGGGCTTCGTCCGCCTCGGCCTCGGCCTGCTCGACGACCTCGGGGTGCACCGGCTCCATGCCGGCGGCGGCGGCGTCGCGGTCCATCTGCTCGCGCTCGGCGGCCAGCTCGTCGGCCTTGGCGCTCGACTCCTCGAGCAGCTCGCCCTCGTCGGCGGACCAGTCGCGCTCGGGGGTCGGGTCGTACGCGTCGGCCTCCTCGACGTCGGGCTCCTCGTGCTCGGTGAAGGCACCGGCCCCCGGGTCGTCGACCATCTCCGCCTCCTCCGTCGGCGCGTCGGCCTCCGGCGTCGTGGCCTCCTCGGCCTCCGGCTGCGCGTCCTCCGCCGACTCCGGCTGCGCGTCCTCCGCCGACTCCGGCTGCGCGTCCTCCGCCGACTCCGGCTGCGCGTCCTCCGCCGCCTCCGGCTGCGCGTCGGCCGCCCTCGGCTCGGTGTCGGCGTCGGTGGCGGCCTCGGCGGCCGCGACGTGGGGGCCGCCCCAGTCGCTCGTGGGGGCCTCGGCGTCGCTCGCCGCGGTGGGGGTCTGGTCGTCGGGCTCGGCCGGGCGCTCGTCCATGGCCTCCTCGGTACCCGCGCGTGAGGCCCCCCACACGTACGGCTCGTCCTCCTCGTCGTCGCGGAAGTCGGTGGCCGCGGCGATGCGTGCGCTGCGCTCCTCGGAGCCGGCGTCCACCGGCTGCTGCTCGGCCTCCTGCTCCGGGGCGTCGAGGGCCGTGGACTCGTCCGCACCGGGCTCCTCGAGGACCGGCTCCTCGGCGACGGCGTCGTCGGCCACGGCGGGCTCGGCGACGACGGGCTCCTCGGCGGTTGGCGGCTGCTCGTCGACCTCGGGCTCCGCCACGGGCGGCCCGAAGCTCACCCCGCCGGTGTCGCGGCCCATGACCGCCGCGCCGGCCGCACCGGGGACCGGGGCCGCGGGGCTCCCGGCCCAGGCCGCGCGCTCGGCCTCCTCACGCATCTGGCGGGCCTCGGCGCGGGTCATCGGACGACGCTCGTCCTCGCCGGCGGCCGGCGTGGAGACGTCCGGGTCGACCTCGTCGGCCCGCGCGAGCATCGAGCGGTAGTCGGTGCGGGTCACCTCGACGGTCTCGCGGTACTGCGAGGCCTCGTCCGCCAGCCGGTCGGCCTCCGCCTGCGCGACCCCCGCCCGGTCCTCGGCCTGCTCCGCGAAGGCCTCCTGCCCGGCGAGCGTGCCGGCGAGCCCCTCGGCCTCGACCCGCAGCCCGGCCGCCTCGGCCCGCGCGCCGTCCTTGCGCGCCGCCGACCGGCGCACGAGGAGCCAGACGAGGGCGATCGCCACGACGATCACGAGGAGGAGGACGAGGAGCTGTGCGGTGGTCATGCGGACTTCCTGTCGTCGGGACACCGAGGTGTCGGCATCGGCGGACAACCTACCGTCGGGACCCGCTCGCACCCCCGGAGGGTGACGCACCGGTCCCTACCCCTGCGCTCGGCAACCTAGGGCCTCCGGCGGTCGGCGCGCCAGCGGGGTCCGCACCGCGCGCCGGGGCCGCCCGGGTCGCCGTCGTCGCAGGTCAGAGGCCGAGCTCGGCGACGGTCGCCTCACGCATCTCGACCTTGCGGACCTTGCCGGTGACCGTCATCGGGAACTCCTCGACGACCTTGACGTAGCGGGGCACCTTGTAGTGCGCGAGGCGCCCGTCGCAGAACGCGCGGACGGCCTCGACCGTCAGCGGCTCGGCACCGTCCTTCATCCGGACCCAGGCGCACAGCTCCTCGCCGTACTTCTCGTCGGGGACGCCGATGACCTGGGCGTCGAGGACGTCGGGGTGGGTGTAGAGGAACTCCTCGACCTCGCGCGGGTACACGTTCTCGCCGCCGCGGATGACCATGTCCTTGATCCGGCCGGTGATCTCGACGAAGCCGTCGGCGTCCATGACGGCGATGTCGCCGGTGTGCATCCAGCCGTCGACGAGCACCTCGGCCGTCTTCTCCGGCTCCTCCCAGTACCCGAGCATCACCGAGTAGCCCTTGGTGCAGAACTCGCCCGGCACGCCGCGCGGCAGGGTCTCGCCGGTGACCGGGTCGACGACCTTGATCTCGAGGTGCGGGTGCACCGACCCCACCGTGCCGACCTTCTGCTCGAACGTGTCGTCGGTGTGGTTCTGGGTCGACACCGGCGAGGTCTCGGTCATCCCGTAGCAGATCGTCATCTCGTCGATGCCCGACTCGATGAGCTTCGTCATCATCGACGCGGGGCACGGCGAGCCGGCCATGATGCCGGTACGGACCGACGACAGGTCGTACGAGTCGAACTCCGGCAGAGCCCATTCCGCGATGAACATGGTCGGGACGCCGTAGAGCGAGGTGCAGCGCTCCTCGACGACCGCGGCCAGGGTCGAGGCGGGGTCGAAGCCGGGTGCGGGGATGACCATGCAGGCCCCGTGGGTGAGCGCCGCGAGGTTGCCCATGACCATCCCGAAGCAGTGGTAGAAGGGCACGGGGATGCAGATGCGGTCGGCCTCGGTGTAGCGGCAGGTCTCGCCGACGAGGTAGCCGTTGTTGAGGATGTTGTGGTGCGACAGCGTCGCGCCCTTGGGGAAACCGGTTGTCCCCGAGGTGTACTGGATGTTGATGGGCTCGTGGGGGTCGAGCTCGCGCTGGAGCATCGTGAGCCGCTCGGGGCTGACCTCACCGGCCCGCTCGAGCAGGTCGGTCCACGACTCGCGGCCGATGACGAAGACCTGCTCGAGGTCCGGGCACTCGGGCCGCGCCGTGGCGACCATCGCGACGTAGTCGGAGGTCTTGAACGACTCGGCGGTGACGAGCATCCGGATGCCCGCCTGGCGGAGGACGTAGGTCAGCTCGTGCGTGCGGTAGGCCGGGTTGATGTTGACGAGCACCGCGCCGAGCTTGGCGGTGGCGAACTGGGTGAGCACCCACTCGCTGCAGTTGGGTGCCCAGATGCCGACGCGGTCCCCCTTGGCCAGGCCGGCAGCGGCCAGCGCCCGGGCCAGCCGGTCGACCTCCGCGCCGAGCTCGGCCCAGGTGAGGCGCACGCCCTGGGCGCGGTCGACGAGGGCGTCGCGCTCCGGGTGCGCGGCGACGGTGGCGTCGAGGCTGTCACCGATCGTCTGCTCGAGGAGGGCGGGCTCGAGCACCCCGACGGTGTGCGAGAGCTGGGGGTCCGGGGTCGTGGCCATCGTCCGTCCTTCGCGCGGGTGCGGGGTCGTTGCACAGCCAACACGCCCGCACCGGTCTCGGCAACCACGGGGACCGAGGAGGGGTCGAGGGCCCCGAAGGTCAACCGTGGGTAGATCCAACGTAAAGACTTCACAAGGGCTTGCGCGAACGGCCTCCTCGGGTGGTCCCGCCGCCCCTACGGTCCCGCCATGACCCTCCGCTCCGGCGCCGTCACCGCCCTCCTGACGGCCACCCTCATCGCCTCCACCGCGGCCACGGCCGCCTCCACCCCGGCCGCACCGCGCGGCGAGGGCGCCGGCGTCCTCCGCGTCTCGACGTCGACGCCCCTCACGACCGCCGCCCGCCTCCAGGCCGCCGGGTTCGACCTCGTCGAGTCGCGCATCGGCACCGACCTGCTCGTCGTCGGCGACGCGGCCGTGCGCTCGCGCCTCGGCCGGATGGGATACCGGGTCACGGTGCAGCAGACCGCCCCCACGACCGAGCGGCCCGTGAGCACCGGTCGCACCAACGGCATCGCCGCGGCGGCGGCGACCTTCTACGGCGGGTACCTCACCGCCGACGAGTACGTGCAGCACCTGTCCGACGTCGCCGCGGCCCACCCCGACCTGGCCGTGACGCGCGACGTCGGTGACTCGTGGCGCAAGACCCAGGGCCTCGCGACCGGCAACGACCTCGTCGCCATCTGCCTCACGAAGCTCCAGCCCGGCGACTGCCAGCTGACCCCGACCTCGACCAAGCCGCGCTTCCTCCTCATCGGCGCCGTGCACGCCCGCGAGCTGTCAGCGACCGAGCTGTCGAACCGCTTCGTCGACCTCCTCGCCAACGGGTACGGCACCGACGCCGAGGTCACCTCGCTCCTCGACTCCACCGAGGTCTGGGTCGTGCCGGTCGGCAACCCCGACGGCCGCGAGATCGTCGAGCAGGGGACGACCTCCCCGTACCTGCAGCGCAAGAACGCGAACAACTCCCTCGGCGCCTGCGCGGTGCCCCCGACCTCGAGCAACCAGCACGGCGTCGACCTCAACCGGAACTTCACGTGGAAGTGGGGCGGCACCGGCACCTCGACCAACCCGTGCGACCAGACCTTCCGCGGGTCGTCCGCCGGGAGCGAGCCCGAGACCGTCGCGCTCTCCCAGCTGATGACGACGCTGTACCCGGACCAGCGCGGCCCGCTGGCCACCGACGCCGCGCCGCTGACGACGCCGGGCTACATGCTCACGCTGCACAGCTACGCGAACATGCACGTCATCCCCTGGGGTGACACGACGACCAAGGCGCCCAACGACGCCGGCCTGCGCTCGGCGGCCTTCCGCGCGAGCTACTACAACGGGTACCAGACCGGCCAGCCGGGCCAGATCCTCTACACGGTGACCGGCTCGACCGACGACTACCTCTACGGCGAGCGCGGCGTCGCGGCCTCGACGATGGAGGTCGGCCCGAACTCCGGCAGCTGCACCGGCTTCACCCCGGCCTACTCGTGCCAGGACGGCTTCTGGACGGCGAACAAGCCCGCGATGATGTACCTCGCCAAGGCCGCGCGCGCTCCGTACCAGCTCTCGCTCGGCCCGACGACGACCTCGGTCACCGCGCCGACGACGACCGTGACGGCCGGTACCACCTTCACCCTCACCGCGACCGGCAACGACAACGCGTACGGCACCTCGGGCGTCGGCAAGCCGACCGCCCAGACCGTCAACGCCGGCCGCTACTTCGTCGACACCGCGCCGTGGAACGGTGGGACGGCCGTGGCGATGACCGCGAACGACGGGTCCTGGAACTCGACGTCCGAGGTGGCGAAGGCGACCGTGCCGACGGCCGGCCTCACCGCCGGGAAGCACCAGCTCTGGGTCCAGACACGCGACAGCAGCGGCAACTGGGGGCCCGCGACCTCGGCCTTCGTCACCGTCGGCTGACCCGACCCGCCCCGGACGAGGGCCCCGTCACCCGTGGGGGTGCCGGGGCCCTCGCTCGTGGGGCCTTGCCGGGAGGACGGGCCCGGCACCCTCAGCCGGGGTCGCGGCCGAGCGCCCGCCGGATCCAGCGGCGGGCCCCGCGGACGGCGACGACGTCACCGAACCCGCCTCCGGACAGCGAGCCGAGGACGAGCGCGTCGTGGTCGTGCTGGCAGGACGTGCAGATCGTCCGGCCCAGGCTCGTCACGTGCTTCTCCCCCCGGACGGCGCGACCGCACTGCTGGCAGGTCCATCGGCTCGACAGCGACGACGTCATGACGGCTCCCCTCGTGGTGCTCAGGTCTCGGACGGCGCCGGGCCGGCGGCCGTTCCGGTGGGCCGCGAGAGGCGGTCGAGCACACCGACGAGCAGCGCCTCTCGCAGCCGCGGCGGGCAGGCGTCGAGGAGGGCGTTGACCGGCGCCATCCGAGCGGGCAGGGCGATGCCGCCGTCGCCGCCGGCCAGGCCCGCGGCGGCGAGCAGCCCGGCGAACGCGGCGTCGTCGAGGGCGGTCGGGTCGAGGCCGGCGAGCATCCCGCCGAGGCCCGGGTCGACGGCCACCGGACCGGCCGTTCGCGCGGCCGCGACCGCCTCGCGCAGCGCCGAGACGAACTCGGGGACCGACGGGGCCGTGGCCGCCGACAGGGTGAGGTGCAGGGTCGGCGGCAGTGCCCCGAAGGCCATCTGCGGCTGGACGAACCACCCGCGGGCCAGCATCTCGTCGGCGATCGTGAAGACGTCGCACGACCCGTCGGTGGCCAGCGCGAGGAGGGTGGAGTCGGGGGCGGCGACGACCCGCAGGCCGTCCGTGGCGCCGGCCGCGTCGGCGAGCTCGAGGGTCGCGGCACGCGCCGCGTGGGCCAGCCGGGCGTAGCCCTCGGCGCCGATGTGCCGCGTGACCGCCCAGGCCGCCGCGAGCGGGCCACCGGACTTCGTCGACTGCAGCGTGCTGTTGAGCATCGTGTAGCCGGGCCAGTCGGCCGAGGCGAAGAGGTGCCCCCGGCGCAGGGCGGCGTCCCGGTGGAGCAGCAGCGAGACGCCCTTCGGGGTGTACGCGTACTTGTGCAGGTCGACGCTGATGCTCGTGACGCCCGGGACGGCGAAGGTCCACGGCGGCACGTCGTCGAGGTGGGGCAGCACCCACCCGCCGATGCAGGCGTCGACGTGGCAGCGGATGCCGCGCGCCGCCGCGACCGTCGCGACCTCGGCGACCGGGTCGAGCACCCCGTGGGCGTACGAGGGGGCCGAGGCGACGACGAGGACGGTGGAGTCGTCGACGGCGTCGGCGACCGCCGCCGGGTCGGCGCGCAGGGTGTGCGGGTCGACGTCGACGACGACCGCCCGCACGCCGAGGTACGCCGCGGCCTTGAGGAACGCGGCGTGGGCCGACGAGGGGAGGACCATGCTCGGGTCCGCGACGTCCGGCGCTTCCTCGCGCGCGGCCAGCACCGCGAGGAGGATCGACTCGGTGCCGCCCGAGCTGACGACGCCCGCGAACCCCGGAGGGGCGTCGAGCCACGACCCGGCGAGGGCGACGAGGTCGTTCTCCATCCGCTGGAGGGACGGAAAGGCGGTGGGGTCCAACCCGTTCGAGGAGGCGAACATCGCCAGCGCCTCGCGCCCGAGCGAGTCGGCCTCGGCGAGACCGGAGTCGTAGACGTAGGCGAGGGTGCGCCCCCCGTGGGTCGGCAGGTCGCCGGCCTGGAGGGCGCGCAGCTCGGCGAGGACGCTCCCGGCGGACGGGCCGGCGTCGTGGGTCATCGGTGGACCTCCGGGTCGAGGCGGTACCGGCGCAGCACGACGAGTGAGGCGCCGACGAGCAGGGCAGGGAGCACGGTGAAGCCGAGAGCGATCGCGGTGCGCGCCGAGTCGGGCTGCGCGGCAGCGGCATCGGTGGACGAGACGTACCCGCCGAGGGCCAGCACGCCGGCGTACACGAACGGTCCGAGCGCCAGGCCGAGCGTCTCGCCCGCGGTCCAGACGCCGGTGTAGGTACCGGCCCGGTCCTCCCCGGTGCGGGCGGTGTCGGCGGCCGCGACGTCGGGGAGCATCGCCAGCGGGAACATCTGGCACGCGGCGTAGCCCACCCCGACGACCCCCACCGTGACGGCGGTGGCGCCGGCGCCGGCCCGGGTCGCGAGGAGGGTGGCGAGGGCGCCGACCCCGAGGAGCACCGACCCCCAGACGTAGCCCGTGCGCTTGCCGTACCGCTCCCCGACGCGCTGCCAGAGTGGCGTGACGAGCAGGGCCGGGCCGACGAAGCAGACGAAGAGGATCGTGGAGGCGCCCGGGCGACCGAGCAGGACGCGGGCGACGTAGTCGACGCCGGCGAGCATCGTCCCCGTCGCGAGGGCCTGGAGCACGAACACCGCGAGCAGGGTCCGGAAGTCGGCCGACGCGGCGACGACGCGCAGCTGGTCGCGCAGGCTGCCGCCCGCGGTCGCCGCCCGGCTCATCGGGGCGCGGCGGGTCCCCCACCACGCGCCGACCGTGCCGACGACGATGAGCACGCCGACGAAGAGGCCCACGCCGCGGTAGCCCCACGTCGGGCCGAGGGCGTCGCGGACCGCCGGGGACAGGCCGCCGCTCACGAGGATGGCCAGCGCCAGGACGGCCACGCGCCAGGTCATGAGGCGGGTGCGCTCGTCGTAGTCGTCGGTCATCTCGGCGGGCATCGCGACGTACGGCACCTGGAAGAACGCGTACGCCGTCGCGCAGGCGAGGAAGAGGACGACGACCCACGCGGTGGCGAGCCCGGTCGGCGACGTCGGGCCCGAGAAGAGGAGGACGAACGCGACGGCGAGCGCGAGGCCGGCGCGCAGGAGGAACGGCCGGCGCCGCCCGGCGGGGTGCTCGGACCGGTCGCTGACCCGCCCGGCGACCGGGTTGAGCAGCACGTCCCACGCCTTGGGGAGGAAGACGACGAGGCCGGCGAGGCCGGCGCCGACCCCGAGCCGGTCGGTGAGGTAGGGCAGGAGCAGCAGGCCGGGCACCGTGCCGAACGAGCCCGTGGCCACCGACCCGAGCCCGTAGCCGCGGCGCGCGGACGCGGGGAGGGCGGTCCCCGTCGAGGGTGGTGGCGTCGCTGCCATGCCCGGACCCTAACCGGGATGATGGGCGGGTGAGGGCACGTCGCAGGTTCCGGGGCCGGATCGCCGGCGTGGGCTCGTCGTCGGGGGTCCGGGTGGTCGTCGGCTGGTGGCTGGAGTCACCGTTCGGCGCCTTCGCCGACGCGATGGTCGAGACGGCCGACGGGCACCGGGTGCTGCTGGCCCCGACCGACGAGGTGGCCGAGCTCGTCTCGACGACGTACACCTTCGACGAGGTGCGCCTCGAGCCGGTCGAGGTGCACGCCGGGTGGGCCGACGGCGACGCGTGGGTGCGCTCGTGGGGGTCGAGCTCGCCGTCGTTGTCGCTGACCCTCGACGTCGGGGAGCGGACGGGGCTCGGCCGGCTGCTGCGCGTCGTGCCGCCGGCCCTCGCCACGAGCCCGGCCTTCGCGACCCTCGCCGACCCGGTGGCGCGGGTGGCGCTGCGCGGGGTCCGGACCCGCGGCGTGGCCCGCGCCGGACGCCGCGAGTACTACGGCGCCACCGACGTGCGGGCGGTCACCGGGATGACCGGCCGCTTCGACGGGGTCGACCTCGGGGCCCTCGCGCCCGTGGACCCGCCGTGCCGGTTCGGCTTCTCGTCGACGCCGCGTCGCCCCTCGGTCACCGAGGTGACGACGACGATCGTCGACACCGCCTGACCCTCGCTCCGGGAGCGCCTCCCGGGTCGAGGGGGGGGGGGGCGGGGGGGGGGGGGGCCCGGGGGGGGGGGGGGGGGCCGCCCCCCCCCGGGGGGGGGGGGGGTTGGGGG
>NZ_JAFDVD010000025.1 GCF_016887965.1 Phycicoccus sonneratiae
CGCGCGGGGCGCGCCCCCGGGGGCGTGGTCGGGCGACCGGCGGTGGGGGGGGCCCGGTCGTGCGCATGTCGCGCGACCTCGTCCGCGGGAGGACGGGTTTGCTCGTCGTGAGGTGGCGTCGCCCGCCTACCCGAGGTGCAGCACCCGGGGGTCGAGCCCGAGGGCGCGGGCGAACCGCAGCAGCGTGGTGCGCCGACGGGGACCGGCGTCGAGGTCCTCGGACCACAGCTCGAGGAGGGTCCAGCCCTCGTCGCGCGCGAGGCCGCTGCGGTGCGCGTCGGCGCTGCGGCGGCGCCGGCTGGCGTGCACCGCTCCCTGGTACTCGCCGACGACGCGCTGCTCGCGCCACACGAGGTCGCCCTCGAGGAGCCATCCGCCGGCGCGGTCGGTGACGACGGCGTTCACCTCGGGCTCGGGGAACCCGGCCCGGACGAACATCAGCCGCGCCCGCGACTCGCGTGGGGAGCGGACCCCCGGGCGCGCCAGCCCCAGGGCCTGCGCGAGCGCCGACGCGCCGCGGGGGCGCACCCGCGCGTCGAGCGTCGCCCGCAGGGTGCCGATCGCGTCGCGACCGGACCGGGCCAGGACGGCGTCGGCCACCACCACGAGGTCGTCGACGTCGAGCCCGTGCCCGACGAGGTCACCGAGGTCGCACCAGGTGTCCTCGGGGCTCGTCACCCGCAGGCCGTCGACCAGCACCACGCGGCGTGTCTCCAGACCCCGGTGCCCGCGACACCCCCGCCGCCGGGTCGGGGTGCGGTCGGACGGGCGCATCACGTCGAGGACCGGGTCGCTCTCGAGCGGTGCCGGCAGGGGGAGGCCGAGCAGCACGGCGGCCGTCCGGTGGGAGAAGACGGCATCCGCGGGCAGGCCCGCCGACCAGGCGGCTGCGCGGTCACCGACCGTGAAGGGCTCCGCGAGCACGCGCACCGCATGGGTCGGGCGATGCAGGCCGCGCCCGCGCAGGTCGCAGGCGCGCAGGCCGGCGGCCCGCGCCCGGGCGACGGTGAACGGCCCGGCCGCGAGCTCGACGGGGAGCGGAGGCCGGGCCACCCGACCACTCTGGTGCTCGGGGCCGCCGTCGCGTTGGCGTCATCCACAGGCTCGGGTCGAGG
>NZ_JAFDVD010000026.1 GCF_016887965.1 Phycicoccus sonneratiae
GCCGACCACCCCGAGCGGACAAGTCGCGGCCAAGGCACGAAGCCAGTCAGTCGGAGGGTCACACCCGAGGCGGTCGACCACAGCCCAGCACCATCAGGCTGCGCTGTCGATCCTCACAGTCAGTCGGTTCAAGGAGGCACTGCACGACGAGCACAGCTCGTGGGAGGCGCTCAAGCGGGCCTGGCGCGGGGCGATCGAGCCGGTCGGGGCCTCGGCGGCCACCGTCATCCTCGGCCTGCTCTGCCTCCTGCTCGCCGAGCTGCGCAGCACCTCCGGGCTCGGGCCGGTCGGTGCCCTCGGCATCGCCGGTGCACTGCTGGCCTCGGTCACCTTCCTGCCCGCCGTGCTCCTGCTCTTCGGGCGCACGATCTTCTGGCCGTTCGCCCCCAAGGTCGACCACGAGCACGCCGAGGACGTCGTTGAGTCCCGGCGCGGGCTGTGGGGCCGGGTCGCGCGGACGGTCGGCACGCACCCGCGCCGTACGTGGGTGCTCACGCTCGTGGCCCTGCTCGCGGCCGCCGCGTTCGTGCCGTCGTTCAAGGCGAGCGGCGCGACCATCGAGGAGACCTTCCTCACCGACGTCGACTCGATCACGGCCCAGGAGGTGCTCGGGAGGCACTTCCCGGGTGGTGCAGCGCAGCCGCTCCAGCTCGTCGTGCCCGAGGCGCAGGCCGAGCAGGCGCTGGCCGTCGTCGAGGAGGACCGCGGCATCGAGTCGGCCTACCTCGGGCTGACCCCGCCGCAGCAGGGGCAGCCGGCGCAGCCGCCGAAGGTTGTCGACGGGCAGGTGCTCGTCCAGGCCACGACGAAGGACGCCGCCGACAGCGAGGGCGCGGAGGACACCGTGCGCCGGCTGCGCGAGGCGCTGGACGAGGTGAGCCCCGACGCCCTCGTGGGCGGCAACGCCGCGACGAACCTCGACGTCCTCGACGCCAGCAGCCGCGACCTCAAGGTCATCGTGCCGACCATCCTCGCGGTGATCTTCGTCGTGCTCGCGCTGCTGCTGCGCTCGCTCCTCGCGCCCCTCGTGCTCGTCGTCGGCAACGTCGTGTCGTTCGCCGCGACGATCGGCATCTCGGCCCTGGTCTTCGACCACGTCCTCGGCTTCACCGGCGGCGACCCGTCGATCCCGTTGTACGGCTTCGTGTTCCTCGTCGCGCTCGGCATCGACTACTCGATCTTCCTCATGACGCGCGTGCGCGAGGAGGCGCTCGTCCGCGGCACGAGACCGGGCGTGCTCGTCGGGCTCGCGGTCACCGGTGGAGTCATCACGAGCGCGGGCATCGTCCTCGCGGCGACCTTCTCGGCGCTCTCGGTGCTCCCCATCCAGTTCCTCGTGCAGATCGCCTTCATCGTCGGGTTCGGTGTGCTGCTCGACACCTTCGTCGTCCGCTCCCTCCTCGTGCCGGCGCTCGCCCACGACATCGGCCCCCGGGTGTGGTGGCCCTCGCGGCTCGTCGCCGACGGCGGGCGGTCCGGTCCGGGTCACCACGCGGCGGGGGTCCACCCTCCCGCCGAGGAGCCGGCCGACGGGGGGCGCCCTGCGTGACGCGTGTCGGCCTCGCCGGGTACGGGTTCGCCGGCCGCGACATCCACACCCCGCGGCTGCTCGAGGCCGGCCTCGACGTCGTGGCGGTGTCGACCCGTGACGAGCAGCGTTCCGCCGCAGCGCGGTCCGACCTGCCCGGGGTGGAGGTGGTCGACGGGCTCGGTGAGCTCCTGATGGTCGACGGGCTCGACCTCGTCGTGCTCGCCACGCCGAGCGGCGGCCACGCCGGCCAGGTGCGGCAGGTCGTCGACGCCGGGCTGCCGTGCGTCGTCGACAAGCCGCTGGCCCTCGACGCCCCGTCGGCCGCGGAGGTGGTGCGGTACGCGGCGGCGGCCGGCGTCCCGCTGACCGTCTTCCAGAACCGCCGGTACGACGCCGAGCAGGCGACGGTGGCTCGGGTCGTCGCCGAGGGCCTGGTCGGCGAGCCGTTCCGCTACGAGATGCGCTGGGAGAGATGGCGCCCGGTGCCGAAGGAGCGCTGGCGCGAGACCCTGCCGGCCACCGAGGGCGGAGGGCTGCTCCTCGACCTGCACACCCACCTCGTCGACGCCGCGGTGCAGCTGTTCGGTCCGGTGGGGACGGTGTTCGCGACCGTGGCGGCCCGGACGACGACGGCCGAGGACGACGCCTTCCTCGTCTGCACCCACGACGGGGGTGTGGTGTCGCACCTGGCGGCGAGCTCGGTGGCCGCGGCGCCCGGACCACGGGTCCGCCTCCTCGGGACGACGGGCGCGTACGTGCTCGCCGACTTCGAGGGGGAGGAGCACGTCTGGAGCGCGCAGGCGGATGCCGGTGCGGCACAGTCAGGCTGGCTGTACCGCGGGACCGAGCGCGAACCGGTCGCCCGGGCGGTCTCGTCGCAGGCCGACCTCTACCGCGCGGTGGCCGCCGCCCTGCGTGCGCCGGACCCGCAGGCCGCGATGCCCGTCGACCCGTGGGACGCGGTCCACACCCTCGCGGTGGTCGACGCCGCGCGGGCCTCGGCCGCGCAGGGGCGCGTCGTCACGGTCGTCACCCCGGCGCGCTGAGCCGGATCGGCCTCAGGGAGAGGTGAGCCGACGGGGTTCGAGCCGCTCCTCGCGGGCGCCGTCACCGTCGCGCGTGACGACGTGGGCGGCGGCGCCGTCCCGCTCGGAGACGGCTTCGACGAGCGCCGTTCCCCGGTAGACGAGGCCGACGCCGTCGTCCGTGCAGTGCGTCTCCGGCAGCGTGCCGTCGGCGACCAGTCGGTGCACGAGCGGGCGCCGCCGCGCCTCCGAGTCGTAGTGCACCCCGTTGCCGTACGGGAGCAACCCGAGCCCGTTGGTCACCGCCCGCAGCTCCGGGCCGAAGGAGTCGGTCGTGCCGCCGAGGTACCAGCAGATGGACCCGGCGGAGACGCCGGCGAGGACGACGCCGGCCTCCCAGGCGGCGCGCATCGCGGGACGCAGGTCGTGGGCGTCCCAGACGGCGAGGAGGTTGGCCACCGAGCCGCCGTTCACCCAGACGACGTCCTGCTCGAGGAGGTGCGCGGCGGGGTCCTCGAGGTTCGGCATCGGGAAGAGCGAGAGGACGCTCGCGTCGAAGCCCGCGACGCGCCCCGCCTCGAGGGCACGGAACGAGTACGCCTCGGGGTCACCGGAGGCGGTGCCCACGACCGTGACCCGGGGTCGCCGCCCGTGCACGCCGGACAGATCGACTGCGTGATGGACGAGGGCGTCGAACTCGAGCCAGGTGCGGTGGCCGGGGCGGTAGCCGCCGGACGTGGCGAGGATCGTCGGCTGGTCGGTCGTCACGTCCGCCACCCTACGAGGGGCTGTGGAAAACCTCGCGGCGGCCTCCGCGGTCGCGGGCAGGGTGGGGTGATGGAGACGACGAGCCCGCCGCAGGTCCCCGGTGTCGAGCTGGGGGCGCTCCTCGGGCGGGGCTCGTCGGGTGAGGTGTGGGAGGGGGTGCTCCTCGCGGGGTCGCGTCCGGTCGCCGTCAAGGTCGCCGGGGGCGACGCCGATGCCGCCGAGGCGGCCGTGCGCGAGGCGTCCGTGGCCTGCCGGGTCGCCTCCGAGCACGTGCTGGGGGTCGAGGCGTGCACCGCGCTGCCCGACGGCCGCGTCGCGCTCGTCATGCCGCTGATGCGCGGGGGCAGCCTCGCCGCGCTCGTGCGGGCCCGAGGCCACCTCGGCCCGGGCGAGGTGGTCACGGTGCTCGCGCCGCTCGCCGGCGCACTCGGGCGGCTGCACGCGGCAGGGGTCGTCCACGGCGACGTCTCCCCGGGCAACGTCCTGCTCGACCTCGACGGGCGCCCGGTGCTCGCCGACCTCGGGGTGGGCCGGGTGCTCGGCGAGGCGCCGACTGCCGTGTGGGGCACCCCGGGGCACCTCGCCCCCGAGGTGCTCATGGGCGCCGAGCCCTCGGCGGCCTCCGACGTCTACGCGCTCGGGGCGCTCGGGTGGCTCTGCCTCGCGGGGGAGGTGCCCGGTGCCCCCGGGCTGCGGCCGGGCCTCGCGTCGGTGTGCCGCGCCGGGACGGGGTCCGAGGCGCTCGTCGCCGCGATCGAGGCGGCCGTGCACCCGCTGGCCGACGAGCGGCCCGACGCCGACGAGCTCGCCTGGCTGCTCTTCGGGGCGGCCGAGCCCGAACCGCTCCACCTCGTCGCGGGCGACGACGACGTCAGCGCGGTCACCTACCGGCTGCGCGCCGCGGCCGGCCGGCCGCCCTCCGCGCCCGTGGCCGGCGACCGCCCGGCCGGGGGCCGGCACCGTCCGCCGGCAGCCCGTCCGCGGAGACGAGCCCGGCTCGCGCAGTGGCGGCCGGTGGCCGCTGGTCTGCTGGCGACGGCGCTCGTCGTGCTGCTCGCGGTCCTCGGGTCCTCCGCGCTGCGCGACGAGCCGGCCCGTGCGGCACCGCGGCCCGCCCCGTCGTCCGCGAGCCCTCCGGTGGACGAGCCCGCCCACCAGGTCGCCGACCCACGGGCCGACCCGCAGGCGCCGGCCGAGCGGGCCGCGGAGCTGCTCGAGGTGCTCGCCGACGCCCGGGCCCGGGCCTTCCGCGAGGGCGACGTCCGTCACCTCGCCGGGGCCGAGGTCGCCGACGGTCCGCTGGCGGCGTTCGACCGCGCGGCCGTCGGCCGCCTCGCGGCCGGCGGGCTCCGGTACGCCGGCCTCGCGTACGACGTCTCGGGGGTCCGGGCGGTCACGGCCGGCAGGGACTCCGCCGTCCTGCGGGCCCGCATCGGCACCGGCGCCTATCGCGTCGAGGGGAGCGGTGCGCCCCGGACCCGCACGGCGTCGGCGGGCGAACCGGTGCTCGTCGACCTCCGGCGCACGCCCGACGGGTGGCGGGTCTCGGGGATCCGTCCGGGGTGAGGGGCCCGGGCGGGACCGCCGGCAGGGTCGGGTCAGCCGACGACCCAGCGGGCCGCGGCGTCGAGGTCGGCGTGCACGAACGGGTAGCCGCTGTCGTGCAGGACGTGCCCGACGATGCGCTGGCTCCCGAGGATCTCGCCGGCGAACTCGCCGACGACGAGGCGCAGTGCGGGGGAGGGGGCCGGCAGCAGGGCCGGGCGGCCGAGGGCCCGGCCGACGGCGGCCGCGACGTCCTTCTGCCGCGCCGGCGCCGGGGCCGCGAGGTTCACCGGACCGGTGACCTCAGGATGGTCGAGGAGGTGCAGCAGCGCGCCGACCTCGTCGGGGAGGGTGATCCACGGCCAGAACTGGCGACCCCGGCCGAGCGGCCCACCGAGGCCGAGCCGGGCCAGGCGCAGCAGCGGGGCCATCGCACCCCCGTCACGGGCCATGACGATGCCGGTGCGCACGAAGGCCACCGACGCCCCGGCGTCGACCGCGGGCCGGGCCGCGGCCTCCCACGCGTGCACGACGTCGGCGAGGAAACCGGTCCCCGCCGGACTGGCCTCGGTGAGCTCTTCGTCGCCCCGGTCGCCGTAGAAGCCGACCGCCGACCCCGAGACGAGCCGCACGGGGTGGTCGGCGGCGGCCACGGCCAGCGCCACCGCCGTCGTCGCGTCGGTACGCGACGCGAGGATCTCGCGCTTGTACGAGGGCGTCCACCGCTTGTCGCCGACCCCGGCGCCCGCGAGGTTGACGACACCGTCGACCCCGTCGAGCACGGCCGGGTCGAGGTGCCGGGACGCCGGGTCCCACCGCACCTCGTCGGCCGCCGACGGTGCCCGGCGGACGAGGCGCAGCACCTCGTCGCCGCGCTCCCGGAGCGCGGCGACGAGAGCGGTGCCGATGAGGCCGGACGAGCCGGTGACGGCGATGCGGGCCACGGTGCGGGGGCCGTCAGAGGCCGAGGTCGGCCTCGAACGCCCCTTCCTCGAGGCGCTGCTTCATCGTCGTGAGGAACCGCGCGGCGTCGGCGCCGTCGACGATGCGGTGGTCGTAGGACAGGGCGAGGTAGACCATCGAGCGGATGGCGATCGTCTCGCCGCCGTCCTCGGCCGTCACGACGACGGGGCGCTTGACGACCGCCCCGGTGCCGAGGATCCCGACCTGCGGCTGGTTGATGATCGGCGTGTCGAAGAGCGCCCCGCGCGAGCCGGTGTTCGTGATGGTGAAGGTCCCGCCGGCGAGGTCGTCCGGCATGATCTTGTTGCTCCGCGTGCGGTCCGCGAGGTCGGCGATGCCGCGGGCCAGGCCCGCGATGTTGAGGTCGCCGGCGTTCTTGAGGACCGGGACGATGAGCCCCTTCTCGGTGTCGACCGCCATCCCGAGGTTCTCGGTGCCGTGGTAGGTGACCGCGTCGTCCTCGATGCTCGCGTTGACGGTCGGGTGGGCCTTGAGGGCCTCGACCGCGGCGAGCGCGAAGAAGGGCAGGAAGCTCAGCTTGGTGCCCTCGCGCTGCGCGAAGTCGTTCTTCGCCCGGTCGCGCAGCCGCGCGATGCGGGTGACGTCGACCTCGACGACCGTCGTCAGCTGCGCCGAGACCTGGAGCGACTCGACCATCCGGCGGGCGATCGTCTTGCGCAGCCGCGACATCGGCTGGGTCGTGCCGCGCAGGCTGGTGTCGACCGGGGCCTTCGTGGTGGCGGCCGGGGCCGACGCCTGCGGGGCCGAGGGAGCGGCGGCCGCGGCCTGCGGCTCGGGCTCGGGGGCCTTCTGCGCCTCCGCGGCGGCGAGGACGTCCTGCTTGCGGATGCGCCCGCCGATGCCGCTGCCGGTGAGCGTGGCGAGGTCGATGCCGTGGTCGGCCGCGAGCTTGCGCACGAGCGGCGTGACGTAGGCGCTGGCGTCGTCGGACCCGCCGGCCGAGGACGAGGGGGCGGTGGACGACGAGGGCGCCGGGGCGTCGTCGGCCTGCGCGGCGGCGGCGTCGGGGACCTGCTGTGGGGCAGCCTCCTGCGCGGGGGCCGGCTCGGGCGCCTTCTCCTCGGCGGCGGGCTGCTCCGGCTCGGGCTCGGGCTCGGGGGCCTTCTCCTCGGCGGCCGGCTGCTCCGGCTCGGGCTCGGGCTGCTTCTCCTCGGCCGGGGCGGCCGGTGCGCTGCCGCCGCCGGACCCGCCGACGACCGCGAGGTCGGCGCCGACCGGCACGGTCTCGTCCTCCTGGACGAGGATCTTGCTCAGCGTGCCCGCGACGGGGGACGGGATCTCGGTGTCGACCTTGTCGGTGGAGACCTCGAGGAGGGGCTCGTCGACCGCGACCTCGTCGCCCTCGGACTTCAGCCAGCGGGTGACCGTGCCCTCGGTGACGGACTCGCCGAGCGCCGGCATCTGCACGGTCGTGCCCTCGCCGGAGCCGCCCGAGCCACCGGAGTCGGAGTCGTCCGAGCCACCGGACTCGCCACTGCCCGAAGCGTTCTCGTCAGACGCGGAGGCGCTCGACGACTCGTCGGCCTGCGGCTCGGCGGGCTCCTGACCGCCCTCGTCACCGGCCTCGGCGACGGCGCCGGCGTCCGCGGGGTCCTGCACCTCGTCGGCCGGGCCCTCGTCGCCGGACGACTCGGCCGGGGCGGACTCGCCGCCACCGGAGCCGCCCTCGGGGGCCGCGCCGTCACCGATGACGGCGAGGTCGGCGCCGACGGGGACGGTGTCGTCCTCCTCGACGAGGATCTCCTGGAGCACCCCGGCGACGGGGGACGGGATCTCGGTGTCGACCTTGTCCGTGGAGACCTCGAGGAGCGGCTCGTCGACCGCGACCTCGTCGCCGACACTCTTGAGCCACCGCGTCACGGTCCCCTCGGTGACGGACTCGCCGAGTGCGGGCATCTGTACACGTTCGGACATCAGTGGTGCTCTCCTTCGTGGGCGGTGGCGGTCATCACTCTAGTTGTGTGCGTGGAGCGGCTTGCCGGCGAGCGCCAGGTGGGCCTCGCCGAGCGCTTCGTTCTGGGTCGGGTGGGCGTGGACGAACGGCGAGACGTCGTCGGGGTGCGCCTCCCAGCCGACGATCAGCTGGGCCTCGCCGACCTGCTCTCCCATCCGCGAGCCGACCATGTGGACGCCGACGACCGGGCCGTCGACGACGCGGACGAGCTTGACGAAGCCCTGCGTGCCGAGGATCTGGCTCTTGCCGTTGCCACCGAGGTTGTACTCGTAGGCCTCGACCGCGTCCCCGTGCACCTCGCGGGCCTGGTCCTCGGTGAGGCCGACGGAGGCGACCTCGGGGTCGCAGTACGTGACGCGGGGGATGGTCGCCTCGTCGACCGGCGCGGGGTCGAGCCCGGCGATGCACTCTGCGACGTAGATGCCCTGGGCGAAGCCGCGGTGGGCGAGCTGGAGCCCGGGGACGATGTCGCCGACGGCCCAGAGGTTCTCGACGCCGGTGCGGCACGGGCCGTCGGGCACGACGAACCCGCGCTCGAGCCGGACGCCGGCCTCCTCGTAGCCGAGCCCGTCGGTGACCGGCCCGCGGCCGACGGCGACGAGCAGGAGGTCGGCCTCGAGCTCGGTGCCGTCCTCGAGGCGCACGGTGACGGCGTCGGGACCGTCCTGCGCCGCGGCGAACCGGGCGCCCGTGCGCACCGTGATCCCGCGCTTGCGGAAGGCCCGCTCGAGCGCCGTGGACGACGCCGGGTCCTCGGCCGCCACGAGCCGCGGCAGCGCCTCGACGACGGTGACCTCGGAGCCGAACGAGCGCAGGACGGAGGCGAACTCGACGCCGATGACCCCGCCGCCGAGCACGACGACGCGGCTCGGCACCTCGTCGAGGCCGAGCGCCTGGTCGCTGGTCATGACCCGACCGCCGACCTCGAGGCCGGGCAGCGTCCGGGCGTACGAGCCGGTGGCGAGGACGACGTGGCGCCCGACGAGCCGGCGGTCGCCGACGACGACGGTGCCGGGGCCGTCGAGCCGGCCCTCGCCCTCGACGTACTCGACCTTGCGCGCCTTGACGAGCCCCTGGAGACCCTTGTGCAGCCGCGCGACGACGCCCTCGCGGTAGGAGCGGACGCCGGGCATGTCGATGCCCTCGAGGCTGGCGCGCACGCCGAAGCGGCCCGCCTCGCGCGCCGCGTCGGCGACCTCGGCGGCGTGCAGCAGCGCCTTGGTCGGGATGCAGCCGCGGTGCAGGCAGGTCCCTCCGAGGAGGTCCTTCTCGACGAGGACGACGGAGAGGCCGAGCTCGGCGGCGCGCAGCGCACACGCGTAGCCCCCGCTCCCTCCTCCGAGGACGACGACGTCGTGGGTGGCTTCGGCGGTGGCCGGCATCCGGTGCTGCTCCCTCTCGCGGTGGCGGGTCGTGCGCGGCGCACCGCGGGTGGTGGGCGCCGACGCTGCCCCGCATCCTGTCACTCCCGAGGACCCGGCACGAGGTCGCGTCGCGCGGCGGACGCCGGAGGTCCGCAGGGCGAGCCCTTATCGTGTGCGCATGGCGTGGTGGAGACGTGGCCGTGGCCGGAAGGCGACGCCGCACGACGGCAGCGACCTCGCGAGCGCGCGCACGCACCTGGCCGAGTTCGCGCGCAGCCGCCGGGGGGTCGAGGCCTACGTCGAGCCGGCCACCAACGTCACGGCCACGACCGTCGTCCTCATCGCGCACGACGGCGAGTGGACCCGCCGGGCCCTGCCGTCCCGTCCCCAGGCCTTCGACGTCGCGCGCGGGCTCGACGTCCCGGTCTACGACGTCAACCTCACCGGGTACCCGGCCCGGATGCGCGCCTGGACCACCCGCCAGCGCCGCGACGGACGCACCTGACCGACAAAGCGGTGGCCGCCGGCCGCCGCGCGTGCGAGCGTGGGGGCACGATCCCCGCCGACGGAAGGACCGCACCCATGAGCTCCAAGGACCGACCCCGCGCCGCCGTGCCCGACGACGTCAAGGCCCGGTTCAAGGCCGCGCTGGAGAAGAAGCAGGCTCACGGCGGCACCGACGTCTCCGACCAGGCCGAGCACGGCAAGGTCGACCACGCGCACGGGCCCGAGACGAGCGCCCGCCAGCAGATGTTCCGCCGCAAGAGCGGCTGAGCGACCCCGCACGCGACGACGGCGGGCACCCCACCCGGGGTGCCCGCCGTCGTCTGCGCGGTCAGCGGCGCGGGCGGTGCCCCTCGACGAGCGTGACGAGGGTGGAGACCCCGAAACCGGTGCCGCCCTTGGGCGTCCGGCCCTTGGGGCCCTTCTCGTTGAACGACGGGCCGGCGATGTCGACGTGGGCCCACGGGATGCCCTCGCCGACGAACTCCTGGAGGAAGAGACCGGCGGTGAGCATGCCGCCGGCGCGGTCGCCCTTGTGGGCGATGTCGGCGGTGGGCGTCTCGAGCTTGGCCCGCAGCGCGACGGGGAGGGGCATCGGCCAGGCGCCCTCGCCGGCCGCGTCGGCCGCCGCGACCACGCTCGCCCGGAAGTCGTCGTCGTTGCCCATGACCCCGGCGATGTCGTCGCCGAGGGCGATCATCTGGGCGCCGGTGAGGGTGGCGATGTCGACGATCCAGTCGGGCTTCTTCTCGCTCGCGAGGCAGATCCCGTCGCCGAGCACCATCCGCCCCTCGGCATCGGTGTCGAGGATCTCGACGCTCGTGCCGTCACGCATGACGACGACGTCGCTGGGGCGCTGGGCGGTGCCGCCGGGCATGTTCTCGGCGAGGCAGAGGTAGCCGGTGACGGCGACCGGGCCCCCGAGCTCGGCGGCGGCCACGACGGCCGCGGCGACGGCGGCGGCGCCGGCCATGTCGGACTTCATCGTCACCATGCCGCTGCTCGGCTTGAGGTTGAGGCCGCCGGAGTCGAAGGTGATGCCCTTGCCGACGAGGGCGACCGAGCCCTTGGCGCCGGACGGGGAGTACGACATCGTGACGATGCGCGGCGGGTTGACCGAGCCCTGGCCGACGCCGGTGATGCCGCCGAAGCCGCCCTTGAGCAGCGCCTTCTCGTCGAGCACGGACACGGTGACCTTGGCGGGGGAGTCGGCGACCCGCTTGCGGACCGCCTCGACGAAGGACTGGGGGAAGAGCAGGTTCGGCGGGGTGTTGACGAGGTCGCGCGCCCAGTCGCGGGCGGCGCCCACGGTGGCGGCGCGGGCGACGGCCTCCTTGACCGCGCGCGGCTGCCCGGCGCCCGAGACGACGGTGACCTTCGGGCCGGCGGCGGGCTTGGTCGCGGCGCCGCGGCCCCGGCGGCCGGCCAGCGGGGCGGCCTTGTCGTAGACGTACGTGCCCGACCACGCGCCGTCGGCGACGGCGGAGACGCTCTCGACGTCGGGGGTCGGCAGGGCCACGGCCACGCTCTTCTTCGTGCGGACCGCGCGCAGCGCCGCGGCCGCGGCCTCGCGCAGGACGGTGTGGTCGAAGGCGGTGCGGCGGGCGTCGCCGTCGCCGAGGCCGGTGACGACGACCGAGGTGGCCTTGACCCCGGGGACGGCGACGACGCGGTGCACCTCGTCCGCGCGTCCCGTGGCCTCGAGGTCGGCGAGCACGGCCTGGAGGTGCACGACCGCCTTGCGGGGCAGCCCGTGCCCGGTGGCGAGGTCGGCACCGTCCGGGGTGCGCACCGAGCCGACGACGAGGGCGTCGACGGGCAGGTCTGCGGAGGTCTTGGTCGTCACGGTCAGTGATGTCATGCCGGCAGACTATCCGGGGCGCCGGGGGCCTCCCGGGGGCGCGGTAACGTGCCCACCATGACCGACCTCAAGCACTCGCCGATCCACGACCGGCACGTGGCGCTGGGCGCCAAGATGGCCGACTTCGGGGGGTGGTCGATGCCGATCGAGTACCCGGGCGGCGGGGTCGTCGCCGAGCACACGGCCGTCCGCGAGCGGGTCGGCCTCTTCGACGTCTCGCACCTCGGCAAGGCCCGGGTCTCCGGCCCCGGCGCCGCCGACTTCGTCAACGCCTGCCTCACCAACGACCTGCGCCGCATCGGTCCGGGCCAGGCCCAGTACACGATGTGCTGCACCGAGTCCGGGGGCGTCGTCGACGACCTCATCCAGTACCTGCGCGGCGACGAGGACGTCTTCCTCATCCCCAACGCGGCCAACACCGCCCGGGTCGTCGAGCTGCTCGCGGCCGCCGCGCCCGAGGGCGTCGTCGTCGAGGACCTCCACGACTCGTACGGGGTCCTCGCCGTGCAGGGCCCGCGCTCGGACGAGGTGCTCACCCGCCTCGGCCTGCCGGTCGACCACGACTACATGAGCTTCGTCGAGACCGAGTGGGACGGCCTGCCGGTCATCGTCTGCCGCACCGGGTACACGGGTGAGCGCGGCTACGAGATCGTGCCCGCGTGGGACGTCACCGGCTCGGTCTGGGACGCCCTCGCCGCGGCGGTCGCCGAGGAGGGGGGCCTGCCCGCCGGGCTCGGGGCCCGCGACACGCTGCGCACCGAGATGGGCTACCCACTGCACGGCAACGACCTGTCCCTCGACATCACGCCCGTCATGGCCGGAGCGGCCTGGGCGGTCGGCTGGGACAAGGAGGGCTTCTGGGGCAAGGAGACGCTCACGGCGCAGCGCGCGGCGAAGGAGTCGCCGCTGATGCGCGGCCTCGTCGTCACCGGGCGCGGCATCCCGCGCTCGCACTGCGCGGTGCGCGACGCCTCCGGGGCGGTCGTCGGCGAGGTCACCTCGGGCACCTTCTCGCCGACCCGCAAGCAGGGCATCGCCCTGGCCCTGCTCGACCGGTCGGTCACCCTCGGTGACGAGGTCGTCGTCGACGTCCGCGGGCGCGACGTCCCGGCCACCGTCACCAAGCCGCCGTTCGTCGAGGCGGGGGTGCGGTCGTCGTGAGCGAGCAGTGGACCTGGACCTTCGCCGACGCCGGCGGCGCGGAGGTCGCCGGGGAGCCGACGACGACGACGGCCTTCCCGACCCAGTCCGACGCGGAGAGCTGGTTCGGCGAGGTGTGGCACGAGCTCGCCGACGCCGGGGTCGCGTCGGTGACCCTGTATCGCGACGGCACCGTGGTCTACGGGCCGATGAGCCTCGAGGCGGCGCCCTGAGGCGAGCCGGCGGGCCGGCTCAGGAGGGGTACTGGCCGCGGGCGACCTGCGGCTTGGGCATCCGCTGCCGGCGCAGCTGGAAGACCCGCATCACGGCGTAGGCGACGGCGCCGCGGGGGAGGGCGTCGGCCCCGAACTTCGCGACGATCCGCTTCTTGAGGCCACGCCACATGAGGACGCTGTCGACGACGACGGCGAGCACCGAGGCCCAGGTGAGGGCCACGCTGATCGTGAAGATCGTCTGCTGCCGCACGAGCGAGAGCGCGAGGACGATGAGCATGATCGGCAGGAGGAACTCGCCGAGGTTGCGCCGGGCGTCGACGTAGTCGCGGATGTAGCGGCGGACCGGACCCTTGTCGCGCGGGGGCAGGCCGGCCTCGTCGCCGGTCTCGAGGGCCTTGCGCGTGCGGGCCAGCTGCTCGCGGCGCTTCTGCCGCTCGATTTGCTTGGCCTCCTTGCGGTCGGCGACGACGAGCGGCTGGCGACGGGCGGCCTGCTGGTCGCGGCGCTTGGGCGTGGGGCGGTTCTTCGCCCCCTCGCGCGCCGGGGTCAGCGCCTCGTCGGCGAGCTGGTCGTTGGTGGTCTTGCTGCGTCCGAACACCCTCCAACTGTAGGTGCTCGCCGGCGGTGGCCCGTCGCGGCCGGAGCCCCGCCGCTGCCGGCGCTTCGCGGTCGGTAGGGTCCGGAGGCGTGACCGACGTGCTCTCCGACGACCAGACCGGCGCCCTGCGCGACCGCATCCACGAGCTCATGCCGCAGGTGCGGGCCGACCTCGAGGCGCTGACCCGCATCCCCTCGGTGTCGCTCGACGCCTTCGACCAGGCGCACGTCGAGGCGAGCGCCGAGGCCACCGCGGCCCTGCTGCGCGCCGAGGGCCTCGACGTCGAGATCGTCCGCGAGGGCGGGCGCCCGGCGGTCATCGGCCACCGCGACGGCCCGCCCGGGTCGCGCACCGTGATGCTCTACGCGCACCACGACGTGCAGCCGCCCGGCGACGACGCGCTCTGGGACAGCCCGCCGTTCGAGCCGACCGAGCGCGACGGCCGGCTCTACGGTCGGGGCGCCGCCGACGACAAGGCCGGGATCATGGCCCACGTCGCCGCCCTGCGCGCCCACGGCGACGACCTGCCCGTCGGGGTCACCCTCTTCGTGGAGGGCGAGGAGGAGGTCGGCTCCGACTCGCTCGCGACCATCCTCGAGCGGCACGGCGAGAAGCTGCGGGCCGACGCCATCGTCCTCGCCGACTCGACGAACTGGGCGGTCGGTGAGCCGGCCCTGACGACGACGCTGCGCGGGATGATCCGCGTCGTCGTCACCGTCCGCACCCTCGACCACGGCATCCACTCGGGGATGTTCGGTGGCGCGGTGCCCGACGCCATCACCGCCCTCGTGCGCCTGCTGGCGACGATGCACGACGACGCCGGCGACGTCGCCGTTGAGGGGCTGCGCTCGGGCGTCGCCGCCGACCTCGACTACCCGGAGTCGCGGCTGCGCGAGGAGTCCGGCCTGCTCGACGGGGTGTCCACGATCGGGTCGGGGTCGCTGCTGTCGCGCATCTGGACCCGGCCGTCGATCACGACGATCGGCATCGACGCGCCGTCGGTCGCCGAGTCCTCGAACACCCTCGTCCCGAGCGCGTCGGCGAAGATCTCGATGCGTCTCGCGCCGGACGAGGACGACATGGAGGCCTACGCGCTGCTCAAGGCCCACCTCGAGGCCCACGCGCCGTGGGGCGCGCAGGTCGAGGTGCACCTCGACGACCGCGGGCTCGGCTTCGCCGCCGACGCGCAGGGTCCGGTGTACGACCAGGCCCGGGCCGCCTTCGCCGACGCCTGGGGCGTGCCGCCGGTCGACATCGGGGTCGGCGGGTCCATCCCCTTCGTCGCGGCCTTCGCCGAGCAGTTCCCCGAGGCGGCCATCCTCGTCACCGGGGTCGAGGACCCCGACGCCCGGGCGCACGGCGCCAACGAGTCGCTGCACCTCGGCGAGTTCGAGCGCGTCTGCGTGGCCGAGGCCGTCCTGCTCGCCCGGCTCGGCGCGCTGCCCCGCTGAGGCAGGATCGGACCATGGCCCAGGGAACCTACGTCGAGGCGTCGTTCGAGCGCGACACGAACTACATCGAGGACCGGATCACCGTCGCCGGTGACGGCGAGCACGAGTGGCCGGTCGAGGCCGGGCGCTACCGGCTCGTCGTGGCCCGGGCCTGTCCGTGGGCCAACCGGGCGATCATCGTCCGGCGTCTGCTCGGGCTCGAGGACGTGCTCTCGATGGGCATCTGCGGGCCGACCCACGACTCCGACAGCTGGACCTTCGACCTCGACCCCGGTGGCGTCGACCCCGTGCTCGGCATCCCCCGGATCAAGGACGCCTACGAGAAGCGGTTCCCGGGCTACCCGCGCGGCATCACCGTGCCCTGCGTCGTCGACGTGCCGACGGGCGAGGTCGTGACCAACGGCTTCGCCCAGCTGACCCTCGACCTGTCGACGCAGTGGCGCGAGCACCACCGCGACGGCGCGCCCGACCTCTACCCGGAGGCCCTGCGCGAGGAGATGGACGAGCTGATGCGCTTCGTCTACACCGAGGTCAACAACGGGGTCTACCGGTGCGGGTTCGCCGGCACCCAGGAGGCGTACGACGCGGCCTACGAGCGGCTGTGGGTGGCGCTGGACCGGCTCGAGGAGCGACTCGCCGACCGGCGCTACCTCATGGGGGAGAGCATCACCGAGGCCGACGTCCGGCTGTTCACGACCCTCGCCCGCTTCGACGCCGTCTACCACGGGCACTTCAAGTGCAACCGGCAGAAGCTCACCGAGATGCCGGTGCTGTGGGCGTACGCGCGTGACCTCTTCCAGACGCCGGGGTTCGGCGACACGACGGACTTCGTCCACGTCAAGAGCCACTACTACGAGGTCCACCGCGACATCAACCCGACCGGCGTCGTCCCCGCGGGGCCGGACCTGTCGGGATGGGCCGAGCCGCACGGGCGCGAGGACCTCGGCGGGCGGCCGTTCGGCGACGGCACGCCGCCCGGGCCGCCCCCGGAGGGCGAGCGGGTGCCGACCGCGCACAACCCGCACGTCGGCCCGGACGGTCTCGTCCGGGTCTGACCCTCAGTCCTTGCTGGTCTCGCCGGGCAGGGCGAGCATCCGGTCGAGGGCGACCCGGGCGTGGTGCGCGACGTCGGGGTCGACCCGGATGGCGTTGACGACCCGTCCCTCGACGAGCGACTCCAGCGCCCAGACGAGGTGGGGGAGGTCGATGCGGTTCATCGTCGAGCAGTAGCAGACGTTCTTCTCGAGGAAGACGATCCGCTGCTCGGGGAACTCGGCCGCGAGCCGCCGCACGAGGTTGAGCTCGGTGCCGACCGCCCACGCGGTGCCGGCCGGGGCCGCCGCGATCGTCTTGATGATCTTCTCGGTGGAGCCGACCTCGTCGGCGAGCTCGACGACCTCGTGGCGGCACTCAGGGTGGACGATGACCCGGACGTCGGGGACCTCGCGGCGGGCGGCCTCGACGGCCTCCACGGAGAACCGCCCGTGCACCGAGCAGTGGCCGCGCCAGAGGACCATCGTCGCGTCGCGCAGCTGGTCGGGGGTGAGGCCACCCATCGGGCGGTGCGGGTCCCAGACCACGCAGTCCTCGAGCGGGCGGCCGAGGTCGCGGGCGTAGGTGTTGCGGCCGAGGTGCTGGTCGGGCAGGAAGAGGATCTTGCCGCCCTCGCCGGCCTGCTCCAGCGCCCAGGTCAGCGCCGTCTTCGCGTTGGAGGAGGTGCAGATGGTGCCACCGTGGCGCCCGGTGAAGGCCTTGATGGCGGCCGAGGAGTTCATGTACGTGACCGGCACCGTGGCGTCGGCGACGCCGGCCTCGACGAGCTCGTCCCAGCACTCCTCGACCTGGTCGATCGCGGCCATGTCGGCCATCGAGCAGCCGGCCGCGAGGTCGGGCAGGACGACGGTCTGGGTGTCGGCCGTGAGGATGTCGGCGGACTCGGCCATGAAATGCACGCCGCAGAAGACGACGTACTCGGCGTCGGGGCGCGCCGCGGCCTCCTTCGCGAGCTTGAAGGAGTCGCCGGTGACGTCGGCGAACTCGATGACCTCGTCGCGCTGGTAGTGGTGGCCGAGGACGAAGAGGCGGTCGCCCAGGGCGGCCTTGGCGGCCCGCGCCCGGTCGACGAGTCCGGGGTCGGAGGGCGCGGGCAGGTCGCCCGGGCACTCGACGCCGCGCTCGCTGGCGAGGTCGCGGCCCTGCCCTAGGACGAGCAGGGGGAGGGGGGCGTTGCGGGGCGCGCCGGTGGTGGTCGTCACGGCCCCGATCGTAGGCGCACCCCGGCGTGGCACCGGCCCCTGACCGGATCGCGGCTCAGCCCATCGACTTCTGGCCGTCGATGCTCTCGCGGAGGATGTCGGCGTGGCCGGTGTGGTGGGCGGTCTCGGCGAGGATGTGGGCGAAGACCCGCCGGGCACTGCGCCGCTCGCCCGGCCGGAACCACGGCGCCGGGGGCAGCTCGTGGTCGGCCGACAGGTCGGTCGTGCGGACCAGCTCGTCGGTGTGCGCGGCGACCTCGCGGTAGAGGGCGAGGACCTCCTCGAGCGTCTCGTCCTCGAGGAGGCGGAACTCGCGCTCGCGGGCCGCGTAGTCGGCGTCCTCTCCACCGGCCATCGCGCCGCTCTCGACGAAGTCGGTCCAGCCGCGCTCGGTGAGGGCGACGTGCTTGACGAGCCCGCCGAGGCAGAGCTCGCTGACCGTCGGCGTGAGCCGGGCCTGGTCGTCGGTGAGTCCCTCGACGGTGTGGAGGAGGAAGTACCGCTGCTGGGCGAGCGCCTCGAGGAGGGAGGTGCGCTCGGGGTCGAGGTCGGTACCGGTGGGCTCGGACATGGGCATCCCTCTCGTCGGGCCGGCCGCCGCCGACCGGTACGGCCGACGCTAGCGCCGGGCACCGACACGACGTCGTGGCTGACGGCCTGTCTCGCGTGGCCGGCCGACCGTGCGGGGGTGGGGGTGCGGGGACTCTCGGTTGCTTCGCATGCTGACTCACCCGAGAAGACCCGCAGACACACCCCGGGCCGGGCCTCCAGCCACCCCGGGCCGGTCCCGCGCCCTCCGGGGGTCGCGGCCCGCCGCCACAGCCGCGCGGCCCCGGCGGGCAGGACCCGTACGACCCCATCCCGCTACCCTCGCAGCGTGCGCGTGCTCCTCGCCCCGGACACCTTCGGCACCACGCTGGCGGCCACCCAGGTGGCGGCCGCGATGGCCGAGGGCTGGGCCGAGGGCGCCCCCCACGACGAGGTCCGCCAGCTGCCCCTCTCGGACGGCGGCCCGGGCTTCCTCGACGTCATCGAACGCGCCGTCGGCGGGACGACCGTCGCGACGACCGTCAGCGACCCTCTCGGCCGCGAGGTGCCCGCCGCGGTCCTCCTGCACGACGAGGGTGAGCGCCGCACGGCGTGGGTCGAGGCCGCCCAGGCCACCGGGCTGCACCTCCTCGCGGCCGACGAGCGCGACCCGCGCGTCACGAGCACCTGGGGGGTCGGCCAGCTGCTCGCCACCGCCCTCGCCGAGGGCGCGACGCGCATCGTCGTCGGGGTCGGGGGAGGCGCGACGAACGACGCCGGCGCCGGGATGCTCGCGGCCCTCGGCGCGGGACCGGCGACGGCGCTGGCCCGCGGCGGGCTGGCCCTCGGGGACGTCCCGGAGGACGCCCTCGCCGACCTGGCCGAGGTCCTCGACCGGTTCGCCGGCGTCGAGCTCGTCCTCGCCACGGACGACACCACCCCGCTGCTCGGGCTGGCCGGCACCAGTGCCGTCGAGTCCCCGCGCAAGGGCGCGGCGCCCGAGCACGCCCAGGCGCTCGAGGGGGCCCTCGGCCGTTTCACCGACCTCCTGGTCCGCGCCCTCCCGCGCCCGCCGATCGACCTGCTCACCGGCGCCCCACGCCGCCTCGACCGCGAGCCCGGCGCCGGCGCCGCGGGTGGGCTGGGCCTGGCTCTCCTCGCCCTCGGCGCGCGCTGCACCGGCGCGGTGGCCGAGGCGCTGCACGTCACCGGCTTCGAGGTCGCCGCGGCCGGCAGCGACCTCGTCGTCACCGCCACCGACCGGCTCGACTGGACCTCGCTGCGCGGGTCGGTCGTCTCCGGGGTCGCCGAGGCCGGGACGGCGGCGGCCCGGCCGGTCGTCTGCGTGGCGGGCGAGGTCCTCGTCGGGCGCCGCGAGACGATGACCACCGGCCTGGCCGGCTGCTACGCCGTCGCCGACCACCCGTCCGAGGTCGAGGGGATGCTCGCCGACCCCGTCGGCACGCTGCGGACCCGCACCGCGCGGGTGGCCCGCACCTGGTCGCCCGGCCGCTGACCGGACCCCGCCGAGCCCTTGCACGGGGCGCCGACCCGGGACGTCACCCCGGCGACGTATCCTGAACGGGTCCGGGAACACCCGGGGCCCCCCACGGGTTGCACCCCGTGACCGGGCCACCGGCCCCTCCACGACCGCACGAGGAGACACCTCCATGAGCGACCAGCTCCAGACCACCGAGGCCACCCCCGAGGTCGCCGCGCACGGCGTGGTCCTCACCGACGTCGCCGCGTCCAAGGTCGCGTCGCTGCTCTCGCAGGAGGGTCGCGACGACCTCCGCCTGCGCGTCGGCGTCCAGCCGGGCGGCTGCTCGGGCCTGATCTACCAGCTCTACTTCGACGAGCGCACCCTCGACGGCGACCTCGTCCGCGACTTCGACGGTGTCGAGGTCGTCGTCGACCGGATGAGCGCCCCGTACCTCGAGGGCGCCACCATCGACTTCTCCGACACCATCGAGAAGCAGGGCTTCACCATCGACAACCCCAACGCGGGCAGCTCCTGCGCCTGCGGCGACAGCTTCAGCTGACGCAGCCCGGACGGGCCTGGACCCCCGCGGTGGGGTCCGGGCCCGTCCGCGTCCCCGGGTACGGGTAGGTTGCTCGGGTGCAGATCGCCGTCGCCGGGTCCATCGCCACCGACCACCTCATGACCTTCCGCGGGAGGTTCGCCGACTCCCTCGTCGTCGAGCAGCTCGACAAGATCTCGGTCAGCTTCCTCGCCGACCGCCTCGAGATCCGGCGGGGCGGGGTCGCCGGCAACATCTGCTTCGGGATGGCCGTCCTCGGCGCCCGGCCGCTGCTCATCGGCGCGGCGGGGGAGGACTTCGGCGACTACCGCAGCTGGCTGACCCGCCACGGCGTCGTCACCGACCACGTCCACGTCTCCGACACCCAGCACACGGCCCGCTTCGTCTGCACCACCGACGACGACATGGCCCAGATCGCCACCTTCTACGCGGGGGCGATGTCCGAGGCCCGGATGATCGAGCTCGGTCCGATCCACGAGAAGTGGGACCTCGACCTCGTGCTCATCGGCGCCGACGACCCCCAGGCGATGCTCCGCCACACCGAGGAGTGCCGGTCCCGGGGCATCCCGTTCATCGCCGACCCCTCCCAGCAGCTGGCCTTCGCCGACGGCCCGTTCATCCGCAAGCTCGTCGACGGCGCCGACTACCTCATCACCAACGAGTACGAGTCGCACCTGACGTCGACCAAGACCGGCTGGAGCCAGGAGGAGATCGACGACCGCGTGACGACGCGGGTCATCACCCTCGGCAAGGACGGCGCCGAGATCCGCACCAAGGGGCAGGAGCCCGTGCACGTGCCGGTCGCCGGCGACGTCGAGCGGGTCGACCCCACGGGCGTCGGCGACGCCTTCCGGGCCGGGTTCCTCGTCGGCCTCGCCGGCGGGCTCAGCCACGAGCGGTGCGCCCAGATCGGGTCGGTCCTCGCCGCCCACGTCCTCGAGACGGTCGGCACGCAGGAGTACCAGGTCGGCCGGACGAGCTTCCTCGAGCGGGTCACGAGCGCCTACGGCGCCGACGCGGCCGCCGAGATCGCCCCCTTCGTCCGCACGGTCCGCGACTGACGCGAGGGGTCGTGCCCTTCCCGCCCGTCGAGCCGCCGGAGACCCCGTGGCAGCTCGACGCGGCCCGCGCCACCCCCGGTGACGACCTCGTCGCCGCCGGCGCCGACCTCGAGCCGGGCACCCTGCTCGCCGCCTACCGGCTCGGGCTCTTCCCGATGGGCCTGGGGCGCGACGGCCACGGCACGGTCGGCTGGTGGTCGCCGGACCCGCGGGGGGTCGTGCCGGTCGGCGCGCTGCGGGTGCGCCCGTCGCTGCGCAAGGTGCTCGGCCGCTTCGAGGTGAGCGTCGACACCGCGTTCCGCGAGGTCGTCGAGGCCTGCGCCGACCCCTCGCGCGAGGGCCGCTGGATCACCCCGGAGTTCGTCGACGCCTACACCCGCCTCCACGAGCTGGGCTGGGCGCACAGCGTCGAGGTGCGTCAGGACGGCGAGCTCGTCGGCGGCCTCTACGGGGTGTCGGTCGGGGGGCTCTTCGCGGGGGAGTCGATGTTCCACCGGGCGCGCGACGCCTCGAAGGTCGCGCTCGTCGAGCTCGTCCGGCGGGCGCACGCCGACGGCGACCCGCGACGGCTCGTCGACGTCCAGTGGGCGACCGACCACCTGCGCCGGATGGGTGCCCAGGAGTGGCCGCGGGCGCAGTACCTCGAGGGGCTCGCGCGAGCGCTCGAGGCGCCTCAGGTCGACCTCGCCGCCGACCTCGCCGCCGACCTCCCGCCGACGCGCACGGTGTAGCGCGTCCAGCCGTCCTCGTCCTCGACGTCGACCGCGTGCCCGCGCATCCGGGCCCAGGCCGGCACGTCGGAACGGGCCGCGACGTCGTCGGCGAGCAGCACGACGACGGCGCCGGGTGCGAGGTCCCGGGCCGCCCGCGCGACCCGCACCACCGGCACGGGGCACCGGGTGCCACGGGCGTCGACGAGCGGGGGAGCGCTCACAGGTCCTCGGTCCCCATCCGGCGCCGGACGGTCCGCACGACGTCGGGCAGCAGCGCGCAGAACCGCTCGACGTCGTCCGCCCGGCCGGGGGAGACCGCGGCGAGCGGCAGGACGACCCGGAGGTTGCCGTGGGTGAGGACGCCCATCGCGGCGAGGACGTGGCTGGGCCGCAGGACGCTCGCGGTGCACGCCGACCCCGACGTCACGGCGAGGCCGTGCCGGGCCAGCTCGTCGACGAGCGCCTCGCCGTCGGCGAGCAGCGCGCTGAGCGTGACGACGTGGGGGAGGCGGTCGTCCGGGTCGCCGACGACCTCGACGTCCGGCACCGTGGCCGCGGCGGCCCGGACGTGCTGCACCAGGGCCCGGGCCTCCTCGGCGTCGGTCGACGCGGCGGCCTCGCCCTGGCGCCAGGCCTCGGCGGCGGCGAGGGCGAGCGGCACCCACGGCGCGGCGAGGGCCCGCCCCTGCTCGGCCTCGCGGCGCGGGCCCGGGAGCGACCAGCGGGTCCCCGCGCGCACCGCCAGCAGCCCGAGCGGCGGGCCGCCGAACGACGCGGCGTCGGCGACCACGACCGACCCCGCCGCGGGCAGGGGGTCGCGGCCCAGCGAGGCCGTGGCGTCGAGGAGGAGCGGGACCCCGGCGGCCCGGGCGGCCGCGTCGAGGGTCGCCAGCGGCTGGCGTGTCCCGACCTCGCCGTTCGCGCTCTGGAGGACGGCCGCGGCCACCCCGGGCTCGCCGAGCGCCGCGGCGAAGGCGTCCTCGTCGACCCGGCCGGAGGCGTCGACCGGCACCGGCTCGGCGTCGCGTGCCCCGAGGAGCAGGACCGAGCGCTCGACGGCCGAGAGCACGACCCGCTCACCGACCCGCCGCCGGGCGTGCAGCAGACCGCGCAGGCCGACGTCGAGGGCGTCCTCGGCGCTGGGGTGGAGGGACAGCTCGGCGGGGGCGACGCCGAGCGCCCCGGCGAGGACGGCGCGGGCCGTGTCGAGGTGCGCACGGGCGGCGCGGCCGGGGGCGTGGCGGGCGGCGGGGTCGCCCCAGACCGCCCCGACGGCGGCCTCGAGGGTGCGTGCGGCGAGCGGGTGCAGGGGCCCCCGGGAGGCGTCGAGGACACCCTCGGGCGGAGGGGTCGGAGAAGGTTCGACGGTGGTGTGCGCCACGGCTGCACGGTAGCCCCCCTGCATGCCCCGGAAGGTACCCGTGCAGTAGGGTTTGCACCGATCGTCAGTCCCCCGACCCGAAGGGTTGCAGCGGTGCGTCAGCAGGACCTCTCCACACCCCGCCGCCGGCTCGGCACCCTGGTGCTCCTCGGCGCGGTGGGGACCCTCGCGCTCGGTGGGTGCGCCAGCGGCGACCTCCGTGGCGACCACACCACCGGATGGCTCCCGCACGCCGTCACCGAGGGTGGCGAGCGCGTCACCTCGCTCTGGATCGGCGCCTGGATCGCGGCCATCGCGGTCGGCCTGCTCGTCATCGGCCTCATCGTCTGGTGCATCGCCGCCTACCGCCGCGCGCACGACGACACCGAGCTGCCCGTGCAGCTGCGCTACAACATCCCGATCGAGATCCTCTACACCGTCGTCCCGATGCTCATGGTCGTCGTGCTCTTCTACTACACGGCGCGTGACGAGGCCTACCTCGTCGACACCTCGAAGAAGCCCGACCTCACCGTCAACGTCGTCGGCAAGCAGTGGAGCTGGGACTTCAACTACGTCGAGGACGACACCCACGAGGTCGGCACGCAGGCGATCCTCACCGGGAAGCCGGGGGCCGAGGAGACCATCCCGACCCTCTACCTCCCCGTCGGCGAGCGGGTCGAGTTCGTCCTCACCGCCCGCGACGTCATCCACTCGTTCTGGGTGCCGGCGTTCCTCCAGAAGATGGACATGATCCCGGGGCGGGTCAACCGCTTCCAGGTCGTGCCCACCCAGGAGGGCCAGTTCAAGGGCAAGTGCGCCGAGCTCTGCGGTGCCTACCACTCCCAGATGCTGTTCAACGTCAAGGTCGTCTCCCGCGAGGAGTACGACGCCCACATGGCCGACCTGCGGGCCGCCGACCAGACCGGCCTGCTCAACAACACGCTCAACCGTGAGCAGCTGATGGAGGGCCAGGACGCCCCGACCGGTGGAGGGAACTGATGAGCGCCGCCAGCGACAGCCCGATGTTCCGCGAGGCCAGTGGTGCCCACGCGCGCAGCTACCGCCTCGCCCCGGGGTCCACGGTCGTCAAGTGGGTCACGACCACCGACCACAAGGTCATCGGCAACCTCTACTTCATCACCGCGTTCATCTGGTTCCTCCTCGGCGGGGTGATGGCCCTCGTCATCCGCGCCGAGCTCGCCGAGCCGGGCCTGCAGATCGTCGACAACCCGGACCAGTACAACCAGCTGTTCACGATGCACGGCACGATCATGCTGCTGCTCTTCGCGACCCCGCTGTTCGCCGGGTTCGCCAACGCCCTCATGCCGCTGCAGATCGGCGCCCCCGACGTCTCGTTCCCGCGCCTCAACATGTTCGCCTACTGGCTGTACCTGTTCGGCGGCATCATCGCCGGCGCGGGCTTCCTCACCCCGGGTGGTGCGGCGGCCTTCGGGTGGTTCGCCTACGCCCCGCTGTCCGACAACACCTACAGCCCCGGCATCGGCGGTGACCTCTGGGTCTTCGGCCTCGCGCTCGGTGGCTTCGGCACCATCCTCGGTGCCGTCAACTTCATCACGACGATCCTCACGATGCGTGCGCCCGGCATGACGATGTTCCGGATGCCGATCTTCACGTGGACGGTCCTCGTCACCTCGATCCTCGTGCTCCTGATCTTCCCGGCCCTGGCCGCCGCGCTCTTCGCGCTCGGCGCCGACCGACGGTTCGGGGCGCAGGTCTTCGAACCGGCCAGCGGTGGCGCCATCATGTGGCAGCACATCTTCTGGTTCTTCGGCCACCCCGAGGTCTACGTCATCGCCCTGCCGTTCTTCGGGTTGATCTCCGAGATCCTCCCGGTGTTCTCGCGCAAGCCGATCTTCGGCTACAAGACCCTCGTCTACGCGACCATCGCCATCGCGGCCCTGTCGGTCAGCGTCTGGGCGCACCACATGTACGTCACCGGCCAGGTGCTCCTGCCGTTCTTCGCGATCATGACGATGCTGATCGCGGTCCCGACCGGAGTGAAGTTCTTCAACTGGATCGGCACGATGTGGGGCGGCAAGCTCGACTTCTCGACGCCGATGCTCTGGGCGCTCGGCTTCCTCGTCACCTTCCTCTTCGGTGGCCTGACCGGCATCATCCTCGCCAGCCCGGCCCTCGACTTCCAGCTGTCCGACAGCTACTTCGTCGTCGCGCACTTCCACTACGTCGTCTTCGGCACCGTGGTGTTCGCGATGTTCGCCGGGTTCTACTTCTGGTGGCCCAAGCTCACCGGGCGGATGCTCGACGAGAAGCTCGGCAAGATCCACTTCTGGATGCTGCTCATCGGCTTCCACACGACCTTCTTCGTCCAGCACCTGCTCGGCATCCAGGGCATGCCCCGGCGGTACGCCGACTACATGCCCGAGGACGGGTTCACCCTCGGCAACCAGATCTCCACCGCCGGGGCCTTCCTGCTCGGCGCCTCGATGCTGCCGTTCATGTACAACGTCTGGAAGACCTGGCGCACCGCCCCGCTCGTCGAGACCGACGACCCGTGGGGCTACGGCGCCTCGCTCGAGTGGGCCACCTCGTGCCCGCCGCCGCGGCACAACTTCGACCGCATCCCCCGCATCCGCTCCGAGCGCCCCGCGTTCGACCTGCACCACCCGGAGGCGGCCCCGGCCGGCACGCACGACGCCGGGCACACCAAGGACAGCTCCCTCGTCTCGGCGCTCGGCCCGGCTGACCTCGAGGACAACGCGTTCGTCGAGGAGCACGACCGCACGGACAAGGAGCTCTGACCCATGCGAGCGATGGAGCGCATCGGCATCCTCGTCGGGGTGTTCGCCTTCCTCATGGCGGGCATCTACGGCTACTGGACGAGCACGACCGACCTCGGCATGGAGTCGGTCGGCGTCACCGGCCTGATCCTCGGTGGCCTGCTCGGGTTCATGATCGCCTGGTACCTCTGGATGACCCGGCGCAAGCTCGACCGCGACCCCGCCGACGACCCGCTGGGCGACATCGACGAGATCCAGGGCGAGTACGGCTTCTTCAGCCCGCATTCGTGGCAGCCGTTGTTCCTCGCGGCCGCCGCGGCGACCTGCTTCCTCGGCCTGGCCGTCGGGTGGTGGCTGTTCATCATCGGCGCGTTCTTCGCCATCCCGGCCCTCGTCGGCTGGACGTTCGAGTACTGGAAGGGCGAGCACGCCCTCTGACCCGGTGGGTCATCCCCAGCCGAGCTCGTGCAGCGCGTCGTCGTCGATGCCGAAGTGGTGGGCGATCTCGTGGACGACGGTCACCGCGATCTCGTCGGTCAGCTCCTCGAGGTCGGCGCACATCCGGGTGAGCGGCCCGCGGAAGAGGACGATGCGGTCGGGGAGGGTGCCGGAGGCCCAAGGGTCGCCGCGCTCGGTGAGCGGCACCCCGTCGTAGACCCCGAGCAGCTCGGGGTCCTCGGCCGGGGGCTCGTCCTCGACGAGGAAGACGACGTTGTCGAGCATCGCCATGAGCTCCTCGGGCACCTCGTCGAGGGCGTCCTCGACGATGCCGTCGAACGCCTCGGGGGAGAGTGGTTCCACCGGCCCGGTCAGCCGGCGTCGGCCGGCGAGGGCCGGAGGACCCCGAGCACCGGGGTGGTGAGCGGCTGGCCGTTCCAGGACGCCGTCACGGCGTCCCCGGAGCACCGGAGGGTCAGCACGTGCGGCGTCCGCAGGGCGCAGAGACGGGCCTGGAAGACGTCCGGGGCGGTCCAGGCCGCGGCACCGACGAACGGGGCGTCGTCGGCCGCGGGCCACCGGCCGTCGCCGCACGGGACCTCGGTGACCCGCTCGCCCTCGGTGAGGGTCACGGCCCACCCGTCCGCGCCACGCGCGACGTCGACGCGGGTCAGGGCGGTCACGTCGGCGGTCGGCTCGTGTGCGAAGCTCCACGGACCGGCGCCGGGGTCCACGTCGGGGGCAGGGGAGGGGTGCGGCACCTCTGCGGCCGCCAGGTGGCCCGTGAGGGCCTCCTGGGCGGCCTCGTCGGCCGGGAGGGCGTCGTCGGTCAGGGTGGGCAGCAGGACCTCGCGGATGGCGGTCAGCGTGTCCTGGGCGTGGTCCGTGCACTCGGTGAGGGCGACGACGAGGTCGGCCTCGGGCACGACGACGGAGAACTGCCCGAAGGCGCCGTCGAGGCGGACCCCGCCCATGACGTTGTGCCACATCTGGTAGCCGTAGCCCTGCTGCCAGTCCAGCGTCCCCGGATCGGTCGTCGTGTCGGTCCAGTTCGTCGTCATCCGCCCGATCCAGCCCTCCGGGACGACCCGCCGGCCCTGCCAGACGCCGTCGCGCAGCACGAGCTCGCCGACCCGGCCCAGCGCGGTCGTGCTGACGTGCAGACCGGAGAAGCCCTGGTCGATGCCGTGGTCGTTCAGCCACGCGGCGTCCTCGATGCCGAGCGGGTCGAGGAGGCGGGGGCGCAGGTAGTCGAGAAGGCGCTGCCCGCTGCGACGCTGCACCGCCATGCCGGCGAGGAGGGTCGCGCCGTTGTGGTAGACGAACGACCCCGGCTCCTCCTCGGGCTCCGTCGCGAGGAAGCTCTCGGGGAAGTCGGCCGGGCGCGCGACCCGGTGGACGAGGGTGTCGGTGCGGTGCCCGGTCCGCATCGCGAGGAGGTCGTGGAGGGTGAGGACGGCCGCCCGCGGGCCGGCGACGTGCGCGGCCTCCGGGAAGAGGTCGACGACCCGGTCTTCGGGGCGGAGCAGCCCCTCACCGACGGCGAGGCCGACGGCCAGGGCCGTGAAGGTCTTGCTCACCGAGTACATCAGGGCGATGCCGTCGCGCGCGTACGGCGCCCAGTAGCCCTCGGCGACGACGTGCCCGTGCCGCTGGACGACGACGCTGTGCGGCTCGACGCCCAGCTCCTCCCAGCGCCGCACCATCGCGAGGACCGCGCCGGAGGGGACGCCCTGCTCCTCGGGGGTGCTGCGGGGGAGGCCGTCGGTGGTCGGGGGGAGCGTGTCGGCGTCGGTCACTGCCTCAGCCTAGGACCACCCGGGACGCGACGAGGGCCGCACCCGGTGGGGTGCGGCCCTCGCGTCGTCGTCGGGACGGGTCACTCGATCCGGCGGACGAGGTCGTCGTCGCGCGACCCCGTCTCGATCTCTGCGGCGTGCGTGCCCTCGATGGCCTCGGTCTCGTGGCCGTGGTGGTGCGCCGCGGCAAGCTCGGCCGGCGTGACCGGGTTGACCGCGTCGGAGAAGTAGAACCGCGACAGGGCGGCCCGGACCTTGTCCTTGCGGTGCGCTGGACGGGCCACGCCGTGCTCGTCGACCTCGGCCTCGAGCTGCAGCGGGGAGACGGCGTCGTGCTGCACGAGGACCCACTGCTCCTCGGGGAGGCCGGCCTCGTGCCGCTCGAAGAAGCGGCCGCCGGGCGTGCGGATGATCGTGCCGGACTCGCGGCCGTGGAGGACCGTGTCGCGGTCGCGGCGCTGCAACGAGAGGCAGATCCGCTTGGTCACCCAGAAGGCGATGGGCGGCAGGACGAACAACCCGATCCGGAAGAACCAGGTGATGTCGTTGATCGACATCCCGAGCTTGATGGCCATGATGTCGTTGCCCGCGGCGAACATGAACACCGTGTACGCCGTGATGCCGGCCATGCCGATCGCGGTGCGGGTGGGCGCGTTGCGCGGCCGGTCGAGCAGGTGGTGCTCGCGCTCGTCACCGGTGACCCACCGCTCGACGAAGGGGTAGATGCCGAGCACGGTGTAGACGAGCGGCAGCAGCACGAGGGCGCCGAGGGCGATGTTCAGCGACAGGGTGAAGCCCCAGAAGTGGAACTCCAGCCAGCCCGGCAGCAGCCGGAGGGCGCCGTCGGCGAAGCCCATGTACCAGTCGGGCTGGGAGCCCGCGGTGACCGGCGACGGGTCGTACGGGCCGTAGGCCCAGACCGGGTTGATCTGCACGAGCGCCGAGATGAGCGCGATGACGCCGAAGACGATGAAGAAGAACCCGCCGGCCTTGGCCGCGTAGACCGGCATGACCGGGTAGCCGACGACGTTCTCGTTGGTGCGGCCCGGGCCGGGGAACTGGGTGTGCTTCTGGACGAAGACGAGCCCGATGTGGGCCGTGAAGAGCCCGATGAGGATCGCCGGGATGAGGAGCACGTGGGCGGAGTAGAGCCGGGGGATGATCATCTCGCCGGGGAACGGGCCACCGAAGATGCCGTAGACGAGGTAGGACCCGATGACCGGCGCGGTCTGGACGAAGCCGGCCATCGCGCGGATGCCGGTGCCGGAGAGCAGGTCGTCGGGGAGGGAGTAGCCGGCGAAGCCCTCGATGATCGCGAGGAGGGCGAGGACCGATCCGATGACCCAGTTGATCTCGCGCGGCTTGCGGAAGGCGCCGGTGAAGAAGACCCGGAACATGTGGACGGTCAGCGCGACGATGAACATCAGCGCGGCCCAGTGGTGGATCTGGCGGATGACGAGTCCGCCCTTGATGTCGAACGAGATGTCGAGGGTGGACTTGTACGCCTCGGACATCGCGACGCCGCGCAGCGGCACGTACGACCCGTCGTAGATCGTGTGGCCGGCGCTCGGGACGAACCAGAAGGTGAGGAAGGCCCCCGTGATCAGGCAGATGATCATCGAGTACATGGCGATCTCGCCGAGCATGAAGGACCAGTGGTCGGGGAAGACCTTCTTCATGAGGTAGCCGACCGGCTTGGCGGCGCCGGTGCGGTCGTCGACCCAGCCGGCGACGCCACCGATCTTCTTGGCGGCGGCCGAGGGCGGCGCCTGGGGTGCGCTGTCGCCGTCGCGGAGCGCGTCGGCGGGGCGTGCGGTGGAGGTACTCACTGGCCACGCTCCCAGAAGCTCGGGCCGACCGCTTCGCGGAACGGCTGGGTGGAGACGAGGTAGCCCTCGTCGTCGACGGTGATCTTCAATTGTGGCAGCGGACGCTTCGCGGGGCCGAAGATGACCTTGCAGTCCTGGGTGACGTCGAAGGTTGACTGGTGGCACGGGCACAGCAGGTGGTGCGTCTGCTGCTCGTAGAGACCGACCGGGCAGCCGACGTGGGTGCAGATCTTCGAGTACGCGACGATGCCCTGGTAGCCCCAGTCGAGCTCCTTCTGGGACTTGATCTGGCTCGGGTCGAGGCGCATGAGGAGCACCGCGGCCTTGGCCTTCTCCTCGAGGAGGTGCTCGGCGCCACCCTCCTGGGTCTTCGGGTCGGGGAGCAGCCCCTCGGGCATGACGTGCACGACCGAGCCGATGGTGATGTCGGAGGCCTTGATCGGCTGGTTCTCGGGGTCCTTCATGAGCCGCAGCGGCTTGAACTCGGGGATCTCGCCGGGGCCGCTCGGGCCACCGTTCCACCACGTGAGCGACAGGCTCTTCTGCGGCAGCTTGCCGAGCGAGCCACCGACCTGGAAGACGAGGCCGAGGGGGAAGAGGGCCAACGCGCCGCCGAGCGTGTACTTGATGAGCGGTCGGCGGGTGATCTGCGAGCTGGCGCCGCCCTCCGAGAGCACCTGGACCACGCGCGAGCGGTCGGCGTCGGTGGCGCGCATCGGGTGGCGCTCCTCGACGACCTCGGTGTCGGGCATGAGGGTCTTGGCCCAGTGGACCGCGCCGAAGCCGATGCCGAGCAGGCTCATCGCGAGGGTGACGCCGAGCCCGACGTTCGCGGCGCTCGTCGCGCCGATGCCCGGGACGTAGACGGTCTCGTTCACGTCGACGAGGAAGTACAGGACGAGGAAGAGCAGGGTGCCGAGGATGGAGATGCCGAAGAGGGTGGCGACCTGCTTCTCGGCCCGCTGGGCGGCGGCCTCGTCGAGGTCGGCCATCCGCGGGACGTGGTGGGGGAGTCCGGGGTTGGTGAACCGCTCGGGGATGCCGCCCTGCCCCACGACGTGGCCCTCGTCGAGGCGCACGGCCTGGCCGTGCCCGTCGCCCGTGGCCACCTCGGAACCGGTGGTGGGGGTGTCCTGCTCGTTCATCGGGATACCGATCTGTCGTCGACGAAAGGTGGTGGACGGTGGCGGCCGCTACGCGGCCTTGGAGCCGAGCCAGACGGCGCAGCCGACGAGGATGCCGAGGCCGAAGACCCACGCGAAGAGGCCCTCGGTGACCGGGCCGAGCGAGCCGAGGGTCAGCCCGCCCGGGCTCTCCTGGCGGTCGACGGTGTCGAGGAAGGCGATGATGTCGCGCTTGTTCTCGGGGGTGACGTTGGCGTCGTTGAACACCGGCATGCTCTGCGGGCCGGTGGCCATCGCCTCGTAGATGTGCTTGGCGGAGACGTCCTTGAGGGCCGGGGCGTACTTGCCGCGGGTCAGGGCGCCGCCGGAGCCGGCGAAGTTGTGGCACATCGCGCAGTTGACGCGGAACAGCTCGCCGCCGAGGGCGGGGTCGCCCTTGGAGGCGTCGACGGCCTCGTCCGAGGGGACGGCCGGGCCGGGGGAGAGCGAGGCGACGTACGCGCCGAGGGCGGCGATCTGGTCCTCGTCGAACTTGACGGTGCCCTTCTGGGCCTGCACGCCGGGCTGGGCCATCGGCATGCGGCCGGTGCCGACCTGGAAGTCGACCGCGGCGGCGCCGACGCCGGCCAGCGGGGGACCGGCGACCTTGTCGCCCTGGCCGGTGGCGCGGCCCTCGGCGTTGAGGCCGTGGCAGGTGGCGCAGTTGGCCCGGAACAGGGCCTTGCCCTCCTCGACCGACTGCGCGGGCAGCGCCTTGGTCGTGGCGTCGGCGGGCTCCGGGGCGACGGCGGCGTAGACCGCGCCGGTGAGGAACAGGCCGATCATGAGGAGGACGGCGATCGCCGCCGGGTGCCGGCGGCGGGCTGCCAGTGCGTTCACGGTGCTTCCTGTCGTCTGCTGCGGTCGGTGGCGTGTCGGCGTGCGGGAGAGGTCACTTCAGGACGTAGATCATGAGGAACAGCGCGATCCAGACGACGTCGACGAAGTGCCAGTAGTACGACGTGACGACCGCGCCGGTGGCCTGCGCGTGGGAGTAGCGGCGTGTCGTGAAGGTGCGCCCGAGGATGAGGAGGAAGGCGATGAGGCCACCGGTGACGTGCATGCCGTGGAAGCCGGTGGCGAGGTAGAAGATCGACCCGTAGGAGTCGGAGGAGAGCGTGACGCCCTCGATGATCAGGTGGGCGTACTCGTAGACCTGGCCGGCGACGAAGACGGCGCCGAAGATGTAGGTGAGGACGTACCACTCGCGCATGCCCCAGGCGCTGATGCGCGTGAGCCGGGTGCCGACGGGGCGGGCGACGACCCCGCGCTCGGCCTGGAGGACGCCGAGCTGGCACCACACCGAGGAGATGACGAGGATGAGCGTGTTCGCCGAGGCGAAGGGCACGTTGAGCATCGCGGTGCGCTCGTCCCAGAGGTCGGGCAGGTGGCCCCGCAGGGTGAAGTAGAACGCGAACAGCGCCGCGAAGAACATCAGCTCGCTGGAGAGCCAGACCATGGTGCCGACGGCGACCATGTTCGGCCGCGTCGCGGGGCCCGAGCCCGGGATGGACGGGACCGGTCCGGAGTGCTTGACCGAAGCTGCTGCAGAAGTCGCCACGACCCGCATTATGCCGACACCGGAGGGGGTGTGACGAGGCGACCCCCCGAAAGGCTCGACAACGCCCCGGAACGGCGCGGTGTTCCCGGTGAGCGGGCGTGTCGGAGCGGCCCGTGACCCCTCGCTACGATGCCTGCATGACCGATGCGCACGCCCCCGCGGGCCCGTCCACGCAGGCCACCGACGGCATCCACCGCGTCCGGGTCCTCCTGTACAGCGACGACATCACCACCCGCGACGCCGTGCGCGCCGCGGCCGGTCGCCGGCCGGCCCGGGACGTCGAGGTCGTGTCGTGGCACGAGTGCGCGACGGCCGAGGCGGTCATCGAGGCGATGGACGCCGGGGGCGTCGACGTCGCGGTCCTCGACGGCGAGGCCGCGCCCACCGGGGGCCTCGGGCTGTGCCGCCAGCTGAAGAACGAGATCTTCCGCTGCCCGCCGGTCCTCGTGCTCACCGGGCGCCCGCAGGACGCGTGGCTGGCCGGCTGGTCGCTCGCCGACGACGCCGTCCCGCACCCGCTCGACCCGATCGCGGTCGCCGAGGCCCTCGCCCGCCTCGCGCGCGAGCGGGTCTCCGTCGGCTGACGCGCGTGGCGTCCACCGCGTCCGCAGGGCTCACCTGGCCGGACCTCCTCACGGCGCTGCTGCGCGGCGAGGACCTCTCCACCGACACCGCGCGCTGGGCGATGGACCAGGTGATGAGCGGCGAGGCCACCCCCGTGCAGCTCGCGGGCTTCCTCGTCGCGCTGCGCGCCAAGGGCGAGACCGTCGAGGAGCTGCGCGGGCTCGCCGACATGATGCTCGAGCACGCGCACCGCATCGAGGTCGAGGGCCCGAGCACCGACATCGTCGGCACCGGCGGCGACCGGATGCACTCGGTGAACATCTCGACGATGGCCTCGGTCGTCGTCGCCTCCACCGGGCTGCGGGTCGTCAAGCACGGCAACCGCGCCGCCTCCTCGTCCTCCGGGTCGGCCGACGTCCTCGAGGAGCTGGGGGTCGACCTCACCCTCGCGCCCGAGCAGGTCGCCGAAGTCGCGCGCCGGGCCGGCATCACCTTCTGCTTCGCGGCCGCCTTCCACCCCTCGATGCGGCACGCGGCCGCGGCCCGCTCCGGGCTGGGGGTGGGGACGGCCTTCAACGCCCTCGGTCCGCTGACCAACCCGGGGCAGCCGACCTACGCGGCGGTCGGGGTCGCCGACGCCCGGCTGGCGCCCCTGCTCGCGGGGGTGTTCGCCGGTCGCGGGCGCGCGGCGGCCGTCTTCCGCGGTGACGACGGGCTCGACGAGCTGACCCTGGCCACGACGTCCACCGTCTGGTGGGTGCGGGACGGCGAGGTCGCCGAGCTGTCGGTCGGCCCCGAGGCCGTCGGGCTGCCCACCGCGCCCGTCGAGGCGCTGCGCGGGGGCGATCCCGCGTTCAACGCCGACGTCGCCCGCCGGCTCTTCGCCGGGGAGGCCGGTCCGGTGCGCGACGCGGTCGTCCTCAACGCGGGGATGGCGCTGGCCGTGGCCGCCGGGCTCGAGGGCGCGCCCTCGGACGCGGCCCTCGCCGACGCCCTCGGGGCCGGGGTGCGCCGCGCGCAGGAGGCGCTGGACTCCGGCGCCGCGGCCGGGCTGCTCGAGCGCTGGGTCGCGACGACCCGCGAGCTGGCCGGCCGCTGAGGCGGGCGTCACCACCACCCCCACTCGGCCCCCAGGAAGCCTTCCTGGTGGCGTGCTGGGGGTGATCACCCCACTTCTGCTGCCAGGAAGCCTTCCTGGTGCCGTGCTGGGGGTGATCGCCCCGCGTCTGCCGCCAAGGTGGCCTTCCTGGTGGCGTACTGGGGTTGGGCCAGCGGCACTGCCACCCCCATCCGGTCGCCAGGAAGCCTTCCTGGTGGCGTACCGGGGGTGATCGCCCCGCTTCTGCTACCAGGTGGGCTTCCTGGTGGCGTGCTGGGGGGTGCTCGCCGGCGGGGCGGCTCAGTCCTCGATGCCGAGGCTGAAGGCCGACTCGAGGTCGTGGGAGGAGTAGGTGCGGAACGCGATGTGCGTGTTCGTGCCGGTGACGCCCTCGACCTTGTTGAGCCGGTCGGCGATGACGTCGGCCAGCGCCTCGTGCCGGCGGACCCGGACCATCGCCACGAGGTCGGCGTCGCCGGCGACCGAGTAGACCTCGGTGACGCCCTCGAGCTCGGCGATCTCCTGGGCGACCTCGGGGATGCGGTCGACGTCGGCGGTGATGAGGACGATGGCGGTGATCACCCGGCCAGCCTAGCCATCCGCCGCGGGGCCCCCGAGGCGGCGCGAGAGCAGGGCCTCGAGCTCGCGGAAGTGACGCTCGGCGCCGGCCTCCTGGTACATCGCGGTGTCGGCCATCGAGTAGCCGTGCGGGGCGTCCGGGTAGACCGCGTTCGTCGCCGGGAGGCCGGCCTCCTCGAGGGCGGCGCCGAGGGCGGTGACGGCCTCCGGGGGCATCGAGCGGTCCCGGTCGGCGTGGCCGAGGACGACCTCCGCGCGGGCGGTGGCGAGGGAGAGGTGCGGGCTGTCCGGCTCGTCGGTGACGAGGCCTCCGCCGTGGAACCCGCCGCACGCCGCGACGACGTCGGAGTGGTCGCCGGCGGCGCGCAGGGCGATGCGCGCGCCCATGCAGTAGCCGACGACCGCGACCGGGCCGGCGTCGGTCGCGTCGAGACCGCGGAGGTGGTCGAGGACGGCGACGACGTCGGGGCGCGAGAGGTCGCTCGTGAGCCGCCGGACGCGGGGCATCGCCTCGGCCATCACGGCGTCCCGTCCCTCGGGGGTGCGCAGGTCGCCGGTCGGCAGCAGCTCGGCGACCGTGCCCTCGCGGTGGAAGACGTTGGGCGCGAGGACGACGTACCCCCACGAGGCGATCCGGTCGGCCATCGCGGCGATCTGCGGGCGCAGCCCGATCGCGTCCATGACGAGCAGGACGCCCGGTCCGTGGCCGTCCGGCGGCAGGGAGAGGTGGGCCTCGGCGGACCCGCCGGGGACGGGGACGTCGACGAGGTGGAGGTCGCTCACCCGCGCGAGGCTACGCGGCGGACCGGCGCTCAGCCCCGGACGAGGCAGAACGGGTGGCCGGCGGGGTCGAGGTAGACCCGGAAGCCGCCGTTCTCCGAGGGCTGGTGCTCGTGGACGCTCGCACCGGCGGCGAGGACGGCGGGCTCGGCCGCGGCGATGTCGGGCACCGCGAGGTCGAGGTGGAACTGCTGCGGGTGGCGACCGCCCGGCCAGGTGGGGGCGACCCAGTCCTCGATGCGCTGGAAGGCCAGCGAGGTGCGGCCGTCGCGGCGCTCGGGGGTGACCCCGCCACCCGGCGGCACGAGGGTGGTCCAGTCGGCGTCGGAGTCGTCCTCGAGCTCCCAGCCGAGGACCTCGGCGTAGAAGCGGCCGAGGGCCAGGGCGTCGGGGCAGTCGAGGACGACGAGGTCGAGGAGGGGAGTGGCGCTCATGGCCCGACGGTACGGGTCGTTGCGGACGGTCCGCGTCCGGAAGCGTGGGGAGGGTCAGCGCACGCCCGCGAAGCCGGCCGTGCGGCGACGGGAGGCCTCGAGGGGCTCGAGCTCCTCACGGACGGCCGCCGCCCCCGCGACCGGGCAGGTCCACGGACCGTCGACCTCGACGACCCGCACGCCGGGGGACTCGAGCCAGCGCAGCACCTTCTCGCTCTCCTCGGCGGTGGCCGCCGTCGCCGGGGCGACGGGGGCGGCGACGACCTCGGCACTGGCCCGCAGCGCGGCGATGTACGGCATCGGGTCGGCGCCGCGGGGTGAGGTGGTGCTGCCGGCGAGCCGGCCGTGGCGCACGCAGACCACCTCCCAGCCGCCGGTGACCGAGCGGCGCGCGGCGACGAGCTCGGGGATGCGGGCGAGGGGGTCGAGGCGCTGGGAGCGGGTGGCGCCCCGCACGAGCGCCACGAGCCGGTCGCGGACGACCTGGGCGTCCTCGAAGCGCTGGCCGGCCGACAGCTCGGCCATCCGCTCCTGGAGGGCGACGAGCAGGTCGCGGGTGCCGCCGGCGAGGAGCTCGGCGGCGCGCTCGACGACCTCGGCGTACTCGTCGACCCCCTGGGCGCCGGTGCACGGGGCGCCGCAGCGGCCCATCTCGGCGAGGGCGCAGGCCGAGCGCGGCCGGGTGGGGGAGAGCCGCTCGACGCACTGGCGCAGCGGCAGCACCTCGTGGACTGCGGCGACGGCGGCCTCGGCGGACTGCCGCGACCCGAACGGGCCGAGGTAGCGCGCGCCGTCGTCGGCGACCGTGCGCACGACCGAGAGCCGGGGGAAGGGCTCGACGGTGAGCTTGACCCAGAGCGCCTTCTCGGGGTGACGCGAGCGCCGGTTGTAGCGCGGCTTGTGCTCGGCGATCAACCGCAGCTCGCGGACCTCGGCCTCGAGGGTGGTGGCGCAGACGACGGGGCTGACCGACTCGGCGAGGCGCACCATCTCGCCCATCCGGCGCCGGTGCTCGGAGGCGGTGAAGTACGAGCGGACCCGGGTGCGGATGGACACCGACGTGCCGACGTAGAGGACGCGGCCGTCGCCGTCCTTGAAGAGGTAGACGCCCGGCTGGTCGGGGAGGTCGTCGGCGAGGTGGCGCTTGCGGCGGCGCGCGGGGGAGACCCGCGCCGTGTAGTCGAGGAGCTCCTCGAGGGAGTGCACGCCGAGGTTGCCGACCCGCTCGATGAGCCCGTGGAGGACGTCGACGGTGGCCCGCGCGTCGTGCAGCGCCCGGTGGTCGGGGGTCGTCGTCGAGCGGAACAGCCGTGCGAGGGAGGCGAGCCGGTGGTTCGGCACCTCGTCGCGACGGACCAGCTGGCGGGCCAGGTGCACGGTGTCGAGGACGGGGAAGCGCGGCCACTCGTGGTCGGTGCGCCGCGCGGCCGCCTTGAGGAAGGAGATGTCGAAGCCGGCGTTGTGGGCGACGAGGACCGAGCCCGCGGCGAACTCGAGGAAGGCCGGGAGCGCCGACTCGATGCGCGGGGCGTCGGCGACCATCGCGTCGGTGATGCCGGTGAGGACGGCGATGAAGGCCGGGATGGCCTCGCCGGGGTTGACGAGGGTCTGGAACTCGCCGACGACCTCGCCGCCGCGCACGCGCACCGCGCCGATCTCGGTGATGCCGCACTCGGCCGGGCTGCCCCCGGTGGTCTCGAGGTCGACGACGACGAAGCTGACGCTCGCCAGCGGCGTGCCCAGGTCGTCGAACGTGCCCTGGACCATCGTCATGCCCGGAACCGTAGATCGCGGGGCCGACAGCCCGGCCGAGGCGCGCGGGCACGCGGGGGGAGTGCTCCCCATCCGGATGTCGGCCCGGTGGGGGCGAAGCGTGCTCGGGAGCCCCGTCGCGAGGTTAGGGTGTGCAGGTCACGGCGCCGGCGGGGACCCGGCGCCGACCGGGGTCCGAGGAGGAGAGTCGTGGCTCGACGCGCGTCAGCCCGTGCCGCCTCGCGGGCCCGTCGGCGGCTCGCGAGCCTGCTCGCGGTGGTCGTCGTGGCCTCCGGGCTGGGGTACGCGGCGATGGCGAGCGACGGCACCACCGTCCACGAGAGCGACCTCAACGACGCGGGGGTGTGGGTCAGCTCGGCGCAGCAGGCGAAGTTCGCCAAGGCCAACGTGCCGATCGGCCAGCTCGACACCGGTGTCGCCACCGACGCCACGGCCGGCAGCGGCCTCGACGTCCTCCAGGACGGCGCCGTCGTCCTCGGGCTGAACACGGGCACCGGCGAGCTCTTCTCGATCGACGTGCGCACCTCGGCGGCCGGCGACCCCGTCGCCACGGTCGCCGCCGCGCCCGCGGGTGCCGACGGCCGGTTCGTCCCGCGCGCCGTCGACCTGCGCGGTGGCACCCTCGCCCTGCTCGACCCCGCGAGCGGCAAGGTCTACGCGCAGCGGGTCGACCCCAAGGCCGGGACGGAGTCCTTCCCCGGGGTCGCGGTCGGCGCCAAGCCGGTCGCCACGGTGGGGAAGAACGCCGCCATCGCCGTCGACACCGACGGGGTCGTCCACGCCGTCTCCGGGGCCGACGGCAAGGTCACCACCGTCGCGCCCACGGCCGCGGGGTTCGGCACACCGGTGGTCGTCCCGACCCGGCTGCGCTCCTCGGCCCCCGACGTCACCGCCGTCGGGCGCGACTGGGTCGCCTACGACCCCGCCACGGACGTCGTCTACACCGCAGCCGACCCCGACGGCCTCGACGCGCAGGTGACGGTCGACGGCGAGCGGGTCGCGGCGCTCCAGCAGCCCGGCCCGGAGGCGCCCACCGTGGTCGTCGAGTCGGTCGGCCGCGCGGTGCAGGTGCCGCTCGACGGCGGGGTCTCCCCGGGTGGGGTCGTCGTCGGCGAGCGGGTCAACCGGGTGCCCGGGGCCACGCTGGTCACGCGTCCGGTCGTCCTCGACGGCTGCGTCCACGCGGCGTGGGCCGAGGAGGGACGGGTCTTCTACGGCGCGAACTGCGGTCGTACCGGCGACGAGCCGACGGCCACGCTCCCGGCCGACGGTGCCCAGCCGACGCGCGACGGGGTGGCGTTCCGCGTCAACCGCGGGCTCGTCGTCCTCAACGACCTCGACAACGGCGGAGTGTGGGACCTCGAGGACAAGCCGACGAAGATCGACAACTGGGACGCGCTGACCCCTCCGGTCAAGCAGGACGACAAGAACAAGAAGAAGGACGAGAACCTCGTCGACGAGACCGCCGCGCAGCAGCCCCCCACGGCCAAGCCGGACGCCGAGTCGGTCCGCCCCGGGCGCACGAGCAAGCTGCACGTCCTCGACAACGACACCGACGTCGCGGGGTCGGTGCTCGCCATCGACCAGCGCGACGTCACCCGCCCGGGCCTCGAGGGCGTGTCGGCCACGGTGTCGGCGGACGGGCAGTCGATCGACGTCGCCGTCCCCGAGGGCACCGAGGGGCGGACCTTCGACTTCTCGTACAAGGTCAACAACGGCAAGACGACCTCGAAGGCCGCCGCGAAGGTGTCCGTGCGCGTGGTGCCCGAGGAGGTCAACGGCCCCCCGCGGCTGCGCGCCGGTGCCCGCCTCTCGCAGCAGCCGTACCCCGTCATCGCCGGCAAGCGGCTGTCGGTTCCGGTGCTCGCCGACTGGCGCGACCCCGAGAACGACGTCCTCGCGGCCCGCGCCGACGTCGAGGGCGGCGTCGTCGACGGTCAGGGCCGGGTCACCCTCACCGCCCCGGTCGAGGAGGGCCGCCAGCCGGTCGGCTACGTCGTCACCGACGGCCGCGGCGGCACGACGAAGGGCAGCGTCGACGCGCAGGTCATCAGCCCGAGCGGCGACAGCAAGTTCATGGCACCGCGCACCCAGCCGGACGCCGTCCGCGGCGTCGTCGGCAAGCCGCTGCAGGTCGAGCCGCTCGGCAACGACATCGCCGGCGCCGACCCGGGGGAGCCGGACGCCACGCTCCGGCTGCGGTCCGAGGTGCGCCCGGTCGGCCCGCTCCAGGTCGACACCGACCTCGCCACCGGCCAGGTCACCGTCACCGGCAGTGCGCCCGGCACCTACGAGCTGAGCTACTCGGCGACCACGGGCGCCGGCGCCGCGCCGGGTCGCATCCGGGTCGACCTCACGCCGCCGCCCGAGGGGGCGCCGCCGGTCTCGGTGCCCGACACCGCGACCCTGCACGACCAGGCGCCCACGGTCGTCGACGTCCTCGCCAACGACTACTCGCCCCGGGGCGACGTCCTCGTCACCGCGGCCGTGTCGTCCAGCGGCGACTCGTCCTGGATCCGGCCCTCGATCTACCAGGGCCGCTGGGTGCGGCTCGAGGCCACGGAGCCGGCCCCGCTCGACGCCGACGCCGGCGGTCGCCGCGGCACGGTCACGTACACGGTGAGCGACGGCACGCAGCGGGTCACCGGGCAGGTCTCGGTGCTCCAGCAGCCGCCGGTCGAGGACGCCGTCCCGCTCGTGCAGGACGACACCGCGACGGTCCGCGAGGGCGACACGGTCTCGATCCCGGTCCTCGACAACGACACGATGGCCGACGGCATCCCGCTGCGCCTCGACCCCGCGAGCGTCAAGGTCATCAGCAAGGGCGACGCCCCGCAGGCCTTCGCCTCGGGCAACGTCATCCGGTACGTCCCGGAGGCGCGGGGGCTGCGGGCCGAGAAGTTCGTCACCGTCGAGTACGCCGCGTACGCCGACGGCATGCGCTCCCGGGCCCAGACCGGGCGGGTCCGCATCCAGGTCACGCCGCTGCCGAACGCGCAGCGGGTCAACCAGACGCCCGTGGCGCGCAGCTTCACGGCGACGGTGACCGCCGGCGACCCGATCACGATGACGGTGCCGACCTTCGGCGTCGACCCCGACGGCGACAGCGTCACCGTCACCGGCGTCGTCGGCGCCGACGGCGGACCGGTCGACCTCGCCCTCGGCCGGGTGGTCGCCATCGGCCCCTCGACCATCCGGTACGAGTCCTTCCCGCTCGCGGCCGGCACCGAGGTCATCACCTACGAGGTCCGCGACCGGTTCGGGGCCACGAGCCGGGCCCGGGTGCGGGTCGGGGTCGTGCAGCCCGGCGACGCCCAGCCGCCGGTGGCGGTGCCCGACGAGGTGTTCGCCGCGCCCGGGAAGACGGTCACGGTCAAGCCGCTGACGAACGACCTCATCGCGCGTGGCGACGTCGTCGACGTCGAGACCGAGAGCCTCAACCCCGCGGAGCGGCTCAAGGAGTGGCGGGTCGACGCGGACAACACCGTGCAGACGAAGGTCCCGGCGGACACCACCGCGGTCCACCAGCTCGTCTACTCGATCAGCGACGGCCTCTTCGACCCCAGCCGGGCCTCCATCCTCGTCCGCGCGGTCAAGGGCTACCTCAACCCGCCGGTCGCCAACGACGACGTCGCCGCCCCCAAGCCCGGGGAGACGAGCACCCTCGTCGACGTCCTCGCCAACGACACCGACGTCGACTCCGACCCGGCGACCCTCAAGATCGTCGACGTCCTCTCGAACGACGCGACGATCGAGGACGGCCGGGTCCGGGTCAAGGTCCTCGACCACCCGTACGCCGCTCCCTACGTCATCGAGGACGAGGACGGCCTGCGCGCGATGGCCGTCGTCAACGTCCCCACCGGCGCCAACGGCCAGCCGTTCGTCGTCGCCGGCAAGGTCATCGAGATGGACCCCGACTCCTCGAGGACGGTGGCGCTCGGCGACTACGTGAAGTCGCCGCGCGACCGGGTCGTCTCGGTGACCACCGCCGACACGCTCAGCGCCTCGCCCGCGCAGGACCTGGCCGCCTCGCTGACCGACAACCGCACCCTGCAGCTCACCTCGTCGAACGGGTACGTCGGGCCGGCGGCCGTCATGGTCGAGGTCACCGACCAGGACGCGGTGGGGCAGAAGGACTTCGGTACGGCCTACGTCTCCATCCCCGTGCAGATCGGTCCCAAGGTGCCGCTGCTGCGCTGCCCGGACGGCGACGTCACGGTGCTCGCCGGCGGGCTCGACCGACGGGTCGACATCCCCACCTACTGCCACGCCTGGCTGCCGGTGGGCATGACGATGGACCGGGTCGAGTTCAGCACCCGCTGGGAGACCGAGGCCGACGCCGACCTGTCCGTCGGCGGCCCGGGCAACCGCACGCTCACCCTCCACGCCGACACCGACGCCCGCAGCTCGCGCGGCCGGCTGACCGTCTCGTCGCCCGGGACGACCAGCCCGTCGACCATCGCGGTCCGGGTCATCGGCGCCGACGACCCGGCCTTCGGCGGCGCGGCGGGCACCGACCCCGACGACCCGCTGCCGCCGCCCACGGTCCGACCGATCACGGTCGCCGGCCTCAAGGAGGGGGAGTCGCGCACGGTCGACATCTCGCCCTACCTCGACTCGCCCCTCCCGCGACCCTCGTGCACGGTGTCGGCCGCCGCCGTCGAGCGCGGCACGGGCATCACGGCCGCGGCGTCGGGCTGCTCGGTCACGCTGAAGGTCGGGACCCAGCCCTCCCCGACGGCCACCATCGGGCTCACCGTCAGCGACGGCCCGAAGCGCACCGCCAAGGGCCGCATCTCGGTGACGATGCTCGGCAAGCCCGGGGTGCCGCGGCAGGCCCAGGCGGTCGCCGACCGCGACGCCGGTGGCCAGGCGCGCGTCTCCTGGCTCGCCCCGACCTACGACGGCGGCTCGGTCGTCGGCTCCTACGTCGTGCGCTGGACGGGGGGCTCGTCCGGCACGACGACCTGCTCGGCGAGCCCGTGCACGGTCACCGGCCTGACCAACGGCCGCGACTACCGGTTCACCGTCGCCGCCGTCAACGGGGTCGGGGAGGGCCCGCAGTCCCCGCCCACGGCCGCGGTGCGTCCCGACACCCTCCCGAAGGCGGTCACCGGGGTGCGGATGGTCTCGCGCGGCGACCACACGCTGGCGATCGCCTGGGACCAGCCGGAGAACCAGGGCAGCGACCTGCGCCGCTACGTGGTGCGGCTCATCTCCTCGACCGGGCAGACGAAGACGCAGACGGTCGCCGCCCCGACGCGGCAGACCACGGTCGCCGGCCTCGACAACATGGCCGAGCAGTCGGTGCAGGTCCAGGCGTGGAACGAGCTCGGGGCCGGACCCTTCGGCCCCGCCGTCACGATGCAGTCGGCCGGGACGCCGGCCGCCCTGCCGGCCCCGGCCATCGCCGCCAGCGGTCCCGGCCCGGCGCAGGACAGCGCGACGCTCACGGTGTCGTGGCAGCAGGGCTCGCCCAACGGGCCACCCACGACGCGGTACTCGCTCTACCAGCGCGTCGGTGGCGGCGGCTGGACCAAGGTCACCGACACCTCGCCCTCGGTGCGCACCGCCAACGTCGTCATCCCCTACGACGGGCGCACCTACGAGTACACCGCGACCCTCACCAACGGCGCCGACCTCGAGTCGCCGAAGGCCAACGCCTCGACGTTCACCTCGATCGGGCAGCCCTCGACGCCCACGGTCAAGGCCGCGACGCCGGCCAGCAACAAGCGGATCGAGCTGACCGTCGGTGTCGGCAAGCCGCGGGCCGGCTCGTTCACGACCATCCGCTGGTCCGGTGGCGGCCTCTCCGGCTCGCACGCCTGCGGGTGCGCGCCGGGCTCGCAGGTGACCTTCCCCGTCGGCCCCTTCGACACCAGCCCGACCCGTGCCCGGACGATCACCGTCTGGACCGTGAACTCCGGCGGGCAGGAGTCGACGAAGGTGTCCGACACCGCGACGCCATACGGCGACACGCTCACGCCGACCGGGCTGCGCAGCACCCGCAGCGGCAACACCATCACGTGGAGCTGGAACCTGCCGGAGAACGGCCGGAACATCACCGACGTGCAGGTGCGGGGGGCCGTCGACGCCACCTACGGCGGCAACCGGACCCAGGTGAGCTTCACCGGCTCGCCGGGCAACACCTACCGCCTCGAGGTGCGCCAGAGGTCCGCGGCCGGGTGGTCGGCCTGGGCCGGGCCGGACGCGCAGTCGATCCCCGACCCCAAGACCGTCACCGTCCTCAAGGGCAGCACGTGCGGACAACGGTCGTGCAACACGGGCAACGGCTCCTGCACCTCCTCGGGCTGCCGGTGGATCGCCGTGCGCACGTCCGGCTTCTCCGGCGGCGTCAGCTGCTCGTTCCAGCTCGACGGCCGCGGGGTCAGCGGCTGGTCCGGGATGTCGATGGGCGGCAACGCCACGAAGGAGAGCGACAACTTCTACGGCGGCACCGGGAGGGTGACGGCGACCTGCGACGGGGTCTCGGACTCGCTCAACTGGTAGCGCCCGAGCGCCGGGGGTGAGCCCTGTCCGGGGGCGGTGTCGGTGCTCCCCCCTAGCGTCGTGGGCAACACCTGGAAAGGGGTGAGCCGCATGACCCGACCCGACGTCATGACCGTCGACTGCCGCACGTGCCCCGTGCGCGAGCTGCACTGTGACGACTGCATGGTGCCCGTGTTCCTCTCGCTCACCGAGCCGGGCACCCGGTCCGAGACCTCCCTCGACCCCGAGGAGCGGGCGGCCGTCACCCGCCTCGTGCGGGCCGGCCTCGTCGACGCCGAGACCGCGGCCCGGGCCCGCGCCCGGCTCGAGCCGGGGGTCGCCGGGGGGAGCGGGCGCGCCGTCGGCTGACCCACGGTCCGCCGCCCCGCGCAGGTCGGCTCCCTACGATGTGCCGGTGCCCGGCCGACCCCCGACCCGCCGCGGTCCGCGCGTCCGGCTCGTCGGCGCGCTGGCCGTCGGCCTCCTGCTCGCGGGCTGCACGGGCTCCGAGGGGCCCGGTGCCCCACCGGCCACGACCCGTCCCCCCACGACGGCCACCACCTCGACCCCCGACCCCTCCGCGGTGGCCTCGGCCGTCGACGCGCTCCTGAGCCGGCGCGAGGCGGCCGTCCTCGCCGGTGACGCCGCCGCCTTCACGGCCACCGTCCTCGGCCCCGCCGCCGACGACGGCCGGCGCCAGGTCGAGGGGCTGGCGGCGGCCCGGGCCCTGGGCGTCGAGCGCCTCACGCACGACGTCCTCGCTCCGGTCGACGACCCCGCGGCCGTCGAGGTCACCCTCCGCTACCGTCTCGCCGGCACCGACCGGGGCGAGCGCACGGCCCGCGTCCGCTACGCCGTCGCCGGGGTCGGCAGCGGTTGGCGGGTGGCCGCCGAGCGCCCGGTCGACGGCGAGCCCGCGCCGCCCTGGGTCGCGATGCCGGGGCTCGCCGTCCGCCGCACCGCCCACGCCGTCGTCGCGGGAACGGCCGGCGACGCGGCCCTCGACGAGGCGGCCCGCACCGTCGAGCGGGCCGTGCCGTCACTGACGCGGTCCTGGCCCGGCGCGCCCGGCCGGGTGCTCGTCCTCGTCCCCGACACCGTGGCCGAGGCGGCCGCGCTGGGCGGCGGCGTCGGCGACGGACCGGGACGCGTCGCCGCGACGACCGACGGCCCGCTCGGACCCGACGGCCGGGCGGTCGCCGACCGCGTGGTCCTCGACCCGCAGGCCCGGCGCCGGCTCACCCCCTCCGGCCGCGACGTCGTGCTCACCCACGAGCTGACCCACGTCGCGGTCCGGGCGAGCGTGCCCGGGGCGGCGCCCCCCTGGCTGGCCGAGGGGTACGCCGACCACGTGGGGTACGCCCGGGCCGACGTGCCCCGCTCGGCGCTGCTGGCGCCGCTCACGGCCGCCGTCCGCGACGGCACCGGCCCCACCCGGCTGCCGGACGCGAGCTCGCTCGACCCCGCGGTGGGTGACATCGAGGTGGGCTACCTCGCGGCGTGGCAGGCCGCCGAGCTCGTCGCCGAGCGCCACGGCGAGGCGGCGCTGCGCCGGTTGGTCCGCGCGTGCTCCGGCACCGGGTCCGTCGAGGCGACCGAACGCACCTGCGACGCCGCGATGCCCGAGGTGCTGGGCACCGACCGCGCCGGGTTCACCGGGCAGTGGCGGCAGCGGCTGGGCGCCCTCGCCGGCTGACGTCGCCGGGCGGGTCGTCGTCGCCCGGGCGCAGGGCCGGCACGACGAGCGAGGCCGCGACGAGGGCGCCGGTGAGCCAGAACTGGTTGTAGAAGGCCTGCTTGTTGACGAGGTTGGCGACGGCGAGCACGAGGGCCAGCCAGCGCAGCACCTCGTCGACCGGTGGCTGCCGCCGCCACACGGCGAGGACCGCCGCTCCGACCCCGGCGACCATCGCGGCCCCGGTGACCGCGAACGGCAGGGTCACCCCGTGCTCGTTGAGGAAGTACAGGTACCAGGTGTTGGCGAACCGGATCGGGTGGAAGGTCAGCAGGGTCGTCACCGTGTCGCCGAGGAACGCCCCGGCGTCGGCGACCACCCACGGCAGGACGAGCAGCCCGGTGAGGCCCCCGGTGGCGAGCGTGCGCCGCCACCCGAAGGGCTGCCACACGAGGAGCACGGGGGCGAGCAGGGCGAGGTGCTGCTTGCTCGCGCAGGCCAGGGCGAGCGGCAGCACCGCCCACCAGGCGTGGCCGCGCCGGACCAGCGCCGCCCACCAGACGAGCAGGGCGGCGAGCACCGGCTCGGTCCAGGCCTGGTCGACCTGGGTCAGCGTGCCCGGCGCGAGGACGAGGACCGCGGCCACGGCGGCGGCCCGGGCCGTGCGCGCCCGGTCGGTGCCGGCGAGCGCCCAGAGGCCGGCGAGGAGGACGAGGGTCCAGACGAGCAGCATCCACCGGACGTCGCCGGCCACCCAGCGGCCCGGCGCCGTGAGCACCGCCATCCACGGGAGGTAGGGGAAGAAGTCCTGGACGCCGGGGGAGTCGGTCCACTGCTGGGTGTAGACGTTCTCACCGCGCGCGATGGCGTCCGCACCCTGCTGGAGCACGACCCACACGTCGATGCGCGGCGCCTTGTCACCGACGATCGTCACGGCCGCGAGCGCCGTGTGCGTCAGGGCGGCCGCCCCGAGGGCAGCGGCGGGTGCCCACCGTGTGGGGACGAGCAGCAGTGCGGCGCAGGCGATCCCACCGACCGTGGGCACGGTCAGGGCCGCCGTGAGCCAACCTCCGCGCAGGTAGGAGAAGAGGGGGACCACGAGGGTGAGGGCCACCGAGACGAGGACGACGGCCGGCGCCAGCCACCGGGGCAGCACCACCGCGGTGCGCCGCACGAGCCACCACGCGAGCAGCGCCGTGCAGGCCGTCAGGGTGAGCAGGATGGGCACGCGGAACCGGACGACGCTCCACTGGAGCACCCCGAACCACGCGAGCCACGCGGCGCCGAGGACGAGCGCCGGGGCCGCCACCGGCCGCCCGCGGAGGGCGTCAGCCACCGTAGAGGGCGTCGACCTCGTCGCCGAAGTCGCGCATCACGACGTTGCGCTTGAGCTTGAGCGACGGGGTGAGGTGGCCCGACTCCTCGGTGAAGTCGGCGTCGAGGATGACGAACTTGCGGATCGACTCGGCCTTGGAGACGGCGGTGTTCGCGTCGTCGACGGCCTTCTGGACCTCGGCGAGGATGCGCTCGTCGTCCTTGGCCTTCGCGAAGGGGACGCCGTCGAGGCCGTGGTTCGAGGCCCAGCCCGGGTACATCTCCTCGTCGAGGGTGACGAGGGCGGCGATGAACGGCTTGCCGTCGCCGACGACGATGCACTGGCTGATGAGCGGGTGCGCGCGCAGGCGGTCCTCGAGGACCGCAGGGGCGACGTTCTTGCCGCCGGCGGTGACGAGGATCTCCTTCTTGCGTCCGGTGATCCGCAGGTAGCCGGCGTCGTCGAGCTCGCCGATGTCACCGGTGTGGAACCAGCCGTCCTTGACCGAGTCGTGGGTGGCCTGCTCGTTGCCGCGGTAGGCCCGGAAGACGTTGACGCCCTTGATGCAGATCTCGCCGTCGTCGGCGATGCGGATGTCGACGCCGGGCAGCGGCGGGCCGACGGTGCCGATGCGCATCGCGTCGGGGAGGTTGACGGTGGCCGGCGCGGTGGTCTCGGTGAGGCCGTAGCCCTCGAGGATGGAGACGCCGATGCCGCGGAAGAAGTGGCCGAGCCGCGTGCCGAGCGGGGCCCCGCCGGAGACCGCGTACTGCACGCGGCCGCCCATCGCCTCGCGGAGCTTGGCGTAGACGAGCTTGTCGAAGACGGCGTGCCGCAGCCGGAGGCCGAGCGGCACGGCGCCGGCGTCGAGGGCCTCCGACCACGCGATGGCGGTGGCGGCCGCGCCGGCGAAGATCTTGCCCTTGCCGCCGGCCTCGGCCTTGGCCTCGGCGGAGTTGTAGACCTTCTCGAAGACGCGCGGCACCGCGAGGATGAAGGTCGGCTTGAAGGACGCGAAGTCGTCCATGAGCGTCTTGAGGTCGGAGGAGTGGCCCATCCGGACCCCGGCCGTGACGGCGAGCACCTCGATGAAGCGGGCGAAGACGTGCGCGAGCGGGAGGAAGAGCAGCGTCGAGGCGCCGTCACCCTTGACGACCGCGGCGATCTGCTCGGCGGTGTTCTCGGCGAGGGTGAGGAAGTTGCCGTGGCTCAGCTCGACCCCCTTGGGCCGACCGGTCGTGCCGGAGGTGTAGATGACCGTGGCGAGGCTGTCGCGGGTCAGCCCGTCGCGGCGGGCCGCGAGCTCGGCGTCGTCGACGTCGGCGCCGTCGCGGCTCAGGGAGTCGACGTCGCCGTGGTCGATGACCCAGGTGTGCCGCAGCCCGGGCAGGCGGTCGCGGACTCGGTCGACCGCCGCGAGGTGGCCCTCGGTCTCGACGACGATGCCGACGGCGCCGGAGTCGGAGAGGATCCACTCGACCTGGTCCGGGGAGGAGGTCTCGTAGATCGGCACGGGCACCGCCCCGGCGGCCCAGAGCGCGAAGTCGGCGAGGGTCCACTCGTACCGGGTGCGGCTCATGATGCCGACGACGTCGCCCACCCCGACGCCCGCGGCGACGAGGCCCTTGGCGAGGGCGTCGACCTCGGCGGCGAAGGTCGCGCTCGTGACGGCCGTCCAGCCGCCCCCGGAGCGGACCGAGAAGGTCACGCGTCCCGGGTCCTGCCCGGCGAGCCGGGCGGGGAGGTCACCGAGGGTGCCATCGCTCGTCGTGGGCAGGACGAGCGGCGTGGACGTCTCGTGCACCGTCGGACTCCTTCGTGCGCGGGTGGGCAGACCCCTCAACTCTAGGCCCCGGGGGACGGGTAGCCTGCGGTGCCATGGCCGACCGCACCCGATCCACGATCGACATCGCCGCCGCACCCGGCGAGGTCCTCGACGTCATCGCGGCGTTCGAGTCCTACCCCGAGTGGGCGGAGCAGGTGAAGGAGTGCAGCGTCCTCACCGAGGACGGCGACGGCTGGGCCGACCAGGTCGAGTTCACCCTCGACGCCGGCGCCATCAAGGACCAGTACGTCCTCGAGTACGACTGGGACGTCGCCGAGGACGGCACCGGCGTCGTGTCGTGGCACCTCGTGCGCGCCTCGCTGCTCAAGGGCCTCACCGGCAGCTACACCCTCGCCGAGGCCGGGTCCGGCACGCGGGTCAGCTACGACCTCGAGGTCGACCTGACCATCCCGATGATCGGGATGCTCAAGCGCAAGGCCGAGAAGCTCATCATCGACGCGGCGCTCAGCGAGCTGAAGAAGCGCGTCGAGGGCTGAGCGGCACGATGACGGCGGAGGGCTGGCACGACGAGGTGGGGAGCGTCGCCGAGGAGGCCGGGCGCCTCCTCGAGAGCCTGCGCCGTGGCCAGGGCGCGGGCGACGGCCCGCCCGCCGGAGGACGGGACACCGGCGGCGCCGGCCCGCGCGAGGAGCGCACGGAGCCGGGCGGCTTCTCGTGCGACGACCCCGTGTGCCAGTGGTGCCCCGTCTGCCGCACCTCGGCGTTCGTGCGCCAGCTGAGCCCCGAGACCCTGAGCGGCCTCGCCGAGCTCGCCGGTTTCGCCGCGTCGGTGCTCGGCGACCTCGCGGCGTCACGGGCCCGCCAGGACCGACCGCGGGAGGACGACGATGCCTGACGGCCCGCTCGCCATCGGCGTCGACATCGGGGGCACGAAGGTGGCCGCCGGGGTCGTCGACGCCTCGGGGAGCGTCCTGCACCGCACGCGGCGCGACACCCCGCACCGCTCGACGAGCCCCCGGGTGGTCGAGGACACCATCGTCTCCGCCGTCGAGGAGCTGCTCGGGCACGGTGACGAGGTCGTCGCGGTCGGCATCGGCGCCGCCGGGTTCGTCGCCGCCGACCGGGCCACCGTCGTCTTCGCCCCGCACCTGTCGTGGCGCAACGAGCCGCTGCGGGCCTCGCTCGGCGAGCGGCTCGCGCTGCCGATCTTCGTCGACAACGACGCCAACGCCGGTATCTGGGCCGAGCACCGCTTCGGCGCGGGACGCGGCGAGAGCCACCTCGTCATGGTCAACCTCGGCACGGGCATCGGCGGCGGCATCGTCATCGACGGCCGCGTGCTGCGGGGCCGGTTCGGCATCGCGGGGGAGTTCGGCCACATGCAGGTCGTCCCCGACGGCATCCGCTGCGAGTGCGGCAACCGGGGCTGCTGGGAGCAGTACGCCTCCGGCAACGCCCTCGTGCGGGAGGCCCGGTCGCTGATGTCGGCCGGCAGCCCGGTCGTCTCCGACCTCTTCGAGCGCGTCGGTGGCGACCCCGGCGAGCTCACCGGGCCGCTCGTCACGGAGGCCGCGCGCGACGGCGACCCGCTGGCCCGCGAGCTGCTCGGCGAGATCGGGCGCTGGCTCGGTGTCGGCATCGCGAACCTCGCCGCCGCCCTCGACCCCGGCACCTTCGTCATCGGCGGGGGGGTCAGTGCGGCCGGCGACCTCCTGCTCGAGCCCGCCCGGGTCGCCTTCCGCCGCCAGCTCACCGGTCGCGGGTACCGGCCCGAGGCGTCCATCGTCGCCGCCCAGCTCGGGAACGAGGCGGGCCTCGTCGGGGCGGCCGACCTGGCCCGGGTCGGGGCCGCCGACCTCGCGTGGGCCGAGGCCGCCGACCGGGCGGACCGCGCCGAGCACGCCGACGGCTGAGGTCCCGGTGACCGCCGAGCGGTTCCGCGTCGCGTCGTACAACACCCGCGACTTCCTCGACGACCACCGCCTCGCCGCACGGGTCGTGCGCGCCGTCGACCCGGACGTGCTCTGCCTCCAGGAGGTGCCGCGCCGGCTCCTCGCCGGGTGGCGCACGGCCCGGTTCGCCCGGGCCTGCGGGATGCGGTGGACCGGCCGGCACCGCGGCAGCGGCGGCACGACCGTCTTCACGTCGTCGCGGGTGCGGGCCCTCGCGGCCGATCACGTGCGGCTGCCGGTGCGCTGGCCGGACCGGACCCGTGGCTACGCCGTGGTGCGGGTGGCCGTCGGGCACGCCGAGGTCACCGCGGTGTCGGTGCACCTGAGCCTGCGGCCGCCGGAGCGGGTCGCCCACACCGAGCGCATCCTGGCGCGCATCGCGGACGCCGGCCCGCTCGTCCTCGCCGGCGACCTCAACGAGGACGACACGGGCGGCGCCTGGCGCCTCATCGACGTGCCGGACCGGCTGCACCTCGTGTCGCCGGCGACCCCGACCTTCCCGGCGGCCCGGCCGCGGCGCCGGCTCGACGTCGTCTTCGCCTCGCCCGGACTGCGGGTGCTGCCGCACCGCGAGGTGCTGCTGCCGGACACCGTGTGGGCCGCGGCCAGCGACCACCGCCCGACCTGGGTCGACCTCGAGATCCCCTGAGCGACAGCCCGGTTCGCGCAGGCCCGAGCGTCAGACGCGGGCGCCGTCGTCGGTGTCGTCGCGGTGCCGGGGCTGGCGCAGCACGAGGAGCGCGAAGCCGGCGAGGGAGAGGAACAGTCCCGCGAGGAACCACCGCGTGCTGTGGAACGGGCGGGCCATCGCGACGTAGACGAGGCACAGGGGCCCGGCGACGAGCCCGAGCACGGCGCCCCAGAAGTGGAGGTCCTCCTGCGGGGGCAGGTGCACGGCCGGGGGCTCAAAGTGCTCGTCGTCCTCGTCGGTGGCGGGCTTCGCGGCGTCCGCCGCCGGCGACTCGGCGACCCGCCAGGAGGAGGCGGGCACGACGATGTCGAGGGGGGAGGGGTTGACCCACGGAGGACGCGCCGCGGGGGGCTCGTCGGCGTCGTCGCCCAGGTCGGCGGCGTCGGGGTCGGCGGGCTCCGGACCGTCCTCGGCGTCGGCCTCCGGCGACGGGCCGGACGGTGCCGCGGCGGGCTTGGGGCCGTCCCACGCCGCGACGATGGACGCGAAGCGCTCGTCGACGTCGCGCTCGTCCATCTCACCGGGGCGGTCGGTCACGATCACTCCTCGCGGTCGGGGGCCGCGACGATCTTCGCACGTCCGGCTGGGTGCCTCCGGGTCGTGGGACGCCCCCGGTGACCTGGGGGCAACACCGCGAGGGTGCACTAGGCTTCCCGCGAGACGCGATGAAGGGTGGTCCGTTGTTCTACTGGGTGCTGAAGACGGTCGTCCTCGGGCCGGTCCTCCGCCTCCTCTTCCGACCCTGGATCGAGGGTGAGGAGAACATCCCCGAGGACGGCGCCGCGATCTTCGCGAGCAACCACCTCTCGTTCTCCGACTCGATCTTCCTGCCGCTGCTCGTGCCCCGGCGGATGACCTTCCTCGCCAAGTCCGACTACTTCACCGGCGTGGGGCTCAAGGGCCGGCTCACGGCCGCGTTCTTCAAGGGCGTCGGCCAGCTGCCCATCGACCGCTCGGGCGGGCGGGCCAGCGAGGCCGCGCTCAGCTCGGGCCTGAAGGTCCTGCGCCGCGGCGAGCTGCTCGGCCTCTACCCCGAGGGCACCCGCAGCCCCGACGGCCGGCTCTACAAGGGCCGCACCGGTGTCGCCCGGATGGCCCTCGAGGCGGGCGTGCCGGTCGTCCCGGTCGCGATGATCAACACCGACAAGGCCCAGCCCACCGGCACGAAGATCCCGAAGCTCGTCCGCATCGGCGTCCGGGTCGGCGAGCCGCTCGACTTCTCCCGGTACGAGGGGATGGAGGGCGACCGCTTCGTCCTGCGCTCGGTCACCGACGAGATCATGTACGCGCTCATGGAGCTCTCCGGCCAGGAGTACGTCGACATGTACGCGACGGCGATGAAGGACCGCATCGCCCGCGACAAGAAGAACAAGGCCAAGGAGGCCGCCGAGGCCGCCCGGCCGGGTCGGGCCGCCGACGAGCTCGAGGACGCCCTCGACGGCGAAGGCCTCGACGAGGGCGGGTCCGCCGCCGACCGGCGCGACGCCGGCCCGGAGCGGCGCGCGAGCTGAGGGGCGACGTGGGGGTCCTCGGGCCGCGCTCCCCCCGCACGGGGCGCCGCGAGCCGGTCGTCGTCGAGGCCTTCCACCGCGGCCTCGACGTCTTCCGCCCGCTCGCCACCGCCTACGCGGCCGTCCTCGCGTGGGAGCGCCGCACCGAGATGGTCCGGCCCTGGGTCGCGGTCCTCGTCCTCGCGGTGATGGCCGCGTGGTCGCTCGGGCTGCTGCTCTATCGCCGCCGCGGGCGCACGGTCCTCGTCGTCGAGGTCGTCATCGCCACCGCCGCGGTGCTCGCCACCCCGCTCGCCGACGGGATGGCGGCGGTCACCGCCGGGCAGTTCACGCTGCCGACCGTCTGGGCCGCCGGGTCGGTGGCGGGGGCGGCCGTCGTCGCGGGCGCGCGCGGCGGTCTGGTCGCGGCCGGCGTCATCGCGGTGGCCGACCTCGTCGAGATCGCCGGCCGCCCGACGCAGGGCACCGTGCACAACATCGTCATCCTCGTCCTGCTCGGTGGCCTCATCGGGCTGGCCGTCGACCTCGCCCGCTCCGGCCTCGAGCGCGAGGAGCAGGTCCTCCTCGAGCGCGAGCGGCTGCGCGAGCGCGAGCGGATCGCGCGCGTCGTCCACGACGGCGTGCTCCAGTCGCTCGCCCTCATCCACCGCCGCGGGGCCGAGCTCGGGGGAGAGGCCGACGAGCTCGCCACGCTCGCCGCCGACCAGGAGCGGGCGCTGCGCCGGTTCGTCTCCGGCGCCGGGGCGCCCGGTGGGTCGGCCGTCGACCTGCACGGCGTCGAGGGCTCCGAGGTCGACCTGCGCCTCGCCGTCACGGCGCACGAGCGGCCGGGGGTCACCGTGTCCGTCCCCGGTGACCCGCTGCTCGTCGACCCGCAGGTGGCCCGCGAGCTCGACGCCGCCCTCACCGCGGTGCTCGACAACGTCGAGCGGCACGCGGGCGAGGGGGCCCGGGCCTGGGTGCTCCTCGAGGGCGACGCGGCCGGCGTCGAGCTCACCGTGCGCGACGACGGCGTCGGCGCCGACCCGGCCGAGGTGCAGGCCGCCGCCGCCCGCGGCCGGATGGGCGTCAGCTCCTCGATCCGCGGGCGCGTCGAGGACCTCGGTGGTTCGGCCACGTGGAGCACCCGTCCCGGGGCAGGATGCACGGTGCGCATCATCGTCCCGCGCACGAGGGGGAACCAGCCATGACCGACGCCGAGCCGACGCCGCCGGGCACCGACTCCCCCCGCGTGCTCGTCGCCGACGACCACCCGCTGTGGCTCACGGCGCTCGAGCGCGACCTCGTGGCCCGCGGGGTCGAGGTCGTCGGCACCGCCTCCGACGGCCCCTCGGCCGTGCGACGCACCCGCGCCACCCGGCCCGACGTGCTCGTCCTCGACCTCAACCTGCCGGGGATGCGCGGCGACGAGGTGTGCCGCGCGCTCGGCGACCTGCCGACCCGCGTCCTCATCCTCTCGGCGAGCGGCGAGCAGCAGGACGTCCTCGCGGCCATCAAGGCCGGCGCCACCGGCTACCTCGTGAAGTCGGCCTCGCCCACCGAGATCCTCGAGGCCGTGCTCGCGACCGGGCGCGGCGAGGCGGTGTTCACGCCCGGGCTGGCGGGCCTCGTGCTCGGCGAGTTCCGCCGCCTGGGTGGCGCGGCGGGCACCACGGAGCCGGCGGCGCCCGCCGACCCCGAGCGCCCCATCCCGCAGCTGACCGCCCGCGAGACCGAGGTGCTGCGGCTCGTCGCCACGGGGATGTCGAGCAAGGAGATCGCGGCCCAGCTCTTCCTCTCGCACCGCACGGTGCAGAACCACGTGCAGAACACCCTCGGCAAGCTGCACCTGCACAACCGCGTCGAGCTCGTGCGCTTCGCGCTGGCCCACGGGCTCGAGGACGAGGACCCCGCGCCGAGCGCGTGACCGGGATGCGGGCCCGCTGTCCCGGATGCCGGACGCCCACCTACCATTGACGCTCGTGAGCACGACCACGTCCCCGGACCCCCTCCAGCGGCTCGCCGCCGGTGCCGACCTCCCGGCTGCCCAGCAGCCGGTCTGGCCCGACCGCGCCGCCCTCGACGAGGCCGTCGGGACGCTCGCCACCTATCCGCCGCTCGTGTTCGCGGGCGAGTGCGACGTGCTCAAGGACCGGATGGCCGCGGTGGCCCGCGGCGAGGCCTTCGTGCTCCAGGGCGGCGACTGCGCCGAGACCTTCGTCTCGGCCACCGCCGACAACATCCGCGACCGGGTCAAGACCATCCTCCAGATGGCCGCGGTCCTCACGTACGGCGCGTCGATGCCGGTCGTCAAGGTCGGGCGGATGGCCGGGCAGTACGCCAAGCCGCGCTCGAGCGACGACGAGACCCGCGAGGGCGTCACGCTGCCGGCCTACCGCGGCGACATGGTCAACGACTACGACTTCACGCCGGAGTCTCGCCGCCCGGACCCGATGCGGCTGGTGCGCGGGTACCACGCGAGCAGCGCCACGCTCAACCTCGTGCGGGCCTTCACCACCGGTGGCTTCGCCGACCTGCGCCACGTCCACGACTGGAACAAGGGCTTCGTCGCCAACGCGGCGAACGCCCGCTACGAGCGCCTCGCCCGCGACATCGACAAGGCGATGCGGTTCATGGCCGCGTGCGGCGCCGACTTCGACGCCATGCGCACGACGGAGTTCTTCTCCGCGCACGAGGCGCTGCTCCTCGACTACGAGCGGCCGATGACCCGCGTCGACTCGCGCACCGGGCAGCTGTACGACACCTCGGGCCACTTCATCTGGGTCGGGGAGCGCACCCGCGACCTCGACGGCGCGCACATCGACTTCGTCTCACGTGTGCGGAACCCGGTGGGCGTCAAGGTGTCCGCGAACGCCGACGTCGACGACCTGCTGCGGATGATCGACGTCGTCGACCCCGACCGCGAGCCCGGCCGGCTGACGTTCATCACCCGGATGGGCGCGGGACGGGTGCGCGAGGCGCTGCCGGCGATCGTCGAGAAGGTCACCGCGTCGGGGGCGCTCGTCACCTGGGTCTGCGACCCGATGCACGGCAACACCTTCTCGTCGGCCTCGGGCTTCAAGACCCGCGACTTCGACGACGTCGTCGCCGAGGTGCGCGGCTTCTTCGAGGTGCACCAGGGCCTCGGCACGCACCCGGGCGGCATCCACGTCGAGCTCACCGGCAACGACGTCACCGAGTGCATCGGGGGCTCGGAGAAGATCCTCGACGCCGACCTCGGCACCCGGTACGAGTCGGTGTGCGACCCGCGGCTCAACCACCAGCAGAGCCTCGAGCTGGCCTTCCTCGTCGCCGAGATGCTGGCCCAGGACTGATCCGGCCCATGGCTTCCTTCGTCGCGGACCTGTTGTCCGACACCCTGACCCGCCCGACCGACGCGATGCGCGAGGCGATGGCCCGCGCCGACGTCGGCGACGACGTGTTCGGCGAGGACCCCACGGTCGCCGCGCTCGAGGAGCGGGTCGCGGCCCTGCTCGGCCACGAGGCCGCCCTCTTCGCGCCGACGGGGTCGATGGCCAACCAGCTCGGGCTGCGGCTGCACGTCGCTCCCGGCCAGGAGATGGTCGCCGACCAGCAGGCGCACGTGGTGCGCGCCGAGCTCGGTGCGGCGGCGGCCTTCTCGGGCATCACGTCACGCACCTGGCCGTCAGTGCGCGGTCTGCTCGACCCGGCCGGGCCGATGTCGCTCGTCACGACCGGCGTCGGGCCGTACCAGGTCGAGACCGCGCTCGTCGTCGTCGAGAACACGCACAACTTCGGTGGCGGCACGGTGCAGCCCATCGAGGCCATCCGCGAGGTCCGTTCCGCGACACGGCCGTCGGGCGTCGCGATGCACCTCGACGGCGCGCGGCTGTGGAACGCGCACGTGGCGTCCGGGGTGTCGCTGGCCGAGTACGGGTCGCAGTTCGACACGGTGTCGGTGTGCCTGTCCAAGGGCCTCGGGGCACCGGTCGGCTCGGTGCTCGTCGGCTCCGCGGAGGCGATGGCCGAGGCGCGCATCTGGCGCAAGCGGTACGGCGGCGGGATGCGCCAGGTGGGCATCCTCGCGGCGGCCGGCCTGCACGCCCTCGAGCACCACGTCGAGCGGCTGGCCGACGACCACGCCCGGGCCCGGCGCTTCGCCGACGCCTGCGCCGAGGCCGCGCCGGGCACCGTCGACCCCGCCACCGTCGAGACGAACATCGTCGTACTCGACGTCGGTGCCGCCGGGCTCACGGCCGCGCAGTTCGTCGACGCCCTGCTCGGGCACGGCGTGCGCACCTACGCCGTCGGGCCGCGGGCCGTCCGCCTCGTCTGGCACCTCGACGTCGACGACGCCGGCACCGACGCGGCCGTCGCCGCCGCCCGCGAGGTCCTCTCCGCCTCCTGAGCACGGCGGGAGGAAGTCGGTTGTCGACGGGCTCGACCCGCTGCCACGCTCGCGTCATGCGTCCCGTGCCGACCCACCCGCCGTACGACCAGCTCCTCACGACCGCCGAGTGGGTCGCCGACGCCCGACCCGAGGTCGACCGGGAGATGGCCCGCGAGGTCTTCGCCGAGGCCGCGACCCTGCTCCACGACGGCCTCGTCCTCGACGACCTCGACGACCACGACGCGTGCGCGGTGGTCACCGGCCTGTGCCTCGACCTCGTCTCGCCCGACCCGGGCGCGGCGATCCGCGAGCGCGCCGGCGCCCTCGCCGACGACCCCGGTGACCTCCACGACGCCGCGTCGGTCGCCCGCTGCTATGAGATCTGCCTGCGCCTCTTCCAGCTCTGACCTCCGCGTGGTGATGCAGGGGGCGGCGGATTCCCCGCGTTCTGCACCACCGCAGGCGACGGTCAGCGCTCTTCCGGAGCCCGCACGATGGCGAAGGGGTCGTCGTCGAAGGTCTCGTCCTCGTCTCCGTCGTGGGTGATGACCGTCGTGGCAAAGCGCCGCTGCAGGAGGCCGGGAGACTCGTCGAGGCGATGGACGACGTCCCCGTGCATGATCTCTTCGACCGCGGTGCGGACGTCCTGCACGCGGAATCCGGCGTCGTCCTCGGTGTCGTCCGTCCAGTGGGCAAGGTAGCTCTCGCGCCCGGCCTCCATCACCGCGGCCGCGTCGGTGACGAGGTAGTCCCACCGGCCCACGACGGTGACCACCGTGCCGCCCTCGGCGAAGGGGTCGCCGTCCTCGCCCCAGTCCTCGTCGTCCTCATCGTCGTCGTCCCACGTCTCGAGGCCGAGCGGGGCGGTCCCGGTGAGGTCGAACGCCGCGTCGTCGAACGCGGCAGCCGCGCTCCGCAGTGCATCGTTGGCCGTGAAGAGATCGGGGAGCTCACGCTGGCGGCCGGACAGCCGCTCCACCAGCTCGACGTGCTCGTCGACAGCGGAACGCAGCTGCGCGGCACGGGCCAGCAGGACCTCCCGGGCCGCGGCACTCCACTGGTCGGGTCCGTCGTGCTCGTCGGTCTCGTCATGCATGCGCCGACCCTAGGCGCACCTTCGGTCACGCGGTCGTCGAGATTGCGCGACATGCCGACGGTTCGACCCCCGCATCGGCATGTCGCGCGACCTCGACCGAGACGGGGCTCAGACGTCGTGGTGGAGGGCCTCGACGGGCGGGTCCTCGGCCGCCGAGGCACCGGCCCGGCGGCGCCGGGCCAGCAGGCCGCGCAGCTCGACGAGGTACATCGACGCGAGGACGAGCGCCCCGCCGAGCAGCAGCCGCGCGGTCGCCGACTCGCCGCCGAGCAGCACCGCGAACAGGGCCGCGAACACCGGCTCCATCGCCATGACGATGGCCGCGCGGGTCGCCGTCAGGTGCGCTTGGGCCCAGGTCTGCGCCCAGAGCGCCGCCGCGCCCGCGACGAGGGCCATGTAGAGCATCGAGGCCCACTGACCGCCACCGGACGGCAGCGTCAGGCCGTCCGGGACCGCCCCGACCGCGCAGACCAGCGCGATGACCCCCGCCTGCACCGTGGCCAGCCCGACCGCCGCCGACGGCCGCGACCAGCGCCCGAGGGCGACGATGTGGCCCGCGTAGAGCACGGCCGAGGCCAGGGTCACGCCCTCGCCGTACCCGAGCGCGAACCCGCGCAGCGAGAGCACGGCGAGGCCCGCGGTCGTCAGCAGCACCGCGCCCCACGTCACGGCGTCGACCCGCTCGCGCAGCAGCAGCGCCCCGAGCAGCGGGGTGAGGACGACGTAGGTCCCGGTGACGAACCCGGACACCGAGGCGTCGGTGTGCTGGAGCCCGACGGTCTGGAGCAGCTGGGCGACCCCGTAGAGCACCCCGAGGACGGCACCCGTGCGGACCTCCCGCCGCGACAGCGCCAGGGTCTGGCGCCGGAACACGAGGAACATCACGACCGCGGCGATGGCGAACCGCACGGCGAGGAAGTCGGCGGGCGGGACGGTCTCGACGAGGTCGCGGATGAGGAAGAAGGTCGAGCCCCACACCGCGGTGACGAGCAGGAGCAGCAGGGTCGCCACGCGGGCGAGCCGGACGTCGGGGTTCACCGGCGGGTCAGATGACCAGGAGGACGATCGTGCTGCCCTTCGGCTGCTTGCCACTCGAGGGTCGCTGAGCAAGAACCGGGCCCGTGCTGCCCCCGAGGCCGGAGCGGACGTCGACCCGGAACCCGGCGCCCTCGAGGATGCGGCGCGCCTCGTCGACCTGCTTCCCGACGACGTTCGGCACGTCGACGAGCACCGGGCCCTTGGACACGACGAGGGTGACCGTGTCGCCCTTGAAGAGCGTCCCGTCGCGGGGCGACTGGCTGATGACGTCGCCCTTCTTCACCGTGTCGCTGTTCTCCTGCTTCGCCGCGTCGACCGTCAGCCCGAGGTCGGAGAGCTGCTTCTCGGCGTCCTGGGCGCTCTTCCCGGTGAAGTCCGGGACCTTGATCGGCTGGCGGCCCTTGGAGACGACGAGGGCGACGGCGGCGTCGCGCTTGACGCTCGCGCCCGCCTTCGGCGAGGACGAGACGACCTGGCCCTCGGGGACCTTCTCGGAGAAGGCCTCGGTGACCTTGCCGAGCGCGAGATTCGTGGCGGCGAGCTGGCGCTTGGCCTCCGCGAGGCTCGACCCCGCGAGGGTGGGCACGGCGTAGCGCTCCGGTCCCTTCGACACCGTGAGGACGACCTCGGACCCGCGGCGCACCGTGGCCCCGACCTGCGGGTCGGCGCCCATGACCGTGCCCTTGGGGACGTCCTCGGAGAAGGCCTCGGAGACGGTCGGGTCGAGGTGGGCGGCCTGCACGGCCGTCACCGCCTGGTCCTGCGGCCGGTCGAGGACGGAGGGCACGGTGGCGGTGGCCCCCGGGCCGAGGAAGAAGAACCAGGCCGTCGCGGCGGCGAGGAGCATCGAGGCGAACGCGGCCGGCCACCAGTTGCGGCCGCGTCGGCCGCCCCCGGCGACGACGACGCCCTCGAGCGGCTCGCGGGGGAGGGCGATGGCGGTCGTGCGGGCGCTCGCGCCCGAGCCGCCCCGACCCCCGGACCCACCGGGTGCCGCCACGGGCGCGACGGCCGACCGGTCGCGGACGGGCAGCGCCGCCGTCGACGTGGGCACCGAGGCCGCCGCGAGCGCCGCCGCGCCGTCGGGGCGGGCGTCGAGGACGGCCGGGGTGAGCGTCGCGCGGGTGCGGCGCACGAGGGTGAGGAAGTCGGCGGCGTCGGTGGGTCGCTCGTCGGGGTCGCGGGAGGTGGCCACGGCGACCAGCTCGTCGAGGGCCGGCGGCAGGCCGGGCACGCGGTCGGAGGGCATCGGGACGCCGCCGTGCACGTGCTGGTAGGCGACGTGGATGGGTGTCTCGCCGGTGAAGGCCTTGGTGCCGGTGAGCATCTCGAAGAGCATGAGCCCGGCGGCGTACACGTCGGACCGGGCGTCGGCGACGCCGCGCTCGACCTGCTCGGGGGAGAGGTAGGCGACGGTGCCGAGGAGCACGCCGGACGAGCTGGTCATCGTCTGGCTCGAGACCGCCCGGGCCAGCCCGAAGTCGGCGACCTTGACGGTGCCGTTGTCGTTGATGATGACGTTCTCGGGCTTGACGTCGCGGTGGATCAGGCCCTTGCCGTGCGCCTCCGCGAGCGCGAGCAGCACCGCCTCGAGGACGTCGAGGGCGGCGCGCGGCGACAGCGTCCCCTCCTCGCGCAGGACGTCGCGCAGGGTGAGGCCGGGGACGTACTCCATCGCGAGGAAGACTGAGCCGTCGTCCTGGCCCTGGTCGTAGACCGCGACGACGTTGGGGTGCGAGAGCGCGGCGGCCGAGCGGGCCTCGCGGCGGAACCGGCTGACGAAGGTCTCGTCGTGGACGAGGTGGGGCCGCATGACCTTGAGGGCGACCTCGCGCTCGAGCCGCTCGTCGACGGCGAGGTAGACGGTGGCCATCCCGCCGTCGGCGATGCGCGACAGCACGCGGTAGCGGCCGTCGAGGGTGCGCCCGATGAGGGCGTCGCCTTGGGGAGACACCGTAGGAGTGTACGTAGTCACGGCCCTTCCCCCGCTCTCGGTCCGGCGCGTCACATGGTGGCGCGGAGCCGCATGATCGTCTTCACGTACTGCTTCGTGTCGCTGTACATCCCGTGCTTCTGCACCGACGCCAGGCCCTGGTAGTACCCGCCCACGGCCTGCTCGGTGTTCTTCGCCGAGCGGCCGAGCGCCCGGAGCATGACGACCCCCGCGGTGATGTTGTCGCGGGCGTCGAGCAGGTCGAGCCGGCGACCGACGAGGCTGGAGGCCCAGTCGCCACCGGAGGGGATGACCTGCATGACGCCGACGGCGTTCGCGGGGGAGACCGCCCGCTGGTTCCAGCCGGACTCCATCGAGCCGACGGCCAGGGCCAGCCGCGGGTCGACCCCGTGCCGCCGGGCGGTCTGGACGATGATCGCGCGCACCTCGCTGCGGCTCGGGACCGAGCGCTTGGCGAGGATCGCGTGGTTGCGGCGGGCGGCGGCGACGACCGAGCTCGGGTACTTCACGCCGTTGAAGGTGTCGGAGACCGCGTGGGCCGCCGAGACGGGGATGCGCAGCTTCTGGCCGACCCGCAGCAGCGACCCGCTGGAGATGCGGCTGGCGCGGGCGATGTCGCCGACGGTCGTGTCGTAGCGGGCCGCGAGGCCGCTCAGGGTGTCGCCCGAGCGCACCGTGTGGGTGCGGGAGGTGGCCGCCGGACGCCCCGCCGCCGCCTTGGCCGACGACGAGCCCGCCGACCCCGCGCCCCGGACGGTGATCCGGTCGCCGGGGTGGATGAGGCTGCGCGACGACAGGTGGTTGGCCTTGAGCAGGCTCGCGAGGGAGACGCGGTAGCGCGCGGCGATGCCGCTCATCGTCTCGCCGTCGCGTACGACGTGCACCCGGCCGGCGGCCGCGGCCTTGGCCTTCGCGGCCTGGGCCGCCTGAGCGGCGGTGCGCGGCACGCTCAGCCGGTCACCCGGGTGGATGAGGCCGGGGGTGCGCACGTGGTTGCGGGCCACGAGCGCCCCGACCGTCGTCCGGTGGCGGGCCGCGATGCCGTCGAGCGTGTCGCCGTCCCTGACCGTGTAGGTGGTCCACCCGTGCGGCGCGGTGCGCGAGGGCGCGACGAGCGCGGTGACGGGCTCGAGGACGGGGGTGGCGGGCGGCGGTGCAGCGACGACCATGACGCGGGGTCCTTCGGCTGAGTGGGGGTCACCCCGTGGGGTGACCACTGTGACGTTTGGGGCCCACGGTACCGGAGTGACGGGTGATGCGCAGCGCCTCCGGCGAACGAGGTGCCGACGCGCCTCGCGGCCTGTGGCACGCTGGCCGGGTGAGCGACACCGCACCCGATCCCGCGACGGACCTCGAGGCCCTCGTCCCGGACTGGCTGACCGTCCCCGACCTCGCCGAGCGGCTCGGCCTGCGCCTCTCCGACGTCCGCCGGCTCATCGAGGAGCGTGAGCTGCTCGCCGTCCGCGTCGGCGAGCGCCGCGTGGTCGCGGTCCCGGCCGGCTTCGTCGACGACGACGGGCCGCTCCCGGCGCTGCGCGGCACCTTCACCGTGCTCGCCGACGGCGGGATGGACGACGCCGAGGTCATCCGCTGGCTGCACACCCCCGACGACACCCTGCCGGTGCCGGGCGCGCCGCTCGACGCCATCCGCGCCGGATTCAAGACCGAGGTCCGCAAGCGCGCCATGGAGGAGGCGTTCTGACCCCCGAGCCGGCCTGGGTCGAGCACGCCGTCTGGTGGCGCGTCTACCCGCTCGGTGCGGTCGGTGCGGTGCCCGAGCCCCCGTCCGGGCCGGCGCGCCCCGACGAGCACCGCCTGCTGCGGCTGCTGCCGTGGCTCGACCACGTCGTCGCGCTCGGGGCCAACGGCGTCGCGCTCGGGCCGGTCTTCGCCTCCGAGCACCACGGGTACGACACCCTCGACCACCGGCGCCTCGACCCCCGCCTCGGCGAGGAGGCCGACCTCGACCGCTTCGTCGAGGAGGCGCACGCGCGCGGCCTGCGGGTCCAGCTCGACGGCGTCTTCAACCACGTCGGGCGCGGCCACCGGCTCGTCGCCGACGCGCTGCGCGACGGCCCGGACTCACCGGCCGGACGGATGGTGCGCCACGAGCCCGACGGCTCCGGGAGCCTGCGCCCGGCCACGTGGGAGGGGCACGACGAGCTCGTCGCGCTCGACCACGACGCGCCGGAGGTGGCCGATCTCGTCGTCGGCGTGATGCGGCACTGGCTCGACCGCGGGGCCGACGCCTGGCGGCTCGACGTCGGGTACGCCGTGCCGCCGGCGTTCTGGGCGCGGGTGCTGCCCGAGGTCCGCCGGACCCATCCGGACGCCTGGTTCGAGGCCGAGGTCATCCACGGCGACTACGCGCAGTTCGTCCGCGACTCGACCGTCGACACCGTCACCCAGTACGAGCTGTGGAAGGCGGTGTGGTCGAGCCTGCAGGACCGCAACCTCCACGAGCTCGACCACGCCCTCGGCCGGCACGACGCCTTCCTCGACACCTTCGTCCCGGCGACCTTCGTCGGCAACCACGACGTCACCCGCATCGCCAGCACGGTCACCGACGCCCGGCACCACCCGCACGCGACGGTGCTGCTCGCGGTGCTCGGGGGCACCCCGGAGGTCTACGCCGGCGACGAGCTCGGCCTGCGCGGGGTCAAGGAGGAGCGGTTCGGGGGCGACGACGCCGTGCGCCCCGACCTCGGCACCGACCCCACCGCAGTGCCCGGTGCCGACGGCGCGGTGTTCGCCCTCCACCAGGAGCTCGTCGGGCTGCGGCGGCGCCACCCGTGGCTGCACCGGGCCCGGTCGTCGGCGGTGAGCCTGACCAACACCCAGTACGTCCTCGACGTCACGGGGGAGGGCGACGGCGGCACGCTGCGGGTCGCGCTCAACCTCGACGACGCGCCGCTCGACCTCGACACCACGGGGCTGCTGGCCGCCGACGACGGGACGCGCGGCCGCGACACCGGCGTGGCGCCCCACGGCTGGGCCGTGCTCGGACGCTGAGGCCCGCCGGCTCAGGCGCGGCGGGCGGTGGCGGTGCCCACGAGGGCGTGCAGCACCTCGCGGGCCTCCGCGGTCAGCTGCGGCGCCTCGTCGACGGCGGCCCGGGCCGAGGCGGCGAGGCGTCCGATCTCGTCCTCGACCACCCCCACGGCGCCGGACCCGGTGATGAGGGTGCGCAGCTCGTCGACGGCCCCGGTGTCGAGGTCGGCCCGGCCGACGAGGTGCTCGACGCGCGCGCGCCCGGTCGCGTCGCTCCCGGCGAGGGCGTGCGCCAGCAGGACCGTGCGCTTGCCCTCGCGCAGGTCGTCGCCGGCGGGCTTGCCGGTCTCCTCCGGGTCGCCGAAGACGCCGAGCAGGTCGTCGCGCAGCTGGAAGGCGCGCCCGACGTCGAGGCCGTAGCCCGAGAGGGCGTCGAGCCCCGCGGGGTCGAGGCCGCCGACGGTGGCGCCGATGAGCAGCGGGTGCTCGACGGTGTACTTGGCGCTCTTGTAGCGGATGACCCGTCCGGCCCGGGCCACTCGCTCGTCGTCGGCCAGGCCCGCCCAGGGGCGCATCGACTCGACGACGTCGAGGAACTGGCCGGCCATCAGCTGGGTGCGCATCCGGTCGAAGACGGCGCGCCCGCGCGCGAGGGCGGCCTCGGGCAGCCCGCACGTGGCGTAGACCTCGTCGGTCCACGTGAGGCAGAGGTTGCCGGCGAGGACGGCGCCCGCGAGGCCGAACCGCTCGTCGTCGCCGCTCCAGCCGCGGTCGGCGTGCCGGGTGGCGAGGGCGCGGTGGGCGGCCGGGCGGCCGCGACGGGTGTCGGAGTCGTCCATGACGTCGTCGTGGATGAGGGCGGCGGCCTGGAAGAGCTCCATGGCGCTCGCGAGGCGCACGAGGGCGTCGGAGTCGGGGAGACCGGCCGCGCGGGCGCCCCAGTAGAGGAAGGCCGCCCGCAGCCGCTTGCCGCCGCGCAGCAGGTCGCCGACCGCGTGGAGCAGGTCCTCGACGTCCGGCCCGAGCTCGGCGAGCACACCGGCCTGGGCGGCGAGCTCGGCGTCGAGGACGTCCTGCACCCGTCGCCGCAGGTCGGCGGTGTCGAGCACGCTGGTCACGAGGGGCTCCTGGCGGGGGCGGACGCGGTCGGACGCGGTCGGAGGGGGTCGGATGGTGGCGCCCCCGAGCCTACGGTGTCGGGGCTCGCGTACCCTCGCCGCCATGGGTCACTACGGAGGGGGCGGCCGTCCCGAGCACCTCGTGGCGTCCATCCCCGCCCGGCTGCGCGAGGAGCGCCCGTCGGTCAGCTTCGAGTTCTTCCCCCCGAAGGACGACGCCGCCGAGACCGCGCTCTGGGACGCGATCCGCCGCCTCGAGCGGGTCCGGCCGGCGTTCGTGTCGGTCACCTACGGCGCCGGCGGCACGAGCCAGGACCGCACCGTCCGGGTCACGGCACGCATCGCCGACGAGACCTCGCTCACCCCGCTCGCGCACCTCACGTGCGTCGGGCAGTCGGTGCGCGACCTGCGCCAGGTCGTCGGCAACTACGCGGCCTCCGGGGTCCGCAACGTCCTCGCCCTGCGCGGTGACCCGCCCGGCGACGTGCGGGCGCAGTGGACGCCGCACCCCGACGGGCTCGACCACGCCGAGGACCTCGTCCGGCTCGTCCGCGGGCTCGGCGACTTCACGGTCGGGGTCGCCGCCTTCCCCGACGTGCACCCCGACAGCCCCGACCTCGACCACGACGTCGAGGTGCTCGTCCGCAAGGCCGACGCCGGCGCCTCGTTCGCCGTCACCCAGATGGTCTTCGACGCCGACACCTACCTGCGCCTGCGCGACCGGGTCGCGGCCCGCCGCGACCTCCCGGTGACGCCGGGCCTCATGCCGGTGACCAGCGTCCGGCAGATCCAGCGGATGTCCGAGCTCATGGGCACCCCGCTGCCGGCGCAGGTCGTCCAGCGCCTCGAGGCCGTCAAGGACGACCCGGCGGCGGTGCGCGCGGTCGGGGTGCAGATCGCCACCGAGCTCGGCCGGCGGATGCTCGACGAGGGTGCGCCGGGGCTGCACTTCATCACGATGAACCGCTCGACCGCGACGCTCGAGGTCCACGAGAACCTCGGCCTCTGAGGGGTCGTCCCCGTCCCGTCCGCCCGGCTACCGTGGGTCGGTGGCGTTCCTGCGGACGGCGTTCTTCCCCGGGGGCACGGCCGCGCACGAGGCGGCGCTCGCCGAGGCCCTGGCCGGCGCACCGGTCCCTGCCGCGCGGCTGCTCTTCGCGAGCGGTGCGGCCGAGGGCGGCTGGCAGGTCGTCCAGGTGTGGGAGACCCGCGTGGCGCTGGAGGAGTTCAACCGCGACTGGTTCCTGCCGGCGCTGCGGGCCGTGGGGGCCGCGGGCTTCCCGGCGCCGCCGCAGGTGCGTGACGTCGAGGACGCCCGGGTGTGGCTTGGCGGGGATGCGCCGCCGGGGGAGCGGTGAGGGTCCGGGCGCCGGTGGGCGGGGGCCACAGGGGCGTCAGGCGACGTCCATCGCCTGGCCGCCGGTGATCCGGATCAGCTCGTCGTAGGTCGTCGCGAAGACGGCGTGGCTGTGCCCGGCCGCGGCCCACACCCGGTCGTACCGGCCGAGGCTGGCGTCGACGACGGTGCGCAGACGGGTCGGGTGCCCGACGGGGGCGACACCGCCGATGGCCATCCCGGTGTGCTCGCGCACGAAGTCGGGGTCGGCCTGCTCGAGCGAGGTGACACCGAGCAGCCCGGCGACCTTCGCGGTGTCGACCCGGTGCCCGCCCGAGGCGAGGACGAGGACCGGGGCGGTGGTGCCGTCCTCGGCCGTGGCGACGAAGACGAGGCTGTTGGCGATCTCGGCCGGCGTCACGCCGAGGGCGTCGGCCGCGGCCCGGGCGGTGCGCACGGCACCGGGCAGCTGGCGCAGCTCGGGGCGGACGTGGTGCAGGGCGAGGGACTCGAGCACCGCGGCGACCCGGCGGTGGGCGGTGAGGTCGCGCTGCGGCGTCGGGTCCTGCGGCGCGACGCCGACGGGCTCGGGCGTCATGACCGGAGCGTAGTGACGCCGGCGGCCGACCGGGGGGAGGCGGGGCTCCGGGTCGAGGTGAAACCCGACCCGGAAAGGGTCCGACTTCACCTCGACCCACTCGAAGGACGCTCCCGTCGAGGTGAAACCCGACCCGGAGAGGGTCCGACATCACCTCGACCCCCTGCGGTCCGCGGGTTTCGCCGAACCGGTTGACGGGGGGTCGGGGGTGGGGGCTACAGTGAACGGAGCAGTCGAACGCATGTTCGATCACTCATCCACCACCGGGTCGCGTCGGCGGGGCAGCCGTCCCGTCGGGTGCTCGGTGCTGCCCACCCGGAGGTGCGCCATGGTCCGTCGCCACGACGAGCCGCTCGAGGTCGCCACGGGGGAGCGGGCCGCCACCTCCTCCGGGTCCGCCGCGGCCACCGCGGCCGTCCTCCACGACGACGCCCCGCGCTCCTTCGTCTGGCGCGGCCGGCGCTACACCGTGTGCGCCGTCCTCGACGCCTGGCAGGAGCGGCGGGCGTGGTGGCGCGAGGTCGGCGAGCACCCCGACGGCCCCACCGACACCGAGCGCCGCGTCTGGCGGGTCGAGGCCCGGCCCCCGTCCGGCACCGCCGGGGTCTTCGACCTCGGACGCGACGACGACCACTGGCTCCTCCTGCGGGCCCACGACTGAGAGGGACGAGACCCGATGCCCGACGCCGAGACCACCCTCGACCTCCTCGAGCGCTCCCGCGAGGCGCTGACCCGCGGCTACACCGACACCCTCGCCTCCGCGCGCCACCTCGACGCCTCGCTCGCCGCGCTGCGGGCCGCGGCCGCCCTCGTCTCCTCCCGCCCGGGCGCCACCCCGGCCGGGAACGGCCCGCACGACGTCTGGGCGCTCGCCGCCCGCACCGCCCCCGAGCTCGCCGAGTGGACGCAGCGCTTCGCCGCGGTCACCGGCGACCGGGTCGGGGTCGAGACCGGGCTCGTGCGGGTCAGCGCCCGTGAGGCCGACGACCTGCTGCGCGAGGCCGAGACCTTCGTCGACCTCGTCGCGGCCCGCCTCGGGGTCCCCGTCGCCCACGCCACCCGGCGGCTGGTCCCCGTCCGCTCGGCCTGAGGCCCGGCCGTGCCCGGCCCCGACGGCTTCGCCCACCTCCACGTCGCCTCCGGGTTCTCGATGCGCTTCGGCGCCTCGACCCCCGAGGACCTCGTCGCCCGTGCCGCCGAGCTCGGCCAGGGCGCGCTCGCCCTCACCGACCGCGACGGCCTCTACGGCGCGATCCGCTTCGCGCAGGCCTGCGGGGCCGCCGGCCTCGACCCCGTCCTCGGCGTCGACCTCGCCGTCACCGACCTCGTGCCCGGTGCGCCCGCCCGGCCCACCCGCACCCCGGTTCGCGGGGGCGCCATCGTCGACCCGCGCCGCCCCCGGGTCACCGTCCTGGCCCGCGGCCGCGCAGCCGGCACCGCCCCCGGCACCGGCTGGGCGGCCCTGTGCCGACTGGTCACCGGCACCCACCTGCGCGGCGAGCGCGGCGTCCCGGTCACCACCCCCGAGCTCCTCGCCGAGTGGTCCCGTGGCACCGAGCCGGGCGCGCCGAGCCGCCTCGTCGTCCTCCTCGGCCCCGACTCCGACGTCGGCCGGGCCGTCCTCGCCGGGCAGCGCGAGCGCTCCCGCGACCTCCTCGCCCGGTGGCGTACCCTCCTGCCCCGCGACGGGCTCGCCCTCGAGGTCGTCCTCCACGGCGGTCCCGAGGGCACCCCGGGCTGCCGCAGCCACGCCGCCCGGCTCCTCGGCCTCGCCGACGCCGCCGGGGTGCCGGCCGTCCTCTCCGCCGCCGTCCGGCACGCCGAGCCCGGCCAGGTGCGCACCGTCGACGTCCTCGACGCCGCCCGCCGGCTCGTCGTCCTCGACTCCCGCCACCTCGACCGCGTCACCGACGCCGGCCACCTCGCCGGCACCGACGCGATGCGCGCCCGCGCCCTCGAGGTCACCTCCGGCGACACCGCCCGTGCCGACCGGCTCCTCGTGATGACCGCCCGGCTGGCCGTCGAGTGCACCCAGGACGCCCGCGACGACCTCGGCATCGGCGCGGTCCACCTCCCCGAGCCCGAGGTCCTCGGCATCGAGCCCGGCACCGACCCGATGGACGTCCTCGCCCAGCGCTGCCGCGCCGCCGTCGCCACCCGCTACCCGGGCGCCGGCGACGCCGAGCGCCAGGTCGTCCTCGACCGCCTCGACGCCGAGCTCGGCGTCGTCCGCTCGCTCGGCTACCCCACGTACTTCCTCACCGTCGCCGAGGTCACCGACCTCATCCGTGCCCGCGGGGTGCGCGTCGCCGCTCGCGGCTCGGGCGCCGGCAGCCTCGTCAACCACCTGCTCGGCATCAGCGGCGTCGACCCCATCCGGCACCGCCTGCTCATGGAGCGGTTCTGCTCCCCACTGCGTGCCGAGCTGCCCGACATCGACGTCGACGTCGAGTCCGCCCGCCGCACCGAGATCTACGAGGCCGTCCTCGAGCGGTTCGGCGGCGAGCGGGTCACCTGCGTCTCGATGATGGACACCTACAAGGTCCGGCACGCCGTCCGCGACGTCGGGGCCGCGCTCGGGATGCCGCCCGTCGAGGTCGACGAGATCGCGAAAGCCTTCCCGCACATCCGGGCCCGCGACGCCCGGCACGCCATCGCCGACCTCCCCGAGCTGCGCACCCGTGGCCTCGACTCGCCCCGGATGGCGCAGTTCTTCGACCTCGTCGAGGCCCTCGACGGCCTGCCCCGGCACATCGCCCTGCACCCGTGCGGCGTCGTCCTGTCCAACGCCGGGATGCTCGACCGCACGCCCGTCGAGGCGTCCTGGCTCGGCTTCCCGATGAGCCAGTTCGACAAGGACGACGTCGAGACCCTCGGGTTCCTCAAGCTCGACGTCCTCGGCATCCGGATGCAGTCCTCGATGGCCCACGCCGTCGCCGAGGTCGAGCGGGTCAGCGGCGAGCGCATCGACCTCGACGACGAGCGCGAGGTGCCGCTCGACGACCCCGACACCTTCGAGCTGATCCGCACCACCCGCACCCTCGGGATGTTCCAGATCGAGAGCCCCGGCCAGCGCGAGCTCGTCGGCAAGCTCGGCCCGACCGCCTTCGACGACCTGATCGTCGACATCTCGCTGTTCCGGCCCGGGCCGGTCAAGTCCGACATGATCACGCCGTTCCTCGAGTCCCGGCACGGCTGGCGCGAGCGGCGCTTCCTCCACCCGAGCCTGATCCCGGCGCTCGAGGAGACCGAGGGGGTCGTCGTCTTCCACGAGCAGGTGCTGCTCATCGTCGCCGAGACCACCGGGGTCAGCCTCGCCCAGGCCGACGAGGTCCGCCGCTCGATGGGCACCCCGCGCGGCCAGGAGGAGGTCGAGGCGTGGTGGCGCCCGGCGGCGGCCGCCCGGGGCTACGCCGCCGAGGACCGCGACCGCATCTGGGAGGTGCTCAAGTCCTTCGCGTCCTTCGGGTTCTGCAAGGCGCACGCCGCGGCCTTCGCGCTGCCGACCTACCACTCGGCGTGGCTGAAGACCCACCACCCGGCGGCCTTCCTCTCCGGCATCCTCACCCACGACCCGGGGATGTACCCCAAGCGCCTGCTCCTCGACGACGCCCGCTCCTTCGGCATCCCCGTCCTCGGCCTCGACGTCAACGCCTCGCGCGAGGTCTACCGCATCGAGCCGGTCGAGGAGGTCGCCCCGGACCCCCGGCCGGGGTGGAAGCGCGACCCGCAGCCGTACGGCATCCGGCTCTCGCTCGCCGACGTCAAGGGCATCAGCGAGGCCGAGGTGGCCCGGGTCGTCGCCGGCCAGCCGTACTCCGACCTCGGCGACTTCTGGACCCGCGCCCGGGTCAGCCGGCCGGTCGTCGAGCGGCTCGTGCTCGCCGGGGCCTTCGACGCCCTCCACGGCACCGGCAGCGGCTCGCTCGGGCGGCGCGGCCGGGTCACCCGCCGCGACCTGCTGCTCCACGTCGCCGAGCTCGACCGCTGGGACCGGGGGAGCGGCCGGCCCCGCACCAGCCGCCGCCGCGCCATCCCCACCTCGGCCGCCCGCGAGGTGCAGGACGCCGGCGTCGACGTCCGGGTGCGCGCCGCCGCCCAGAGCCGGGCGGCCCGCGAGGTCGTCCCGGCCGCCGAGCAGCCCACCCAGCTGACCCTCGACCTCGGCGACCGGCCGACCCTCGTCGCCGGCACCGGCCTGCCCGAGCTCACCGGCCCCGAGCGGGTGCGCGCCGAGCTCGACGTCCTCGGCCTCGACGTCTCGTCCCACGTCGTCGCGTTCTACGACCCGCTGCTCACCGCGCTCGGGGTCACCCGCAGCCGCGACCTGCTCGCGGCCCGCAGTCGCTCCGAGGTGTGGGTCGCCGGCGTCAAGGTCGCCACCCAGACCCCGCCGGTGCGCTCCGGTCGCCGGGTCGTCTTCCTCACCCTCGACGACGGCACCGGCCCGTCGGACTGCACCTTCTTCGAGGACGTCCAGGGCCCGTACTCCGGCGTGGTCTTCCACTCGTGGATGCTCCTCGTGCGCGGGGTGCTGCGCCGTACCGGCGACCGCGGCGTCTCGATCCGGGCCACCGGCGCCTGGGAGCTCGCCGCCCTCTGGGACGCCTGGCAGCTCGGCGGGCTCGCCGGGGTGCACGAGGCCGTCGCCGCGGGGGAGGCCGACGCGGTCGCGCGGGCCGAGGCCGCCGAGCACGCCGCCCGCGAGGCCGCCGAGCGCACCGGGCGCCGGGTGCTCGTCCACGCCTCGGGGTTCAAGCAGTCGCCCTACGCCGACATCAAGCCCGCCGGGGCCGACCCGCGGGCCGGGCGCGGGGTGCCGGTCCTCGACCACCCCGGGGGCCTGCCCCGCCCGGTCGGCGGCACCCCGCCGGGACACGTCGTGCCGGCCGCCGCCACGGCCGCGCCGGCCCTGCCCCCGCGCAAGCTGTGGCACGCGAGCCCGGGAAGCTCGGGACACTAGGGTGGGCACCGCACCGCCACCGCCCGCCCGACGAGGAGAGCCACCGTGTCCGAGCACCGAGGCCGGCGCCCCGGCCCCGCGGGCGGACCCCGCACGACGGCCGTCCAGCGCGTCCTCGACGCCCACGCCGAGGCGCGCCGCGCCGCGCTCGGCCGGCCGCTGCGGGTCCTCGACCTCGGCGGCGGCACCGGCGGCACGGCCGTCCCGCTCGCCGTCGCCGGCCACGAGCTCACCGTCGTCGACCCCAGCCCCGACGCCCTCTTCTCGCTGCGCCGCCGCGCCGCCGAGCGCGGCGTCGAGGACCGCGTGCGCGCCCTCCAGGGCGACGCCGACACCGTCGGCGACCTCGTCGGTGCCGACCCCGCCTTCGACCTCGTCTGCCTCCACGGCACCCTCGAGGTCGTCGACGACCCCGAGGCCGCGGTCGGCGCGGTCGCGGCCCTGCTCGCGCCCGGCGGCACGTTCAGCCTCGTCGTCGCCCAACGGCTGCACGCCGTGCTCTCCCACGCCCTCGCCGGCCGGCTCGAGCGGGCCCGCGCGGTCCTCGAGCGTCCCGACGGCCGCTGGGGCGAGGACGACCCCGCCCCGCGTCGCTTCGACGAGGACGCCGTCGTCGAGATGGTCCGCGCCCACGGCCTCACCCCGGTGCACGTCCAGGGGGTGCGGGTCTTCGCCGACCTCGTGCCCTCGGCCCTCCTCGACTCCGAGGCCGACCGCACCGCGCTCGCCGCGCTCGAGGAGGCGGCCGCGGCCGACACCGCCCACCCGCTGCTCGGCAGCCTCGGCAGCGCCCTGCACGTCCTCGCCACCCGCGGCTGAGCGCCGGGTGACTCGGGGGAGCGCCCGGTGAGCCGCCGCCAGTTCGCCCTCCCCGAGCGGGTCTCCGCGGCGCCCCTCGACGACACCGGCTGCACCGTGCTCCACGTCGACATGGACGCCTTCTACGCGTCCGCCACCCTCCTCTCCCACCCCGAGCTCGTCGGCACCCCGGTGATCATCGGCGGCGGCACCCGCGGCGTCGTCCTCTCGGCCACCTACGAGGCCCGCCGCTTCGGGGTGGCGAGCGCGATGCCGATGAGCCGCGCCCGCCGGCTCTGCCCGCAGGCCACGGTGCTCGCCCCCGACCACGAGCTGTACGCGCGCATCTCGGCCGGGGTGATGGAGACCTTCCGCTCGGTCACCCCCGTCGTCGAGCCGCTCTCGCTCGACGAGGCCTTCCTCGACGTCTCCGGCGCGGTCCGGCGGCTCGGCGGCCCGGCGTCCATCGGGCAGCGGATCCGCGACACCGTCCACGACGAGCAGGGCATCACCTGCTCGGTCGGGGTCGCCCCGAGCAAGTTCGTCGCCAAGCTCGCCTCGAACCTCGCCAAGCCCGACGGGATGGTCGTCGTGCCCCGCGACGAGGTCGTCCCGTTCGTCCAGCAGCTGCCCGTCGCGGCCCTCTGGGGGGTGGGGGACCGCACCGAGGAGGCGCTGGTGCGGCTCGGCCTGCGCACCGTCGCCGACATCGCGCACACCCCGCTCGCCACCCTCGTCCGGGGCCTCGGCGAGGCCACCGGGCACCACCTCCACGAGCTGGCGTGGGGTCGCGACCCCCGCCCGGTCGAGCGCGAGCAGCGCGAGAAGAGCGTCGGCAGCGACCAGACCTTCGAGGCCGACATCGACGACGCCGCCGAGATCCGCCGCCGGCTGCTCGGCCTCAGCGAGCGCACCGCGGCCCGGATGCGCGCCGCCGGCCTCACCGGCCGCACCGTCACCCTCAAGGTGCGCTTCAGCGACTTCACGACGATCACCCGGTCCCGCACCCTGCGCGAGCACACCGACAGCGGCCGCACGCTGCACGCCGCGGCGGTCGGGCTCTTCGACGCCCTCGGGCTCCAGCGGGCCCGCATCCGGCTCGTCGGGGTGCGGATGACCGGGCTGGTCCCGACCCGCGAGGCCCCCATCCAGGGGGTCATCGGCGAGCCCGAGCACGGCTGGCGCGACGCCGACCGGGCCGTCGACCGGGCCCGGGCCCGCTTCGGGTCGGGGGTCGTGCGGCCCGCGAGCCTCATCGAACGTGACACATCACGCAGCCAACGTGACACATCCGCTTCCGTGCGGCGACGTCGCGACCTATCCTGAGGAGCCAGGGACAACGTGGGGCGCCCGCCGGGCGCCTCGGGCCGACCACGGGAGGATCAGTGCCCCTCTCAGACCACGAGCAGAAGATGCTCGACCAGATGGAGCAGCAGCTCGCCGCCGAGGACCCCAAGTTCGCCTCGAACATGCAGGGCAGCGGCCTCGCCTCGCTCCAGCGCCGACGGTGGGTCGTCGGTGTCGTCGGCGCCCTCGCCGGTCTCGGCCTCGTCTTCGTCGGCATCAACACGACGATGTGGGTCGGCGCCATCGGCTTCGCCCTCATGGTCGCCGCGGTCGCCTTCGCCGTCACGCCCCCGCGCAAGGGACGGCTCGGGGTCGTCCAGCAGGACGGCGCCGTGCAGGCCAAGGGCCGCAGCCGGCGCAAGAGCTCGCTCATCGACCGTCTCGACGAGCGCTGGGAGCGCCGCGAGAACAAGTGGTGACCGGCGAGGTCCACCCGGCGGCTCAGGAGAGCAGCAGCCCCACGACGTAGAGCCCGGCGACGACGAGCGCCGAGGCCAGCTCGATCCCCACGCTCTGCAGCACGCCCACCGCGGCGTGCTTCGTCCGGGTCCACGCCTCGCCGCGCGACGTGCCGCGGCCCACCTCGACGAGCCAGATGCCGAGGAGGAAACCGACGACCGCCCCGATGACCGGGACGACGAAGAACCCGACGACCGCGAGCAGCACGGCCAGTGCGAGGGTCGAGGTGCGCACGCCGCGCTGCTTCATCCGGCGGCCGGGGACGAGGTACTGCAGCACCCGTCCGGCGGCGGCGACGAGCACCGACAGCGAGAGCACCACCCATCCGGTGGTGCTCTGCTCGGCGAGGGCCCAGACGAGGACGCCCGCGAGCACGAGGAGGGTGCCGGGCAGGATGGGGACGACGACCCCGACCAGCCCGACGACGATGAGCAGCGGCGGGAGGACGACCCAGACGTCCGCCGCCAGGGCGTCCACCTCAGTCGTCGACGGCCGGGGTCACGGGCTCGTGGAGCCGCTCGCTCTCGTCGATGATGTCGGCCTTGTCGGCCAGTGCGGGGACGTGCTCGCGCCCGTGGTGCGCGCAGAAGAGCAGCTCTCCGCCGGCGTGCAGTCGGGCCCGGACGTAGGCCTGGGCGCCACAGCGGTCGCAGCGGTCCGCGGTGGACAGGGTGGGTGCCAGTGCGGCGTTCACGGCGGCCTCCTCGGCTCGGCTCGGGTCCTGCTGGTGGTTCGTGGCGACCGACCCGTGCGGATCGGCGACCTGTGCAACAGTCAAGCACGCCGGATGCTTCCCGGAGCGCAGGGGGCCACGAACCGGCCGGGTGGTGTCGAGATCGTGACCGTTCACCCGAGCCGCGTGGCCCGTCCGTCGTCACCGGTCAGGAGGCGCGAGCGGGCCGCCAGATACCCGCGCCGCCGCACCGGCGCGGCCACGGCCGGTGCGCCTGTCGGGAGCCGTCGGGGCCGGCGACTACCCTGCGGGACGTGCCTGCGACCGCTGCCAAGAAGACCGCGACGAGCAAGTCCGCGACCGAGTACACCGCCCACCACCTCCAGGTCCTCGAGGGCCTCGAGGCGGTGCGCAAGCGTCCCGGCATGTACATCGGCTCCACCGACTCCCGCGGCCTCATGCACTGCCTCTGGGAGATCATCGACAACGCCGTCGACGAGGCCCTCGGCGGCCACTGCGACCGGGTCGAGGTCGTCCTCTTCGCCGACGGCTCGGTCGAGGTCCGCGACAACGGCCGCGGCGTCCCGGTTGACATCGAGCCGCGCACCGGCCTCACCGGCGTCGAGCTCGTCTACACGCGCCTGCACGCCGGCGGGAAGTTCGGCGGCGGCTCGTACACGGCCTCGGGTGGCCTGCACGGCGTCGGCGCCTCGGTCGTCAACGCCCTCTCCGCGCGCCTCGACGTCGAGGTCGACCGCGGGGGCAAGACCTACGCGATGAGCTTCCGGCGCGGTGAGCCCGGCGTCTTCTCCGACGTCGCGGGTGCCCAGGGCCGCAAGGACCCCGACCACGAGTTCACCCCGTACGTGCGCACCAGCGACCTCGAGGTCGTCGGGAAGGCCAAGCGCGGGGTCACCGGCACGCGCGTGCGCTACTGGGCCGACCGCCAGATCTTCCTCAAGGACGCCGGCCTCGACCTCGAGGGACTGCTCGGCCGGGTGCGGCAGACCTCGTTCCTCGTCCCCGGCCTGACCATCGTCGTGCGCGACGAGCGCGGCGAGGAGCCCACCGAGGAGGTCTTCCTCCACGACGGCGGCATCTCCGAGTTCTGCGAGTACCTCGCCCCCGACGCGCCGGTCACCGACGTCTGGCGCCTCCAGGGCACCGGCACCTTCACCGAGACCGTCCCGGTCCTCGACGCCCAGGGCCACATGACCCCCACCGAGGTCGAGCGCGAGTGCGGCGTCGACGTCGCGGTCCGCTGGGGCACCGGGTACGACACCACGGTCCGCTCCTTCGTCAACATCATCGCCACGCCCAAGGGCGGCACGCACCTCGCCGGCTTCGACCAGGCCCTGCTCAAGGTGCTGCGGAGGCAGGTCGAGGCCAACGCGCGCCGGCTCAAGGCGGGCAGCGACAAGCTCGACAAGGACGACGCCCTCGCCGGCCTCACCGCCGTCGTCACGGTCCGCCTCGCCGAGCCGCAGTTCGAGGGGCAGACCAAGGAGGTGCTCGGCACGGCCGCGGTCCGCCAGATCGTCGCCAAGGTCGTCGAGTCCGAGCTGTCCGCCCTGCTCACCTCGACCAAGCGCCCCTACAAGCAGCAGGCCGCGACCCTCCTCGAGAAGGTCGTCGCCGAGATGAAGTCGCGCATCAGCGCCCGGATGCACAAGGAGACCCAGCGCCGGAAGACCGCGCTCGAGTCCTCGTCGCTGCCGGCCAAGCTCGCCGACTGCCGCAGCAGCGACCCCGAGCGCACCGAGCTGTTCATCGTCGAGGGCGACAGCGCGCTCGGCACCGCCAAGCTGGCCCGCAGCAGCGACCACCAGGCGCTGCTGCCGATCCGCGGCAAGATCCTCAACGTCCAGAAGGCCTCGGTCACCGACATGCTCGGCAACGCCGAGTGCGCGGCGATCATCCAGGTCATCGGGGCCGGCTCCGGGCGCACCTTCGACCTCGAGTCGGCTCGCTACGGGAAGGTCATCATCATGACCGACGCCGACGTCGACGGCGCCCACATCCGGACCCTGCTGCTCACCCTCTTCTTCCGCTACATGCGCCCGCTCGTCGAGGCCGGGCGGGTCTACGCCGCGGTCCCGCCGCTGCACCGCATCGAGGTGGTCAACCCCGGCAGCAAGGCCAACGAGGTCATCTACACCTACTCCGAGGCCGAGATGCGCCGCACGATGGCCTCGCTCGCCAAGCGGGGGAAGAAGACCAAGCCGCTCCAGCGCTACAAGGGCCTCGGCGAGATGGACGCCGACCAGCTGGCCGAGACGACGATGGACCCCGGGCACCGCACGCTGCGCAAGGTCACCCTCGGCGACATCGAGTCCGCCGGAGGGGTCTTCGAGCTCCTCATGGGCGGCGAGGTCGGCCCGCGCAAGGACTTCATCATCGACAGCGCCGGGGCCCTCGACCGCGAGCGCATCGACGCCTGAGCCAGATTCCTCGGCACCAAAGGTCCACAGGACCGGTCGGCCACGCCACAGTGGGGCGGACCGACGCCGGTCCGTCGGCGTCCGCCGAACAGGAGCGAAGACCATGAGCACGGACGTCGAGCAAGGCGGTGCGGTCGCGGGGGAGGAGCGCACCGAGCTCAAGCGGGTCATGGGCCCCAAGCTCCTCCTGTTGTTCATCGTCGGCGACATCCTCGGCACCGGCGTCTACGCGCTGACCGGCGAGGTGGCCTCCGAGGTCGGCGGGGCGGCCTGGGTGCCGTTCATCGTCGCCTTCGCGATCGCGATGATCACCGCGTTCTCCTACCTCGAGCTCGTCACGAAGTACCCGCGGGCCGCCGGGGCGGCGCTCTACACGCACAAGGCGTTCGGCATCCACTTCGCGACCTTCATCGTCGCCTTCACGGTGATGTGCTCGGGCATCACGAGCGCGTCGACGGCCTCGCGCGCGTTCGCCTCGAACCTCGCCAAGGGCTTCGGGCTCGACAGCGACAACACCAACCTCGTGATGTTCATCGCGCTGGGCTTCATGGCCCTCGTCGCCCTCGTGAACTTCCGCGGGGTCGGAGAGTCGGTCAAGGCCAACATCGTCCTCACCCTCGTCGAGCTCTCCGGCCTCCTGCTCGTCATCATGGTCGGCTTCTACGCGCTCTTCGCCGGCAAGACCGACTTCAGCCGCACCGTCGTCTTCGACAGCCCGAGCGACAAGTCGGCCTTCCTCGCCGTCACGGCGGCCACCTCGCTGGCGTTCTTCGCGATGGTCGGCTTCGAGGACTCGGTGAACATGGCCGAGGAGACCAAGGACCCGGTGCGCAACTTCCCGAAGATGATGATCACCGGGCTGAGCATCACCGGCGTCATCTATGTCCTCGTCGCGCTCTTCGCGGTGGCCATCGTCCCCGTCGGCGACCTCGGCGGCAGCGACACACCGCTCGTCACGGTCGTCGAGCGGGCCGCCCCCGACATCCCCATCGACACGCTGCTGCCGTTCATCTCGATGTTCGCCGTCGCCAACTCGGCCCTCATCAACATGCTCATGGCCAGCCGGCTGCTCTACGGCATGGCCCACCAGGAGGTGCTCCCGCCGTTCCTCGGCAAGGTGCACCGCACCCGGCAGACCCCGTGGGCGGCCATCCTCTTCACGACGGCGATCGCCGTCGGCCTCATCGTCGTCGTCACGAAGCAGGCGCAGGGCCAGGTCATCGGCGCCCTCGGCGGCACGACGGCGCTGCTGCTGCTCGGCGTCTTCACGATCGTCAACGTCTGCGTCCTCGTGCTGCGCAAGGACACCATCGACCGCGAGCACTTCGTCGCCCCGACCGTGCTCCCCGTGATCGGCGCCCTGCTCTGCGCGTTCTTCGTCGGTCCGTGGACCGGGCGCGACGTCATCCAGTACAAGATCGCCGGCTGGCTGCTCGTCATCGGGGTCGTGCTCTGGGCCATCACGTGGTTCGCGAACCGGGCGATCCGGGGCAAGCGCACCTACCTGCGCGACCCCGAGGAGCTGGGGGAGTCCGAGGGCACCGTCAACTGAGCACCCAGACGGTGGTGTCGGGAGGCACCGACCCGCCGTCGAGGGGACCCGACGCGAGCACCACCCGCGCGCCCGGCGGGAGGTCTACCGGTGCGGTGCCGGCGTTCGTCAGGACGAGCAGCTCCGGGCCGTCGGTGCCCGACAGGGCGAGCGCGACGACGTCGTCCGGGTGGCCCTCGGTGAGCCGGAGACCGGCCCGGCCGAGCCCCCGGGCGCGCCGCTCGGCGAGGGCCGCGCGGACCAGCTCGAGGGTCGAGCCCGCCACCCCGTCCTGCTGGTCGACGGCCAGCGCGGCGAACTCCGGGGGCTGCGGCAGCCAGGTGCTCGCGCCGGCCCCGAAGCCCAGGGAGGGCGCGTCGCGCGCCCAGGGCATCGGCACCCGGCAGCCGTCCCGCCCGACGACGCGGCCACCGGTGCGCGCGAAGGTCGGGTCGCGCCGGACCTCGTCCGGCAGGGTCGTCGCCTCGGGCAGTCCCAGCTCCTCGCCCTGGTAGAGGTAGGCAGACCCCGGCAGGGCGAGCATGAGCAGCATCGCGGCCCGGGCCCGGCGCAGCCCGAGCACGGGGTCCGGCGCCGGCTGGTCGGGGCCGAGGCCCTTGCCGTTGGGGTTCGGGGTCCCGTCGGGGAGACCGAGGCGGGAGGCGAGGCGGACCGTGTCGTGGTTGGCCAGGGCCCAGGTCGGCGAGGCACCGACCGCGTCGGCGGCCCGCACGGTCTCGGCGACGGCCCGACGCAGGCGCCCGGCGTCCCAGCCGGCGTCGAGGAAGTCGAGGTTGAAGGCCTGGTGCATCTCGTCCGGGCGCACGTAGCGCATCGCCCGCTCGAGCGGCGTCACCCACGCCTCGGCGCAGAGCAGCCGCGGCGGGTCGTAGCCGTCGACGAGCCGCCGCCACTCCCGGTACACGTCGTGGCAGCCCTCCTGGTCCTTGAACGGGGTCAGGTGGGTCGGCTCGGGGTCCGCCCCGGGCGGCTGCGGCGGGGGCTGGTCGGGCAGGCCCGGCGCCTTGACGATGCAGTGGGCGGCGTCGACCCGGAACCCGTCGAGACCGCGGTCGAGCCAGAAGCGCAGGGTCTGCTCGAAGTCGGCGACGACCTCGGGGTGCTCCCACGCGACGTCGGCCTGGGTGCTGTCGAACTGGTGGAGGTACCAGGGGCCCGGGGTGCCGTCGGGCTCGGTGAGGCGCGACCAGGCCGGTCCGCCGAACTCCGAGCGCCAGTTGTTCGGCGGCTCCTCCCCGTCGGCGCCGCGGCCCGGGCGGACGACGAAGCGCTCCCGGGACGGCGCCCCGGGGCCGTCGGCCAGCGCGGCCCGGAACCACGGGTGGTCGGTGGAGACGTGGTTGGGGATGACGTCGGCGACGACCCGCAGCCCGAGGGCGTGCGCCGCCTCGACGAGCCGTTCGACGTCGGCGACCGTGCCGAACTGCGGGTCGACGTCGCGGTGGTCGCTGACGTCGTAGCCGGCGTCGTGCTGCGGGCTGACGTAGAAGGGCGAGAGCCACAGCGCGTCGACACCGAGGGCCGCGAGGTAGGGGAGGCGGGCGAGGATGCCCGGGAGGTCACCGACGCCGTCGGTGCCCGAGGACGCCCACGAGCGCGGGTACACCTGGTAGACGACCGCGTCACGCCACCAGCGGTCGTCGACGGGCTCGGCGTCCCGGAGCATCCCGCCGGTGCCCGGCGCGGAGCTCACGCGGGGACCGGGCCGGTGGAGGAGCGGACGACGAGCTCGGTGGGCATGACGACCTCGTCGGAGCCCTCGTCACCCTCGAGCAGGGCGGCGAGGAGCAGCCGGGCAGCGGCACGGCCCTGTGCGGCGACGTCCTGGCGCACGGTCGTCAGCCCGAGCACGCCGGAGAGCACGTAGTCGTCGATGCCGATGACCGAGAAGTCCTCGGGCACCCGCAGCCCGAGCCCACGAGCGCTCTCGCGCACCCCGATCGCCATCTCGTCGGAGGCGGCGACGACGGCGGTCGGGCGGGGGTCGAGCCGCAGCAGGCCGGCGCCGTCGCGGGCCGCGGCCTCCGCGGTCCAGTCCGACCCGAGGATCCACTCCTCGACGACCGGCAGGCCCGCCGCGGCCATCGTCGCGCGGAAGGCGTCGAGCCGGTCCTGGGGGGTCTGGACGTGGGCGACGTTGCGCGGGACGTCGCCGATGTAGCCGATCCGCTCGTGGCCGAGGTCGATGAGGTGCTGGACGGCGGTGCGCATCGTCGTGCGGTCGTCGATGCGCACGCACGGCCGGCCCGGCACCGACGAGCCGATGGCGACGAGCGGCAGGCCGAGCCGGTCGACGAGCGCCACCTCGTCGGGCTCCATCGGCACGTTGAGCGTGATGAGGCCGTCGACCCGCTTCCAGAGCATGTTCTGCGTCAGGGGCAGGCGCTGGTCGTAGGTGTCGTCCTCGAGGTCGAAGAGGATCGCGTGGTGCCCCCGCGAGCGCAGCTCCTTCTCGATGGCGCTGACGAGCGTGGCGAAGAACCACCGGGTGAGGAAGGGCGCGACGACGGCGACGACCCGGGTCCGGCCCGAGGCGAGCGAGGTGGCCGTCGGCGAGGCGACGTAGTGCAGCTCCTCGGCGACGTCGAGGACCCGTTGGCGGGTCTCGGGGGAGACCCGGTCGAGCCCGCGCAGGGCACGCGAGACCGTGGCGACCGACACCCCGGCCACCCGCGCCACGTCGGTGATCGTGCTCATCGCAGCCACCCGGCCTCCGTCTAGACGCCGGTGTTCCGGCGGGCCCGCCAGGTGAGCCACAGGGCGAGCAGGAGAGCCGCGAGGAGCGCGGCCGACGAACCGGCCGGCTCCCCGCGGACCTCGAGCACGACGGTCTGGATGGTCGCCATCAGGGCGAAGACGCCGAGGATGCCGAGCAGCACCTCGAGCCTCTGCGCCTTCGAGCGGGCGTCACCCGTGCCGCCGCCGGGGTTGAAGAGTCCCATCGTCGGAGGGCGGGCCTCAGCCCTTCACCCCTCCGGCGGTGAGCCCGGAGACGATCGCCCGCTGGAAGAACAGCACCATGATGATCAGCGGCACCGTGACGATCGTGCCCGCGGCCATGACCGCGGTGTACGGCTCCTGGTGCGGCTGGGCGCCGGTGAACTGGGCGATGGCGACGGTGACCGTCTGCGTGGCCGGTGTCGAGAACTGCGCCGCGAGGAGGTACTCGTTCCAGCTCGCGATGAACGCGAGGATCGCGGTCGTGAACAGGCCCGGCGCCGCCAGCGGCAGCATGATCTTGCGGAAGGCCTGTCCCGGGGTGCAGCCGTCGATCCGGGCCGACTCCTCGAGCTCCCACGGCATCTCGGCGAGGAAGGCCGTCAACGTGTAGATCGTCAACGGCAGCGCGAACGAGATGTTCGGGATGATCAGCGCCTGGTAGTTGGTGCCGCTCAGCCAGCCGATGTCGGAGAACAGCTGGAACAGCGGCGAGACCAGGGCCACGCCCGGGAACATCGAGGACCCGAGGATGACGCCGAGGACGACGTACTTGCCCGGGAACTTCAGCCGGGCCAGCGCGTACGAGGCGAAGACCCCGACGAGCATGGCGACGACCGTCGTGACGATGCCGATGATGATCGAGTGGACGAGGGCGGCGCCGAAGTGGTTGCCGCGCTCGGTCGAGAACGCCGTCTTGAAGTTGTCGAGCGTCACGTGCGTCGGCCACGGGGTGGTGTCGAACGTGAAGCCGACGTCGCGGAAGGCCGTGACGATCATCCAGTAGAACGGCGCGAGGCCCCAGATGACGAGGGCGGCGAGCCCGAGGTACATCCGGATCTTGGCGCCGCGGTCGCTCTTGGTGTGCAGCTCCTGGCCGCCGCGGGGGGCGGGGGCCGTCGTGGTCGGTGCGGTCGTGGCGGTCATCAGTTCGCTCCGAAGTACTGGCCGGTGACGGCGTTGGACACGGCCTTGTCGGTGTTCTCGTCCTTGTCACGCCGGCGCTTCTTCGGCTTCTTCGACGACGGCGGGCGCTGGACGACGTCCGCGCCACCGAAGCGGATGAAGAGGAAGGCGACGACCGCGATGAGGAGGAAGACGATCGTCGACAGGGCCGAGGCGCTGTGGAAGCCGTTGCGGATCTGCTTGATGACGAGCATCGACAAGGACGTCGTCCCTCCGGCGCCTCCGGTGAGGATGGCCGGCAGGTCGTAGATGCGCAGGACGTCGAGGGTGCGGAAGAGGACCGCGACCATGAGCGGCGTCTTGACGAGCGGCAGGGTGATCTGGCGGAAGGTCTGCCACTTCGAGGCGCCGTCGATCTGGGCGGCCTCGTAGACGTCGCCGGGGATCAGCTGGAGACCGGCGAGGATGAGCAGCGCCATGAACGGCGTGGTCTTCCAGACGTCGGCGATGACGATGGCGAACTTCGCCGCCCACGGGTCGCTCGTCCACAGCTGGGGGTCGATGCCGACGATGCCGATCAGCCGGTTGGCGATGCCGTCGTAGGCGAAGATGAAGTACCAGAGCTTGGCGGTGACGGCGGTGGGGATGGCCCACGGCACGAGGATCGCCGCGCGGACGAGGCCGCGGCCCTTGAAGGTGCGGTTCATGATCATCGCGAACCACATGCCGAGGATGACCTCGATGACGACGCTGACGACCGTGAAGAAGATGGTCACCCAGAAGGCGTCGTAGAACTGGGCGCCGAGCGTGCCCGGGGGACAGGCGGTGTCACCGCACTGCTGGAGCAGCCAGTGCGTGTAGTTCGAGAACCCCGCGTTGCCGCCCTCGACGAACAGCCCGGTGGCGGGGTCGAGGCCGGAGTCCTTCTGGAAGGACAGCTGCACGGCCTTGAGCAGGGGATAGATGATGATGACGGCCAGGAAGGCCAGGGTGGGGGCCACGAGCAGGAGCCCGAGCCGTCCCTGGCCGTGGTTCAGGCCCTTGCGCTTGGCGGGCTTGGGGCCCGTTCCCTGGGTCGACGTCGGTGTCGACTCCGTGACAGCACTCATGTGTCCGCTCCTTGCCCGGGGGGCGCCGCGTCCCACGGGGACGCGGCCGATCTGGTGGCGTGACCGGGTGGTCAGTGGTGGTCGGTGCGGTGGTGGGGGCACCCCGGGGGAGGCCCCCACCACCGGTCACGCGGACGGGCGGAGCGTCAGCCGCCGGCAGCCTGCATGGCCGCCTGCATGTCCTTGACCGCCTGCTCGGGCGTCTTCTGTCCCTGGATGGCCGAGAAGAAGTTGTCCTGGATGGCCTGGGTCACCGCCGGGTAGAACGGCGTCACCGGGCGGGACACCGCGTTGCCGATCGACTCCTGGAGGGTCGGCAGGTACGGGTACTTCTTCACGAGGTCGGCGTCGGTGTAGATCGACTCGATGACCGGCGCGAGCGAGCCCTTCTCCATGTTCGTCTTCTGCTCCTCCGGGGAGGTGAGGAACTTGAGGAAGTCGAGCGCGGTCGCCTTGTGGTCGGAGTACGCGCTGATCGCGGCCATGTGACCACCGAGGGTCGAGGTGCCCGGGCCGCTGACGCCGGGGAGCGGCGCGACGGCGAACTTGCCCTTGACCTTCGAGGAGGCGTCGGTGGAGGCGAGGTTGTAGACGTACGGCCAGTTGCGCAGGAACAGCAGCTTGCCGTCCTGGAACGAGGCGCGGCTCTGCTCCTCCTGGTAGGTGATGGCCTGCTTGGGGATGTCACCGCTCTTGTAGTGGTCGGCGAGGGCCTTGAGGCCGGCAGCGGCCTCGGGGCTGTCGACGGTCGGCTTGCCCTGGGCGTCGACGACCTTGGCGCCGTAGGCGTTCATCCACTCGGTGGCGTTGCAGGTACCGCCCTCGTACTTGGCGAACTGGCCTGCGAAGCAGTCCATCCCGTTCTTCTTGGCGATGTCGCACATCGACCACATCTCGTCGATGGTCTTCGGCGGCGTCTTCACGAGGTCGCTGCGGTAGTAGAGCATCGCGCCGTCGGAGGAGGTGGGCGCGGCGTACAGCGTGTTGTTGTACGTGGCCGCCTTGACGGTCGGCTCGAGGAAGCCGTCGGTCGGGAGGGCGAACTTGTCCTTGAGCGGCGTCAGCCAGCCCTTGGCCGCGAACTCCGCGGTCCAGACGACGTCGACCGAGACGACGTCGTAGCCGGCGTCCTTGGCCTGGAAGTGCTGCACGAGGTCGTCGTGCTGCTGGTCCGCCTGGTCGGACTGCTCCTTGATCGTCACCTTCTCGTCGGGGTGCGCGGCGTTCCAGCGCTCCGCCATCGGGCCGAGGAGGTTGCTGTTGTCCTTGCCCTGCACGTAGGTGATCGGGCCCCGCGAGTCAGCACCCTGCTGCGCGGCGTCGTCACCCCCGGAGGAATCGGACCCGCAGGCCGCGACGGTGAGGGCCACCGCGAGGACTCCGGAGATCGCCGCCGTGCGGCGCATCGTGATGAGGGGCATTGCCCGCCTCCATTTCACTGGGTCGCGCCGAGGCGGATGCCTCGGCGGTGAGGGGAACCGGACCAAACGTAAAAGCGTTTACACACCCCGGTCAACGGGTCGTCGAGCGTGTGCGGTAACGATTGCGTAACGCGCCCGTCACCTCGGGGACGCCCGGGAGGGGGCCCGCGGCTCAGCGCACGGGTGCGCCGATGCCGGCGACGACCGCGGGGTACGCGGTGCCCGAGCCGTCGCGGCGCCCGGTGGGCTCGGGGAGCTCGAGGGCGACGCCGCCGGCGCCGGACGCGCGGGCCGGCAGGGCACCGACCCAGGCGAGGACGAGCGCGTCCTCGCCGCGCAGGAAACGGTGTGCGCGAACGCCGCCCGTGCCGCGACCCTTTGCCGGGTACTCCGCGTACGGCGCCACCTTGAGCGAGCCGGGCTGGGTGCCGGGCAGGGCGTCCGAGGAGCCGGACGACGTCACCACGACGTTCTCGGCGGCGGGGTCGACGGCGCCGAAGAACACCGCCGAGGCCCTGGGGGAGAGGCGGATTCCCGCCATGCCGCCGGCCGCCCGGCCCTGCGGGCGGACGGCGGAGGCCGGGAAGCGCAGGAGCTGGGCGTCGCTCGTGACGAAGACGAGGTCCTCGGCGCCGTCGCGCAGGGCCGCCGCGCCGACGACGGAGTCGCCGTCCCTGAGCGAGATCGCCTCCCAGTCCGACCGGGCCGGGTGGTCGGTGGTGACGCGCTTGACGACGCCCTGGGCGGTGCCGAGCGCGACCCCGGGGCCCTCCGCGTCGAGCGGCACGATGGTGAGGGGCTCCTCGCCGCGGGGGAGGTCGACGTACACCGCGAGCGGTGCGCCGCCGGACAGGCTCGGCGCGCCACCGAGCGGCGGGAGGGCCGGCAGCTCGAGGGCCGACATCCGGATCATCCGACCGCGCGACGTGACGAGCGCGAACTCGCCTCTCGCCGTGGTCTTCACGGCACCCACGACGGCGTCGTGCTTCGCGCGGGGGCCGTCGGCCGGGACCGGCTCGGCGTCCGAGGTGCGGGCCAGCAGACCCGTGGACGAGAGGAGCACCCAGCACGGGTCGTCGGCGACCTCGAGCGGCGTGGTCTGGGTGGCGGGGGTGCCGGCCGACTCGAGCAGGACGGTGCGGCGTGGCGTGCCGTGCGCCTTGGCGACGTCGGCGAGCTCGCCGGAGACGGTGCGGCGCAACAGCTTCTCGTCACCGAGGATGGCCTCGAGCTCCTCGATGAGGCGCTGGAGCTCGTCGCGCTCGGCCTCGAGCTCGATGCGCGAGAACTTCGTCAGCCGGCGCAGCTGGAGCTCGAGGATGTACTCGGCCTGGGCGTCGGAGAGGTCGAAGACCGAGATGAGCCGGCCCTTGGCGGTGGCGGCGTCGTCACTGGCCCGGATCAGCTGGATGACCTCGTCGATGTCGAGGATCGCGACGAGCAGGCCCTCGACCAGGTGCAGGCGGTCCTTGCGCTTGCCGAGCCGGTACTCGGTGCGCCGGCGCACGACGTCGGTACGGAACTGGACGTAGGTGCGCAGCAGGTCCTTGAGGCCGAGGGTCTGCGGCTGGCCGTCGACGAGGGCGACGTTGTTGATGCCGAAGGAGTCCTCCATCGGCGTGTGCTTGTACAGCTGCTCGAGCACGGCGTCGGGGTTGAAGCCGTTCTTGACCTCGAAGACGAGGCGCAGGCCGTTCTTGCGGTCGGTGAGGTCCTTGACGTCGGAGATGCCCTGGAGCTTCTTGGACTGCACGAGCACCTTGACCCGCTCGATGACCTTCTCCGGGCCGATGAGGTAGGGCAGCTCGGTGACGACGATGCCCATCCGGCGCGGGGTGATCTTCTCGACCCGGGCGGTGGCCCGGGTGACGAACTTGCCGCGCCCGGTGAGGTAGGCGTCGCGGACGCCGTCGAGACCGATGATGCGTCCGCCGCCGGGCAGGTCGGGGCCGGGCACGAACTTCATGAGGTCGTCGAGGGAGCAGTCGGGGTGGTCGAGCAGGTGGCGGGCGGCGCCGATGACCTCGACGAGGTTGTGCGGGGCCATGTTCGTCGCCATGCCGACCGCGATGCCGCTCGTGCCGTTGACGAGCAGGTTGGGAAAGGCCGCCGGCAGCACGCCGGGCTGGGTCATCGAGTCGTCGTAGTTCGGGACGAAGTCGACGGTGTCCTCGTCGAGCGAGGTGACCATGAGGAGGGCGGCGGGTGCCATCCGGGCCTCGGTGTACCGGGAGGCGGCCGGGCCGTCGTCGAGGGAGCCGAAGTTGCCGTGGCCGTCGACGAGCGGCAGCCGCATCGTCCACGGCTGGGCGAGCCGGACGAGGGCGTCGTAGATCGCCTGGTCACCGTGCGGGTGGTACTTGCCCATGACCTCGCCGACGACGCGCGAGGACTTGACGTGCGGGCGGTCCGGGCGCAGCCCGAGCTCCGACATCCCGTAGAGGATGCGGCGCTGCACCGGCTTGAGGCCGTCGCGGGCGTCGGGCAGGGCCCGGGAGTAGATGACGCTGTAGGAGTACTCGAGGAACGCCGAGCGCATCTCCTCCTCGACGTCGATGTCGACGACCTTCCCGAGGTCGTCCTCGGGGGGCGGGGTGCTCGTGCGCTTGGCCATGGGGTGGGGCGGTTCCTCACATCGGGTCGGCCGGGGACGCGCACCCGGCAGGGATCGGCACCATCCTCACAAACGGTCGGACGCGGTCCACGACGACACTCCGAACCGGCCGTGGTGGACGACGTCGGCGAGCGGACGACGGCGGCGGGTGCGCGCCGAGCCCGAGGTGCGCCGGCCCTCGTGGCCGAGGGCGACGACGCCGACGACGCGCCGGCCCTCCGGCACCCCGAGCGCCTGCCGCACGGCGTCGTGGCGGCCGGCCGGCACCCCGAAGAAGAGGCCTCCGAGGCCGGCGTCCTCGGCCCCGAGGAGCAGGATCATCGCGGCCATCGCGACGTCGGTGTCCCAGTACGGCACGGGCCAGCGGTCGAGGGAGCGGTCGGTCCAGCCCTTGTCGGGCTCGGCGTACCGGTCGAGGTAGGCGTCGGGGTCGGAGAGGCAGACGACGAGGACCGGGGCGGCGGACACGCCCGTGAGCCAGGCGTCGCGCCGGTCCGGCTCGGTGGCGGCGGCCCAGAACGCGTCGCGGTCGGCAGGCTCGGCGAGGACGACGAAGTCCCAGCCCTGGCTGAACCCCGCGCTCGGGGCCCGGACCGCGAGCGCCAGCAGCGAGTCGACGACCCCGGGCGGCACGGGGCGGGTCGGGTCGAAGCGGCGCACCATCCGGCGCCGGCGGACGGCCTCACGAAGCTCCACGCCACCCAGTGTGCCCGGCACCGTGCCGGCCGGCCCCGGGTGGCAGGATGGGACCCATGGCGGAGGCGACGCTCCCCCCGGGATACCCCACCTCCTGGGAGGCCGACGTCGTGCTGCGGGACGGCACGGTCGCCAGCGTCCGCCCGATCCGGCCCGATGACGGCGACGCGCTCCAGCGCTTCCACAACGCCCAGTCCGACGAGTCGATCTACCTGCGCTTCTTCGCCCCGCTGCGTCGGCTCTCCGACGCCGACGTCCTGCGCTTCACCCACGTCGACTACGTCGACCGGGTGGCCCTCGTCGTGACGATGCGCGAGGAGATCATCGGCGTCGGCCGCTTCGACCGGCTCGACGCGCGCAGCGCCGAGGTCGCCTTCAACATCAGCGACCACTACCAGGGCAAGGGGATCGGCTCGGTCCTCCTCGAGCACCTCGCCGCCATCGCCCGCGACCTCGGCATCGCCCGGTTCACCGCCGAGGTGCTGCCGCAGAACCGGAAGATGCTCGCGGTCTTCTCCGACGCGGGGTACGAGGTGGCCCGGCGGATCGAGGACGGCGTCGTCGAGGTCGGGTTCGACATCGAGCCCACCGACCGGTCGCGGGCGGTCGAGATGAGCCGCGAGCACCGCGCCGAGGCCCAGAGCCTGCGCGCGCTGCTCACCCCGCAGACCATCGCCGTCGTCGGGGCCAGCCGGCGCACCGACACCTTCGGGGGCCAGCTTCTGGACCGGCTGCTCGAGTCGAAGTTCGCCGGGCGGGTCGTGCCGGTGAACCCGCACGTCAAGAGGCTGCGCCGGCTGACCTGCTACCCGACCGTCTCCGCGGTGCCGGGCACGGTCGACCTCGCGATCGTCGCCGTGCCGGCGCCGGCCGTCCTCGAGGTCGTCGACGAGTGCGCGGAGGCGGGGGTCAAGTCGCTGCTCGTCGTCTCCGCGGGGTTCGCCGAGGAGAGCCCGGGCGGCGCGGCCCTCCAGGTCGAGCTCGTCCGGCGGGCCCGCGGCGCGGGGATGCGGGTCATCGGGCCGAACTCGTTCGGCATCATCAACAACGACCCCGAGGTGCGCCTCAACGCCACCCTCGCGCCCACCCTGCCCCCGCCCGGCCGGCTCGGGCTCTTCGCGCAGTCCGGCGCGCTCGGCATCGCGGTCCTCGCCTCGGCCGCGCGGCGCAACCTCGGCATCTCCACCTTCGGGTCCGCCGGCAACCGGGCCGACGTCTCCGGCAACGACTTCATGCAGTACTGGATCGACGACGACGCCACCGAGGCGGTCGGGCTCTACCTCGAGTCGATGGGCAACCCGCGCAAGTTCTCACGGATCGCGCGCAAGCTCGCGCTCATCAAGCCGGTCATCGTCGTCAAGTCGGGTGTCTCGCGCTTCGGCGTCCCCCCGGGCCACACGGTGCGCGAGACCAAGGCCCGCCCCGAGGTCTTCTCGGCGATGCTCAAGCAGGCCGGCGTCATCCGGGTCGAGAACGTCCACCAGCTCTTCGACATCGCCCAGCTCGTCGTCCACCAGCCGTTGCCGGCGGGGGACCGGGTGGCCATCGTCGGCAACTCGGCGGCGCTCGGCGCGCTGACGGCCGACGCGTGCACCAGCTGGGGGCTGACGGTGGCCCACGGCCCGGTGTGCCTCGCGAGCGAGGCCTCGGCCGAGGACTTCCGGGCCGCCCTCGACCGGGCCTTCGAGGACCCCGGCGTCGACTCGGTGGTCTCGTGCTTCATCCCCCCGCTGGCCACGGGCGACGAGCAGGTGGCCGCGGCGGTGCGCGACGCCTCCGCGGCGTCCGACAAGCCCTGTGTCGCGACCTTCCTCGGGCTGCGGGGCGTCGACGACGGCCACAGCTCGGTCAAGGGCACGGGCGGCGACGTGCGCGCCATCCCCGTCTACGCGATGCCCGAGGACGCCGTGCGGGCCCTCGCCGCCGCAACCCGCTACGGGCAGTGGCGTTCTCGCGACCAGGGCACGCCGGTGGCGCCGGTCGGCATCAACCGGCGCATCGCCGAGGACGTCGTCGGCACGGTGCTCTCGGTCAGCCCGACGGGCCGCCGGCTCACGCACGACGAGGCCACCGCGCTGCTCGCGGCGTACGGCGTCGACGTGTGGGGCCAGCACGAGGTCGAGACCGTCGAGGACGCCGTCGCGGCGGCCGAGGAGCTCGGGTACCCGGTCGTGCTCAAGTCGGTCGCGCCCATGGTCCGCCACCAGGGCGGCAGCGGCGGCGTGCGGGTCGACCTCGTCAACGAGCACGAGGTCCGCACGGCGTGGGCCTCGCTCAGCGAGCGGCTCGCCCCGCTCCAGGCCGACCGCTTCGTCGTGCAGAAGATGGCCTCTCCCGGGGTCGCGTGCGTGGTCACCTCCGACGAGGACCCGCTCTTCGGCCCGGTCATCGGCTTCTCCGTCGCCGGGCTGCCGACCGAGCTGCTCGACGACGTGGCCCACCGCATCCCGCCGCTCACCGACGTCACCGTCTCCGAGCTCATCTCGTCGATCAAGGCGGCGCCGGTGCTCCACGGGTACCGGGGGCAGACGCCGGTGCACCGCGCCGCGCTCGCCGACCTCATCGCGCGCGTCTCGGTGCTCGCCGACGACATGCCCGAGATCGCCTCGCTCGTGCTCAACCCGGTCAACGCGCACCCGGGCGGCGTGGAGGTCCTCGGTGCCGAGATCACCCTCGCGCCCGCGCCGCGCCGGATGGACCCCGGCCGCCGCTCGCTGACCTGAGGTCCCGGCGGCCGTCAACCGCCGCTGCGGGCCTGCGCCACGAGGTCGCGCCAGGTCCGGGCCGCCGTGCTCGTGCTCGAGGCCGTGCCCACCGGGGTGCCCCACCGCAGCCGCCAGTCCGCGCGGTCGCCCTTGGAGTCGAAGACGTTGACGTGGTGGGCGCCGTTCGCGCGGGCGTAGGCGACGGCGTCCTGGAGGACCCTGGAGCGCCGGCCGGGATCGCCGACGTCCTCGAGGTAGCCGAACTCGCTGACCGACCACGGCGTCCTGTTGCGCGCGGCGAAGTCGCGGACGAAGGACATGAGGTGCTCGGGCCGTCGCCAGTCGACGCCGTCGGTGTAGCCGGCCGGGCAGCAGGCCGTCTGGGTGGCGTGGGGCAGGGCGTAGACGTCGGCCGAGACGATGTCGACGTGGCCGCCGTCACGGGCGTCCGTGGGCCACCAGTCGGCCGGCGCGCTGGTCCACATGCCCTTGAACGTGACGTTCATGAGGATGAGCGCGACCATCCGCCCACCACCGTCCGCGGCGTCCTGGGCGTCGACGATGCGCTTGAGCGCGAGGAGTCCGGCCCGGTACTGCGCGGCGTCGAACTTGCCCGCCCCGTAGTTCTCGGGCTCGTGGTAGACGGTGAGGATGATGTCCTTCGGCGTCGTCGCGACGAAGGCGCGCACCTGCTCGACGATCGGGTCGGTCGGGTTCGAGAGCCGTTGCGGCAGAACGCGGAACGAGTACTCGAAGCGCGCGCCGGGATGGGCGAGGTACGCGGGGGTGTCCTGCCACCGCGCGTAGCCGAAGCCGGAGTCGAACTCCCGGTACACGTCGACGGGACCGATGGCCGGGTCGAACCACGGCCAGCTGCTCGAGGCGGCGCCGAGGAGCAGCCGCTGGCTCGGCGCGTCGGTGACGGTGACGGTGCGGGTGGTCGAGGCGCTCGCGAGGTCGTCGTCGGTGACGGTGAGCCGCACGACGTAGCTGCCGGCGGTGTCGTACGTGTGGCTCGTCAGGGCGCCGGTACCCGTGCTGCCGTCACCGAAGTCCCAGGCGTGGTCCTGCACCTGCCCGTCCGGGTCGCTCGACGTCGAGCCGTCGACGGTGCACGACAGGCCGGAGCAGTCGCTCGTGAAGGCCGCGGTCGGGGGGAGGTTGCCCGGCCCGCCCGGGTCCTCCGCGGGCAGCAGGACGGTCCAGGCGAGCGCGGTGGTCGCCGGGGTCGAGGTGGCCGCGGGGCCGGGGAGCGAGCCGGCCGGCACGTCGGCCCGGTCGGCGAGCACCGCGCCGTAGCGGCCGCTGCCCGTCCCGAGCGCGGTGTCACGGGTCGTCGTGGTCGCGGGGGCGCTCCACCCGGTCGTCGTCGAGGACCGGTCCACCCAGTACGACACCGCGGTCTCGCCGCCGGAGGCCGCGACCGCCGGCGACGGGTGCGTCGTCGAGGCGGCGGTCTCGGCCGACCCCGCGACGGTGAGGGCCCGGGCCGGGTCGACGCCGCGGTAGACGGTGAGGGTGAGCATCGCCTTGGCGAAGGCCGTCGTGTCGAAGCGCACCCGCGTGCCGGCGTCGCCGGCCGCCGCCGTGCGGCGGTAGACCGTCGAGGTCAGCGTCGTGCTGGTCGTCGTGGCGACGGTGCTCCACCCGGTGAGCCCGCTCGGGCCGCTCCACGTGACGCCCGAGGCGCGGGTGAGGACGAGGAGGAGGGTGTCGCCCGCTGCCGTGCCGGAGGGGACGGTCGCCTCCTTGAACAGCTGGGCCTGGGGAGCCGAGTGCGCGGCCCCGACGTAGGTGACGCCGCCGGCGGCCTCGGCCCGACCGGGCACGAGGAGCGAGGCGAGGAGGACGGCCAGGGCCGCGAGGACCGTCGGGACGCCACGTCGGGCCTGTCGTCGGAGCATGACGCCACCTCCCACCCGGACCGCCCGCGCCCTGCACGCGGCGGTGCGCCTCGAGTGTCCTCCCGGGCGGGCTCCCGTGTCACGCCCCCCGGGGCTCCGAGCGCCGAGCGGCGTCCGGCCTGCGCGGGGCCACGGCATGATGGGGCCATGACCAGCGCGCACCACGCCCCCGTCCTGCCCGAGGACCTCGTCCTCTCGATCGAGCGGGCCGGCTACTACCCGGCGCTCGTCGTGGACGTCGTGGCGGCGGCGCTGTCGGGCGAGCGCATCGCCAACCACCTCGTGCACCTCGAGACGACCTTCGACCGCGACGTCGTGCGCCGGCACATCACCGTCCTCGTCCTCACCCCCTCCCGGCTGCTCATCGCCCACCTCGACGACCACGCCGACGAGCCGCCGGCACCGCAGGACGTCGCGACCGCGACGACCGAGTCGATCCCGCTCGCCGCGGTCAAGGGCGTCATGCTCACCCACGTCGTCGAGGACCCGGAGGGCTACGTGCCGGGCACGCTCGGCCGCGAGGTCACGCTGACCCTCGGCTGGGGGACCGTCGCCCGGATCGACCTCGTGCCGGCCTCGTGCAGCGACCCCGACTGCGACGCCGACCACGGCTACGAGGGGACGATCACCGGCGACGACATCGCGCTGCGCATCTCGGCGGCCGCGGACGGCGACGACAAGCTCGCGGGGGCGCTGTCCTTCGCCCGCGACCTCTCCTCCGCCATCGGCCAGGGCTGAGGTGCCGCTCCCGGCGGCGCCCGACTACGCCACCGCGAGCCTCGCCGACGTCCTCCCGAGCGTCTGCGCGAGCCTCGGGGTGCCCTCGGCCCTCGGGGAGCCGGCGTGGTCCGGGCGGCTCGGGCTGCCCGTGGCCAGGCGCGCCGTCGTCGTCCTCGTCGACGGCCTCGGCGCCGACCAGCTGGCGCGCCGCCTCGGGCACGCCCCGTGGCTGCGGGCCCAGGCGGCGACGACCCGGCGGGTGCCCGCGGGCTTCCCCTCGACGACGGCCACCTCGATGGGCACCTTCGGCACCGGCTCGGGGCCGGGGGAGCACGGGATGCTCGGCTACGAGGTGCTCGTGCCCGGCGAGGACCGGGTCTTCAACGAGCTGTCGTGGGAGGACGGCCCGGACCCCGAGCGCTGGCAGCCGGGGCGCACGTGGTTCGAGCGGGCCGAGGCGGCCGGCCTCGAGGTCGTGCGCACCGGTCCCGGCTTCTTCGACGGCTCGGGGCTGACCCGGGCCGCGCTGCGCGGTGGCCGGTTCGCGGCGGCGGAGTCGCTGGCCGGCCGGGTCGACGCCGCGCTGCGGGCCGTGCGCACCTCGCCCCGGGCGCTCGTCTACCTCTACTGGGGCGAGGTCGACAAGCTCGGGCACGTCCACGGCCCCGAGTCCTTCGAGTGGACCACCGAGCTCGAGTCCGTCGACCGCGAGCTGGCGCGGCTCGCCGCGGGGCTGCCGGACGACACCTCGCTGACCGTCACCGCCGACCACGGGATGGTCGCCTGCCCGCACCCGACGCGCGTCGACGTCGCCGAGGAGCCGACCCTGCGCGAGGGGGTACACCTCCTCGGGGGCGAGCCGCGGGCGACGCACGTGTACTGCCGCCCGGGCGCCGCGGCCGACGTCGCCGCGGCCTGGGCGGCCCGGCTGGGGGAGCGGGCCTGGGTCCTGCGCCGCGAGGAGGCGGTGGCCGCCGGGTGGTTCGGGCCGGTCGCGCCGGTCAACCTCGCCCGGATCGGGGACGTGGTCGTGGCCGCGGCCGACGACCTCGCCGTCGTCGACTCCGCCCGGATGCGCCCGCAGCTGCTCGCCCTCGTCGGGATGCACGGCTCGCTGACCGGCGAGGAGCTGGACGTGCCGGTCGTCCACGTCCCCGCCCGGGTCGCCTAGGGTGGGCGCCCGTGGCTGATCTCGTGTTCTTCTCGGGGACGATGGACTGCGGCAAGTCGACCCTCGCCCTGCAGATCGACCACAACCAGCGCGCCCGCGACCGGCGCGGCCTGATCTTCACCAAGCTCGACCGCGCCGGCGACTCGGTCCTCTCCTCGCGCCTCGGCCTCGAGACGACCGCGGTCGAGGTCGGCGACGACCTCGACTTCTGGGAGGTCGTCGTCGGGCAGCTGACGGCGGGGGACCGGGTCGACTACGTCATCTGCGACGAGGCGCAGTTCTACACCCCGCGCCAGGTCGAGCAGCTCGCCCGGGTCGTCGACGAGCTCGGGATCTCGGTGACCGCGTTCGGCATCACCGCGGACTTCCGCACCGAGCTGTTCCCCGGGTCCCGCCGGTTCATCGAGCTCGCCGACCGGGTCGAGGTGCTCCAGGTCGAGGCGCTCTGCTGGTGCGGACGGCGGGCGACGCACAACGCCCGCATCGTCGACGGGGTCATGGTCGTCGAGGGCGAGCAGGTCGTCGTCGGCGACACCGCGGCCGCGCGCGAGGGGCTCGTCGAGTACGAGGTGCTCTGCCGCCGGCACCACATGCGCCGGATGAACAGCCACGCCGCGCGGGCGGCCTCGCCGACCCCGGACACGCTCCCGTTCGACCTCGACGCCTGCCCAGTGCCGCCGACCCGCTGACACCGGCGGAGCGTCGCTGGGTCGAGGTGAAACCCGACCGCGAGAAGGTCCCCTTTCACCTCGACTCGACGGAGTATCTCCGGGTCGAGGTGAAACCCGACCGCGAGAAGGTCTGTGTTTTGAAGGGACATCTCTGACAGGGATGTGAAGGGAGATGTCTGACACCCGGTGTGTTCCAGCGGCGACGATGCCGCGTGTGAGCGAGCAGGTGGTGTCGATGGAAGTGCGGTTGGCGATGG
>NZ_JAFDVD010000027.1 GCF_016887965.1 Phycicoccus sonneratiae
CGGCCGCGGCGGGCCTCGTGTGTCCGGCGGATGCGCGACAGGGAGGGCGCATCCGCGCGGGGGTCAGTGGCCGACGGTGTGCTGGTTCACCGCCCGCCGCAGCAGGGCGAGGTTGGTGTTGGCCTTGTTCGCGGCGAGGTAGAGGAACGTCGTGTTCCCGTCCATCACCTTGATGAGGTGGAGCTGGTCGCTCAGCGTGAGGAGCATGTCCTCGAGCTCGGAGTCCAGACCCAGGGCCTTCATCGTCTTGAACTTCCCCTTGACCATCTCGCTGTTGTAGGCGCTCGCGACGTCGAGGTCGAAGTCCGCGACCGCCGACCGGGAGGCCAGGGACATGCCGGAGTCGAGGTCGACGATGGTCGCCCCGATGAAGCCGGTGACGTCGGACTGGATCGCCTCGATGATGCTCTCGTAGTCAGCCATTCTCTGTGTTCCTTCGGTGTCGTGGCCCGTGGGGCCGGAGGGTGGTTGTCGTGCAGGTGTGGTGCTGGTCGGTGTGGTGCTGGTCGGTGAGGTGCTCCCGGCCGTGACGGTCGACAGGACGACGGCCACGGCCGGGGGCGGCCCGGGGGCAGGGTTCCGGGCTCGCGGAGGCGGCTCCGTGGGCGAGGCGTCCGGGGGCCGGTCGCCCCGGTCGAGTCCCAGGACGCGGCGCAGGCGGCTCACCGGTCCGCGGTGGACAGCTTCTGGGTGATCGCCTCCGCGGTCCTGCGGGTCTCGACGAGGAGCACCCCGTGCTGGACGTCCGTCGCGTGGGCCCCGAGCACGAAGCTCCCGACCCCGGGGAGCTCGACCGAGACGAGGATCGTGTGCGAGTCCTCGGCCGAGAGGTGGACGCTCAGGCCGTGGGCGTCGGCGCGTGCTGCCTTCCGCAGGGCCGTCGCCACGCTGAAGATCGATCCGGTCAGCGCCGACAGCCGGCCGACGTCGCGCTCGAAGACCCCGAGGGTGCAGAGGTTCAGCCCGTCCGCGGTGCAGAACAGCACCGCCTCGACGCCCTCCACCCGCTCCCCGAGGGCCTCGAGCTCGGGCTGGGCAGCCGACCCGAGCAGCCGCGACAGGACGTCCCAGTCGGGCGAGGCCGTCGGCTCACCGCGGGCCGCCTCGTGCGGCTCGACGCGCGAGCCGAGGGATGCCTCCGCCGTGGCCGTCACGCCCCGACCACCTGGGGCAGCGCACCCTCGCGTCCGATGGCCACGCCGACCACCCGTCGCACGTCGTCCCGATCCCTCGGGTCGGCGGCGAGCAGGCGGATCCCGGAGCCGAAGCGATCGAGGGTCTCCCGGTAGTCCTCGAGCCGGGGGTGGTCGCCCGGCTCGTCGAGCCGGGTCACCGCGACGGTCAGCGTGTCGTACACCGATGCGTCCTGGGCGCCCACGTAGCGCAGCCACTCGTCGGCCTCCTCCAGCGCGTAGTCGTTCTGGCCGAAGAGCCAGAGGACGACGTGCACGGAGAAGGACATCGTCGACGTGCGGACGGTGTCGAACCGCACCTGCCCCGGGGTGCCGTAGACCGCGACGTTCGAGCTCGCGTCCTCGTGCCACTCGCCGTAGTCGATGCCGACCGTGGTGGTCCTCTTCTCCGAGCGGGACCCACCCCCCTGCGGGTTGGCGGCCTGGGTGACGTCCGTGTTGGCCACCTCGACGTCGGAGACGGTCCGGACGGCCGTCGTCTTCCCCACCCCGAGAGGACCGCAGAAGACGACGCGGTCCTGGGCGACCGTGCCGATGACGGCCGCGAGCTTGCGCGGTCCTCGGCGCTTCGTGTTCTTGGTCATGGGGAAGAGTCGAGATGGTCAAGGGCGGGTAAAGACGCAGGTCAGGGTCCGCGTCGACCGAACGGTCCGGGCACCACCTCACCCGAACGGCCAGGGCGTCCGGACCCCGCCCATCCACGGCCGCCGCCGCGTCGAAGTTCTCGGTGGCTCGTGGTTCGACCCGGGCGGCAGGTGCCGGGACCGCGGCGGGCTAGCGTGGCGCCCATGAGCACCAGCGACCTCCTCGGCATCCCGCCCACCCACCTGCCGGACGACCCGGCGGCCGGCCCCCTCGAGACCGGGGTCGCCCCGGACCAGGTGGCCGCCGCGCACCCGGCGTCCTCGCTCGCCTGGGCCGTGCTCGCCGAGGACGCGCTCGCCGACGACCGCGCCGTCGAGGCCTACGCCTACGCGCGCACCGGCTACCACCGGGGCCTGGACGCGCTGCGCCGCAGCGGCTGGCGCGGGCAGGGCCCGGTGCCGTGGGAGCACGTCCCGAACCAGGGCTTCCTCCGGGCGCTCGCGGCCCTGTCGCGGGCCGCCGGCGACATCGGCGAGGAGGAGGAACGGCACCGCTGCGCCGAGTTCCTCCGGGCCTCGAGCGCCGAGGGAGCCCGAGCCCTGGGCCTGTGACCTGCAGCGACGCCGGGGTGCGGCAAAGGGCCCGGGCATGACTGCCCGGGCCCTCGACAACCAGGGACCTCCACCGGGCCCGGCGGCGCCCCGCTCTCGCTGCGGCGTGCCGATCCGGTGGTCCCCTGCCACCCGGTTGTCCCGATATCGTGCATCGACTGCACCCTTCCGTGCGACACTTGGCGGCCATTGACTGCAAATGGCCACACCCGGCGGGACCGAGCCGGGACCGACGGGGGACGGTGCACGGATGGGCGGCGACGAGGCGGGCGCGGACGGTGGGGTGCTGCTCGTCCTCGAGGAGCAGCTGCGGCGCGAGCGCGAGCGCATCGAGGCCCGTCGGCGCGACCTCGACGAGGCCGCCCACCTGCTGACCCGGGCGACCAGCCGCAGCCTCGGGGCGCACGAGACCCGCGGCGAGGAGCTCGGGGGCGGGGTCACCCCGGCGGTCGTCAACCGGCTGCTCACCGAGAGCCGGGGGATGGTCCGCAACTTCGTGCTCACCGTCGACCAGGGACCGGCCCTCGACGACTCGACCGTGCGCGCCAACCGCGAGCGGATCGAGCGCGGTGACACCCAGCGCGCGATCTACCCGGCCGAGGTGCTGACGACCGTGCGGGGGCAGCGCTGGCTCGGGCTGTGGGCCGAGGCCGGGGAGGACCAGCGCGTGCTGCCCACCACCGCAACGGAGTTCGCCGTGTTCGGGGACACCGCGGTCGTCGCGCTCGGGCACTGGGACGATGTCGACGGCGGGTACGTCGTGCTCCGCGACCCGCTCGTCGTGCGCCTCTACACCGCGTACTTCGACCTCGCCTGGCGGCACGCGGTGCCCGCGCCCTCGCCCGGTGACGAGGGCGGCGACCCGCGCCTCGTCGAGCTCCTCGAGCTCGGGCTCAAGGACGAGGCCATCGCGCGCCACCTCGGGGTCAGCCTGCGCACCGTCCGGCGGCGGGTGGCCCGGCTGATGTCGGTCAACGGGGTCGACACCCGGTTCCAGCTCGGGTGGGTGCTCGCGAGCCGGCGGTCCTGACCCCGACGGACCGTCCCGAGCCGGACGAGCCGTCCCGCCCCGGTGGCCCCGGCGGCCGGCGCGGTAGGGTGGGGTGGAACGAGGCCCCACCGCGATCCGCGAGGGGCCTTCGCCACGCCGGGGCGCCGACGTCCCGGCGCACGCGTTCGGAAGGAGCCGGGATGCCGGCGATCGTGCTGGTCGGAGCCCAGTGGGGCGACGAGGGCAAGGGCAAGGCCACCGACCTCATGGGCACCGACGTCGACTACGTCGTCAAGTTCAACGGGGGCAACAACGCCGGCCACACCGTGGTCATCGAGGGCGAGGACGGGACGCGCGAGAAGTACGCGCTGCACCTGCTGCCGTCGGGCATCCTCACCCCGACGGTGACGCCGGTCATCGGCAACGGCGTGGTCGTCGACCTCGAGGTCCTCTTCCAGGAGCTCGACGGGCTCGAGGCGCGCGGGGTCGACACCTCCAAGCTCGTCGTGTCGGCCAACGCGCACGTCATCGCCCCGTACAACCGCACGCTCGACAAGGTCACCGAGCGCTTCCTGGGCAAGCGCCGCATCGGCACCACCGGTCGGGGCATCGGCCCGACGTACGCCGACAAGATGAACCGGGTCGGCATCCGCATCCAGGACCTGTTCGACGAGGGCATCCTGCGGCAGAAGGTCGAGGCCGCCCTGGGCTTCAAGAACCAGGTGCTCGTGAAGATCTACAACACGCGGGCCGTCGACGTCGACCTCGTCGTCGAGGAGCTTCTCGGGTACGCGGAGCGGCTGCGGCCGATGGTCGCCGACACCGCGCTCGTGCTCGAGCAGGCCCTGGACGCCGGGCAGAACGTGCTGCTCGAGGCCGGCCAGGCGACCCTGCTCGACGTCGACCACGGCACCTACCCGTTCGTCACGTCGTCGTCGGCGACCGCGGGCGGGGCGTGCACCGGGTCGGGCATCCCGCCGACGCGGGTGTCGCGGGTCATCGCGATCCTCAAGGCGTACACGACCCGGGTCGGGGAGGGTCCGTTCCCCACCGAGCTGTTCGACGACGACGGCGAGACGCTGCGCAAGACCGGCGCCGAGTACGGCACGACGACCGGCCGGCCGCGGCGCTGTGGCTGGATGGACACCGTCATCGGGCGCTACGCCACGCGGGTCAACGGCGTCACGGACTTCGTCATCACGAAGCTCGACGTGCTCACCGGGTTCGACAAGGTGCCCGTCTGCGTCGCGTACGAGGTCGACGGCGTCCGGCACGACGAGATGCCGGTGTCGCAGAGCGACTTCCACCACGCCAAGCCCGTCTACGAGTTGCTCGACGGCTGGTGGGAGGACATCTCGGGGTGTCGCGAGTTCGACGAGCTGCCCGCGGCGGCGCAGGCCTACGTGCTGCGGGTCGAGGAGCTCATCGGGGCGCGCGTGTCGGCCATCGGCGTCGGGCCGGGGCGGCACGAGATCATCCAGCGCCACCCCCTCCTCGACGCCTGACCCCTCGGGCGGGCTCGACGTCCCACGAGTATCGGGTGACCCGGTAACCCTGCGCTTCACCCGGGAACGGTTCCCGGGTGAAGCGCGGCCGTATCGGGTGACCCGATACTCGTGTGGTCTCGCGGCGGGAGGTGGTGACGGGTGGGGCGCGGTCAGGCGGTCGCGGGGCGGAGGACGTGCATCCGGTGCGCCGCGCGGGTCAGCACGACGTAGAGCACGCGCACGCCGCCCGGTGACTCCTCGGTGACGGCGTCGGGGTCGACGACGACCGTCGCGTCCCACTCCAGGCCCTTGGTCGACAACGGGTCGATGACCTGCACGCGCCCGTCGCCGGCGCCGTCGAGCGCCCCGAGCCGGTCGGCCCAGCGCCGCGGCGTGACGACGGCGATGGACCCGTCGACCTCACCGAGCAGCTGCTCCACCGCATCGGCCGCCGCCTCGGCGAGGGACCCGTCGACGACCCGGTCGACCGGATGGATCCCCGTCTCGCGCACCGCCTCCGGGATGTCGGCATCCGGCACGAGCGGGAGGATGACATCGCGCGCGTGGTCGAAGATCTCGCGGGCGTTGCGGTAGTTCGTGTCCATGTGGAAGGCCCGCCGCTCGAGCCCGGAGAACGCCTCCTCGCGCGCCCGGGTCGCCTCGGCGAGGTCCGGCCACGAGGCCTGCGCGGCGTCGCCGACGACCGTCCACGACGCCGAGCGTCCGCGGCGCGCGACCATCCGCCACTGCATCGGCGAGAGGTCCTGCGCCTCGTCGACGAGCACGTGCGCGTACCCGGAGGCCCGCTCGAGCCGGCCGGCCATCAGCCGCTCACGGGCGTCGGCCGGCGTGACGACGGCGCGCGACCCGTCGGCCCGGCCGCCACCGCGCACCCCGGCCCGGACGTCGGAGACCCCGTAGGCCGAGAGGTCGTCGAGCTCCTCGATGTCGTAGAAGCCGGAGTCCTCGCGCTCGGGGTCCTGCACCGGACCGAGCCGGGCGAGCAGGTCGTCGGCGAGGGCGACGTCGGCCACCGACCACTCGCCGGTCTCGAGCGCCTCGCGGAAGGAGTACGCGACGGCCGCGGCCTCCTCGTGGTCGAGGACCCCGCGCGAGACGGCGTACGCGTGGTCGGTGTCGGCGAGGGTGAGGAGCAGCTCGCGCGGGTCGAGCTGGCGCCACCAGGCGGCCATGAACTCGTCGACGTCGCGCGAGGCGTCGAAGGCGTCGAGGAAGGTGTCGCGCTCGCCCTGGCGCACCGAGCGCCACGCGGCCTCGGCCAGCGCCGATCGGGCGGCGTCGGTGGCGAGGTTGTGCTGGTGACCGCGCAGCACCTCGGCCCGGACACGGCGCAGCACGTCGGCGTCGAGGCGCACGGCGTGCCCGGCGACGAACGCGCGGAAGGCCTCCGGCGCACCGTCGGGCGTGCGCGCGGCCAGCCGCGACAGCAGCCGCCGGATGCGCACGGCGCCCTTGACCTCGGCGACCTCGGGGGTGTCCGGGCGCAGGGCGGTCATCCCGTCGACGACGTCGCCGAGGGCTCGCAGCGCCACCGACTCCTCACCGAGGGAGGGCAGCACGCGCTCGATGTACGCGGTGTACGCGGCCGACGGGCCGATGACGAGGATGCCGCCGTGCTCGAAGCGCCGCCGCTCGGCGTAGAGCAGGTACGCCGCGCGGTGCAGGGCGACGACGGTCTTGCCGGTGCCCGGGCCGCCGGTGATCTCGGTGACGCCGCGCGAGGGGGCGCGGATGGCCTCGTCCTGGTGGCGCTGGATGGTCGCGACGATGTCGCGCATCTGCCGGCCCCGGCTGCGGGTGAGGGCGGCCATCAGGGCACCGTCACCGACGACGACGATGTCGTCCGGGGCGACCGGCACCATGAGGTCGTCCTCGACGCCGACGACGCGGGAACCGGTGCAGCGCAGCACTCGTCGGCGCACGACACCCATCGGGTCGACGGGCGTGGCGCGGTAGAACGCGGCCGCCGCCGGCGCGCGCCAGTCGACGACGAGCGGCTCGTAGTCGTCGTCGCGGACGCCGAGCCGCCCGATGTGCCGCACCTCGCGCTCGGCGGCGGTGGAGTCCTCCTCGCCGAGGTCGAGGCGGCCGAACACGAGCCCCTCGTACTGGGTGTCGATCATCGCCCGGCGTCGGGCGGCCGCGAAGACGAGGGCGTCGCGCTCGAAGAGGCCGGTCATCTCCTCGTCGCGGACGTCGCCGGTGCGGTCGGTGCGTCCTCGGGCCAGGCCGTCGGCCTCGACGTCGGCGGCCCGCAGGCTGGCCTTCTCGAGCTCCGCGTAGACCCGGTCGACGTGGGCCTGCTCGACGGCGACCTCGGCGGCGACCTCGGGCGAGGCCTCGGCGGGGTGGTGGGCGGTCACGGGCGGGTGGTCTCCTGGGGCGTGGGGCGCTCCGTCGGCGCAGGTCACGGAACTCACCAGTCTAGACCGGGCCCGGTCGCCACGAGCGAGGACCGGCCGATCGCGGGCGGCCCCGCCCGCGGCGGCTCGCGCCGCCTAGGATCGGGCCCCGTGAAGGTCCTCGTCATCGGGTCCGGTGCTCGCGAGCACGCCATCGTCCGGGCGCTGTCCCTCGACCCCACCGTCGACGCGGTGGTCGCCGCGCCGGGCAACCCGGGCATCGAGGCCGTCGCCCGCTGCGAACCGCTGCCCGGCGGGGTCACCGACGCCGAGGGCGTCGTCGACCTCGCCCGCCGGCTCGGCGTCGGGCTCGTCGTCGTCGGCCCCGAGGCGCCCCTCGTCGCGGGGGTCGCCGACGCCGTGCGCGCCGCGGGCATCCCGTGCTTCGGCCCGTCGGCGCAGGCGGCCCGGCTCGAGGGCAGCAAGGCCTTCGCGAAGGACGTGATGTCGGCCGCCGACGTGCCGACCGGCCGGGCCCTCGTGTGCACCGACCTCGCGGAGGTCGAGGAGGCCCTCGACGCGCTCGGTGCGCCCCACGTCGTCAAGGACGACGGGCTGGCCGCCGGCAAGGGCGTCGTCGTCACCGACGACCGGGACGCCGCCCTCGAGCACGCCCGGGTCTGCCTCGACAAGCCCGACGGCCGGGTCGTCGTCGAGGAGTTCCTCTACGGCCCCGAGGTCTCCCTCTTCTGCGTCTGCGACGGCGAGGACGTCGTGGCCCTCAGCCCGGCCCAGGACTTCAAGCGGGTCGGCGACGGCGACACCGGCCCGAACACCGGCGGGATGGGCGCCTACAGCCCGCTCGACTGGGCACCCGAGGGGCTCGTCGACGACGTCCTCGCCCGCATCGCCCGGCCGGTCGTCGCCGAGATGGCCCGCCGCGGAACGCCGTTCGCCGGGGTGCTCTACGTCGGCCTCGCGCTCACCGCCCGCGGCCCGCGGGTCATCGAGTTCAACGCCCGCTTCGGCGACCCCGAGACCCAGGTCGTCCTCGACCGGCTCCGGACGCCGCTCGGCACGCTCCTGCTCGCGGCTGCGACGGGGGGCCTCGCCGGCCTCGAGCCGCTGCGCTGGTCGGACGGGCACGCCGTGACGGTCGTCGTCGCGGCCCGCGACTACCCCGCGACGCCGCGCACCGGCGACGCCGTGACCGGGGTCGAGGACGTGCCGGGCGCTCCCGACGCCTACGTCCTGCACGCCGGCACCTCGCGCGACGCCGAGGGGGTGCTCGTCTCCTCCGGCGGGCGCGTGCTCTCGGTCGTCGGGCGGGGGGCCGGCCTCGCCGAGGCGCGCGAGCGGGCCTACGCGGCGGTCGACGCCGTCGGGCTCGACGGGTCGCACCACCGGCGCGACATCGCCGAGAAGGCCGAGCGCGGCGAGGTCGTCCTCCCCGCCTGACGGCGCCCTCAGGCCGCTCAGGCCGTCAGGCCGTCAGGGCGGCGTGCGCGTCGGCGAGGTGGTCGAGGTCGGCGAGGTCGAGGACCTGGAGGTAGACCCGCGAGGCGCCGGCCTCGGCGAGCCGGCCGAGGCGGTCGCGCACCTCCTCGGGCGCCCCCGCGAGGCCATTGGCGCGCAGCTCGTCCGGTTCGCGTCCGATGGCCTCCGCCCGACGACGGACGGCGGCGTCGTCCCGGCCGACGCAGAGCACCTGGGCGGCGCTGTGGACGAGGCTCAACGGGTCGCGGCCGTGCTCCTCGCAGACGGCGTCGACGCGTGCGAAGAGCTCGCCGGTCTCCTCCGCGGACGAGAACGGGACGTTGAACTCGGCGGCGTAGCGGGCGGCGAGCGAGGGTGTGCGCCGCTTCCCCGCCCCGCCGACGATGACCGGCACCCCGCCCTCCTGCACCGGGCGCACGAGCGCCGGCGACCCGTGGACCGGGTAGTGCGAGCCGTCGTGCTCGTACGTCGACCCCGGTGGCGCCGACCACATCCCGGTGATGACGGCCAGCTGCTCCTCGAGCCGGTCGAAGCGCTCGCCGAGCGGCGGGAAGGGGATGCCGAAGGCCCGGTGCTCGGCCTCGAACCACCCGGCCCCGAGGCCGAGCTCGACCCGGCCGCCACTCATCTGGTCGACCCCGGCGACGGTGACCGCGAGCGGCCCGGGGAGGCGGAAGGTCGCCGAGGTGACGAGGGTGCCGAGCCGGATGCGCCGCGTGTCGCGGGCCAGCCCGGCGAGCGTCGTCCACGCGTCCGTGGGCCCGGCCCCGCCGTCACCGGACATGTGCAGGTAGTGGTCGGATCGGAAGAAGGCGTCGTAGCCGAGGTCCTCGGCGGCGCGGGCGACCGCGAGGAGGTCGTCGTAGGTGGCGCCCTGCTGGGGCTCGGTGAAGATGCGCAGGTCCATGGACCCACGCTACGGAACGACCGGCCCGCCGTCCGCCCGGGACCCCGCCCCCGCCGCCACCCGGCCGCCCCCGGCCGCGACGACGAGCGCCGTGAGTGCGCCGGCGGCCATGAGGAGGGCGAAGCGCGGGCCGTCCATCGACGGCCCGAACCACGCGACGACGGCGCCGACGAGCGCGGTCTGGAGGGCGACCCCCGTCGAGCTCGCGAGGCCGTTGGCGGCGCTGGCCCGCCCCTGCTCACCGGCCGGCGCCTGGGCGAGCAGCTCGGTCGACAGGGTCGGCGTGACCAGGCCCATCCCGGTGGAGGCGGCCGCCCACCCGACGAAGCCGACGACGAGGCCGACGAGGTCGAGCGCGAGCAGCACGGGCCCGAGCGACCCGACGGCGATGAGCAGACCGCCGAGGCGGGCGCGCACGCCGGCGTCGACCCGGTGCTGCACCGCGCCGATGCTGTTGACCCAGGAGCCGAACGCCCAGAACAGCCCGGTGACGGTGAGCGCGATGCCGGCGACGGCCGTCGAGACGTGGTGCGTCGTCACGAGCATGAGCGGCAGGACGGCCCCGACGCCGGTGAAGGCGGCCGACACGAGCAGGCGCACGCCGACCACGGCCGGCACCCCGCGGGTCAGCCGGGCCGTCCCGCGGGGCAGCGCCCGCGCCGCCGCGGCGACGACGACCACGGCACCGGCCAGGACGACGGCAAGCCCGGCCGGGCGTGAGCCCGGGGAGGCGAGGAGCGGTGCGCTGAAGGTGGTCACGGCCAGCCCGGCGGCCAGGAGCACCGAGGCGGCGAGCCGTCCGCGCGCCCCGGGGTCGGCGACCGTCCCCTCGTCGGTGCGGCCACCGTGGCGCAGCGCGGGACGGAGCAGGAGCAGGGCGGGGACGACGACGAGCAGCGGTCCGGCGAAGACGACCCGCCATCCGGCGAGGGCCTCGATCCCGCCCGCCAGCCCCGGGCCGACGAGGGAGGGGAGGATCCACGCGGCGGCGAAGGAGGCGAACACCTTGGCGCGCAGCGACTCCGGGAGCGCCCGGGCCACGAGCACCATGAGGGTCGTGTCGATGATCGCCTCGGCGGCCCCGGAGAGCGCACGCCCGGCGACGAAGACGAGCATCGTCGGTGCGAGGGCCGAGACCACTTGTGCCGCAGCGAAGGCCGCGAGACCGCCGAAAAGGACCGGGCGCGGGCCGAACCGGTCGGTCCAGCCCCCGGAGAAGGCCGCGGCGATGGTGAAGGTGACGAGCGAGGCGCCGGTCGAGGCGCCGAACAGCGCCCAGCCGTCGAGGTCGCGCACGACGACGGGGAGGATGGTCTGCACCGCGCGGTTCTCGAACGCCGCCAGCGTGACGAGGGCGACGACCCCCACGACCACCGGCAGGTTGCGCCGGTCGAGCAGCCGGTCGCCCCGTGCGGGCACGGCGGAGGCCTCGGTGGTGGTCATGAACCCATCGTCACACCTCAAGTGCACTTGAGGTAAACTGGATACTCTGGACCCATGGACCGACACGACCTGCTCGGCATCGGCGAGGTCGCGCGGCGCTCCGGGGTGAGTGTCCCGACCGTCCGCTTCTACGAGGAGAAGGGGCTCATCACCTCGACCCGTGACGCGGCCGGCCGGCGCCGCTTCGAGCGGCACGTGCTGCGGCGCATCGCCGTGGTCCGGGCCGGCCAGCGCTTCGGGATGGGGCTGGCCGAGATCGGGGAGGCGCTCGCCGGCCTGCCCGTCGACCACCCGCCGACCAAGCGCGACTGGGAGCGGCTCTCCCGCTCATGGCACGCGGCGCTCACGGCCCGCATCGAGGCGATGGAGCGGGTGCGTGACGGGCTGTCGTCGTGCATCGGCTGCGGCTGCCTGTCGCTCAAGGCCTGCCCGGTCTACAACCACGACGACGAGCTGGCCGCCGAGGGGCCGGGACCCCGGCGCTGGCCGGCGGCCGCGCGCGACGGCTGACCGGGTCGGTGCGCGGGGCGTTCAGCCGCGGCCGAGGAGCCCCGCCGGCAGGAGCGCGTGCACGCCCCAGGTCCGGTTCGCCACCTGGGTGACGCGCAGGTCGACGACGGTGCTCGCGAGGGCCAGCGCGGTGGCGGTGTCGAGGTCGTGGAGCCGGCACAGCCAGCGGCACATCGCGTCGAGGGCGTCACCGGTGGCGGTGGTGAGGTCGGCGTCGAAGCCGAAGGTCACGAGCCCCGCGGGGGTCTCGGCGTGGACGCCGTCGAGCGGACGGTCACGGACGACGTCGACGGTCAGGGTGGTGCGCATCGGGCACTCGATGGCCGTGCCGCCGACCTCGCCGTCGCCCTGCGCGGCGTGGCCGTCGCCGAGGGAGAGCAGGGCGTCCGGCACCGTGACCGGCAGGTACACCGTGCTGCCGGCGACGAGCTCGCGGCAGTCGATGTTGCCGCCGTTGCCCGCGCGCGGCGGGATCGTCGAGTGCTCCTCGGGCTCGGCCGGGGCGGTGCCCATGACGCCGAGGAAGGGCGCGGTCGGCCGTCGGAACCCGCGGCTCTCGACCGCCTCGCCGTCCGCGATGTCCCAGAGCAGCCACGTCGCGGGCGCGCCGCCGATGCCGAGCCGGTCGGCGAACGCGCTCTGTCCGCCGGCGACCGTCCAGCCCCAGCCGAGGGGCTCGAGGTGCTCGACGTGGAGGGCGAGGTGGTCGCCGGGTCGGGCGCCGGTGACCGCGACCGGCCCGGTGAGGCAGTGCCCGCGCCGGTCCGGGAGGAGGAGGGGGCGCTGCTCGCCGGGTACCCGCTGGCGCTCGAGGTGCCCGGAGGCGTCGAGCGAGGTGACGGTGAGCCGGTCGCCGGGGTCGATGCGCAGGCACGGGGTGTGCCGGGGGTCGAACACGTCGACCGCGGTCCCGGGGCCGGCGTCCAGGCGGTGCTCCCTCATCGGGTCATCCTCGCCGGGACGCCGGCCGGGTGGGGCGTCGGGGTCAGGCCGACCCGACCGTGACGGCCTCGGCCTCGGTCTCGGAGTCGAGCGGCTCGGCGCCGTGGCCGGGCTCGGCGTCGATGGTCCGCACGAAGGAGTGGCCGGTGGAGAGGACGGCGACCGCGAGGACGACCGCGCCGGCGCCGACCCAGAAGGGGATGTGCACCGAGCGCTCGCCGAGGGTCCCGGCCAGCCACGGGGCGACGGCGCCACCGCTGAACCGGACGAAGCTGTAGGCCGCCGACGCGACACCGCGCTCCACGGGCGAGACCTTCATGACCGTCTCGGTGATGAGCGTGTTGTTGACGCCGAGGAAGCCGCCGGCGAGCACGACCCCGACGACGAGCACCCGCTTGTCCTCGGTGAAGACGGCCATCACCGCGAGGATGGCGGCGAAGCCGAGCAGCGCGACGACCATCCCGGTGAAGGTGCCGACGTGGCGCTGCACCCACGGGGCGACGACGACGCTCGCGAGCGCGAGCAGCAGGCCCCAGCCGAAGAACACCAGCCCGGTGCCGTGCGCCGACATGTCGAGCGGGAACGGCGTGAAGGCGAGCAGCGTGAAGAAGCCGAAGTTGTAGAGCAGCGCGGTGAGGCCCACGGTGAGCAGCCCACGGTGGCGGAGGGCCTTGAGCGGGGCGCTGATCGGGGTCGGGTGCGGACGCTCGTTCGCCGCGGGGAGGGTGACCCACGTGGCGACGAGGGCGACGGCCATCAGCGCGCTGACGCCGAAGAACGGTCCGCGCCAGGAGATCCCGCCGAGGGCGCCGCCGACGAGCGGGCCGGCGGCGATGCCGAGGCCGAGGGCCGCCTCGTACAGGATGATCGCCTGCGCGACCGAGCCCCGGGCCGCGCTGACGATCGTCGCGAGGGCGGTGGCGATGAACAGCGCGTTGCCGAGGCCCCAGACGGCGCGGAAGCCGACGATGGCCCCGACCGTGTCGGACATCCCGGCCAGGCCGGCGCCGACGATGATGATGGCCAGCCCGAGGAGCAGGGTGCGCTTGGCGCCGATGCGGCTCGAGACGAAGCCGGTGACGAGCATCGCGACGCCCATGACGGCCATGTAGCTCGTGAAGAGCAGGCTGACCTGGGACGGCGAGGCGCCGAGCTCGTCGGCGATCGGCTTGAGGATGGGGTCGACGAGGCCGATCCCCATGAACGCGACGACGCAGGCGAACGCCACGCTCCAGACGGTCTTGGGTTGACGCCACATGGGCTGGGTGGTCCTTCCGGTGGTGGTGGTCAGGAGGCGGTGCCGGCCGGCTCGGGCACGGCGGCGGTGCGGGTGGCCTCGACGAGCTCGACGAGCAGGTCGACGGCCGCGCGCACCCGGGCGGGGTCGGCGTCGAGGCCGGTGAGCACCGGCTCGAGGGTGCGGGCGCGGGCCCGTCGGGCGGCGGCGAGCGCCGCGGTGCCGGACGGCGTCAGCTCGACGAGGCTGGCGCGCGCGTCGGCCGGGTCGGAGCTGCGGGTGACGAAGCCCTCGGCCTCGAGCCGCTGTACCTGGGTGGTCATCGTCGGCTGGCTCGTGTCGTCGGCTGCGGCGAGCGTCGTGATGCGCGCCGGGCCGAGCTCCTCGACGAGGGACAGGACGCGGGCCTGGGCCCACGGCAGGTCGTGCGCGGCGTGCCGGCTCGCCCAGCGGGAGAGCCGGGCGGCCGAGCGCAGCAGGTCGTCGGCGAGGTCGTCGGTGCTCACCCGTTCCACGATACATAGGAATCCTATGCACCTCAACTCGCGCGCAGGGCCGAACATTCTCTCCGGATGCCGGAACCTTCGGTGACCTGCCGCTCACAACCGGCAGGTGGCTGAACCTTTCGGCATCCGGAGGGAAAGCTGTGGCGGGGGCGGGGCTGGTTGGATAGGGGCATGGCCGATGCCCCGACGCCCTCGTCCGACGCCTCCGCCCCCTCCGGCGCGGTGCCCGCCGGACCGGCCGCGCCGGTGCTCGACGGGTACGCCCACGTCTACTCGGGCAAGGTGCGCGACCTCTACGCGCCGCTCGACGACGCCGGCGCTCCTCGCGACGACCTCCTGCTGCTCGTCGCCTCCGACCGCATCTCGGCCTTCGACTTCGTGCTCGACACCCCGGTGCCCGACAAGGGTGAGGTGCTCACCCGGATGTCGCTCTGGTGGTTCGAGCAGCTCGCCGACCTCGTGCCCAACCACGTCGTGTCCACCGACGTGCCGGACGCCGTGCGCGGGCGGGCGGTCCTCGTCCGGCGGCTCGAGATGCTTCCCGTCGAGTGCGTTGCCCGCGCGTACCTCACCGGCGGTGGCCTGCGCGAGTACCGGGCCGACGGCACGGTCAGCGGGCTGACCCTCCCCGAGGGCCTCACCGATGGGTCACGCTTCCCCGAGCCGCTCTTCACCCCGTCGACCAAGGCGCCCGAGGGGCAGCACGACGAGCCGATGAGCTACGCCGAGGTCGAGGCGGCCGTCGGCCCGTCGCTCGCCGCACGCGCCCGTGACCTGACGACGCGGATCCTGGCCCGGGGCAACGAGATCGCGCAGGCACGCGGCATCATCGTCGCCGATACCAAGGTCGAGTTCGGCGTCGAGGCCGACGAGCTGGTGCTCGCCGACGAGGTGCTGACCCCCGACTCCTCGCGCTTCTGGCCGGCCGACCAGTGGGAGCCCGGCCACCCGCAGCCGAGCTTCGACAAGGAGTTCGTCCGCGAGTGGCTGCTGTCGCGGGCGAGCGGATGGGACAAGGCGTCGGGCGAGGCGCCGCCGTCGCTGCCCGACGACGTCCTCGAGCGCACCCGGGCCAAGTACGTCGAGGCCTACGAGCGCCTGACCGGAGAGACGTTCCGACCGCGAGGGGCGGACCGATGAGCGAGCAGTCCGCACCGCGGCAGGGCCCCGACTGGCGCACGGCCGGCTGGCCGATCCCCGTCACGACCGCCTTCGACTTCCCCGACCTCGAGGTGCGCACGACGATCGGGGCGGTGTCCGGCGTCTACGCGACGAGCCTCGGCCTGGCGCGTGGCGTGTCGGCGTCCTTCTCCGCGCTCTCCCGCGGCGAGGTCGTCGACATGACGGCCCTCCTCGCCGAGGCCCGCCACCACGCGCTCCAGCGGGTCGTCGGCGAGGCGCAGCGGCACGGCGGCAACGCCCTCCTCGGGGTGCGCTTCGACTCCAACGAGGTCGGGCAGGGCCAGATCATCGAGATCCACTGCTACGGGACGGCGGTCGTCGTCGGAGCCCGCCGACCCTGATCCTCCGCCTCCGGCCCGATGCGGTCACCGCGTCTCGATCTCGTGCCGCACCATCGCCGTCCAGCGTTCCATCGCGACGTCCGCCGCCGCCCGGTCGCCGGTGACGGCGACCTCGAAGAGCAGCCCGCGGGCCATGGCCAGCGACTGCAGGGCCAGGGTCCGGGCCTCGGCGTCGTCGACCCCGAGCCGGCGGTAGGCGTCGGCCAGCGCGTCGGTCCACCCCTCGGCGAACCACCGGCGCAGCGGCTCGGCGTGCGGCTCGCCGCGCATCGCGTGGGTCGAGAGCTCGAAGAAGAGCGGCGCGAAGACCGCGGCCCGGTCGGCGACGTGCCGCCAGAACAGCGCCCCGGCCTGGTACGGGTCCTCGTGCGTGGCGGCCAGCTGGAGGAGGGCGTCCTGCTCCGCGCGTTCGACGGCCTCCACCACCGCCCCGAGCAGCCCTGCGCGCGACCCGAAGTGGTAGTTCAGCATCCGGTGGCTGGTGCCGATGCCGGTGGCCAGGGTGCGCAGGCTGGTGTCGCCGACCCCGTGCTCGGCGAACCACGCGACGGCCCGCCCGAGCAGCTCGTCGCGGGCAGCGCCGTCGTGCGGCGGGGTCACGCGCCGGTCGTGCGGGCCGCGGCGGTCGACTCGAGGGCGGCGGCCTCGCGGGTCACGTAGTCGGCGGCCTTGCGCCCGACGAGCCACCGGACGAGGCCGGCCAGCGGTCCCTCCCACCGGATGCCGAGCCGGATGGTCGTGCCGTCCGGTCCCTCGACGAGGTCGTGCGTGCCGGTGCTGCGGACCCCCCTCGCCCGCGACTCCCAGGTGAAGGACCGGCCGGGCGTCCACGCCGTGATCGTCCACGTGGCGCGGGGGAGCCCGGGCTGCACGACCACGTAGGAGGCGCCCACCTCGTCCGGTCGGTCGGGCTCGACCGGGGTGACGGAGTCGACGGTCGGCAGCCAGTCGCCCCAGCGGCGGACGTCGGAGAGCAGCGGCCAGAGCGTCGTCGCGGGGAGCGGGGTCGTGCGGCTCACGTCGATCATGTACCAAATGGTACATGATCGACGACCGGCGTCAAGACCGACGGAGCTCCTGGAGCGACCACCCGTTCCCGTCGGGGTCGCCGAAGAAGGCGAACCGGCTGCCCGGCTGGCCCTCGGGGCCGAGCTGCTGCACCTCGGTGATCTCGACCCCGCGGCCGGCGAGTGCGGCCCGGGCGGCGTCGATGTCCTCGACGACGAGCTGCACGCCGCGGGTCGTGCCCGGCTCGCCGAGCGGCAGGCCGCTGCCGAGGACGACGGACGTGGGGGAGCCGGGAGGCGTGAGCTGGACGACCCGCATCCCCGGCGCGGGCGAGATGTCGTGGTCGAGGTGGAAGCCGACCTGCTCGGTGTAGAAGGCGACGGCCGCGTCGACGTCCGAGACGCTCAGGCCGACGACCTCGAGGCGCATGTCCATGGTGATCTCCTTGAGTAGCGGAATGTTCCGTTCCACTAATGTAGCAGAACGGAACGCACCGTTCCAGAGGTAGGCTGGCCCCGTGAGTGACTCTGCACGGCTCGACGGCCGACGACGCCAGGCATCGGTCAACGACGGCCTGATCCTCGACGCCGCCCGTGCCGTCTTCCTCGCCGACCCGGCGGCCCCCATCGCCGACGTGGCCCGTCGCGCCGGCGTCGGCATCAGTGCGCTCTACCGCCGCTACCCGAGCAAGGAGGCTCTCCTGCGCGAGCTGACCCGCGACGGCCTCCAGCGGTTCGCGGCGGCGCTCGAGGCCGGTCTCGCCGACGAGCGCGACGCGTGGACGGCGTACTGCGCGACGCTGGCGGCGGTCGTCGAGGGCGGGAGCCAGGCGCTCGCACAACGTCTCGCCGGCACGTTCACCCCTGATGCGGACCTCGGCGACCTGGCCACCCGGGCCGACGGGCTGTACCGCGCACTGCACCGACGGGTCCGGGAGGCCGGGGTGCTGCGCGACGACGTGAGCGCGGCCGACGTCATCCTCCTCCTCGAGGTCGTCATGCTCGTCGACCTGCCCGACTCCACCCGGATCGGCGAGCTGCGCCAGCGCTACCTCGCGCTCGTGCTGCAGTCGCTGCGAGCGCCCGCGGCGGGCGCGCTGCCGGGGGCCGCCGCCGGCGGGGAGGAGCTGGCCGCCCGCTGGCAGGGCTGACGGGCCGTCGGGCCCCCCGGCCCCGGACGCGGACGTCGGGTGCGGCGCCCACGCCGGTAGCCTGAGCACCGGCGCCCCGCCGTGTCCCGCCGCCCCGCCGCACCCCCCGGGAGAACCCCCGCCATGGCCTCGTCGCACGACCTCGTGCTGACCACCGTCCCCGGGGGCGCCGCCCTCTCCTCCTTCCGCGCCGTCGGCCTGCTCGCCCGGCTGCGGGTCGTGGCGCCCTCGGTCACGGCGGTGGCCGCCGAGCACGTGCACTGGGTCGCCAGCGAGGGCGCCCTCGACACCGCCACGGCGGCCACGGTCCGGCGCCTGCTGACCTACGGCGCGCCCTTCGTCCCGGCCGAGCCGGCCGGCCCGCACACCGCCCTCGTCGTCGTCGCGCCACGCCTCGGCACCCTCTCGCCCTGGGCGTCGAAGGCCACCGACATCGCGCACAGCTGCGGGGTCGCGGTCCGCCGCGTCGAGCGGGTCACCGAGTACCACCTCGTCTCCGACGACCCGCTCTCCGAGGCCGAGTGGGCCGCCTGCGCCGACCTGCTGCACGACCGGATGACCGAGTCCGCCCTCCCCGACCGTGACGCGGCCGCCCACCTCTTCGACGAGCGCGAGGCCGAGCCGATGGCGCACGTCGACGTGCTCGGCCGCGGCCGGGAGGCGCTCGATGAGGCCGACCGCGCGTTCGGCCTCGCCCTCTCCGACGACGAGGTCGACTACCTCGTCGAGGCGTTCACCGGCCTGCGCCGCAACCCCACCGACGTCGAGCTGATGATGTTCGCGCAGGCGAACTCCGAGCACTGCCGGCACAAGATCTTCAACGCCGACTTCGTCGTCGACGGTGAGCCGCAACCGCGGTCGCTCTTCGGGATGATCCGCCACACGGAGGAGGTGTCGCCGGCCGGCACGGTCGTCGCCTACTCCGACAACGCCAGCGTGATGGAGGGCGGCCGGCGGGTCCGGTGGCTGCCGGAGGACACCGACGGCCCGAGTGCCTACCGCGGGCGCGAGGACGACGTGCACGTCCTCATGAAGGTCGAGACGCACAACCACCCGACGGCCATCAGCCCGTTCCCGGGAGCGGCCACCGGCGCCGGCGGCGAGATCCGTGACGAGGGCGCGACCGGCCGCGGCTCGCAGCCCAAGGCCGGGCTCACCGGGTTCGTCGTCTCCAACCTGCACCTGCCGGGCACCGAGGAGCCCTGGGAGAGCGAGGAGTACGGCGCCCCGGCCCACGTGGCGAGCCCCCTCGAGATCATGCTCGACGGGCCCATCGGCGCCGCCGCGTTCAACAACGAGTTCGGCCGGCCGGGCCTCGGCGGCTTCTTCCGGGTCTACGAGCAGACCGTCGACGGCGTCCGCCGCGGCTTCCACAAGCCGATCATGTCCGCGGGCGGGCTCGGCACCATCAGCGCCGACCTCACGCACAAGGTGCTCTTCCCCGCAGGCACCCTCCTCGTCCAGCTCGGTGGACCCGGCATGCGCATCGGGATGGGTGGTGGTGCGGCGTCGTCGATGGCCGCGGGCGCCAACGCCGCCGACCTCGACTTCGACTCCGTGCAGCGGGGCAACCCCGAGATCGAGCGACGGGCCCAGGAGGTCGTCAACCACTGCTGGAGCCTGGGCCCGGACGAGAACCCCATCCTGGCCATCCACGACGTCGGCGCCGGCGGCCTCTCGAACGCCTTCCCCGAGCTCGTCGACGGGGCCGGCCTCGGCGCCCGGTTCGACCTCTCCGCCGTCCCCCTCGAGGAGTCGGGTCTCGCGCCGAAGGAGGTGTGGTGCAACGAGTCCCAGGAGCGGTACGTCGTCGCCATCGCCCCGACGTCGCTCGCCCGGCTCGCGGCCCTGTGCGAGCGCGAGCGGTGCCCGTACGCCGTGGTCGGGGTCGCGAAGGCCGACGGGCAGCTGGTCCTGGCCGACGGCCCGGACGACGTCGAGGGCGAGGACCGGCCCATCGACATGCCGATGGAGACCCTGCTCGGCAAGCCTCCGCGGATGACCCGCGACGTCACCCGCGTGCCGCGACACGGCGACGACCTCGACCCCGACGCCCTCGACCTGCGCGAGGCCGCGTACGCGGTGCTCCGGCACCCGACGGTCGCGAGCAAGCGGTTCCTCGTGACGATCGCCGACCGCACGGTCGGGGGGCTCACGCACCGCGACCAGATGGTCGGTCCCTGGCAGGTGCCCGTCGCCGACGTCGCGGTCACCCTGGCCGACCACGTCGGCTTCGCCGGGGAGGCGATGGCCAGCGGCGAGCGGATGCCCCTCGCCTCGGTCGACGCCCCGGCCTCCGGGCGGATGGCCGTCGGCGAGGCGCTGACCAACCTGCTCGCCGCCCCCGTGGCCGAGCTCGGCCGGGTCAAGCTCTCCTGCAACTGGATGGCCGCGTGCGGCGAGGACGGCGAGGACGCCGCGCTGTACGACACGGTGTCGGCCGTCGCGATGGAGCTGTGCCCGGCGCTCGGCGTCTCGGTGCCGGTCGGCAAGGACTCGCTGTCGATGCGCACCCGGTGGACCGACCCGGTGAGCGGCGACCCGAAGCAGGTGACCTCCCCGGTCTCCCTCGTCGTCACCGCGTTCGCCTCGCTGCCCGACGTCCGCACCACGTGGACCCCGCAGCTGCGCCCCGGGGACGAGCTCGTGGTCGTCGACCTCGGCGCCGGCCGCGACCGGATCGGCGGCTCGATGCTCGCCCAGGTGTCCGGGGCCTTCGGCCGTGAGGTCCCCGACGTCGACGACCCGCAGCGCCTCGTGTCCCTCGCGGCGGCCTTGCGCGAGATCCGTTCCCGTGGAGTCGAGCTCGCCTACCACGACCGGTCCGACGGTGGGCTCTGGGCCGCGGTGTGCGAGATGGCCTTCGCCGGTGGGGTCGGGGTCGACGTCTCCGCGCCCTCCGTCGCCGCCCTCTTCGCCGAGGAGCTCGGCGTCGTCCTCGGGGTCGCCCCCGACGACGTCCCGGCGGTCCGCGAGGTGCTCGCCGCGCACGGGCTCGACGACCTCACCCACGGCGTCGGACGCACCGCGACCGACCGCCGGGTCCGGGTGTCCGTCGCCGACGTCGCCGAGCGCCCCGCCCTCGACGAGAGCCTCCGCGACCTCGCGCAGGCCTGGGACGAGGTGTCGTGGCGGATCAGCGTCCTGCGCGACAACCCGGGCTGCGCCGACGAGGAGCATGCGGCCGTCGGTGCGGACGACGACCCCGGCCTCACGGTGGCCCCGTCCTTCGACCCCACCGACGACGTCGCGCTGCCGTACCTCGCCACCGGCGTCCGCCCGAAGGTCGCCGTGCTGCGCGAGCAGGGGGTCAACAGCCACGTCGAGACCGCGTTCATGCTCGACCGCGCGGGCTTCGACGCCTACGACGTGCACATGACCGACCTCCAGAGCGGCCGTGCCGACCTCGCGGACGTCGAGGGGCTCGTGGCGGCCGGTGGCTTCTCGTACGGCGACACGCTCGGCGCCGGCGAGGGCTGGGCGCGTTCGGTCCTGTTCTCCGAGAGGCTCACCGAGCAGTTCCACGAGTTCTTCCACCGCGACGGCACGTTCGGCCTCGGCATCTGCAACGGGTGCCAGATGTTCGCCGCGCTGGCCGACCTCGTCCCGGGTGCCGAGGCGTGGCCGCGCTTCACCCGCAACCGCTCCGAGCAGTACGAGGCCCGGCTCACCCTCGTCGAGGTCCTCGACAGCCCCTCGGTGCTCACCGCGGGGATGGCCGGGAGCCGCCTCCCGATCGCGGTGGCGCACGGCGAGGGGTTCGCGGACTTCTCGGCCCGGGGCGACCTCGCGTCGGTGGCGAGGGTCGCCCGCTTCGTCGACCACCACGGCGAGCCCGCGACCACGCACCCGTTCAACCCGAACGGCTCGCCCGGCGGCCTGACGGCGGTCACGAGCACCGACGGCCGGTTCACCGCGATGATGCCCCACCCGGAGCGGGTCTCCCGTAACGTCCAGATGTCGTGGACCAGCGGGACCGTCGAGGACGAGAGCCCCTGGCTGCGGATGTTCCGCAACGCCCGCGTCTTCGTGGGCTGACGAGAGGGGGCCGGGTGCTCACGCCCGAGGACGTCCAGAACACCCACTTCACGCAGACGCAGTTCCGGGAGGGCTACGACGAGCGCGAGGTCGACGACTTGCTCGACGAGGTCGTCGCGACCCTCCGCCACCTCGACGGCTCCTCGGCGACGGCGCCCCGCCGGCCGCTCACCGCCGCCGCCGTCCGCGACCGGCGCCTGTCGGTGACCTCCTTCCGGCGCGGCTACGACGTGCGCGAGGTCGACGCCCTGCTCGCCCGGGTCGCCGACGCGCTGGCCGAGCGCGAGGCGTCCCGGTCCACCACGGCGACCGGGAAGGCCGCCTCGGACAGTCGCCCGGTGACGGTCGACCCGGCCTTCTCGGCCACCCCGGGCCCCCGCGAGGGACTCGGGGCCCGGCTCCTGCGGGTCCTGCGCGGGGATCCCCGGCGGTGAGCCCCGCGGCGGTCGACGACCGGGCGATCGCCCGCTGGCGCTTCCGCACGCAGCTGCTCGACGGCCGGTCCGCACCGGACGCCCCCACGGCCGTCCGCTCCCTCCTCGCCGTCCAGGCCGAGAACCTCGACCAGACGGGATGGGCGCTGGCCTCCCGGGCGCCGGGCCTCACCCCGCCGGCGCTCGTCGACCTGCTCGCCGACGGCACGCTGGTGCGCACCCACGTGCTGCGTCCGACGTGGCACCTCGTGCACCGGGCCGACCTGCGCTGGCTCCTCGAGCTCACCGGGCCGCGCGTCCGGCAGCAGGTGGGGCGCCAGCTCGAGCGCGACCTCGGGCTCGACGCCGCCACGGTCGCCGCGTGCACCGACGCCGTGCTCACGGCCCTCGACGGCACCGCGGACCTCACCCGGGACGAGCTCGGCGCGTCCCTCGGGCGCGCCGGGCACGTCCTCGACGGCATGCGCCTCATGGTCGTCCTCGCCCACGTCGAGATGGGCCTGCTCGTCGGTAGCGGGGCCCCGCGCCCGGACGGTGGCACCGGTACCCAGACCTACCGCCTCCTCGACGACCGGCTCGACCCGTCGCCGTACCCCGACCGGGACGAGGCCCTCACGGCCCTGGCCGCCCGGTACGTCCTCGGCCACGGACCGGCCACCGAGCGCGACCTCGCCTACTGGGCGACCCTCACGCTCACCGACGTGCGTCGCGGGCTCGCCTCCGCCGCAACGCAGCTCGAGTCCTTCGAGCACGACGGGCGCACGTTCTGGCACGCCCCCGGCGAGGAGCCCCCACCGCGCCCCCGCACCCCGCGCGTGCACCTCATCCACCTCCTCGACGAGTGGTACCGCGGCCACCAGGACTCCCGGATGGTCGTCGACGCCGCCGGGCTGCACCCGGTGGGCCGGGAGCCGTCCATCGGCCTGCTCGTCTGCGACGCCCAGATCGCCGGCACCGTGCGTCGCACGGTCCGCCCGCACTCGGTGGCGTTCGAGGTCGCTCCCTACCGTCCCCTCACCGCGGCCGAGCGACGGGCGCTCGACGGGGAGGCCCGCGCCTACGGGGCGTACCTCGACCGCGAGGCCCACGTCTCCGTCACCGGCGACTGACCGGCCGACCCGGACGGCGACCGTCCGCAACCCGTGCCACGCTGCGCGGATGGACCGACGACCGCAGGCATCGACGACCTGGGCCCGGGCCCTCGGCTGGCGGCTCGGACGGAACCTCCTCGACCCCGTCGGGACCGAGTCGGTGGCCGAGGTGGTGCGTCGCCTCGGGGCCGTCCCGGCGATGGACGCCTCGCTGGCGGAGCTCGCGATCCGGACCCGCCGACGGTCGTCGCGCCCGGGCGAGCTGGCCGCGGCCCGGGCCGAGGGGTCGGTCATCACGGCCTTCGCCTTCCGGGGCGCGGTGCACCACCTGTCGGCCGCCGAGGGAGGCGCGTTCCTCGTCCTGCGTGCGGCCGGCCGGCAGTGGGAGCGGCGCAGCTGGGTCGAGCACTACGGGCTCTCGGCGGACGCGTGGCCGGACTTCCGGGCCACGGTCCGCGACGCCCTGGCCGGCGGTCCGCTGACCGTCACCGAGCTCGGGGAGGCCGTCACCCGGCGCCCGGCCTACCGCCACCTCACCCCGGTGTTCGCGGAGGGGGCGGGCACCCTCGTCAAGCCCCTCACCTGGCAGGGCGACATGGTCTTCGGCCCCCCACGGGAGGGGCGCTCCACCTTCCAGCGCCTCGACACCAACCCGCACTGGGGCGGGCTGCCCGACCTCGACGCCGCGGGGGAGTACGCCGTCACCTCCTTCCTGCGGACCTACGGCCCGGCGACCCCGGAGCACGTCCACCACTGGCTCGGTGACGGGCTCAGCGCGGGTCGGCGGAGGATCGAGGGCTGGCTCGCGGCCCTCGGCGACCGGCTCGTCGCCGTCGACGTCGAGGGCACGACGGCGTACGTGCTCGCCGAGGACGTCACCGCGCTGGACGCCGCCGAACCGTCCGACGAGGTGCGCCTGCTCCCGGGCCACGACCAGTGGGTGATGGCGCCGGGCACGGCGGACGAGCGCATCGTGCCGCCCGCGCGCCGGGAGGCCGTGACGCGCAAGGCGAACATCGTCGTGGCCGGTGGCGTCGTGCGCGGCGTGTGGACGCGCCGGGGCGAGGCCCTGACCGTCGAGTGGCTCGACGACGCGCCCGTCCCCGAGGCCGCGGTCGCCGCGGAGGCCGAGCGGCTGGCCGGCGTCCTCGGGGTCGACCTGCGCCTGCACCTCACCGCCGGCTGACCGTCAGCGTCGACGCCAGGACCCGGGGTCCGGGGGCTCGGGGGACGCGGCGGCCGTCGCGTCGGAGGCCCGCAGCGGGCGGGCGGAGGGCACCCGACGGGCGACGTCCGCGCCCGGCAGCACCCCGGTGGGCAGCGCGGCCGAGGCCGCGGCCCGGCGCAGCGTGTAGAGGTCGAGCGGGGAGGCCGACGCGACGAGGACGAGGTTGCCGAACCGCCGCCCCTTGAGGACCTCGTGCAGGCCGACGAGTGCGGTGTGCCCGAACGCCTCTCGCGCCCCGGCCACGACCCGCGCGACGTACCGCATCCCCGGCTCGTCGGTGAGGTTGGCGAGGAGGAGACCGGTGTCGCCGAGCACCCGGCGGACGTCGGTGAGCCACTCCACGGTGCCCAGACCGGCGGGGACCCGACCCTCCGCGAAGGCGTCGAGGACGACGACGTCCGCGCTCGCGTCGCGCAGCGCGGCGACCCCGTCCTCGCCGCGCACCGGCCGGACCCGGATGCGGTGGCCGCGGGGGAGGGGCAGCTCGCGGCGCACGGACTCGGTGAGGGCGGCGTCGGGCTCGAGGACCACCTGGGTCGACCCCGGCCGGGTGTGGTGCAGCCACCGCGCGAGGGTCAGCCCGGCGCCCCCGACGTGGGTGACGCGCAGCCGCCCCGCCGGCGCCAGCGCGTCGACGGCGAGGGCGAGGTGCTGCACGTACTCGAAGTGCAGCGCGGCGGGGTCCGCGAGGTCGACCGCTGACTGGGGGAAGCCGTCGACGAGGACGGTGACGGCACCCCCGTCCTCCTCGAAGCGCACGTCGACCACGGTCAGGAGGCTACGGGCACGGTCGTCGGCGGCCGCGGGTAGCGTCGTCGGCATGCCACCCCGCCGTCGCACCGACCCCGCCGCCGGCACGGCGGCCCTGGCCGCCTGGCGTGCCGACCCCGAGGGCACCGACCGCGCCACCCGGGCCACCGCCGTCCGGCACACCCTCGACGAGCTCGCCGCGCGAGCCCCGGGCAACAGCGTCGAGGTGCGGGTGCCGCCCTTCGGCGTCGTCCAGTGCGTCGAGGGTCCGCGGCACACCCGCGGCACCCCGCCCAACGTCGTCGAGACCGACGCCGAGTCGTGGCTGCGGCTCGCCACCGGCACCCTCGCCTGGGCGCAGGCCCTCGCCGAGGGGGTGCTGCGGGTCAGCGGCACCCGCGCCGACCTCTCGCCCCTGCTGCCCCTCACCCGCGAGGAGGCCATGTGAGCGGGCTGCGGCAGGGCGTCGTCCTCCTCACCGACGAGCCGTGGCGCGAGAGCGCCCCACGCTGGCGGGCCGTCGAGGAGATGGGCTTCGACCACGCGTGGACCTACGACCACCTCGTCTGGGGCGGCCTCCCCGACAGCCCGTGGTTCAGCGCGCTGCCCACGCTGGCGGCCGCGGCGGGCGTCACCGAGCGCATCGGCCTCGGCACCTTCGTCTCCTCGCCCAACCAGAACCACCCGTACACGTACGCCCGCGACGTCATCACCCTCGACGACCTCACGGGGGGCCGGTTCCTCTGCGGTCTCGGCACCGGGGGCGACCTCGACTCCCGGCTCCTCGGGGCCGACCTCGTCCTGCGCCAGCGGGTCGAGCGCTTCCACGAGTTCGTCCCCCTCCTCGACCGGCTGCTGCGCGAGGACCACGTCACGCACGACGGTGAGTGGTACACCACGCGGGACGCCCGCACCCTCCCCGGCCCGGTGCGCCACCGGGTGCCCCTGCTCGTCGCGGCCAACGGCCCCCGGTCCATCCGGCTCGCCGCCGCGCACGCCGACGGATGGGTCACCTACGGCGGGAAGGGCGACACGCTCGATGCGTGGTTCGCCCACGTCGCCGAGCTCGTCGAGCGCTTCGAGGCCGCCGTCGCGGAGTCCGGGCGCGGCCCGCTCGACCGCTACCTCTCCCTCGACTCCTCGCCCCGGTTCTCGCTCGAGTCGGCCGGCCTGCACGCCGAGATGACCGGCCGGGCCGCCGCGCTGGGCTTCACCGACGTCGTCGTCCACTGGCCGCGGGCGGAGGGCCCGTACGCGGGCGACCCCGCCGTCCTCGAGGAGGTGGCGGGGTCGCTCGGGGCGTGACGCGTCAGGCGACGGCCATCACCATGATCGGGTCGGTCGTCGGGGCCTGCGAGCCACCGGTCGGCTCGACGGTGACGCCCACCGCGGACGCGCCGTCGATGCCACCCTCGAGCACGGCTTCGCCGTGGCCGTCGGCGCCGGCGGTGAGGAAGCCGGCCGAGCGGGCGACCTCGTCGGAGCCGACGTACCAGAGCTGGTAGGTCTTGCCGTCGGGCGCGGGGGGCATCCCGGCGACGGTGATGGCCGAGCGGTCGAGCCGCCGGCTGTAGGCGAGCGTCGCGGTCACCGCACCCTTGTGGCTCGTGACCGTGGCCGCGTCGTCGGCCCGTTCGACCTGCTGCACCGCGCTGAGGGTCGGCGCGTCGCCGGACCAGGGGCTCCAGGCGATGCCGCCCACCGCGATGGCGGCGGCGGCCGCCGCGGCAGCCAGCCAGGTGCTCGCGCGACGGAACAGGGGCACGACCGGGGCCACGGGCGTGGACGGGTCGTCGGCGGCGGAGACGAGCGAGGAGTCGGTGACCAGGGGAGGCAGTGGCCGGACCTGGGCGATGCCGGCGAGCACGGACGTGCGGAGGGACGCCGGTGGCGTCGCCTCCCCGAGGACGGCGAGCGAGTGGGCGGCATCGCTGAGCTCGGCGACCTCCGCGCGGCAGGCGTCGCAGACCGACAGGTGGTGCTCGAACGACTCGCGCTCGGCGCGGTCGAGCGCGTCGACCGCGTACGCACCGCTGAGGTGGTGCAGATCGGGGCTCATGCCGGTACTCCCAACGTGTCCCGGAGGCGGATGAGTCCGTCCCGGATCCTGGTCTTCGCGGTGCCGAGGGGCAGGCCCAGCAGGCCGGCGACCTCGGTGTGCGTGTACCCACCGAGGTAGGCCAGCTCCACGGCGGAGCGCTGGGCCTCGGTGAGGGTGAGCAGGGCCTTGCGGACCCGCTGCGCCTCGAGGGCGGTGGTGGCGGCCTCCGAGGTCTCGTCGAACTCGACGGGGCGGGTGGCGGCCGCGTGGGCGTCGTCGCGCCGACGGGAGGCCTCGCTCGAGCGGACCCGGTCGACGGCCGCGCGGTGCGCGATGGTCATCAGCCATGAGAGGGCACTGCCCCGGGCGGGGTCGAAGCGGGCGCTGCTGCGCCACACGTCGAGGTAGACCTCCTGGGTCACCTCCTCCGACATCGCGTGGTCCCGGACGATCCGCAGGACCAGCCCGAACACCCGGCGGGAGGTGGCGTCGTAGAGGTCGGCGAAGGCCGCCTCGTCACCACGTGCCGACCGGCGGAGCAGCTCCGCGAGGTCGGCCGGGGAGGCGGCCGCCCCCCCGGACACCGAGGTTCGTGGTCCGGGGGAAGCAGCCGTCATGTCCTCCATCATCGCTGATCCGTCACATCTCCGGGACGAGAACCTTGTCGATGATGTACACGGTCGCGTTGGCGGTCTGCACGTTGCCGCAGACGACCTTGGCGTCACCCGGGGTGACGGTGAAGTCCTCGCCCGAGCCCATGACGTTGATCGACTTGCCGGAGAGGGTCTTGTGCTCGCCGGACAGCTGGTCCGGGGAGAGCCGGCCCTCGACGACGTGGTTGGTGAGGACGGTGGTGAGCAGGCCCTTGGGGTCGGCCATCGCCTTGTCGAGGGTCGCCTTGTCGAGCGCCGCGAACGCGTCGTCGGTCGGGGCGAAGACGGTGATGTCCTTCGCGCTGTTCAGCGTGTCGCCGAGGCCGGCCTCGCCGACCGCGGTGACGAGGGTCTTCAGGGCCGGGTTGTTGCTCGCGGCGGTGGCGACCGGGTCCTTGGACATGCCGTCGAACGAGCCGGCACCACTGGTCGGGACACCGGCGCAGGCGGGGCCGAAGGGCTCGTCCATCGAGGAGCTCATCGACTCCGAGGGGCTGGCCGAGGGGGCCGCCGAGGTCATCGTGTCGCTCGAGCCGGAGCCCGAGCCGCTGTCGTCGGAGCCGCAGGCGGCGAGGGTCAGGGGGAGGGCCAGCGCCAGGGCGGCGACCGTCAGGCGGGTGGAACGCATGGGGAGTGCTCCTTGATGGAGGGTGTCTTGCTTCGTACACCTGTCGTTCGAGGCGCCGTGCGACGCGGATTGGTTGTGGGGCAACTTTTCCGGCCGTTCCTGGTCACGAGTCGGTCACGGCCCGGGAGTGTGGCGTCGCGCACACGACGACGCCCACCGGCTGCAGGTGCAGCCGGTGGGCGTCGTGGGCCGGAGAGGTCACTCGACGGTGACGATGACCGAGTGCCAGCCGGTCGCTCCCTTGGGGAACGGCGTCTGTCGTGCGTCGGTCTGGGCCTGCCCGTCCTCGTCGGTGGCCCGCACCTCGAGGGTGTGCCGCCCCGGCAGGGCGTCCCAGGGCAGGTACCACTGGCGCCAGTAGTCGATGCCGGCGTCCGGGCCGAGCCGCGTCTCCATCCAGCGGCCGCCGTCGACGCGCACCTCGACCTTCGCGACGCCGCGTTGCTGCGCCCAGGCGACGCCCCCGATGACGACCCGCCCGGCCGCGACCGTGGACAGCGGCTTCGGGGTGTCGATGCGGCTCTCGGTGTAGATCGGGGCGTCGGTGGCCCAGTCGCGGCCGGTCCAGTACGCGGTCTCCTTCGCGTACGTCGTCGCCGTGAGCTTCGTGAGCCACTTCGTCGCGCCGACGAAGCCGTAGAGGCCGGGGGTGACGAGCCGGGCGGGGAAGCCGTGCACCGGGGGGAGGGGCTCGCCGTTCATCCCGACGGCGACGAGGGCGTCGCGGTCGTCCATGAGGGCCTGGAGCGGTGTCGAGATGGTCATGCCCTCGGTGGAGGTGCTGAAGATCTGGTCGACTCCCTGCTGCACGCCGGCCCGCTCGAGGAGGTCGCGCACGCGCACCCCGAGCCAGCGGGCGCTGCTGATGTACGGTCCGCCGACCTCGTTCGAGACGCAGGTGAGGGTGATGTCCTTCTCGATCATCGGGAGGTCGAGCAGCTCGTCGAAGGACAGCGTGAAGGGGTTGTCGACCATCCCGTCGATGCTCAGCTCCCACCCGGTCGTGCTGACCCGGGGGATGACGAGGGCGGTGTCGATCCGGTAGAAGGCGTCGTTCGCGGTGCGAAAGGAGGACACCCCCTTGACCATCTCCTCCAGCCCCTGCGGCAGCGGCGGGAGCGGGGTGGCCGGGGTCGGGAGGACGACGTCGGAGGTCACCGTCGCACGGCGGACGAGGGCCTGGCCGAGCCCACCGCCCGTGGCGGCGACGGCGCCGAGGCCGGCCGCGGCGACGATGACCGAGCGCCGGCCGCTCGTGCCGTCGCCCGCGGCGGTGCGGTTCGGGCCCGCTCCGGCGGTCGGGTCGGCGTCGGCCGCCGCCCAGCGGTCGAGGGCCGCGAACAGCCACGACGCACCGAAGACGCCGACGAGGGCCGTGACCAGCCCGGGGAGGAGGTCGACGGGCTGGGCGGTCGGACGGGTGGCCGCCGCGGCGACGGCGAGCAGCGCGAGAACCCCGATGAGGGCGAGACCGAGGGTGCGCCGGGTGCGGGCCACGATGCCGATCGCGGCCGCGGCGAGGAGGGTGACGAGCGCGACCGACCCGATGAGGATCGGCTTGTCGGCCGTGCCGAAGGTCGAGACCGCCCACTCCTTGACCGGCGTGGGGGTGGCGTCGATGACCGTCGAGCCGACGGCGAGCACGGGGGAGGCCTCCGGCGAGACGAGGCCCGCGACGAGGTGCCCGGCGCCGGCGCCGGCCGCGGTGGCCAGCAGGGCGCCGACCGCGTACCACCGACGGGACGCGCGACGGGCGTCCGTCGGGCGGGGTGGGCTCTGCGGGCTGGCCTGCGAGGTGGTCATGTCGTCGGTTCGGAGCGGACGAGGGCGGCGGATGGTCGGACGACGCGTCTCACGAGGGGGTGCACGCCCTCCAGTGTGGGCGGCCCGGGGCCGGTGCGGGAGGTGGCGGGCCGTACCGTAAGGACCGTGAAACCTGCCCGGCGTCCCCGCTTCCTCCCGTTCATCCTCACGGGTGCGGTCCTCGGTTTCGCGCTCGGCGCCGCGATCGCCGACTTCGGGTGGCTCGAGGACACCGACACGGCGTTGGCGCAGAACCAGTACTCGCCCACCGCCGCTATCGGCTACCTCGGCCTCCTCGGCGCGGCCCTGCTGGCGCTCGTCGCGGCGCTCGTCGCCCTGTTCGTCGAGCGGTTGTCCCGACGCCCCTGACCGACCCCGTGAGAGGATGGAGCACGTGCCACGCGGAGACGGACGCCTCAGCCACGACCTGCTTCCCGGTGAGAAGGGCCCCCAGGACGCCTGCGGGGTGTTCGGGGTCTGGGCCCCCGGCGAGGACGTCGCCAAGCTGACCTACTACGGGCTCTACGCGCTCCAGCACCGCGGCCAGGAGTCGGCGGGCATCGCGACCTCCGACGGCAAGCGGCTCCTCGTCTACAAGGACATGGGGCTGGTGTCGCAGGTCTTCGACGAGCGCTCGCTCGCCTCGCTGCGCGGGCACCTCGCCGTCGGCCACTGCCGCTACTCGACGACCGGCGGGTCGACCTGGGAGAACGCCCAGCCCACCCTCGACGGGCACGACGGCAGCACGGTCGCGCTGGCGCACAACGGCAACCTCATCAACTCCGCCGAGCTGCGCGACGTCGTCCTCGGCCGGCGGGTCGAGGGCCACCGCGGCGAGATGGCGCGCGGCAACACCACCGACACCGCGCTCGTCACCGCCCTGCTCACCGCCGACCCCGACCGCACCGTCGAGGCCGCGGCCCTCGAGGTGCTGCCGCTGCTGCGCGGCGCCTTCTGCCTCGTCTTCATGGACGAGCACACCCTCTACGCCGCCCGCGACCCCCAGGGCATCCGGCCGCTCGTCATCGGGCGGCTCGAGCGCGGCTGGGTCGTCGCGTCCGAGACCGCAGCGCTCGACATCGTCGGTGCCTCGTTCGTCCGCGAGGTCGAGCCCGGCGAGCTCATCGCCGTCGACGAGGACGGCCTGCGCTCGCAGCACTTCGCGCAGGCCCAGCCCAAGGGGTGCGTCTTCGAGTACGTGTACCTCGCGCGGCCGGACACGACGATCGCGGGGCAGGTCGTCCACGAGTCGCGGGTCGAGATGGGACGGGCGCTGGCGCGCGAGCACCCGGTCGAGGCCGACCTCGTGATGCCGACGCCCGAGTCGGGGACACCGGCGGCCATCGGGTACGCGCAGGAGTCGGGGATCCCGTACGGGCAGGGGCTGGTCAAGAACTCGTACGTCGGGCGGACCTTCATCGCGCCGTCGCAGACCATCCGGCAGCTCGGTATCCGGTTGAAGCTCAACCCTCTTCGTGACGTCATCAAGGGCAAGCGGCTCGTGGTCGTCGACGACTCGATCGTCCGGGGCAACACGCAGCGAGCGCTCGTGCGGATGCTGCGCGAGGCCGGGGCCGCCGAGGTGCACGTGCGCATCTCGTCGCCGCCGGTGCGCTGGCCGTGCTTCTACGGCATCGACTTCGCGACGCGTGCCGAGCTGATCGCCACCGGGCTCGGGGTCGACGAGGTGTGCAACTCGATCGGCGCCGACAGCCTCGGGTACATCTCCGAGGACGGGATGGTCGCGGCCACGAACCAGCCGCGCGAGCGCCTGTGCACGGCGTGCTTCACCGGCTCCTACCCCGTCGCGCTGCCCGAGGACGGCCGGCTCGGCAAGGGGGTCCTCGAGCTCGAGCTGCCGCTGGGTGACGGCGTCGGCGGGGACGGTGACGGCGGTGGTCGCGCCGTCGGCGAGCGCCACCCGCACCGGCAGGCCCCGCTCGTCGACGTGCCGGTGCTCGACGTCGAGGGGGTCCCGACCTCCGCCGGGGGTGGCGCGGCCGAGGCCGTCCTCCGCCCCTGACGGCTCCCGGCTCCCGGCTCCCTCGGGTCGAGGTGAAACCCGACCGGATGCGGGTCGCCCTTCACCTCGAACCAAGTGAGGGCTGCGCGGTCGAGGTGAAACCCGACCGGATGCGGGTCGCCCTTCACCTCGAACGGGCACCAGCCGGTCAGGCCGAGCGCTGGACGCGGTGCCAGTACGCGGCGCAGATCTGGTCGAGGTAGGCCTCTGGCGTGAGGCGCCAGCCGAGGAGGCCGACCCGCAGGACGAGCGAGGCGCCCAGGGCCACGGAGTTCTGGCGCAGGGTGTCGTCCGAGGTCGCGAGGGCCAGCAGGTGCCCGGTGCCGTCGACCTCGACGACCAGGCGGGCCTCCGGCCACTCGAGGTCGAGGTACGCCCGTCCGTCCGGGAGACGCCGCACCGTCTGTCGCGCGGGCGGCGGCAGGCCCCGGCGCAGGCACGCCGCCGCGACGTCGAGCTCGCCGAGCGAGTGGGCGCCGTCGGCCACGTCGGAGACGACCTGGCGGACGAAGGCCCGGCGGCTCCTGCCCCGGACGCGACCGACCGCGTCGAGCAGCTGCGCACCGGTGCACAGCCGCTGCTGCACAGGCATGACGAGGAGCAACGCCGCCTGCGGGTCGCTGACCGCCCAGTGGGCCGCACGCACCGCCGCGACCGCCGGCCGCGTGCGGGGGAGCCCGCCGGCCACGAGCTCGCCGTCGACCCGCCGGACGACCTTGTGGAGGTGGACACCGTCGACGGGGCAGACCTCGGCGGTGTGCTTGACGGACACGTGGACGACGTCGTCGTCGAACCCGGTCATGCCGGCGTGCTGGAGCGCGGTCACGCCGTCGACGGCGGCGATGTCGGCACCGACCTCCCAGACCGCACGCCACCGGTGCGCGAGCGGGCCGAGCGCTCCGGTGACCGTGGCGACGGTCTGCACCCCGTGCAGGGCCCAGCGACCGGCGGCCACCTCGCGACGGACCATCCGGTGGTCGACACCGACCGTGCGGAGCAGCCCGCGCGAGACGACACCGTCGAACTCGTCGGCCAGGGCGCGTGACCGCTCGCGGCGACGGCGCACCGGCTCGCGGTGCGGTGACTTGGCGTCCATCATCCTACGGTGCCGCGCGCCCGACCCGGACGCCTCAGCGGATGACGGACCTGTGGACGACGGCCCGTCGGTCGTCGCCTGTGGACGACGGGTCGAGGTGAAACCCGACCGGATGTCGGTCGCCCTTCACCTCGACCCGGGGGGGCGAAGCGTCAGGTCGTCGTGGAGGAGGTGGTCGAGGGCTCCTGCTCACCGGTGGCGCCGACCGCCATCCGGCTGCGGCGCACGCCGTAGGTGAAGTAGATGACGAAGCCGAGGGCCATCCAGATGATGAACCGCAGCCAGGTCTCGACCGACAGGTTGACCATGAGGTAGAGGCTGATCAGCGCGGCGAGCACGGGCAGCACCGGCGAGAACGGCACCCGGAAGGCGCGCTCGAGGTCCGGACGCCGCGAGCGCAGCACCGGCACCGCGAGCGACACCAGCGCGAACGCCGACAGGGTGCCGATGTTGACCATCTCCTCGAGCTTGCCGATGGGCGTCAGCGAGGCGATGAGCGCGACGGCGGTGCCGATGATGAGGGTGAGGCGCACCGGGGTCCCGGTGCGGGGGTTGGTCCGGCCGAGCCCGCGGGGCAGCAGCCAGTCGCGCGACATCGCGAAGGTCACGCGGGTCGCCCCGATGATCAGCGTCATGACGACCGTCATCAGGCCGGCCACCGCGCCGGCGGCGATGATCGTCGCGTACCCGGGCTTGCCGACCGACTCGAACGCAGCGGCGAGCGCGGCCTCGGGGTCGATCTTGTCGTAGGGAACCATCCCGGTGATGACGAGCGTCGTCGCGACGTAGAGCACGGTGCAGATGACGAGCGAGGCGATGATCCCGATCGGCAGGTCGCGCTGGGGGTTCTTCGCCTCCTCGGCCGTCGTGGCCACGACGTCGAACCCGATGTAGGCGAAGAAGACGATCGAGGCCCCGGAGACGATGCCGAGGACGCCGTAGGTCGTCGGTTCCAGCCCGAAGAGCACCTGGATGAGCGGTGCGGCCAGCCCCTCGGTGGCCTTCCCGGCCTGGGCCGGCGGGATGAACGGCGAGTAGTTCGCGGAGTTGACGAACGAGATGCCGGCGATGATGACGAACAGGACGATGAAGAGCTTGACCGCCACGAGGACGAGGTTGACCCGCAGCGACTCCTTGATGCCGATCGCGATGAGCGCCGTGAGCACGGCGACGAGGACGAACGCCGGCAGGTCGAAGTGCGACCCCGGCGCCACCGCCGCGGGCACGGTGATGCTCAGCTTCTCGAGGAAGAGGGTCGCGTACTGCGACCAGCCCTGGGCCACGACGCTCGCGCCGAGCATCAGCTCGAGGAGGAGGTCCCAGCCGATGATCCACGCGACCAGCTCGCCGAGGGAGGCGTACGAGAACGTGTACGCGGACCCGGACACCGGCACGGTGGAGGCGAACTCGGCGTAGCAGAGCGCGGCGAGCCCGCAGCAGACCGCCGCGAGGACGAACGAGATGGCGATCGACGGGCCGGCGTAGTCGGCGGCCGCCCGACCCGTGAGGGTGAAGATGCCGGCGCCGATGATGACGCCGATGCCGAAGACGGTGAGGTCGAGGGCGGTGAGCTTCTTCTTGAGCTGGAACTCCGGTTCGTCGGTCTCGCGGATGGACTGCTCGATCGACTTGGTGCGCATGACGCCCATGTCGTCCTCCTCGCCTGGCGGGTGGCCTGTCGCCGGACGACGCTAGCGAACTCGCGGGGCGGGAGAGGCCTGCGGTGCAGACGGGTTCGGGACGGTCAGCGCCCCGGGTGCTGCTCGTCGACCCACTCGCGCGGCGGGAAGAGTGGGATGGCCCGGGCGTCGTCCTCGCGCAGGTCCTCGGCCCGGACGACCGGGATCTCCCCGGTGTCGCCGAGCCGGCCGAGCGGTCCGAGGTTCGAGCTGCGGTACCAGGTCTCGGGGCTGGTGCGCGGCATCGTCGGGTGGCCCGCCGGCGAGACGTCGACCCCGCCGGTGCCGGGGCCGTCGTCGCGCGGCGCCGGACCGGGACCCCGGCCGCGCGGCGGACCGCCGTCACCGTCGTCCGGCGGGTCCTCGCGACGCCGGCTCCGGCGGGGCAGCTTGGGCCACGGCCGGTCGGCGTCGCGCCGCTTGGTGCGCGGCTTCTCGCCGAAGATCTCGGAGTTGAGCGCCGCGTTGACCTCGTCGGGCTCGGGGATGTGGGTCAGCTCGCGGATGGCCTGCTGCTGGCCGGCGCTCTCGATGACGATCGTGCCGAAGCCGAGCAGCTCGCCGACGAAGCTGCGGTGGTAGGTCATGTCCGTGACCTTGGTGAGCCGCATCATCGGGACGCTGAGGCTGAGCACCCCCTCGTGGATGAGGATGCGCTTGTTCGTCGCGACGAACCACCGGTACCGGCGCTGCAGCTCGGTCCACCCGAGCCGGGCGAGCCCGACGAGGAACCCGACGAAGACGAGGTCGATGAGCCGGGGCGCGGCCTTGACGTCGACGACGAGCCACCACCACAGCCAGCCGGCGAGCACCGGCCAGAGCAGGTGGCGCACGAGCACGGAGGGGTGCTGCCGGGTGCGGATGACGATGCGCTCACCCTCGGCGAGCTGGCGCAGGAGGCTGTTCCGCACGCGGCCGGGCATCACCGCGAGGTCGTCCTCGACGCTGTCCGGGGTCCCGTCCGTGACGGCGTGAACCCGCGGCACGGGTCAGCCTCTCAGCAGGCTGTCGAAGAAGCGGCCGATGTTGCTCACGCCGCCCGCGACGACGTCCCACGCCGAGCCGAAGATGTTCGCGGCCGAGTCGGGCGAGGTGAGGATCGCGTAGAGCAGGAAGACGACGACGAGCCACATCACGATCTTCTTGACCGGGGGCATGGCGAGTCCTCCTGCTGCGGGCGCACCCTGTGCACGCCTCGCCGTCGATGGTCCCAGACGTGACTCGTGTGACGGATGAGGTCGGGCATCGGGCGTGTCGGGGTGCCGTGCGCGGGGCGACCTACTGGGCGACGCCGTAGAGCCGGTCGCCCGCGTCGCCGAGGCCCGGCACGATGTAGCCGACCTCGTTGAGCTTCTCGTCGATGGCGCCGGTGACGAGGGTGACCGGCGCCTCGATGCCGGCGACCGACTCCTCGAGGTGCGCGATGCCCTCGGGGGCGGCGAGCAGGCAGACGGCGGTGATGTCGTCGGCGCCGCGCTCGACGAGGTAGTGGATGGCGTCGGCCATCGAGCCGCCGGTGGCGAGCATCGGGTCGAGGACGTAGACCTGCCGGCCGGAGAGGTCGTCGGGCAGGCGGTTGGCGTAGGTGACGGCCTCGAGGGTCTCCTCGTCGCGCTGCATCCCGAGGAAGCCGACCTCGGCGCTCGGCAGCAGGCGCACCATCCCCTCGAGCATGCCGAGGCCCGCACGGAGGATCGGCACGATGAGCGGCTTGGGGTTGGAGAGCTTGATGCCCGTCGTCGGCGCGACCGGGGTCTCGATCTCGAAGGGCTCGACGCGCACCTCGCGGGTCGCCTCGTAGGCGAGGAGGGTCATCAGCTCCTCGGCGAGCCGGCGGAAGGTCGGCGAGTCCGTGCGCTGGTCCCGGAGGTAGGTCAGCTTGTGGGCGATGAGCCGGTGGTCCGGGTTGATGACGCGCATGGGTGAAACTTAGCGCGTGAGCCCTCCCGCCGACCCCGCCGACCTGGCGCTGATGCGCCGTGCGCTGGCGCTGGCCGAGCGGGCCGCGGCGGCCGGGGACGTACCCGTCGGGGCGGTCGTCGTCGGCGCGTCCGGCGAGGTGCTCGGCGAGGGCTGGAACGTCCGGGAGGCGGTCGGCGACCCGACCGGGCACGCGGAGGTCGTCGCGCTGCGGGCGGCCGCCGCGGCGCTCGGCACCTGGCGGCTCGAGGGCTGCGACCTCGTCGTGACGATGGAGCCCTGCCCGATGTGCGCCGGCGCCCTCGTGCTCGCCCGGGTCGCTCGCGTGGTCATCGGCGGGTGGGACCCCAAGCTCGGCGCGTGCGGCTCGGTGTGGGACGTCCCGCGCGACCGGCGGGTGACCCACCGGGTCGAGGTCGTCGGCGGGGTGCTCGGGGAGGAGTGCGGGGCCCTCGTCCGAGACTTCTTCGCCGACCACCGCTGACCTGCGGGAACGTGGCGCCCAGGGGACCCGGGAAACTCGTCTGCACCTCACGTCGAATCTCTGTCGAAGGTTCCGCTAGCGTCGGGTCGCGCCGGCTCCAGATCGGGGTCGGTCTCTCGACGAAAGGCTGCACCATGGGCTTGGGCATCATCGGCTGGATCATCATCGGCGGCCTCGCCGGTTGGGTCGCGAGCAAGATCATGAACACCGACGCGCAGCAGGGCATCATCCTCAACATCGTCGTCGGCATCATCGGCGGCCTCCTCGGTGGCTGGCTGCTCGGCCTCTTCGGCATGGACATGGCCGGGGCCGGTGTCATCGCCAGCTTCCTCACGGCCCTGCTCGGAGCGGTGATCCTGCTGTTCATCGTCAAGGCCGTCACCAAGCGGGCCTGACCCCGCGGCGCCGCTCCCGGGCGATTTCGGGAGCGGCGCGGGCCTCGGGTAGCCTCTCCGGCGGTGGCGTGTCCGAGCGGCCTAAGGAGCACGCCTCGAAAGCGTGTGACGGGGCAACCCGTCCGTGGGTTCAAATCCCACCGCCACCGCCAAACGCAAACGCCCCGCGCCAGCGGGGCGTTCTGCGTTTGGCGGTGAGGGGGGATGCCGGGAGCCGGAGGGCTGCGCCCGAGGCACGAGGGCGCAGGCCGACGGCGGCGTCCCACCGCCACCCCGACGCGGCGCAGGCCGACGGCGGCGTCCCCCCGCGACCGCCACACACCGCATCGAGGTCGCGCGACCTGCGGACCGCGCGCCCGGAGCCTCGGCATGTCGCGCACTCTCGTCCGGCGTCGTCGGACCGTCGACGGACCGAGGCGTCGGCGATAGCGTGGACGTCGAGGTCGCCACCCCTCCCGAGGGGTCGGCGATCGGCATCGGGGGCACCGCGCGCACCCGTCCCCCTGGTGCACCTGCATCACGACGGGTGATGCATCGGGGTCTGTCGGGGCGGGTGTGCGGAGTCGGAGAATGCAGGTGACCGACGGCAGGGAGTGGGAGATGCCCCCCAGCGCCTCAGCGGTGCGACCCGGCACCGGGACCATCACGGTGGTCATCGTCGACGACCACCTGTTGGTCGCCGACGCCGTGGCATCCGGCCTGCACGGCGACCACGGACTCGCCGTGCTCGCCGTCGCCGGCAGCTGTGCCGAGGGGCTGGCCCAGGTGCGCCGCCACCGCCCGCGCGTGTGCCTGCTCGACCAGCGGCTCCCCGACGGCCTCGGCACCGACCTCGTGCCGCGGTTGCTGGAGGCCAGCCCGGAGACCGCGGTCCTCCTCGTGACCGGCGACGACACCGTCGACGTCCTGCACCGGGCGGTACGCGCCGGGGTGATGGGCATCGTGCGCAAGGGTCAGCGGGTCTCGGCCCTGCGCGACGCGATCCTCCGCGCGGCCGAGGGCGTGACGGTCCTCAGCGCGCGCGACGTGAAGCGGCTGCTGCCGCCCTCCGGGGGCCACCGGCCGGGCCCGGGGGAGGACCTCACACCCCGGGAGCGCGAGGTCCTCGGCCTGCTCGTCCAGGGGCTCGCCCCGCGCGAGATCGCCTCCCGCCTGTCGATCTCGTACGCGACGGCGCGCAACCACGTCCAGTCGGTCATCGGCAAGCTCGGGGCGCACAGCACGCTCGAGGCGGTGACGATCGCCCTGCGGGAGAACATCGTGAGCGGGCCGTGACCGCGGCGAGCCACGTCACCCCGGAGCCGGACCGCGACACGACCCGGGTGTTCATCTGCGACGACCAGGCGGACGTGCTGGTCGCCCTGCACGAGGCGGTCGAGTCGGTGCCCGGCTTCCGGGTCGTGGGCACCGCCGGGGACGGCGACGGCTGTCTCCGGGGGCTGCGCCGGCACCGGCCGGACCTGCTGGTGCAGGACGTCAGCATGCCGGGCGGCGGGCCGGAGCTCACCGCCAGCGTCCGGGCCGAGCATCCGGCCCTCGTCATCGTCGCCTACTCGGCGCACGCCGACCCCGCCCTGCGCCGGGCGCTGCGGGAGGCCGGCGCCGACGACTACGTCGTGAAGACCGGGCGGCTCGCCCCGCTGCGGGAGGCCCTCCTCCGGCACAAAGTGCCTGATCAGTGACCGGGTGAGGGTCTTTCCGTCGGCACCGCGGGGTCCTACCATGGCGCGGGACGGGACTTCTGTGACGGTCCCGGGGAGGGCCAGTGGCCGAGCACGACGCCGACCGGACGGGACGCGGGGCCGCCGCTGCGCAGGCGCTCGAGCGCATGTCCGGCGGCGTGTTCTCCCTGTCCCGGGACGGCACCGTGCTGTACGTCAACGAGGCGATCCTCGCGCTGGCGCGGATGGAGTGGGACGACCTCGTCGGGCGCAGCGTCCACGACCTCGCGGCGCAGAGTCGCGACCTCGACTTCCTCCACGTCCTCGACCGCGCCCTGGCCTCCGGGGAGGTCGAGGAGTTCGAGTCCTTCGCCCCGCGGGTCGGCCGCTGGCTGCGCCGCAGGCTCTACCCCACGGACGACGGGGTCACGGTGCTCGTCGACGAGGGGCGTCCCTCCGCCGGACCGGACGTCCCCGACTCCCTCCGCGACGCCCTCGAGCGCGCCGAGGCGGCCGAGGTGCGCTACCGCGACCTCCTGGACTCCATGGCGGAGGGGTGGAAGGAGACCTCGCCGAGTGGTGACCTGCTCGTCGTCAACGACTCCCTCGCGCACCTGCTCGGGTACGACGACGCCGCCGACCTCCTCGCGCACGTGTCGTCGGCGAACGACCTGTACGTCGACCCCGAGGACCGCCTGCGTGGTCTCGCGAGCGAGACGGGCGGCCGGCCGCGGATGATCGAGGCGCAGATGCGGCGCCGGGACGGGGGGACGGTGTGGGTCCGCGCGGTCCTGACACCGCGCCTCTCGGTCACGGGGGAGATCCAGAGCTACCGCGGCTTCGTCGAGGACGTCACCGAGCGGCGCGATGCCGAGCGCCGGCGCCGCGAGGCCGAGGAGCACATCGAGTCCCGGGAGCGCTCCCTGCTCGCCGAGGTCGTCCACGACGAGCCGCTGCAGCTCGTCGTCGCGGCGATGCTCCGGCTCGAGGTCCTCGAGCCGCGGCTGGCCCCGGACCTGTCGGAGCCGGTCGACCAGGTCGTCTCCCTCCTCGAGCAGAGCGTGGAGCGGCTCCGGAACCTCGTCGCGGCGCTGAGCCCACCCGACCTGAGCGACGGCCTGGCCCCGGGGCTGCGCACGCTGGCGGACGGCATCTTCATGGGGACGCCGACGACGGTCGAGGTGGTCGACGCCCTCGGGGTGCCGCTCGCCGCCGAGACGCAGGCTCGCGCCTACCGGATCCTGCGCGAGGCGCTGGTCAACGCCCGCCGGCACGCCCGGGCCGCGCAGGTGGTCGTCGACCTCGAGGAGCGGGACGGGGACGTCGTCCTCTCGGTCGCCGACGACGGTGTGGGCGGAGCCGTGCCGAACCCCGACCCCGGCCACCTCGGCATGACGTCGATGGCCACCCGCGCCGAGGACCTCGGGGGACGGCTGCGCATCGAGAGCCCCCCGGGCGGCGGGACCACCGTCTCGCTCGTGCTCTCGCGGGCCTGAAACCCCACGCGGGCGGCCGTGATGCAGATGCATCACCGAGATGGGGCCACCCGTATCTGTCGCCGGCGGACCCACCCGGCGAGGATGGAGCCGTGCCCCGGGGCCCCGGCCTCCGAACCCCTGCACGGGGGGCGTGTCCCACGGCGCACACGACGGGACTCCAGCCCCCGAACCCCTGCACGGGGGACGGAGACCCCCGACGTCAGGGAGCCCGGTCCCCCACCCCCCCTCTCGTGGGACCGGGCTCCCGCTCGTGCCCGGGTCCAGCGAGGACCCAGACTCGGGGGGCAGGATGGGGCCGTGCTCTCCGGCCTCCTCGAGCAGATCCTCGGCCAGCCCGCCTGGGTGGTCTACCTCGTCGTCGGGCTCCTCGTGTTCGTCGAGGACGCCCTCTTCGTCGGCTTCGTCGTGCCGGGTGAGACCGCCGCGATCCTCGGCGGGGTCTCGGCCGTGCTCGGTCACACCTCGCTGACCTGGGTCGCGGTCGTCGTCGTCGCCACCGCGATCATCGGCGACTCGGTCGGCTACGAGGTGGGCCGGGTCCTCGGTCCGCGCCTCGTCGAGCTCCGGCCGCTGCGCCGGGCGCGGCCCCGGGTCGAGGCCGCGCAGGCCTTCCTCGTCCGCCGTGGCGCCGCGTCGGTGTTCCTCGCCCGGTGGACCGCCTTCCTGCGGGCCGTCGTCCCGGCGCTCGCCGGCTCCTCGCGGCTGCCCTACCCGACCTTCCTCGTGTGGAACGCCATCGGCGGCCTCGCGTGGGGGCTGACCTGCGTCGTCGGCGGCTACCTCGCCGGCCGGTCCTACCAGCGGCTGGAGTCCTGGCTCGGCACCGGGGCCCTCGTGGTCGTCGGCGTCGTCGTGGTCGCGGCGGTCGTCCTGCACCTGCGCCGACGTCGGGCCGAGCGGGCGGTCGACGCGGCCGGCACGGCGGGCGCCGGCGACGTCGAGGCCACCGAGCGCGCCTGAGCGCTCAGCTGGGGGTGGCCGAGGGGTCGGGGCACATCGGCAGCTGCTGGGTCGGGGCGGCCGCCGGCTTGAGCGTCTTGAACTTCGTGCCGAGGGCGATGTCGACGGTGGCGTCCTTGCGCTTGTCGGCGACGAGCTTGGTGCCCGAGGGCATGACGCCGGCGACGAGCTTGGCGGCGGCGGCGCCGGTGGGGCCGTGCCGCACCTCGGCGACCGCGGGCGTCTTGCGGGTCGTCGGGTCGTTGGCGACCTTGCCGACGACGAAGCCGCGGTCGGCGACGAGCTTGGCGGTGCTCCCGGCGAGCCCGGTGCGCCCCGTCGCGTTGTAGACGTTGACGGTGACCTCGTCGGCGGTGACCTCGTTCGGGTCGAACGGGCGGCAGGTGGGCGCCGGCGGGCGCGCGGCCCGGGCCTTGTTGTCGGCCTCGTAGTAGGACAGGCCGTACCAGAACGCGAAGAACAGCCCGAGGAGGACGACCCCGATGGTCAGCAGCGAGCGCCGGCGGCGCTGGCGCGCGGCGACCGATGCGGGGGACTCCGTCGTGTACTCGCTCATCGCGGGTCCTAGAGGCTGAGCACCCGGGCGTGGAGGGTGGGGCGCTGGTGCAGCGCGGCCCGCAGCGCGCGGTGCAGGCCGTCCTCGAGGTAGAGGGTGCCCTCCCACTCGACGACGTGCGCGAAGAGGTCGCCGTAGAACGTCGAGTCCTCGGCGAGGAGCTGGTGGAGGTCGAGCTCGCGCTTGGTCGTGACGAGCTCGTCGAGGCGGACCAGCCGCGGGGGCACACCGGACCACTGCCGCCCCGAGTACCCGTGGTCCGGGTACGGGCGGGAGTCGCCGACGGCCTTGAAGATCACGCGTCCACTCTAGGGCGACCCCGCCGTGGGACCACGGTGCGAAACCCCGGGGGAGCACTACATTGGCGCTCGTGAGCGACAGCAGCCTCATCGACGAGATCCGCGCCGGCTACGGGTTCGAGGGCCCGGCCCTCGAGTTCGGGGCGGCGGTGGTCGACGGCACCGCGCACCCCGACGCGCCGGTCCGGATCCCCCTGGCCGCGATGAACCGGCACGGCCTCGTCGCCGGCGCCACGGGCACGGGCAAGACCAAGACCCTCCAGCTGATGGCCGAGCAGCTCCTCGCGCAGGGCGTGCCGGTCTTCCTCGCCGACATCAAGGGCGACCTCTCGGGGATGGCCAGCCCGGGCGAGCCCAACGACAAGGTCACCGCGCGCTCGCAGGATGTCGGGATGGCCTGGGAGTCCACCGCGTACCCCGTCGAGTTCTACTCGCTCGGCGGCCAGGGCAAGGGCATCCCCATCCGGGCCACGGTGTCGACCTTCGGGCCCACGCTGCTCTCGAAGGTGCTGGGGCTCAACGCGACCCAGGAGTCGAGCCTCGGGCTGGTCTTCCACTACGCGGATGCGCGGGGCTTGTGGCTCGACACCGTCGCCGACCTGCGGGCGGTCGTGCAGCACCTGACGTCCGACGAGGGCAAGGAGGACCTCAAGGAGCTCGGCGGGCTCTCGTCGGCGACGGCGGGCGTCATCCTCCGCGAGCTGATCACCTTCTCCGACCAGGGTGCCGACGCGTTCTTCGGCCTGCCCGAGTTCGACACCGCCGCCCTGCTGCGCACAGCGCCGGACGGCCGTGGGCTGGCTTCGATGCTCGAGCTGCCGGCCGTCCAGGACCGCCCGCAGCTGTTCTCGACCTTCCTCATGTGGCTGCTCGCCGACCTCTTCCACGACCTCCCGGAGGTCGGCGACCTCGACAAGCCGAAGCTCGTCTTCTTCTTCGACGAGGCGCACCTGCTGTTCAACGACGCGAGCAAGGACTTCCTCGACGCGATCCAGCAGACCGTGCGGCTCATCCGGTCCAAGGGCGTCGGCGTCTTCTTCGTCACCCAGTCGCCGAAGGACGTGCCCGCCGACGTGCTGGCCCAGCTCGGCAACCGCGTGCAGCACGCGCTGCGGGCCTTCACGCCCGACGACGCCGCAGCGCTCAAGGCCGCCGTCAAGACGTACCCGAAGACCGCCTACGACCTCGAGGAGCTGCTCACCCAGCTCGGCACCGGGGAGGCGGTCGTCACCGTCCTGTCCGAGAAGGGGGCGCCGACCCCGGTGGCGTGGACCCGGATGCGGGCGCCGCAGTCGCTCATGGCGCCCTCGCCCGACGCGCTCATCGACTCCACGGTGGCGGCCTCGCCCCTGTCGGCCCAGTACGCGACCGCCGTCGAGCGCGAGTCGGCGGCGGAGATGCTCGGCAAGGCCACGCAGGAGCGGGCTGCGGCCGATGCGGCCGCCACGGCGGCGGCGGAGCAGGCCAAGGTCGACGCCGCCGCCGCGAAGGAGGCCGAGAAGGCCCGGGCCGCCGCGGAGAAGGCCGCGGAGAAGGAGCGGCTCGCCGCCGAGAAGGCCCGCGCGGCCGAGGAGCGCCGGAAGGCCGCCGAGCCCGGGATGGTCGAGCAGGTCGTCAAGTCCTCGGCGTTCCGGTCGATGCTGCGCTCGGCCGGCACCGCGCTCGGGCGCGAGATCACCCGCTCGGTGTTCGGCACCAGCCGCAAGCGCTGACCTGCGGGTCCGTCCGGTCGAGGTGAAGGGCGACCCGATCCCGGTCCGGGTTTCACCTCGACCCGGGACGGAGTCGGCCGGTCGAGGTGAAGGGCGACCCGATGGCGGTCGGGTTTCACCTCGACCAGGCGCGGAGGGGTCGGCGGCGGACGTCAGCGGTCGACGACGGTGACCCGTAGCCGCGGCTTCTCGTCCTCGGCGTCCCCGAGGATGCGCCGGACCATCTCGTACACCTCCGGGTGCGCCTCGCGCAGCGCGGTGACGCCGTCCCAGACGAGGTGCACCGGCGCCCCACCGGCCGCGTCGTGCACGTGCTGGAGGAGGCAGTCGAAGAGGGCGTCGTAGTTGAGGCCGTACCAGTCCGGGAAGTGCAGCGCCTCGCCGAACCGCGCGAGGGTCTCGGCCTTGTCGACGCCGGCGGGGACGACGTGGACCGCGCCCTGCCCGCGCAGGCGGCGGACGAGCGCGCCGAGGTCGGTGGCGGGGCCGAGCACGGTGCTCACGGGTCCTCCTCGATGACGCCGAAGCTCGCGTAGTGGTCGGGCGACCAGTAGGCCAGACCGTCGCGGCCGGTGACGATGCGTCGGGCCCCGCGGTCGGTCTCACCGGGGGTCGGCACCGTGTACTCGTGGTACCAGCCACGGGCCTGCGCGGGCAGCAGGCGTTCGCGGTTCTGGAAGACGGCCCCGTCGCGGTCGGACGGGAACGGGCCGCCGGCGTCGATGAGGGCGAGGGTGTCGCGGGCCTCGGGCGGCAGGTCGGCGACCCGCACGACCGGCAACCCGGACGCCGGGTCGACCGAGGCGGCGGCCGTTGACGGCACCGTCGGTCGCGCCGTGGCCTGCCCGACGTCGTCGGTCGTCCGCCCGAGCCACCAGACGGCAGCGAGGACGACGGCCGCGACGGCGAGCAGCGCGACAGCGGCGGACCGGGACGGGTTGCGCGACAACGGCATCCGGCTCAGAGGCTGAGGACCGCGCGCGCGTAGGCGCACTCGATGTCGGCGTCGGTGACGCTCTGCACGTACCCGGGCCGGACGGCGTAGGTGGCCTCCCAGCCGGCGTCCGTGCGCCGCACCGTCTCGAGCCGGTCGCCGAGCAGCTCGCGGAGCTGGTCCTCGCGGGGCAGCCAGAGCGCCTGGTCGAGGGTCACCGAGTCGAGGGCCCACTCGGTGGTGCCGTTGAACCCGAGGAGGGACTGGTCGCGGAAGGTCTGCACCTCGACGGTGAGGTCGGAGATCCAGAACACCTGGCCGGTGAGCAGCTGGGCGTCGATGACGAAGCGGTCGCCCGCCGCCGGCTCCCAGAGCACGCCGGAGTCGACGAGGGCCCTGGCCAGCTCGACGGAGATCACGGGTCCATCCTCACCCGAGGACGGCCGTCAGCGCGACGACGAGGGGCACGCAGCCGACGGTCGTCACGAGGATGGTGTCGCGCGCGAGCGTCGTCGAGCGCTGGTAGCGCGTCGCGTGGACGAAGATGTTCTGCGCCGTCGGCAGCGCCGAGCAGACGACGACGGCGAGCAGCGGGTGGCCGTCGAGCCCGAGCATCAGGTGCGCCACCGCCCAGACGACGAGCGGCTGCACCCCGAGCTTGAGTGCCGACGCGAGCCCCACCTCGCCGAGCGGCACGCCGCCCCCGAAGCCCGGACCCAGCCGCAGCGCCACCCCGTACGCGAGCAGCATCGCCGGGACGGCCATCGCCCCGACGAGCTCGACGGGCGACCGGACCAGCTCGGGCAGCCGCCACCCCGTCACGGACAGCACCACCCCGACGAGCGTGCCGATGGTCAGCGGGTTGGTCAGCGGCCGGCGCAGCAGCTGCCCGACCGACGGCCGCCGCCCGCGCACGTCGGCGTCGAGCAGGGCGAGGGCAAGCGGCTGGAGGACGAGGAGCTGGAGCAGCAGGGTCGGTGCGACGAAGGCCGCGTCGCCGAGCATGTACGCCGCGACCGGGAGGCCGAGGTTGCCGGCGTTGACGTACGAGCTCGCCAGCGCCCCGACGACCAGCTCGCCGACGTTGCGGCGCCACCGCCGGCGGGCGACGCCCACATACACGGCCGCTGCCACCGCCACCCCCGCGGCGGTCGCGACGAGGTTGCGGGACAGCACGTCGTGGACGTCGGTCCGGGCCAGGGTCGTGACGAGCAGTGCCGGCGAGGCGACGAAGAACGCGACCTTGCTGAGGACCACCTGGGCCTCGAGCCCGACGACCCCGAGGTGCGCCACGAGGGCGCCGAGGCCGATGACGGCCGCGATCGTCACGAACCCCAGGAGGACGCCCTGCACCCGGCCATGCTGCACCCCGACGGCGCTGTGCCGCAGCGGGGTCCGTCAGCCGGTCAGCCCTCGGGCCGCAGCACCGACGCGAGCCGGTCGAGCACCGACACGTCCTCGATGGTGCCGGGGACCACCGGCGTCTTCCCGTCGGCGAGCTCGCGCATCGTCTTGCGCAGGATCTTCCCCGAGCGCGTCTTCGGCAGGCCGCCGACGATGTCGACCTGCTTGAGGCTGGCCACCGCGCCGACCTCGTCGCGCACCCGCTGGACGAGCTCGCGGCGGATCCGCTCGCCGTCGGCCTCGGCGTCGACCCCACCCTTGAGCACGACGAGCCCCCGCGGCACCTGGCCCTTGAAGTCGTCCGTGACCCCGATGACGGCGCACTCGGCGACCGCCGGGTGGCCGGCGAGCGCCGCCTCGATCGAACCGGTCGACAGCCGGTGCCCGGCGACGTTGAGCACGTCGTCGGTGCGGCCCATGACGTAGACGTAGCCGTCCTCGTCGATCATCCCGCCGTCGCCGGTGAGGTAGTAGCCGTCGTAGACCGACAGGTAGCTCGCGACGTACCGCTCGTCGTCCTGCCACAGCGTCGGCAGGGTGCCGGGGGGCAGGGGCAACCGGATGGCGATGGCGCCCTCGGTGCCGGGCGGCACCTGGTGCGCGGACTCGTCGAGGACCTGCACGTCGTACCCCGGCACCGGCACCGACGGCGAGCCCGCCTTGATCGGCATCGGGTCCAGGCCGCGGAGGTTGGCCGCGATGGGCCACCCGGTCTCGGTCTGCCACCAGTTGTCGACGACCGGCACGCCGAGCACCGACGTGGCCCACTCGTAGGTGTCGGGGTCGAGGCGCTCGCCGGCGAGGAAGACGGTCTCCAGGCAGGACAGGTCGTACCCCTTCATCAGCTCGCCGGCGGAGTCCTCGCGCTTGATGGCGCGGTAGGCCGTGGGAGCGGTGAACATCGCCTTGCACCGGTACTGCGAGACGACTCGCCAGAACGCGCTGGCGTCGGGAGTGCCGACCGGCTTCCCCTCGTAGAGAACGGTGGTCGCACCGGTGAGCAGCGGGGCGTAGACGATGTACGAGTGGCCGACGACCCATCCGACGTCCGAGGCCGTGAACCACACGTCGCCCGGCCCGATGTCGTAGACGTTCTCCATCGACCAGCGCAATGCCACGGCGTGGCCGCCGTTGTCGCGGACGATGCCCTTGGGCCGGCCGGTCGTGCCGGACGTGTAGAGCACGTAGAGCGGGTCGGTGGCCTCGACGGGGACGCAGTCGGCCGGCTCGGCGTCCGCGTCGACCTCGTCCCAGGTCATCTCCTCCCACTCGGTGTCGCGGACGCCGACCTCGGCCGGGGCCTGCGGGCGCTGGAGGACGATGACCGACTCGGGCTTGTGGCTGCTGCGGTCGAGGGCGCCGTCGAGCATCGGCTTGTACTCGACGACCCGGCTCGGCTCGATGCCGCAGGACGCCGAGACGATGACCTTGGGCTCGGCGTCCTCGATGCGGGCCGCGAGCTCGGCGGGCGCGAAGCCGCCGAAGACGACCGAGTGCACGGCGCCGATGCGGGCGCAGGCGAGCATCGCGACGACCGCCTCCGGGACCATCGGCATGTAGACGACGACGCGGTCGCCCTTCTCGACACCGAGGGAGGCGAGCGCGCCGGCGAACCGCGCCACCCGCTCGAGCAGCTCGCCGTAGGTGAAGGTCGCCGTCGTGCCGGTGACGGGGGAGTCGTAGTGCAGGGCGGGCTGGTCGCCGCGGCCGTCGCGCACGTGCCGGTCGAGGGCGTTGAAGCAGGTGTTGAGCACGCCGCCGCGGAACCACCGGTAGAACGGCGGGTTCGAGTCGTCGAGGACGGTCGTGGGCTCGGTGACCCACTCGATGCCGGAGGCCGCCGCGCCCCAGAACGCGGTGGGGTCGGTGATCGACTGCTTGTGGGCCGCTGCGTGGGCGCCGGTGCTCATGGAGCCATCGTCGCGTCGCGGCGCGCGGGCCGTCCACGGGTCGTGACCGAGGTCTCCGTGGACGGCCGCTCGCGTGCGCCGAGCGGGTGCACCTGCCGCTCGGCCGGTGCCTCAGCCCCAGTTCGCGGCCTGCGTGAGGCAGAACGGATGGCCGCTGGGGTCGAGGAGGACCCGCCAGGTCTCGCCCGGCTGCTCGTGGGGCAGCGTGCCGCCGAGCCCGACGACCTCCTGCGCCGCGGCGTCGAGGTCGTCGACCGCGAGGTCGAGGTGGAACTGCTTGCTGCCGTTCTCGTTCGGCCAGCCCGGCGCCTCGTACCCCTCGACGAGCCCGAACCCGAGGGCGAGGCCGTCCGGGCTCGTGAGCATCCCGTACTCGTCCTGCTCGTGCGCGACGTCCCAGCCGAGCACGGCGTGCCAGAAGGCGATGTCGCGGCGCACGTCGGAGCTGTCGAGCGTGACCATCTTGAGGGCGGCGGTGGCCATGGGGTTCCTCTCGTCGGGGTCGGTCGGTGTCGCCCATCCTCCCTAGGCTGGCGGCGTGCCGGATAGGACAAACGCGACGGCGTCGACCGCCGGAGTGCTGCGCCCGGACGAGTTCGCGCGGCACGTCCGGCTCGAGCGCTCGCCCGCCGGCCCGGGCGTCGCGCCGTGGGTCGAGAACCACTGGGGCCTGCGGTGGGCGCTGCCGGACGGGCGGTGGTTCGCGAGCGAGGTGCTGCCGCACCCGACGTGCTCGCTCACCGTCGAGCACGGGCACCGGCGCGCGGGGATGCCGGAGGGCGAGACCGTCGTCGTCACCGGGGTGTGCACCCGGCGCTTCGACGTCGAGATCCGCGGCGAGGGGGTCGTCCACGGGGTGCGGTTCCGCCCGGGCGGGCTGACGGCCCTCACCGGGCGTCCGGCCTCGGGATGGGTCGACCGCTCGGTGCCGGCCCGCGACGTGCTGCCCGAGCGGCTCGTCGCGCGCCTCGCCGACCCCGCCCTCGTGGAGGACCCTGCGGCGTGGCGGGCGGCCGTGGAGGAGGAGCTGGCGGCCGTCGTTCCCGCGCCCGACCCGCGGCACGAGGAGCTGCTGCGCATCGTGGCGGACGTGCTCGAGGACCGGTCGCTGCTCACCGTCGCCGACGTCGCCGCACGCCACGGCACGACGCCGCGCAGCCTCCAGCGGCTCTTCACGCACTACGTGGGGGTCGGGCCGAAGTGGGTGCTCGCCCGGTACCGGATGCACGACGTGGTCACGGCCCTGGACGACGGCTACGACGGCACCCTCACCGACCTCGCGCACCGCTTCGGCTGGTACGACCAGGCGCACTTCACCCGCGACTTCACCGCCCTCGTCGGTGTGACGCCCGGGCGGTACCGCAGCCGCCGCTGAAGGGTCCGGCATCCGGAGGGAAGGTTCGGCGACCTGCCGGTTGCAACCGATCGGTCGCAGAAGGTTCCGGCATCCGGAGAGAAAGCTGGGACGGGTGGGGCGCTCCCGTTGCCGGATCCTCCGAGCGTGACTAAGTTACGTCGTATCTCACAACGACGTGAACAAGTTACGCATCTGGAGGAACCGTGACCTGGACGCCCACCCGCCGCACCGCCCTCACCGGAGGCCTGGCCGTCGCCCTCGCGGGGGCCGGAGCACCGATCGCCGAGGCCGGCGGTCGTCACCCCGACCACGGTCACCACCACGGCTGGGTCACCTCGACCCTGGCCCGGATGAGCTTGCGCGAGAAGGTCGGCCAGCTCTTCGTGCAGCAGGTCTACGGCGACACCGCCACCACCGCGCGCACCGAGAACACCACGCTCTACGGCGTCGCGACCCCGGCCGAGGTCGTGCAGAAGTACATGCTCGGGGGCGTCATCTACTTCGCGTGGACCGACAGCGTCAAGGACCCCGACCAGATCACCGCCCTGAGCAACGGCCTCCAGAAGGCGGCGCTGACCCGCCGCACGAAGGCCCGCGTCCCGCTCACCGTCGGGGTCGACCAGGAGCAGGGAGTCGTCACGCGCATCGGCCCGCCGGCCACCCAGTTCCCCGGCTCGATGGCCCTCGGCGCCGGCCGCAGCACGAAGGACGCCCGCAGCGCCGCCGCCATCACCGGGCAGGAGCTGCGCGCGATGGGCATCACGACGAACTTCGCGCCCGACGCCGACACCAACGTCAACCCGCTCAACCCGGTCATCGGCACCCGGTCGTTCTCCTCCGACCCGGCGCTCGCGTCGCAGATGGTCGCCGCCCAGGTCACGGGCTACCAGCGCGACGGGGGCGTGATGGCCGCCGCCAAGCACTTCCCGGGGCACGGCGACACCGCCACCGACAGCCACGTCGCGTTCCCGGTCATCACGCACACGCGCGAGCAGTGGGAGACCATCGACGCCCCGCCGTTCCGGGCCGCGATCGAGGCCGGCATCGACATGGTGATGACCGCCCACCTCGCCTTCCCGGCCCTCGACGACAGCGGCGACCCCGCCACGCTGAGCAAGCCGATCCTCACCGGCCTGCTGCGCGAGGAGCTCGGCTTCGAGGGCGTCATCATCACCGACTCCCTCGAGATGCAGGGCGTGCGCGACAAGTACGGCGACGAGGAGGTGGCGGTGCGCGCGCTCGAGGCCGGCGCCGACCAGCTGCTGATGAGCCCGGCGCTCCCGAAGGCCTTCGAGGCCGTCGTCGCTGCCGTCGAGTCCGGCCGGATCAGCCGGCGCGACCTCGACGCGAAGGTCCGCCGCGTCCTCACCCTCAAGGCCGAGCGCGGCGTCGTGCGGCGTCCCTGGTCCGACCCCCGCCGGGTCGACGACGTCGTCGGCACCGCCGCGCACCTCGCGGTCGCCGACGCCGTGTCGAACCGCACGACGACGCTCGTGCGCAACGACGACGGCGTCCTGCCGATGGCGGTCTCCGGCAAGAACCTCCTCGTCACCGGCTACGGCGACACGACGACGAAGACCCTCGCCGCCGGCCTCGCCGGCCAGGGCGCGAGCACGACGGTCCTCACCACCGGCTCCTCGCCCACCGACGCCCAGATCGCGGCGGCCGTCTCCGCGGCGGCCGGGCGCGACGCGGTGGTCGTCACGACGATGAAGGCCTGGGACACCACGGTCACCGACAAGACCCGCGGCCAGCAGAAGCTCGTGGCCGCCCTGCGGCAGACGGGGGTTCCCGTCGTCGTCGTCGCCACGCGCGACCCCTACGACGTCGCGTACCTCGGCGACTGCGAGACCTACCTCGCCACGTACAGCTACAGCCCCGTCGCCCTGCAGGCCGCGGCCCGGGTCATCACCGGCGCGGTGTCGCCGACGGGCAAGCTGCCCGTCGACGTCCCCGTCGCCGGCGACCCCACGACCGTCCTCTACCCGTTCGGCTTCGGCCTCGGCTACTGACGCCGGCCACCCCGAGACCCCAGGAGAACGCATGACCTCGCTCGACCGCCGCACCCTCTTCGCGGCCGGCGCCCTCGGCGCCGCGGCCACCGCCGCCACCGTCGGGGCCGCCCCCGCCTCCGCCACCTCCGGCCACGGTCACGGGAAGGGCGTCGTCCCCGGCGCCGACCGGGCCGCCGCCGACCGCTGGAAGGTCCTGCGCGGACGGAAGGTCGGGGTGGTCACCAACCCGACCGGCATCCTGCGCAACCTCCGCAGCATCGTGGACGAGATGCACGACTCCGGCGCCGTCGACCTGCACGCGGTCTTCGGTCCCGAGCACGGCTTCCGCGGCACCGCCCAGGCGGGCGACGCCGAGGAGACCTACACCGACCCGCGCACCGGCGTGACGGTCTACGACGCCTACGGCGCCACCGCGGACTCACTGACCCGGATGGTCCGCGAGGCCGGCGTCGACACCGTCGTCTTCGACATCCAGGACGTCGGCGCGCGCTTCTACACCTACGTCTGGACGATGTACACGGCGATGCGGGCGGCCCTGCGCGCCGGCGCCTCGTTCGTCGTCCTCGACCGCCCGAACCCCATCGGCGGGACGGCCCGCGGCCCGATGATGACGACCGCCTTCACGACCGGCGTCGGCGCGAAGGAGATCGTCCAGGCCCACGGCATGACCGTCGGCGAGCTGGCCCGCTTCTTCGACGGCGAGTTCCTCGAGGCCGAGGAGGGGCGGACGCTCGGCGACCGGCTCGAGGTCGTGGAGGTCTCCGGCTGGCGCCGCGACACCGTCTTCGCCGACACCGGGCTCACGTGGGTGCTGCCGAGCCCGAACATGCCGACGCCGAACACCGCGCTCGTCTACCCCGGCACCTGCCTGTTCGAGGGCACGAACCTCTCCGAGGGGCGTGGCACGACGGCCCCGTTCGAGCTCGTCGGCGCCCCGTTCGTCGACCACCGCTGGGCCGAGCGGCTCGTCGCCCGCGACGTCCCCGGCGTCGCGTTCCGCGAGGCGTACTTCAACCCGGTCGTCAACAAGCACGTCGGGAAGGTCTGCGGTGGCGTGCAGGTGCACGTCACCGACCCGCTGCGGCTCGACGGGCCGCGGCTCGGGGCCGAGATGCTCGTCGCCGCCAAGGCCCTCTACGCCGACTTCGCCTGGCGCCAGGACAGCTACGACCCCGCCCGTCCGTTCTGGGTCGACAAGCTGACCGGGTCGCCGCGCCTGCGGGAGATGGTCGACGCCGGCGCCCCGGCCGACGAGGTCGTCGGCGCCTGGCGCGAGGAGCTCGCGGCGTTCGACCGCCGTCGGAAGCCCTACCTGCTCTACCGCGGCGGCCGCCGGTGACCGCCCCGACCGGCGCCCGCCGACGGGCCTGGGCCGTCCTCGCGACGACCGGCGTGCTCGCCGCGTCCGTCGTCGCCGCCTCGCCCGCGACCGCGAACGACGTCGACCGACCCGAGAAGGGGTTCATGCCCGCCAGCACCGTCCTGCGCGACCGCGCGCCGCAGAAGGTCGGCCTCGACCCCGCGCCCATCGCCGAGGCCGAACGCCTCATCGCCTCCCACGAGGAGGCCCCGACGCCCGACGGCCACCCGATGTACGGCGGAGCCGTGGGCGTCATGGGCCACGACGGCGCGGTCGTCGCCCGGCACGCCAGCGGGTGGGCGGTGCGCTGGCAGGACGCGACGACCGAGCTCCCCCGCGACGAGTGGGTGCCGATGCGCGAGGACACCGTCTTCGACCTCGCGTCGGTGAGCAAGCTGTTCACCTCGCTCGTCACCGTGCAGCTCGTCGAGCAGGGGGAGGTCGACCTCGACGCCCCCGTGGCGACCTACCTCCCGGAGTTCGCCGCGAACGGCAAGGAGGCGGTCACCGTCCGCCAGCTGCTGACGCACACCTCCGGCTTCACCTCGTGGCTGCCGCTGTGGTCGAAGTACCCCGACGAGGCGTCGCGCATCCAGGCCGTCATGGACCAGCCGCTCACCAACCCGGCCGGCTCGACCTACCTCTACAGCGACCTCAACCTCATCACCCTCGGCGTGATGGCCGAGCGCCTCACCGGCACGACCCTCGACCGGCTGGTGCACGACCGCATCACGGCCCCGCTGGGGATGCGCGACACGGGGTACAACCCGGCCGACAGGGAGCGCACGGCCGCCACCGAGTACCAGACGGCGCCGCCGCGCGGGCTCGTGTGGGGCGAGGTGCACGACGAGAACGCCTGGTCGCTCGGCGGCGTCGCCGGGCACGCCGGTGTCTTCTCGACGGCCGACGACCTCGCGGTCCTCGCCCAGGCGCTGCTCAACGGCGGCACCTACCGGGGCCACCGGATCCTCGACCGCAGGAGCGTCGAGCTGCTCGTCACGAACTTCAACCAGGCCTTCCCGGGCGACGCGCACGGCCTCGGGTTCGAGCTCGACCAGCGCTGGTACATGGACGGCCTCTCGGGTCCCCGCACGGCCGGGCACACCGGGTACACCGGCACCTCGATCGTCATCGACTTCGACAGCCGCTCCTTCGCCGTCCTCCTCACCAACCGGGTGCACCCCTCGCGCGAGTGGGGCAGCAACAACCAGGCGCGCCGCGAGTGGGCCCGCGGCCTCGCGCTCGCGATGCCCGTCGACCCCCGGCACGGGCGCACGGCCTGGGAGTCCGGGCACGCCGACGCCACGACCGCCACGCTGACCGCTCCGGTGCAGGTGCCGGCCCGCGGCGGGCGGCTCGCCTTCGACCTCTTCGTCGACACCGAGGACACCGACGTCCTCACCCTCGAGACCTCCGCCGACGGCGGCACGACGTGGACCCCGCTGCCCTTCGCCCTGCGCGAGCGGGGGACCGAGACGACCACCGACGGCACCGTCTCCGGGTACCACGAGCGGCGCTGGGCCCAGGCCCGGGCCGACCTCCCGGCCGGTGACCTGCTGCTCCGGTGGCGGATGACGACCGACGCCCAGTACCTGGGGCGCGGCGTCCTCGTCGACGGCGTGCGCGCCACGGCCGGACACCACGTGCTGCTCGACGGCGAGCGGCACGCGTCCGTGTTCGACCCCCGCGGGTGGAGCGTCGTGCGCAGAGGGACCTAGGTTGTGCTCATGGCCAGCCAGCCCCTCGACGGTGCTCCCTCGCTCCTCGTCCGGCTCCGCGGCGTCCGGCCCTCGCTCTCACCGGCCGAGGACCGCGTCGCGGAGCAGGTCCTCGCCGACCCCCGCGCCGCCGCCGGGCTGACGATCAGCGAGCTCGCGGTCGCCGCCTCGACGTCCGAGACCACCGTCCTGCGCTTCTGCAAGCGGCTCGGGCTGCGCGGCTACCCGCAGCTGCGGCTCGCGCTCGCCGAGGCCTCCACCGGAGGGCGTCCGCAGGCCCCGACGAGCGACATCAGCGACGAGGACTCCGTCGACGACGTCATCGCCAAGGTCGCGCACGCCGACGCCAGCGCCGTCGACGAGACCGCCCAGACCATCGACCGCGGGGCCCTCACCGCGGCCGCCGAGGCGATCTCGCGGGCCACGCGCGTCGACGTCTACGGCATCGGGGCCAGCGCCCTCGTCGGGATGGACCTCCAGCAGAAGCTGCACCGCATCGGCTCGATGGTGTTCTGCTGGAACGACCCCCACATCGCCCTGACGAGCGCGACGCTGCTCGGGCCGGGCGATGTCGCCATCGGCGTCTCGCACTCCGGCACCACGGTCGAGACCGTCGAGGCGCTCGAGCTCGCCCGGACGCGGGGCGCGACGACCGTCGCCATCACGAACTTCCCGGTCTCCCGGCTCGCCGAGGTGGCCGACCACGTGCTGGCCACCGCGGCCCGCGAGTCGAGCCTGCGCTCCGGGGCCACCGCGAGCCGCATCGCGGCGCTCACGGTCGTCGACTGCCTCTACATCACCGTCGCCCAGCGCGACCTCGCCCGCGCGCGCTCGGCCGTCGAGCACACCCGGCAGGCCGTCGCCGGGCACCACGTCCGTTACTGATTCACGGGATTGCGGACTCGGACGGAGGAAAGTAACATCGCTCGGGTGAGCACCGAGGCCACCGTCATCGCCCCCACCGAGGAGCGGCATCCCGGCACCGTGGGCATCGACGCCCTCGGCACCCTCGACGTGCTCCGGCTGCTCAACGCCGAGGACGCGCTCGTCGCACCGGCCGTGGCCGAGGTCCTCCCCGCGCTCGCCGCCCTCGTCGACGCCGCCGTCGAGGCCGTCCGGGCGGGCGGCACCGTGCACTACGTCGGGGCCGGCACCTCGGGTCGGCTCGCCGTCCTCGACGCCGCCGAGCTGCTCCCCACCTTCAACGCCCCACCGGGGCTCGTCGTCGCGCACCACGCGGGTGGGGCCGAGGCCCTGCTGCGCGCGGTCGAGAACGTCGAGGACGACGCGGACCGGGGGAGGGCCGACCTCGACGCCGTGGGCGGGGGCGACGTCGTGGTCGGCCTCACCGCGTCCGGGCGCACGCCGTACGTCGGCGGCGCCCTCGCCCTGGCTCGCGAGCGCGGTGCCGTCACCGCCCTCGTCACCTCGAACCCGCACCCGGAGCTCGCCGCCCTCGCCGACCACCTGCTCGCCGTCGACACCGGCCCCGAGGTGATCACCGGCTCGACCCGGCTCAAGGCCGGTACCGCGCAGAAGCTCGTCCTCAACGCCTTCTCGACCGCGGTGATGATCCGCCTCGGCCGCACCTGGTCCAACCTCATGGTCGACGTCGTCGCGACGAACGCCAAGCTGCGCGGACGCGTCGTGCGCATCCTCCGTGAGGCGAGCGGCGCCGACGAGGCCGAGGCCCGTGCGGCGCTCGAGGCCACCGACGGCGAGCTGAAGCCGGCGCTCGTCACCCTCCTCGCCGGGGTGGACGCCGCGACCGCCCGCACCGCGCTCGCCACCCACGGCGGCTCGGTCGCCCGCGCCCTCACCGCCGTCGGTGGCGTCCCCGCCGACCCCGACTCCCACCGCAGCACCCACCGGCCCCTGGCCCCCGTCCCGACAGGAGACCACGCATGACCACCCGAACCTCCCGGAGCCGGATCGCCCTCGCGCTCGGCGCGGGCGTCCTCGCCCTCGCGGCGTGTGCGCCCTCGTCGTCCTCGGGCGGCGACGACGGCGACGGCACCACGCTGACCGTCTGGTCCTGGCGCGTCGAGGACAAGGCCGCGTACGACAAGATCTTCGACGTCTACGAGAAGTCCCACCCGGGCGTCACGGTCGACTTCAAGCCCTTCAAGGCCACCGAGTACAACAAGATCCTCGCCACCGGCCTCGCCGGCAAGGACGGGCCCGACGTGCCGCAGGTGCGCTCCTACGGCCAGCTCCAGGGCACCGTCGCGGCCGGCTCGCTCGTCCCGCTCGACGGCAAGGTCGACCTGTCGTCGTGGGACGAGAACGTCGTCGCCAGCGCCAAGGGCAAGGAGGACGGCAAGATCTACTCCGTGCCGCTCGCCCGCCAGGCGACCGTGCTCTTCTACGACAAGAAGATGTTCTCGGACAACGGGGTCCAGGTCCCGACCACGTGGGACCAGTTCATCGCCGCCAACGAGACCTTCCTGAAGAAGGGCATCACGCCGCTCGCCGTCGGGGCCAAGGACGACTGGACCCTGCCGATCGTCCACGAGGTGCTCGCCGGTGCCCGCTTCGGCGGCGCCGACTTCCAGGAGGCCGTGACCTCCGGCGCCAAGGACTTCACCGACCCCGACTTCGTCGCCTCGGTCGAGGTGCTCAAGCAGCTCGAGAAGTACATGCCGAAGAGCGTCACCGGTGTCGCCGTCACCGACGCGATGACCCTCTTCACGTCGGGCAAGGCCGCGATGTACCCCGGCGGGTCCTACGACCTCGCCACCCTCCAGAAGGGCAACCCGGAGATGGAGATCGGCGTCATGCAGGTGCCGCCGGCCTCCGGCGCCCCGAGCGGCGCCACCGGCACGACGGCCGGCTGGGCCGACGGCAACTTCGCGGTCAACAGCAAGTCGCCGCACCAGGAGGAGGCCACCGAGCTCGTGACGTGGATGGCCACCCCCGAGTTCGGCCAGCTCGTCGCCGACGAGGTCAAGCAGATCTCGGCCGTCCCGGGTGTCACCTACTCCGACCCGGTGCTCAAGCAGGTCGCGGACGACTACGACAAGACCGGGTCGCCCTACCTCCTGCTCACCGACTTCCGCTACGGCACCCCGACGGGCACCGACCTGCTCGGCAAGGGCGCCCAGGAGCTCTTCCTCGGCAGCAAGGACGCCAAGACCGTCAGCACCGAGCTGAACTCCGGTGTGATGACCTGGTTCGAGCCCACCAGCTGACCCACCCCGACCACCCCGGCGGCCGGCGCCCACGAGGCCCGGCCGCTGGGTGAGCCGGTCACCGACCTCCCACCCCCCGGAAGCCATGAACCGACGTACCGGACTGCTCTTCGTCACCCCGGCCCTCGCGCTGTTCGGGGTGTTCGTCCTCTACCCGATGGTCACCGCGTTCTCCTACGCGTTCTACGACTGGCAGGGCACCGCCCGCGGCGGCTTCGCCGGGCTCGAGAACTTCACGGCGCTCTTCACGCGCGCACCGTTCACCACCGACCTGCCCCGCGCGCTGCTGCACAACGTCCTCTTCTTCGTCGGGACGATGCTCGTGCAGAACACGATCGGGCTCACCGTCGCGTTCCTGCTGCACCGACGGGTCCGCACCCGCCGGGCGCTCCAGACGCTCTACGCGATGCCCTACCTCGTCAGCCCGATCGTCATCGGCTACCTGTGGACGCTCCTGCTGTCCCCGACCTTCGGGCCCGTCAACACCCTGCTGACGAAGGTCGGCCTCGAGTCGTGGGCGCTGCCCTGGCTCGGTGACCCGGACACCGCGCTCTGGGTCGTCATCCTCGTCAGCGTCTGGCAGTGGATCGGCTTCCCGGTCCTGCTCTACGGGGCCGCGCTCGGCGGGGTGCCCGAGGAGCTGTCCGAGGCGGCCCGGGTCGACGGCGCCTCGCACGCGCAGACCTTCCGGCGGGTCACCTTCCCGCTCCTCGTGCCGGCCATCGGCACGGTGAGCGTGCTGACCTTCATCTTCGCGATGGAGGCCTTCGCGCTGCCCTACGCGTTCGGCGGCTCGACGGGCAACCCGGCGGGCTCGACCGACTTCATCTCGCTGCTCTTCTACCGGACGGCCTTCGACTCCGGGGCGACCGACGCCATCGGCACCTCGTCGGCGCTGGCCACGCTGCTCTTCGTCCTGATCTTCGGAGGGGCGTACGCCGCGACCGCGGTGCTGCGCCGGCACGAGCGGAGGATCACCGCGTGAGCGTCGTCCCGGCCGGCATCGGCACCGCCGACGAGCCCGCGGACGTCACCCCCGCCACCGGAGACGGCGGCCCCGGGTCGGGTGCCCCGCGCCGGCAGCGCGCGCGCGGCCGCACCGCGCCCGTCGGGGGGCGGACGGCCAGCGTCGCGCTCTGGGTGTACGCCGCCTTCGCCCTCGTGCCGCTGCTCCTCATGCTCAGCAGCTCGTTCCGCAGCAACGGCGACCTCATCTCGAACCCGCTCGGCGCGCCGTGGCCGCTGTCGTTCGATGCGTACGAGGAGGCCTGGACCGCAGGCAACTTCGCGACGTACTTCGGCAACAGCCTGCTCGTGACGCTCGGCGCGGTGGTGCTCTCGACGACGGTCGCGACGATGGCGTCGTACGCGCTGGCCCGGGGTCGCTCGCGCATCTTCCGGTGGCTGGAGTCGCTCTTCCTCTCCGGGCTGATGCTGCCCATCCACCTCGCGATCCTGCCGATCTTCTACCTCTTCGACGGGGTCGGCCTCGTCGACTCCCGGCTCGGGCTGGCGCTGCTGTACGGGGCGTCCGGCGTGCCGTTCTCGATCTTCGTCCTCACGACGTTCTTCCGGCAGCTGCCCGAGGAGCTCGAGGAGGCGGCGACCCTCGACGGCGCGAGCGCCTGGCAGACCTTCTCGCGGATCATGGTGCCGCTCGTCCGGCCGGCCCTGGCCACCGTGGCGGTCTTCCGGTTCGTCCCGATCTGGAACGACTTCCTCTTCCCGCTCGTGCTGCTGCGCGACGACGCGAAGTACACCCTGCCCGTCGGCCTCACGCAGTTCTTCGGCGAGAACGCGACGAACTACGCGGCCGTCTTCGCCGGGCTGGTCATCACGACCCTGCCGCTCATCGCCCTCTTCCTCGTCGCGACCCGGCAGATCGTCGCCGGCTTGACCGCGGGCATGTCCAAGTGATCGGCTCGCGCGGGTGAGCACCCTCGTGGCCGTCGACGTCGGCGGCAGCGGCCTGCGACTGCTCGTGTGCCGCGACGGCGTGGGCGGACCGCCGCGCAGCGCGGCCGGGGCTCGGGTCGGCGCCGCCGGGCTCGACGTCGCGGCCCTGGCCGCCGACGCCCGCGCGCTCCTCGACGCCGAGGGCGTCGACCGGCCGGACGCCGTCTGCTGGTCGACCCGCGGGCTGCTCTTCCTCGCCGACCCGGCCGACGTCCTGCTCGCCGTGGGGGCGGCGCTCGGAGCCCGGCGCACCGCCGTCGTCAGCGACGCGGTCGCCAGCCTCGTCGGGGCGCTCGGCGAGGTCGTCCCCGGCGCGGTCGTGGCGGCCGGCACCGGCGCCGTGGCCTTCGGCTCCGACTTCGACGACCACTGGACCCGCGTCGACGGCTGGGGGCACGTGCTCGGCGACCGGGGCTCGGCCGCGTGGGTCGGGATGGAGGGCCTGCGCGTCGCGCTGCGGGCCCGGGACGGTGTCGACGGCGGGTCGGCCGGCCTCCTCGACGCCGCGCAGGACCTGCTCGGGCCGTGCGAGACCTGGCCCCGCCGGGTGATGACCGGGGCCGACGCCCCCGAGGCGCTGGCCTCGGTCGCGCCGCTCGTCACGGCGGCCGCCGCGTCCGGCGACGTCGTCGCGGCGGGCGTCTGCGTCGCGGCGGGACGCTCGCTCGGGGAGTCGCTCCTCGCGGCGGCCGCCGGCCTGGAGCGTCCCCGGCTCGTCGTCACCGGAGGGCTGCTGCGCGCCGACGCGGTGCGCAGCGCCCTCGACGAGGTCGTGCACGACGCCGGCCTCGACGTCACCCGCTCGGTCGGCGGGGCGCTCGACGGCGCCCTCGTCCTCGCCTCGCGCCTCGACGCCACGGGCGACCTGCCGCGGCACCCGGAGTACGTGCACGTCGGCGCACCCCGCGCCTGACAGACTCTGCCGCCATGGACATCCCCCAGCACTGGGTGCGGGTCGAGGGCTTCAGCCCGCACCTCGGGCGCTCCGGCGGCCCGGTGTCGGTCTGGGGCTGGTCGACCACCTCCGACGAGGAGGCCCGGCAGGTCGGCGAGCAGCGGCTCGCGGACCTCCTCGACCGGGTCGCGCGCGAGGGTCGCCTGCCCGCCACCCGCGGCTACTACCCGCGCACCCCGCTGCGCGAGCCGGTGCTCGAGGACGTCGAGTCCGCTGATGGACGGCGGGTCGGGGTCGTCACCCGCAACCGGATGGGCTGCGAGGTGCTGTGCACCGACGTCCTGTTCGTCGCCGACGTCGACGTGCCCGAGCTCGCGGACGAGGTGCCCCCCGCGGGGGAGGCGTCGGCAGCCCCGGCCCCGCGGTCCCGGGGGGCGGGGTCGTTCCTGCGCCGGCTGTTCCTCGGGCGTCCCGACCCCACGCCGATGGCACCGGGGGGCGAGGACGCGGCGGGGCTCGACGCGCCGTCGGCCCCGAGCCCGGCACCCGCGCCCGACACCGGCTACGAGGCCTACCCCGCCGATCCCACCGACCCGACCGGAATCCGGGTCGCGGCGACCGGCCCCGAGACGCCGTCCGTCGCGGAGTGCCTTGCGGCGGAACCGGTCTGGGAGTTCGGGCGACGCCACCCCGAGCTGGGGGTCCGGGTGTACCGGACGGCTGCCGGGTTGCGTGTGCTCGTCACGGGGGTCGACGCCGCGCCGGGGTCCGAGCGGGCGGCGCAGCTGCTCGCCGAGCTCGACAGCGACCCGTTGTACGCCGAGCTGTGCGCGACGCACGGCAGCTACCGGGCCCGGTTGACACCCAAGCCGTTCCGCGTGGGTCGGCGGGCCCTCGACGTCTCGTGGCCGTGCGCCGACGAGGCCGCCGAGCGGCGCTGGATGCGCTGGGTCGACCGGTACGAGTCGCGCACCGTCGAGTACGCCACCTGCCGGCTGATCAGCGCCTCCGGGCCGGTGCCCGGTCCCGACGAGCAGCGCCTGGTCGAGCTCCACGACGAGCGCACCGGCGTGGGCGTGCGCCTGCCCCTCGCCTGAGGTCCCCGCGGGCTCGACGGGTCGGAGGATGGGGGACTCCGCGGGGTGCGTGACCTCGTCCCTCGGTCCCGCACTCCGCTCCCGGCATCCCCCTCCGTCCGCCACACACGACGAAGCCCCGCGCTGGCGCGCGGGGCTCGTCGTGAGTGGCGGAGGATGGGGGATTTGAACCCCCGAGGGTTTTATCCCAACACGATTTCCAATCGTGCGCACTAGGCCACTATGCGAATCCTCCGCGGAGGAGGCTACCGGAGCCGACGCCGCACCCGAAATCGGTCGGGGGCGCCCGGGTCCGTCGCGAGAACGCGCAGGTCCTCTCGACACCCGGGGCGGCGCGCTGCCACCATCACCCCATGAGCAGCACGGGGGCGACGGGGACGGTGGCACGGCCACCCGGTGGGACGACCGAGGCGAGCGGGCGGGTGGGCCGGCTCCGCGGCGACCGCGCGTTCGGGGCGGTCCTCGTGGCGCTCTGGGTCGCCTGGCTCGTCCTCACGCTGCTCACCCAGACCCGGCTGGTCACCTCCGACCGGCTCGTCGACGACCTCGCGGCCGGCCGAGTCGTCGCCTGGCGGGTCGTCCAGCTCGACACCTCCGACGACGGGCGAGCCTGGAGCCACGGCGTCGAGTACTCGCTGACGGACGTGACCGACGACGTCGACGCCGCCTTCTCCGAGCCGGGCTCCCCGGCCATCGCCTATTGGACCGACGGGTGGTTCGCCCCCGCCCGCGTGCTCGACCCTAACGGCCTCACCGTGGGTCCGCCGGACGTCCGCGAGCGGCTGCTCGCCGCCGGGGTGCCGACGCTCGAGCGGCTCGAGGACGCCCCGTCGGTCACCGCGGACCGTCGGCAGAACTGGACGGCCTGGGCCGGCGCGCCGCTGCTGCTCCTCACCCTGGGCTCGATCGTGGGGGGTCGCGCGCCGACCCGCGGCACGCGGTGGTTCTGGTTCTGGCAGACGTGGGTGACCTTCGGCCTCGGGGTGCTCGCCTACGCGATGCTCGAGCAGCTGCGGCCCGCCCCGGCGCCGGGCACGGTCGGGGCGCCGGCCCGGCTCGGCGGCTGGCGGGGCCTGGGCATCTCGATCCTCGGCTCGCTCGTCGTCGCCGCGTCGGCCGACCTGCTCGCCTCGAACACCCACTGGCTGTGGCTGCTCCGCCCCTGAGCCGCGCGCCCTCGCGCGTGCCGTCCGCCGTGGGCCGTCGCGTGCTCGGTGCCGTCCTCGTGCTGCTGTGGGTCGCGTTCGTCGCCCTCGCGACCGCGAACCAGCTGCGGGTGGTCTCCCCGGACCGCTTCTCCGACGACCTCGCCGCGGGCCGGGTGGTCACGTGGCGCATCATCACCCTCGACGGGTCGTCGGTCGGTCGGGGCTGGGTGTCCTTCCCGAACTACGGCGTGCCGGCCGCCCGGCAGGATGGCGAGGTCGACCACGATCAGCCGATGCTGCCGGGCCGTGAGGCGCTCGCGTACTTCGTCGACTCCCCGCTGTCCCGGATGCGCGTCGTCGACCCCCACCGCGCCCCGTCCTCCGAGGCCGTCGCCCGGCTGCGGGAGGCGGGCGTCCGACCGGCCCTCGGCCAGCCCGAGCTCGCCGAGATCGCGCGTGGGCCGGACGACGTCTCGGGCCTCCCGGCCCTCGCGCTCGGGTTGGTCTTCCTCGGGGCGGTGCTCGTCGGGCCGGTGCCGACGCGGGGGACCCGGTGGTTCTGGTTCTGGCAGGGGTCGGTCACGCTCGGCGCGGGGGTGCTGGCCTACGCGGTGCTCGAGGGCCTGCGCCCCGCCGCGCCGTCTCCGTCGGAGGCGGTGGCGGCGGACGCCGACCCCCCGAGCGCCGAATCGCCGACCCGGCAGCGCGGATGGGTCGGGCTGGTCGTCGCGATCCTCGGGTCCCTCGTGCTGTCGGCCGCCCTCACCGGGCTCGCCGACGGGACCCACTGGCTGTGGGTGGTCCGCCCCTGAGCCGGCAGCCGAGGGTGGCGCGTCAGGCCCCCGACCCCGGGGGCGCCGGCGGGCCGACGACGAGCAGGGCGGCGGTGGCCAGCAGCACGAGCGCGCCCCCGACCACGGTGGCGACGACGGGGCGGGCGAGGGCGCGGGCCAGCACGTGCTCGCCGACGTGCCCCGGTGCCTCGCCGCCCGGACCGAGGCGCCAGCGGTTGGCGAGCCCCTCGCGCCGGGTCACGAGCCGCTCGACGCCGACGGTGGCGAACGGCGGGATCGCCGCGGCGAGGGCGAGCAGCCCGAGGCGCCGCGACCAGCGCTGGTCGACCCAGACGAGGACCGTCACGAGGACGTAGGCGAGGAAGACCACGCCGTGCGCCAGGCCGAAGACCGAGACCCCGAGCTCCGTGGTGCGCGTGACGTACTTGAGCACCATCCCGAGGAGGAGCAGCGCCCACGTCACCGCCTCGGCACGGGCGAGGGCGGGGTACAGCGTGAGCGGGGTCATGGGACCTTCCGGGTCGGGGCCCCCATCATCCGCGACGACCCCCGCCCGACCGAAATCGACGAGGGAGGGCGCGGCCCCGCTCCGCGCCCTCCCCGTCCCGGGGCGCTCAGCGCCGGATGGTCGCCTCGTGGTGCACCTTCCCGTGCGTGATGCGCACGATGGTGCCCGGCGCCGGCGGGTCCTCGTTGCCGAGGGTGGCGGCCCAGAGGTCGCCGTACCAGTCGGACTCGACGGCGACGACGCCCGGCAGCGAGACGTACGGCACGGGCTTCCCGTGGCGCACGGTCGACACCTGGCCCGCGAAGAGCTCGGCGACGTAGATCTCGCCGTGCTTCCCGAGCGCGAGGTTCGTCGCGCCGAGGAAGCCGGTGGCGACCCGGCGGACCGCACCGGTGTGCGGGTTCACCTTGTAGACCGACCCGCGCGCGCCGAGGACCGGCGACTCGGGGCCACCCGGCAGCGTCGTGACGTAGAGCCACCCGTCCCGGCCGACCTCGACGTCGGTGGGCACGGCCTCGAAGGAGTACGTGACGCCGGCGACGCACGACGGCAGCCCGAGCGCGGCGACCATCTCGGCGGTGAGCTCCAGCGGCTGCGGCGGCAGCACCGCGAGGGTGCGCACGCGGCCCGAGTTCGAGACCGAGAACAGCGCGTTGGCCCCGGCGTCGGCGACGACCCAGGCGCCGTCGTACGCGGCGACCGAGTACGCGTGCGAGTCGACCCCGCCCATGTAGTCGTACGGGAAGCCGGCCGCGGTGAACGCGTCGGCGACGCACTGGCTCGGGTTCCGGACGCCGTAGTGGTAGCGGCCGTCGGGGTTGCGCGCGGCCTCGAACGCGTGCGTGTCGGCGTGGACCATCCGGCTCCCGGGCCCGGAGATGGTCAGCCCGCTCTCGGCGTTCTCGAAGGTGTCCGGGTCGGTGACGGTGGTCGTCCACGCGAGCCGCCTGCCGTCGCGGGAGCGGGCCACGCCGGAGGCGCCGGGCTGGTCGGTGGCGATCGGGTCGACGGCCCCTCCCCGTCCGAGCCTCCCGACGACCCCGAGTCCGCCGTCGGCGAGGTAGACCCTGCCGTTCGAGATGTCGAGGTTGAAGGGCGCGGCCAACGTGTCCGCGAGGACGACCGGCGTGGGGGGCTTCGGGTGGCCGCGGTGCGCGGAGGCACCCGCCGGCGGGAGGAGGAGCAGCAGTGCGGTGGCCGTGCCGAGGGCGGCGAGCAGCCGTGGTGGTCGTGTCATGAGGACTCCCTGCAGTCCGCGGCCTCGAGGCCGCGACGGTTCCCAGAGGACGGTGTCGCGGCCGGTGGTGGTCGCGGCACCGCGATGTGACCCAGGTCACGTGTGGCGCCGGGGGACAGCCTGTCGGTTGGCATCGCTGCACGTCAAGGGCCCGATCGGGCCATCACACGGACGACGGGGCCCGGCCCGAGGAGTGCTCGGACCGGGCCCCGTCGCCGGGGGTGCGGTGTCAGTCGCGGGTCGTCGTGACCACCCGGTCGTGCCGGAGGGAGGAGGCCCGGGTCTCCTTGGCGAGGAGCACGGAGACGACCGTCAGCGCCGCGGCGACCGCGAGGTAGACCGCGACGGCGGTGGTGTTCTTCGTGTCGACGTCGCCGAGCAGCTTGACGGCGATGATCGGCGCGAGGGCCCCGGCGAAGATCGACGCCAGCTGGTAGCCGACCGAGGCGCCCGTGTAGCGCACCGAGGTGCCGAACAGCTCGGAGAAGAACGCGGCCTGCGGCGAGTACATCAGGGCGTGGAAGAAGAGTCCGACGAGCGTCGCGAGCATGATCTTCGGGCCGCTCAGGGTGTCGACGAGCGGGAAGTACAGGAAGCCCCACACCCCGACCCCGACCGCGCCGACGAGGTAGAGCGGGCGTCGGCCGACCCGGTCCGACAGCGCCCCGATGAGCGGGATGAGGACCGACTGCATCGCGGCGCCGGCGAGCAGCGCCCCGAGGACGATGCCCTTCTTCGCGTCGAGGTAGGTCGTGACGTAGGTGATGACGACGATCGTGAAGATGTAGTACGAGATGTTCTCCGCCATCCGCATCCCCATCGCCAGGAGGACCTCCTTGGGGTAGCGCCTGACGACCTCGAGGATCGGCAGGTGGTTGGTGTCGGTGGCCTCGAGCTCGGCCTTGGCCTCGGCGAAGACGGGGGCGTCCTCGAGGCTGAAGCGGACCCAGAGGCCGATGAGGACCATGACCGCCGACAGCAGGAACGGGATGCGCCAGCCCCACGCGTTGAAGGCCTCGTCGGACTGGAAGAGCGCGAGGACCCAGAGGACGCCGGTGGCGAGGAGGTTGCCGAAGGGGACGCCGGCCTGCGGCCAGCTCGACCAGAAGCCGCGGTGCTCGTCCTTGCCGTGCTCGGCGACCATGAGCACCGCACCGCCCCACTCGCCGCCGACGGCGAAGCCCTGGAGCAGGCGGAGCACGAGGAGCAGGATCGGGGCCGCGACGCCGATGGTCGCGTAGGTCGGCAGCAGGCCGATGGCCACGGTCGCGCCACCCATCATCAGCAGCGAGACGACGAGCATCTTCTTGCGCCCGACCTTGTCGCCGTAGTGGCCGAAGACGATGCCGCCGAGCGGGCGGGCGACGAAGCCGAGCGCGTACGTCCCGAAGGCGAGGAGGGTGGCGGTCAGCGGGTCGGACTCGGGGAAGAACAGGGTCCCGAAGACGAGGGCGGCCGCGGAGCCGTAGAGGAAGAAGTCGTACCACTCGACGGCGGTGCCGACGACGCTGGCGAAGACGATCTTGACGATGTTGGTCCGGGACGGCGCGGAGGGCGCGGTGCCGGGGCTCTGGCTGACGACGGTGTCGGACATGGGACGCGACGGTAGGCCCGTGGGCGCGCGAGGGGGGTGTTCGGTGCACCCACAGATCCGCCGTGGTCGTGGGGCGCCGGACCACAGCGCGTGCGCGGGACGCGCGATGGCCGGTCGAGGTCCCACGACACGCCGGTGCGCGCGCCCGATCGTCCGCATGTCGCGCGACCTCGACCGGCGGGGAGGCGCGGGCGCCGGGGTGTGGGGTGGTGGTCCGGGATTTCCGCCGCCCGGGGTCGGCCCCGTACGATCGTGGTCGGCACCCCGCGTGGTGGTACCCCACTGAACTCCCCCAGGGCAGGAATGCAGCAAGGGCAGGTGGGCTCTTCCAGGTACGCGGGGTGTCCTCGTCTCCCGCGGCGGGTTCGAGGTGATGTCCGACCGTCTGACGGTCGGGTTTCACCTCGACCGGGGTGGCCGTGAGGTCGGTCGAGGTGATGGGCGACCGGATCGGGGTCGGGTTTCACCTCGACCGGGCGGGAGGTGCGGAAGGCCCCGTCAGCGGGCGGTGGTGGGCTCCGGCTCGCCGGCGTGGTCGTGCGCCTCGGGGCCGCAGGCGCCGCCGCAGCCGCCCGCGCCGCACCCGCAGCCACCGGCCGCCTCGTCGGCGACGGCCTCCTCGGCGCCGCCGCCGGAGCCGCAGGCCCCGCCGCAGCACCCGCCCCCGCAGCCCCCGCCGGCGGCGGGCACCTCGGGCTCGGTGCCCTGGAGGTCCCACACCTGCCGGACGGCCTGGAGCAGCGCCTCGACCGGCTGGGCGCCGGTGACGCCGTACTTCTGGTCGAGGACGAACATCGGCACCGACGTGATGCCGATCTGGGAGGCGAGCGCCTCGTCGGTGCGGACGTCGATGCCGAAGTCGTCGCCGGCGAGCAGCGCCCGGACGGCCTCCTCCTCGAGCCCGCCCTCGACACCGAGCCGGACGAGCGTCTCGTGGTCGCCGACGGCCGCGCCCTCGGAGTACCAGGCGCGCAGGACCCGCTCGGTGACCGGGCCCTCGAGGTCGAGCGAGCGGGCGAGGTGGATCAGCCGGTGGGCGTCGTACGAGTTGCCGCCGACCAGCCGCTCCCACTGGAAGTCGAGGCCGACCTCGGCGGCGTCGCGCGCCATCTGCTCGTGCTGGGCGACCATCTGCTCGCGCGGGACGCCGTACTTCTGCGCGATCCGGTCGATCTGCGGGGTGTCGTCGACGGCCGCCGCGTTGCGGTCGAGCTGGAAGCTGTGCCAGACGACCCCGACCTCGTCGGCGTGCTCGAACTGCTCGAGGGCGAGCTCGAGGTGGCGCCGTCCCAGGTGGCAGAACGGGCAGAGGATGTCGGACCAGACGTCGATGCGCACCCCCCGAGCGTACGTCGCGCCGGGCCGCGCGGACGACGGGTCCCGTCCCTCGGGTCAGCCCCGGTGTGCGGCCGCCGCCCGGGTGAGGGCGCCGTCGGCGACCGGGACGAGGACGGCGAGCACGACGACGACCACGGCGACCGAGAGCGGTCCGGCCTCCCCCGCCCCGAGCCGGGCCAGCCGGACGAGGACCACCGCCCCGGCCGTGACGGCGACGACCCGCGGCCAGGCCCACCACGCGAGCAGCGTCGAAGCCCCGTTGCCGGCGCCGAAGGCGCTCATCGGCGGCTGTCCCCGGAACGAGGCGAGCCACAGCCCGGCGAGCACCACGACAGCGACACCGACCACGGCGAGCACGGCCCCGGCGGCAGCCACCGGTCCCGCGAGCGCCCCCGCCGTCACCGCCGCCACCGGTGCGCCGAGGAGCAGCAGGAGGAGGGCGGGGGTGCCGGTGTGCGCCAGCGCCTGGCCGCGCACCGAGCCGCCAAGCAGGCGCGGGGCGCCGAGGGTGTCGCCGTGCAGCCGCAGGCCCTCGGCGACGACCCCCGCCCCGAGCTGGAGACCGAGGACCCCGAGCACCGCGACGGCCACCGGCGGGTGCGCCGCGACGACCCATCCCGTCGCCGCCGCGCCCGGGGCGACGAGCAGGGCGCCACCGACGGCGAGGAGCGGCTGGCGCCGCAGGCCGAGCAGGTCGCGGGCGAGGACGGTGCCGCGCCGGCCGTGCGGCCGCAGGTGCCGCCCGCGCCCGCGCCGGACCGGGGCGGCGACCTCGAGCCGCAGCGACCGCGTGTCGGCGGTGAAGGTCGCGCCCCCGATGCGGGCCGCCCGCAGGCTGTGCGCGCGCAGGCCCTCGACCCCGAGGCCGCGCAGGGTGGCCCGGGTGCGCAGGACGCCGGCGACCGCGGCCGGTCCGCGCCGTGGCGCTCCCGCCGGGTCGGCCGCGACCTGCCCGGCGAGCCACGAGCCGGCGAGCCCGGCCCCGACGAGCAGCCCGCCGACCAAGCCCACCGGCAGGGCGAGCGGCCCGGTCGCCCCGCCGCCGACGAGCGCGGCACCCCCGACGCCGCCGACGAGGCCGCCGGCCACGAGGAGGGTCAGCCACGGCACGAGCCACGACTCACGAAGGGTGAGCGCCCGGTCGACCGACGACGCGACGACGAGGTCGACCCACGCCGGGTCGGGGGTGACCGGGCCGCGCCGGCGGCCGACGAGGTGGGCGAGGACGAGCGCGACGACGACGAGCACGGCCCCGCCGGCGGCGACCGGGCCGGTCGCCCCGGCGGCCCGCCACCCCGGCCCGTAGACCTCGACGACCGCCCGCGTCACGGTGAACCCGTAGAGGCCGGTGAGGATGGCGACGACGTAGAGGACGTAGAGCAGCTGGCGCCAGGCCGTCGAGCCCGCCGGCCCGTGGAGGACGTGCGAGGCGTCCTCGAACCGCTCGCGGTCGGGCACGACGTCGCTCACGTCGCGTCCGGCAGGTCGACGACGGCGTCGGCGACGGCCTCGGTGACCGCGGGGTCGTGGCAGGCCATCACGACGGTGGTGCCCTCGGCGCAGCGCTCGCGGACGAGGCGGCCGAGCAGGAGGCGCCGGGAGTCGTCGAGGCGCTGCTCGGGCTCGTCGAGGACGAGGAGGCGGGCCGGCCGGAACCACGTGAGGGACAGGTGGAACAGGTGCGCCTGCCCGGAGGACAGCTCGTGCGGGAAGCGCTCGTCGAGGTGGGTGACGCCCCACCGGTCGAGGGCCGCGTGGACCCGCTCGTCGCAGGTGGCGGGGTCGCGGCCCCACGTGGCGTCGACGAGGGTCAGGTGGTCGCGCAGCGTGAGGTCGCGGTAGGTGGCCGGAGGCCCGACGAGCGCGGCGACGGCGTCCCGGGTGGCGGCGTCCCGCTCGTCGGCGACCACGCCGTCGAGGGTGACCGTGCCCGCGGTGGGCGCCGTGAGGCCGGCGACGAGGCGCAGCAGGGTGGTCTTCCCGGCGCCGTTCGGCCCGCGGAGCACCACGCAGGTGCCCGGCTGCGCGGCGAACGAGGTGGGGGGCAGGAGGACGGCGCCGTCGACGTCCTTGGCGGCCTCGAGGGCCTCGACGAGGGTGCCGGTCACGTCGGCCACCCTCTCATCCCACGGCCGTCCCCAGGGGGCGGGACGGGCGTGCCGGGTGTCCGTCACGACGGCTAGGGTCGGGGAGGTGAGCACCGCCCTCTACCGCCGCTACCGGCCCGAGACGTTCGCCGACGTCATCGGGCAGGAGCACGTCACCGAGCCCCTCATGCAGGCGCTGCGGACGGGACGGGTCGGGCACGCCTACCTCTTCTCCGGCCCGCGCGGCTGCGGCAAGACCACGAGCGCGCGCATCCTCGCCCGCTGCCTCAACTGCGAGAACGGCCCGACCCCCGAGCCGTGCGGCACCTGCGACTCGTGCGTGGCCCTGGCCCGCGGCGGGGCCGGCACGGTCGACGTCATCGAGATCGACGCCGCGAGCCACGGCGGCGTCGACGACGCCCGCGACCTGCGCGAGCGGGCGTCCTACGGTCCCGCCCAGAGCCGGTACAAGATCTACATCATCGACGAGGCCCACATGGTCACCTCGCAGGGCTTCAACGCCCTGCTGAAGATCGTCGAGGAGCCGCCCGAGCACGTGAAGTTCATCTTCGCGACCACCGAGCCCGAAAAGGTCATCGGCACCATCCGCTCGCGCACCCACCACTACCCGTTCCGGCTCGTGCCCCCCGCCCGGCTCCAGTCCTACATGGAGGAGCTCTGCGCCAAGGAGGCCGTACCGGTCGCCCCCGGCGTGCTGTCCTTCGTCGTGCGCGCCGGTGGCGGCTCGGTGCGCGACTCGCTCTCGGTCCTCGACCAGCTGATGGCCGGCTCCGACGACGCCGGGCTCACCTACGAGTCGGCGGCCGCGCTCCTCGGGTTCACCGACGGCGAGCTCCTCGACGCCACCGTCGACGCCTTCGCCGTCGGCGACGCCGCGGCGGTCTTCCGGGCCATCGACCGCGTCGTCGAGACCGGCCTGGACCCCCGGCGCTTCGTCGAGGACCTCCTCGAGCGGCTGCGCGACCTCATCGTCGTCGCCGCCGTGCAGGAGGGGGCCGCCCAGGTGCTGCGCCACCTGCCCGAGGACCAGCTCGAGCGGATGCGCCGCCAGTCGGCGGCCTTCGGCGCCGGTGCGCTCTCCCGCGCGGCCGACGTCGTCAACGCCGGGCTCACCGAGATGACGGGCGCGACGGCGCCCCGGCTCCAGCTCGAGCTCATCGCGGCCCGCATCCTCCTGCCGGGGGCGGCGGGGGAGGCCGGGTACGCCGCACGCCTCGACCGGCTCGAGCGGCGGCTCGACGTCGGCGGGGTGCCGACGCCGGCCGCCGGCGCCCCGGCCCCGCCGCCGCTGCCGCCCGCCCCGGTCGCCGCGCCGGCACCCGCCCCGGTCGCCGCGCCCTCGCCGGCGCCGACGTCCGCCCCGGCCGAGCCGCAGCGGCCCACCGAGCCGCAGCGGCCCACGCTCGAGGAGCCCGGGCCCGCCCGCACCGAGGAGCCCGCGCCCCCGCCGCCGGCCACCCCGGAGGCGGTGCCCTCCCCGGCCCCGGTCGTGGCCCCCGCCCCGGCGCCCGCGGCGGCCAAGGGTCCCGGCGGCATCGACACCGACGCCCTGCGCCGCTCGTGGCCCGACGTCCTCGAGTGGCTGAGCCGCAACAAGCGGGTCACCTGGACCTTCGTCGCCCAGAACGCCCAGATCCAGGAGTACGACGGCCAGCGGGTCGTCCTCGCCATCTCCACCACCGGGCTCGCCGAGACCTTCCGCCGCGGCGCCCACGCCGAGTACGTGCGGCAGGCGCTCATCGACGTCCTCGGGGTCGACGCCCGGGTCGAGGGTGTCCCCGGCGACGTCGCGCCCCCGCCCGAGCCGCCCACTGCCGCAACCGCGCCCGCGTTCGAGGCCCCCCAGGCGCCCGCCCCGGATGCCGCGCCGGTGCAGGACGTCGGGGTGGCCCCGGCCGCCCCCCGCTCCGAGGCCCCCAGCTGGTCCGACGCGCCCCCGCCCCCGGAGTCCGCGCCGGCCTGGGCCAGCCCGCTCGAGCAGGCGAAGGCCGCCGTGGCCGCCGAGCAGGAGCAGGAGGAGGTCGCGCCGCACGTCGTCGACGACACCGCGATCAGCGACGACGACGAGTCCATCGACGACGCCACCGACGTCGGCGTGCCGGTCGTCGAGCGCATCCTCGGCGGCACGGTCATCCACGAGGACCCGCGGTGAGCCGGCTCGCCTACCGCGTCGGCCACCTCGTCACCGCCCCGACCGCCAAGCTCGTCTGGCGGCCCACCATCACCGGCACCGAGCACGTGCCGCGCACCGGCGGCGTCATCCTCGCGAGCAACCACCTGTCCTTCATCGACTCCTTCGCCATCCCCATCGTCGCGCCGCGCCCGGTCAGCTTCCTCGCGAAGTCCGACTACTTCACCGGCACCGGGATCGGCGGCACGGTCCGCCGCGGCTTCTTCGAGGCCATCGAGGCGATCCCCGTCGACCGGCACTCCTCGCGGGCGGCCCAGGAGTCGCTCGACTCCGCCCTCGAGGTGCTGCGCGCCGGGCGGGCCTTCGGCATCTACCCCGAGGGCACGCGCTCGCGCGACGGCCGGCTCTACAAGGGACGCACCGGCGTCGCCTGGCTGGCGCTCACGGCCGGCGTGCCGGTCGTGCCCGTCGGGCTGGTCGGCACCGACGAGGTCCAGCCGGTCGGCTCGAGCTTCCCGCGGCCCGGCGCGAGGGTCCGGGTCTCGTTCGGGCCCCCGATCAGCCCCGAGCCGTACGCCGGGATGCCCGCCGGCAGGGCGCGCCGGCTGCTCACCGACGAGGTGATGGACGCCATCGCCGGGCTCACCGGGCAGGAGCGGGCCGACACGCACAACGAGCTCCCGCCGGAGAACACCGGGGCCGCCGTCGGCATCTGAGCCGGCCGGGCGGATACTGGGGGGAGGTATCCACAGCACGAGAGGACCCCGCATGGCCACCACCCAGGAGTTCCGCGCCACCGGGCTCACCTGCGGGCACTGCGCCCAGGCCGTCACCGACGAGCTGACCGCCCTCGACGGCGTCCGCGAGGTCGGGGTCGAGGTCGTCGCCGACGGTGCGTCCACGGTCACCGTCACGGCCGACCGCGACCTCACCGACGCCGAGGTCACCGCCGCGCTCGACGAGGCCGGCGGCTACCGGCTCGCCCCCGCCTGAGCGCGCGCGGCGCGGCTCGTCGCCCCTCCACGGCCCGTAGGCCGTAGGCTCGGGGGCGTGTACGAAGGCGCGGTCCAGGACCTCATCGACGAGCTCGGCAGGCTGCCGGGTGTCGGTCCCAAGAGTGCCCAGCGCATCGCCTTCCACCTGCTCCAGGCCGACCCCGCCGACGTCGAGCGCCTGACGCACGCGTTGTCCGAGGTCAAGGCCCGGGTGCGCTTCTGCGAGGTGTGCTTCAACGTCGCCGAGGCCGAGCGCTGCCGCATCTGCGCCGACCCCCGCCGCGACGAGTCGGCCATCTGCGTCGTCGAGGAGCCGAAGGACGTCGTCGCCATCGAGCGGACCCGTGAGTTCCGCGGCCGCTACCACGTGCTCGGCGGCGCGATCAGCCCGATCGACGGCATCGGCCCGGAGGACCTGCGGGTCCGCGAGCTGCTCGCCCGGCTCGGCGACGGCGCGGTCACCGAGGTCATCATCGCCACCGACCCCAACCTCGAGGGCGAGGCGACCGCCAGCTACCTCTCGCGGATGCTGCGCGACATCGGGGTCCCGCGGGTCACCCGGCTCGCGTCCGGCCTGCCGGTCGGTGGCGACCTCGAGTACGCCGACGAGGTCACGCTCGGGCGGGCCTTCGAGGGACGGAGGCTCATCGGTGCCTGAGACGACGACCGGGCCCGGGACCACGACCGGAGAGGCGACGCAGGCCGTCGCCGCCGACTGGGCCGACCTCGCCGACGAGACGGCGATGGACGCCCGCACCTACCTCACGACGCTGCGCGAGCTGGCCGCCGGCGAGGCCCCCGACGCCGCCCTTCCGATGCTCCTGCTCGCCCTGTCCCAGGTGCTCGTCTCCGGCGCCCGGCTCGGGGCCGTCCAGGACGTCGTGCCCGAGGAGCGCTTCGAGCCCGACACCCCGGACCCCGAGCTCGCCCCGCTGCGCGAGGGCCTGGCCAACCTCTTCGAGGGCCTCGACGAGTACGCCGACGTCGTCGACCCGCTGACCACCCCCGAGCTCGGCGTCGGGTCGGTGTCCAACGACCTCGTCGCGGTCGCCGGCGCGCTGGCCCACGGCCTCCAGCACCACGAGGCGGGCCGGCCGCTCGAGGCGCTGTGGTGGTGGCAGTTCAGCTACCTCTCGGACTGGGGCGAGCGGGCCGCGGCCGCGCTGCGCGTCGTCCAGACCCTGCTCGCCCACGTGCGGCTCGACGCCGACGACGAGGTCGTCTCCGAGGCCGAGTTCGACGCGCTGCACCCCTGAGCCGCGTCGGCGGCGGCGTCGCTAGGCGCGGGGCGTGCGGCCCCGTCCGCCGCGCAGCGCGACGAGCAGCCCGACGAGGGCGACGACCGGCCCGACGACGGCCCACAGCGTGACGCCGGTCATCGGGCTGCCGCCGATCCACCCGAGCCCCTGACCGGTCCAGAGCAGGCCGACGAGGACGAGCACCACGCCGAGCACGAGGGCCACGGGGCGGGTCATCACGCCTCCTCGTCGGGCAGCTCGCCGGACTCGACGGCCTCCTTGATGACGTCGCTCGCGTCCCAGTCGTTGACGTGCATCGCGGCGACGACGTCGCCGTCGCTCAGCCAGTAGGCGCGGAACTCACGGTCCTCGAGGCTGCCGTGGACGACCACCTCGTCCTCGGCCGAGGCGCGGCCGACGTACTCCATCCCGAGGTCGTACTGGTCGGTGAAGAAGTAGGGCATCTCCTCGTACTCCTCGTCGCCGCCGGCGAGGTTGTGCGCGGCGACCTTGCCCTGCTTGATCGCGGTGTCCCAGTGCTCGACCCGGATCCGCCGGCCGAGCCGCGGGTGCGCGTGGTTGGCGATGTCGCCGACGGCGAGGACGGAGGGGACGGAGGTGCGCAGCCGCGAGTCGACGAGCACGCCGTCGTCGACGTCGAGGCCGCCGTCGTGCGCGAGGTCGACCCGGGGGCGCACCCCGATGCCGGCGACGACGAGGTCGGCGCCCTCGAGGTCCTGCACCGTCACCTCGGTGCCGAGCCGCAGGTCGACGCCGTGCTCGCGGTGCAGGTCGGCGATCACCTCGGCCACGGTCGGGCCGAGCACCCGCAGCAGCGGCAGGTCCTCCATCTCGAACACGGTGACGTCGGACCCGGCGGTACGGGCCGCGGCGGCGACCTCGAGGCCGATCCACCCGCCGCCGACGACGGCGATCCGCTTCCCGTCGCCGAAGGCCGCGCGGAGCCGGTCGGAGTCCTCGAGGGTGCGCAGGTAGGCGACCGGGACGTCGGCCTCCTCGGCGACGTCGAGGACCCGGGGCTCGGCGCCGGTGGCGAGGAGGAGGCGCTCGTAGGTGAGGTCGCCGGCGGAGGTGGTGAGGACGTGGGCGTCGGTGTCGAGCCCGGTGGCGGTGACCCCGAGGCGGAGGTCGACGTCGTGCTCGGCGTACCACCCGAGCGGGTGGACCAGGGCCTTCTCGAACGGGTCGTCGCCGAGGAGGTAGCCCTTGGACAGCGGCGGCCGCTCGTACGGCGGGTGCTCCGCGGCGCCGAGGAGCACGACCCGCCCGCCGTACCCCAGCTCCCACAGCACGGTGGCCGCCCGGGCGCCCCCGACGGCGAGGAGCGGCTGGCGCCGCAGGCCGAGCAGGTCGCGGGCGAGGACGGTGCCGCGCCGGCCGTGCGGCCGCAGGGGCCGCCCGCGCCCGCGCCGGACCGGGGCGGCGACCTCGAGCCGCAGCGACCGCGTGTCGGCGGTGAAGGTCGCGCCCCCGATGCGGGCCGCCC
>NZ_JAFDVD010000028.1 GCF_016887965.1 Phycicoccus sonneratiae
TGAACCGGACCACGTTCCTCGGCAAGCCCCGATGCGCCCGTGACTACATCCGCATCGAGCGAGACACTTGACCTGTCAGACATGTCTCCTCCGAAGTGTCAGACATGTCCCTTCACAGGACAGACCGGATGCGGGACCTCTTTCACCTCGACCCGTCGGGCCGACGGCCGCCCTCGCCCTCAGCGGGTGGCGCCGACGACCATCCACCGGTCGGTGCGGACCCGCATCCACATGAGCGTGCCGCGCACGGCCATGAAGACGGTGAACGCGACCCAGAGCCAGGTGACGGCATCGGACGTCCCGCGCGCCGACCCGCCCTGGAGCAGCCAGTCGCCGGCGAGGTGCACCCCGAGCACGACCGGCAGGTAGGCGAGGAGGGTCGCGAGCATCGCCCCGGCGAGCCAGCGCCCGTCGCCCGCCCCGATGAGGACGCCGTCGACGACGAAGACGAACCCGGAGAGCGGCTGGCCGAGCGCGACGACGACCAGCCCCGCGGCGATCGCCGCCTGCACCCCGGCGTCGGGCGTGAAGAGCGGACCCACCCAGGGGCGGGCGACGAGGACGACGAGCCCGAGCACCACCCCGCCGAGGACGCCCCAGCGGACCATGAGCCGGGTCGCCGCGCGGGTCGTCGCGAGGTCCCCGGCGCCGAGCGCCCGCCCGGTGATGGCCTGCGCCGCGATGGCGAGGGCGTCGAGGGCGAAGGTGAGGAAGGACCAGATGGTCGCCGTCACCTGGTACGACGCGAGCGGCACGTCGCCCAGCCCGGCGGCGACCCACGTCGTGAGGACGAGCACGGCCCGCAGCGCGAGGGTGCGCACGAGCAGCGGCACCCCGCCCCGCGCGGCGGCGAGCACCCGCCCGGGGTGCGCCCGCAGCGGGACCCGGTGGCGCCCGGCCTCGCGGACGAGCACGACGACGAGCGCGACCGCCATCCCGTTCTGCGCGATGACGGTGCCCCAGGCCGACCCGGCGATGCCCCACCCGAGCCCGTGGACGAACCAGACGTTGAGCAGGGCGTTCGCGGTGAAGCCGCCGAGCGCGGCGACGAGCGGGGTGCGCGTGTCCTGCAGGCCCCGCAGGACCCCCGTCGTCGCGAGCACGACGAGCATCGCCGGGAGGCCGAGGGCGGAGACCCGCAGGTAGGTCACCGCCTGGTCGGCAACGTCGGCCGAGGCCCCGAACAGCGCGGCGAGCGGCCGGGCGCCGAACCCGACGAGGGCCGTCGTCAGGGCGCCGAGGACCACCGCCAGCCAGGTGCCGTCGATGCCGGCCCCGACGGCGCCGGCGCGCGAGCCCGCCCCCAGCTGCCGGGCGACGACGCTCGTCGTGCCGTAGGCGAGGAAGACGAAGACGTTCGCGGCGGTGAGCAGCACGGCGCTGGCGACCCCGAGCCCGGCGAGCGGCTCGACCCCGAGCCGGCCGACGATCGCCGAGTCGACGAGGAGGAAGAGCGGCTCGGCGACGAGGGCGAGGAAGGCCGGGACGGCGAGCCGGAGCACCTCGCGGTGCTGGCCGTCCGCCGTCGCGCTCACCCGCGCACTCTCGCACGCGGGGCGGCGCGGACGCGGGAGGGCCCCGCCGGCGGCTGCCGACGGGGCCCTCCTGACCACGGGGTCAGCTGGTCGCGGGGGTCCCCCCGACGAGCACCGACCCGGTGCCGAGCACCGCGCCCTCGGACGAGACGAGGTTCATCTCGCCGAACAGCTGGCGCCCGGCGGCGGCGTCCGCCTCCGGCGTGATCGACCCGGTGACCTCGACCGACGCACCGCCGGCGAGGTTCACCGCGCCCGACGGGACGGCGAGGGTGCCGAGCGCCGAGGAGAAGAACACGTCGCGGTAGTCGAACGTCGTCGTCCCGGCCGGGACCGAGTAGCCGTCGACGACGACGGTGTACGTGCCCGGAGCCGGGTTCGCGATGGACACCGCCTCCTCGGAGTCACCGTCGGCCGACTGTCCGACCTGGGCTCCGTCCGGCCCGTAGACCGTGAGGTCGAGGTCGGCGCCGAGGTCGGAGGTGTTGCCGATGACGGCGTCCAGACGGCTCGCGCCCTCCGGCACCTCGACCTCGTACTCGAGGGTGTCACCGTCGGCGATGGTCGCCTTCTCGGCGTGGGCGGACCCGAGCGGGCCACCCTTCGGCGTCACCGTGACCGGACCGAAGTCGTTGGTCACGTCCCACGTCACCGGGGTCGCCTCGCCGGTGGTCGCCTCGACCGTCTGGATGGCCGGGTCGACCGTGACGCCCTGGACCGCCGCCGTCACCCGGAACGGGTTGTCGAGGAACGGGGAGGTCCGGCGCGACTCCACGAGCAGCTCCCACACACCCGGCAGCGGGTTGGTGTAGGCCCGCGACGTCGGCTTGCAGGCCGAGACGTCGCTGTAGTTCGTGTAGCACTGCGTCGTGGCGGTGCTGTCGACCGGGACGCCGTAGGGGTTGAAGGCGACCCAGCGGACCTGGCTCTTCGTCGCGATGCCGCCGAGGTTGACCTGCAGCGCCTTGGCGCCCTCGGGGACGGTGACGAAGATGCGCTGGAAGAGGTTGCGCTCGACCGAGCCCGAGGTCGTCGTCGCGTACGACGGCGCCTTGAGGTCGGTGGAGACGACGACCGCGAGCATGACGCGGTGGTCGACGAGCGGCGTCTTCGGGTCGTCGACCTCGAGGATCGCCGAGTGCAGGCCACCGGTCTTCGCCCGAGCCCTGACCGCGACGTCGACCGGCTGGCCCTGGCGCAGCCGCACGGTGGACGGCGCCGAGAAGGTGCCGTCGTTGCCGACGATGCGGACCTTGTGCGTCACCGCACCCGAGGCACCCGAGGTGCGGGTGACCTTCACCGGGTAGGTGCGGCTCTCGCCGACCTTCTGGCCACCCTCACCGGCGGCGCAGTCGTTGTACACGCCGGTGCCCTTGCCGGGGGTCGCGAGGAAGTCCGACAGCGCGGTGCAGACGTCGGCCGAGGCGGTGTAGTCGACGGTCTTCGGGTTCTTGCGCAGCAGCTTCCACGCACCCGGGACGTCGAGCTGACCCGTGCCCTGACCGGCGGCCTCGAGCTTCTTCTGGTAGTCGGCCGAAGTGTAGATGGCCTCCCGCAGCTGCTTCGGGGTGATCGGGGTGTGCGACTGGAACCCGGCCGAGAGCAGGAGCGCGGCGGAGCCGGCGGCCTGCGGCGAGGCCATCGAGGTGCCGTTGAACATCGCGTAGCCGATCGGCAGCGTGTAGCCGGCCTCGGGGAGGTCGGGCTGCTTGAGCCACTGGGGCACGGTCGAGATCGCCGAGCCGGGGGCCATGACGTTCGGCTTGAAGCCGCCGTCCTCGCGCGGACCGCGCGAGGAGTAGTTGTGCAGGGCGAGCTTGCTCGACACGACGGAGCCGTAGTTCGCGAGCCAGGTCGCCTTGCTGACCGAGGACGCGACGCTCACGACGTCGGTGGCCACCGACGGGTCGCCGACGGTGTTGATGCCCGCGCCGCTGTTGCCGGCCGAGATGAAGAGCTGGACGCCGTAGGTGTCGATGAGCCGGTCGTAGAGCTCGGCCCGCGCGTTGTTGGCGTCGTTGAGGGCCGGGAGGCCACCGATCGACATGTTGACGACGTCGACGCCGCGGTTGGCGACGAGGTCGACCATGCCGTCGGTGAGCGCCGCGTTCGTGCAGCCGCCGCCCCAGGTGCAGGCACGCGAGGAGACGACCTTGGCGCCGGGCGCCTGGCCGTCCATCCTGCCGCCGAAGAGGCTGTGGCCGGCCGCGATCCCCGCGACGTGCGAGCCGTGGGCGTCCTCGACGATGCCGATGTTGACGAAGTCGGCCGTCTGGCCGGGCAGGCCGGCCGGGGTGAGGTCGACGTCCTCGCGGTACTCGACCGTGAAGGGCATCCGCTCGACGATGTCGGTCTTCGGGTCGTCGGTGCCGAAGTGGCCGTACTGACCGCTCTCGCGGTAGGGACGCATCTTCTCGTTCGCCGAGAAGGTGCGGTCCTGGTTCGTGTCGACCCAGATGTCGTGCGACGCCGGGTCGTAGAGCACCCCGAAGACGTCCGTCGTGTCACCGTCGCGGTTGACGTCTCCGCCGGGCTCGCTGCCCGCGGTGATCGCCTCGGTGAAGCGGTTGACGAGGTAGCTGCCCGCGGGGGCGGTCCACGTCGCGCCCTGGTACGTGAACGACGGCCCGGAGACCGGCGTCAGCATCGCGCGCCACGTGGCGTCGCCGTCGAGCAGCGGGTCGGTGGCGGTGACCCAGTCGGTGATCTTGCGCTCACCGGTGGAGGTCTTCTGCAGCGCCGGGTGGTCGAGGTCGACACCGGAGTCGAGGACACCGATGGTCACGCCGCGGCCGTCCCAGCGGGGGTTGGACTTCTTGAAGTCCACCGAGCCGGTCTCGTCGGTCGGCATGTAGGGGTTGGCGTTCGGCGTGCCCTTGCCGGGGCCCGAGACGGTCTTGCCCTTGGCGCCCTTGCCCTCCACGGCCGGGGCCGGCAGCTTCACGGTCTCGTCGAGGTCGACGGCGTCGACCTTCGCGAGCGCCGCGACCTTGGCCACCGAGCCCGTCGGGACGCTGGCCCGCACGTAGCCGACCTTGTCGTTCGTCATGCCGACCCAGCCGCCCTGCGCGCGGATGGAGTCGGCGACGGCCTTGGTCGTGCCCTTCTCGACGGCGAGGATGAGGGTGACCCGCTTGGTGCCCTTGGCCTGCGCCTTCTCGAGCAGCTCGACGTCGTGCTGGCCGAGCTTGCGCTCGGTCGGGCTCGCCGCGGGGTCCTTCACCTCCTTCGTCTGGAGGGTGGCCTGGGGGGCCTTCTCGAGCTGCGTCTTCGGGTCACTGTGGTCGGCTCCGGCGGCGGTGGCCGCCCCGAGCGACCCCGTGGTGAGGGCGGCGGCGGCGAGGCCCGCGAGCGCGACGCGCGCGGACCGTCGGTGGAGGGGGTGTCTCATCGGTGTCCTGTCTCATCCGTGATGCACTCTGCCTGCATCGGCAACGGTGCCGACAGGGAACCACGGGAACGCGCCGTTTGGAATAGGCAGGCACCGACGAGATCGACAACTTACCCGCGCTTTACCTTCCCGTCGCATCACGTTGGCGGGCAACGACCTTCACGAACGGGCACAAATCCCGACCGCGGCCTCGCGTCGCGGGTCGCCCGCGGCGAGCAGCGTTCCGTCCTCGCGACGGTAGGCCGCGCCGACCCCGCCGAAGTACATCGAGAGGGCGCCGTGGTCGGTGGCGCGCAGCCCGGCGGCGTGCACCGCGGCCGTGATCTCGGGGTCGGACTCGTGCTCGACGACCGGCCCTCCGTCGGCGTCGAACCGGACGTGCACGCGCGGCGCCTCGATGGCGGTGCGCAGGTCGGCGCCGTGCAGGCAGCCCTGGCCGAGGACCTGCATCAGCGCGGTCGTGATGCGGTCGGCGCCCGGGGAGCCGACGGCGATGACCCGGCCGTCCCCGGTGCGGCCCGTCGTGGGCGCCATGTTGGAGGCCAGCCGCGTGCCGGGCGCGAGCGCGTGCAGCCCGAGCCGGTTGAGCTCGGGCTCGCCGAGGGCGTTGTTGAGCAGCATCCCGGTGCCGGGCACCGTGATCCCCGCGCCGTACCCCGCCGAGGCGGTGACCGCGCAGGCCAGCCCGTCGCCGTCGACCGCGGAGACGTGCGCCGTGGACGCCGAGGTCGGCAGGCCGGCGAGCCCGTGCCGGTCGACCGCGGAGAGCAGCGCGTGCCCCGCGGCGTCGAGGTCGGTGGCGACGTCGTGCACCGCGAACCGGTACCGCAGCACCGCCTGCTGGACGCGCAGCACGTCGGCCCAGTCGTAGCCGTCCTGCCGCGCCAGCTCTCCGAGCATCACCGCGAGCATCGGGCCCCCGACCGAGGGGGGCGGGTTGAGGGCGAGGTCCCAGTCACCGACGGTGCGCCGCACCGGGACCCGCTCGACGCACGCGACGGCCTCGAGGTCGGCGGCGGTGACGAGCCCGTCGTGGGCGGCCATGTCGGCGGCCATCACCCGGCCCACCTCGCCGGTGGTCAGCACGGACGCCCCGTGCCGCCCCACGAGGTCGAGGACGTCGGCGAGCATCGGGTTGGTCGCGACGTCGCCGGCCCGCAGCGGCGTGCCGTCGGGCCGGGTGACGACGGCGTGCGCCTCGGGGTCGGGCCCGAAGAGGCTGCCGGCGACGAAGCCGAGGTAGCGGGCGGCCGCGGCTCCCATCGGGTACCCCTCGCGGCAGGCGGCGACGGCCGGGGCGACGACGTCGGCCCACGGCGTGACGCCGAAGCGCGCGACCGCGTCCTCGCAGGCGAGCGCGGCGAGCGGGGTGGCCACCGAGCCGTGGCCGGCGAACATCGTCACGCCGCCGCCGTACTCGGTGAAGACCTCGCGCACCCCGCGACCGAACGCCTCGCGGGGGAGGCCGCGACCCGGCATCTCGACGGTGCCGTCGACGACGACCGGCTCGCCGCCGGGGGCCCACACCGAGACGAAGGCGCCGCCGCCGAGCGAGACGATGCCCGGCTCGGTGGCCATCGCCCCGAGCGCCGCGGCCACCGCGACGTCGACCGCGTTGCCCCCGGCGCGCGCCACCGACCGGCCGGCCGCCAGCGAGACCGGGCCGGTCGCCGCGAGCGCCACCTCACCCATGCGCCCGATCCTGCCACCGCGCTCCGCCGTACCGTCGCCGCGCCCGCGGGCGGACGGTAGCGTTCGGGGGCATGACCCGCCCGCCCCTCGCCATCGTCGCCGGCACCGGGTTCTACGACCTCGAGGCCCTCGAGGACCGCTCCGAGGAGACCGTCGACACCCGGTGGGGCCCGGCCCGGGTCACCCGCGGCCGGTGGCATGGACTCCCGGTCGTCTTCCTCACCCGGCACGGTCCCGGCCACACGGTGCCCCCTCACCTCGTGAACTACCGGGCGAACATCCGCGCGCTCGCCGACCTCGGCTGCGAGGACGTCGTCGCCGTCAACGTCACCGGCTCGATCGACCCCGAGCTGGCCCCCGGCGACCTGCTCTGCCTCGACGACTTCCTCGACCTCACCCGCCAGCGCCCGCTCACCTTCTTCGACGGCAGCGGCCCCGAGGGCGTCGTCCACGTCGACGTCGGCCGCCCGTACCACCCGGAGCTGCGGCGCGAGCTGCTCGACGCCGGGGCCGCGGCCGGGCACCCGCTGCGCGACGGCGGGGTCTACGCCGCGTTCGAGGGGCCGCGTTTCGAGACCGCCGCCGAGATCCGGTTGGCCCGGCTGGCCGGGGGCGACGTCGCCGGGATGACCGGTGTGCCCGAGGTCGTCCTGGCCCGCGAGGCCGGGCTGCGGTACGCGGCCGTCGCGCTCGTCGTCAACCCGTGCACCGGGGTCGGCGACGCCGACGAGCCCATCACGATGGCCGAGATCGACGCCGTCCTGGCCCGCAGCCGCGACGCCGTGCTCGCCGTCCTCGACGAGCTCGTCCACACCCGCGCCACCTTCACCGACGAGACCGACGAGGAGGACGCCGGATGACCCGCGTCGTCGTCGAGGACGCCTCGTACGTCGTCACGGTCGACGACGCCGACACCGTCCTCACCGGCACCACCGTCGTCGTCGAGGACGGCGTCGTCACCGCGCTGCGGCCGGCCGACGACGGCCCGGTCGACGCCGACTCCGTCCTCGACGGCCGGGGCCGGCTGCTCCTGCCCGGGCTGGTCAACCTCCACACCCACCTGCCGATGACGCTGCTGCGCGGGCTCGCCGAGGACGTCGACCTCCAGGGCTTCCTCACCCGGGTCTGGGCGGCCGAGGGCGCGGTCATGGACCCCGGCACCGTCGAGCTCGGGGCCTCGCTCGGGGCGCTGGAGTCCCTCCTCGGCGGCTGCACGACCCAGCTCGACATGTACTTCCACCACGAGGCGGCCCACCGGGGTGCGGTGGCCGCCGGCAGCCGGCACGTCATCGGCCCGGTCTTCATGGACGGCCCCGGCCCGGACGGGCTCGCGTGGGACGAGCGCATCGCGCTGATGCGGGCCTGGCCGGCGGCGATGGACGCGATCGGCGGGCCCGAGGTGCCGGTCCCGGCGATGCCGCACGCCACGTACACCTGCTCCCCCGAACGGCTCGCCGAGGTGGCCGCGACCCTCGCCGAGGTCGGTGCCGGTCGCCGGTCGCTCCTCACGACCCACGTCTCCGAGAACGCCTTCGAGAACTCCGACGTCCGCGAGCGCTACGGCGCCTCCCCCACCGAGGTCCTCGCGGGCGCGGGCTGGCTCACCGGCGACGTGCCCTTCGTCGCCGGGCACGGGGTGCACCTCTCGCCGGAGGACCGCGCCCTGCTCGCCGCGGCCGGTGGGGCCGTCGCCCACTGCGCCGGGTCGAACCAGAAGCTGGCCAGCGGGGCGCTGCACTGGGAGGAGGTGCACGACGACGGGGTCCGGCTCGGCATCGGCACCGACGGCTGCTCCTCCTCCAACGACCTCGACATGTGGCAGGCGATGCGCCAGGCCGCGCTGCTCGCCCGGCTGACGAGCGGACGCCCCGACGTCGCGAGCGCCCACCAGGTGCTGCGCGCGGCGACCGTCGACGGCGCTCGCGCGCTCGGCCTCGGCGACCTCGTCGGCTCGGTCGAGGTCGGCAAGCGCGCCGACCTCGTCCTCCTCGACCTCGAGCGACCGCACCTGACGCCGGTCCACGACGTGCACGCCCTCCTCGTCTTCGCGGCCGGGCGCAGCGACGTCACCGACGTGCTCGTCGACGGCGAGGTCGTCGTCCGCGGCGGACGCAGCACCCGCCTCGACACCGCCGACCTCCTCGCCCGGTGCCGCGAGCGCGGGGCGACGGCCGGCGCGGCCGCCCGGGCCGCGGGGGAGGCGTCGTGAGCAGCATCCCCGTCGTCGAACCGCCCGACGAGAGCGCCGAGGACGTCATCGAGCGCCTCGGGATGGTCCCGATCCCCGAGGAGGGCGCCTGGTACGTCGCCGGCCCGCGCACCCAGGGGCTCAACGCCATCACCGTCCTGCTGACCAACCGGCCCGACGGCTTCTCGGCGATGCACCGGCTGACCGTCGACGAGGGCTGGCAGTGGCTCGCCGGCGCCCCGGCCGCCCTGCTGCGGCTGCGCCCCGGTGGCTCGGGGGTCCTCAACTACGTCGGCGAGGAGCACGCCCAGGTCCTCGTCCGGAAGAACACGTGGATGGGCGCGACGACCCTCGGCTGGTGGACGCTGCTGTCCTGCTGGTGCGCCCCCGCCTTCCGGCCCGAGCACTTCGAGCTCGGCGAGCGGGCGGCGCTCGTCGCCGAGTACCCGACCTTCGAGACCGAGATCTCCACCCTGACCCGCGACGCGCCGGTCGGGCGGATGCGGTGACCGCGCTCGTCACGGGAGCGAGTGGCGGGCTCGGCCGGGCCGTCGCCGTCGCGCTGGCGGCGGCCGGCCACGACGTCGGCGTCCACTACCGGGGCGACGCCGACGGAGCGGACGCGACGGCCGCCGAGGTCGTCGCCGCCGGCCGGCGCGCCGTCACCCTCCACGCCGACCTCGCCACCGACGACCCCGCCGCCTGCGACCGGGTGTGCGCCGACCTGCTCGCGGCCGGCGAGGAGGCGCTCGGGGTCCCGGACGTCGTCGTTCTCAACGCCTTCCCGCAGCACCACGTCGCGTGGGACGAGCTCGACGCCGCCGCGTGGGACGACTACCACCGCGGCGGGCTGCGACCGACGGCCGTCCTGCTCCGGCAGGCCGCCGCGCGGATGCCCGTCGGCGGGAGCGTCGTCGTCGTCGGCTCCATCGAGGGGTCCCGCCCGATGCCCACGCACACCCCGTACGCCGTCGCCAAGGCCGCGCTCGAGCACCTCGTGCGGGCCGCCGCCCAGGAGCTCGGGCCCCGCGGGGTCCGGGTCGTCGGGGTGGCGCCCGGCCTCGTCGCCCGCGACGGGCTCGAGGAGGCATGGCCCGAGGGGGTCGCCCGCTACCGGGCCGCCGCGGCGCTCGGGCGCCCGGTCACGCCGGAGGAGGTGGCCGCCACCGTCGCGTTCCTCGCCTCAGGAGACGCCTCCGGCATCACGGGCACCACGGTCACCGTGGACGCCGGCTGGTCCGCCGCGCCCGGCTGGTGACCCACCGGGTCAGACGGTGACGAGGTCCAGGAGACCGTCGAGACCCGAGAAGTCGTCGGGGTTGCGCGTGTACAGCGGGAGGCCCTCGGCCACGGCCACGGCGGCGATGAGGAGGTCGACCACCCGGCCGCGGGAGCTGCGCCCGTGGGCACGCACGGCCGAGTAGACCCGGCCGTAGGCCCGCGCGGCAGCGATGTCGAACGGGAGGGGGTCGAACGCCGCTTCGGCGCGCTGGAGGCGGTCCTGCCGTCGCGCGCGCTCGTCCGGGTCCGAGGCGGCGGCGGGACCGGCGGCCAGCTCGGCCATCGTCAGGGCGGTGACCGCGGCGGTCTCGGGCAGGGCGAGCGCGGGGAGGCGGTGCAGGTCGATGACGACGGAGGTGTCGAGCAGCCCCCGCGCCTGGCGCTCAGCCACGGGGTTCGACGTCCTGGTCGAGGACCTGGTCGACGTCGGCCCGGAAGCGCGCGGCGTCGATCTCCGGGCTGCCCGCGAACACCTCGGAGAGCATCGCGGCGTCGACGAAACGACGGCGGCGGAGCGGACGCAGCTCGCCGACCGGCTCCGACCTGCGGGTGATGACGAAGGTCCGCCCCTCCTCCAGGCCGCGCATGATCCGCCCGCTGTCGTTGCGCAGCTCGCGCTGGCTGATCACCTCACTCATCCCACGAGTGTAGCACCAGGTGCTACGCGAGGTGGACGATGCGCTCCCGCCCCACCCGCCCCACGCCGCACAGGTCGGCGACGCCCCATCGGGGGCCTCGGTCACGAACCCGCAACGAAGCCGGGTCGCATGCGGCCGGGGCCCGTTCTGCCCGTAGCATCTGCTCGTCTGACCCGTCCTCTTGAGGAGATCCTCCATGAAGTCTTCGCGTTACCTCGTCGCGGTCCCCGCGGCGCTCGCCCTGGCCCTCGCGGGCTGTGGCGGCAGCACCGGCAACACCGGCGGCGACAGCACCGACACCGGTTCGGCCGCCGCGGGCGCCCCCACCGACGACTCGAAGTGCGCCGACGCCGAGGTGTTCTGCATCGGTCTCGTGACCGACACCGGCAAGGTCGACGACAAGTCGTTCAACCAGTCGGCGCACGAGGGCGCGAAGGCTGCCGCCGAGCAGCTCCAGGGCTACTACAAGTACATCGAGACGCAGGACGCCAAGGACTACGCGGCGAACATGCAGCAGTTCACGAACAAGAAGTACGACGTCGTCGTCACCGTGGGCTTCCTCATGACCGACGCCACCGCCGCGGCCGCCAAGGCCTCCCCCGACACCAAGTTCATCGGTGTCGACCAGGGCTACGACGCCACGAAGGTCACCGAGAAGAACATCACCGGCCTCGTCTTCCCCGAGGACCAGGCGGGCTACGGCGCGGGCTACCTCGCGGGCCTCATGACCAAGACCAACCAGCTCGGCCAGGTCCTCGGCCTCGAGATCCCGCCGGTGCAGAAGTACGCCAAGGGCTTCGAGGCGGGCGCCAAGGCCGCCAACCCCTCGGTCAAGGTCGCCACCGTCTACCACCCCGCCGGCGACAACGCCTTCAACGACCCGGTGTGGGGCGCGGGTCAGGCGAAGACCCAGATCCAGCAGGGCGCCGACATCATCTTCGGCGCCGGTGGCAACACCGGCAACGGCGCGCTCCAGGAGGTCGCCAAGTCCTCCGGTGCGGGTGAGAGCAAGTTCTGCATCGGTGTCGACACCGACCAGTGGGACACCGTCCCGGCCGCCCAGCCGTGCCTCATCACCTCGGCCGAGAAGCTCATCACCAAGGGTGTCACCGACACCATCACCACCGCCAAGGACGGCGCCTTCGAGGGTCTGCAGACCCTCGGCCAGGCGGGCCTGTCGGACTTCCACGACTTCGACGCCAAGATCCCGGCCGACGTCAAGACCAAGGTCGCCGACATCGTCAAGCAGATGGAGGCGGGCACGCTGAAGACCGGCGTCACCCTCTGACGCGGTCGACCGGCGGTCACCACGCGTGACCATCCCGTCGACGAGGGGGCGGGCATCCTCCGGGTGCCCGCCCCCTCGCACGTCCACCCCCGGCCGGCCGGGGCCCCCCCCGCCCGGCGGTCGGCCCCCGGCCGGCCGCACGCCGCGCATGTGTGCGTTGGCGTCGTCCGGCAGATCCTGCCGAGAGCGAGCCCGAGCATCGGGCACCCCCGTACTTCCGCCCACGCGACCCGCACGCCAGACTGTGGGCACCCCCGCCCGAGCCATTGGAGACCCATGTCCGAGACCAGCACGGCAGCGCAGCCGTCGCCGCCCGCGGAGCCCGAGCCCCGCGAGCCGCGTGCCCGCGGCGGCCTGCTCGCCTACCTCATCGGCCACCAGAGCGGCGTGACGATCGTCGTCGCCCTGCTCATCTCGCTCGCGATCGGATGGGTGATCATCTGGTCGCAGGGGGTCAACGCCCCCTACGCGTACGAGACGCTCGTGCGCGAGGCGCTGTTCGTCGACGGGTCGTTCACCCGCACGCTGCAGAAGACGGCGCCGCTCGTGCTCACCGGGCTCGCGGTCGTCCTCCCGCTGCGCGTCGGCCTCTTCAACATCGGCGGTCAGGGCCAGTTCGCCACCGGCGCGATCTTCGGCGCCTGGGTCGCCTACGCGACCGGTGGCTCCGGGTTCCTCGGCGCGCTGCTCGGCATGGTCGTCGGGCTCGTCTGCGGCGCCGTCGTCGGCATCCTCGTCGGCATCCTCAAGACGTGGCGCGGTGTCCACGAGGTCATCTCGACGATCATGCTCAACTACATCGTCGCGGGCGTCACCTTCTGGCTCGTCGTCGGGCCGCTGCAGGCCGAGTCCTCGAAGACCAGCGGCATCCCCCAGACCGAGGAGATCCCGGAGGCCGCCCAGCTCGGCGCCGTCGGGGGCGTGCCGATCGGGTTCGCGATCGCCGTCGTCCTCGCCGTCGCCTGCTGGTGGATGCTCAGCCGCACCACCCTCGGCTTCAAGTTCAACACCGTCGGCGCCAACAAGAGCGCCGCCGGCTACGCGGGCATCTCGATCTCGATGATCACCGTCCTCTCGCTCGCCCTCGGCGCCGGTCTCGCCGGGCTCGGCGGGGCGCTCGAGGCCGAGGGCACGCTGCACCGCTTCGAGCCGGCCATCGTCGGCACGCTCGGCTTCGACGGCATCACCATCGCCCTGCTCGCCCGGGCCAACCCGCTGGCCACCATCCCGGCCGCGTTCCTCGTCGGGATGCTGCGCACCGGCGCCGCCGGCCTGCAGTTCGCGACCCAGACCCCGGCCCTGCCGAGCGGCATCACGCCCGAGATCGTCGACGTGCTCCTCGCGACGATCCTCCTCATGGTCTCGATCCCCGTGCTCGGCAAGTGGCTGTTCCGCAGCCGCGCCGACAAGGTGAGCGTCGCCTCGACGAGCTGGGGGAACTGACGTGGCCGCCTGGGTGCAGAAGAACCGCACGACGCTGGGCATCGGCCTCGGCGTCCTCGTCGCGGCCTACGTCTTCTACTACGCGAAGCACGACATCGCCCCGTCGATGTTCGGCGCCGCGTGGGGCTACGCCATCCCGCTCGTCCTCGCCGCGCTCGTCGGCGTCATCGGCGAGCGCTCGGGCGTGGTCAACATCGGCATCGAGGGGCAGATGCTCCTCGCCGCCTTCGCCGGGTTCTTCGGGGCCGCGTACAGCGGCTCGATGATCGTCGGGATCCTCGCGGGCGTCGGCACCGGCCTCATCGCCGGCGGCTTCCTCGCGTGGACCACCGTGCGCTGGCGGATGGACCAGATCATCGCCGGTGTCGTGCTCAACATCATCGCCACCGGCATCACGTCGTTCTACCTCAAGTCCGGCGAGATCCTCCCCGGCGTCATCCCCAACGTCGACGTGCCGCTGCTCAAGGAGATCCCGCTCATCGGCGAGACCTTCTTCAGCGGCCGCAGCGCCATCGCCCTCGTCGCCATCCTCGCCGCCGTGGTCGTGCACCTCGCGCTCTTCCACACGCGATGGGGCCTGCGCACCCGCGCGGTCGGCGAGTACCCGTCGGCGGCCGACACCGCCGGCATCAACGTCGAGCGGCTGCGCCTCGTCAACGTCACGCTCGCCGGCTCGCTCGCCGGGCTCGCGGGGCTGTACCTCTCGATGGACGCCTCGGCCTCCTTCGAGCGCGGCATCACCGCCGGCCGCGGCTTCCTCGCCCTGGCGATCATGATCATGGGCGCGTGGCGGCCGCTGCGGGCGCTCGTCATGGCCCTGTTCTTCGGGTTCATCAACGCCGTCGCGTCGCAGCTGCAGCTGACCGGCGGGTTCGACGTGCCGCCGCAGCTCACCGGCACGCTGCCGTACGTGGCGACGCTCGTCGTCCTCGCCGTCGCCGCCGGCCGGGTCCGCGGACCAGCGGCCGCCGGGCAGCCCTACGTCAAGAAGGACCAGTGATGAGCGAGCGCACCCCCGAGCCCCCCGACGTGCACACCGACCCGCAGGCCGCGGTCGACGTCCACCTCGACACGAGCCAGGAGCATCTCGCGTCGGTCGTCACGAACGAGGCCATCCTCGAGCTGCCGCCGGAGCAGTCCGGCTTCGGCGAGGGGGTCGTCGGCGAGGTGCTGCTCGACATCGAGGGGCTCTCGAAGTCCTTCGGGTCGGTCCGGGCCAACCGCGACATCTCGCTCAGCGTCCGGCGCGGCGAGATCGTCGCGCTGCTCGGCGAGAACGGGGCCGGGAAGTCGACGCTCGTCAACCAGATCTTCGGGCTCATCACGCCCGACACCGGCACGGTGGCGATCAAGGGCGACGCGACACCCATCAAGGACCCCCGCGACGCCATCGCCCGCGGCATCGGGATGGTGCACCAGCACTTCCAGCTCGTGCCGGTGATGACGGTCGCCGAGAACATGGTGCTCGGTCACGAGACCACCCGCGGCGGCGGCGTCCTCGACCTCGCGGCCGCCCGCACGATGGTCCGCGAGCTGTCGGCCAAGCACGGGCTGGCCGTCGACCCCGACACCGAGGTCGAGGACCTGCCCGTCGGCACCCAGCAGCGCGTCGAGATCCTCAAGGCGCTCTCCCGCAAGGTCGACCTGCTCATCCTCGACGAGCCGACGGCCGTGCTCACGCCGCAGGAGACCGACGAGCTGCTCGCCGTGATGAAGGAGCTCGCCAACTCGGGCACCTCGATCGTCTTCATCACCCACAAGCTGCGCGAGGTGCTCGCCGTCGCCGACCGGGTCTACGTCCTGCGCCAGGGCGCGGTCGTCGGCGAGGTCGCGACGAAGGACACCGACGCCAAGGGGCTCGCGACGATGATGGTCGGCCGCGAGGTCGTCCTCTCCATCGACAAGTCGGCGGCGTCGCCGGGCGAGACCGTGCTCGAGGTCCAGGACCTGCACGTCGTCGACGACCGCGGGCTCGGGGCCGTCAACGGCTTCTCGCTGTCGGTGCGCGCCGGCGAGATCGTCGGGGTCGCCGGGGTCGAGGGCAACGGGCAGCGCGAGCTCGTCGAGGCCCTCGCCGGGATGCGCAAGGTCGTCTCCGGTCGGATGGCGCTCGGGTCGCTCGACCTCACCCGGGCCAACCCGCACCAGACCCACCACGCCGGCGTCGGGCACGTCCCGGAGGACCGCGAGAAGCACGGGCTGGTCGGCACCTACTCCATCGCCGACAACCTCGTGCTCAACGAGTTCGACCAGGCGCCGTACGCGAAGTCCGGTGTGCGCCAGTTCGATGCAGTGCGCGAGAACGCCGAGAAGCTGCGCGAGGAGTTCGACATCCGCTCCTCGGGCGTCATGCAGACCGCCGGGTCGCTGTCCGGCGGCAACAAGCAGAAGGTCGTCGTCGCGCGCGAGATGGCCTTCAAGCCCAAGCTGCTCATGGCCGCCCAGCCGACCCGCGGTGTCGACGTCGGGTCGATCGAGTTCATCCACCGGCGGATCGTCGAGGCCCGTGACGAGGGCGCCGCGGTGCTCCTCGTCTCCGCCGAGCTCGACGAGATCCTCTCGCTGTCGGACCGCATCGCCGTCGTGCACGGTGGGGCGGTCGTCGCCGAGATGGACGCCAAGGACGCCGACCGCACCGAGATCGGCCGGCTCATGGCGGGCGACCACTGACCGACTGCCCCGCCTCCGTCCCCGACTGATGGCCCGGAACCCACCTCGAGGCGCCCCGAAACGGCCCTCGCAGGTGGGTTCCGGGCAATGAGTGGGATGGACGCGGGGGTCAGCGGGGGGTGCGGGGTTCGCGGCGGCCGTCGGGGAGCCGGCGGGTGACCCGCCGGGCGTCGAGCGCGGTGCAGACCGCGAGCGCCACGCGGCGCGAGGTGGCCAGGGTCTCCCGTGCCTCGGCCAGGGTCCACGGGGGGTCGAGGGCGAGGAGCCGCTCGGCGGCCTCGTCGAGAGCGCCGGGCCGGAGGACGACGTCGGGGGCCGGGCGGACGAGCCGGTCGGCACGGACCGCGGCCGCGAGGACCCGGTCGTCGAGCCCGAGGTCGGCGAGCTCGGGACGGGTGGGGGCGTCGAACGGGTCGGCGGCGAGGCGCGCCTCGAGCGCGCGGACGGCGGCCTCGTGCGGGCCGAGGTCGGGGTGACCGGCCGGCGCCGCCCGACCCGCCGTGGTGTCGAGCCCGGCCCGGGCCGCGGCCGCGCGCACCACCGCGTCGGGCACGGCGTGGGCGCGGGCCAGGGCGGCGAGCGGCGGGCCGGCGTCGGTGGGGTCCGCGCGCCGGGCCTCCTCGGCGCCGTCGCGCAGGCTGCCGGCCAGCCGGTCGAGGAACCCCTCGTCGACGAGGTGCTCACCGACCGCCACCACGCCGGCGGCCGGTTCGACGGTCAGGCCGAGGCGCCGGGCGTCGTCCACCGCGAGGACGCCGCGCCGGCGCACGGCCCCGCCGAGCCCGGTCGGGTCGTCGGCGAGGTCGGCGGCGCGGCGGGCGGCGGACCCGCGGCCGCGGAGGGCGGGTGGGTCGGGGTCGAGGACGGTGGCTCCCCCGACCACCTGCCGCCGCCCGGGGTCGCGGAGCACCGCGCGGTCCCCGACCGAGAGCGGGACCTCGGCGTCGAGGGCGAGGCGCAGCAGCCGCGGCCCGAGGGGACGCACCCGCACCGGCACCGCCGCGGACCCGACGTGGAGCACGGCGTGGGTCGGCGGGTCGGTGTCGCGGTCGGTCGCGGCGTCGGCCAAGCGGGTCGGCCACCACGCGTCGGGGTGCACGAGCGCCTCGCCGCGGTGCAGGGCGTCGGCGCCGAGGTCGCGCAGATTGACGGCCACGCGGGCGGGGGCGAGCGCCTCGTCGACCACCGACCCGAGTGACTCCAGCCGGCGGATGCGCGACGGCCGCCCGCCGACGAGCACCGCGTCACTGGTCGCGAGCCGGCCGGAGGCGAGGGTGCCCGTGACGACCGTGCCGGCGCCACGCACCGTGAACACCCGGTCGACCCAGAGCCGGGCCCGCCGCTCCTCGACGGCGGGTGCCTCGTCGGGCCGGTCGAGCGCGGCGCGCAGGGCATCCATCCCGTCCCCGGTCCGGGCCGACACCGGCAGCACGTCGAGCCCGGCGAGGCTCGTCCCGGCCAGCCGCGCCCGCACGTCGGCCGCCACCGGGGCGGGGTCCGCGAGGTCAGTTTTGGTGACGACGACGAGCCCCCGACGGATGCCGAGCGCGTCGAGCGCCGCGACGTGCTCGGCCGTCTGCGCCGACCATCCCTCGTCCGCGGCGACGACGAGCAGCACGGTCCGCAACGGGACGACCCCCGCGAGCATGGTCCGCACGTAGTCGGCGTGCCCGGGGACGTCGACGACGGCCAGCCGCCGCCCGGACGGCAGGGTCGTCCACACGTGCCCGAGCTCGATGGTCAGCCCGCGCCGGCGCTCCTCGGCGAGCCGGTCGGGCTCGGTGCCGGTGAGCGCCCGGACGAGCGCCGACTTGCCGTGGTCGACGTGGCCGGCGGTCGCGACGACGAGCACGTCAGCCCTCGACGAGGGCCGCCCGCACGGCCTCCGCAAGCCGCGCGTCGTCCTCCGGTGCGACACACCGCAGGTCGACGAGGCAGCGACCGCCCTCGACCCGCGCGACCACCGGTGGCGACCCGGACCGCAGCCGCGCGGCGCACGCCTCGGGCACGGCCAGCGCGACGCCGGGCAGCTCGACCCCGGCCCCTCCGCCCCCACCGACCCGCCCGACGCACGGCACGACCTCCCCCGCGCCGACGGCCTCCCGCACCGCCGCGGTGCGTCGGCGGTGCTCGGCCGGGTCGAGGTGCAGCGCGGCCGGCACCGGCGGCACGGGTCCGCGCAGGGTCGCCTCGAGGGCGGCGAGGGTCAGCTTGTCGACGCGCAGCGCCCGCGCCATCGGGTGCCGGCGCAGCCGCTCGAGCACCTCGGCGCGCCCGAGGAGGATGCCGGCCTGCGGCCCACCGAGCAGCTTGTCGCCGCTGAAGAGCACGACGTCGGCGCCGTCGGCGAGCGCGGTGGCCGCGTCGAGCTCGTCCGGCAGGAGGGGGTCCGGGGCGAGCAGGCCGGAGCCGGCGTCGACGACGAGCGGCACCGGCAGCCCGGCGAGCTCGCGCACCGACGCCGAGCCGGTGAAGCCCGTGACCCGGTAGTTGCTCGGGTGCACCTTGAGCACGAGGCCGGTGTCGGGGCCGAGGGCGTCCTCGTAGTCGCGCAGGGCCGTCCGGTTGGTCATCCCGACCTCGCGGATGCGGGCGCCGGCGCTCTCGATCAGCGGGGGGAGCCGGAAGCCGTCACCGATCTCGACCATCTCGCCGCGGCTGACGAGCACCTCGCGGCCCTGCGCGAGCGCGGTCGCCGCGAGGAGGAGCGCGGCGGCGGCGTTGTTGACGACGAGCGCCGCCTCGGCCCCCGGCACCGCCTCGAGCAGCGCGACCAGCGCGCCGGACCCACGACGTCCGCGGCGGCCGGTGGCGAGGTCGAGCTCGACGTCGGTGTGACCGGCCGCCGCCACCAGTGCCTCGACCGCCTTCTCGGACAACGGGGCCCGGCCGAGATTGGTGTGCACGACGACCCCGGTGGCGTTGAGGACCGGGGTGAGCGAGGACGCCGGCGCGGCCAGGGCGTGGAGCACCTCCGGACGCACCGCGTCGACGGCCAGCTCACCGGCCCGGGCCCGGGACAGCACCCCCCGGACGACCCGGCGCACCTGTTCGGGGGAACGGCCGGTGGCAGCGCGCACGACGTCGGCGTCGGCGAGCAGGGCGTCGGTGCGGGGCAGGGCCGCGCGGGCGTCGGTGTCGGACACCGCTGCTCCTTCCGCCGGCCGGGCAGTCTGGCGGAGGTGGACGGGAATCGAACCCGCCAGCCCGAGCGACTCGGACTCGTCGGTGTTGAAGACCGCGGGGACCACCAGGAGCCCAGACACCTCCGGTCCGAACCTAGCCGATCTAACGGCCACCCCCGGCGCCCGCTCCCCCGGTCGACCGATGCCACAGGAGCGGCTCCTCGCGTGTACTGGTGGGTGTGGAGGTCGTCCAGGAGGGGCCGGCGACCGCGCGGCTCGGTGACGAGGAGTTCGCGCGGTGGGCCGAGGGGGCCGGCACGCGCCTGCTGCGGCTGGCGCACGCCCTGACCGGTCGCCGCGCGGATGCCGAGGATCTCACCCAGGACACCCTCGTCCGGGTCGGTCTCGCGTGGCACCGGCTGCGGGCCGGCGAGGAACCCTTCCCGTACGCCCGACGCACCATGGTGAACCTCTACCTCAACGGGCGACGGCGGCACGGCCTCTGGCAGCGCCTCGTTCCCCGGCTCGCCACGGAGACGCAGGGCCCGAGGCCGGACGCCGACGACGGTCTCGCCTCCGCGCGCGCCCTCCTCGACCGGCTACCACCCCGGCAGCGGGCCGCCGTGGCGCTCCGGTACCTCCTCGACCTCGACGACCCCGCCATCGCCGCGGCGCTCGGGTGCTCCGAGGCGACGGTTCGCTCCCACGTGTCCCGCGGTCTGGCGACGCTGCGCGCCGGCCTCGCTCCGACGCCCGACCCAGGGGAGGACCCGTGACCGCCGACAGCAGCCGCCCCGAGGAACTCGAGACGGTCCTCGACCCCCACACCTGGGACCTCGACGCCCCGCCCGGCCTCGCGGCCCGTGCCGTCGACGGCGTCCGGGCCCACCGCCGGGCCCGGCGCCGGGCCGTCGTCGCCGCCGGGTCGGCCCTGGCGCTCGGGGTCGTGGCCGGCGGGGCCCTGGTGCTCGACCACGGCCCGGGGGGCGGCGACCGCGCGCCGGCCGCGTCCCCGGCGAGCCGCCACGGGACCTCCGGCCCGCCCGACGTGGACCTCGACGGCTGGTCCTTCACCCCGCCCGCCGGGTGCACGGCCATCGGCGGGCAGAGCTCGATGGTCGCCGCGGTCGGCCCCGGCGGCATCGACACCTCCGGTGACCCCCTCGCGCCGGACGAGCTGCGGGCCCGCCTCACGGGCTTCTCGTACTCCTGTGCCGGCGGTGTGCTCACCGTCAGCCGCATCGACCCCGACCCGGTGCCCGGCCCGTCCGACGGTTCGGGCCGGGCGTCGGTGACCCGGATGCTCGCGGCCGTGCTCACCGACCCGAGCCACCCGGACGCCGCCCTCGCGGACCTGCGCACACACGTGACGAGCCCCGGCAACGCGGTGCGGGCGAGCGTGCCGGACCCGACGTGGGGCGTCCTCGTCGTCCACGTGGCGGGCGGGGACACTGCCCTCGTCGACCCCCTCGTCGACGGGCTGCACCCCGCCCGCTGACGTGGACCCGGCGGCTAGGGTCGGCGGCATGGCCCTCCGGCTCACGCAGACCGCGTCAGGGGGCGGGTGCGCCTGCAAGATCCCGCCGGGCGAGCTGCGCGAGCTGCTAGCCGGCGTCGACCTCCCCGGCTCCGACGCCCTCCTCGTCGGCGCCGAAACCGGCGACGACGCCGCGGTCGTGCGCCTCGACGGCGGGCGCGCGCTCGTCTCCACGGTCGACTTCTTCACCCCCGTCGTCGACGACCCGTTCGACTGGGGTCGGATCGCGGCGACCAACGCGCTCTCCGACGTCTGGGCGATGGGCGGGGAGGCGCTGCTCGCCGTCAACCTCGTCACCTGGCCGCGCGCCACCCTGCCGACCGAGCTGCTCGCCGAGGCCCTGCGCGGCGGCGCGATGGCCTGCGCCGACGTCGGGGTCGCCCTCGCCGGCGGGCACAGCATCGACGGCCCGGAGCCGGTCTACGGCCTGGCCGCCACCGGCCTCGCCGACCCCGCCCGCCTGCTGCGCAACGACGCCGCCCGCCCCGGCGACGCGCTCTCGCTCACCAAGCCGCTCGGTCTCGGCGTCCTCAACAACCGCCACAAGGCCACCGGCGAGGCCTTCCCCGAGGCCGTCGCCGTGATGACGACGCCCAACCGCGACGCCTCGCGGGCCGCCCTCGCGGCCGGGCTACGGGCCGCCACCGACGTCACCGGCTTCGGGCTGCTCGGCCACCTCGCGACGATGATGCGCGCCTCCGGCACCACCGCGGTGCTCGACGTCGACGCCGTCCCGGTGCTCGCGGCGGCCGTCACCTCGCTCGCCGACGGGTACGTCCCCGGTGGCTCGCGGCGCAACCTCGACTGGGTGCGGCCCGACCTCGACCCGGGCGCCGCCGGCGAGGACGCCCTCCTCCTGCTCGCCGATGCCCAGACCTCCGGCGGGCTGCTCCTCTCCGGCGAGGTGCCCGGAGCCACCACCGTCGGCGAGGTCGTGCCCCGGCGCGACGACGGCTCGCTCGTCGTCCTCCGCGGCCGGTCCTCCCGCTCCGTCTGACCTGAGCACGCCGGACCTGAGGGAATCCTTGGTTACGGACTCGTAGGTTACGCGAACGTAGGTTACGCTGGCGTAGTGAGCGCACCCACCGTCGACCGACCGACCCCCGCCCCGGGGGCCTCCCGGCCGCGCCTCGGCGCCCACGCCCCCGGTCCGCTCGGCGGCCTGGTGCGCGGGGCCCGCAAGGTGGCCGAAGCCCTCGCCACCCCCCTCGTCCCCGACGACTACCTCGACCTCCTCGACCCGATGCGCGCCGGCGCCGACCTGCGCGGGCGCATCGTCGAGGTCCGCCCCGAGACCGCCGACGCCGCCACCGTCGTCATCCGCCCCGGCCGCGGCTGGCAGGGTCACGTGCCCGGGCAGTACATCCGCATCGGGGTCGACATCGACGGCGTCCGGCACTGGCGGGCCTACAGCCTCACCCACCGCGCCGACGGCTCCGCGGCGGCCGGCATCCCGGCCGGCTGCATCGCCATCACGACCAAGGCGATCCCGGACGGCAAGGTCAGCCACCACCTCGTGCGCCGCGCCACCCCGGGCACCCTCGTGATGCTCGACCAGGCCACCGGCGACTTCACCCTCCCGACCCCCGCGCCGGCGAAGGTCCTCTTCCTCACCGCGGGCAGCGGCATCACGCCGGTCATGGGGATGCTGCGCAACCACCTCCCCGAGCTCGCCGACGTCGCGCACGTGCACTGCGCCCCGAGCGAGCGCGACGTGATCTTCCACCGCGAGCTCGCCGGCCACCACGACGCCGGCCGGCTCGCGCTCAGCCTCAACCTCGACGACGTCCACGGCGTCCTCGACCTCGCCCGCCTCGACACCCTCGTCCCCGACTGGCGCGAGCGCGAGACCTGGCTGTGCGGCCCGACCGCCCTGCTCGACGCCGCCGAGAAGCACTGGGCCAACGCCGGCCTCCCCGAGCGCCTGCACGTCGAGCGCTTCCGGCCCAGCGTCGTCGAGCCCGGCGAGGGCGGCACCGTCACCTTCGCCCGCAGCAGTCGCGTCGTCGACGCCGACGGCGCCACGGCCATCCTCGACGCCGGGGAGGACGCCGGCGTCCTCATGCCGAGCGGCTGCCGGATGGGCATCTGCTTCGGCTGCGTCGTGCCGATGCGCTCCGGCGCGATCCGTGACCTGCGCACCGGTGAGGTCACCGTCCACGAGTCCGACGAGCCGCTGCCGGTCCAGACGTGCGTCAACGCCGTCGCCGGCTCCTGCGAGCTCGACCTCTGAGCCTCCCGACCCCCGACCGCCCTCCCGCACACCCCACGGAAGGACCACCATGACCCTCGCCCCCCAGCGCCCCGCCCACGGCTCGACCAAGCCGCAGGGCATCAACCCGCGGCTGCGCGTCGAGAGCGACGCCCCGCGCCCGCAGCGCCCGGCCCTGAAGAAGTCCGGCCGCCCGAACCCGGCCGCGCACCTGTCGCCCGAGCAGATCGAGACCCTCGGCCACGAGCTCGACGCCCTCCGCAAGGAGGTCATGGACTCGCGCGGCGCGAAGGACGCGGCGTACATCCGCAAGGTCATCAAGGTCCAGCGCTACCTCGAGATGGGTTCTCGCGCAGCGCTGCTCTTCAGCAACGTCAAGGTCAAGGGCTTCCGCCCCGCGTGGTGGATCGGCACGGCCGGCCTCTCGGTCGCCAAGATCCTCGAGAACATGGAGATCGGCCACAACGTCATGCACGGCCAGTGGGACTGGATGCGTGACCCGAAGATCCACTCGACCGCCTGGGAGTGGGACAACGCCTCGCCGGCGAGCCAGTGGAAGCACAGCCACAACGAGATCCACCACACGTTCACGAACGTGCTCGGCCGCGACAACGACCTCGGCTACGGCATCCTGCGCGTCGACGAGGACCAGAAGTGGAGCCTCTTCTACCTCTTCCAGCCGATCTGGCACGTCGGCAACGCGCTCATGTTCGAGTACTCCATCGCGGCCTACGACCTCGAGCTCGGCGGCTACCTCGCGAAGAAGAACCGGATGAGCGAGCTGGAGTTGGCCAAGTTCCGCGCCGACCGCGACGAGGTCTTCGCGAAGATCAAGCGCCAGGCCACCAAGGACTACCTCGTCCACCCGGCGCTCTCGGCCGTCACGGGCTCGGCCCGCACCACCCTCACCGCCAACGTCGTCGCCAACCTCGTGCGCAACGTCTGGACGAACACGGTCATCATCTGCGGGCACTTCCCGCCCGGCATCGCGACCTTCGAGAAGACCTCGATCGACGGCGAGACCCGCGGCGAGTGGTACCTGCGCCAGATGCTCGGCTCCGGCAACATCAGCGGCACCAAGGCCATGCACGTGATGACCGGCAACCTCAGCCACCAGATCGAGCACCACCTCTTCCCGGACATGCCGAGCAACCGGTACGCCGAGATCGCCCCGCGCATCCGCGACCTCATGGCCCGCAACGACCTGCCGTACGTCACGGGCAGCCTCTGGAAGCAGGCCGGGTCGGTGTACTGGAAGGTCGTCCAGCTCTCGCTGCCGAACAAGGTCGAGGGCCGGCGCCGGCGCGACGTCATCCGCCTCGAGATCGCCAAGGCCCGACGCAAGCGCCGTCTCGGCCGCCGCTTCTGACGGCCCGCCCGCTGCTCCGGCCCTGCACGGCCGGAGCGGCGGGCATCACCCGTTCGGCCCGGTCCGGTCGTGACGGGGCTGCGTGGCGGCGGGCGGGCGGGGTACGGTGACCGCGCCCCGGACCCCTGCCCCCGACACCCGAGGTACCGCCGTGACCCACCCCACCCTGCGCTCCACCCTCCTGCGGGCCGCCGCCTGCACCGCGCTGCTGGCGCCGGTCGGCTTCGTCGCCGCCGAGCCCGCGAGCGCCGCGACGAACAGCCAGATGCAGAAGGACGTCATCACCCTCGTCAACGCCCAGCGCAAGAAGGTCGGCTGCGCTCCCCTGCGCACGAGCACCGCGCTGCGCAACGCGGCGATCCTCCACAGCATCGACATGCGCACGAAGAACTACTTCAGCCACACCTCCAAGGACGGCCGCAGCCCCTGGGACCGGATCCGCGCGCAGAACTACGCGTACGGGTCGGCCGAGAACATCGCCGCCGGGCAGCGCACCGCCAAGGCGGTCGTCGACGCCTGGATGAAGAGCACCGGCCACCGGAAGAACATCCTCAACTGCGCGAACAAGGCCGTCGGCGTCGGTGTCTCGAAGGGCAGCGGCACGTACTACATCTACTGGACCCAGGACTTCGGCACCCGCTGAGGCACCCTGCCTCAGGCGTTCCGCGCCGCCCGTGCGGCGGCGAAGTCGAGCCCGGTCGCGGCCCGCACCCGGTCCATCACCTCGAGGGTGGCGACCGTGTCGGCCCACGGGCGCAGGGGTGAGCCGGTCTCGCCGGCCGTGATGCGCCGCGCGACCTCGGCGGCCTCGAAGTGCAGCCCGTCGTGGTCGACGCGCGGCTCATCCCAGCGCAGCGCGGCGCCCTCGCGGGGGTGCAGCGTGAACGGACCCGGCCGGTAGAACTGCCGGTGCAGCTCGATGCGCCCCTCGGGGCCGGCGATGCAGGCCGTCGTCGGGGTGTCGGCGAGGATCGAGCACTGGAGCGCCGCCGTCGCGCCGGATGCCGTGCCGAGCGCGACCGAGAGCTGGCCGTTGATGCCGGTCGGGGCGGGCGTCGCGACCGCGGTCACGGTGTCGGGGGCGCCGAGAACCCAGGTCGCGAGGGTCACCGGGTAGGTGCCGAGGTCGAGCAGGGGTCCGCCGGCGAGGTCGTCGCGGAAGATACGGTGCTGCGGCCCGAACCACTCGCCCATGTCGGCGAGGACCGACGTGGGCTCGCCGAGGACGCCGTCCTCGAGCAGCTGCCGCACGACGTCGAGGCGCGGGAGGAACAGGGTCCACATCGCCTCCATGCAGAAGACCCCGGCGGCGGCCGCCGCCTCGCCGATGGCCCGCGCCTCGTCGGCGTCGAGCCCGACCGGCTTCTCGACGAGCACGTGCTTGCCGGCCCCGATCGCCAGCAGGGCGTGCGGCAGGTGGACGTTGTGCGGGGTCGCGACGTAGACGACGTCGACCTCCGGGTCGGCGACGAGGGCCTCGTACGAGCCGTGCGCGCGCCCGGCCCCCCACCGGGCCACGGCGTCGTCGGCGGAGGCCTGCGTCCGCGAGCCCACCGCCGCCACGACCTGGCGGGTGTGCCGGCGCACCGAGCCGACGAACCGGTCGGCGATCCAGCCGGTCCCGAGCACGCCCCAGCGCAGCGGCGGGGCCTCGCCGGAGTCCGGGGTCCGGGGGCTGGGCAGCGCGGTCATCGGCACGCTCGGGACGATATCGTCATGTCCTGACATTTGCACGAGGTGTATCGACGGCGAGGAGGTCGGCGTGGACCTGCTCGGGGGCGGCCTGTTCGCGGCCGGTCTGATGGCGGTGGCCGCGCTCGTCATCGGCTACTCGAAGACGGCGCTCGGCGGACTCGCCGTCGTCGCGGTCGCGATCTTTGCCACCATCCTCCCCGCCCGGCAGTCGACCGCGGCCATCCTCGCGGTGCTCATCGTCGGCGACCTCGTCGCGGTGTGGCACTACCGCCGCGACGCCGACTGGGCCATCGTCCGGCGTCTGCTGCCGGCCGTGCTGCCCGGGCTCGCGCTGGGGTCGGTGTTCCTCGGGCTCGTCGACGACTCCACGCTCCGGCGCAGCATCGGGGGCATCCTCCTCGCGCTGGTGCTGCTGCAGCTCTGGGTGAAGTGGCGTGCGGGAGAGCAGTCCTCGTCGCTGCACGAGCGCCCGGCCGCCGCCTGGGCGGCCGGCACCGGGGCGGGGTTCGCGACGATGACGGCCAACGCCGCCGGGGCCGTCATGACCCTCTACCTGTCGGCGTCGGGCATCGACAAGCGCCGGTTCGTCGGCACCAACGCGTGGTTCTTCCTCATCGTCAACCTCGTCAAGGTGCCGTTCTCGGTCGGGCTCGGGCTCATGCACTGGCGCGACGTGGGGCGGGCCGGGCTGCTCGCCCCGGCCGTGCTCGTCGGCGGTCTGCTCGGCTACGCGACGGTCCGGCGGATGAGCCAGCGCGGGTTCGACGTCGCCGTCCTCGTCGCCTCCGCCGTCGCCGCGGCGGCCCTCCTGATCTGACCGGGTTCAGCCGCGCAGGCGCGGGGGGATGTTCCACGGCGTGACGACCTGGGGCGAGGACGGCACGCTCGTCGGGGCGCCGGGCAGGAGGTGCTGGGCGCGCAGCAGCTGGGTCAGGGCGGTGCGCAGGTCGGCGCGCAGGTCGTGGTGGAGCACGGCCGTCAGCACGCCGGAGCGCAGGAGGGGGAGGTTGTCGGCGTCGAGGTCGTGCCCGACGAAGGGGATGCCGGCCAGCCCCGCCCGCCCGAGGGCTGCAGCGGTGCCGGCGTTGCCCCCGCCCATCGAGTAGACCCCCACGACGTCGGGCCGCCGGGCGAGGACCGCCGCGACCGCCTCGGCCATCGCGTCGTCGGCGCCGTGCACGTCACCGGCCCGCAGCACCTCGCGGCCGGGGGCGTCCGCCGCCAGCCGGCGCTCGAAGGCCACGAGCCGCTCCTGCTCGCCGAGGAAGGCGCGGTGGCTGACGGTGGCGAGGACGGGTCCGGGCCGGTCGCGGAGCGCGGAGGTCAGCAGGTGGGCCGCCGTCGCACCGGCCGCGGCGTTGTCGAGCCCCGCGTAGGCCACCCGCCCCGACCCCGCGAGATCGGTGACGAGGGTGACAGTGGGGATGCCCCGGTCGGCGGCGCGACGCACGGCAGCCGCCACGAGGGGGTCGTCCGGTGCCTTGAGCACAAGGCCGTGCGAGACCCGGCCGCCGGTGCCCACCGCGTCGACGAGCGCGGCGACGGCCGCGGGCGACTCCCCACCGCCCATCCGGAACCGCGCCCGAACGGTGGCCGGGCGCAGCGACGGCAGGGCCTCCTCGGTGGCGTCGCGGACGGCGTCGCGGAAGCGGCCGGGTGCGTCGAGCACGACGTCGACGAAGACCGTGCGGCGGGCCAGCCGGAGCTGGGTGGCCTGCCGGTCGAGCTCGAGGAGGGCCTGCTCGACGGCCCGCACCGCGCGCGGGCTCGCGCCGGTGCGACCGTGGAGGACCCGGTCGACGGTGGCCGTCGAGAGGCCGGACTGCTCCGCGACGTCGCGGACCCGGTGGCCGGTGCGTGCCACGGCTCCACCTCCTGCTCGACCCGGGCTGAGGTGATTCTGATGGATTCCTGTCTCACCGGTCCACCCCCACGCCCCCACGCTGGACGGACGACCACTGCCGTTCGCCGAGGAGCACCGATGTCCCCCACGACCGCCACCACCGGCTTCCGCCGGGCCGAGGACTGCCGCCTCGAGGACCTGCTGACCGTCCTCGAGGCGCACACCGATCCCGCCGCCTTCCCGCACGCGGACCGGGTCGTGCAGGACGTCCTCGTCTACGAGGCCGCGTCGCTGCGCCCGCTCCTCGTCGACCCGGACTCCCGCGACACCGTCCTCGCCGAGCTCGCCGACGCCTTCGCCGACGGTCCCGGCATCGTCGTGCTCTCCGGGGCCTTCGAGACGACCGTCGTCGACCGGGTCACCGACGCCTTCGAGCAGATCATCCGCGAGGAGAAGGAGGCCGGACAGCTGGCCGGCGACCACTTCGCCGGGCCGGGGTCGAACGACCGGGTGTGGAACGCCCTCGAGAAGCTCGCCGTCCGGGACCCCGAGGCGTTCGTCGCGTACTACGCCAACGACCTCGTGGCCCTCGCTGCGACGGCCTGGCTCGGCCCCGGCTACCAGGTCACCTCGCAGGTCAACGTCGTCAACCCCGGCGGGAAGGGCCAAACGGTCCACCGCGACTACCACCTCGGCTTCCAGAGCCCCGCGGTCACCGGTCGCTACCCCGGCCGCGTCCACGACGTCTCGCCGCTGCTCACCCTCCAGGGCGCAGTCGCCCACTGCGACATGCCGGTCGAGACCGGGCCGACCCTCTACCTGCCGCACAGCCAGAAGTACCGGTACGGCTACCTCGCATACTGGCTGCCGGAGTTCCAGGACCACTTCCAGCGTCACCACGTCCAGCTGCCGCTGCACAAGGGCGACGCGGTCTTCTTCAACCCGGCCCTGTTCCACGCGGCGGGCTCGAACCACACCCACGACGTGCGCCGGATGGCCAACCTGCTCCAGGTGTCGTCGGCGTTCGGCCGCGCGATGGAGACCGTCGACCGCGACCGGATGGTCCGAGCCGTGTACCCGTCCCTGCTGGCCGCCGTCGCGGACGGCCTGTCCGACACCGCCGCCGGGCACGTCGTCGCCGCGTCGGCCGAGGGGTACGCGTTCCCCACCAACCTCGACCGCGACACCCCCGTCGACGGGATGACACCCCGCAGCCAGGCCGAGGTGGTGCTCGACGCCCTCGCCGTCGCCCTGACCCCCGAGCAGCTCGGGACCCGCCTCGACGCCGTCGCCCACGCGAGGCTCAGCCACTGACCGCTGCCACCCGACGCCCCTCCGGTTCGAGCGCACGGCGGTCCGCGGCGCCGGGCCTCTCCATATGTCCTGACATTCGGTTGACAGATGCTGGCCGGAACGCGACGATGGACCGGCCCTGAGACCCTGAGCACCGACCGACGGGAAACCCCACCCCCCATGAGCCTCACCGACCTCCTCGTCGACCGCGTGGTCCTCGTCGTCGGGGCAACCTCCGGAGTCGGGGAGGCCGTGGCCCGGGCCGCCGCGCGCGAGGGGGCGTACGTGACCGTCGCCGGGCGTCGGACGGAGCGGGCCGACGCCCTGGCCGCCCAGCTGTCCGACGGCGGTTCCGAGGCCCTCGCGGTGTGGTGCGACGTCGCCGACCCGGCCAGTGCGGTGGGCGCCGTGGCAGCGACGGTCGAGCGCTTCGGTCGCATCGACGGCCTCGTGAACTCCGCCGGCCTGACCACCCGAGGCACCCTGCTCGACACCACCCCCGAGCTGTTCGACGCGCACGTGGCCACGAACCTGCGTGGCCCGTTCTTCACGATGCAGGCCGCGGTCGCGGACATGAGGCGCCGGGGCGCCGGTGGCGCGGTCGTCAACATCATCAGCAGCGCAGAGCTGGGCGGGCAGCCGTACCTGGCGCCCTACGCGGCCACGAAGGCGGGTCTGGCGACTCTCACCCGGAACGCGGCCTTCGCCCACCGGTGGGACCGGATCCGGATCAACGGCCTCGACATCGGCTGGACCGAGACCGAGGGCGAGGCCGACATCCAGCGGCGGTTCCACGGGGCCGGCGAGGACTGGGTGGAACGGGCGGCGGCCAGCGTCCCCATGGGCAGGCTGGGCCAGGTCGACGAGATCGCCGACATGGTCGTCTTCCTCCTCTCCGACCGGAGTGGAGTCGTCACGGGCTCGGTCGTCGACTGGGACCAGATCATCCAAGGATGTCAAGACTGATGCGCATCGGACTCATCGGCCTCGGGCGCATCGGCGCCTTCCACGCCGACACCCTCGCCGCCCTCGACCGCGTCGACGAGCTCGTCGTCACCGACCCCGTCACCGCCGCGGCGGACGCCGTGACGGCCCGCATCCCGAAGGCGACGGCGGTCGGCTCGCCCGAGGCGCTGCTCGACGCCGGCGTCGACGGCGTGGTCATCGCGGCAGCGACGAGTGCGCACGCCGAGCTGCTGCTCGCGTCGGCCGGGCGGGGGATCCCGACGTTCTGCGAGAAGCCGATCGCCGGTTCTGCCGACGAGGCGGTCACCGTCCGCGACCGCCTGGCGGGCTCGGACGTCGCCGTCCAGATCGGGTACCCGCGCCGTTTCGACCCGGCCTTCGTCGCGGCCCGCGACGCCGTGCGCAGCGGTCAGCTCGGCCGCGTGCACACCGTCCGCTCGACAACCCTCGACCCGGCCCCGCCGCCGGCGGCCTACCTCGCGGGGTCCGGGGGCATCTTCCGCGACTGCTCGGTCCACGACTTCGACGCCGTGCGGTGGGTCACCGGCCAGGAGGCGGTCGAGGTGTACGCCGTCGGTGCGGTCGACCCCGACGCCCCCGCCGAGATGTACGCCGACCACGGCGACTGGACGACCGCTTCGGTGCTCATCACCCTCGCCGACGGGACCGTCGGCGTCGTCTCGAACACGCGCACAAACGCCCGCGGCTACGACGTCCGGCTCGAGGTGCACGGTGTCCTGGACGCGGTGGCGGCCGGGCTGGACGAAGGTCTCCCGCTCCGGCCCACGCAGCCAGGCATCACCTGGCCCGGCGGCCCCCCGCACTCCTTCTTCATGGACCGCCTCACCGCGGCCTTCCGCGCCGAGCTCGCGACGTTCTGCGCCGTCGCGGCCGGCGAGGTCACCTCGCCGTGCACGATCGAGGACGCCATGGGCACGGCCTGGATCGCCGAGGCCGCCACCGTGTCCGCTCGGGAGAAGCGCCCGGTGCGCATCGACGAGGTCGCCCGCTGACGCAGGACCTCACCCGACGGCAAGGTCCCGTCGGCGGGCGCGGCGGATGACCTGCAGCGCGACCGCGGCCAGGACGACGAGGACGGGGACGACGGTCAGCGCCGCCTCCAGCGACGTCGCCTCGGCCAGGGTCCCCACGGTCAGGGGCGCCAGGAGGATGGCCGTCGAGGTGAGGAGGACGACCCGCCCGCTGGCCGCCGCGGCGTGCTGCGGTGCGACGGAGACCGCGATCGACAGGCCGAGGGGGAAGAGGTTGCCCACGCCGGTGCCGAGCAGCGCCATCCCGATCGTCGACGGGAGCGGGGTCGTCGAGGGCCACGCGACGACGAAGCCGACGAGCGCCACCGCGAGCGCCAGCGCGAACAGCCGCGAGGGGTCGTGGCGCCTGGTGAGCCGGCTGCCGAGGACGCGCCCGGCGAGGACCCCCCCGAAGTAGCCGGCCATGACCGCCACCGCCCTGTCGGGGGAGGAGTCGAGGGCCTGCTGGACGAACGTCGCTCCCCAGGCGGTGATGCACCACTCGGCCGCCGTGGCGCACATGAGCATCCCGCCGGCGACCCAGAAGATCGGCGGCAGCCGACCGCCCGCGGTGTCCATCCCCCCTCGCGACGGCTCGACGAGGGTGCCTCGGTTGGCCGACCGGGCGAGGAGCGGGGCGACGAGGGAGACGAGGACGGCCGCGCGCCAGTCCAGGCCGACGGCGGTCGCCAGCAGGAGGGTGCCGGCGAGGAGGAGGTAGGACGCCGCGGCCGCGACGTTCGCCTCGGTGAGGGCGACCGCCGGACGGGCGGCGTGGTGCTCGGCCAGCCCGACCTGCACCGTCGCCAGCAGCAGCCCGCCGCCGACACCCATCACCGCGATGGCACCGACGGTCGCGGCAGGTTGCCGGCCCAGCGTCAGGAGCGCGGCACCCAGGGCCATCACCCCACTCGAGGCCCACAGCAGCCGCGTCCGTCCGAGGTGTCGCTCCGCTCGGGCCGACACCGCGCCGGCGAGCGTGGCGCCCGCGGCGAACGCGGCCACGTGCAGCCCGCCGACGGTGTAGCCGAAGCCCATCTCCGCGCGCAGGCGCGGCACGACGAGCCCCGGCACGGCCTGGAGGTAGGCGAACCAGGCGAGCAGCGCGTAGAGCGTCCAGGTGACCCGGTCCCGGCGGAACCCGGCGGCCGCGCCCGCGGGGTCAGCCAAGCGTGAAGGCCGCTCGGAAGGCCGCGAGGGCCGCTGTCGGGTCGGCACTCGCGAAGGCCTCGAGGCCGACCACCCCGGTGAAGCCGGCGTCCGCGAGGGCGCGCGCGACTCCCGCGTAGCGGATCTCGCCGGTACCGGGCTCGCACCGGCCCGGGACGTCGGCGACCTGCACCTCCGCGACCCAGGGCAGCGCCTCCCGACACAGCTCGATGAGGTTCCCCTCGCCGATCTGGGCGTGGTAGAGGTCGAGGTTGAGCCGCAGGTGCGGCGAGTCGACGCCCCGCACGAGGTCGAGGGTGTCGGCCGCACGTGCGAACGGTGTCCGTGGGTGGTCGACCGCCGTGTTGAGGTTCTCGAGGACGAAGGTGACCCCCTCGCGCTCGCCGAGGTCGGCGATGCGGCCGAGGGTGCGTCGGGCGGTGTCCCACATCCGCCGGGTGACCTCGTCGGCGGGCACGACCGGCAGCCCGCGTCCGTCCAGACCGGTGCCGTGCAGGTTCAGGCTCGGGGTGCCGAGGCGGCGGGAGACGGCGACCGACTCGGCGGCGGTGCGCAGCAGCTCGTCCGCGCCGGCCTCGTCGGCCAGCGTCCCCGTCGTGTAGCCGGTCATCGAGGTGAAGTGCACACCGTCGGCAGCGAGCGCCTCGAGGGAGTCGAGGTCGTGGTTCCGCCAGTCCCAGATCTCCACGGCGAACCCGGCGTCGTGGATGGTCCGGACCCGGTCGGCGACCGGGAGGTCGACGAAGAGCATCTCGGCACTCGCGGCGAGGACGAACGGGGAGGTGCTCATGCCGGCTCCTGGTCAGGGGGTGGACTCGGCAGCGGTCCGCGAGCATCCTAGCGGCAATTGTCAGGACATTCTGTCCGGCGAGGAGGACCGTGCCGCAGCCGGCGGTCCGCTCGAGGAGCGCACCACGAGTCGGGGGTCGATGACCACGTCGGCACCCCCGACACCATCCCCCCGCACGACGGCCGCGAGGAGCTGCACCGTGGCGTGCGCCAGCCGACCCGGCTCCTGGCTCACCGAGGTGAGGTCGACCGTCCCCAGGCGAGCGAGCGGGCTGTCGTCGTACCCGACGACGGACAGCTCGCCGGGAAGGTCCAGCCCGGCCCGGAGGACGGTGTCCCGGAGGCCGATCGCACACCGGTCGTTGAAGCACACGACCGCCGTCGGAGGCTCTCCGCGGCGCCGGGCCAGCAGGTGTCGCGCGGCCCGGACCCCGGCCTCCTCGGTCGCCCCGCCCGCGAGGACGTCGACCTCCGTCGCCCCGCCGTGGCGCCTCATCGCGGCGCGGTAACCCGCCCGACGGGCCGCGGCGATCGATCCCCGGGGGCCGTCAACGAAGGCGATCCGCCGGTGGCCGAGGGCGGCGAGGTGGTCGACGACCAGCTCGAGGCCCTGGTCGTCGGACACGAGCACCCCGGGCACCCGCGCGGTCCCCCGACGGCCGACGACGACCGTGGGCACGGAGTCCGGGAGCGCGTCCAGCGCCGGGTCCGACATCGCCGGGCCGAGCAGGACCAGCGCCTCGCAGCGGAAGTCGAGCAGGGTCTCGGCGGCCCGGGCCTCGTCCCGGCGTGCGGTCACCGTCGAGAGGACGAGGTCGAGGTCGCGCTCGGCCGCCTCGTCGTCCAGGGCACGGACCAGCTCGGCGTGGAACGGGCTGGTGACGTCGAGGAGGACCCCGATGAGGCGCGAGCGGTGCCGCGCCAGCAGGCTCGCCGTGCGGTCCGGACGGTAGCCGAGAGCGGCGGCCGCCTCGCGCACCGAGCGGGCCGTGGCCTCGCTCGGGCCGGGGCGTCCGCGCAGGACGAGGGAGGCCGTGGCGGTCGAGACCCCGGCCCGCCGTGCGACGTCGACGAGTCGGGGGCGCGCCGGTCCGCGGTCCACCATGCGCGACCCTCCTTGACAGTTTGTCCGGACAAAACCTTGACACGGGTCGACGACCGGAGCCACCATCGCTTAAAGCGCTTTATACACGTCGATGCCGACGGCGACAAGGAGAGACGACGATGTCCCAGCAGCCCCTCGGAGTGGCCGTCATCGGGGCCGGCATGGCCGGCCGGGCGCACTGCGCCGGCTACCGCTCCGCACCGACCCTCTTCGACCCGCCGCTGCCGCCGATCCGGTACGCGGCCGTCGTCGACGCCCACGACGCCACGGCCGCCGACGCCGCCGCCCGGTACGGGTACGGGCGGCACGGCACCGACTGGCGTGAGCTGCTCGACGCCGACGACGTGCAGGTGGTCAGCGTCGTCGTCGCCAACGCCCTCCACCGGGAGATCGTCGAGGCACTGCTGGCCGCGGGCAAGCACGTCATCTGCGAGAAGCCGCTGTCGGATTCCCTCGAGGACGCGCGGGCGATGGCCGACGCCGCTGCCGCGCACCCGCACCTCGTGACGGGCACGGCGTTCGTCTACCGCCGCCAGCCGGCCGTCGCGGCGATCCGCGAGCTGGTCGCGACCGAGCTCGGCGAGGTGTCGCACTTCAACGGCCGCTACTGGTGCGACTACGCCCGCAGCCCACTGACCCCGATGGCCTGGCGCTACCGGGGCGGGCCGGGCACCGGCGCCCTCGCCGACATCGGCAGCCACCTCATCGACCTCGCCGAGTTCGTCTGCGGGCCGATGACCCAGGTCGGCGGCGCGGCGTTCACGACGAAGGTCACGGAACGGTTCGTCGCCGCGGGAGTCACCTACGGGCACGCCCGCGCCGAGCTGACCGAGGTCAGCGAGCGGGTCGAGAACGACGACGTCGCGACCTTCACGGCGCACTTCGCGTCCGGCGCCGTCGGCACCTTCTCGATCTCCCGGGTCGCTCCCGGGCACGCCAACTCGCTCGCCTTCGACCTGTTCGCCGAGACCGGTGCCGCGAAGTGGGACATGGACCGACCGGCCGAGTTCTCCGTGCTGCGCCAGATGCGCGACGACGGGCTCGACGGCTACAACCAGGTGCTGGTCGGCCCCTCCCACCCCTACCTCAAGGGCGGGGTGCCGATGGACTTCCCCGGCGTCTCGTTCGGCGTCGGGGACCTCTTCGGCTTCCAGCTGCGCGCCTTCCTCGAGCAGGTGGCCGGCATCGAGAGCGGCCTGCCCCCCGTCGCCTCGTTCGAGGACGGCGTCCGCGACCTGACGATCATCGACGCGGTCATCCGCTCAGCCGCCGCCGGCGGAGCTGTCGTCGACCTGCCGCCCCACCACTCCGCCTGACCCGCACCGGAACCCGAGCCCTCCAAGGAGCACACCATGTACCTCGGCGTCTACAACGCCTGCCTCGGCGACAAGCCGCTCGGCGAGGCCCTCGACATCATCGCCTCGCTGGGGATGACCAGCGTCGAGATCAACTCCGGTGGTTTCCTGCCGCCGATCCACCTGCCCGTCGAGCGGCTGCGGGAGAGCGAGGACGCCCGCCAGGAGTACCTCGGCGAGTTCAGCTCGCGGGGCCTGACCCTCACCGCGCTGAACTGCAACGGCAACCCGCTCTTCCCGCGCGAGGGCTTCCCGCACGCGAAGGACCTCGAGGACTCGATCGAGCTCGCGGCCCTGCTGGGCGTGAAGCGTCTCGTGACGATGTCCGGAGCGCCCGGCGCGAGCGCCGGCGACACGAACATGGCGTGGAACCCCCTGCCGTGGTGGAGCCCGCTGCTCGACGTGCGCGACCATCAGTGGGGCGTCGCCGTGCCCTTCTGGAAGGAGATCCAGTCACGGGCCGCCGACGCCGACGTCAGGGTCGCCATCGAGATGCACCCCGGCAACGTCGTGTTCAACCCCTCCTCGATGCACCGGCTCGCCGAGGAGATCGGCTCGACACACGTGGGGGCCGAGATGGACCCGAGCCACCTGTTCTGGCAGGGCATCGACCCGGTCCTCGCCGTCAGGGACCTCGGGGAGCTGGTGTTCAACGCCGCCGCCAAGGACACCCGCATCAACGAGGCCGCCAAGGTCAACGGCGTGCTCGACGACCGCTTCACGCGCGTCGTCGAGGGCGAGCAGGGCTACCTGCCCCTCGGGGGCGGGACGAGCCTCTCCGGATGGCCGACCGCCTCCTCCTGGGACTTCGTCGCCGTCGGCCGCGGGCACGACGTCCAGTGGTGGACCGAGTTCCTCCGGGCCCTGCGGGACGTCGACCCGGACATGCCCGTCAACATCGAGCACGAGGACCAGGAGCTCGACCAGCTCGAGGGCCTGCGCTTCGCGGCGACCACCCTGCTCGAGGCCGAGCAGGCCCTGTGAGCACCTCGGCCGAGGGCACCGAGCCGCTGCGGATCGGCGTCCTCGGCGCGGCGCGCATCACCGCGCTCTCCCTCGTCGAACCGGCCCGGCTCACGGGCCACCGCCTCGTCGCCGTCGCGGCCCGCTCCCCCGAGCGGGCCGCGGCCTTCGCGGCCGAGCACGGCATCGAGCGGGTGCTCGACTCGTACCGGGCGGTCATCGAGGACCCCGAGGTCGAGGCGGTGTACAACCCGCTGCCGAACGCCCACCACGGGCACTGGAACCTCGCCGTGGCCACGGCCGGGAAGCACGTCCTCGCCGAGAAGCCGGCGGCGGCGAACGCCGACGAGATGCACGCCGTCGCCGAGGCGGTCCGCGCGGCCGGCGTCGTCTGGCTGGAGGGTTTCCACTACCCGTACCACCCGCTCTTCCTCCGGGTCCGCCAGATCATCGCGTCCGGCGGCATCGGGGAGGTGCGTCACGTCGACGCACCCTTGTGGATGCCCTCCCCGCCCGACGACGACCCCCGCTGGTCGGCCGATCTCGCGGGCGGGTCCACCATGGACCTCGGGTGCTACTCGATCTCGTGCCTGCGGCCGCTCGGCGAGTACGCCGGTGGTGAGCCCACCCTGGTCGACGCGTCGGCCACCGAGCGCGACGGCCACCCCGGTGTGGACGAGCGCCTCGCGCTCGAGGTCGAGTACCCCTCCGGCGCCACGGGGTCCGGGGGGTCGGACATGGCCTACGAGGGCCGCAACTTCCAGCTCACGGTCACGGGGTCGAGGGGCTCGATCGAGTGCCCGATGTTCGCCGTGCCGAGCGAGGACGACACGCTCGTCTGGCGGCGCACCGGGTCCGACGCGGTGGTGGAGCACCTCGGGCGGCGCACCAGCTACACCTACCAGCTCGAGGCCTTCGCAGCGGCGGTGCGCGAGGGCTCGCCGGTGGTCACCGACCTCGACTTCTCGGTCGCGACGATGACGATGATCGACCGGGCCTACCGGCTGGCCGGGATGGAACCGCGCCGGGCCGCAAGCTGACGAGAGGTTGCCGAGGCCCTCGGATCCGCCGGATCCGAGGGCCTCGCCGTGTTCCCGTCGAGCCGTTTGTAGGTTAGTCTGGTTGTCAGGACATTATGACGGAAGGGGTCGCGATGAGCGACGCGCACACCACCACCACGACGGTGGACTCCCCCCTGCTCACGATGACGCGGACGACGCCGACGGCGCTCTGGAACGACAGCGCCGACCCGGCCGAGCTGTCGACCGCCATCGGCTGGGGGGCCGTCGGGGCGACGTGCAACCCGGTGATCGCCCTCGCCGCCATCCGCGCCGACCAGCCGCGCTGGGAGGCCCGCATCCGCGAGATCGCGGCCGAGCTGCCCACGGCGAGCGAGTCCGAGATCGGCTGGAAGGTCGTCGAGGAGGTCTCCCTCGAGGCCGCCGAGCTGCTCGCGCCCGTCTTCGCCGAGCACGGGGGCCGCAACGGCCGCCTCTCGATGCAGACCGACCCGCGCCTGCGTCGCTCGGCCACGGCCCTGGCCGACCAGGCCGAGTACTTCGCGTCCCTCGCCCCGAACATCATCGTCAAGGTGCCCGCCACCTCGGTCGGGGTCGAGGCCATCGAGGACGCCACCTACCGCGGCGTGAACATCAACGTCACGGTCTCCTTCTCGGTCCCCCAGGCCCTGGCCACCGGCGAGGCGATCGAGCGCGGCCTGCGGCGTCGCGAGGCCGAGGGTCTGCCCGTCGAGGGGATCGGGCCGGTCGTCACGATCATGGTCGGGCGTCTCGACGACTGGCTCAAGGAGGTCGTCGAGCGCGACGGCCTCGACGTCGACCCCGCGCACCTGGAGTGGGCCGGGGTCGCCGCCGTGAAGCGCGCGTACACCCTGTTCCGCGAGCGTGGCCTCCGGGCCCGGGTGCTCGCCGCCGCGTACCGCAATCAGCTCCAGTGGACCGAGCTCGTCGGTGGCGACCTCGTGCTCTCGCCACCGTTCGCCTGGCAGCAGAAGTTCCAGGACAGCGGCATCGACCCCCAGCCGCGCATCGACGTCCCCGTCGACCCCGAGATCATCGCCTCGCTCGAGCGGATCGAGGACTTCCGGCGCGCCTACGAGCCCGACGGCATGACGCCAGAGGAGTTCGACGACTTCGGCGCCACCCGCAAGACGCTCCGCCAGTTCCTCGGCGCGGACGAGGAGCTCGACCAGCTCGTGCGTGACGTCATCACACCCGCCCCCTGACGCCCTCTCGCTGCGCCAGGAGAGGGGAACCCTGCGGTGCCCCGGGAGACCTCACAGCTCCCGGGGCTCCGTGGCGTCCGGGGCCGCGACCGTCAGTAGTGGCTGGTGACGGTGGTGCCGATGGTCGCGAAGTCGTAGACCCACTTGGCGACCGGCACGGGCAGGTTGACGCAGCCGTGCGATGCGGAGTACCCGAAGCTCGAGCGCCACGGGGCGCCGTGCAGCGCGAAGCCGCGGTGGAAGAACGAGGACCACGGCACGTTCGGCGTCTCGTAGTTCGTGCCGTCGGCGTTGCTGCCGCGCATCGTCATCAGCGGGTTCTTGTAGTAGACGGCGAAGGTGCCGGTGACGGTCGGCTTCTCGGCCGAGCCGTTGACCATCGCGACCGGCCCGTAGACGACGTCCGCCCCGACGTACGCGGTCATCGTGTGCCGGCTGAGGTTGACGTCGATCCACTTCTCGCCGACGCCGGCCGGGTAGGCGAGGTTCTCGGCGCCCGGGGCGATGCGGCGGTCCTCCCACGTGGCCTTGGCCGTCGTGTAGGTGAACGTGCCGGTGTACTTCGTGCGCGAGCCGAGCGCCGCGACGGCGGCGGCCGTCAGCTGCTCGGCGTTCTTGACCGTGCGACCGTCCCGCTTCTCGGTGGCGACCTTGCGGACCGTGCCGGCGGTGTCGAGGTAGCGCAGGCCGGTGCGGGCGTCGCGCTTGGCGGTCTTGGCCACCGAGTCGACCCAGGCGCGCACCTTCGCGGCGTCGAGGGCCGGGGTGCCGGGCGTGGCGCCCGCGGCGGGGAGCCTGACCCATCCGGCCTTGGTCCGGGCGGCGGCGGCGTGCTCCTCCTCCCCGTCGGAGAGGACGAGCGGGGTCCTGACGAGGGCGTTCGCGGCGTCGGCGAACTCCTGCGCGGCCGCCGTGCTGACGTCGGGGCTGCCGGTGGTGAACGCCACGGTCGCGGTGGCCGGCTCGAGGTCGCGGGCCGCCGCGGCGACGACGTCCTGGAGGCTGGCGGGGTCGACCGTGCGGCCGGCGACCGCGGGCGTGACGACGAAGGACTTCTTGTCCTTCGCCAGGGCGATGGTGGCGTCCTTGCCGGACTCGCCGGCCTCCTCGACGAGCGCGTCGACGGCGGCGCCGAGCGCGGCGTCGTCGGTGGCGACGACCGCGTCGACGTCACGCGCCGACACGAGCGAGGTGGCGTACGACGACCAGCGGTGGTTGGCGGCGAAGAGGGCCTCGACGGTGGCGTCGACGTCGACCGCGTACCCGAGGTCGCGCAGGTGGGCGGTGCGGGTGGCCGAGCCGTTGTGCACGGTGACCGTGAGGGCCTCGGCCCGCTCGCGCACGGAGGCCGCCACCTGCTCGCGGGTCTGCCCGGCGACCGAGGTGCCGCCGACGGCGCTGCCCGGCAGCGCGCGGTCGGAGTAGTGCGTGGCGTACGCCGTGCCCGCCCCCGTCAGGACGAGCGGCACCGCCACGGCCGCGCCGAGCAGCGCCTTCCTGCGTGACCCCATGGAGCCGGTCCACCTTCCCTCACCTGCGCCGACCCTCCCGGCACACCGGTCCATGATGAGCCAGAACCCGGGCTTCTACCACACGGGGACCGCTCCTCGGGCGTCACGAAGCCACAACGATCCCCCGCCCGAGTCACCCCGACGATGTCCCGACCTTGTGGGGAGCAGTCCGCCC
>NZ_JAFDVD010000029.1 GCF_016887965.1 Phycicoccus sonneratiae
CCCACGTGGGCGAGCAGGACTGACCATGACAACTCAACGACAGGGGTCCGTTTTCACCCGACGCCAGGGGGTTCATTCTCAGCCGACGTTGACACGCTCGTGCTCGAGCGTTTGAAGACGTCCATGTTGCCGGAGGTAGCTGGGCGCCCAGCTGAACGGGTGAGGCACGTTCGTCAGGCCTTGGATTCCCTTCGCGAGCGCGCTGAGCAGGAGCTCGGGGACGTGGTCCAACAGTTCAGCAACGAATCGCGTCACCTGTTCGAGCGCGCAGAACTGCGCCTGGACTTCGCTCACGACGATGCCTTGGGCTGGTTGGCGGATGCCGTGGCGTTGCGGTTGACCACCGGTACGCACGACGAGCGAATGGTCCCGGTGGAGGAGGTTGGCTCCGGGCTGCAGTCCCTGCTTGTAATCGGCCTGCTGAAGGGCATGGTGAGTCAGGGTTCTCGAGTACGTCTGCTCTTGGAGGAGCCAGAGACCTTCTTGCACCCCTCGGCCCAGCGGGAACTGGCGCGAAGTCTCCTGGACAACCGGGACCTCTGGTTCATCGCGTCAACTCACAGTTCCGCGATGATCGACGAGGCAACTATCTCGGACGTCGTGATCCTCCGCGATCACCGACTCTTCGCCACAACCTCCGCTGAGGGAGCCGACGAGCGGCAGTCAGCCTTTATGAGCGGGCGGGGCGCCGAGGCACTCTTCGCACGCAGCGTTCTCCTGGTGGAGGGAGCCGGTGACGTGGCGGTATTCGAGGAGATCCGACGCCGAATCGCCAGTCATCCAGCGCTACGTCCCGCGTGTAGTCAGATGGCCGTCATTGGGGTCGGAGGCAAAACCGCGTTCACACCTTGGCTACGGATGTTGCGGGGTTTCGTCGATCAGGAACGAAAACCCGCGATTCGCTCGCTCGTCTGCGCCGATGGCGACGCAGCGCTCCAGGTCATTCGCTCCCTGAATCAGGCAGGGGTTGAGGTGCCGGAGTCCGTGCGCGGTACGCGGCCAGCCGTAGAGGAGACATATAGCCGTCGCGATCAAGAGGGGCACCAGTCCGCAGTACAGGAGTTCAACACGGCTGCGACGGCGGCCTCAGTCAGCGTCCACCTCCTACCCTTCGACCTCGAGTTCGCTTTGGCAGGCAACATGCAACCGGGTCGCGCGGCGACGATAGGTACTTCCATCGGTCTGGACTGTCGCGACGGGGAGGAACTCGCATACAGGCTGGGATCCAAGTGTCGTGACGTGAACGCCAAGGGCTCCAGCAAATCAGATCTAACGCGCCGTGAGATCGCCAGACAGTGCACTTGGCCAGACCTGCATCCCCAGTTCCAAGACGCGATTGAACGATGGCTCGAGCCAGTCATCCGTGACCCGTCCGACCTGAGCTATCTGCCTGACGCGCTCGCCTAAGCTGCTCGTGGTGTTACCACCCGCCAGAGGGGAGGGCCGCTCGGCGCCTTGCGCTCATCGGCAGAAGGGTGAGCATCCCGCCCGGTTGACGCGGCCGTGGACGCGTCTAGCTGAGTCGGTGCCAGCTGGCCCACGCCCCCGGTCGTCGACCCCGCGTCGCCTTGGCTTGAGCCGACGGTGACGCCCCTCCCCTTCGAAAGCGTCGACTCGCAGTGGCGTTTCCCGTTCCTGCGCGACTTTCCTAGGGACGAAGCATTTCCGCAGGTCACGTCCCTGCGGTCGGCTCCAGGGACGTTCTTCCCCCCGTCCTGACGGGCCGTCCGGGGACGAAACCGGGGACGTTGTCGCGGCACCTTCTGCCTCTCATTTCGAGGCGGAAGGAGCCCACCGTGAGCGTCGCGGCGATGCTGGGACTGGACGACCCGGACAGCGAGCTGTTGGCTCAGGCACAAACTCGCTGGAGCGGCTGGTGCGTGGACCATCCGGGGCTGGATTGTGCGCCTTCGCTGCCATCTCTGCGTCAGTGGCTTCTGGCGTGCGCCCCCGACCAGGCGGACGGCGCGCTGGCGGCGCTGGCTAACCTGGGCAACTGCCGGGGCGGGGGCGACCCGGCCGCGGCCGCGGTCCTGTGTTGGACTCTCCTGCCTGGCGCCAGCACGCTCGCCCGCGGCCTGGCGACACTGTGCCCGGACATCGACCAGGTCGTGGCGTCGCAGCTGTGGATCGAGGTCCGCTCCGGGCGCATCCCGGCTCGTCACGTCGCGGCGAATGTCCTGCGGAACGTCCGAAAGGGCGTGCTTCGCCACCTCGGCGTAGGCCAGCCGGTCGGCAGCCGCTGCGACACGGCCATGCTGGTGGACCCAACCAGCCGGCTCTGGCTGGATCTGCCCAATCCCGACCGCCACCCGACGGCCAAGGCCGAGCTGGAGGACCTGCTCGAGCGCGCCTGCCGCGATGGCGTGATCGACCTCGACGACTGCCGGCTGCTGGTCCGGCTGGCCCGAGCCAGCGGCACCGGCGCAGGACCGCGGCGGGCGGGGCGAGGGGGCCTGACCGCTTCGGCCGCTACGACGGTGGTGTCCGCCGAGCTCGGGATCTCCGGGCGGACGGTCCGGCGCCGGGTCCAGCGCAGCCTGACCGCGCTGGCTGCGGCGTACGCGGTCGAGACGGTTCCCGCGTGATGTGGCCACCAAGGGCACCCCGGCGGGCTTTGGGAGGCAGGACGGACCCCGCGACGCACCCAGCTGGCGCGGCACGGGTGTGGCTCTCAAGAGATGGAGCATGACGATGACGACAACCGCGATCCGACCGGTCCGTGTGGACGAGCTGCGCCGCGCCTACCTGTCGGTGTCAGCCGGGGACTTCCGGCTCGGCCAGCCACGACCCGTCTCAACGCAGGCCTGGCCGCAGCAGGGCCCGGTCGTCCCGGTGGCGGGCGCCTGCCCGGCCTCCGGGGCCTCGACTCTGACTCTGGCGCTGGCAACCGCGGCCGGCGCGGGCAGGGTCATCGAGTGCGCCACGGCCGAGTCGGCTGGGCTGGTCGCCGCCACCACTGCCGAGCTCGGCCGGGACCGGCACGGTTGGATGCGCGCGACCCGTGACCGGGTGCTGGTGGAGCGGCCCACCGGTGTCGTGCACGCACCCCAGGACGTGCCGCCCCCGGCGGTGACGTCATCTGGGCTGGTCGTCGTGGACGTCGCCTGGGACCTGCAGACCGTCCTCGGCTCGGCCGGCTGGCTCGGCGACCTGCTCCGCCGCGGGAACCCGGTGGTGGTCACGGCCGTGCCCACCGTGCCCGGGCTGCGCCGCCTCGACGCGGCCCTGCATCGGCTGACCCGTCCCGTTGTCGCCGTGCTCATGCCACCGCACCGGCGGGTTCCGAGACCCCTGACCCGCGCCCTGGACGACCTGCGCCGCACCCACCACCTCGAGGGCCGGTTCGTCCCGGTCCCGGTGGACGCCCGCCTGTGGACCCACGGCCCGGACACCACCGCCCTGCCTGAGCCGGTCGTCCGTGCTGCCGCCCAGGTCCTGCAGATCGCCCTCGAGAGCAAGGACACCCCATGACCACGCATCTGACGTCAACCGCCCTCGCCTCGGTCGGGGCGAAGATCTGCCCGATCGCCCCGCCGGGGGCGCAGCAGTACGCCGACCAGCTCATGGGGTACGTCCTGTGGGGCATCGGGCTGCTGTTCATCCTCGGCGTCGTCGTCGGGATCGGCGCCACCGTCGCCGGCCGCGCGTTCGCGATGCCGCACGCCTCCAAGGCCGGCGTCGTCGGGATCGTGCTGGTGTTCGCCGCCATCATCGGCTACCTGGTCCTGCCCGGGATAGTGCGCGCGATGACCGGGTCCGGGTGCGTCTGATGACCACCAGCACCGCCGCACCCGAGGTCGCCGGCTGGGGCCGTCGCCGGCTCCTGCTCGTCCTGGCCGGGGCCTCCACGCTCGTGGTCTGCCTGGCCGCTGGCCTGGTCTACGGGGTGGTCGCATCTCTGGCCGACAAGCCCAGCGTGCCGACTGGGCGCTCGGCATCCGTGGCGGCCTCAACCGGCCAGAGCTTCCGCGACCGGGTCGCCACCACCCCGATGCGTCAGGTCGGCCCCGAGGCTTCTCGCGGTGGTGCCGCGGCGACCGCGCCGAGCCCGAGCATCCAGGTGCCACCGGCCACCACCGAGGGAACGGCTGGGGTGCCGACCGGGTACCCGCACACCCCGGCCGGGGCGGTCGGGCAGCTCGCCGCGATCGACACCACCGTGCTCGCCGGCATGTCCGTGCCGCACACCACCGGCGTGTACGGGGCCTGGTCCCTGCCGGGGGCGCCCCCGGCCAGCAGGTGGGTGATGACGGGCAACGTGCGCGCGTTCCTCACCGCCGCCGCCGGAGCCGCTGACCCGGTGCTGACCGCGACGCCGGTCGCCGCCCAGGTCAAGGGCACCGACGGGCCGGGCTGGGTGCTGGCCTGCGTCCTGCTGCGCCTGGACGCGGTCGCCGCGGCCACGGCGTCGGTGGCGTACGGGCACTGCGAGCCGATGCAGTGGCAGCACGACCGCTGGATGATCGCCGCCGGCGCCCGGCCCGCGGCGGCACCGTCGACCTGGCCTGGCACCGACCTGGCCCTGCAGGCCGGCTGGCGGACCTGGGTTCCACTCGGTGTGCAGGACTGACCCGTTATGCGCGCCGACGGCTGGGACGACCTGATCAACCCGTTCACCTACCTGGGCAACGCGGCCGGGAAGGTCGCCGCCGACGCCTGGACCGCGGCGATGCTCGCCCTGTGGAACGGCGGCCTGTGGCTGTTGCGCCTCGTCCTGGGGCTCCTGGACACCTTCCTCACCCCGGACCTGCGCGAGAGCGGGCCGATGGGCGAGGTGTACCGGACCACGTTCTGGGTCGCCGCCACCCTCGTGGTTGCGCTGGCCTCGGTTCAGTGCGGGGTGGCCGCGTTCCGCCGGGACGGGCGCGCCCTGGCCCGGCTGCTCGTCGGGGCAGGGCAGTTCGTCATGGTCTGGGCGGGGTGGATCTCCTACGCGCTGATGCTGCTGTACGCCTGCTCCGGGCTGACCAAGGCGGTCATGCGGGCCACCATGGGCGTGGACGCCTGGACGCAGTGGCAACCGTGGGGGCGCCTGGACGTCCACGACATCACCGACGGCACCATCGCCACCGTCCTGGGCGTGCTCGGGATGATCGTGATCGTCGCCGCTATCGGGCACCTGCTGGTCATGCTCACCCGCGCCGCCGCCCTGGTCATCCTCACCGCGACCGCCCCGATCGCCGCCGCCGGGCTGGTCTCGGAGGTCGGGCAGTCCTGGTTCTGGAAGTGCGTGCGGTGGACCCACGCCGCCGCGTTGACCCCACCGCTGATGGCGCTGGTGATCGGGGTCGGCACCAAGGTCACCACTGCCACCGTCACCGGCGCCGGCACCTCGCTGTCGGCGGCGGTCGGGACCGCGGTGCCCGGGGTGGTGCTGATCCTGGTGTCCTGCTTCGCGCCGCTGGCCCTGTTCCGGCTGCTCGCGTTCGTCGACCCCGGCACCAGCTCCGGCGCCGCGATGCGCTCCGGGTACGCCGCCGCCGGCGGCCTCCAAGGACTCGTCGGAGGCGAGGCCATTTCCGGCACGGGCGCCGCCTCCAGCAGCGACAGCACCGGCCGGGCGGCGGGCGAGGGCGCCAGCGAGCAGGCCACGACGGCCCGGTTCGCCCAGGGCGCGGGCGGGTTCCTCGGCACCGTCGGCGGCGGCCTCGGCACTGCGGCCTCCCGCGCCCTGGGCGGGGCGGGGGCACTGGCCGCGGCCGGGGCCACTGTCGGGGCCGACCTGTCCAACCAGATGGGGGTGGGGCACTCCAGCTACGTCCCGGACTTCACCGCCCGCGGCCGGCACCCCCAGGCGCAGGGCGCCCCGGAGGTCCGCGGCGACACCCCCGACCAGAACCCGTCGCCCACGTCGGTACCGCCGGAGCCGTATTTCCCGGCCGTCGCGCCTGCCGGGGCCGGCGCGGCCACCAGTGGCGCCGGTACGGCCGGTGGCGCTGCTGGGGCGGCTGCCGCAGTCCCGGTCGTGCCCGTCTAGGAAGGAACCCACCCATGAGCCAGCCACACGCGCACGTGTACGACGACTACTCGAGGGCCCGAATCGGGTTCTTCTTCGGGCTGACCGGAACCCAGTTGGCCATCGTCGGCCTCGGGGTCCTGCCGGCGCTGTGGGCCACCAGCCAAGGCCGCTGGGCCACCGCCGGGGTGCTCCTGCTGGCTTGGGCGATGGTGACCGCCTTGGTGGTGACCCCGGTGCGGGGCCGCTCGGCCACCGGCTGGCTGGTCGCGGCCACCGCCCACGCCGCCGGCGCCGTCGCCGGGTGGGCCCGGTTCCGGTCCCACGCCACCCGCGGCCAGGTCGGCGACCTGGCGACCGTGGACCTGCCAGGGGTGCTGTCCGGGATCGAGGTCCACGAGGCCCCACCGGCCGGCCCGGAACAGCGGCGGGTCGCAGTCATCCAGGACCACACCGTGCGGACCTGGGCGGTCACCGCCGCGGTCACCCACCCCGGGATCGGGTGGTCCGACCCGGCCACGAGGGACCGGTATGGTGCCGGGCTGGCCGACCTGCTCGACGCGGCCGCCCGCACTGGACTGGTCGACGAGATCGTCATCGTCGTGCGTACCGTGCCCGAGGACGGCGCGCAGCGCGACCAGTGGCTCACCCGGCACCGCCGCCCCGGAGCCCCGGTCGCCGCCCGGACCGTCAACGACGAGCTGCAGGCCACATTGACTGGGGCGTCGGTGCGCACCGAGGCGTTCGTGACCGTCGTCGTCCCCGAGGCCCGGATCGGCCGGGACGCCAAGGAAGCCGGCGGCGGGTTCACCGGCCGCGCCCAGGTCCTGCACTCCGTGATGGGCGAGGTGGAGGCGCACCTGCGCGGCGGGCTCGGCATGAGCCAGGTGCAGTGGCTCACCTCGCCGGAGCTGGCTGTCGCCTGCCGCACCGGGTTCGCCCCCGGCGACCGGGTCGGGATCATCGACGCCCTGACCGCCGCCGCCACCCACGGCGGCGTCAACACCGAGGTGCCGTGGGCGCTGGCCGGCCCGTCCGGGGCGGACCCGGTGGTGCGGCACTACTCCCACGACGCGTGGAACTCGGTGTCCGCCACCGTCAAGCTCCCCACCAAGGGCGCCGTGATGGGGGCCCTGGCCCCGGTGCTGACCCCCGCTCAGGCGGGGGAGCGGCGCTCCTTCATGGTCGCCTACCCGATCATCCCCGGTCACGTCGCCGACCGGCACTCCGCCTCCGGCGCCTGGAAGGCCGACATGGCCGACGGGCTGCGCGCCAAGGCCAAGGTCCGCCAGCGGGCCCGCTCCCAGCAGGAGAGCGAGAAGGTCCGCGACCTGGACCGCAAGCTCGCCCGCGGCAACGCCCTGACCCGTCCGTACGCGATCTGCACCGTCACCGTCCCCAAGACCGCCCGCGTCGCTGAGTACGGCCGACGCCTCGACGCCGCCATCCGCTCCGCCGGGTTCGCCCCACTGCGCCTCGACCTGTCCCAGGACGCCGCGTTCGCCGCTTCCACCATCCCGCTGGGAACCAGCCTGACCCGCAGGGGGAGCGCATGACCACCTACCCGCATCGGTACGGCGACACCGACCGTGCCGTGGAGCACTACGCCACCGCCTGCGTCGCCTCCGCCCGCGTGCTGCGCAGCGAAGGCCACCAGCGTGAGGCCGCCGACCTCGTGGCCGAAGCCCAGCTCGCGCTCACCGGCATCGACCACCCCGACCGTCAGCAGCCGCCACACCACGAGCCGCACCCGGAGGACCGGAGCGATTCGGACGTGGACCTGGCTTTCGAGGCGGACGTGCCGGGGTGGTGGCGATGACCCGCACCCAGCTCCCCGGGCGCGACCTGACCGCGCTGCTCGCCGACTTCGGCCACGACCTGCCCACCGCCCCACCTCCCGCCCCCGCCCCGCGCGAGCCCCGGCTGTTCCGGCGGGCACTGCGCCGCGGACCCCGCCAGCGCGGGCGCGGCTGGGCCGCGTCACCGGCCGCGCCGGTCTCGACCTGGCGGATGACCTCCGACCAGGCCGGCGTGCTGTGGCCGTTCATCGCCACCCCCGCCCTGCCGCCCACCGGCGCCCAGATGGGCATCGATGTGATGTCCGGGGCGTCCTTCCACGCCGACCCGTTCGGGTGGGTCTTGTCCGATGACATCCCGGTCACCAACCCCAACGTCATCTGCTTCGGCAAACCCGGCCGCGGCAAGTCCGCCACCACCAAGGCGTTCATCCTGAGGATGCTCGACTTCGGCTACCGCGCCCTGATCCTGGGCGACCCCAAGGACGAGTACCAACCCCTCTGCGCCTTCCTCGGGGTGCAGCCGATCACCATCGGGCCCGGCCTGCCAGCTCGGATCAACCCCCTCGCCTTCGGACCCCGCGGCCCCGGTGCGGACACCGCGACCGAGTCCGCGGTGGTGTTCGCCCGGTGGCTCACCCTGATCCGGGCCCTGGTCGGCTCCCAGCGCGTCGGCGCCCACCCGGTCCCGTTCGGTCCGGTCGAGGAGCAGGTCGTCAAGGCCGCCCTGCGCGACCTCACCGGACACCACACCGGAGCCACCACCCTGACCGAGACCACCATCCCGGCCCTGTGGCACCTGCTCACCAACCCCACCCCCGACCTGGTCGCCGCCTGCCGGTACGCCAACACCCGGGCCTTCCTGGACCAGACCCGGCTGCTGCGCGGCGCCCTCGGCCAGCTCGTCGACGGCGCCCTCGCCGGCCTGTTCGACGACCACACCACCATCGCCATCGACTGGGCCGCCCCCATCGCCTCGCTGTCCCTGTCCCGGCTCATGCCCCTGGGCGACGAGGCCGTCGGCATCGCCCTGGCCTGCCTGTCCTCCTGGGGGCGCGGCATGCGCGAGCACGCCCCCGCCGGGGATCTGCGGATCAACGTGCGCGACGAGGTCTGGAAGCAGATGCGGCTCGGGGTCGAGGCGGTCAAGGCGTTCGACCAGGACCTGCGACTGTCCCGCGCCGACGGCGACATCCAGTGGGCCAACGCCCACAAACCCGCCGACCTGCTCTCCGTGGGCGACACCGGATCCCAGGCCGTCACCATCGCCAAGGACCTGCTCCACCTCACCGACATCAAGATCCTGCACGGCCAGGACCACGCGGTGGCCACCGAGCTCGAGACCCTGCTGAACCTGGGCCCGATCGCCCGCGACGTCGTCACCCGCTGGGCCCTGCAAGGCAAGGGCCGCGCCCTGTGGTGCGTCGGCGAACAGCACTACAAGGTCCAAACCGTGCTGCACCCCCTCGAGGCCCAGCTCACCTGGACCAACGACGCCATCGCCGGCGCCGCCTGAACCCGAGGGGAGTGCAACCGTGGTGTCCAGCAAGGCATGGTGGGCGTTCGCCGTCGTCGCGGCGCTGCTGCTCGGGGCACCGTTCGGGGCCGCGCTGCTGCTGACCGCCGTCCTCACCCCCGCCGTCGCCGCGCAACCCGACCCCACCTGCGTCGGTCCCGCCGCGACGGTGGGGCCATGGCGGCCCCCGTTCGCGCAGCCGTACACGCGCACCTCACCGTTCGGCATGCGGTTCCACCCGATCTACCACCGGTGGCGCCTGCACTCCGGCACCGACCTGGTCTCCCTGCCCGCGCCCGGGCCGGTGGTCGCCGCCCACGACGGCACCGTCACCGCCGCCGGCCCCAGGGGCAGCTACGGCAACGCCGTCGACATCGACCACGGCGGACGCACCGTCACCCGGTACGCCCACCTCGCCCGAATCAACCCCATCGCGCGCGTCGGGGCCACCGTCCGGGCCGGCCAGGTGATCGGGGTGGAAGGGTCCACCGGCGCCAGCACCGGCAACCACCTCCACTTCGAGATCCGGCTGCACGACAGGCCTGCTGACCCGGTTCCGTTTATGGCCGCCCACGGCGCCCCCCTGGACGGAAGAGCAGTCCCCGCGTCGAGGCCCACACAGACGCCGACTGCGGTCGCCATCCCGGAGACCGGGCTGCCACCGGCAGGGTCGCCGCGCCGCAACTCCATGGCCTCCCCACCCGCCCCGATCCTGGCACGGATCAAAGCGCTCTACCGCGCCGCCGGCGACAGGTACCACCTGCCCTGGGAGCTGCTCGCCGGGATCGGGATGGAGGAGACCCGCCACGGCGCCACCCACGCCACCTCACCCGCCGGCGCCCAAGGACTCATGCAGTTCATGCCCGGCACCTTCGCCGTCTACGGGGTCGACGGCGACCACGACGGAACGGTCAGCATCACCAGCGACGCCGACAGCGTCCACTCCGCCGCCAACTACCTCACCCACTCCGGCGCCCTGACAGGACCAGCGGGGGTGCGACGCGCGCTGTTCGCGTACAACCACGCCGACTGGTACGTCAACGACGTCCTGCACTACGCCCACGCCTACGCCGGTGACCCCACCACCAGCTGCCCGAACTAGTCGCCCTGTGGTGGCCACCAAGCCCGCAGCTGCCGGCTTAGGGAGGCAGGAAGGAACCCCTCGAGGAGGACCGCATGCAGCAGGACCGGCGCACCACCCCGTACCCGCACACCTGGGAGATCCCGCTCACCGCGGCCATGGTCACCGGGCTCGTCCTCGTCCTGGCAGCTCACGTGGGTCGCAGCGCCGCCAACGGCCTGTCCGGCACCGGGTGGGCGCTGCCGGCCCAGGGCGAGGTGTTCAGCAGCATCCCTGCCCTGCTCGGCGGCGACTCCCGGGCCGGACTTCCCCCCGGCCCGGCAGCCGCACCCGCGCTGCTGTACGCCTGCCTGGCCGTGACCGAGCTCCTCGCCATCGCGCTACTGCTCTCCGCGGCCCGGTGGCTGTGGCGGGCGTGGGGTCCCGGCCGGGTCTGGGGGATGGCCACCCGCGCCCAGGCCCAAGCCCTGCTCGGCCCCTCCCGGCTTCGTCGGGTCGCCCCCGTGATCCGGCCCGACCGGTACCCGCCTCGGCGGCGGCGGTGAGGGGCTTCGCGCCCACCGACGTCGGGTGGCGCCTGGGCGCCGCGCACGAACCCCGCGGCGGGCAGCTGTGGGTGCCGTGGGACCGCACCGCCGGGGTCATCGGCCCACAAGGGTCCGGCAAGACCCTTGACCTGCTCATCCCCGCCCTGCTCGCCGCACCCGGCGCCGCCTTGGTCACCCTCACCAAGACCGACGACCTGCTGCTGTCCATCGACGAACGCTCCACAGGCAACCGACCCGTGGCGGTTCTCGACCCGTTCGGGCTCGCCCCCGGCCTGCCCGAGCTGGTCTGGGACCCGATCGCCGGGTGCGTGGACCCGATGGTCGCCGAACGCCGCGCCAAGGCCTTCACCGCCGGCACCGTCTCCGGCGCCGGCACCCGCGGTCAGGGCGAGGACGCCGCCCGGTTCTACGCCGCCGAAGCCGCCAAGGTCATCCAGGGCTACTTCCACGCCGCCGCCCTCACCGGACGGTCACTGCAACATGTGCTGCGCTGGGTCGCCAACCCCGTCGCCGCCGTCGAACCCACCGAGATCCTGCGCGAGCACCCGCACGCCGCACCCTTCTGGCACGGCCTGCTTCACGGCGCCCTGCGCGGGGACGAACGCACCGCCGGCAACACCATCACCACCATTCAGCAGGCCCTGTCCCTGTTCTTCCAGGAACAGATCCGCACCCGCTGTGTCCCCGGCCCCGGCCGCCCGGCCACCAACATCGCCGACCTCATCGCCGCCGGCGGCACCATCTACCTCCTGGGCCGGGAGAGCCCGTACGAGTCCGCGTCACCGCTGATGACCGCGGTGGCCGAGCACGTCCTGGACACCGCCCTGCTCGCCGCGCAGGCATCCCGGTGGGGGCGGCTGTGCCCGCCGATGCTTGCCTGCCTCGACGAGCTGCCCTCCACCGCACCACTGCCCACCCTGCAGACCCGGATGGCCAACGAACGCGCCCTGGGGATCTCGTTCATCTGGGCCGCCCAGACCCGCGCCCAGCTCACCGGCATCTTCGGCGACCACCAGGCCCGCGCGGTGCTCGGTCTGACCAACACACTGGTCATGTTCGGCGGCTCGAAGGACGTCGCCTTCAACCAGGAGATCTCCGACCTCCTCGGCCCCGTCCACGTCGCCCGCACCTCGTGGCAGACCGGCCGCACCAGCCGCTCCATCACCGGCCACGACATCCCCATCCTCACCGGCGCCGAGATCCGCCAGCTCCCAGACCGACACGCCCTCGTCATCGCCGAACACGGCAAACCCATCATCGCCACCCTCACCCGTTGCATCGACGGCCGCCCCGGCCGACGGCTCCTGGCCAACCAAGCCCACGCCAGAGCCCGGATCTCCAACACCCAGACCCACCAGGTCCCCGCGGACACCCGCGCCTCCGCCGCCCTGGTCGAAGCCGGTCGTCGCGGCATGCGCACCGACCAACGACACGGAACACCATGACCAGCGAACCCGAGCTCACCCCAGCGGCCGCGCCGCTGGCACAGCCCTTCCCGAAGCCGGGGCGACTGGTCGAGCTCGCATACTGGGAGCTCGCCCTGGCCGCCGACGGCACGCCAGAACAGAAGGCCCAGCTCGGCGACCTGCGCACCCTCCCCAGACCGTGGGACCCACCCACCTGCACCCACCACGACCTCCGGCTCGAGGTCTGGATCTGGCTCGACGACGTCGTCATCTGGCTCAACCACGAATACGTCTGGGACACAGCCGCGTATATCCCCAGCTGCTGGCCCGAACACCCCCACCTCGTCCACGACATTGCCGTCCTCGCCGACCAACGCCGCCGCGCCGGGCGGGCCGCCACCAGCGATGCTCTCGAAGACTGGCACCGGCACGCCCTCCCCACGTTCCTTGACCGAATGAACGCCCGCCTCAAGAGCCACTGCGAGAACGGGCACCAGACATCCCCCTCAACCAGCAGGCACGCCCGGCACACAAGCGACCCACACCGGCGACGAAGGACCGCAACGTTCGACGCCGACGCCGCACTGGTCCGCGCCTCGCAGACGGAACTTCGGCCAAGGCCAGAGCCGGGGCCGGGGCTGAGGCTGGTCGACGAGGAACTCGTTGACCCGGGGACAGGCGAGGTCTTCGAGTAGTGAGGCCAACCGTGTGCAGCGCCGATCGGCTTGACGAAATCGCGGCGAAATGACGCAACCTCCTGCATAGAACGGGACAGCGATTTACGGTGTCATTCGTGGATGGGGGAGTCGACGAGAAGCGCATGCGCTTGCGCTTTGCCGGAACGTGCCGGGTGTGTGGGTCAGAGCTGCCGGCGAGGGCCGAGGCGATCTACGAACGGGCGACCAGGACGGTGCGTTGTGTCAGCCATGAGGTGAGCACGCCTAGTGCCGGTCCCGCCGAGGACGTGCCGGACGTCGCCGTTCCTGAGGTGGTTGACCCCGGGACGGCGGGAGCGTCCGCGCGTCGCGAGTTCGACCGGCGCAAAGCAGCGCGTGAAGAACGCATCCGGGCCAAGCACCCCAAGCTCGGCGGCCTGATCCTCGCAGTCTCCGACGACCCCCAGTCCACGACCGCATGGAACACCGGCGCACTCGGCGAGGAGAGGCTTGGCGGCGGTTTGAACCGGCTCGCGTCGCAGACCGTCCGGTTGCTGCACGACCGACGGATGCCGAAGAGCAAGGCCAACATCGACCACCTGGCCGTGACCCCCACCGGCGTGTTCGTCATCGACGCCAAGAAGTACCGCGGCCGCCCGCACCTGAGGATCGACGGAGGGCTCTTCCGGCCCCGCGTCGAACGGCTCATGATCGGCACACGGGACTGCACCAAGCTCGTCGACGGGGTACTCAAGCAGGTCGACGTCGTTCGCGGCCTACTCGAGCCCGCCGTGCCGGTCCACGGCGTCCTGTGCTTCGTCGAAGCAGACTGGCCCTTGCTCGGCGGCAACTTCACCACCCGCGACGTCCACGCCCTGTGGCCCAAGAAGCTGTACCCCAAGCTCCAAGCGGAAGGCCCACTGACCGCCGACACCATCGCCGAGATCCACCGCACTCTCGCAAAGGCCTTGCCGGCGTCATGAGGTCGCTTGCACTGAGCCGGCGCTGTGACGTGGCTTCGAACCCCCTGCTCCGACGCGCCTCGTGCTGCCTGTGGATTGTCATCTGCCCTTGTTAGTGGGCTACATCTCCTCGGCAGTGGGTCATTGAACGCGCGTCGTTCTGAGTGCCCTGCCAGCATGGCGACGTAGCCACAACATTCGAAGGTGCCACATGGGTCTTTTGGACAAGTTCCTCGGCCGCCCGTCTCAGCGGGCTCCGTTTCAGCAGACGATGCCGACGCCCCCCGCCCCTCCCGGCCAGCCGCACTTCGTTGTCATCGACGTCGAGACCACCGGTCTTTCGCCAGAGGAGGACCGCATCGTAGAGATCGCTTTGGTGACTACTGATGCCTGGGGCCGCGTCCTTGAGGAATGGGGAACCCGGGTCAACCCTGAAGGGCCTGTTGGCGGGACGCACATTCACGGCATCACCCAGGCTGATGTTGCGAACGCTCCGGTCTTCGCGGACGTGGTAGCCCAGCTCAACCAGCGCCTCGCTGGGGCCGCCCTGGTAGCGCACAACGCCAAGTTCGACATCGCCTTTGTGCGTGCGGAGTACCGCCGGGCGGGTTGGGATATGCCCGACATCCCTGTGCTGTGCACGCTCGAGGCGTGTGACTACTACCTGTCCGCGCTGGATCGTCGCCGCCTCGCCGATTGCTGCTGGGCCGTGGGTACGCCGTTGACTGGTGCCCACTCCGCGCTCGGTGACGCGCGGGCAACCGCTGTGCTGCTTGCCGCCTTCATGCACCCGCACGTTGGCTACCCGCCTCGCGCGGAGCATTTGGCCATGCCCCAAGAGGCGCTCAAGATCCCATGGCCGGCATCCCCAACGTTGCCCTTGGGACCGGGCCTGCGCGCCACCTCTGCCCTGTCTTCGGCGCGCTCCACCGAGCCCCCCGCGGTGAGAGTGCCCGCGCTCGTGGAACTGGTCGCCCGGTTCTCGCTGATCGACGCGCTAGACGAGGGCGCCCCACCGGGCGCAGTGGCCTATCTCGAAAGGCTCGCCGAAGCCTTGGAGGACGGGGAGATCACCACAGAAGAAGCCGCCGGCCTCGCCGCTGTCGCTGAGGCGCAGCAGCTCGACCACGACGCCATCGACGCTGCCAACCGGGCGTTCGTCCTGGCGCTGGCTTACGCGGCGACGGAGGACGGCAAGGTCACCCGTGCCGAACGCGCCGAACTCCTGTCAATCTCGGAACTCCTCGGCGTGAGCTACCGCGTGATCCCGGCACTGCTGGAGCGAGCTGAGCTGGCCCGCAACCGACGCATGTCACTGGGCTTGGCCGAGCTGCCAGACAACTGGTCGTACGGTGAACCCCTTCGGGTCGGAGACAAGGTCGTCTTCACTGGCTGCGACAGCACAGTGCGGACCCGGCTGGAGACCGAGTCCGAGCAGCTCGGTGTCCGGGTCGTGGGCGGCGTCTCCGCGAAGACGGCCATGCTGGTCAGCGACGGCACGATGAACGGCACCAAAGCAGCCAAGGCCCGAGAGATTCACTGCCGTGTCGAACACCCCGATACCTACGCCATTCTTCTGCGCCACCTGCAGCCTGCACTGCCGCGTGAAGCAAGAGCGCTGCCCGCCTCTCAGATTCATCCCAAGCACGCTTCGAGGGAGGACGCCACGGCGGTAGCGGTTCCCTCTTCGGGTGCGGGGCCAAATCCCGCGGTTGTGCGGGCGTGGGCGCGCGCCAACGGATACGAGGTTGGAACCCGCGGGCGCCTCCATAAGGACCTCATTGACGCCTATCTGCAGGCCAACTCAGCGTCTTAGTCCTGCCCGCTCCAACGCCTCCTGCCTCGAGGAGCTAGCGGCGCAGTGACTCAACCTTCGCGCGGACGGTAGGACGTGTCGTCGACGTTCAACACGATGAGGGGGCTGTGCCGCATCATCTCTTCGATGTCGGTGCGACGCCAACGCCTGGCTGCCGCCTCGATGAGCGGCCGTCGTTCGTCCGGGTCGGCGACGACGCGGGCTGTCGCCGGCACATCCGCGACAACGGACTGCTTCAAGTGCACGACAACATGCGGATCTGCACCGATGTTGTAGATCCAGTCCCGCGTGCGGTCAGACCGAGGCATTCCGCTGATGAAGAGCCGCCCGTCGTCGTAGTGCAGGAAGATCTCGATGCGCCTGAGTCGACCGGTCCTCCGGCCCGTGGTTGTCAGGTCGATGACCTGACTCCGCGTGAGTGCACTCAGGGTCGCGTCGCTCTCAGGGCTCTCAGCTCCCATCGCACGATCCTTTCGACTGAGCCATCAGCTGCGGCCGGACAGTTCGACCCAGCTCTGCAGTCATAGGAACAGGTCTCTGGTTCGCGTTAGTCCTACCCCTGTGCAACCTCGGGTGTCGCTCGACGGACGGCCGTGACCGCGACGCGGCGTTGTGACGCAGGTCGGTCTTGCGCGCCGCCTGAGGAGCCAGAAGGCTTGAGGCGTGGCAACGACCGACGACTTGGTCGCGCTGGGCTTCACGTCCTCAAGTGTCGCCGCGGTGACGCTGAACCTTTTCGCACCCCGATCCATACGGGATGGGACCGTTCTGTCGCCTTCGCGTTCAGACAACCGCGCCGCAGGAGCAAGGGGTCTACGCCTGGGTTGCAGACGGGCTCGTCTGCTACGTGGGCAAGGCGGTGGAGGGATTCGGGCTCATCCAGAAGGTGAAGGGTCAAAGCCTGGGGAGGGCGTACGACGACTACACCTATTGTCCGCCATCCAAGGCGCTCACGCGGTCTCAGACCCGGGCACGGGTCAACGGCCTTCTGAATGCCGCGCTCGTAGCTGGTCACGACGTGGAGTGGTGGTGGCTCGTCGCCGCTCGCCCCGGGGAGGTTGAGGAGCTCCTCATTCAGCGCTGGAATCCGCCGTGGAACATCGCCTTGCGCATCTACTGACGGAACACGACGGCGACCAGTCCGGTCCCCGCCGCCTGGCGGCGATGTGACGCACCTCGATCCCGTCCGGACCTGCCGAGCTCCGGGTCCCTCTAGCTCTTGCCCGGACGCTCTGCAGGGCTGGAGGGACCCGGCGGGGTCATCTCACATGAATCGTTCTCCAGCATTCGCGCAGAGGGCGCTGGGAAGATAGGCATGTGTGGAATCGGCGAGCCGACAAGTCAGCGGAGTACTGCCACAGCCTCGCGTGCGACCCGATCGGATGCACGCTATGAAAGGCGTCGTGGTGTCTATCGTCGCTGCGGCCGTCTTGGCCGGATGTTCGGTGCACTCTCAGAAGGAAGCAGCTCCAATCGAAAGTGGATCGCCCGCACCCTCCCAGGAAGCCGTCGCCCCCAGCCACTCATCAGCACCCGCGATGTCGAGCCGGACGGCGGACTTTGCGACATGGATTGCTGGGTCTCGCAGGCTCCTGCAAGAGGAGCAGGCGAACGATCTGGGCATGCTGTTCATCGGTGTAACGATCTGCCGGAACATACCCATCAGTAGTGCACGGGCAGCGGAGATCGAGGACGGCTCACGCGCCTCTGGAGTAGTTGTGACCGCCGAAGAGGTGCTTGCGCTCGAAAGCCTCGCTGAGGCCACCCTGTGCCCAGGCGGCGTGATGCTCCCGGAGCCTAGAAGTGAAGCGCTGCCGTCTCCACCGCCAACCACCAGCGCGCCTCGCGTTGTCAAGCGCTGTCCGACTATGAAACAACTGCAGGCCAAAATGCGGATCGTCAAGCGAAAGCCAAGCCCAGATGGTGTTGGCAAAGTCGTGACTATCGCACTGAGCCTTGACAACCCGCGAACGTATGCGCTCTCCCTCTATGGGGACATCGAGTACCCCGCCGAATTCGGCCCCGAGCAACTATTTCCAGCGGGTGACCAAGACATCTTGGGATTGCCCATTAAGCCGGGACGACAAACGATTCGGCTAGAGATGCTCGATATCGGTGGCGACGCAACCAGTCCGTCGCTGAGGTGGCGGTACTGGACCATTAACGGCGAAGAGGACGAATCTGGAGTGGAGGCGTGCGAGCAATCCACCAGCCTCTGACCTCAAGCCTGGTCTCGCTTTGTGATCGGACCGACCGTGCCGGTGAGTGCAAACACTTGCGCTGTGGCACGTTCGCGAGCCGGCGCATGGTCCGCGCAGCTTTGTCGAGTCGCAACTGGACCTCGCTTGTTGTGGGCGAGCCGCTTCCTCGGCTGACCGGATGCCAGTTGGCCGCGGCAGCCGGAGGCGGACCGGTACGCGACAGTTGGCGGGCCGACGCGCGGTCATGCCGCCGTCCGCTAGGCGGCGTAGAGACGCACGTCATGGCGGGCGACGAATCGTGATTCAACCCAGCAACGGGGTCTTGGGTCACCCGACCATGGCTTGGCGAGTGTCGACGCCGTGGGACCAAGTTCTGGTGGTGCGCAACAGCACGGTTATGGCAGTGCGTGTCTGCTCGTGCACGACGAGTGAGACGGGCCCTCGCTGGTACATCCGGCGCCCTGGTCCGTAGCGCGGGTGGCACGAGTAAGTCTGTTCGGGCTGGATGACGCAGCGCAGCAGCTCGTCGAGGCTGTACCCAAGTTCCTTGGCTCGATGGAGGCAGTGTGCGCTGAGGGTGATGTCGGCCTCGTCAACGAGACGAGCTAGTGCGCGGGCTTGACGGGTATGGCGGGTGTCAACGTCGGCTGAGAATGAACCCCCTGGCGTCGGGTGAAAACGGACCCCTGTCGTTGAGTTGTCATGGTCAGTCCTGCTCGCCCACGTGGG
>NZ_JAFDVD010000030.1 GCF_016887965.1 Phycicoccus sonneratiae
CTGTCAGCGACGGGTGAAAACTGACCCCTAATCGACGGGTGAAAACGGACCCCCTCGGTGACCCTGTGGAGGGTGATCAGTGTGGAGGACTGGGCGGAGATCCGACGGTTGCGTCGGGCGGAGGCGATGCCGATCAAGGCGATCGCTCGACGGTTGAGGATCTCGAGGAACGCGGTGCGGCGGGCGTTGGCCAAGGAGAGCCCGCCTCGCTATGAGCGGCCTGCGAAGGGGTCGGCGGTGGACGCTTTTGAGCCGGCGATCCGTGAGCTGCTGCGGGAGTACCCGTCGATGCCGGCGACGGTGATCGCGCAACGGGTCGGCTGGCAGCGCTCGATCACGGTGCTGAAGGACCGGGTGCGTGAGCTGCGGCCGGTGTACCTGCCGCCGGACCCGGCCTCGCGTACGACGTACGTTGCCGGGGACCGGGTTCAGTGCGATCTGTGGTTCCCGCCGGTGGACATCCCGCTGGGGCACGGGCAGGTCGGGCGGCCGCCGGTGCTGGTGATGGCTGCTGGCTACTCGCGGATGCTGTTCGCGGTGATGATCCCCTCCCGGCAGGCACCGGACTTGATCGCCGGGCACTGGCTGTTGCTCAGTGAGCATCTCAAGGCGGTCCCGCGGGAGCTGGTGTGGGACAACGAGTCCGCGGTGGGGTCGTGGCGGGCTGGGAAGCCGAAGCTGACCGAGCACTTCGACGCCTTCCGTGGGGTGCTGGGGTGCGGGGTCCACCAGTGTCGCCCGGGTGACCCCGAGGCCAAGGGCATCGTCGAACGCGGCAACGGCTACCTGGACACCTCGTTCCTGCCTGGCCGGTCGTTCGACTCCCCGGCCGACTTCAACACCCAGCTGTGGGAGTGGTTGCCGGTCGCGAACCAGCGCATCGTTCGCCGGATCGGGTGCGCCCCGGCCACCCGCTGGGAGACCGACAGGTCGGCGATGCTGACCCTGCCACCGGTGCCGCCGGCGACCGGGTGGAGCCACCAGGTGAGGTTGCCGCGGGACCACTACGTGCGCGTGGACGGCAACGACTACTCCGTGGACCCGGCCGCGGTCGGTCGGAAGGTGCAGGTCGCCGCCGACCTGGACACCGTCACCGTCACCTGCGCCGGGAAGGTGGTCGCCGAGCATGACCGGTGCTGGGCACGGCACCAGAGCATCACCGACCCGGCCCACCACACCGCCGCTTTGGCATTGGCCGCCCGGGCCCACAAGACCCGACCCTCACCTCAGGGTGACGTGGTCGAACAGCGAGACCTGGCCGTGTACGACACCGCGTTCGGGCTCACCGACGGGCAGGTCGCCTGATGCCCGCCAAGAACAGCACCTCCCGCGACGTTGAGGCCGAGCTGTCGTTCCTGACCCGCGCCCTGAAGGCACCCTCGCTGGGCGAGTCGATCCCACGCCTGGCCGAACGCGCCCGAGAGCAGTCCTGGACCCACGAGGAGTTCCTGGCCGCGTGCCTGCAACGAGAGGTCGCCGCCCGCGAGTCCCATGGCGGCGAGGGCCGCATCCGTGCCGCCCGGTTCCCGGCCCGCAAGTCGCTCGAGGAGTTCGACTTCGACCACGCCCGCGGGCTGAACCGGCAAGCTATCGCCCACCTGGGCACCTTGGACTTCGTCGCCGCCAAGGACAACGTGGTCTTCCTCGGACCCCCGGGTACCGGCAAGACCCACCTGGCCACCGGCATCGCAATCCGCGCCTGCCAAGCCGGCCACCGGGTGCTGTTCGCCACCGCCTCCGAGTGGGTCGACCGCCTAGCCACCGCCCACCACGACGGGCGCCTCCAAGACGAGCTACGCCGCCTGGGCAGGTACCCGCTGATCGTGGTCGACGAGGTCGGGTACATCCCCTTCGAACCCGAAGCGGCCAACCTGTTCTTCCAGCTCGTGTCCTCCCGCTACGAACGAGCCTCCATGGTCGTCACCTCCAACAAGCCATTCGGCAGGTGGGGAGAGGTCTTCGGCGACGACGTCGTAGCCGCCGCAATGATCGACCGGCTCGTCCACCACGCAGACGTCGTCAACCTCAAAGGCGACTCCTACCGCCTCAAGAACCGCGACCTCGGCCGCGTCCCCACCCACGTGGGCGAGCAGGACTGACCATGACAACTCAACGACAGGGGTCCGTTTTCACCCGACGCCAGGGGGTTCATTCTCAGCCGACGTTGACAC
>NZ_JAFDVD010000001.1 GCF_016887965.1 Phycicoccus sonneratiae
GCCGAGGAGCACGACCGGCCCGCCGTACCCCTGCTCCCTCAGCTCGGTGGCCGCCGTGGCGCCCGCGAGACCTGCTCCGACGATGACGATCGACATGGCGCCGACGCTACGCCGGGCAGGGGCCGGCGAGGCGTCCATCAATCGACACATTCGTCGAAAGTTGGACGTCGGCTTGGGTGTGCCGGGCTTCCGGGATGTGGGCGGCGGGTCCGGTCCGTGGACGGCTCGTTACAGTGGAGGCCGACCCAGCACCACCGTCCCGGGAGAGCCACCGTGCCCATCGTCGTCCAGAAGTACGGCGGCTCCTCGCTCGCCGACGCCGAGAGCATCAAGCGCGTCGCCAAGCGCATCTCGGAGACGAAGAAGGCCGGCAACGACGTCGTCGTCGCGGTCTCGGCGATGGGCGACACCACCGACGAGCTGCTCGACCTCGCCCAGGACGTCAGCCCGATGCCGCCGCCACGCGAGCTCGACATGCTCATGACGGCCGGCGAGCGCATCTCGATGGCCCTCGTCGCGATGGCCATCACCGACCTCGGGCACAGCGCGCGCAGCTTCACCGGCAGCCAGGCCGGCGTCATCACCGACAGCGTGCACGGCAAGGCCAAGATCATCGACGTCACGCCGGGCCGCATCACCGAGGCCCTCGGCAAGGGCCACGTCGTCATCGTCGCGGGGTTCCAGGGCGTCAGCCAGGACACCAAGGAGATCACCACGCTCGGCCGCGGCGGCACCGACACCACGGCCGTCGCGCTGGCGGCCGCGCTCGGCGCCGACGTCTGCGAGATCTACACCGACGTCGACGGCGTGTTCACCGCCGACCCGCGCATCGTCCCCACCGCCCGCAAGATCGACCGGATCTCGGCCGAGGAGATGCTCGAGCTCGCGGCCTGCGGCTCCAAGGTCCTCCACCTGCGCAGCGTCGAGTACGCCCGCCGCTTCGACATCCCGATCCACGTCCGGTCGTCGTTCTCGCAGAAGATCGGCACCACCGTCACCGACCAGCCCGCCCCCGAAGGAGACCCCGTGGAAGCCCCGATCATCGCCGGCGTCGCCCACGACCGCAGCGAGGCCAAGGTCACCGTCGTCGGCGTCCCCGACCGCACCGGCATGGCCGCCAAGATCTTCGAGGCCGTCGCGGCCGCCGAGATCAACATCGACATGATCGTCCAGAACGTCAGCGCCATCGAGACCGGCCTCACCGACATCTCCTTCACGCTGCCGAAGAGCGACGGGTCCACGGCGGTGCAGGCCCTCCAGCGGATCCAGCGCGAGGTCGGCTTCAGCCAGGTGCAGTACGACGACCAGATCGGGAAGCTCAGCCTCGTCGGCGCCGGCATGCGCTCCAACCCCGGTGTCTCGGCGACGTTCTTCAGCGCCCTGGCCCAGGCCGGCGTCAACATCGAGATGATCTCCACCTCCGAGATCCGCATCTCGGTCGTCACCCGGGACGAGCTCCTCGACGACGCCGTGCGCGCGGTGCACAGCGCCTTCGGGCTCGACTCCTCCGAGGGCGAGGCCGTCGTCTACGGGGGCACCGGCCGCTGACGTGAGCTCCTCGGCCGCACTCCGCAGCGACCGGCGTCCCACCCTCGGGATCGTCGGCGCCACCGGAGCCGTCGGCAGGGTCGTGCTCCAGATCCTCCCGATGCACCGGCACGCCTGGGGCGAGGTGCGGATCGCCGCGGGTGCCGAGGACGTCGGCAGCGTCCTGCACGTCGGCGACGAGGAGGTCACGGTCGAGGCGGTCACCCCGGAGTTCTTCGACGGCGTCGACGTCGCCGTCTTCGACATCCCGCCCTCGATCGCCCGCGAGTGGGTCGAGCTCGCCGCGGCGCGCGGGGTGGTCGCCATCGACAACAGCACGGTCTTCCGCACCGAACCCGACATCCCGCTCGTCGTGCCCGAGGTCAACCCGCGTCGGGTCGAGGACCGGCCCCGCGGCATCATCGCCAACCCCGGCGCCACGGTGATGACGATGATCGACGTCCTCGCCGTGCTGCACAGCGGCTGGGAGCTCACCGGGCTCGTCGTCACGACGTTCCAGGCCGCCTCGGGCCTCGGCCGGGCGGGGATGGCGCGCCTGCACGACGAGCTCGACGTCGTCCACGGCGACCGCGAGCTCGGCACCCGGCCGGGCGACGTGCGGCGCCTCGTCGAGCACGAGCTCGGGTCGGAGTCGCCGTTCCCGGCGCCGCTGGTCCTCAACGTCGTCCCCTTCGTCGGCCACCACGCGGGGGAGGGCTGGACCTCGGAGGAGACCAAGGTCCGCGACGAGTGCCGCAAGATCCTCGACCTGCCCGACCTCCCGGTCTCGGCGACGTGCGTGCGGGTGCCGGTCGTGTCGTCGCACTCGGTGACGGTGCACGCGACGTTCGCGCGGAGGATCAAGGTGTCGGAGGCGCGCCAGGCGCTCGTCGAGGCGCCGGCGGTCGTCGTGCTCGACGACCCCGACGAGCCGGAGTTTCCGACGCCCAACGACGTCGTCGGGGCCGACCCGCGCTTCGCCGGCCGGATCCGGCAGGCACCGGACGCGCCGACGACCCTCGACCTGTTCATCTGCGGCGACAACCTCCGCAAGGGCGCGGCGCTCAACATGCTCCAGACGGCCGAGCTCGTCGCGTCCACGCTCTGAGGCTCACCCCGGCGCGGGGCACCTCCCCACGAACGCCGGGTCGCCGTGGCGGCCGGTCGCGAGGACGACCGACCAGCCCCGGGCGCGCGCCCAGGGCACGACGACCGACCGGGGGACGACGCCGTCGGTCGGCGAGGTGACGACGCAGACCCCCGGCGCCCTGCCGCTCGTGGCCGGCGGCGAGGTGGGGGCCGGGACGACCGGACGGGTGGGTGCGGCGCCGCAGACGGCCGTGAACTCCTGGAGGAACGACACCGGCCGGTCGCCGGTCGGGGCGGCGGGCCACCCGGTGAGCGCCGGGCAGGTCTCGTCCCAGAGGGCGAGCAGCGCGGGGGAGAGCTCGTCGACGTCGTAGCGCCCGAAGAGCATGTCCGACAGCTGCCCGACGAGCGCGGCGTCGCCCCGGCGGGTGCGGACCTCGTCGAGCACGCCGGGGTCGCCGTACTGCAGCTGCACCCGCGCGGCGGCGAGGTCGGCGGCAGCGAGCTCGAGCGACCGGCTCGCCGGTTGCTCGCCGACGACCGAGGCCGCCGGCTCGGGCATCCCGGCGAGCTGCTGCTCCCGGGCGGCCAGCCAGCCGCCCGCATCGGCACCGGTCGGGAACGGGCTGAGCAGGGCGATGGACGAGGGGGCCACCCCGGCGGCCTGGGCGTAGCCGAGCCGGGTCGACCCGAACGAGAAGCCGACGAAGCGCTCGACCGGGCGGCCCTCGCGGGCCAGGACCGCGTCGAGGACCGCGCCGTAGGAGGCGGGGGTCCATCCCCAGCGGCCCGACCACAGGCCGCAGGCCCGGCCGACGGCCGACGTGCGGGCCGTGGGCACCGGGCGGGTGGGGACGTCGGCCCGCAGCGCGCGGTACCAGTCGGTGACGGCACCGCGACAGGCGTCCGGGTAGGCCGCGATCACCCACGGCTCCTCGAGGAGCAGGACGTCCGAACGCCCGGTCCCGAGCCCGTCGAGGGCGTCGGTCGGCCAGCCGGAGCCGAAGAGCGAGGCACCGGGGCCGCCGGGGTCGAGGAGGGTCAGCCCGCCGTCGTGGCGCCCGGTGCCCGGGACGACGGCGTAGCGGTACGGGCGACCGCCGACCTCGACGGAGCGGCAGAGGTCGCCGTACCGGCCGGCGTCCGCGCAGGGGTCGCCCTCGACGACGACGGCCGAGGCCGCGGTCGCCGCGGAGGAGGTGGAGGAGGCCGAGGCGGCCGCCCGCACGGGCGCGGGTGCGTCGGGCGCACCGCACGCCGTGCAGGCGGCGGTGGCTGCCAGCAGCGCCAGCAGCCACCGCCTCGGTCCCGTCAGCTCCATCCCGGGTCCGCGTAGATGACGCGGATGTCGTCGCCGGAGTCCTGGTCGCAGATGGCCTCCTCGAAGCGGGCGTAGCTGTAGTCGCTGAGCAGCGCCGTCGACGCGCTCGTCCGCACGTCGACCGCCATCCCGAGGTCGGCGTACTCCGAGCGGCTGTCCCGGCAGGCACCGTCGGACCACACGTTCTTCATGAGGATGTCCGACGCGTTGGGGTCGGGCGTGAACCCCTCGCAGTTGCCCAGCGGCAGACCGGCGCTGAAGCCGAGGATGCCGATCGAGACGTTGTAGTCGTCGCAGTTGGTCCCGGACTCCTTCGGCCAGTAGTTGCGCATCTGGAGGAAGTCGCCGCGGTGCCCCACCTTGGGCCGCGAGCGGATGTCGATCGTGCCCGGGTGGTGGTCGTTGCCCCCGGACACGACCTTGCCGACCGCGGTCGCCCAGTGGCCGTAGTAGTAGATGTTCCGGTCGGTCTTGGACTCCTTGACCCGGTAGCGCTCCCACGCCGAGGTCAGCTTGTCACCGGAGACCTGCACCGTCAGCGCGCCACCGGAGTAGCTGCCGTTGACCTGGCCGGCGACGTTCTTCAGGCTGTCGCTGCCGGCCCGGAAGCCCTGGGCCGACGACGTCGAGGCCGCCTTCGGCTCGCCGACCGCCTGGATCTCGGAGCTCTGCTCGCCGTCGGCCTGCTCGACGAGCGCCGTCCGCACCTGGGTGAGGTCGATGTTCGTGCTGTACGCGACGTCGGTGTCGCGCCCGAGCGTCGCCGACGCGACCTCCGTGCCGTCCCAGAGCACCCCGGAACGGGCCTGCGACGCGAGGAAGTCCCGCTTCGCCGCGTCCGCGCGGGCCTGCCCCCGGTCGCGCCCGGCCTCCGCGACGACCTGGGCGCCGCTGAACCGCACCTGGTCGACGACCCTCGTCGTCCGGGTGGCCTCCGCCGCGGCGGGTGCCGCGTGCGCTGCCGCCGGGGCGACGAGCCCCGCGACGGCGGCCGTCACACCGACGGCCAACATGGTCCTTCTCATTGCCTACCTCCGTGATCTCTCGGTACCTCGTGGACCGCGACCCGGCGGGCGGAGGCGGTGCGGGGGCAGGGCTCGGCGGCGGCGCGGACACGGCCGGAGGCAGGACGGATCGCGCGGCCGGGTGCCGCCGGATACCCCCTGCGCCCCTGCCGGCCGAGCCGCCGGGAGCTGACCCCCCGGTCCGTCGGTTCCCCCCGATCGGTGACGCGAGCCGGACTCTATTCCTGCCGGGGGGCCGTGGCAACAGGACGTGGTGCCGGGCCGGGACGTCACGGGTCGGTGGGGGTGTGTCGGGGACTCTCGGTCGAGTCGGCATCCGACTCGACCGAGAGGAGTGCCACCACCCCCGTGGGAGGCGCGCCCCTCGGCGGGGCCGCACCCCTCGGCGGGGCCGCACCCCCCACGGGGGCGCACCCCGGCGCAGCCGACGACCCGGCCGCAGCGGGCGGCAGGTCGTGGACCGACGCCGCTCGTCCACGATGGTGACCCGCACCCCGCCGCGCGCGCCGGTGTCGGCAGAATGGGGCCGACGCCCACCCGCCTCCCCGAGGAGCGAATGCCATGACCGTCCGCACCGTCGCCATGCTCACCGCCGGAGGGCTGGCCCCGTGCCTCTCCTCCGCCGTCGGTGGGCTCATCGAGCGGTACACCGAGGTCGCGCCGGACGTCCGGATCATCGCGTACACGAGCGGGTACGCGGGGCTGCTCAAGGGCGAGTACGTCGAGGTGACGCCGGAGGTGCGCGAGCAGGCCCACCTCCTCCACCGCTTCGGCGGCAGCCCGATCGGCAACAGCCGGGTCAAGCTGACCAACGTCGCCGACTGCGTGAAGCGCGGTCTCGTGCAGGAGGGCCAGGACCCGCTGCACGTCGCGGCCGAGCAGCTGACGGCCGACGGCGTCGACGTCCTGCACACCATCGGCGGCGACGACACGAACACGACGGCCGCCGACCTCGCCGCCTACCTCCACGAGAACGACTACGAGCTGACCGTCGTCGGCCTCCCGAAGACCGTCGACAACGACATCGTCCCGATCCGTCAGTCCCTCGGCGCCTGGACGGCGGCCGAGCAGGGAAGTCGGTTCGCGCAGAACATCATCGCCGAGCACTCGTCGAACCCGCGGATGCTCGTCGTCCACGAGGTGATGGGCCGGCACTGCGGCTGGCTGACCGCCGCGACGGCCGCCGAGTACCACCGCTGGGTCGGCGAGCAGGAGTTCGTCCCGGCCATCGGCAACGACCCGCGCGCCTGGGACGTGCACGCGGTCTTCGTGCCCGAGCGGCACATCGACATCGCCGCCGAGGGCGAGCGGCTGCGCGCCGTGATGGACGAGGTCGGCTGCGTCAACATCTTCCTGTCCGAGGGGGCCGGTGTCGAGGAGGTCGTCGCCGAGCTCGAGGCCTCGGGCCAGGAGGTGCCGAAGGACCCGTTCGGCCACGTCCAGCTCGACAAGGTCAACCCCGGGGCGTGGTTCGCCAAGCAGTTCGCGCAGGTGCTCGGCGCCGAGAAGACGATGGTCCAGAAGTCGGGCTACTTCTCGCGCTCGGCGCCGGCCAACGAGCGCGACCTCGCGCTCATCAAGGAGTGCACCGACCTCGCCGTCGACGCCGCGCTGCGGGGCGAGCCGGGTGTCGTCGGGCACGACGAGGAGCGCGGTGACGAGCTGCGTCCGGTCGAGTTCCCCCGCATCCGCGGCGGCAAGGCCTTCGACCCGAGCGTGGGTTGGTTCACCGAGCTGCTGGGGTCGATCGGCCAGTCGTGACCCGGCCGCGGCGATGAGGGAGACGAGCGGGCTCGTCGACGGATGGTGGGTCGCCGTCGTCGTCTACGCGGTCCTGCTCGTCGGGCAGCGGCTCTGGCGGGCCCGGCGCTGGGTGCCGCCGGAGTGGCCGGACGCCGACTACGGGTGGAAGGTGACGCACCTGTTCTGGGTGCCCTTCCACGTCCTCGACGTCGTCTTCGGGGTGCCGCTCGTCTTCGCGGTGGTCATCGCGCTGCTCGCCATCTGAGGCGGTCCCCACCCGTCGTGCCCGACGGTCGGTGCGCCCGATGCCGCTGCGGGAGAACCCCTTCGCGATGGGTCCCGCAGCCTGACGCCGGGGACCCATCGCGAGACACGGCGCGCTGAGCGCTGTTCCGTGGGGGTGTGTACCGTCCCCTGCGACGGCCACCGACGTCCACCCTGCCGCAACCGGCCCCGGCCGTCACTAGCGCCCACCCCCGACTGCGGGGTGGTGCCTGCACCACCACCATCGAGGGGACATCGAGGTCAGCGCGGGTCGTCGAGGTCCGGCCGGAACCGACCCTCCACCACGGTGCCCTCGCCGGGCGTCGAGTGCACGGCGAGTCGCCCTCCGGCGGACTGGATCCGGTCGCGCATGCCGGTGAGGCCGTGGGCGTCCTCGTGCGCCTCGACGTCGAACCCGCGCCCGTCGTCGGTCACCCGGAACCGGAGCGACTGCTCGCCGTCGCGCGCGTCGTCCGACACCTGCACGGTGATGAGCGTGCCCTCCGAGTGCCGGTCCGCGTTCTGCATCGCCTCGAGGCAGCAGAAGTACACGGCCGCCTCGACGTCCGAGGGGTACCGGTGGTGCAGGCCGTCGACGTCGACGACGCACGCCAGGGTCGTCCGCCGGGCGGCGGCGGGCAGGGCGCCCGCGAGCCCGCGCTCGGCGAGGACGGGAGGGTAGATGCCGTGCGCGAGGTCGCGCAGCTCGCGGATCGCCGCCTCGAGCTGGTCCTGGAGGCCGTGGGCGATGTCGCGGGCCCGGGCCGGGTCGGTGTCGAGCGACCGGGTGAGCCGCCCGATGTCGACGGCGAGGCTGGTCAGCCGCTGCTGCGCGCCGTCGTGCAGGTCGCGCTCGATGGCCCGCCGGGCGTCGAGGCTCGCGACGGCCAGGCGGGTGCGCGACTCCTCGAGGTCGCGGCGGTGCCGCGCCACCCGCAGCGCCGAGTCGCGGATGCCGACGACGAGGACGGCCGCGACGACGAGGGTGAAGACCCCGACGAGGACCGCGGGCACCGGGAGGTCGGGGTGGTCGGACGCCCAGGAGTCGCGGCGTGACTCGCCGACGACGACGAGGGCCCCCGTGAGCACCACCGTCGTCGCGAGCAGGGCGGTGCGGGTGCGCAGCGGGAAGGCGTCGGTGATGATCAGTGCCGGCACGTAGAGGATGAGCAGGCCCACCGGCGTCGTGAACGGCGTGGCCCAGGCGAGCGCGAAGGCGACGAGCCAGGTGCCGCCCACGGCGAGGACGGCCGCCGGCCGCAGCCGGTCGCGGCGGGCGAGGAAGAGCGCTGTGCCGTAGGTGGATCCGGCGCAGACGAGGGCGACGATGTCGAGGACCAGCGAGCGGGAGGGTCCGGTCTGCTCGTTGAGGACGACGAGTGCCACGACGGACACCCAGATCGCGACGAGGTTGACGACGAGGTAGGTGCGCACCCGCTGGTGCATCGACCCGGTGAGCTGCGGCACCCGGAGCAGTGCCGACAGCCCACGTCGGGTCACGTCAGGGCTCCCGGCGCACGGGGATCGGGCCGCTGGCCGTGGACCGGCTGTCGCCGAGGTAGAGCAGGACGGCGGCCACCCGGCGGTGGCGGTTGTCGCCCGAGGGCAGGTCGAGCTTCGTGAAGATCGAGTTGATGTGCTTCTCGACCGCCCGCGACGTGACGTGCAGCCGGTCGGCGATGGCCGAGTTGGACGCGCCGGTGGCGATGAGCCCGAGCACCTCGCGCTCGCGCGCGGTCAGCCGGGCGACCGGCCCCTCCTCGAAGCGGAGCCGGTGGCGCATCAGCGCGTCGACGACGTGGGGGTCGATGACGCTCGCGCCCCGGCGGACGGCCGTGAGTGCGGACACCAGCTGCTCGACGTCGGCCACGCGCTCCTTGAGGAGGTAGGCCCGCCCGGTGCTGCCGCCCGCGACGAGCTCGAGGGCGCCCTCGGCGTCGGCGTGCTGGGAGAGGACGACGACCCCGAGCCCGGGGTGGGTGCGGCGGAAGCGTTCCGCGGCCCGGATGCCCTCGTCGCTGTGCGTGGGGGGCATCCGGATGTCCGCGAGCACGACGTCGGGCTGCTCGCGGTCGACCGTCGCGAGCAGCTCGTCGAGATCGGCCGCCTCCAGCACCTCCGAGACGGCCTCGTGCTCCGCGAGCAGCGCGGCGAGCCCCTGTCGGAGGAGTGCGCTGTCCTCGGCGAGAACCACCCGCATCCCTGCCACACCCGCATGGTAGGGACATCGGGCGCCGCCGCGGGGACGCATCCGGCAATCGGTGTTACACGCCACGTCGCGGACCGGCAGGATGGGTCCGATGCTCTCCGACCTCTTCCTCCTCCCCGAGGAGCGCCACAACCCGCACACCCGCGTCGACGCCGGGCACGACCCGGGCGTCGCGTGGAGCGTGGGCAACACGACGCGCGCGCTCGTCCACGGGTCCACGTACTTCGCCGAGCTCCACGCGGCGCTCGAGGCCACCGGCGCGGGCGACCTCGTGCTCTTCGCCGACTGGCGCGGTGACCCCGACCAGCAGCTCACCGACGACCCGGCGCAGACCGTCGGCGCCACGCTCGCCGCGGCCGCCCGGCGCGGCGTCGTCGTCCGCGGGCTGCTGTGGCGCTCGCACTGGCGGCGCTTCGGGTTCCACTCCGAGAAGTCGTGGGAGCTCGCGACCCTCGTCAACGACGCCGGCGGGCAGTGCCTGCGCGACATGCGGGTCGCGCCGGGCGGGTCGCACCACCAGAAGCTCGTCGTCATCCGGTACGCCGAGGACCCTGCGCGCGACGTCGCCTTCGTCGGCGGGATCGACCTCTGCCACAGCCGCCGCGACACCGAGGAGCACCGGGGCGACCCCCAGCCCATCGCGATGCCGCAGGTGTTCGGGCCGACGCCGGCGTGGCACGACGTGCAGTGCGCCGTGCAGGGCCCCGCGGTGCACGACCTCGAGACGACCTTCCGCGAGCGCTGGGACGACACGACGCCGCTGACGAGCAACCCCGGCCGGTTCGCCTCGAGCCTGCTCCAGGGCGAGGACCTCGACCCGGAGCCGTTGCCCGGGCAGCTGCCCCCGCCGCCGCCGACCGACGAGGGACGCGAGGCGGTGCAGGTGCTGCGCACCTACCCCTCCCTGCTCGCCCAGGGCTTCGACTTCGCGCCGGACGGCGAGCGCAGCGTCGCGCGCGCCAACGACAAGGCGGTCCGGTCCGCCCGCCGGCTGGTCTACCTCGAGGACCAGTACCTGTGGTCCGAGGAGGTCGGCCGGCACTTCGGCGAGGCGCTGCGCAAGAACCCCGACCTGCACCTCATCGCGGTGATCCCGGTGGTCCCGGACGTCGACGGGTCGGTGTCGCTGCCCCCGCAGCTCTACGGGCGCAGGCTCGCGATGGACCTGCTGCTCGAGGCCGGCGGCGACCGGGTCGCGCTCTACGGGCTGACGAGCGAGACCGGCTACCCCGTCTACGTGCACTCCAAGGTCTGCATCATCGACGACGCGTGGGCGAGCATCGGGTCGGACAACTTCAACCGCCGCTCGTGGACCAACGACTCCGAGGTGTCGATCGGGGTGCAGGACACCGCCGCTGCCGAGGCGGGGACGCCGGTGCCGCGTGACGCCTTCGCCCCCCGGCTGCGGCGGCTCCTTGTGGCCGAGCACACCGGCGTGGACCCCGAGGACGTGCCCGACGACCCGATGGGCGTCTGGGACCTCATGGCGCGCACCGCCGAGGTGCTCGACGCCTGGTACGGCGACGCGGGCCCCTCGCGCGGCCGGGTGCACGTCCCGAGGCCCAAGGCGCCGATGCGCGGCACGGCCGTCCGGTGGCGTCGCCGGGGTCGCCCCGCCGAGGGTGCCGCGGGGGGCTACCGGCCGCCCGGTCGGCTGCGCCGGATCGGTCCTCCGGAGCTCACCCGGGGGCAGCTCCTCTGGGCTCCCCGGCTCTACGACGTCTTCGACCCGAACGGGACCCTCGGGGTCGTCAACGGCCTCTCCTCCGACTGACGGTTCGCTGACCTGCAGGTTTTCTCGGCACGAACCCTTCCCATCCGTGCACCCGGGGGTTACGGTGTGCCGACCGTCCGGGTCTGCAGGGGCCCCGGGCACCCGGCCCTCCCCTGCCGTCCCGCCCGGGGGAGGAGGGTCTCGTGGGGTCCGTCGTCGAACGCGTCCGCACCGCACCTCCCCGCGCCGCTCCGCTGCCCCGGCCGGCCCTGGTGGCCGTCGATGAGCGCACCGGGCTCCGCGAGCGGCTGCCCACCGACGCCGCCCGCGACGCGCTCCACCTCGTGCCGCTGCTCGCGCTGACCGCGGTCGTCCACCTCGTCGGGATGTCCGGGGCGCCGCGCCGCGGCGAGGTGGAGGGTGACCTCGTCGGCGCCGCGTGGGCCGCCCTGTACCCCGCGACCGACCCGACCGGCGCCGTGGGCCGCGCGGCCTCCTCGGTCCCGCGCCTCGCGCTGACGGCCTGGTTCGGGGCGACCGGCGCCCTCGACCGCGCACCCCACGCGGTCGCCGCGGGCCGCGAGCTCGTCGTGGTCGCCGCGCTCGCCACCGCGGCCCTCGTGTGGCTGCTCGCCCGCCGGCTGCGGCTGCCGCGCTGGGCGGCGACGGGCGCGGTCCTCCTCGTCACGTTCGCCCCCACGGCCCTCGAGCTCCAGCGCACGCTCTCGGCGGCCGTCCTCGCGACCCCGTGGCTCCTCGCCGCGTTCGTGCTCGTCACCGTGCGTCGTCGGGCTCCGGCCGCCCTCGCCGGTGCCGCGCTCTGCGTCGTGGTCGCCGGGCTCACCGAGCCCGCGACGCTGCTCGCCCTCCCGGGCTTCGCGCTCCACCTCTGGCGGCGCCGGGAGCCCGACGGGCGAGCGGTCGCCGACGCGGTGGGCATCCTCGTCCTCGCGGCAGGAGCCGCGGCGGTCCTCGCCCCCGTCACCGGCGTGCCCGTCGTGCGGTTCGGGGGCGTCGACCCGGTGGCCGACCCCCGGCCGGTCGTCCTCGCCGTCGTCGCCCTCGCGGCGCTCGCGGCACCGGCCCTGAGGCGTCTGCGGCCGCTCGGGCTGAGCGCCCTCGTCCTGCTCGCCGCCGTGCTCGTCGGGCCGGCCGACGTCTCCGGGGCGGCGTCGGTCGTGCTCGTCCCCGTGGCGGCCCTCACCGTCGCCGGCGTGGCCGACGGCTGGCTGCGCTACCGCCCGACCCGCCTCGGCCGGCTGCGGGTCGGCCGCGCCGGAGGGCTCGTGTTCGTCGGGGTCGCCGCGGTCGTCGTCGGGTCCCTCGCACCGGCCACGCTGACCGGCCTGCGAACCCTGGCCTCGGGCGACGCCGACCGGCCGCTCGCCGACGCGACCGGCTGGGTGGCACGGGGCGTCCCCGCCGACGCCACGCTGCTCACCGGTTCGGCCGCCCGGGTCGAGCTGCTGCGCCAGGGGCGCGAGGCCGCCCGCGTGCCGCTCCTGCGGGCGTCGTCGGTGCCCACCGACGGCCGCACGTGGTGGCTGCTCGCGACCCCGGCCGCCCGCGACGGCGCCGCGGCGAGGGGTGTGGTCGACGACGCGCGCCGGCGCGGCACGGTCGTCGCCGCCTTCGGGTCCGGGGCGGAACGGGTCGAGGTGCTGCGGGTCGGCGACGCCGAGCCCGCACCGACGCCGGACGCCGACGACCCCGCGGGAGCGGGCGCGGAGGCCTCGCTGCTCCTGCAGAACCCCGCGGTCACCGTCACCCCGCAGAGCCGCGCCGCCCTCGAGACCGGCGACGTCGACCCGCGCCTGCTCACCCTCCTCGCGGTCGTCGCCTCGCGGCACGCGATCACCGTCGACGCCTTCCCCGAGTCGACCTCGGGACAGGCCGCCGACCAGGTGCGCCGGGCGGTGCGGCTCTCCGTCGTCGACGGTGAGCCGGCGACCGTCGCCTCGGCCGCGGCGGCCGACGTCGTCGCCGTCGTCGACGCGCAGGGTGCGGCCTACCGCGCCTACACCGTCTGGTTCCCGGCGGTCGGTGACGTGCCCGCGTCCCTCGTCGTGTCCGTCCCCGAGGAGGCCTCGTGACCCGCACCCACCACCCCGCCGCCGTGTCGCGCGGCCGGTCCGCCCGCCCCGCCCCGCCCCGGAGGTCCCCGATGACACCGACCCGTCCCCCTGCCCGTCCGGCCGCCCGCCCGACCCTCGTGGCGCTGCTCCTCGCCGCGCTCGCCCTCGCGGCGGGGGTGGCCCAGGCGCTGCCCGCCCAGGCGGCCCGGCACGCCCCGGCCGCCGTCGGGACCGCGTGGGTGCGGGCCGCCCACCTCGTGCCCGGGGTCGGCACGATGACCATCCGCCTCGTCCCGTTCGCCGGGACCTCGGTCGCCGACGCCCCGTCCGGCAACGTGCCCGAGGCGCAGGCCGACGGCGCCACGCGGGTCCTCGAGCCGGCGGTCGGCTACGGCGGCATCGGCGAGTACCGGCAGGTCCCTGCCGGTCTCTACGCCGTCACCGTGCGCCCCGTCGGGTCCGGCACCGACACCCCGCCGGTCCTCGCCGGGACCTTCCTCGCGCAGCCCGACCGCGCCATCACCCTCGCGGCCCTCGCGCACACTCCCACGCCGCGCATCGACGTCCTCGTCGACAACCTCGACCGGCCCGGTGCGGGGCTCGGCCACGTCCGCGTCGTCCCGGCGGTCCCGGACGCGACGACCACGACGGTCGTCGCCTCGGGCGGCGGCCCGACCCTGGCCGATGCCGTGGCCTTCGGCACCCCGACCCGCTACGCCGCCGTGCCGACCGGTCGATGGACGCTGACGGTGAGCACCACCGGCGGAGCGGAGGCCGACCGACCCACCGAGGCACCGGTCGACGTCGCCAGCGGTGGCGTGTACTCGGTCTTCGTCCTCGCCGACGGCAAGGGCGGGGTCACGGTCAAGCCGGTCGTCGACGCGCTCGGCCTCGGGTCGGCGCCGGCGAAGGGCGTGCAGACCGGCGGCGGGGGAGCCGCGGTGACGCCGGCCGACCCGGCGCTCACCGGGGGCCTCGGGCTGGCCGGTGCCGGCGCGCTCGTGCTCGCCGGCCTCGCCCTCCGACGGCGACCCATCCGGATGGCGGGTCGGTGACGAACCCCCGATGACCGGTCGCGTCTCCAACAGCGCAGGGGCGTGACGCCGCCCGGCACCGCAGCCGGACGCTGCCCATCCTCGATCGCAGGGGCCGTCCATGCACCGACGCTCGACCCTTCACGTCCTCCTGACCGTCCTGCTCCTCGGCACGCTCGGCGTCTTCGGCGCCTCCACCGCGACCGCCGAGCCGCCCGAGCCCACACCGTCCCCGGTGCTCCCCACGCAGGGGGGCCTGGTCCTCGACCCGCTCGACGGTGGGTCGCCGGCCGTCACCCGTCCGCCGTCGCAGACCGGTGTGCCGTCACCCGTGCTCGACGTGGCCGGCGGGCCGCAGCCGACGAGCCCGCTCGGCTGGACGGTGCTCGCCCTGCTCGTCCTCGTCTCCGCCGCCCTCACCGCGGTCGCCTTCACGACGCTCAGCTGGATGCTCCACGCCTGGCGCACCCCGGAGCACCTGCTGGCCACCCGGTTCGGGGCCCGCTCCTCCGAGGAGCGAGCGCTGCGCTTCAGCCTGCTCGTCCCCGCCCGGCACGAGGAGGAGGTCCTCGGCGACACCCTCGACGCGCTGAGCGCGCTGCACCACCCGGACGTCGAGGTCGTCGCCATCGTCGGGGACGACGACCCCGGCACCGCGGCCGTGGCCCACGCGGCGGCGGATCGCCACCCGGGCCGGGTCCGCGTCGTCGTCGACGACAGCGTGCCCAAGAACAAGCCCAAGGCGCTCAACACCGCCCTCCGGCAGGTGACCGGCGACGTCGTCGGGGTCTTCGACGCCGAGGACGAGGTGCACCCCGACCTGCTCGCGCACATCGCCGGGCGGTTCCACGACACCGACGCCGACATCGTCCAGGGTGGGGTGCAGCTGATGAACGTGCACACGACCTGGTGGTCGATGCGCAACTGCCTCGAGTACTACTTCTGGTTCCGCAGCCGGCTGCACTTCCACGCCGGGCAGCGGTTCATCCCCCTCGGCGGGAACACGGTCTTCGTCCGCACCGATCTCCTCCGCGAGGCCGGAGGCTGGGACCCCGAGTGCCTCGCCGAGGACTGCGAGATCGGGGTGCGCCTCTCGGTCGAGGAGGCCCGGGTGGCCGTCGCCTACGACCCCGAGCTCGTCACCCGCGAGGAGACGCCCGGCAGCCTGTGCTCGCTCGTCAAGCAGCGCACCCGCTGGAACCAGGGGTTCCTCCAGGTGCTCGGCAAGGGGGTGTGGCGCGACCTGCCCACCCGCCGTCAGCGGCTGCTCGCCCGCTACACGCTGTCGATGCCCTTCCTCCAGGCCTTCACGGGCCTGATGATCCCGGTCTCGCTCGTCGTCGCGCTGAGTGCGAGGGTGCCGACCTGGGTCAGCCTGCTCACCTTCCTCCCGCTCGTGCCGACGCTCGTGACCCTCGCGGTCGAGGCCGCGGGCCTGCACGAGTTCGGCCGGGTCTACGACGTGCGGGTCCGGTGGCGCGACTACGTGGTCCTCGTCCTCGGCACCTTCCCCTACCAGGTGGTGCTCGCCGGGGCCGCGGTCCGCGCGGTCTGGCGCGAGCGGCGCGGCCAGCGCGGCTGGGAGAAGACCGAGCACGCCAACCTCCACCGCGTGACACCCTCGCCCGCCGGCCCCGCGCCGGCCAGCGAGCTGGCCGCGAGGAGCACCTCGTGAGCGCCCCGACCACGACCCGTCCGCCGGCCCCGCCGAGCCTCGACCGTCACGCGGACGCGGACGCCGGAGGAGGCCGCAGCCTGCGAGACCTGCTGCGACACACCCTGTCCCGGCGCCTCGACCGCCGTGGCGGCGCCGTCGTCCTGCTGCCGCTCCTGCTGCTCGTCGCCGTCGTCCACCGCGTCGGGATGTACTCGGCTCCGCAGCGCATCGACGACGAGGGGACCTACGTCGCCCAGGCCTGGGCCGTGTTCCACCTCGGGGAGCTGACCCACTACACGTACTGGTACGACCACCCGCCGCTCGGATGGCTCCAGATCGCCGGGTGGACCGAGCTGACCGGTGGGTTCGACCGGGCGCCGAACGCCGTCGGTGCGGGCCGCGAGCTGATGCTCGTCCTCGCCGTCGTGAGCGCCGCGCTGCTCTGGCTGCTCGCCCGCCGGCTGGGCCTCCCGCGCTGGGGTGCCGGGGTGGCCGTGGCGCTCTTCGGCCTCTCCCCGCTCGCCGTCCAGTTCCACCGCACCGTCTACCTCGACAACGTCGCGACGCCGTGGGTCCTCGGGGCCCTCGTCCTCGCGCTGGACCCGCGTCGCCGGCTCGCCGCGTTCGCCGGGTCGGCGGTCTGCCTCGGCGTGGCGTCCCTCTCCAAGGAGACCTCGCTGCTCGTCCTGCCGTTGCTCGGCTGGCTGCTCTGGACCCGCGCCGGCACCGGCACCCGCCGGTACACGGTGGCGGTGTCGGCGACCCTCTTCGCCCTGCTGGGCGGCTTCTACGCGCTCTTCGCCCTGCTCAAGGGTGAGGTGGTGCCGGGTGCGGACCGCACCAGCCTGCTCGGCGGGATGCTCTACCAGGTGGGCGGCCGCGAGAGCAGCGGCAGCATCTTCGACCCCGAGTCGCTGGGTCACCGCACGGTGTCGATCTGGCTGCAGCTCGACACGGTCGGCCCCGTCCTCGCGGTGCTCGCGACCCTCGTCGCGCTCCTCTCGCGCCGGCTGCGCCCGTTCGCGCTGACGATGCTGCTCCTGCTGCTCGTCCTCGTCCGGCCGGGCTACCTGCCGGTGCCCTTCGTCGTCGTCCTCGTCCCCTTCGGCGCCCTCATGGTCGCCGGCGCGGCGACCCTCCTCTGGCGGCGGCGTCCGTCCCGCCTGGTGGGCCGCCCGGTGCACCGCGCGGGGGGTGTCGCCCTCGTGGCCGCCGCTGCCCTCGCGGTGGGCGTCGCGGCCCCGGGCTGGGCCGGCCAGCTGCGCGGCCTCCTCATCGCCCCCCTGGACCAGCCGATGACCGACGCCACGGCGTGGATCGCGCGCAACGTGCCGGTGGGGGACCGCATCCTCACCGACGACGCGCTGTGGGTCGACCTCGTCGAGCAGGGGCGTGACCGGGGCGACGTCGTCTGGTTCTACAAGCCGGACACCGACCCCGACGTCCCGCGGGGCGCCGACGCCTACCGCTGGGTCGTCTCGACCGACTCGGTCCGCAGCGACCCCCGCTCGTTCCCGACCCTCGCGGCGGCCCTCGAGCGCGGGATCCCCGCGGCGACCTTCGGCACCGGCGAGCGGCGTGTCGACGTGCTGCGGGTCGGGCCGGAGGGCACCGACGGGGCCGGCGCCGAGGAGCGTCGCGCGGCCGCTGCGGCCGCCGGACAGCAGCTCGTCGCCAACCCGGCGGTGCGCACCGAGCCCGCCGCGCGGGACGCGCTGCTCTCCGGACGGGTCGACCCCCGTCTGCTCGCCCTCCTCGCCTCGAGCGCCGCACGGTACTCGGTGACCCTCGACGACCTGCCCCAGCCGCCCGAGGAGGAGGCCGCCGGGGCACCCCGCCGCACGGTGCGCATCACCGCCGTCGACGGCCGGCCCGCCGTCCCGGACGGCCCGGCCGCGGCGCTCGCGGCGGCCACCAAGAAGGAGCGGGCGTCCTTCGCCGCGCAGGTCCGCTTCCTGCCGGCAGCCGGCGGCACGCCGCCGACCCTGACCCTCACGTACCCGATGGAGGACCGATGAAGACGTTGACGACCACGACGACCACGCACGACCGTCCGACGACCCGGAGCACCCGGAGGACCCCGGCCGTGGCCGGGCTGCGAGTCCTCGCCGTCCTCACGGCGGCGCTCGCCCTCGGCCTCGGGGCGCTCGTCCCCGCCACGGCGGCGGCGCCGGGTTCGACCCCACCCGCGGCCGACGGGATGGCGACCGCCTGGGTGCGGGCCGCCCACCTCGTGCCCGGCATGGGCACGGCGCAGATCAGCCTCGTGCCCTTCGCCGGCAGCGCCTCGGGCGACGTCACCAAGCCCGGCGTCCCGGCCGCCCCGCTGAGCGACGGAGCGCGCGTCGTCGCGCCGGCCGCCGGGTACGGCACCGCCGGTGACTACGCCCAGGTGCCGCAGGGCCTCTACACGGTGCAGGTGCGTGCGGCCGGTGCGCCGGCGACGAGCGCCCCGATGATCACGGGCACCCTCGACGCGCAGGCCGACCAGGCGTACACGCTCGCCGCGCTCGGCTCGAAGGACGCCCCGCGCATCCAGACCTACTCCGACGACCTGCGGCCGCCGAAGGCCGGCACCGCCAGCGTGCGGCTCCTGGCGGCCGCCACGCGGGCCTCCGCGGTCACGGTGACCGCACGCTCCGGCCCGGTCGTGGCCCGTGACGCGGAGTTCGGCCGGCCGACCGGCTACGCGGCCGTTCCCGACGGTCCGTGGACCCTCGACGTCGCGACGACGACGACCAGCGGGGGCGAGGCGATGCGGGGCGCGAGCACCACCGGCAAGGTCGAGCTGCGCAGCGGCGGGGTCTACACCCTGCTCGTCCTCGACGGCGCCTCGAGTGGCGTCAAGCTCCTGCCGCTCGTCGACGCGCAGGGGGTGCCGACCGCCCCCCGCGAGGGCGTCCAGACCGGTGGGGGCGGTGCCGCGCGGGCCCCGCGCCAGGGCGTGGACGCAGGGCTGGCGCTCGCCGGGCTCGGCGGGCTCGTCCTCCTCGGTGTGGGCCTGCACCGGCGGGTCGCGCTCCGTCCCCTCACCCGGGGCCGCCGGTGAGGGAGCACCCCCGCCGGGCCGTGGCGCTCGTGTCCGCGCTCGCGGTCGCCTGCGCCGCGGTCCTCGCGTGGGTCGTGACGGGTCCCGACGACGCCGCGCGGGGGCCCCGTGCGGCGTCCTCGCCGGCTCCGTCCGGGACGGGGCTCCCGGCGGGTCCCGACCTCACCGCGCGGTTCGTCGACGCCTACGTGGACCCCGACGGGCGGGTGGTGCGCCGCGACCAGGGCGGTGACACGGTGAGCGAGGGGCAGGCGTACGCGATGCTCCTCGCCGTCGCCGACCGCGACGAGGCCACCTTCGACCGGGTGTGGGACTGGACCGAGCGCGAGCTCGTGCGTCCGGACGGGTTGCTGTCGTGGACTTGGCGGGACGGGGCCGTCGTCGACGCGAACTCCGCGGCCGACGCCGACGTCGACGCGGCCCACGCCCTCGTCGTGGCGGGCGACGCGTTCGAGCGCCCCGACCTGCGCGCCGCGGGCGGCCGGCTGGCCACCGCGATCCTCGACCACGAGACCCGGACCACCCCGCTCGGCCGGGTGCTGGTCGGCGGTCAGTGGGCCGACGCGCCGCCCTACCGCGTCAACCCGAGCTACGCGTCACCCGCGGCCTACGAGGTGATCGGCCGGGCCACCGGCGACCGGCGCTGGACCGAGCTGGCCGACGGCGACCGCGCCGTGCTCGGGGCCCTCCTCGACGAGGCACCGCTGCCCCCGGACTGGGCCCAGGTGACCGAGGACGGACGGGTCGAGGCGATGCCCCCGTCGGGGGGCGGGTCCGTGGGCTACGGGCTGGACGCCCAGCGCGTCGCGCTGCGGTACGCCGCGTCGTGCGAGCCGGCCGACCGTGGTGTCGTCCGGCGCCTCGGGGCGGCCGTGCGCACCGACCGGGACGACGTGCGCGGGGTGTACGACCTCGGGGGGACCCCGACCGTCGCCTGGCAGCACCCGCTCGCGCTGACGTCGGCGGCCGCCGTGTCCGGCGTCGACGGCGACGCGCGCGCCGGCAGCGCCCTGCTCGCCGACGCCGCCACCCTCGACGAGCGCTCGAGCACCTACTACGGTGCGGCGTGGGTCGCCCTCGGGGAGCAGCTGCTCACCGACCCGAGGCGCCTGGGCGTCGACTGCGAGGGGGTGGCCTCATGAGTCCCGGACGAGCCGACGGCTCCTCGGCGACGCGTCGCCGGCCGCCGTGGACGCCCCGCACCGTCCTCGCCGGCCTCGGGGCCGCGGCGGTCCTCGCCGGGCTGTCCGTCGCCGGCTGGGCGGCCGCCCACCCCGAGCCCGCACGGCTGCCCCCTCCGGCGGCGGCCCGGACCCCGTCCGCGACCCCGACGCCGTCGGACTCGCTGGCGCCGCTGCCCTCGGCCCCGGACGTGCCCGACTCCGAGGTCGTGCACGACGCCGGCCCCAACGACGCGTCCATCCCGGTGCCGGTCACCGGCGTCCAGGCGCCGGCGGGCGACCGCCCGGTCGAGCTGCGCATCCCGGCCATCGGCGTGCGGACCCGCCTGGTCGACCTCGGCATCGCGAAGGACGGGACGATGCAGGTGCCGTCCGACTTCGGCGTCGCCGGGTGGCTCACCGCGGCGCCCGCCCCGGGGCAGCGCGGCCCGGCGGTCATCGCCGGGCACGTCGACTCGCACCGCGGGCCGGCCGTCTTCTACCGGCTGCGCGAGCTCGTCGCGGGTGACGAGGTGCAGGTCGTGCAGCGGGACGGGGACGTCGTCACCTTCACCGTGCGCTCGTCCCTCCACTTCGCCAAGGACCGCTTCCCGACCGACCGCGTCTACGGTCCGGCCCCGGGACCGGTGCTGCGGCTCATCACGTGCAGCGGCGAGATCGACCCGGTGAGCGGCCACTACGTCGACAACACCGTCGTCTTCGCCTCCTGAGACGTCGCGGCGATTCGGCCCGCCCGGGGGCGTGGTGGATGATGGGTGGCCGAGCCCACGGCCCCCGACGAAGGAACCCCGCGTGCCCCCTGCCGCCCCCGCCACGGACTTCCGCCCGGTCATCCTCGGCGGAGACATCACGGCCTACACGCTCGTGCGCACCTTCCACGAGGCGTACGGCGTGCGCCCGCTCGTCGTCAACATGACCGACGGCGGCCCCATCGCGCTCTCGACCCTCTGCGACCACGAGTACGTCGCCGGGTTCGAGGACCCCGACACCTTCGTCGCGGCCCTGGAGCGGGTCGGGCGCGAGAACGGCGGCGAGGGCCGGCCGCCGCTGCTGCTCGTCGCGGCCGGCGACTGGTACGTGCGGATGATCATCGAGCACAAGGACCGGCTCGGCGCCTGGTTCACCATCCCGTACATCGACCTCGACCTGCTCGACCGCATCGTCCGCAAGGACGTCTTCTACGGGATCCTCGACGAGGTCGGGGTGCCGCACCCGGCCACCGTCGTCGTCGACTGCTCGGGCGAGCACGGCGAGGAAGCCGGCCTGCCGTGGGACTTCCCGGTCGTCGCCAAGCCCGCCGACAGCGCGCTGTACCACTACGCCTCGTTCGAGGGGAAGAAGAAGGTCTACGTCTGCGACACCGCCGACGAGCTCGCCGACACCCTGCGCCGGGTGCGCGCCAGCAGCTACGACGGCAACTTCCTCCTCCAGGACTTCGTCCCCGGCGACGACACGAACATGCGCGTCCTCACCTGCTACTCCGACCGCGAGGGGAAGGTCCGCTTCGGCTCGGTCGGGCACGTCCTCCTCGAGGAGCACCACCCGCTGGCCATCGGCAACCCGTGCGTCATCATCACGACCGAGATCGACGAGGTCGTCGAGCAGGCGAGGCGCTTCCTCGAGCACATCGGCTACGTCGGCTTCTCGAACTTCGACCTCAAGTACGACCGCCGCGACGGCACGTACAAGTTCTTCGAGATCAACGTCCGGCTCGGCCGGTCGAACTTCTACGTGACGGCCGGCGGGAACAACGTCTCCGAGTGGTACGTCCGCGACTGGGTGCGCCACGAGCCGATGGAGGGACTGCACATCGCGCGCGGCGAGCACCTCTTCGCGTTCGTGCCGAAGTACGTCGTCAAGCACTACGTCCTCGACGAGGCGTTGCGCGACAAGGCGATCGGGCTGATGAAGGCCGGCCGGGCGAGCGACCCCAACGTCTACGCCCCGGACCTCACGCTCAAGCGGCGGGCGTACAACGCGGCGTACCACCTCAACCAGGTCCGCAAGTTCCGCGAGCACTTCACGGACCGCCGATGACGGGGGCCGACGTCGCTCCCGAGGTCCCGGTGCACGGGATGCCCGGCGGCGTGCTCGGGGGGCTGGGGCCGGCGGCGACCGTGCACTTCCTGCGCCGGGTCGTCGAGCTCACCGACGCCTCCCGCGACCAGGACCACGTCGACCTGCTCGTCTGGCAGACCGGCTCGACCCCCGACCGCAGCGGCTTCCTGCGCGGCGACAACGAGAGCCCGGAGCCCGCGCTCGTCGCGGCGGCGCAGGCCCTCGAGCGGGCCGGCGCGACGTTCGTCGCCATCCCGTGCAACACCGCGATCGTCTGGGTCGAGCAGATGCGCGCCGCCGTCGGCATCGAGGTCCTCGACACCGTCGACGAGACGGTCGCGGCGGCCCGCGAGGCGGTGCCCGGGCTGACCCGGCTCGGGCTGCTCGCCACCGACGGCACGCTCTCGACCGGCACCTACGCGGCGGCGGCCGAACGGGCGGGGATCGAGCTCGTCGTGCCCGACCCCGACGTGCAGCGCGAGACGATGTCGGTCATCTACGACGGCGTGAAGGCCGGGAACCCGGTGCCGCGCGACCGGTTCGACGCCCTCGTCGAGCACCTGCGGGGGAGGGGCGCCGAGGCCGTGGCGCTCGGCTGCACCGAGCTGTCGGTGCTGCGCGGCGAGCTGGGGGTCGAGGACCCCACGGTCGTCGACTCGCTCGACGCCGTGGCCGTCGCGACCATCCGCCGCGCCGGCGGCCGCCTCCGCCCGTGACCCGACGGGTCAGCAGTCGGTGTCGAGCATCCCCGTCAGGGCGGTCTTCTCGGCGCTGTCGACCTCGAGGTCGTACTGGTCCTTGACCTCGATCCACGAGCGGGCGTACTCGCAGCGCCAGCCGCTCGCCGGGGGCTGCCACTCGGCGGGGTCCTGGTCGGACTTGCTGCGGTTGCTCGAGGCGGAGACGGCGATGAGCTGGGGGATGGACAGGTCGTTGGCGAAGACCTCGCGCTTCGCATCGGTCCACAGGTTCGCGCCCGACCCCCAGGCCTCGGCGAGCGGGACGACGTGGTCGATGTCGAGGTCGCTGGAGTTCGTGAACGTCGTGTCGTCGTAGACGCTGCGCCAGGTGCCGCCCGTGGCGTGGCACGTCGAGTCGGTGGTGACGCCGGAGCCGTCGCGCTCGAGGACGGTCTCGCGCGTGTCGCAGCTGCCGCTGATGGTGATCCAGTGCTTGAACTCGGTGCGGTCGTAGCCGACGTTGTCCTCGTAGCCGACGTGCAGGCCGGCGAGCATCGTGCGGGAGTCGGCGACCGAGGGCGGGGCCGGCGGGAGGGCCTGCGCGGCGGAGGCGACGGCGGGCGCACCGGCGAGGGCGAGGCCGAGGGCGACGGCGGTACGGCGCAGGGCGGTGCGGGCGCGGCGGGTCGGGCGGGCGGACGGCGGCGGCGTGGAGGTGGTCACGGGCGTCGAGCCTGCCCCCGCTCCGGTCGGGACAGGGCCAAGTGCGGGTGAACAGCCCGTTCGGATCGGGTCAACCCCGACCCAAGAAGGTCAGCGGCGGCTCTCTCTCGGCCCGTTTCCCCGACTTCGTGGGGCAGCAGCTGCCGACACGCCGCCGCGACCGGCGATTCGGCGGACTGTGGCCCACAAGGTCGGGGAGGGAGGCGGTTCAGCGGGCGAGCTCGCGCAGCCGGGCGGCGACGGCCTCGGGCCGTGTGTCGGTGACCCAGCCGCCGACCCCGCTCTCGGACCCTGCGAGGTACTTGAGCTTCCCCGGACCCCGCAGCACCGACATCACCTGGAGCAGCAGACGTGAGACGTCGCGCCCGGTGCGGGTCGGCGCCTGGTGCCACGCGGCGATGTACGGCAGCCGCACGCTCGCCCCGTCGTCACCGACGAAGTACCCGTCGAGGAGTCGGAGCAGCTCGAGGTAGACGTGCGCCAGCTCGTCGCGCTCGGCGTCGTCGAGCGCCACGAGGTCGGGCACGTCGCGGTGCGGCGCGAGGTGCACCTCGACCGGCCAGCGCGCCGCGTACGGCACGTAGGCGGTCCAGTGCTCACCGGTGAGGACGACGCGCGAGCCGTCGGCCTGCTCGGCCGCCAGCAGGTCGGCCCCGAGCAGCCGGCCGGTCCGCGCGTGGTGCTCGGTCGCGCGGGCGAGCATCTCGGCCGTGCGCGCCGGCACGTACGGGTACCCGTAGACCTGCCCGTGCGGGTGGTGCAGGGTCACCCCGATCTCCTGGCCGCGGTTCTCGAAGCAGAAGACGTGCGCGACGTCGGGGTCGGCCCCGAGCTCGGCGGTGCGGTCGGCCCAGACGTCGACGACGGTGCGCACCCGGTGCGGGCTCAGCGCCGCGAAGGTCGACTCGTGGTCGCTCGTGAAGCAGACGACCTCGGTGCGCCCGAGCGCCGGAGCGTGGAGGTAGCCCTCCGGAGCCGACACGTCGTCGACGGCCACCGGTGCGTAGGACGGGAACCGGTTCTCGAAGACGACGACGTCGTAGTCGGCGTCGGGCACCTCGGACGGCACGCTCCCGCGCCCCGTGGGGCACAGCGGGCACTCGTCGCGCGGGGGGAGGAAGGTGCGGTGCATCCGGTGGCCCGCGACCGCCACCCAGTCGCCGGTCAGCGCGTCGTGCCGGATGTGGCCGGCCGCCGCCCGCGGCCCGAGCTCGCGGGAGTCGACGGCGGTCCGGGCCGGGGCCTCGGCCGTGTCGTCGAAGTAGATGATCTGCCGGCCGTCCGCGAGGCGTGAGACGGTGCGCCGGACGTCGTGGGTGACGGTCATCCGGCCGCCTCGGACCGCGGGCTGCGACCGCGCCCGGGGGCCGCGAGGACGAGCTGCTCGACCTGCTCCTCGAGCACCTGCCGCGCGCGGGCGCCGATGCCGGAGTCGGTGATGAGGGTGTCGACGGCGTGGAGGTCGAGGAAGCTCGAGAGGCCGACGATCCCCATCTTCGAGTGGTCGGCGAGCACGCAGACCGACCGGCTCGAGCGCACGAGCGCCCGGTTGGTCTCGGCCTCGACGAGGTTGGGGGTCGTCAGGCCCGCGGAGCGGTCGATGCCGTGCGCGCCGAGGAAGAGCCGGTCGACGTGCAGCCCCTGGAGCGCCGAGACCGCGACCGGCCCGACGAGGGCGTCCGAGGGGGTGCGCACCCCGCCCGTGAGGACGACGACGTGCCCCGCGGCCTGGGCCTCGTGCAGCAGCTGGGCGACCGGCACCGAATTCGTCACGACGGTGAGGTGCGGGACGTCGCGCACCGCCCGCGCGAGCTCGTAGGTGGTCGTCCCCGCGGAGATGCCGATCGTCGCGCCGGGCTGCACGAGCCGCGCCGCCTCCTGGGCGATGGCCTGCTTCTCGGCCGTCATGAGCGTCGACTTGGCGGTGAACCCGGGCTCGTCGGTGGCCCGGGGGGAGATCGCGACGGCGCCGCCGTGCACGCGCTCGAGGAGCCCCTCGCCGTCGAGCCGCTCGATGTCGCGGCGCACGGTCATGTCCGAGACGCCGAGCTGGTCGACGAGCTCGGAGACCCGGGCCGCCCCGTGCTCCTCGACGATGGCGAGGATCGCCGCCCGGCGCTGGTTCGCGAGCATCTCAGGCCTCCCGGATGACGGCCGCGGTGCGCGCGGCGACGGTGGTGGACGGCCCGACGTCGGTGCCGGAGACCAGGTCGTGCCCGGTCGTGTCGAGCGTGGCGTCGGCGTCGGTGTGGTTGAGGACGAACAGCCACGAGCCGTCGGCCGAGCGCCTGCGGACGACCTCGACGCCCGGCGGGACGGCGGCGGCCGCCGCGACCCCGGCGTCCTCGACCACCCGCTCGAGGAGGGTACCGAGCGTGGCGTCGTCGGGCAGCGTCCCGAGGTACCACGCCGCGCCCTCGCCGACCGCGCGGCGGGTGACGGCGGGCCGGCCGGCCAGCGGGCCGTCACCGTACGTGTGCAGCACCTCGGCTTCGCCGGCGCGGGCGTCCTCGGACCACACCGTGCCGTGCCCGCCGCCGTCGAGGGCGACGCGCTCGCCGACCCGCAGCGGGAAGAGCTCCTCGACGCGCACGCCGAGCAGGTCGCGGAAGGCGCCGGGGTAGCCACCGAGGCGCACGTGGTCGTCGGGGTCGGCGATGCCCGAGAAGTAGGTGACGACGACCTGTGCCCCGGCCTCGGCGGCGGCGGCGACGGCGGCGGCGGCCTCGTCGGACACGAGGTAGAGCGTGGGGACGACGACGACCCGGTACCGCGCGAGGTCGGCGTCCGGGTGGACGACGTCGCAGGTGACGCCCCGGTCGCGCAGCAGGCGGTGCACCGTGTGCGCGGCCGCGGGGTAGTCGATCGCCGTCGACGGCATGCACGGCCCGGCGACGGCCCACTGGGCCTCGTGGTCGAAGAGCACCGCGACGTCGGCCTCGACGCGGGACCCGACGACCTCGCCGAGGCGGCCGGCGACCGCACCGAGCGCGCAGACCTCGCGGAAGCGGTCGCTGTCCTCGCCGGCGTGGGGGACCAGGGCCGAGTGGAACTTCTCGGAGCCCGCCCGCGACTGCCGCCACTGGAAGAACCCGAGCGTGTCGGCGCCGCGGGCCACGTGGGTGAGGGAGTCGAGGAGGGTGTCGCCCGGGCGCTTGGCCGGGTTGACCGGCTGCCAGTTGACCGCGCTCGTCGAGTGCTCCATGAGCATCCACGGGGCGCCGCCGGCCAGGCCGCGGGTGAGGTCGCCGTGGAAGGACAGCTCGGCGCGGGGGTGCTCGAGGGCGTCGACGACGTAGTGGTCGGTGCTCACGACGTCGAGGTGCGGCGCCCAGTCGCTGTAGTCGAGCAGCCGGAAGGTGCTCAGGGTCATGAAGTTCGTCGTCACCGGCACCCCGGCCGAGTGCCTGCGGATGACCTCCTTCTCGGCGAGGAAGAAGTCGAGGAGGGTGTCGGACCCGAAGCGCGAGTAGTCGAGGACGTGGGTGGGGTTGTTGAAGGTCGTCGAGAGCCGGGGCGGGAGGACCTCGTCCCACTCGGCGTAGCGCTGGCTCCAGAAGGCGGTGTCCCACGCCTCGTTGAGCGCGTCCGTCGTCGTGTACCGGTGCTCGAGCCAGCGCCGGAAGGCGGCCGCGCAGGTGTCGCAGTAGCAGGGCAGGTTGTGGCAGGCGTACTCGTTGGAGACGTGCCACATCGCCAGCGCCGGGTGGTCGTGGTAGCGGGCGGCCATCCGGTCGGTGAGGGAGAGGGCGAGGTCGCGGTACAGCGGCGAGCTGGGGCACCAGGCCTGCCGGCTGCCCGGCCAGAGCGTGTGTCCCTCGCGGTCGACCGGGAGGATCTCAGGGTAGGCGGCGCTCAGCCACGGGGGCGGGGTGGCCGTGGCCGTCGCGAGGTCGACGGCGATGCCGTGGCGGTGCATGAGGTCCATGACCTCGTCGAGCCAGCCGAACTCGTACTCGCCCTTGGTCGGCTCCAGCCAGGACCACGAGAACACCCCGAGGGTGACGAACGAGACGCCGGCCTCGGCCATGAGGCGGACGTCGTCGGCCCACACCTCGCGCGGCCACTGCTCGGGGTTGTAGTCCCCACCGAAGGCGACGCGGTCGTCGGGCCATGGACGCATGCCGGACAGTCTGTTGCCGGAAACCGACATGTGTCAACAGATACGAACATCGATGTCCGACCGCCGCTGACAGCCTCGATGTGGGTGAGTCACGCCGTGGGACACCGAATCGTGACCGACAACCGTCGACAGACCCCTTGACAGCACTCGGCCGGACTGGACACACTCGGCCGCATCGGATGTTCGTTTCTGATCGAAGTTGTCGGAAGCGCCCCACGTCAAAGGAGACACCCATGGCCCGCCCCGCTCCGCGCGAGAGCCACCTCGCCGGCACCCTCCCCGCGTCCGTCGGCGGCTTCGGCCGCCGGTCCCTCCTGCGCGGTGCGCTCGGCGTCGGCGCCCTCGGTGCCGCCGGGATGCTCACCGCCTGCGGCGACGACGGGGGCTCCGGCTCCGGCGCCTCGGCCAAGGCCGGCAACGTCAAGTTCGGCATCAACGAGGCCAAGGGCTCCGGGCCGGCCAACGAGCGCCTCCAGGCCATGGCCGACGCGTACGCGAAGAAGGCCGGCGTCACGGTCTCGGTCAACGCCGTCGACCACAACACCTTCCAGGAGAGCATCACCACCTACCTCCAGGGCAGCCCGGACGACGTGTTCACGTGGTTCGCCGGCTACCGGATGGCGCAGTTCGCCGAGGGCGGCCAGATCGCCGACGTCAGCGACGTGTGGCCCCTCGACGGCATCGGGGACGCCTTCAAGAAGGCCTCGACGGCGGCCGACGGCAAGCAGTACTTCGTGCCGGTCAGCTACTACCCGTGGGCGGTCTTCCACCGGAAGTCGGTCTTCGAGAAGAACGGCTGGACCCAGCCGACGACGATGGACGAGCTGACCGAGCTGATGAAGGAGATGCAGGGCAAGAAGATGACGCCCTTCGCCTTCGCGGCCAAGGACGCCTGGGCGCCGATGGGCACCTTCGACATCCTCAACATGCGGCTCAACGGCTTCGACTTCCACATGGCCCTCACCAAGGGCGAGAAGACCTGGGACAGCCCCGAGGTCAGGAACGTCTTCTCCACGTGGAAGACCCTCCTGCCCTACCACCAGGAGAACTCGCTGGGCCGCACCTGGCAGGAGGCCGCGACCTCGATGGCCAAGGGCGAGTGCGGGATGTACCTCCTCGGCACCTTCGTCGTCGACGGCGTGCCGACCGAGGCGCAGGAGGACCTCGACTTCTTCACCTTCCCGGCGCTCGACCAGACCATCGGCGCCGACGCCCTCGACGCCCCGATCGACGGGTTCTGCGTCGCCTCCGGCGCACAGGACGAGGAGGCCGGCAAGGCCTTCATCACGTGGCTCGCCAGCGCCGAGGCGGCCGACGCCGCGAACAACAGCGCGTCCGCGCCGTTCATCGCCGCCAACTCGGCCGCGAGCACCGCGAAATACGGCGAGCTGCAGAAGAAGTCGGTCGAGGTCGTCCAGAACGCGAAGTCCATCGCGCAGTTCCTCGACCGCGACACCAACGCCGACCTGGCGAACACCGTGATCACGGCCTCGCTCCAGGAGTTCATCAAGAAGCCGGACTCGATCGACTCGATCACGACCTCCATCCAGCAGCAGGCCAAGTCCATCCTCGGCTGAGGCCGGGACCGGGAGCCACCCATGTCAGCGACGACGTCCGTCCGACGAGCACGACGATCCAGAGCCCGCGTCGAGAAGCGCCGCGGGCCACGGGACCGGCTGGTCATCGGGTTGATGATCGGCATCCCCACCGTGCTGGTGGTCTGGCTGGTCTGGCTCCCGGCCCTCGGCTCGGTCCTGCTGTCCTTCACGAAGTGGAACGGCTTCAAGTTCAGCGCGATCCAGTGGGTCGGCACGCAGAACTACGTCGACATCGCGACGATCTACCCGCCCTTCTGGCCGGCCATCCGGCACAACCTCATCTGGCTGTTCTTCCTCTTCGTGCTCCCGACCGTGCTCGGCATCGTCCTCGCCGTGGTCCTCGACCGGGAGATGTGGGGGAGCCGGTTCTACCAGACGGCGTTCTACCTGCCGGTGGTGCTCTCGCTGGCTCTCGTCGGCTTCATCTGGCAGCTCTTCTACTCGACCGACCAGGGGCTCATCAACGAGGTGTTCGGCTCGAAGGTCGACTGGTACGGCGACCCGGACGTCAACCTGTGGGCGGTGCTCGTCGCGACCGCGTGGCGGCACACCGGCTACATCATGCTCATCTACCTGGCCGGCCTGAAGGGCATCGACGCGTCGCTGCGCGAGGCCGCCGCGGTCGACGGCGCCAGCGAGGTGAAGACGTTCTTCCACGTCATCTTCCCCGTGATGCGCCCGATCAACATGATCGTCCTCGTCATCGTCGTCATCGAGTCGCTGCGCGCCTTCGACCTCGTCTGGATCGTCAACAAGGGACGCAACGGCCTCGAGCTGATCTCGGCCCTGGTGTCGCAGAACGTCATCGGTGAGGCGACGCGGTACGGCTTCGGCTCGGCCCTCGCCGTGATCATGATGGTCATCTCGTCGGTGTTCATCGCGATCTATCTCCGCATCGTCTTCCGGGAGGAGCGCCGATGACCACCGCGACCGCACCCACCGCCGTCCCCACGACGACGAAGAACCCGCTGAGCGCTACCGGGGGAGGGGTCATCAACCGCCGCCGCGGTCGCATCGCGACGGTCATCATGGCCGTGCTCGCGGTCGTCTGGCTCTTCCCGCTCCTCTGGGCGCTGTACAACTCGTTCCGCGAGTACTCGTACACCCAGACCAACGGCTATCTGTCCTTCGGCGGGTGGACCCTCGACAACTACAAGGACGCCTGGGACCGCGGCAACTTCGGTCTGCACCTGAAGAACTCGCTGCTCATCACCATCCCGGCCGTGGTGCTGACGCTGTTCCTGTCCTCGCTGGTGGCGTTCGTCCTGGCCCGCTTCTCGTACCGGTTCAACCTCACCCTGCTCGGTGTCTTCCTGGCGGCGAACCTGCTGCCGCCCCAGGCGCTGCTCATCCCGGTGTTCAAGATGTTCCGGGAGATCCCGCTGCCGACGTTCATGAGCGAGAGCGGCACGATGCTCAACAGCTTCTGGGCGCTCATCCTCGTGAACACCGCCTTCCAGCTGGGGTTCTGCACCTTCGTGCTCAGCAACTACATGAAGACGTTGCCGCACGAGATCTACGAGTCGGCCGAGCTCGACGGCGCGAGCGTGTGGCGCCAGTACTGGCAGCTGACGATGCCGCTGGTGCGTCCGGCGCTGGCCGCCCTCGCCACGCTCCAGGTCACGTGGATCTACAACGAGTTCTTCTGGGCGACCGTGCTCATCTCCCGCGGCGACAAGTACCCGGTGACGAGTGCGCTGAACAACCTTCGCGGACAGTTCTTCTCGGACACCAACCTCGTGGCGGCCGGCTCGATCATCGTGGCGCTGCCCGTGCTCGTCGTCTTCTTCGCCCTCCAGAAGCAGTTCGTCTCCGGCCTGACCCTGGGGTCGACCAAGGGATGACCACCTCGACCACCGTCCTGCGCGGCGGCGGTGCCGCCGTGGTCCTGCACCACGGCGGCACCGCACTGCCCGCCGTCCTCCACTGGGGTCGCGAGCTCACCGACGCCGAAGCCGCAGACCTCGTCGCCGTCGGTCCGGGTCCGGTGCCCCACAACGCCCTCGACGCACCGTGGGACCTGTCGGTGCTCCCGACGTCGGCGGACGGCTGGCTCGGGACCCCCGGTCTCGCGGCCCATCGCGGTGGTGGTCACGCCGCGCCCCGCTGGACCGCGACGCTCGAACAGGCCGGGGCGACGGCCCGTGTCCGGGCCGTGGCCGAGGAGCTCGACGCGGTCGCCGAGCTGACCTACGCCCTCGACGAGCACGGCGTCCTCACGGTCTCCTCGAGCCTCACCTCGACGGCCGACGAGGGCACGGCGCCCCTCGACCTCGCCGCGCTGCGCACCCTGCTCCCGCTGCCGACCTGCGCCGACGAGGTGCTCGACCTGTCCGGGCGGTGGCTGCGCGAGCGGACGCCGCAGCGGCGCCCCCTAGCCGACGGCACGCTCGTGCGCACCGGCCGCCGCGGGCGCACCGGTCACGACGCGACGCTCCTGCTGACGGCCGGCACCGCGGGCTTCGGCTTCCGCCACGGCGAGGTGTGGTCGGTGCACGTCGCGTGGAGCGGCAACCACGAGCACCTCGTCGAGCGGCTGCCCGAGGGCGCGGGGGCGCACGCGGCCGTCATCGGCGGTGGCGAGGCCCTCGCGCCGGGGGAGGTGCGGCTCGGTCCGGGGGAGTCGTACGCGGCACCCGACCTCGTCGCGGTCTGGTCGGCCGAGGGGCTCGACGGCACGACCCGGCGGCTGGTCCGCCACCAGCGGGCCGGCTACGACGCGCGCACCGCCCGGCCGCGCCCGCTCGTCCTCAACACCTGGGAGGCGGTCTACTTCTCCTCCGACCTCGGGCAGCTGACCCGGCTCGCGGACACCGCCGCGGCCGTCGGCGTCGAGCGCTTCGTCCTCGACGACGGCTGGTTCGGCGGGCGCCGCGACGACACCCGTGGCCTCGGCGACTGGCGGGTGTCGGACGAGGTCTGGCCCGGCGGCCTGGGACCGCTCGTCGAGCACGTGCGCGGCCTCGGGATGGAGTTCGGCCTGTGGTTCGAGCCCGAGATGGTCAACCTCGACTCCGACCTCGCGAGAGACCACCCCGGCTGGGTGCTCGGGCCGGTCGCGGGCCCGACGCCGCCGTCGCGGCACCAGCACGTCCTCGACCTCACGAACCCCGAGGCCTTCGCCCACGTCCTCGAGGCGATGAGCGCACTCGTGGCCGAGCACGGCATCGCGTTCGTCAAGTGGGACCACAACCGCGACCTCCACGAGGCCGTGCGCTCCGACACCGCCGGGACCGACCGGCCGGCGGTGCACAGCCAGACCCTCGCGGCGTACCGGCTCATGGACGAGCTGCGCCACCGCCACCCGGACCTCGAGATCGAGTCCTGCTCCAGCGGCGGTGCGCGCGTCGACCTCGGGGTCCTCGCCCGCACCGACCGGGTGTGGACCTCGGACTGCAACGACGCCCTCGAACGGGTGGCGATCCAGCGCTGGACCGGCCTGCTCGTCGGCCCGGAGCGGATGGGCACGCACATCGGGCCGCCGCGTGCGCACTCCACGCACCGCGACCTCGACCTGTCCTTCCGGATGCTCGTGGCGCTCGGCGGGCACGCCGGCCTCGAGTGGGACCTCACCACGTGCTCGCCCGAGGACCTCGACGCCCTGCGCGCGTGGGCCGCCCTCTACAAGGAGCTCCGGCCGCTGCTGCACCACGGCGACGTCGTGCGCTCGGACCACCCGGACCCCGCCCTGGTCGTCGGTGGGGTCGTGGCACCCGACCGCTCCGAGGCGGTTCTCACCGTCGCCCAGGTCGCGTCCACCCGCGGCGTGACGCCGGGGCGCCTGCCGCTGCCGGGCCTGGACCCGGACGCACGCTACCTCGTGCGGGTGCGCCCCGAGGCCGGCCTGCCCGAGGTCGTGCAGACCTCTGCCGCACCGTGGTTCGACCGGGCACTCGACGAGGGGGTCGAGTTCGCCGCCCGTGTCCTGGGCGAGGTCGGGCTGCCGCTGCCGGTGCTGGCGCCGGCGCAGGGCTTCCTCCTCCACCTCACCCGCTGCTGACGAGGGGCGGTTGGGCGGGGCGTCGGCGGGTAAGTGCACCACGGACCGACGACCGAGGAGGACGACCGTGGCTGCGGAGGACGTGCTGCTCGACGCGCTCGTCGACCAGCACGCCCGCATCCGTGACCTCGCGCGCGCCGCCGTCGCGGCCCCGCCCGCCGCCCGGGCCGACGCCTGCGCGCGCCTGGCCAGGTACGTAGCGGTGCACGCGGCCGCCGAGCGGGTGGCCCTGAACCCACCGGGTCACGACACGGCCGGTGCGGCCCGGGCCGAGGCCGCGCTCGTCGCGACGATCGAGCGGCTCGACGACCTGGGCGCCCATCGGGGGTCCTCCACGGTCCAGCTCGGCCTGCTCGCCGACGTCCTCGTCAGGCACACCCGCGCCGGGGAGGACGAGGCCGTGCCGCGCTTCGTCGCCGCCCGCGACGACTTCGACCTCCGGTGGGCGGCAACCGCGCTCGACGCCGTCGAGGACCTCGTGGCCGAGACCGGGCCCACCGCCGAGGTGCCCGACGCGGCCGGCGTCCGGCACCAGCTGCGGGCCGCCCGCGAGGCGGTCCTCCGCCGGGTGCGCCACCGCTGAGCCGCCGGCGTTTCGGCGGGCCCCCGTGCGGGTACCACGGCCTCGCCGTCCCGCACCCGGCCGGACGCCCCGGACCCGGAGGTGCACATGCCCACGATCGGACGCCACCACCCTCGACGAGCACCCGGCTCCCCGACGACCGGGAGGCGTCGATGAGCCCGGCCCGGCTGAGCGACATCGGCGCCGCGTCGTGCCGCTCGTGCGGGCTGCTCGTCGGCACGCTGCGCGCGGAGCTCTCCTACAGCCCCGGGGTCGTGCCGGCGGTGCACTGGACGGAGGCGGGACGGCAGTGCCGCTGCCCGAGCACGCGCCTGCCGCGGCCGTCCGCCCTCCCCGCGGCCGTCCGGGTGCGGCTGCGCGACCTCGGGGCGGCGGCCGCCGAGGCCAAGCCGTGGGAGCAGCTCGCGGCCCGGCCGCCGCTGCACCTTCTCGTCTGACCCGGTCGCGGCGTCCGCGGCGCTTCCGGGCCCGGGCGGCAGCGGTTAGCGTGGGGCGATGAGCCTGCTGCGCACCGACCGGTCGTGGCGCGAGGACGTGCGGTCGCGGGTCCCGGTCCGCTACCTGCCGCAGACCACGCCGGACCACCTCCGGGGCACGTGGCGCGAGGCCCGTCCGGCCCGCATCGACCGCTCCGTCGCCGATGCCCTGGGCCGCCCGACGGGCGGGTGGCTCGTGGCCGGAGCGTCGACCGAGGTCCCCCGGGCCCGCTCGCTCGTCCGCACCGTCGCCGGGCGCGAGGTCGTCCTCTGGCGCGACGCCGACGGCGCACTGCTCGCCGGCCCGGGGGTCTGCCCGCACCTCGGGGCGCGGCTCGACGGCTGCGACGTCGTCGACGGCACCGTCCTCTGCCGCTGGCACGGGATGCCCCTCGGGCGCGACACCACCCCGCCGTGGAACACCCTCGCCGCGCACGACGACGGCGTCCTCGTGTGGGTCCGCGTCGGGCCGGTCGAGGACGGGGTCGACCCCTTCCCGCGCCCCGTGCTGGGGCAGCGTCCCGACGGCCCGGGCATCGCCTCGGTGGTGTCGCTCGTCTCCTCGTGCGAGCCCCGCGACATCGTCGCCAACCGGCTCGACCCGTGGCACGGCGCGTGGCTGCACCCGTACGCCTTCAGCGACCTGCGCGTCGACGACGACGCGTCGACCGACGACCGGCTCGTCCTCGACGTCGCGTACCGGCTCGGCCGCACCTTCGCGGTCCCGGTGCGGGCCGAGTTCACCTGCCCCGACTCGCACACGGTGCTCATGACGATCGTCGACGGCGAGGGGACGGGCAGCGTGGTCGAGACGCACGCGACCCCGCTCACCGCACCGGGGACGCACCCGGCCCGCACCGTGATGACCGAGGCCGTCGTCGCGACCTCCGACCGGGTCGGCTTCCGCCTCGCCCGGCGGCTGTCGAGGGCCGTGCAGGTCGGGATGCGCGCCTCGCAGCGGCAGCTGTGGGCCGACGACCTGGAGTACGCCGCGCGCCGCTACGAGCTCCGGCGGCGGGACGCGCACCGCGGGGAGGGTGCGTGAGGCCCGAGCTCGAGCCCGGCCGGGTGGCCGTGGTCACGGGCGGGGCACGCGGCATCGGGCTGGCCGTCGTCGAGGCGGTCGCGGCGCGCGGGGTCGGGGTGCTCTGCGTCGACCACCCGTCCGCGGACCCGGGCGCCGTCGAGCAGGCCTGCGCCGCAGCCGGGGTGCCGTTCGCGTTCGCCGCCGCCGACGTCCGCGACCGCGACGCGGTGCACGCGGCCGTCGCGCGGGCCGCCGATCTCGGGCCGGTGGCCTACGCGGTGAACTGCGCGGGTGTCGACGGCCTGCTCGGGGCCGCGGCGATGCCGGCCGAGGAGTGGCGGCGGGTGGTCGAGGTCGACCTCGACGGCGTGATGTTCGCCTGCCAGGCCGAGCACGACCTCATGGCCGGGCGGGGTGGCTCGATCGTCAACATCGCCTCGATGTCCGGGCACGTCGTCAACCGGGGCGTCACGCACGCGGCGTACTCGGCGGCCAAGGCGGGGGTCATCCACCTCGGGCGGGCGCTCGCCGTCGAGTGGGCGCCGTCCGGCATCCGGGTCAACTCGGTGAGCCCGGGCTACACGATGACCGCGATGACCCGCACCAACGCCCCGGAGGTCAACGCGGCCTTCGCCGAGCAGACGCCGATGGGCCGGCTGGCCGAGGTCGAGGAGGTCGCCGAGCCGGTCGTCTTCCTCCTCGGGTCGCGGGCCTCGTTCGTCACCGGTACCGACCTGCTCGTCGACGGCGGCTTCACGGCCTGGTGACGCCGTCGCTCAGCGGCGGCGCAGCCCGCGGGCGGCGCGCAGCCCGCGGCGCGCGAGCCCCGGGGCGCGGCCGAGCCGCGAGGTCAGCGGCACCGACCACACGCCGTGACCGGGGCGTCCCCACCCGGTCAGCAGGGCGTCGGCGGCGAGCCACCCGGTCGTCGCGGCGCGCTCCATGAGGGCGACGGGCAGGTCGCAGCGGACGGTGTCGCCGGCGAGGACGACGCGGGGGTCCGGGGTGGCGACGCCGGGCCTGGAGGCCCAGGGCTCGGTGCCGACGAGCACGCAGTCCTCGCGGACGAGCCACTCCTCGTGCACCGCCCGCAGCCGCTCGGTCTCGGGGTAGACCGCGTGGAGGGCGTCGAGCAGCGCGGCGCGCAGGCGCTCCTCCTCCGACCCGGGAGGCACGGCGTAGGCGTGCAGCTCGACGACCGAGCCGCCGTGTGCCGCAGCCCAGCTCGTCGCGTGGTCCTCGAAGCGCTCGAGCACCGACACGTTGTCGAGCGGGCCGTACCCGCTCGTCCCGAGGAAGGGCGGTCGGTCGGGTCGCACCGGACCGTCGAGCCAGAGCCGCCACACCGCGAACGGCGGCGCCGAGCGGACGGCGGCGACGGCGTCCCGCCACCGGGCGCCCTCGGCGGTCGCGCCCCCGAGCCCGGGGGAGGTCGCGACGAGCCGGCGCAAGCCGACCGGGTCGAGGGCGAGGACGACGGCGTCGGCCGGGGTGCCCACGACCCCGCCGCCGCTCCGGTCACGATGGCGCACGAGGAGGCCGCCGACCTCGGCGTCCTCGACCGCGTCGACCTCGCGCCCGACCCGCGTCTCCACGCCCAGCGAGTGCAGGTGGGCGCCGAGCGGCGCCCACAGCGTGCCGTCGGCCTCGTCGACGGGGACGTCGAAGAGCAGCCCCTCGGCGGACCCGACGAAGTAGAGGTGGAACATCGCGAGGAGCTCGGCTCCCGAGAAGTCGTGGGGGTCGGCGAAGAAGCTGCGCGCGAAGACCTCGAGCGCGAGGTGGCGGGCGCCCTCGGGGAAGCGCAGCCGGTCGAGGACCTCCGCGGCGCTCACGCCGTCGAGCGTCGAGAAGGTGCGGGGGAAGTCGACGTCGAGCAGCCCGAGCGCCTGCTCGACGTCGACGCCGCGCAGGCCGGCGAGGTCGAAGCTGGGGCTGCGGGCGACGAAGGCCGCGAGGTTCCAGGGCGGGGTCCGGGGGATGCCGGCGAACGAGTCGGACCCACCGCCCGACCGCACGAGCGGGTAGTCCTCGAGCGGGCGGAGCCGGTCGAGGGTGGGGTCGGTGCGGCGCAGCACCGCGCGCAGGTTGTAGTACTGCCGGAAGAAGGCGTGGAAGCCGCGCCCCATGTGCGCCGTGCCGCCGTCCGGCAGGACCACCGGCCACGACGACACCCGCCCGCCGAGCCGTTCGTCGCGTTCGAGGAGGGTCACCCGCACCCCGCGCTCGGCGAGGCCGAGCGCGGCGGTCATCCCGGCGATGCCGCCGCCGACGACGACGACGCGCGGGTCGGCCGGTGGGTCGGGGTCGGCGGCCGGTGCCGGGGGCGGGTGGAAGACGGCCCGGGGGTCGAGCCCGGGTCGCCAGCGCGCTCGGCGGGCGGTCACGACGGGGCGTGCCCGACGACGGTGTGGACGACGCCGTCCTGCCACCCCGGGTAGGAGCGGTGGCGCACGTCGACGAGGCCGGCGGCCTGGAGCCGGTGGCAGATGGTCGCGACCGAGTCGAAGTCGCGCACGCTCGTGTAGAGGTACCGGTGCAGGGGGACGTCGGAGCGCTTGACCACGGCCAGCGGGATGATCACGGTGTGGCACACCGCGGCCCAGATGGCCCGGGCCCGCAGGCTGCCGGCCACGGAGTAGTCGTGGACGACGAAGGCGCCCTCCGGCCGCAGCACGCGGGCGACCTCGCGCACGACCGCGTCGCGATCCGGCACGTTGCGCAGCAGGTACGCGCCGAGGACCCCGTCGACCGAGCCGTCCGGCAGGCCGCGCAGGTGGGCGAGGGCGTCGTCGACGACGAAGCGGACGCCGGCGGGCCACGGCTTGCGGTGCGCCTCCTGCACCATCCCGGCCGAGGCGTCGACCCCGGTGAGGTCGAGGTCCCCGCCCCCGGCCGCCGCCCACGCGTCGAGCACCGCACGCGTCGACGCGCCCGATCCGCAGCCGAGGTCGAGGAGGACGGGGGTGGGGCCGGCGGACCGGGGCAGCCCGGCGACGAGGGCGTCGGCCGCGGTGCGCAGCTGGTCGTGGTACCCGGGGGAGAGGGCGACCATCGCGTCGTAGGTCGGCGCCGCCCGGTCGAAGGCGTCGGCGAGCACCCAGTCGCGTCCGGTCATCGGGTCCGTCCCTCCTCGTGCCGACCGCGCCGCACCCAGAGCAGGAGGGTCAGGGTCACCATGCTGAACCCGAAGAGGAAGTCCTCGACGGGGATGTCCCACGGCCAGCGCACGCCGAGGGTCTGGGCGTCGTCGTACAGGACGATCGGTGCCGAGAGCTTCGTGAGCCAGCCGTCGACGAGCACCTGGAACGCGAAGACGATGGCCATCGCCGCCCAGTACTGCGCGGTGCGGAAGATGCCTGTGCGGAGCCAGAACCGTTCCGCGGCAACGGTGGCGAGCACGGAGAGGACGGCGAGCGCGGTGTACTCAGGCATCGCCGCGCCTCCTCCGCCAGAGCCCGAGGACGGTGCCGACCGCCTCGTACGTGAGCAGCCCGCAGAGCGGCACGACGACGAAGAACACGAGCTCCTCGAGCGGGACGTCGAGGGGCAGCAGGACACCCGTCGTGTACTGCGCGCTGTACGTCCAGTGCCCGCGGACGATGCCGAGGACGTCCCACGCCACGAAGACGACGACGACCGGCAGCAGCGCGACGAGGAGGCGGACCGGCCTGCGGTAGACCCGGGCCCGCATCGCCCACTCGAGCGGCAGCGTCACGAGGAGGCACCCGGCCATGAGCAGCAGGTACTGGTACCGGTCGTCCACGGGCCTCAGCCGGTCCCCGCCACGTCGCCCAGGCGGGCGGCCGGTGGCAGTGCGTCGAGGGGAGCGGCGGGCCACGAGTGCGGGTCGGACCCGAGCGCCGCCAGCAGGGGCACCTGCTCGGTGCACCAGGGCGAGACGGTGCGGCGGCCGGCGAGCACGTCGGCGGAGAACTCGGCCCACGGCACCCAGGTCGCGTCGTCGACCTCGTCGGGGTCGGGGAGCAGGTCGGCGGCCGACGCGCGGGCGACGAGGACGGGACACACCTCGTGCTCGACGAGGTGGCCCATCGCGGCGCGGTACCGGAACCCCGGCAGGACGACGCGCAGGTCCTCGAGGGCGACGCCGAGCTCGTCGCGGGCCCTGCGCCGGACGGCGTCCTCGAGGGGTTCGCCGGGGCCGGGGTGGCCGCACACGGTGTTCGTCACGACGCCGGGGAAGCTCGGTTTGCTCGCCGCCCGGGTCGTGACGAGCAGCCGGCCGGCGTCGTCGACGACGTAGCAGGAGAAGGCGAGGTGCAACGGTGTCGCGTCGTGGTGGACCGCCGACTTCGGGGCGGTGCCGGTGGGGCGGCCGGCATCGTCGACGAGGACGACGTCGTCGTCGGCGACCCAGCCGAGGTCGGGGACCTCGGCGGCGCGGTCGCGGGCGACGAGGCGCAGCGGGTCGCGGGCGGTGACCACCCGCGCGGCGAGGGCGGCCTTGGCCGGGGTGGGGACCCGGACCCGCTCGGCGAACACGTCGTACCCGGCGGCCTCGATGCGCTCGAGGATGCGCGCGTAGAGGACGCGGGCGGTCGCGACGCAGCGGCGGGAGGCGCCGGGCAGCGCGGCCAGGCCCTCGTCGGCCTCGCGGTAGAGGCGGCGGTTGCGGGCCACCTCGAAGGCCATGAGGGCCCGCCACTCCGGGGTCGCGGTGCGGGCCCACGGGTCGGCGCCGAAGCGGCGCAGGTCCTCCTGCGGGAGGTAGACCCGCCCGCGGTCGAGGTCCTCGCCGACGTCGCGCAGGAAGTTCGTCAGCTGGAAGGCCAGCCCGAGGGCGCGCGCCGGCTCGCGGGCCTCGCTCGTCGGGTGCAGCACGGGGAGCATCATCTCGCCGATGACCGCGGCGCTGCCGTCCATGTACCCGAGGAGGTCCTCCCAGGTCTCGTAACCGCGCCGGGTGAGGTCGGTGCGCATCGCGCCGAAGAAGCGGTCGAAGCACTCCGGCGGGATGCGCCGCTCGCGCACGGTCGTGGCGACGGCGGCGAGCACCGGGTCGGGCGAGCCGCCGGCCGCCACCGCCTCGTGGAAGGCGGCCTCGAAGGCGTCGAGGGCGGCGGCCGTGGACGGGCCGGGCTCGGGGCCGGCGAGGTCGACGATGTCGTCGGCGAGCCGGGCGAGGGTGTAGACGGCGAAGACGTGTCGGCGCTCCTCGCGCGGCAGCAGCCGGGCGCCCCAGTAGTAGGTGGTGCCGTGCTCGCGGGTGACCTCCGCGCACCGCGCGTAGCCGGCGGCGACGTGCGGGTCGAGGGTACTCACCGGACGGCCCCGACCTGCCGGCGCGGCCGCGGTGCAGCCCGACCGGCGTACTGCTGCACCCGTTCCGCGGCGAGCCGGCCGCTGACGAGGACCATCGGGATGCCGACGCCGGGGGTCGTGCCGGAGCCGGCGAAGACGAGCCCCGGCACCCGCCGGTCGACGTTCGCCGGTCGGAACGGCCCGGACTGGCCGAAGGTGTGGGCCAGCGCGAACGGCGTGCCGCGGTGCATGCCCTGTGACTCCCAGTCGGCAGGGGTGACGAGCCGCTCCTCGACGACGTCGGTGGGGTAGCCCTCGCGGCCGAGGAAGGCGTGGAGCCGCTCCCGCATCGGACCGGCCTCGCGCGACCAGTCGACACCGGACCCGGTGTGCGGCACCGGTTCGAGGACGTACAGCGTCGAGCAGCCGTCCGGGGCCATCGCGGGCTCGGAGGTGGTGGGCACGGTGACGAGGCGCGACGGGTCGGGCATCAGCTCGCCGCGGTCGACGAGGGCCTCGAAGGCGCTGTCCCACGCCCGCCCGAAGTGGATGTTGTGGTGGCGCACCCGCTCGTCCGGTCGCCCGCGGACCCCGACGTGCCAGACGACGGCCGACGGCGAGTACCGGCCCCGGCGCACCGTGCGGGGGGCGGGGACGCCGGGCAGCAACCGGTCGTAGGCGACGGGCAGGTCGAGGGTGCAGACGACGGCGTCGGCGGCGAGGCGCGCCCCGTCGGCGGTGGCGACGCCGGCCACCGCGCCGTCACCGCGGCGCAGGACCTCGGTGACCTCCACGCCGAGGTGCACCGGCACCCCCGCGTCCCGGAGCGCGGTGGCCATCGCCGACGGCACCGCGTGCATCCCGCCCTCGGGGTGGAAGACGCCGCGGACGGTGTCCATGTAGGTGATGACGGCGAAGAGCGCCCGGGCCTGCGCCGGGGCGACGCCGGCGTAGAGGGCCTGGAAGCCGAAGACGCGGTGCAGGCGCTCGTCCTCGAAGAACGACGCGAGGGTCGGGCCGAGGGCGCGCAGGCCGCCGAGGCGGAGCAGGCGCAGGGCGGTGACCGGGGAGCGGACGAGGTCGAGCGGGGTGTCGGTGTTGCGGTCGATGAAGGTGTCGAACTCGGTGTCGTGCAACGCTTCCAGCCACCCGACGAAGTGGTCGAAGGCCGCGGCGTCACGCTCGCCGGACACTCGCCGGACCTCCTCGCGCAGGTCGGACAGCGCGGCCCGGACGTGCAGCTCGGAGCCGTCGGCGTAGACCGCCCGGTACCCGGGGTCGAGGCGATGCATCGGGACGAGCCGCTCGGGGTCGCCGCCGACCGCCCGGATGGGGGCGTGGAGCAGCTCGGGCATCGTCATGACGACCGGCCCGGTGTCGAAGCGGAAGCCGCCGAGGCGCAGCGTGCCGGCCCGACCGCCGACGTCGTCCTCGCGCTCGAGGACGGTGACGTCGTGGCCGGCGGCCGTCAGGTGGCAGGCCGCGGCGAGCCCGGAGAGCCCCGCGCCGACGACGACGACCCTCACACCGACCGCCAGGCGACGGCCTCGGCGAGCCCGGCGAGGGCCTCCCGCGCCGAGGGGTCGAGGCCGAGGTCGTCGAGGGCGGCGTGCGAGCGGTCGACGAGGTCGGCCAGCTCGTCCTCGGCCCGCCGGCGCACCCCGGCCGCCTCCATCGCGTCACGCAGCGCCGCGACGGCGCCGTCGTCGACGCGCCCGGCGTCGCAGGCCTCGAGCAGCGGGCGGTCGGCGGCGGGGAGCATCTCCTCGGCCCACACGAGCAGGACCGTCGGCTTGCCGGCGAGGAGGTCGTCGCCGGCCGGCTTGCCCGTGACGTGCGGGTCGCCCCAGACGCCGAGGACGTCGTCGCGCAGGGCGAAGGCGTCACCGACGAGGTCGCCCCACGCGCCGAGCCGGGTGACGAGGTCGGTGTCGGCGCCGGCGACCAGGGCGCCGAGCTGGAGCGGCCGGGTGATGGTGTACCGACCGCTCTTGAGCCGCGCGATGCGGCGTGAGGTCTCGAGGTCGCGGCCGCGGCCGGCCGTGTGCGTGACGTCGAGGAGCTGACCCTCGACGAGCTCGGTGGCCATCACCCGCCAGGCCCGCGCCACCCGCGCCTCGCCGCGGGAGGCGAGCAGGGTCGCCTCGCTGAGGGCGAGGTCGGCGACGAGCACCGCGACGCTGTCGCCGTAGAGGTCGGCGTCGCCGAGGCCGCCGTGCGCCCGGTGGCGGGCGGCCGTCACGACGTGGAGGGTGGGTCGGCCGCGCCGCTCGGCGGAGCGGTCCATGACGTCGTCCTGGACGAGGGCGAAGAGCTGGAGGAGCTCGAGGGCCGCGGCGACCTCGACGAGCGCGGGGCGCGTGGCGTGGTCGCCGCCGGCGAGGCTCCAGCCCCAGCGGGCGAAGAGCGGGCGCAGCCGCTTGCCGTGGTGGCGCACCCGCTCGGCGAGCTCGCCGACGAGGTCGACGGCCAGCGGGCGTCCGGGTCCGGAGGAGGGGTCGCCGACCTCGAGGAGGATGCCGCGGAGCTGGCCGATGACGTCCTCGAGCAGGGCGTCGACCTCGTCGAGGAGGGGGCGGGCATCCGGGTCGTCGCGCAGCACCGCGAGGCTCACGGTGCTGGGCTCGGTGCTCGTCACGGTCCTGCCTCGTCCTGCTCGCGGGTCGCACGGGGTCCCGCACGATTCAACCAGTGAGGGATCTGCCCATCGAGCGCCGGGCAGAAACATTCGACAGGCCGGGCTGGGCCGGTCGCGCGGTCGGCCCGCCCGGCGGCCCTCGACACCGTCTGGATCGGCGCTGTCGGTGGCGAGCGGACGACGTGAGGGGCTCGGCGCCTCGGGAGTCGAGGGGCCGCGTCGCCCGATGAGCGCGATCTGCGGCACGAACGGAAGGTGCTCGGTCGGGGCCGGCACCCGGCGAAACCGGTGCCACCACCCCGGTTTCCCCGACCGCCAAGGATCTTGCGCGGGGTCGCGGCAACTGCAGCGTCATCGCGCAACGTCCCTGGCATCACGGTCAGGACGCGGAAGTCGGCGGGTGACGGGGAGACAACCGCGTCACCCGCCGGTTTCCGCGTCACCAGCGTGACCACGCGGAGTCCGGCGCCCATGGTCGGTCAGGGCCATCGTCACGTCCAGGGTGCTCGGCGACCCGTCCCGGCCGCCACCACGTCGAGCGCGATCCGGGCCACGGCCGCCGCGCCACCCTGGCGCAGCGACGGCGCGTGCTGGCGCACCCACAGCTGCACCTCGGACCCGGCGACCTCACCGCGGCGAGCGGCCTCGACCGCCACCGACACCCGCGCCGCCGACCCCAGGGCCACGACCTCGTCCAGCACGCCGAGCAGCTCGGCGAGCTTGCCCCCCGAGGCCGCCGCCAGCACCTCGCCGAACCCGGCCAGCGCCTCCCGCGCGGACTTGACACAGGAGCGGCGCTCCGCGAGTTCGGTTCTCCCCGTTGCCATACCGTCATTCTCGCGGCCACCACCGACAACCCGGGCTCGTGGCGCCGAGCCCTGTGGACAGCCCGCCGCAGCGCTGCATCTGGGGACGAACGACCCGGCCACGCCCGCCCCCGGATGGCTAGGGTGGAGCGATGGCTCGCACCCGCCCCCAGCCGGCCTGGCTGGCGAACTCGGTCCTCTACCAGATCTACCCGCAGACCTTCGCGGACTCGAACGGTGACGGCATCGGCGACCTCGCCGGGGCGCAGCAGCACCTCGACCACCTCGCGTGGCTCGGGGTCGACGCGGTGTGGTTCAGCCCCCTCTTCGCCTCGCCGTTCGCCGACGCCGGCTACGACGTCGCCGACTACCTGAGCGTGGCCCCCCGCTACGGCACGAACGACGACCTCGCCGCCTTCGTCGACGCCGCCCGCAGCCGCGGCATCCGCGTGCTCCTCGACCTCGTCGCCGGCCACACGAGCGACCAGCACCCGTGGTTCCGCGAGTGGGCCGACGACCCCTCCGACCACCGGTACATCGGCAACGAGCGCGTCGGTCGGCCCGCGGGCATCTGGTGCCCGGTCCCCGGCCGGCGCGGTGGCTACTACCAGCTGAACTTCTACCCCTGCCAGCCGGCGCTGAACTTCGGCTACGCCCGCCCCGACCCCGCCGAGCCGTGGCGCGACGCCGTCGACGCCGAGGGCCCGCGCGCCAACCGCCGGGCGCTGCGCGACGTCATGACGCACTGGTTCGACCTCGGCATCAGCGGCTTCCGGGTCGACATGGCCGGCTCGCTCGTCAAGGACGACCCCGGCCTCGTCGAGACCGGCCGGCTCTGGACCGAGATGCGCGACTGGCTCGACACCGAGCACCCGGACAAGGCCCTGCTCTCCGAGTGGGGCGACCCCGCCGTCGCGGTGCCGGCCGGCTTCCACGCCGACTTCTTCCTCCAGTTCAACAAGCCGGCGCTAAGGTCGTTGTGGCACACCGGGATCGGCACCCACGACCCGAGCTGGACCGAGAGCGGGCGCTACTTCTTCGACGCCGAGGGCAGTGGCGGCATCGACACCTTCCTCCGCGAGTGGCGCGAGGCGACCGCGGCCATCGGGGTCGACGGCGGCCACATCGCCCTGCCGTCGGCGAACCACGACTACGCCCGGCTCGTCAGCGGCCCCCGCACGGCGGCGCAGGCCCGGGCCGCCTTCGCCTTCATCGCCACCTGGCCGACCCTGCCGACGATCTACTACGGCGACGAGATCGGGATGCGCTACGTCGAGGACCTCCCCGACACCGAGGGGAGCATCCTCTCGCCGACCAACAACCGCACCGGGTCGCGCACCCCGATGCAGTGGGAGCCCGGCCCGGGCGCCGGCTTCTCGACCGCGCCCGAGGAGGACTTCTACCTCCCGCTCGACCCCTCGCCCGACCGCCCCGACGTCGCCACCCAGCGCGCCGACGAGGGGTCGCTCCTGCACCTCGTCCGGCGCCTGCTCGCGCTGCGCCACGCGACGCCGGCCCTCCAGCCCGGAGGCAGCCTCGAGGTGCTCACCGAGGACTACCCGTTCGCCTTCGTCCGCGGCGGCACGCACCTCGTCGTCGTCAACCCGCGCCGCGAGCCCGCCGCCACCGACCTGCCCGCGGGCTGGGACGACGCGCGCCCGCTCGCGGTCGAGGGCGTCACGCTCGGAGCCGGGCGGGCGGAGGCCGCGGGCTTCTCGTTCGGCGTCTTCGAGCGCGCCTGAGGCCCCGGCGATGGACCGCGCCGACGAGAACCCCGTCCGCCAGCTGCGCGTCGTCGTCGAGGCCGACGACTACGACGAGGCCGTCCGCTTCTTCCGCGACGTCCTCGGGATGCCGGAGCTCGCCGCGTTCGCCGAGGGCGGGGACGACCGGGTCGCCATCCTCGACGCCGGCCGGGCCACCCTCGAGCTCGCGAGCCCGGCGCACAAGCGGATGATCGACCGGGTCGAGGCCGACGGGGCGGTCAGCCCGTCGGTCCGGCTGGCCTTCGAGGTCGACGACTCCGAGGCCACGACCGACCGGCTCGAGGCGGCCGGCGCACGGGTCGTGGCCCGTCCGGTCCTCACGCCGTGGCGCTCGCTCAACGCCCGGCTCGACGTGCCCGCCGGCCTGCAGGTCACGCTCTTCCAGGAGACCGAGACCACCGCCGAGCGGGCGGCGCGCGAGGGCTTCGCCACCGAGGAGGGCCGGGACCCCGGCGAGCCCTGAGGCCGCCCGGCCGCCCGCGCCCTCCGGCCGCGCCCGGCCGCGCGCGGTGCGTCAGACCCGGTCGATGGTGAAGGCCACGACGAACCCGAGGGTCGCGATGAGCCCGGCCCAGAGGTGCGTGCGCTCGAAGGCCTCCGGGATCATCGTGTCGGCGACCATCGCGAGGATGGCGCCCGCCGCGACGGCGGTGATCGCCGCCACCGTCCCGTCCGAGGCCCCCTGGAGCAGCAGGCACCCGAGCAGCCCGGCGAGCCCGCTCGCCACCGCGATGGCGGTCCACACCCCGAACACGTAGCGGGCGCTGCGGCCGGCGGCCTTCATGCCCGCCGCGCTCGAGAGGCCCTCCGGCAGGTTCGACACCGCGATCGCCGCGAGCACCGGGACGCCGACCCCGCCGCCGCCGAGGAGGGTCAGGCCGAGGACCACGGACTCGGGGACGCCGTCGAGCAGCGCCCCGACGGCGATCGCCGCGCCGCTCCCGCCCTGCTCGTCCTCGCGCGGCTGCTGGTCGCCCGACCGCTTCCGGTGCCGGGCGCCGCGCCGGGCGAGCGCGAGGTTGGCGAGGAAGTACGCGACCGCGCCGCCGACGAAGCCGGCCACGGTCGGGACGAGCCCGCCGGTGCGCTCCGCCTCGTCGACGAGGTCGAAGGCGAGGGCGGAGATGAGGACCCCCGCCCCGAAGGCCATGATCCCGGCGACCACCGGCTGCGGGACGCGGACGAACCACGCGAGCAGGGCCCCGACGACGAGCGTCCCGCCGGCGAGCAGGCCGTAGAGCCCCGCCTCGACCCAGACCGGCACGGGCTCCTCCTCCTCGTCGACGCCGTCCGCCGGGCGGCGGCCGGACCCGGGTGCACGTACCCCGGACGTGACCCGCGCACCCCTGCAACCGCCTCCGGGTGCACGTCGCGCCAAGACATCGTCTGGCTTTGGTCAAGAGATGGCAATGCGAGACCTCGTCCGTCGCGACCGGGGTGACACTCGTCGTGGAGGTTGCGTCGGCACGGGCGGGGCGATCACCATCGCCCCGCTCGTCTCCTGAGGAGCCTCTCGCCATGCCGCCCTCGATCACGCTGACGCGACCCCGCCCGGTCGCTCGGACCGCGTCCCGTCCCGCCGTGCCGGCCCCCCGGCCGCTCACGCCGGCCGGGTCCCGCACCCCCACCCCGGCACCCGGTCCGGTCGTCCCCGTGTCCACGCCGCTCGCCCCCCGCCTCGCCGGCTGCACGACGTCGGCGGAGTGGGTCATGGCCCGCCGCACCGCGATCGGCGCGAGCTTCGAGGTGGCGGACGAGATCCGCCGGGTCGGCGTGGCCGCCTGGCTCAACACCCAGTTCCGCCCGGACACCATCGCCGAGCCCTTCGTCGCGACCGCCCGCGCGAAGTACCCGGCGATCTGGGCGACGACCCCGGAGGAGGACGCGAAGGCGGGCTACGCCGGCATCTCCGAGGGACACATGGCCGAGCAGCTGATGCGCGTGCACGTGCTCCGTCCCGTGTACACGAAGCGCCACCTCCAGACCTCCCTCGCCGACTTCTGGCTCGACTACTTCTCGCTGCCGTACGCCGAGAACAAGATGACCGGCAGCGCCCGCCAGCTCGACGCCCTCGCCCGAACGATGGCCTTCCGCACCTTCTCCGACGTGCTCGTCGCCTTCATCTTCAGCACGGGGATGCTCACCTACCTCGACCAGCTCGGCAGCACCAAGGTGCACCCGAACGAGAACCTCGCCCGCGAGGTGATGGAGCTGTACTCCGTCGGGGTCGGTCACTACACCGAGGCCGACGTCAAGGCCGCCTCGAAGCTCTTCTCCGGCATCTGGGGCGGCACCCGTCCCGACGGCTCGGTGAAGATCGGCGTCCACGAGACCGACCACTGGTTCGGCGCGGTGACCATCCGCGGCCGCCGCTACGCCAACACCCCGTGGAACGGCGGCACGACGAGCGCCCCGGCCGACATCGTCCGCTTCGTCCGCGACCTCGCGAACGACCCCGTGACCCGCGCCAACGTCTGCACCCGGCTGGCCCGCCGCTTCGTCAGCGACACCCCGCCGGCCGCGATGGTCTCCGCGATGCAGTCGGCCTGGGTCTCCTCGGGCGGCAGCGTCGAGAAGGTGCTCCGCGCGATGTTCACCCACCCCACCTGGCTGGGCACCGCGGGCCGCAAGTGGCGCCGCCCGGCCGAGACGTGGGCCGCCGTCGCCGCCACCGCCGGCGTGCAGTGGACCCACACCCGCCCCGCGGCCAACCTCACCGAGCTCCCGGCCCCGACCACGTACGACGCGATCCGCACGGCCGGCCAGCCGGTGCGCGACTGGCCGACCCCCCAGGGGATGCCCGACCGCGACGCGCACTGGATGGGCACGGCCTCGGTGCTCGGCGGCCTCAACGCCGCCGACGCCGTCCTCGGCAACGAGGACCCGCACCTGACCTGCCCCGGTCGGTTCGCCACCCGCCTCGGGGTCACGGCCTCGATGACCTACGCCCAGGCCGCGGTCCGCATCCTCGAGCGGGTCACCGGCTACCGGGTGCCCGCCTCGCACGCCCTCGTCGGTGTGCTCGTGGCGCGCCTGAACGGCGGGAAGGCCCCGGCCCGTGCGGACGTCCCGATGGGGACGACCGACGGCGTCGACCGGGCCGTCCACGCCGCCATGACCAGCCCCCTGATGTTCCTGCGCTGACCGGAGAGCCGCGATGACCGACCACACCTACCTGCTCGACGACGACATCCTCCCGATCCACCACCACTCCGACGACCGGAAGGACGCGATCGCCGTCCCGGCCCCGGACGGGACCCTCACCGTGCACACCGGTGCGGGCGCCAAGGACGCGGCGTCCCGGCACGCCACGGCCCCCGTCGCCGACCTCGGGACCGCGCTCGCCGACGCCGGGATCGCCGGCGGCTGCTCCGAGGGCCGGCGCGCGCTGTCCCGGCGCACCGCGCTGCGCGGTGCCCTCGCCGCGACCGGGGCGATGCTCGCGCCCTCGGTCCTCCCGCGCTACGCGCTGAGCAGCGCGCACGCGGCCTCGCGCGGCACGGTCGTCATCGTCTTCATGCGTGGCGGCGCCGACGGGCTCTCGCTGCTCGCGCCGCTCGGCGACCCCTGGTACGGCAGGCGCCGGCCGGGGATCGCCCTCGGCGACAAGCAGGTCAAGCCGCTGACGTCGATGTTCGGGCTGAACGCCGAGGCGGCCCCCCTCGTCAAGTACTGGGACAGCGGGCAGCTGGCCTTCGTCCACGCGACGGGCAACCGCGCGCCGACCCGGTCGCACTTCGAGAAGCAGATGCTCTGCGAGACCGGCGCCGCGACGGCCTCGGTGCGCAGCGGGTGGCTCGGGCGCCACCTGAGCACCGCCGGTGCCGGCGACTCCGCCTTCCGCGCCTTCACGATGGGCGGCGCCAGCGCGTACGCCCTCGCGAGCGACGTCCCGACCCCGGCGATGGCCTCGCTCGGGTCCTTCACGCTCGGGTCGGCGGACGCCGCCGCGGCCGACATCAGCGCCGACGTGCGGGCCATGTGGGGCACCGCCGGCGGGCCGGCCCAGGACGCCGTGACGCGCACGCTCGACGCCGCCCGGCAGGCCACGCTCATGGCCACCGAGGCCGGGCCCCCCAGCACCAGCGGCTACGGCACGAGCGCCTTCGGCACGGCCATGGCCGAGGTGGCCCGCGTGCTGCGCTCCGGCGTGACCCCCGAGGTCGTCTGCGTCGACTCCTACGGCTGGGACACGCACGTCAACATGAAGATGGGCGACGGCCGGGTCATCCCGTACGTGCTGCGCGACTTCACCGCCACCCTCGACGCCTTCGTCACCGAGATCGGGGCCGACGCGATGAGCCGCACGACGGTCGTCGCGATGACCGAGTTCGGGCGCACCGCCGACCAGAACTCCTCGGGCGGCACCGACCACGGCTTCGGCTCGACGATGATCGCCCTCGGCGCCGGCGTGCGCGGCGGGAAGGTCCACGGGGCCCACCCGGGCCTGGCCGCGAGCGACCTCGACGGCGGTGCCCTCGCCATCGCCACCGACTACCGGGACGCGCTCGCCGAGCTCGTCACGCACCGGCTCGGCAACGGCAGCCACCTCTCGACGATCTTCCCGGGCTACACCCCGACCCCGCTCGGCGTCTTCACGGCCGCCTGAGGGCCCGCGCGACCTGACCCGGCCCCGCGGCGGCCGGGTCAGGACCGCGGCGCCAGGCCCCTGACGAGGGCGGCCAGCCCGACCTCGAACTCGTGCTCCGGACCGAGGGCGGCGACGGCCGCGGCCAGCTCGGCGAGGTGCTCGGCGCCCGGCACCACGTCGGGTTCGGCCACCTCGATGGCGTTGCCTCCGGGCGCCGACTGCTGCTCGAGGGTCGCGCCGATCGTGTACCGGGACACCGCGATGAAGGCGAGCACGGCGTCCGGCCCGGAGAAGCCCTCGGACTCGAGGAAGGCCACCTGAGCGACCGCGTTCGCGACGTTCGGTGCCCGTGACCCGCTGGACGCGACGAGCCGGGCACCGTCGCGCACCGAGAGCATCGCGCGGTGCAGGCTGCGCGCGTTGCGGGTCAGGAAGTCCGCCCAGGTGTCGCCCGGAACCGGCAGGCGCTCGGTGTGCGAGCGGTCGAGGACCGTGGCCGCCACGGCGTCGAGCAGGTCGGCCATGTCGCGGAAGTGGTGGTAGAGCGCGGGCTGGCGCACCCCGAGGCGCCGGGCGACGGCGTGGCCCGACAGCCCGTCCAGGCCCCGTTCCTCGAGGGTCGCCAGGGCCGCGTCGACGACGGCGGCCCGGTCGAGGCGGGCGCGCGGTCCGGGGGGCACGGGTCGCACCCTACCCGGGCGGTCCTTATCAGTGATAAGGTCGCGGCCGTCCGAGTGCACACCGACCGCTGGAGGCCGCCATGACCGACGACGACACCTGGAGCGGGACGGTCGTCCGCCGCTCGCGCGGCCTGCTCGACGGGTCGAACCTCTACCGCCGCGTGACGGTCCGGCTCGAGGACGGGAGCACCCGGCGCGTGCGGGTCGCCCGCGACCTCTGGGCCGGGCTCGAGGTCGGCGACCGGGTCGAGCAGCTGGCCGGCGGCGGCCTGCGGCGCGGCTGAGCGTCGCGCCCGCCCAGGAGGGGGCCCGGCGGCTGCTCGTCGTCCGCCGGGCCGGCGGGTCCACCGCCCCCCGGGCCCCCGTGCGACCCCGGACGGGGTGAGGATGGGGGAATGGTCTCCGGAGTGATCCGCACGCCGCGCGCGGAGCGGTACGTCAAGCAGCTGGCCGGGCACTGGCGCGAGAAGGCGGAGGTCACGGTCGACGCCGACGGCGCCACGCACTTCGCCATGGGGAGCGGCGCCTCGGCGACGCTGCGCCCGCAGCCCGACGTGCTCGTCGTCGAGTCGAGCACGGCCGAGTTCGGCGAGGTCGTCCAACGCCACCTCGAGCGGTTCGGGATGCGCGAGGGTCTGGCCCTCGAGTGGGAACCCGAGGGGCAGTGACCGAGTGACCACGGGGGAGCGGGGCCCGGTGAGCGACGGCGGGTCCGGGGACCGGCTCGCCCGGGTCGCCGCGGCGCGCGAGCCGGAGGTGTCGGCACCGCGCGCCGACGGGTCGTGGACGCCGTGGACCCCCATCTGGGTGGTCCGCGTCGACGGCGTCGCCCACGCCCGCACCTGGCGCGCCCGCACCACCGGCTGGTACGGCCGGGCGGTCCGCTCCGGGCGGGCCTGGCTGCGGGTCCCCGGTGTCGAGGTCGAGGTGGTCGTGCGGCGCGTCGACGACCCCGCGCTCGAGGACCGGGTCAGCGAGGTCTACCGGGCGAAGTACGGCGGCGGGGCGTCGTCGATGGTCACCGCCGAGGCCACCGCCACGACCCTCGCGCTGCACCCGGTGGACGGGTCGCCCACCTGACCGCCGGTGGACGCGACTTGGCCCCGCTCGGCCCCGGGCGCGACGATGGGTCGATGACCACCGACGTCGGCTCCGCCGCGTGACCACGCTCCTCGGGCTCGACCTCACCGGCCGCCGCGTGCTCGTCGCCGGTGCCGGTTCCGTCGGCACCCGCCGCGCGCGCCGGCTGTTCGAGGGTGGCGCGCACGTCGTCGTCGTCGACCCGTCACCCTCGGACGACGCCCGGCGGATGGCCGTCCACGGCGACGTCGAGCTCGCCGAGCGCGGGGTCGAGGAGGGCGATCTCGACGGCGCCTGGCTCGTCGTCGCCGCGACCGACGACGCCGCGCTCAACGCGCGGGTCGCCGACTGGGCGAAGACCCGCCGCACCTGGTGCGTCAACGCCTCGGACGCCACGGCCGGCACGGCGCGGATGGCCGCGTCCAGCCGGCACGGCGACCTCACCCTCGGCGTCGTCTCGACCGGCGACCCCGACCCCCGGCGCGCGGCTGGGGTGCGCGACGCGCTCGCCGCGCTCGTCGGGGCCGGGGAGGTCGACCTGCGCCGGCGCCGAGGTGGGCGCGGCCGGGTCGTCCTCGTCGGGAGCGGGCCGGGTGACCCCGGGCTCGTCCCCGTGGCCGGGCTCGAGGCGCTCGCCACCGCCGACGTCGTCGTCACCGACCGGCTCGGCGCCACCGGCCTGCTCGACCGGCTGCCCGAGGACGTCGAGATCGTCAACGTCGGCAAGAGCCCGACGAACCACCCGGTGCCCCAGGCCGAGATCAACCGCCTCCTCGTCGACCGGGCGAGCCGGGGGCTCACCGTCGTCCGGTTCAAGGGCGGCGACCCCTACGTCTTCGGTCGTGGCGGCGAGGAGGTGCACGCCTGCCGCGCGGCGGGGCTCGACGTCCAGGTCGTGCCCGGCATCACCTCGGCCTTCAGCGTCCCGGCGCTGGCCGGCATCCCCGTCACGCAGCGGGGCGTCGCGACGTCGGTGCACGTCACCTCGGGGCACGTCGGGGCCGACCCGGCCACCCTCGCCGCGCTCGCCGCCGGGGCGACGGTCGTCCTCCTCATGGCCGTCTCCTCGCTCGGCGACATCTGCGCGGCGGCCGTCGAGGTCGGGGTCGACCCGGACCTGCCGGTGGCGGTCGTCGAGCAGGGGTCCACCGCGCGCCAGCGGGTGACCCGGGCGACGGTCGGGACGGCGGCCGAGGTGGCGGCGCGGGCCGGGGTGCGTCCGCCCGCGATCGTCGTCATCGGGCGGGTCGCCGGCGAGGGGTTCCTCGACGACCCGGTCTGCGCGACCCCCGAGCCCCCCGACGCCTGAGCCCACCCCGGGCGGCCCGGGCGGCGTCAGTCCTCGTGGTCGTGCCGCGCCCGGCGCACGGTTTCCGGGTCCTCGACGAAGCGCGGCCACGCCGCGCGGTCGAGGCCGAGGGAGGCGCGGAGGTAGGCGACGACCGCGTCGGCGACCAGGGCGACCCGGTCGGGGTCGGTGTCGGTCGTCTCGGCGACCGCCTCCCCGGCGATGCCGCCGAGGGTGTGCTCGCCGCCGGCGACCACGAGGAGGTCCTTGGGGGCGGGGCTCAGCTCGTACGCGTCGAGGAACCAGTCGGGTCCGCGGGTGGACATCCGCGAGCGGTCCTCGGCCCCGGCGACGACGAGGGCCGGCGCGGTCATCGATCCGTAGTCCGGGCGCATGAACGGGAGGTGCTCCTCGGCGAACGGGGTCAGGGAGTCCCCGGTACCGGTGGCGGCGATGAGCACTCCGGCCCGGACGTCCGGCCGGGAGAGGTCCTCCCCGGCGACGCCCTCGGCGGAGAGGACGCGCGCTCCGAGCAGCGTGCCGACGGTCTGGGCTCCCCACGAGTGACCGACGAGCGCCACCCGGGTCCGGTCGGCGCGCCCGGCCAGCCCGGCCGTCTCGAGGACGGGACCCAGGTGGTCGAGGACGGCGTGCAGGTCGGCGACCCGCACCCGCCAGATCGTCCCGAACCTCGGGTCCCCGAAACCGATGCCGACACGCCGGGAGTCGAGGTGGGTCGGCTGGACGACGACGAACCCCGCAGCCGCCCAGCGGTCGACGAGTGGCTCGTAGGCGTCCATCGACCACGCGTTGCCGTGGGAGAAGACGATGACCGGCAGGTCGGTGCCGTCCACCGGGGCCGTGACCTTGACCTCGAGGGGGGCGTCACGGCCGTCGGACGGGACCGTGACGGGCTTGACGGCGGTGATCAGGGGCTGGGTGGTCATGAGGCTCCTCGGGGTCGGTGAGCTGAATCGGAACAGTGTTCCGATCATAACGGAGCAGCGTTCCGCTTCATTCCCCGAGGGGTCGGCCCTCGTCCGGCTGGGCGAGCGCGGCGTCGAGCAGGGGCAGGGTCGCGTCCGGCCGCTCGACGTGGGGCAGGTGCCCTGCCATCTCGACGACGTGCAGCTCGCCGTGGGCGAAGGCCTCGGCGTAGGCGCGACCGTAGGCGGGCGAGACGATGCCGTCGTCGGCCCCCCAGACGAGGGTGGCGGGGACGCGGACCCGGCCGAGCCGCCGGGCGAGCCGCGAGTCGTGCATGTACGGGTCCCCGGCGAGCACCCGCAGGGTCGCGAGGTTGCCGGCCAGGCGGGCGCGCTCGTCGTCGGAGAGGGTGGCCGGGTCGACGAGGAAGCGGTCGCCGTCGGAGAAGGTGTGCTCGGCGACGCCCCGGGCGTCGAGGGCGAAGAAGTCCGTGACGGGTTCGCCCGGGACCTCGATGCCGACCGCGTCGAGCAGGACGAGGGCGCGGATGCGGTGGGCGCCGTCGCGGACCGCCATCTCGGACGCGATCCAGCCGCCGACCGAGGAGCCGACGACCGTGACGTCCCGGAGGTCGAGGTCCTCGAGCAGGTGGGTGTAGCAGAGGGCCAGGTCGTCGATCGAGTCGAACCAGTCCGGACGGGACGTGCCCTCGAAGCCCGGGTGGGTCGGGGTCAGCACGTGGTGGGTCGGGGTGAGGTGTGCCGCCAGGCCGGCGACGGTGGGAGCGCCGCCGCCCCCGTGCAGCAGGAGCACGGTCGGTCCGGAGCCGGCCTCCGTGAGGCGCAGGGTGAGGTCGGGTCGCAGGGGCAGGTCCCGGGTGGTCGGGTCGGTGGTGGTCATGTCGTGCCTCTCGGTGGTGTGGGTGGTGGTGCGGAGGGTGGGTGTGGTGCGGGGGTCAGGCGGGTCGGGGGCGGCGCAGCAGGGGCAGGCAGGCGATGGCCAGTGCCAGCAGCAGCACCGCTTCCGCCGACGCGGCGTGGTGCACGGCCGCCGAGGTCGCGACACCGCCGACGAGGAAGGTCCCGGCGACCGGGGGTCCGGCGGCCGCTCCGACCTGTCGCAGCGCGTTGCTCATCCCCCCGGCGGCCGGGGCCAGCCCTCGCGGCGCCGACCCGACGGCGATGGCCGGTGAGGTCGCCATGACGAGTCCGCAGCCGGCGCCGAGGACGACGAGCCGCAGGGCCACCGGGGCGAGGGCGGTGCCGTCGAGGCCGGCCAGGCCGGCGGCGCCGGCCGCCGCCAGGGCGAGCCCCCCGACGACGAGGGCGCCGGGTCGGACATGGGCCGCCCAGCGGGCGCCGACGAACCCCGCGGCGGCGTTGGCGGCGAAGAACACGAAGAGGCGGACGGCGATCCCGAGGGGGGTCTCGCCGCGGGCGTCGAAGAACAGTCCGAGGAGCACGACGACCGCGACGGTGACGAGGAGGACGCCGGCGGCCGAGAGGGACGCCAGGTCGAAGCGTGCCGACCGGAGCAGCGGCAGGGCGAGGACGCGTCCCCCGCCTCCGGTGGCCGGCGCCGGCGGTGCGTTGCGCAGCCCCGCGACGAGGAGCACCGCGGCGACGGCCACCGGCAGGGCGACGAGGGACCAGGCGCCGACGGGCCGGACGGCCGCGACGAGGAACGGTCCGCTGCCCAGGCCGACGACCGTGGCGGCCGACCACGCCGCGATCCGCCGCGACCGTGCCGCGTCGTCGGCCGGCAGCTGGGCGAGCGCGACGAGCGAGCCGGTCATCGCCAGTCCGGCGCCGACGCCGGCGACCGCCTGCCCGGCCCACACCCCCGGGAGGGCGGTGCCGGTGCGCGACTGCCCCAGGAGGAGGACGACGGCACCGGTGGCGGTAGCCACGAGCCCCCAGCGGGTCACGCGCGTGGCGCCGTGCCGGGCGGCCAGGGCGCCCGCGGGGAGCACGGTCGCGGCGACGGCGACGGCGAAGGCGTCGGAGACCCATGACAGCCCGGCCCCGGCCGCCCCCGTGCTGCGCGCCACCTCCGCCAGGGCTCCGTTGACGGCCGAGAAGGGCCAGTAGGCCACGAGCATGGTCAGGCAGAGGACGGCGGCCGGGGTCCGGGGCCCGGCGGGACGGGGCTCTGGTGCGGGGGCGGCGGGGGGAGGGGTCGAGGTCATGCACCGACAGTAAGTCAACATGTTGATATAAGCAAGTGTAGATAGGATCGAAGCATGACGGACGACGTGCAGCGGCTGGCCCAGACGATCAAGCGCGCGCAGTGGCGGGACCACCGTGCCCTCGAGGCCGCGCTTGCGTCGGTCGGGACGACGTTGGTGCAGTGGGACGCCCTGCGGGCCATCGCCGCCCGGCCCGGGGCCTCGGGTCACGAGCTGGCGGAGGCGACCTTCATGAGTGACCAGGCCTTCGCCTCGCTCGCCGGCCGCCTGCTGCGCCAGGGCCTCGTCGAGCGCGTCCCCGGGCACGGGAGGCGGCTCGAGCACCACCTCACCGAGTCCGGCCGGCAGACCTTGGAGCGCGGCTCGTCGGTGGCCGACACGACGCTCGAGCGCCTCTTCGCGGGGTTGGGCGCCGACGAGCGCCGCCGGCTGCAGCGGTTGCTCGACCGGCTGCTCGCCTGATCGGTCAGGCTCGCTCGCGCCGCTGCAGGCCGTCGAGGAGCAGGCCCACGGACTCCCGCGGGTCGTAGCGGGGGTCCTGGTCGCCACCGATGCAGAGGTTCCCGACGGCGCGCAGGAGCTGGTAGGGCTCGATGTCGCGGCCCAGCTCTCCGGCGTCCGCGGCGGCGTCGAGCAGCTCGCCGCACACCGGGACCAACCGGTCGACGAAGAAGGTGTGCAGCGCCGTGGAGGCGGCGTCGTCGGAGTTCAGCGTCTCGGCCAGGCCCCGCTTGGTCACGAGGAAGTCGACGAAGAGCTCGACCCATCGGGTGAGCGCCGTGCTCGGCGTCGCGGACTCGCGCAGGAGGGTCGGTCCCGCGGCCGCGCACGACTCCACCTGGTGGCGGTACACCGCGACGATGAGGTCGGCGCGGGTGGGGAAGTGGCGGTAGATCGTCCCGATCCCGACGCCCGCCCGGGCCGCGATGGCACGCACCGGGACCTCCACCCCGGAGGCGACGAACGCCTGCGTCGCGGCCTCGAGCAAAGTCTCCTCGTTGCGCCGCGCGTCGGCGCGCTTGGCCCCACGGCCTGCGGACGGCGAGGTGGTCACTGGGTCTCCGGACGGGTCGACGGAACGACGTTCCGCAGGGTAGCGGGGCCTGGGTCCACCCGGGGTGGGGCGGTGTCGACGGCTGCGCCCGGATGGGTCAGGACGGTGGCAGCCGGACGGTGTCGAGGACCCGGCCCGCGGCGTCGCGCAGGCTCACGGTGGCGCCGCCGCGACCCCCGCGCAGGACGACGAGCCGGCCGTGCCACGGCACGAGGACCTCGCGGTCGCCGACGATGACCGACGTCACGGCGGCCGTCACCCGCAGCTCGGTGTACCCGATCCAACGTCCGCTCCAGGGCCACCGCCCCGCGCGCGCAACGCCGTCGCTCACGCCACCCCCGCCCTCGACGCGTGCGTACGGTGCGGGGCCGGCGGCGTGCGGCGGCCCGGGGGGAGGCTCGAGGACCTCGGGGCGCGGGGCCAGCAGGTCGTCGTCGCCCGAGGAACCGCCGCCGCCGACGAGGTGCCAGCCCTCCTCCCGGCGTGTGAGGACGTGGGTCTCCGACCACACGCACCCCACCCCGCGGCGCGCGAACATCGTCACGGCCGTGTCGCCGGCGACGTCGACCGCCAGGGCGGCGAACCGGCGGCGCCGGCTGAGTGCCGGCACGACGTCGAGGCGCCGCGACTCGATGAGCCGCACGCTCTCGACGAGCGCGTCGTAGGCCATGGGCCGATGCTACGAGCGGTCTTTCGGCACGGACCGGGGACACCGGGGTGATGGCACCGGTTTCCTCGGGTGCTGGTCTGCTGTTCGGGTCGGGGGCACAGGACGCCCCGGTTTCGGGGTGACAGGACGCCGCGCGGGCGGGGTGACAGGACGCCGCGCTCCGCGTCCGCTCCTGCGTCGCGGTCGCGGTGCGCTCCCAGCATCCTGTCCCCCGACAGCGCGAAGGCCGTCCGACGGAGTCGGACGGCCTTCGCTGCTGTCGGGGTGACAGGATTTGAACCTGCGACCTCGTCGTCCCGAACGACGCGCGCTACCAAGCTGCGCCACACCCCGTGGCATGTCGCCGAGGCCCGGGGGCCGCAGCGACACCCGAGGATAGCCGACCACCTCCGGCCACCCGAAATCGGTCCCGCCCGCGGCTCAGGAGTCCCGGGCGACGAGGGTGAGGAGGGTGGCCTCCGGGCGGCACGCGAAGCGCACCGGGGCGTAGGGCGAGGTGCCGAGCCCGGCCGAGACGTGCAGCCACGCGGCGTCCTCCGGCGTGCCGCCGGCCGCCGGGCGACCGGCCCCCGGCCACCACCGCGAGACGCCCTTGGCCCGTCCGGTGTCGAGGTCGCAGTTCGTGACGAGCGCGCCGTAGAGGGGGACGGCGAGCTGCCCGCCGTGCGTGTGCCCGGCGAGCACGAGGCCCGCGCCGTCGGCGACCATCGCGTCGAGGATGCGCTGGTACGGGGCGTGCACGAGCCCCATCGTCAGGGCGACGTCGTCACGCGCCGGGGCGGCGACGTCGTGGTAGCGGTCGAACTCGACGTGCGGGTCGTCGACCCCGACGAGCTCGACCCGGTGCTCACCCATCTCGACGACGGTCCGGGCGTTGTCGAGGTCGGCCCAGCCGCCGGCCCGCAGGCCCTCGACGAGCTCGCCGACCGGCAGGTCGCCGCGCGTCTTCGGCGCCTTCGCGTAGCCGCGGGTCAGGTAGCGCGCGGGGTTCTTCGGCACCGGCGCGAAGTAGTCGTTGGACCCGAGGACGAACGCGCCCGGGAACTCCTGCAGCGGCTCCATCGCCCGCAGCAGCGGGGGTACGGCCTCGATGTGGGCGAGGTTGTCCCCGGAGTTGACGACGAAGTCGGGGCGCAGCCCGGCGAGCGAGCGCACCCACTCGACCTTCTTGCGCTGGCCGGGGGTCAGGTGGAGGTCGGACACCTGGAGGATGCGCACCGGCGCCGCCCCGGCCGGCAGGACCGGAACGGTGAAGCGGCGCAGCGTGAACCACGTGCGCTCGACGAGCGAGGCGTAGGCGACGGCCGCGACGCCGGCGCCCACGAGGCCCCCGGCGGTGCGCAGGGCGGTGCGGGCGATCGGCTCCATCGAGCCATCCTCGCAAACGAGCCCCCCGTCCGAGGAATCCCGGGTGCTCCCGTCGTCGGACCGGTGGGAGGATCGGGGCATGAGCGACACCTCCCTCAAGGCCCGGCTGCAGGACGACCTCCACGACGCGATGCGCGCCCGCGACAAGGTCCGGGCCTCGACGCTGCGGATGACCCTCACCTCCGTGACGACCGCCGAGGTCGCCGGCGACGAGGCCCGCGAGCTCGACGACGACGAGGTGCTCAAGGTCATCGCCAAGGAGGCCAAGAAGCGGCGCGAGGCGGCCACCGCCTACCGCGACGCGCAGCGCCCCGAGCTGGCCGACGGCGAGGAGGCCGAGCTCGCCGTCCTCGAGGCCTACCTGCCCGCCCAGCTCGGCGACGACGAGCTGCGGGCCGTCGTCGAACGGGCCGTGGAGTCCACGGGCGCCGGCGGGATGTCCGACATGGGGCGGGTCATGAAGGCCGCCCAGGGCGAGGTCGCCGGCCGCGCCGACGGCGGGCGGGTGGCGGCGGTCGTCCGGCAGGTGCTCGGCGCCCGCTGACCCGGACCCGTGCGGCCCGGACCGACGCCGGGCGCACGACGACGCAGGGCCCCCGACCGCGACGGTCGGGGGCCCTGCGTCGTCACCGGCCTCAGCCGGGTCCGGGCGGAGCGGTGGGTCCGCCGCCACCACCACGGCCCTTGCCGGGCTTGGTCGGCTTCGAGGGCTTGGGGTCGGGCTGCTGCGCCGGGCCGGAGGAGATGAGCAGGGTGACGGTCTGCCCGGGCAGCGCGCCGCCGGACGGCGAGGTGCCGCCGACGGTGCCCTTCGGGGCGTTGCTCGAGATGTAGCCGCCGACCCGGCTGTCGAAGCCCGCGTCGCGGAGGATGGCCGCGGCCTCGCCCGGGCTGCGCCCGTAGACGTTCGGCAGGTCCTGGAGGTTGCCGCGGCGGGCCTTGTCGCTCGGGGCCGGGAACTGCTTGACCTCCATGCCCTCGGACATCTTCTTCATCGCCGAGGCCCAGACCGGCGCCGAGACGGTGCCACCGAAGACGTCGCCGAAGCAGCCGTACGAGCCGAAGCACTTGCCGTTGAGCGAGTAGAGCTTGCGGTTCTTGTCGGTGACCTTGACGTTGCCGATCCACACCGCGGTGGCCAGCTGCCGGGTGTAGCCGACGAACCACGCCTGGTTGTGCTTCTCGGTCGTCCCGGTCTTGCCGGCCGCCGGGCGGGCGCCGACGTCCCAGTTGCCGTCGGCGGTGCCGCCGTTGCGCAGGGTGCCCTCGAGCAGGTCGGTCGCCGCGTTCGCGGTGTCCTTGGAGATGACCTGCTTGCACGAGGTCTTCGGGACCTTGATCTCCTTCTTGTCCGGCGTCGTGATGGAGACGATGGGGCTCGGCTCGCAGTACTTGCCGTCGGCCGCGAGGGTGGCGTACGCGCTCGCGAGGTCGAGGGGGGTCGTCGTGCCCGAGCCGAGGGTGGCGTTGGAGATGGTGCGGTCGAAGTCCTTGCCGTTGGCCATGTGCAGGCCCATCTTCTTCATCGTGTCGAGCACGTTGCACGGCCCGACCTCGATGGTCAGCTGGGCGGCCCAGGTGTTGATCGACTTCGAGATGCCCTCGGCGAGGCTCATCTGCCGCCCGCCGATGGCGTAGTCGTTGCCGACCTTCCAGGGCTCGTTGGCGCCGCACTCGGCCCCGACGACCTTCGGCCCGTCGAAGACGTGGTCCTGGTGGTTGCTCGCGAACGGGACGTTGATCGTCGCGTTCATCGGCATGCCCTGCTCGAGGGCGGTGACGAGGCCGAACATCTTGGCCGTCGACCCGAACTGGTAGCCGTAGGGACCGCCGCCGTAGACCTGGTCGACGTTCCAGTTGGTCTGGTTCTTCTCGAAGTTCGCCGCCTGGCCCATCGCGAGCACCTTGCCGGTGCCCGGCTCGACGACCGACATCGCGCCGCCGAGGTTGCTCTTGTTGCCGATCGGGATGGCCTTGGTGATCTCGGCCTGGGCGATCTTCTGCTTCGCCGGGTCGAGGGTGGTGCGGATGGTCAGCCCGCCCTGGTTGATCCGCTTGAGCCGCTCCTCTGGGGTCTTGCCGAGCACCGCCATCTGCGGGGAGTGCTGGAGGTAGCCCATGACGTAGGCGCAGAAGTACGGCTGCGACGAGCGGTGGCAGACACCCTTGACCGGCGTCTTCTTGATCATCTTCTTGACGTCGAGCTTCTTCGCGGCGGCGACGTCCTTGGCCGAGGCCATCCCGAGCTGCTGCATCCGGGTGAGGACGATGTCGCGGCGGGCCTGGGCCTGCTTCGGGTTGATGACCGGGTTGTAGGCCGTGGGCTGCTGGACGATGCCCGCGAGCAGCGCGGACTGCGCGAGGTTGAGCTTGCTCGCGTGGACGCCGAAGTAGTTGATGGCCGCGGCCTCGACGCCGTAGGCCTGGTCGCCGTAGTAGACGAGGTTGAGGTAGCCCTCGAGGATCTGCTGCTTGGTGAAGTTCTCCTCGACGTTGATCGCGTACTTGAGCTCCTGCACCTTGCGGGCGTAGCTCTTCTTGACCGCGGCGTCGGCGGCCTCCTTGTCGCCGGCGCGCAGCGCCTGCTCCTGGAGGGTGATCTTCACGTACTGCTGGGTGAGCGTGGACGCGCCCTGGACGTCGCCGCCCTTGAGGTTGCTGATCATCGCGCGCGTGAAGCCGCGCGGGTCGAGGCCGCCGTGCTCGAAGAAGCGCGCGTCCTCGATGGCGATCTGCGCGTTCTGCATGTTCTTCGAGATGGTGTTGAGCTTGACGATGATGCGGTTCTCGTCGTACGGGTTCGCGATGAGCTTGTTGTCGGCGTCGACGATCTTCGACTGCTGGGCGAGCGGGGAGATCTCGAAGTCGCTCGGGAGCTCGTTGAAGAAGTCGACGCCCGCCTTGGCGGCCTGACCGCTGGCACCGATGGCGGGCACCGCGATGCCGGCCACGAGCAGCCCGGCGACCGTGCTCAGCACGACGAATCCGAGGAGGAGCCTGAGCACGGCGGGGATGTTCTGGGCGCGACCGTCCATGCCCGACAGGGTAACGCGGGCATCTGGCAATGCCCGATTCCGCGGTGTCCGGGCGCTCGCCGCGCCGCGTCGGGCACCTGCGGGTCCCGTCGGTCGTCCGTTCGGCCCGGGGGTCGTCCGTTCGGCCGGGGGCGCGACCCGCTCGGACGATAGCCGCTGGTCACCGCCCTGCCTACGGTTTCAGTACGTCCTCACCGACATCCGGGGGGCCGAGGACATCGAGGCAGTGGAACGAGGTGGACATGAGCATCTCCCCGCAGGAGCAGAGCACCGAGGGGCAGTGGGTGGTGGAGTGGGCGCCGCTGGGCAAGTGCGCCGGCAGCGACCCGGACGCGCTCTTCGTCCAGGGCAAGGCGCAGCGCGCCGCGAAGGTCGTGTGCAAGGGGTGCCCGGTCGTGGCCGAGTGCCTCGCCGACGCGCTCGACAACCGCACGGAGTTCGGTGTCTGGGGAGGGATGACCGAACGAGAGCGCCGCGCCCTGCTGCGCCGCCGCCCTGACGTCAGGTCGTGGACGGCGCTGCTGTCCGCGGCGAAGGCCCGTGGCGCCGAGGGCGCCATCGCCTGACCCCCGATCTCCCCGGAGGGGCCGACCACCCCTGCACCCCGTTCGTGGCACCCCTGCAGCCGCGCGCGGACCCGGTCGGCCCCCCGGGGATTCTTCCTGTCCGGGATCGTTCAGCCCGCGGTCAGCGCGGCGGACACCTCGCGCAGCCCGTCGAGGTCGTGGATGTCGGTGGCGCTCGCCGGCACCGTCGAGAGCGGGACGCCCGGGTGCGACGCGACGAACCGGCGCACGTGCGCCTCGTGGCGGGTGGCGGTCTCGGCGAGCGAGGCGTGCAGCCGCAGCAGGGCCGGCGTGAGGCCGGCGGTGCCGGCCGCGTCCCCGGTGGTTCCGCCGCCGTCGTCCTCGCGGTCCTCGAGCTGCTCGGCCGCCGCGGCGGCGCGCGCGCCGCTGAGCCCCGGCGCCGCGAGCACCTGCATCCGGTTGACGACGACGCCGGCCAGCGGCATCGCCTCGGCCTCGAGCCGCTCGACGAAGTAGGCCGCCTCGCGCAGCGCATCCCGCTCGGGGGCGGCGACGACGACGAACGCCGTCGACGGCTCCTTGAGGAGGGCGTAGGTGACGTCGGCGCGCTCGCGGAAGCCGCCGAACATCGTGTCGAGGGCGGCGACGAAGGTCTGGACGTCGGAGAGGAACTGCCCGCCGAGGACCTTCGAGAGGGTGGCGGCCGCGAGGTTGGCACCGACCGAGAAGACCTTGAGGTAGGCCCGCCCCCCGGCCTTCGCGGGGGCCATGAGGAGCCGGATGAACCGCCCGTCGAGGAAGGAGCCGAGGCGCTTCGGGGCGTCGAGGAAGTCGAGGGCGCTGCGCGAGGGCGGGGTGTCGACGACGACGAGGTCCCACGTGCCGTCGGCGTCGGCCTGCGCCCGCAGCTGGCCGAGCTTCTCCATCGCCATGTACTCCTGCGTGCCCGCGAACGAGCTGGAGACCGCTTGGTAGAACGGGTTCTCGAGGATCTGCTCGGCCTTGTCGGGCGTCGAGTGGGCGAGCACGACCTCGTCGAAGGTCCGCTTCATGTCGAGCATCATCGCGTCGAGGGAGCCCCCGGCCGCGGTGTCGATGCCGGACACGGGACGCGGGGTGTTGTCGAGCTCGGTGAGCCCGAGGCTCTGGGCCAGCCGGCGGGCGGGGTCGATGGTGAGGACGACGACCTTCCGCCCGGCCTCGGCGGCCCGGACCCCGAGCGCGGCGGCGGTCGTCGTCTTCCCGACCCCACCGGATCCGCAGCAGACGATGATGCCGGTGCCCGGGTCGGCGAGGAGGGCGTCGACGTCGAGCCGGTCGGCGGCGGGGGCGGCGGCGCGGGCCATCAGCGGACCCCCTGCGCGGCGAGCTCGTCGGCGAGCACGGCGACGCCGCCGTCGTCGGTGCCGGCGGCCAGGGCCGGCAGGGTGAGCGTGGGGAGGCCGAGGGCGTCGACCTCGGCGGTCAGCTCGTCCTCGAGGGTGATGCGGGCCGCGTGGTCGCGGGCCTCGGCGAGCAGCCCGCCGACGGTCCGGGCGCCCGAGCGGACCCCGACCGCGGAGAGGTCGGCGCGCACCTGCTCCTCGACCTGCGGGCCGTCGGCCTCGAGCCGGGCGAGCAGCGGCGCGGGCACGAGCGGCTCGCGCACCTGGTTGACGACGACCGCCCCGAGCCCGAAGCCGGCGGCGGAGAGCTCGGCGACGGCGTCGGCGCTCTCCTGCACCGGCATCTCCTCGAGGACGGTGACGACGTGGACGACGCTGCGGCGGTCGCGGAGCATCCGGGTGATCGAGGCGGCCTGGGAGTGGATCGGGCCCATCCGGGCCAGGCCGGCGACCTGCTCGTTGACCCCGAGGAAGCGGGCCACGCGCCCGGTCGGCGGGGCGTCGAGGACGACGGCGTCCCAGACGAGCCGGCCCTGGCCGCGCTTGCCGCCGCTCGTGCGGCCGACCGCCTCGTAGACCTTGCCGGTGAGCAGGACGTCGCGCACCCCCGGCGCGATCGTCGTCGCGAAGTCGACGACCCCCATCCGCTCGAGGGCCCCGCCGGCGCGGCCGAGCTTGTAGAAGGTCTGGAGGTACTCGAGGAGGGCGGCCTTGGCGTCGACCGACAGCCCCCACAGCTCGCCGCCGGACGGGTCCTGGACGAGGCGGACCTCCTCGGTGCCGAGGGGCGGGACGTCGAAGGTCTGGCTGATGCCCTGCCGGTTCTCGACCTCGACGAGGAGGACCCGGCGGCCCTGCCGGGCGAGGGAGAGGGCCAGCGCGCTCGCGACCGTCGTCTTCCCGACCCCGCCCTTGCCGGTGACGACGTGCAGCCGGACGCCGTCGAGCACGCGCGCGAGGGGAGGGGCGGCCATGGGCCCAGCGTAGGTGGGGGGTCAGGCGTGGTGCGGGCCGCCCCGGCCGAGGGTCAGCTCCTCGACCTCGGCGAGGAGCAGGAGGTACGCGGGGTGCTCGGGGTCGACGAGGTCGAAGTGGTCGGCCCCGCGGGCGGTGGCCGTCGTGGCGTCGGCGTCGGCGTCGGTGCGGGTGGCGGCGTAGGACGCGGCGACCTCCGGCGGGACGACGTCGTCGTGCTCGCCGGAGACGAGGGCCACCGGGGCGCTGAGGCGCTGGCGGGCGGGGTCGGCGGCGGCCCACGCGTCCGGCACCTCGTCGGGGGCGCCGCCGAGGAAGGCGCGGGCGGCGTCGTCGCCGAGGTGGAGGCGGTCGGCGGCGCCGAGGTCGGCGACCGGCCCGAGCGCGACGGCCCCGACGAGGTCCTCGACCCGGTCCTCGGACGCCAGCCAGGTGACGAGGTGCCCGCCCGCCGAGTGGCCGACGAGGACGAGGGTGTCGGGCAGGTCGGTGTCGGCCCGCGCCGCCGCGAGCGTGGCGCGCAGGGCGTCCGCGGTGCCCGGCCAGCCGCCGCCGGGCATCCCGGTGCGCGGGTACTCGAGGTTGGCGACGTGGAAGCCGTCGCGGGCGAGGGCCTCGGCGAGCGGGCCGAGGTGGGTGCGGTCGTACGTCGGGCGCCAGAAGCCGCCGTGGACGAGGGCGACGGTGATGCCGCGGGCCCGGTGCGGCTCGGGGTCGAAGACGTCGTAGACGTCGGTCTGCTCCGGGCCGGTGACCTCGGTGCGGTCGGGCTGGCGGGCGGGCCGGGTCATGACGTCGTCGCTCATCACCGGCCACGGTAGCCGTGGTGGGCCGCCGGTAGGGTGGCGCGCATGCAGAAGTGGGAGTACGCGACCGTGCCGCTCATCGTCCACGCGACGAAGCAGATCCTCGACCAGTGGGGCGAGGACGGCTGGGAGCTCGTCCAGGTGCTCGTCATGCCCGAGGGCAACCTCGTCGCCTACCTCAAGCGCGCGAAGGGCTGAGCCGGATGGGTGTCGTCGAGGACCGCCTCGCCGCGCTGGGGCTGACGCTCCCGGAGGTCGTCCCGCCGCTGGCGGCCTACGTTCCGGCCGTGCTCGACGGCTCGCGCGTCTACGTCTCGGGGCAGGTGCCGATGGTCGACGGCGCGCTGCCGGTCACGGGTGCGGTCGGCGAGCTCGTCGGGCTGGTGTCGCCCGAGCGGGCCAAGGAGCTCGCCGCCGTCTGCGCGCTCAACGCCATCGCCGCGGTGAAGACCGTCGTCGACGACCTCGACCGCGTCGAGCGGGTCGTCAAGGTCACCGGTTTCGTCGCCTCCGACCCCTCGTTCACCGGTCAGCCGGGGGTCGTCAACGGCGCCAGCGAGCTGTTCGGTGCGGTCTTCGGCGACGCCGGGGTGCACGCCCGCTCTGCCGTCGGGGTGGCCGCGCTGCCGCTCGGCGCGCCGGTCGAGGTCGAGGTGATCGTCCACGTCCGCGACTGACGGCGCGGGCCGGGTGCTGCGCGCCCCGATGCGTGACGGCGGGCTGCTCGAGCGGGCGCGCGCGTGGGTCGGGGCGGGGTCGCCGTCCGGCGCCGAGCCGCAGCCCGCCGCCACGGTGATGCTGGTGCGTGACACCGCGTCCGGGCCCGAGGTCTACGTCCAGCGCCGGGTCGCGACGATGGCCTTCGCGCCGTCGATGGTCGTCTTCCCGGGTGGGCGCGTGGATGCCTCGGACTCCGGCATGGACCCCGCGACGCCGGGGCTCGCCGACCTCGCCGCGCACCTCGGGGTGTCGGCGGCCGCGGCCGCGCCCTTCGCCGCCGCCGCGGTGCGCGAGGTCGAGGAGGAGTGCGGGGTGCGGCTGCCCGTGTCGGCGCTGCGCGGGCGCGGGCACTGGGTGACCCCGGCCTTCGAGCCGCGCCGCTACGACACGTGGATCCTCGCCGCCGGGATGCCGGAGGGGCAGGAGGCGCGGGAGACGAGCGGTGAGTCCGACGGCGGCGGGTGGGCGCGGCCCGCGGTGCTCCTCGAGCGGGCGGCCGCCGGTGAGCTGCGGATGATGCCGCCGCAGGTGTGGGCGCTCGAGGCGCTCGCCGGGTTCGACGCCGCGGCGGCCTTCCTCGCCGACCGGCCGCGCATCGCCCGGGTCGCGCCCGTGCTCGAGCAGGAGCCGGACGGCTCGCTCGTCCTCGTCACCGAGCTCCCCTGACGGCCCGAGGGGCGACCCGGCGCACGGACCACCCGGACGTCCACCCCGCGTGGGCCGCCAGGAAGCCTCCCTGGGGCCGGACTGGGGGTGCTCGCCCCACCTCAGCGACCTGGAAGCCTTCCTGGGGCCGGACTGGGGGTGCTCGGCGGGGGACCGGGCCCGCGTCTAGGGTGGCCGGATGAGCGCCCAGCCGCCCCCGTCGGTCCGCGACCCGTGGGTCGGGGGAGCGGTCGGCGAGCGGGCGCACTGCGTCCTCGCGCCGAACCCCGGGCCGATGACCCTCGACGGCACGAACACCTGGGTGCTCCTCGAGCCGGGGTCCACCGAGGCCGTCGTCGTCGACCCGGGCCCGCACGGCGACGAGCACCTGCGCGCCGTCCTGACCCACGTCGAGGCCCGCGGCGCCCGGGTCGCGCTGACCGTCCTCACCCACGGCCACCACGACCACGCCGAGGCCGCCCCGCGCTTCGCCGAGCTGACGGGTGCCCCGACCCGGGCCGTCGGCCGCGGTCACGACGACCTGCACGACGGCGACGTCGTCACCACCGGCGGGCTCGAGCTGCGGGTCGTCGCGACCCCGGGCCACACGGCCGACTCCGTCTCCTTCGCGCTGCCGGCCGAGCACGCCCTGCTGACCGGCGACACCGTGCTCGGCCGCGGCACGACCGTCGTCGCCCACCCGGACGGCGAGCTCGACGCCTACCTCACCTCGCTCGAGCGCATCGCCGCGCTCACCGGCGACGGCGCCGTGACCCGCATCCTCCCCGGCCACGGCCCGCTCGTGCCGGACGCCGCGGCGATGGTCGCCTTCTACCGGACCCACCGCGCCGAGCGGCTCGACCAGGTGCGCCAGGCGCTGGCCGACGGCGCGGCCGCGGAACCGGACCCCGTCGAGGGCGTGCTGACGCGGGTCTACGCCGAGGTGCCGCAGGAGGTGTGGCCGGCGGCCCGGATGAGCATCCGCGCCCAGCTCGACCACCTCGGGGTGGCCTGGCGCTGAGCGCGCGGGACCTCAGCGGGCGCGGCGCCTCAGGCGCTCGACGTCGACGAGGAGGACGGCCCGGGCCTCGAGCCGCAGCCAGCCGCGGGAGGCGAAGTCGGCGAGCGCCTTGTTGACCGTCTCGCGGGAGGCGCCGACGAGCTGGGCGAGCTCCTCCTGGGTGAGGTCGTGCGCGACCATGACGCCCTCGTCGACCGGGCGCCCGAACCGCTTCGCGAGGTCGAGCAGGGCCTTGGCGACGCGGCCGGGGACGTCGGTGAAGACGAGGTCGGCGAGCACGTCGTTGGTGCGCCGCAGCCGGCGGGCGAGCGCGGTGAGGAGGGTGAGGGCGACACCCGGGCGCTGGTGCAGCACCTCGCGCAGCTGGTCCTGGCCCATCGAGACGAGCTGGGTCTCGGCGACGGCGGTGGCCGTGGCGGTGCGCGGCCCGGGGTCGAAGAGCGAGAGCTCGCCGAACATCTCGCCGGGGCCGAGGATGGCGAGGAGGTTCTCGCGCCCGTCGGTGCTCGTGCGGCCGAGCTTGATCTTGCCCTCGGCGATGACGTAGAGGCGGTCGCCCTGGTCGCCCTCGTGGAAGAGGACGTCACCGCGCTCGAGGCGCGCGGCGCTCATCGAGGAGATGAGGGTCTCGGCCGCCTGGTCGTCGAGGGGCGAGAAGAGCGGGGCTTTCCGCACGACGTCGTGATCCACGTCGCACAGTGTGCCAGAACGCGCAGGTCGTCCCGGGTGCACCGGCCGCCCGTCGCCCGGGGGTGTCGGCGCGGGCCCGTAGGCTGCCGCCGTGCCCGTCCGTCCCTCGCCCGCCGTCCGTCGCGCGGCCACCGGCGAGGAGTCGCCGGTCGCCCGCACCCGCCGCGCCCGGCGCATCTCGAAGGCGCTCCACGAGCGCTACCCGTACGCCCACTGCGAGCTCGACTTCGAGACCCCGCTGCAGCTGCTCGTCGCCACCGTCCTGTCGGCCCAGACCACCGACGTCATGGTCAACACCGTCACCCCCACCCTCTTCTCGCGCTGGCCCACCGCCGAGGCGCTCGCGGCCGCCGACCGCGAGGAGATGGAGGCCGTCCTCAAGCCCACCGGCTTCTTCCGGGCCAAGACGAACTCGGTCATCACCCTCGCCCAGGCGCTCGTCGAGCGGTACGGCGGCGAGGTGCCGGGGCGGATGGCCGACCTCGTCACCCTTCCCGGGGTCGGTCGCAAGACCGCCAACGTCGTCCTCGGCAACGCCTTCGGGGTGCCGGGCCTCACCGTCGACACGCACTTCGGCCGGCTGGTGCGCCGCTGGGGCTGGACGCAGGAGACCGACCCCGTCAAGGTCGAGGCCGACGTCGCCGCCCTCATCCCGAAGGCCGACTGGACGATGCTCAGCCACGTCGTGATCTTCCACGGCCGGCGCACCTGCTTCGCCCGCAAGCCGGCGTGCGGGGCCTGCCCGGTCACCCGCTGGTGCCCCGCCTACGGCGAGGGCGAGACCGACCCCGAGAAGGCCGCGAAGCTCCTCAAGTTCGAGCTCGCCCCCGGCGCCGTCCTCCCCGACCCGCCGCCGGGTCCGCTCCCCGACGAGCAGTGAGACGACGGGCTGCCCGGCCCACCCAGCGGGCGTGCCTACGATGACCCGCATGACCCCGGCCCCCGAGTGGCTGACCCGGCTCGCCGCTCGTGCCGACCTCCACGACCACCCCTGGTTCCGCGACCACCCCGTGCCCGGCGCCGGGGTGCGGCACTCGGCGGTGCTCGTCCTCTTCGGCCCCGACGGCCGCGGCGGGGTCGACGTCCTGCTCACCGAGCGCGCGCACACCCTGCGCTCGCACCCCGGCCAGGTCTCCTTCCCCGGCGGCCGGCTCGACCCCGGCGACGACGGCCCGGTCGGGGCCGCCCTGCGCGAGGCCCGCGAGGAGGTCGGGCTCGACCCGGCCGGCGTCGAGGTCCTCGCCACCTGGCCGGCGCTGCACCTCGCCCCGAGCCGCAGCGCGGTGACCCCGGTCATCGGGTGGTGGCCGGCCCCGGTGCCGGTGGGGGTCGTGGACCGCGGCGAGGTCGAGCGCGTCGCGCGGGTCGGGGTCGCCGAGCTGCTCTCGGCCCGGAGCCGGTTCACCGCCGTCTTCGGGCCCTACCGCGGTCCCGGCTTCGAGGTCGACGGTCTCTTCGTCTGGGGCTTCACGGCGATGCTCCTCGACGCCGTCCTCGACCTCGCCGGGCTCACCGCGCCCTGGGACACCGGGGTCGAGCGTGAGCTGCCCGAGCGGGTCAAGTCCCCGTGGATGCGTGACGCCGACGCCTTCGACGCCACCGACGACGACGCCACCACCGACGCCGAGGAGGCCCCGTGACCGGGTCGGTCTGGGTCGACCTCGTGCTCGGCGTCGCCCTCGTCGCGTACGCCTGGAGCGGGTGGCGCCAGGGGCTCGTCGGCGCCGTCCTCGGGCTCGTCGGGCTCGTCGCGGGGGCCTTCGTCGGGGCGCGCGTCGCCCCCGACCTGCTCGAGCAGCACGCCGGCCTCGACCTCGCGACGCCGGCGGGCACCCTCGTCGTCATCGCGGTCGTCCTCGTCCTCGCCACCGTCGGCCAGTCCGTGATGCTCCTGCTCGCCGGCCGGCTGCGGACCCTCATCCACGTCTCGGGGCTGGGCGCCCTCGACAGCCTGCTCGGCGCGGTCGCGGTCTTCGTCGCCTCCACGGTCGTCGTCTGGGTGGTCGCCGGAGCGGCCCGCACGAGCGGTCCGCAGCCGCTGCGCCAGGCCGTCGCGCAGTCCACCGTCGTGCGGGCCGTCGACTCGGTGATGCCGCCCGCCGCGGGCCGGCTCGTCGACGAGGTGACCCGGGCCCTCGACCGCACCGGCTTCCCCCGGGTCTTCGAGGGCCTCGGACCCGAGCCCATCCGCGCGGTGCCGGCGCCCGACACGGCGCTCGCGCGCGACCCCGACGTCGCGCAGGCCCTCGGGTCTGTCGTCCACGTCCGGGCCGAGGCCCCGCGCTGCGGCCAGACCTCGGTCGGCAGCGGCTGGGTCGCCGCGCCCGGGCTCGTCGTCACCAACGCCCACGTCGTCGCCGGGGCCCGCAGCGTCCGGCTGAGCATCGAGGGCACCGGACCGGAGGTGGCGGCCCGGATCGTCGCCTTCGACCCCGACCGCGACGTCGCGGTGCTCGCGGCCCGCTCGCTCGGGGCGCCGGCCCTCGACCGCGGGGCCCAGCTCGAGGCCGACGACGGCGCCGTGCTCGCCGGCTTCCCCGGTGACGCCGGGCTCTGGGTGGGAGCGGCCCGGGTCCGTGCGGTGATCGAGGCCCGGGGCGCGGACATCTACGGCAACGCCGGCGCCACCCGCGAGACGTACTCGCTGCGGGCCACGGTGCGCCAGGGCGCCTCGGGCGGACCGGTGCTCGACGCCGACGGCCGGGTCGTCGGGATGGTCTACGCCACCTCGCTCGACGACCCGCAGACGGGGTACGCGATGACCCTCGACGCCCTCTCGCCGGTGCTGCGCGGCGCCACGCTCGGCGACCGGGCGGTGTCGTCCGGGGCCTGCGTCAGGGGCTGACGCCCGCGCTCAGTCGCCGGTGCCGTCGCCGTCGCGCCTGAGCGCCGCGATGGTCTCCCGGCCCTGCTCGATGGCCCGCTCGGGGGCCGGCTTGGCCTTGTCGAACGCGCTCTTGCCGAGGAGCGCGAGCACCCCGGCGACGAGGAACATGAAGACCGTGACGACGAGGTAGCCCGCCCACACCGGGAGCCAGATGGCGACCACGTAGGCGAGGGTGTGGAAGAGGAAGATCAGTCCGAGCAGGCCGACGAAGGCGGCGCCGGCGAACATCCCGGCTCCCTTGCCGATGACCTTGGCGCCCTGGGCGACCTCGGCCTTGGCGAGGGCGATCTCGCCGCGCACGATGCCCTGGAGGTCGTGCGTCGCGTCGGCGACGAGCTGGCCGATCGTGCGCTCGCTGGTCTCGGGTGCCATCGCTCTCGCCTCACTGGTCGTCGTCCCACGTCGGGGCGTCCTGACCCGACCTTACCGAGTGGCGGAGGTCCCCGGTCCCGGCACGTCGTCCCAGGCGTCCGGGATGCCGTCGCCGTCGGCGTCGTTCGTCTCGCGCTCGTGGATCCGGCGGTAGGCCGCGTTGCGGCGCCGGAGGACGGCCGCGGAGAGGAGCGCGGCCAGCAACGAGCCGGCGAGGATGCCCAGCTTGACGTGCTCGTCGCGCTCGGACCCCGCCCCGAAGGCGAGCTCCCCGACGAGCAGCGAGACGGTGAACCCGACGCCGGTGAGCACCGCCAGCCCGGCGATGTCGGACCACGCGAGGTCGTCGTCGAGGCGGGCGCGGGTGAACCGGGCGACGAGGTAGGTCGACCCGAGGACGCCGACGAGCTTCCCGACGACCAGCCCGAGAACGACGCCGATGGCCACGGGGTCACGCAGCGCCTCGCCGAAGCCACCGCCGAGGACGGCGACCCCGGAGGCGAAGAAGGCGAAGACCGGCACCGCGACGCCGGCCGAGACCGGACGGACGCGGTGCTCGAAGCGGTGGGCGACGTCGGTGTCCGCGTCGTGGGTGCTGACGGCCGGCACACCCCGCCGGCGGGGGCGGACCGGGACGACGAGCCCGAGCAGCACGCCGGCCACCGTCGCGTGGACGCCGGAGGCGTGCACGAGCGCCCACGTGGCCCCGGCGAGCGGCAGGAGCAGCCACCAGGGGGTGATGCGGCGCTGGGTGAGCGCGGCGAAGCCGGCGAGCGGCAGCAGCGCCCACAGCAGCGGGGCGACCTGGAGGTCGCCCGTGTAGAAGACGGCGATGATCGTGATGGCGATGAGGTCGTCGACGACGGCCAGGGTGAGGAGGAAGGAGCGCAGGCCGGAGGGCAGGTGCGAGCCGATGACGGCCAGCACGGCGAGGGCGAACGCGATGTCGGTGGCCGTCGGGATGGCCCAGCCCCGCAGCGCGTCTCCTTCTCCGCCGAGCAGCGTGACGGCCCCGACGAAGACGAGGGCCGGGACGGCGACCCCGGAGAACGCCGCGATGACCGGCACGGCGGCCTTGGCGGGGGAGCGCAGGTCGCCGACGAGGAACTCGCGCTTGAGCTCGAGGCCCGCGACGAAGAAGAAGATGGCGAGCAGGCCGTCGGCCGCCCAGTGCCCGACGGACAGCCGCAGGTGGCCCCAGTCGGTGCCGATCTCGGTGTCGCGCAACGAGAAGTAGCTGTCGCTGAGCGGGCTGTTCGCGAGGACGACGGCGATGACGGCCGCCACGAGCAGCAGGGCCCCGCCGATGGTCTCGGTGCGCAGCGCGTCGGCCACGTAGCGGGCCTCGGCCCAGGACGGGCGGCCGAAGACGGTGGTGCGGGAGGGGCCGGGCGGGGTGGGGGTCGCGGGCGGGCGGGTGCTCATCGCGGCTCCTGACGTGGTGGCGGGACCGCGGCGCGGGCGCGCGGCCATGACGTTGCCGACCAGACTTCCCGGCGCTCCGCGTCCCAGCCTACCGACCGGGCGGCCGGCGCCGTGCCTCCGTCCACGCCCCCGGACGCCGAGGACGGGGTGCCGCGGGCTCTCGCGCGGCACCCCGTCCCGGGCACGGAGGGTCAGTCGGACGAGCCGCTGCTCATGCCCTCCTTGATGAGGCTCATCACCGAGCTGTCGGCGAGCGTCGTGACATCGCCGACCTCGCGGTTCTCGGCGACGTCCTTGAGCAGGCGGCGCATGATCTTGCCGGAGCGCGTCTTCGGCAGCTCGGGGACGATCATCACCTGGCGCGGCTTGGCGATCGGGCCGATCTCCTTGGCCACGTGGTTGCGCAGCTCCTGGACCGTCTCCTCGCCGTTGTCGACCGCGTCGCCGCGGAGGATGACGAAGGCGCAGACGGCCTGGCCGGTGGTCTCGTCGGCGGCACCGACCACGGCGGCCTCGGCGACCGACGGGTGCGACACGAGGGCCGACTCGATCTCGGCGGTCGAGAGCCGGTGGCCGGACACGTTCATCACGTCGTCGACCCGGCCGAGCAGCCAGATGTTGCCCTTCTCGTCGTACTTGGCGCCGTCGCCGGCGAAGTAGTACTTCGGGCCGAACCGGCTCCAGTACGTCTCCTTGTAGCGCTCGGGGTCGCCCCAGATGCCGCGCAGCATCGACGGCCACGGCTTGGTGAGGACGAGGTAGCCGACCTTCTCGGGCTCGGTGAAGGGGTTGCCGTCGTCGTCGAGAATCTCGGCGGAGATGCCGGGGATGGGCTTCTGCGCCGAGCCGGGCTCGAGGGTCGTGACGCCCGGCAGCGGGCTGATCATGATGGCGCCGGTCTCGGTCTGCCACCACGTGTCGACGATCGGGGCCTTGTCGCCGCCGACGTGCTTGCGGTACCAGAGCCACGCCTCGGGGTTGATCGGCTCGCCGACCGAGCCGAGGACCCGGATGGAGGACATGTCGAACTTCGCCGGGATGTCGGCGCCCCACTTCATGAAGGTGCGGATGGCCGTGGGCGCCGTGTAGAGGATCGAGACCTTGTACTTCTCGACGATCTCCCACCAGCGGCCCTGGTGCGGGGTGTCCGGGGTGCCCTCGTAGAGCACCTGCGTCGCGCCGTTGGCCAGCGGGCCGTAGACGATGTAGCTGTGGCCGGTGACCCAGCCGACGTCGGCGGTGCACCAGTAGACGTCGGTCTCGGGGTGCACGTCGTGGACGACGGCGTTCGTGTAGGCCGCCTGGGTGAGGTAGCCGCCGGTCGTGTGGAAGATGCCCTTCGGCTTCCCGGTGGTGCCCGAGGTGTAGAGGATGAACAGCGGGTGCTCGCTGTCCATCGGCTGGGCCTCGTGGGTGTCCGGCTGGCCGGGGACGAGGTCGTGCCACCAGACGTCGCGGGAGTCGTCCCACTCGACGTCGGTGTCGGTGCGCTTGACGACGAGGACCTTCTCGACCGGCGACTCGTCGTCGCCGTGGTGGATGGCGGCGTCGACGGCGGCCTTGAGCGGCGCCGGCTTGCCGCGGCGCCACTGGCCGTCGGTGGTGACGACGACCTTGGCCTCGGCGTCGGCGATGCGGGTGTGCAGCGCCTCGGCCGAGAACCCGCCGAAGATCACCGAGTGCGGGGCGCCGATGCGGGCGCAGGCGAGCATCGTGAAGACCGTCTCGGGGATCATCGGCATGTACACCGCGACCCGGTCGCCGGTTTCGACGCCGAGCGACTCGAGGGCGTTGGCCGCCTTCGAGACCTCCTTCTGGAGGTCGGCGTAGGTGATGGTGCGGGTGTCGCCGCCCTCGCCCTCGAAGTGGATGGCGACCCGGTCGCCGTTGCCGGCCTCGACGTGCCGGTCGACGCAGTTGTGCGCGACGTTGAGCGAGCCGCCGACGAACCACTTGGCGAAGGGTGCGTCGTCCCAGTCGAGGGTGCGCTCGAAGTCCGTCGCCCAGCTGATGCGCGAGCGGGCCTGCTCGGCCCAGAAGGCCTCGTGGTCGGCCGCCGCCGCGTCGTACAGGTCGGCCGTGCCGTTCGCCTGCGCGGTGAACGCGGAATCGGGGCTCAGGTCCATCTCGTGCAGGTGGCTCGACAGGCTGTCGTCGGTCACGGCGGCTCCTCCTCGTCGTTGAGACTCTCGGCCCCAACCCAACCCGACGACGGCCCGCGGGGCAACCGTCCGACAGGCGGGGGCCGCCGAGCGGCCCCGCGCTGCGCCGAGCGGGCGGCGGGCACGGGGAGCGCGCGAGGTCGGTGCCGCCGACCGCCGGTCAGCGCAGCGGCACCCCGCGCGAGGACACCGGACGCGGGCGGTACGGGGGAGGCACGGTGACGACGACCGGCTGCCGCGCCGCCGCCCGCCCGACGAGGACGGTCCCGAGCGGGTACGAGCCGTCCGCACCGCGGGCGGCGTTGGCCAGGCGCATCGGGGCGGAGTAGCCGGTGGGGTCGAGCACCTCGAGGCGGAGCCCGTAGCGGCCGGGGAGCACCGTGGGCAGGGTGAGCGTGGCGGCGACCGTCCGGCTGCCCGGCAGCACGGTCCGCAGGTCGACGGCGACGGGCAGCGTCGCGACCCGGGCCCCGCGACCGTCGGTGAGGACCGCCCGGACGGTCCAGGCGTCGTACGTCGGCGCGACGCCGAAGTTCGACAGGGTGAGATCGACCCGGGACGAGGTGCGCGAGCGCAGCGGGGCGACGGTGGCGCGGGTGACGGCGTACCGGTAGCCCGAGGAGCGCACGGCGTCCTCGTAGGCGGTGCGCTGGCCGGCGGTCATTCCCTCCCACGTGAGCCGCATGTTGTGGCTCGAGGTCGTCGACACGTGGTGGGTGCGGACCTGGTCGCGCCCGAGGGCGGGGTCGGCGCCGGTGCACCACTCGGTGAAGAACGGGCGCGTGCGCCAGAGGTCGGCGAACTCGCCGGTCGGCACCTGCATCCCGCTCTGGCCGAGGCAGTCGCTGCGCAGCCCGACGTTCGCCCACCGGGCCAGTGACTGCCGCAGCACCGCGGGGCGGGTGTACACGGTGACTGCGCTGAGGAGGACGTGCCGGTCCGGGAAGGCCTCGGCGACGGCGCCGACGATGCGCAGGGCGCTCGCGTCGCTGATCGGCGCGCCGGCGTCCATCCACTCGCCGTAGGCGCCGAAGCCGCCGACGTCGACGTAGCCGAGCCGCGGGTCGTCGGCGTAGCGCCGGCCGAGGGCGGCCATGAGGTCCTCCCAGGCGGTGAGGAAGCGCGCGTCGTCCCACGCCGGGATCCGGGTGCCCGGCTGGAGGGGCATCCACGCGGGGATCGTCGGGGGCAGGTCGGGACGCTCGTCCATCCAGCAGCCGGGGCAGTAGGCCATGACCCGGAAGCCGAGCTTGCCGCGCACGCTGCCGGCGTCGGCGAGCCCGGCGTCGAGGGTGGTGAAGTCGTACGTGCCACGGGTGGGCTCGAGGCGTCCCCAGTACGAGCGGTCGCGCTCGTAGTAGTCGGGGGCGGGCCAGGAGGCGGGCTGGCTCGGGTAGCCCATCCAGCGGTACTGGCCGCGCAGGGGGTTCGCGAGGTCGGTGCCGGTCATCGGCAGGACGCTCGGGGTGAGGACGCGCGGGGCGGTGGTCGTCGTGGGCGCGGCGATGGGGGCACCGGGGAGCGCCGCGGCGCCGGCGGGGGGCAGCGCGGCGAGGGCGGCGAGCAGCGCGAGGGTCGCGCGGACGCGGGTGCGGGGGGTGGACCGCATGCCGGGGCCTCCTGCGGGGTTCGTCTCCGGACGGGCCGAGGCTAGGGGCGGGCGTGTCGCCGCGCGGGCGCATCGGGGTGGGAACCGGCCGTCCGGCCGATGCGGCGGGGCGGGGGCGGGGTCCGGTCGCCGGTGGACAGGTTGTGCAGCGACGCGCCGAACGTGCTGGCGAAAGTGTGCGCTCGTTGCCCACAGGACACGCCATCGGTTCCATCCTGCGCGGTGTCGTGCTTCCGTGGGCTTTCCGGCCCACGAGGCCACGACCACTCACGAGGAGGTGAGCGCGGTGTTCGAGGAGGGACAGCTCTACTCGGCCGTGACGACCGACGCCGACGGGACGGTGCAGGTGCACCTCGCCGACAACCACCCCGGGCTGCACGACGCCGCCTACCTCGCCCGGCGCGGCGAGATCGCCGGGGTGTCGCTGGCGCACCGCGCGGGGGAGCCCGTGCCGCACGTCGACTACACGGCCGACGAGCACGCCATCTGGCGCACCGTCTGCGCCGAGCTGGCGCCGAAGCACGAGCGGTACGCGCACCCCGAGTTCCTCGCCGGCAAGGCCGCGCTCGGCCTCCCCACCGACCACGTCCCGCAGCTCACCGAGGTCACCGAGCGCCTCGAGCCGCTCACCGGCTGGTCCTACACGTGCGCGCCGGGGCTCGTCCCGCTGCGCGACTTCTACGGCGACCTCGGCCGCCGGGTGTTCAACTCCACGCAGTACCTGCGGCACGGCAGCCAGCCGCTCTACACGCCCGAGCCGGACATCATCCACGAGGTGGTCGGGCACGGGAACCAGCTCGCGAGCCCGCGGTTCGCGGCCGTCACCGAGGCGGCCGGCCAGGCCGGCCTGCGCCTCGAGACCGACGAGGCGGTGAAGTTCGTCGCCGACGTCTTCTGGTTCTCGATGGAGTTCGGCGTCATGGCCGACGGCGACGCGCTCAAGGCGTACGGCGCGGGCATCCTCAGCAGCTACGGCGAGATGGACGAGTTCGGGCACATAAAGATCCGCCCGCTCGACCTGCACCAGATGGGCACGCTCAACTACGACATCACGGCCTACCAGCCGGTGCTCTTCCGGGCCGAGAGCGTCCAGCACCTCGAGGACGTCGTCGGGCACTTCTTCGCGACCGTCGACGACGACCTCGCGGCCCGGCTGCGCGCCGAGGCGGGCGCGACCGTCTGACCCCGCCTGTCCCGACCTTGTGGGGGCGCGTCCGGGGCGGCCCCCCCCGCGGCCCGGGGGGGGGGGGGGGGGGGCCCCCCCCCCCGGGGGGGGGGCCCCGGGGGGGGGGGCGCCCCAACCCCCCCCCCCCCCGGGGGGGGGGGGGGGGGGGGGGCCCCCCCCCGGGGGGCCCCCGCCCCGGCCCCCACCGCCACCCCGGCACCCCACGCCACCCACAAGGAGCTGCAGCACCCATGAGCGAGCGTCGCGTCGTCGTCACCGGCCTCGGGGCCACCACGCCCCTGGGCGGCACCATCGCCGAGACCTGGGAGGGCATCCTCGCGGGTCGGTCCGGTGCCAAGCCCCTGCCCGAGGAGATGGTCGAGCGCTACGAGCTGCCGGTCCACTTCGCGTGCACCATCGCCCAGGACCCCGCCGAGGTGCTCACCAAGGTGCAGATCCGCCGGATGGACCCCAGCGCCCAGTACGCCGTCATCGCCTCGCAGGCGGCGATGGAGGACGCCGGCTCCCCCGAGGTCGACCCGGAGCGGCTCGGCGTCGCGATCGGCACCGGCATCGGTGGCGTGTGGACCCTGCTCGACCAGTGGGACATCCTGCGCGAGAAGGGCCTGCGCCGCGTCTTCCCGCTCGCCGTCCCGATGCTCATGCCGAACACCTCGTCCGGCAACGTGTCGCTGCTGCTCGGCGCCCGCGCCGGCGCGCACACCACCGTCTCGGCCTGCGCCTCGGGCGCGGAGTCGATGGGCACCGCCTACGACATGATCCGCGACGGGCGCGCCGACGTCGTCGTCGCCGGCGGCACCGAGGCCGCCACGCACCCGATCTGCTTCGCCGGCTTCGCCCAGATGCAGGCCCTCTCGACCCGCAACGACGACCCCGCCGCGGCCTCGCGCCCCTACGACACCGGCCGCGACGGCTTCGTCATGGGCGAGGGCGCGGCCGTCATGGTCCTCGAGGAGTACGAGCACGCCACGGCCCGCGGCGCCCGCATCTATGCCGAGTTCGCCTCGATCGGGATGTCCGCGGACGCCCACCACATCACCGCGCCGGAGCCCGAGGGTGCCGGGGCCTCGCGGGCGATGCGCGCCGCCGTCGAGCGGGCCGGGCTGTCCGACAACGACATCGTCCACATCAACGCCCACGCCACCTCGACCCCGGTCGGCGACGTCGCCGAGGCCAACGCCATCCGGCGCGCCTTCGGAGCCGCGGCCGACTCGATGCCGGTGAGCGCGACCAAGTCGATGACCGGGCACCTGCTCGGCGCGGCGGGGGCGCTCGAGGGGCTGCTCACCGTCCTGTCGGTGCACCACCGCACGGCGCCGGCGGCAATCAACATCGACGACTTCGACCCGGCGATCGACCTCGACGTCGTGCGCGGCGAGCACCGCACGCTGCCCGACGGCGACATCGCGGCGCTCAACAACTCGTTCGGGTTCGGCGGCCACAACGTCGCGCTCGTCGTCAAGAGCATCTGAGCTCCGCCCTCGTCGCGGGCCCGGTTCGCCTGCGGGCGGGCCGGGCCGCTGCGTACCCTCCTGCCGTGGACGGGGGCGAGGCGGTCGAGCGTGACGACGGGGTCGGCCCTCGGGCGGAGGCGTCGTACGTGAGCACCGAGGCGGTCATCGCCCGGGAGGTCGCCGCGGTCGTCCGCGACGTCGAGGGCCGGCCGGGCTACTGGCGCCCCTTCCTGCTGCGGCACGCCGCCGTCACCCTGCTCTTCGTCGCGGTCCTCGTCGGCGTCACGGTCGTCGGCCCCGCCGGCCCGGCCGGCCTGGCGCGGGGCACGGCGCTCGCCCTCGTGGTCATGGCGGCGGTCACCGCGTTCGACGGGGTGCAGCACCGGCGACGCCTGCGCCGCGCGCTGCGCATCCACCACCGCACCTCGTGCCCGCCGGGCACCGTGGTGCACGCGCTGTGGACCCCCGAGTACGTGCTGTTCCGGGTCCCGACCCACGAGGTGCGCCTCGCGCTGGGGACGGTCACCGCGGGACGCCACGACGGCGGCGTGCTGCGCCTCGACCAGGATGGGTCGGCGCCGGCGTGGGTCGTCCCCGACGAGCTGCTCGGGCAGGAGGCGCTGGCCATCGTCCGTGGCGCCCTGGGGACGCGCCTGCGCGAGACCCTCTGACCGCCCGGGTGTCGGTCAGCCGACCTTGTGCAGCCAGCGGACGGGCGCGCCGTCCCCGGCGTAGCGGAAGGGCTCGAGCTCGTCGTCCCACTCGAGGCCGAGCAGCTCCTCGATCATCTCCTGCATGGCCTCCGAGCTGCCCTGGGCGAGGACGACGACCTCGCGCAGCCGGTCCTCGTTGATGACGGCGTCGCCGCTCGCCGAGGTCCAGGTGTGGTGGATGCCGAGGCGCGGCGTGTGCGACCAGCGCGAGCCGTCGCAGCCGGGGCTCGGCTCCTCGGTGACCTCGTAGCGCAGGTGGTCCCAGCCGCGCAGGGCGGAGGCGAGGCGGGCACCGGTGCCAGACTCCCCCGCCCAGCTGAGCTCGGTGCGCACGAGCCCGGGACCGGCCGGCTGGTCGGTCCACTGCACGCTGACGCGGGCGCCGAGGACTCCCTCGATCGCCCAGACCACGTGCGGGCAGAGCGCCTTGGGCGTGGAGTGGACGTAGACCACTCCTCGCGTGGCGGTGCGCGGCATGGCGAACGACATCCTGGTCTCCTTCACGTGCGGTGGACGTCTTCCCCAACGCCAGAGCTCGTGACGGGACCGGTCGCGGCCGGTGGTGCAGCTGTGCGGGCACGCGGACGCGCCGTTGTGGGTCACATCATGCACCACGCAGCGCACCCGCACCAGTGATCACACGGATCACTCGGGTGCGGGTGCGCCGGGGCCGGCTCGACGAGGCCCTCGGGGGGTCAGACCGTCGTGGCCGACCCGGTGGTCGTGGTGCTCGTGCCGTTGGCGTCGGACGGGTCGCTCGACCCGGTGCCCGAGCCCGTGCCGCTGCCGTCACCGTCCGGGGCCGCCCCGCCCTGGCCACCGCCGGGGCCGCCGGTGTGCTGCTCGGTGCCGGTGACCGCGAACGACGAGGAAAGGAGCACGTCGACGCGGCCGGAGTCGGTCGTCACGGTCACCTCGTAGGTGCCGTCGGAGAGGGCCCGCACGCCGGAGACGGTGCCGCTGCTGACGGCCGTCTGGGCCGCGGCCACGGCCTTGCTCGCGGCGTCGGCGGTCAGGGTGCCGCCCTCGTCCATCATCCCGCCCCGGCCGCCACCCGGCATCCCGCCGCCGTCGGTGCCGGCCTGTCCACCGCCCGGGAGGGTGCCGCCCGTGCTCCCCGTGCCGCCGCCCTGGTTGGCGTCGGAGCCGGTGCCGGGGGTGGCGGATGAGGCGGCGGAGGACGTCGTGCCGGTCGAGTCGGCCGCCCCGGCGAGCGTGGCACCGGTGAGGCCGAGGGCGACCGCGGCGGCGATGCCGACGCCACCGATCGCGAGGGTCTTGGTCTGGCGGTCCATGGGAGTGCTCCTTCGTCGGGGGACCTGGCGTGCCTCCCACGCTCCGGGTCGGCCCTGTGCCGGACCTGTCGGCGGTGTCTGGCACCCCTGTGACTCGGCGATAGGCTCGCCGGGCCGCGGCCCCGGACGCCGCGGGCGGGGCGTTAGCTCAGTCGGTCAGAGCAGCGGACTCATAATCCGTCGGTCGTCGGTTCAAGCCCGACACGCCCCACCGGACCGTGCTCGTCGACTCCAGGGGGACCCGTGATCCTGCTCATCATCGCCGTACTGCTGCTCGTGGTCGTCCTCGCCGGGACCCGTGGCCGGTCGGTCGACTCCGCTGCCCGGCGGCGGGCGTTCACCGTCCTCGCCGCCGTCGTGGGAGTCGGGGTCGTCGTGTGGGTCGTGGTCATCGCCGTCCAGGCCGGCTCGGCCTGACCCGCCGACCGCCGCTCAGAAGGTCGTGACGACCCGGTCCGCCCGGCCGCGCGTCGCGGCGACGAGGGCGGCGTTCGGCTCGTCGACCGACGCGATCCACTCTCGGGCGACCTCGGGCGCCTTGCCGAAGGTCACGTGCCGCTGGACGAGCGCCGTCATCCGCCGGTCCGGGTCGGCCTCGCAGAACCACACCTCGTCGAACACGTCGCGCACGAGCGACCACGGCTCGTGCCCGAGCAGCAGGTAGTTGCCCTCGGACACCACGAGCCGCGCCCCGGACGGGACCTCGATGGACCCCGCGAGCGGCTGCTCGAGGTCGCGGTCGAAGCCCGGCGCGAAGACGGCGTGGTCGGGGCGCGAGCGCAGGAGGCGGAGCAGCTCGAGGTAGCCCCACCCGTCGAAGGTCTCGGCGGCGCCCTTGCGGTCGCGCGTGCCGTGGGCCTCGAGGACCCGGTCGGCGAGGTGGTAGCCGTCCATCGGGACGTGCACCGCCGTGCCGGGGGACGCGGCGTTCAGCGCCGCGACGAGCCCGACGGCGAGGGTCGTCTTGCCCGCCCCCGGGACGCCGGTGAGGCCGAGCAGCGCACGGGGCGCGTCGTCGAGGAGGTGCCGTGCCGCCGCGACGAGGTCGTCGGGCACGGCAGGGACGGGATCGGGTGCGAGGTCGTCCGCCACGGCCCCAGCCTCGCACGACCGGCCGCGTCGGGTGGCCCGGTGTCAGCCCTCGTCCGGGTGGACGCCGAGCAGCGGCCGGAGCAGCTCCCAGAGCGCCTCCTCGGTCTCCGTCGGGGAGAGCCCGCCGTCCTCGCGCAGGATGCGCCACGTGGCGGCGTCGCACACGGCGACCACCTGCGCGAGCCGGCGCGCGCGGGTACGGGCGTCGTCCACCTGCGCCAGCCGCTCGGCGAACACGGACCCGCACCAGCCGACGTGGTAGGCCCGGGCGCGCTGGGCGAGCTCGGGCACGCCGGGTGCGAGGTGGGCCTCGGCGTAGAGCTTGAGGATGAGGGGCGCGTGCTGCTCGTAGTAGGCGACGAGGGCGCGCACGGTGCTTCGCGGCGACTCCCCCGCCGCGGCCTCCCGGTCGGCGGCCAGCCGGCCGAGCTCGCGCTCGACCGTCGCGGCGAGCAGCCCGGGCTTGCCCCCGAACCGGCGCACGACGGTCTGGACGGTGACCGCCGCGTCGGCGGCGACGTCCTCGAGCCGGATGCGGTCGTAGGGCAGCGTGGCGAAGCGCCCGAGCATCGCGTCGACGACCCGCTCCCCGGTGCGCTCGGCCGCCGCCGCTCGCGCCGTCATCCGGTAGGGCCTCGACCCCTTGACATTCATGCAAGCCACACTAACATCAACATATTCGTACTAGCCCGGCTCACCTCAAAAGGAACACCATGACGCACCGCCCGACCACCGACCCGACCACCGCCCCCGACCGGGTCGGGCACGTGCCAACGCGCCTCGGCCGCCTCCACGTCCGCAGCGGTGGCGACGGCGACGGCGCGCCCGTCGTGCTCTGGTCGTCGATGTTCGTCGACGGCCACACCTGGGACCGGTTCCTCCCGCACCTGCGCACCGATCGCCGGTACCTCGTCGTCGACCCGCCTGGGCTCGGGCGCAGCGAGCCGCTGCGGCGCCGCTCGACCGTCGCCGAGGCGGCCGACGCGGCCACGGACCTCCTCGCCGCCGTCTACCCCGACGCCCCGGTGGACTGGGTCGGCAACGCCCTCGGGGGGCACGTCGGCCTCGACCTCGGGACCCGCCCCGGCGTCCTGCGCAGCCTCGTCGCCGTCAGCTCCCCCACCGAGGCGATCGCCCCGGCGCTGCGGCGGCAGATCCACCTGCTGCTGCCCCTGCTGCGCACCCTCGGACCCGTGGGCCCGGTCCGCGACGCCGTGTTGGAGGCCATGCTCACCGACGCGTCGCGGGCCGACGAGGAGGTGCGACGCGTCGTCGCCGACTCGCTGTCCCGGCCGACCCGGCGCAGCGCGGCGCTGGCCGTGCGCTCGTTCATCCTCGACCGGGTCGACGTCACCGCCCGCCTCGCCGACCTCACCGTGCCGAGCCTCTTCGTCGCCTCCGACGACCGCGGCGACTGGGACCCCCGGGACGCCGAGGCGGCGGCCCGGCTCGCCCCCCGCGCCGAGGCCGTGACCGTCGCCGGTGCACGCACCCTCGTCCCGCTGGAGCAGCCAGAGGCCCTCGCCCGCCACGTGGAGCGCTTCCACGCCTCGCTCGAGGACTGACCGCCGGCGCCGCGGGGTCAGGCCCAGGGCGGACGCGCGAAGGTGGCCGCGTCCTCTTCGTCGACGTACTCGCGGGGTCGACGCCGGCTGTGCGCGCTGAGCCGGGCGAGGGCTCCGGCCGCCCGCGCGGCCTCGGCGAGCACGCGCTCAAGCTCGAGGGCGGCGGCCTCGCGGTCGACGGGGTCATCGACGGCGGCGACCGCGTCGAGCAGCCGGTGCACCAGCACGTCGGGCGGCGCGGGGACGGAGGGGGTGAGTGCGGGATCTGTGGTCACGACGTGTCCGGCCCGAGGCGAGGGGCGCCTCCTGCGACGGTGGGGCCGGACGGGTGCCTCGTGCTCCCGCACGCATCGACCCTACGTCAGAAGTCTACTCGCGCAGTCGGTTCCGCGACAGGGCCCGGCCGGCATCACGCGCCGCAGGCGGTGACCCGCCAGAGGGTGAGGGACCCGCCGGCGTCCACCCGCTCGAAGCCCGGGGCACCCGCCACCTCGAGCCCGTCGTAGTCGTGGCGCCGCCGGTCCTCGACCCAGAACCGCGACCCCCCGGTGAGCACGTGCGTCACCCCGAGGCGGCGGACGGCCGCGCAGACGTCCGGCCGCCGCGCCGCCGCGGCGAGGTGCGTGCCGACGAGCCGCCGGTCGGCGTCCCACGCCCCCGTGACGTGCGGGAACAGCGGATCGCGGTCGGCCAGCGGGCCGGTGAGCGCTGCCCCGTCGAAGGGGTTGCCGGCGACCACGCCCCGCGCGGGGACCTCCCCCGGCAGCCGGCCGAGCAGCGCCGCGGACGCGGGCTCCAGCATCGACTGGTACCGGTACCAGCGGGCGGTCACCTCGCTCGTGGCCGACCACGACAGCCCGCTCGTCGCGACGGCCACCACGGCGAGCAGAGCCCCTCCGACCACGACCTCCGGAGGGCGGGGCACGAGGACGCGCACCCGCCGGACCAGCGCGTCGACCCCGAGGGCCGCCAGCGGGACCGCCGTCACCGCGGCGAGCGCCGCGAGGCGGAAGGCGTCGTCGTACCAGGGGCCACCGGCCAGCCGGGCGAGCCGCGAGTCGCTGCCAGCGACGAGGGCGAACACCGCCCCGCTCGTCACGTGCACGGCGAGGAGCCAGCGCAGGGAGGCCCGTCGCCAGGCGACGACGCCGCCGAGGAGGGTGAGCCCGGCGAGGACGAGCGGGACGGGCAGCCGCTGCGGCGCGAGCAGCAGCCACTCCCCCAGCGCCTGCGGCACCGACTCGCGCGCCGGCCACGACGTGCGCCGCGTCGCCGCGAAGACCGGCGACCACGCGACGAGCCAGACGGTCACCGGGACCGCGGCGAGCGCGACCCACCTCCACCGGCCACCGCGCGGCCAACCGACCACGACGGCGACGACCACCCCGAGGACCAGCCACGACACGGCGGTGTTCGGGTGCGCGAGCACGAGACCCGCCGCGACGACGAGGAGGAGGACGACCGCCCGGACCGGCTCGACGCGGACCCGTGCCCCGGCCCCGAGGACGACCACGAGCAGGGCGAGCGCGGCGGGCAGCAGGGACGTGCCGAGGGCGTTGGGCCACAACGTCCCGTAGGAGGCGAGGACGACGGGGGACGCCGTGACACCCGCGGCCAGGGCGCCACCGGCGGCGAGGGCCACGGGGTGCGGACCGAGGGCCGCCCGCGTCAGCGCGACGCACCCGAGCGGGTGGACGACGGCGACGACGACGACGGCCAGCGCGGACGAGGCCGGGACCACCCCGACCCCCGAGCCGCCGGCCACGAGCGCGACGAGGTCGTGCCAGCCGGCCGGGTAGAAGGCGCGCGCCAGCCCGGGAGCGTTGACCGTCCCGAGGGTCAGCGACGACCCGTCGCCGCCCGTGAGCACCCGCCACGACGCCGAGAGGTGGAAGACCGCGTCGAAGGTCTGCGGCCACCGCCCGGGCGACCCGATCCCGTGCGCGACGCCGACGGCCAGCGACGTGCCCCCGGCGAGCACCCCGACCACCGCCCCCGCCCACGCCGCACCGCCGTCTCCCCCGCCCGGCGGGGCCTCCCCCGACGAGCGCGAGGGCACCCGTCGCGCCAGCGACCGCACGGCGCCGCCCCCGACGACCGCCACGAGCGCGCCACCGACGGCGACCGGCCAGCCCCAACGCAGCCCGACCAGCGGCGCGACGACGGCGCTCACCGCGAGCACCCCGACCGAGAACACCGGGGCCAGCGCCACCCGCAGCACGCCGCGCACGCCCAGCGCCCACGCGAGCAGCGCCCCGGGCACGAGGACGAGGACGGCGGCGGTCGCGAGGGCCGGCGCCGCCTCCCACCACGTCACAGGACGGCTCGGAGGCGCTCGACGGCGGGGACGACGGGGCCGTCGTGCACGACCCTCCCGGCGTCGAGGACCACGCCGCGCCCGCAGAGCCGCTCGACGAGCGGGAGGTCGTGGCTGACGACGACGAGCGTGCGACCCTCGGCCGACAGCTGCTCGATGCGCGTGAGGCACTTGTCGCGGAAGGCCTCGTCGCCGACCGCGAGCACCTCGTCGACGAGGAAGACGTCGGGCTCGGTGTGCACCGCGACCGAGAACGCGAGGCGCAGGAACATCCCGGAGGAGTAGAAGCGCACCTGGGTGTCGAGGAACGGCCCGATGTCGGCGAAGGCGACGATCTCCTCGAACCGGGCGCGGATGGTGGCCGGCCCCATCCCGAGGATGGAGGCGTTGAGGTGGACGTTCTCGCGCCCGGTGAGGTCGGGGTGGAATCCCGCGCCCACCTCGAGCAACCCGGCGAGCCGGCCGCGGACCCGCACCCGACCGGTGTCCGGGGCCATCACCCCGGCGACGAGCTTGAGCAGGGTCGACTTTCCCGACCCGTTGCGGCCCAGGAGGGCGACCGACTCCCCCTCGCGCACCTCGAGGTCGAGCGGCGCCAGCGCGTGGAAGTCCTCGTGCCGGGGCCGCCCCTGGACCGCCCACACCAGCCCCTCCTTGAGGGAGTGGGTGTGCCGCAACCGGAAGTGCTTCGAGGCCCCCTCGACCGACACCGCGACGCGACCGGCCATCAGAGCTCCTGCGCGAACCGGCCGGAGAGCCGCCGGAAGACGGCCTGACCGAGCACGACGAGGGCGGCCGCCACGACGAAGGCGATTGCGGTGCGCGCCGCGAGGTCGCCCGGGACCCGTCCGAGGTTCGCCGGCGAGGCCCCGGCCCAGGTCGCGCGGTGGACGAGGTCGACCGCGACGGTCAGCGGGTTGTGCTGGTACAGCGCGAAGGTCCACGACCCGGCGCCGAGGAGCCGCTCGACGAGGTGCGTCGGGTAGAGCACCGGCGAGGTCCACACGAGGACGGTGAGGACGAGGTCGACGACGTTCTCGACGTCGCGGAAGAGCACGTCGACGGCCGAGAGGAGCAGCCCCAGCCCCGTGGCGAGCAGGCCGGTGAGGACGACGCAGGCGAGCAGGGCCAGGAGGCCCACGAGGTCCGGCCGCCAGCCGGCGACGAGCGCGCCGACGACGAGGACGAGCAGCTGCGGCAGCAGGTGCACGCCCGCGACGCACACGCTGGCGACCGGGAACAGCTCGCGGGGCAGGAAGACCTTCCGGACCAGCTCGCCGTTCGCGACGACCGAGCGGGTCGCGTTCCCGAGCGCCTCCGAGAACGCGGTGACGACGACGAGGCCGCCGAAGAGGTACACCGCGTAGTCGTCGATGCTGTTCTGCCGCAGCACGAGTCCGAGCCCGACGAAGTAGACGGCGAAGGTGACCGCCGGCTTGACGTAGGACCAGCCGAGCCCGAGCAGCGAGGCCCGGTAGCGCACCCGGAGCTCCTTGCGGACGAGCAGCTGGAGGAGGTAGCGGCGCCGCGCGACCTCCGCGAGGCCACCCCCGACGCCCTGGACGACGAGCTCGCTCACCGCCGGTCCATCCCGAGGGTGCGCCGCCAGGCCTGCTCGCCGGCCAGCTCGGGCAGGGCGCCCCGGTAGCGCGAGGCGAGCTCCGGCCAGGCGGTCAGCAGCTCGCGGTGCACGTCGAGCGCCTCGACCACCGCACGGGCGGCGTCGCCGCGCGACCGGCGCAGCCAGGCCAGCCCCGCACCGTCGGCCGTGGCCACGAGGGCCGAGTCCATCCGCGCGAGCGACCACCAGCCGGCGTCGGCCGCCGCGACCTCGAGCTCGGGGGCGTAGTGGGCGCCCCGGGCGACGGGCGAGACCTGGTGCACGAGCCCTGCCGCGCCGGCGAGCAGCGTGGCCACCCGGCTGCTCGGCTGCGTGGCGTCGGGGTCCCGGCGGCGCCGACGTCGGGGCGTGACCGGGGCGAAGTCCTCGGCGTCCGGCCGCACCCGCGCGTCGGCGAACCCGCCGCGCAGCGCCCGCACCTCGCCGAGGGTGCTGCCGAGCTCGGCGTGCATCACCTCCGGGCCGCGCAGCACATCCCGCAGCGCGCGCGTCCGCAGGGCGGCGGCGCCGTACTGCATCGCGAGGACGTGCTTGACCGAGATGAGCAGGCTCTCGCGCACCAGCCGCCCGCCCCGGTCGTAGCGCGAGTGCAGGAGCGCGGCGACGATGCGGTTGCGGGCGTGGAAGTAGGCCTGCCAGTCGGTGCTGTCGTCCTTGTCGGTCCACGGGACGTGCCAGACGGCCGCGCCGGGGAGCGACACCGTCGGGTGCCCGGACGCCGAGGCGCGCAGGCCGAACTCCGCGTCGTCCCACTTGATGAAGAACGGCAGCGAGAGCCCGACGTCGCGCAGCACCGAGGTCGGGACGAGGCACATCCACCAGCCGGTGTAGTCGGCGTGCAGCCGCCGGTGCAGCCACGGGGTGGCGCGCAGGGTCCGCCGGGCGAGGTCGTGGTCGTGCACCGACGGCGCGGCCGGCCCCCACCGGAACTGCCACGGCCGGACGACCTCGGCGACGGCGTGCAGCACCGAGCGCTCGTGCATCGAGAACATGTGCCCGCCGACGACCGTCGGGCGCCGGCAGTGCCGCGCGAACGCCACCGCCCGCGCGATGCCCTCCGGCTCGCAGACGACGTCGTCGTCGAGGAGCAGCACGTGGGCCGAGCGGTCGGCGTCGAGCGTCTCGAGCATCGCTCGCGAGAAGCCCCCGGAACCACCGAGGTTCGCCTGCCGGATGACCCGCAGCCGGTCCCCGAGGAGGCGCCGCGCCTCGGGGAAGCCGGGGTCGTCGGAGACGGTGCGCGAGCCCTGGTCGACGACGACGACCTCGTCGAGCACGTCGACGAGCTCCTCGGCGGCACCGAGCTGGGCGAGCAGCGCCGCGCACGACGCGGGCCGGTCGAAGGTCGTGATGCCGACCGTGGTGCCGGCGGGGCGCAGTGCCGCCGGGTCCTCGACGGGCACCGACCAGTCGGCCTCGTCGAGGACGAGGCCGTCGGCGCCGGCGACGAGGTCGAACCAGTACCACCCGCCGTCGGCGAACACGTCGAGCGGCAGGCGCACCTCGTGGTCGGTGGCGCCGTCGAGCGGCCGGCTCGTCACCCGGGCGCTCGCCCCGCGCGCCGAGGAGCGGTAGACCATGAGGACGCCGGTGCCGGTCGCGCGGACCCGCAGGACGACCTCGCGGGCACCGGTCCAGCGTCGCCAGTACGAGGCGGGGAAGGCGTTGAGGTAGGTGCCGAACGAGGCGCCCACGCCCTCGGGCAGGCGGTACGAGCGCCGGCCGAGCACCTGGTCGGGGTGCTGGTCCGAGGGCAGCGACACGACCGGGGTGTCCTCGTCGGCGGGCGGCTCCTGCACGTGCCGTCCGTCGACGTAGAGGGGCAGCACGTCGAGGTCCCCGTCGAGCGGGAGGACGACCCGCGCGACGACGTCGAGGTGGGTCACCGGGCACCCACCGGGCGGCCGGCGAGGAGGTCGTCGAGCTCGTTGTCGACGAAGGTCAGCGCCGACGCGATCGCCATGTGCATGTCGAGGTACTTGTACGTGCCGAGCCGGCCGCCGAAGTGCACGCCGAGGCCGCGCTCGAGGGCGGCGAGCTCGCGGTAGCCGGCGAGCCGCTCGCGGTCGGCGGGCGCCGCGACCGGGTAGTACGGCTCGTCCCCGGGTCCGGCGAACCGCGAGTGCTCGCGGACGACGACGGTCCGGTCGCTCGGGTAGTGGGTGCGCTCGGGGTGGAAGTGGCGGAACTCCAGGACGCGGGTCCACGGCACCGACTCGTCGGCCTCGTTGAGCACCGCGGTGCCCTGGTGGTCGCCGACGGGCAGGACCTCCTGCTGGAAATCCAGTGTGCGCCAGCCCAGCCGGCCGTGGGAGTCGTCGAACCAGCGGTCGACCGGCGCGGTGACGACGAGCGGCACCTGCCCGACGAGGCGGTCGCGGTGCAGGTCGTGGCCACGGTCCAGCACGTCGGTGTCGAGCCGCACCTCGATGCGCGGGTGCTCGGCCATCCGGGTCAGCCAGGCCGCGTAGCCGTCGACCGGCAGGCCCTCCCACGTGTCGCTGAAGTACCGGTTGTCGTACGTGAAGCGCACGGGGAGCCGGGTGATGACCTCGGCGGGCAGCTCGGTGGGGTCGGTCTGCCACTGCTTGGCGGTGTACCCCCGGACGAACGCCTCGTAGAGCGGGCGCCCGATGAGCGAGACCGCCTTCTCCTCGAGGTTGCGCGGCTCCCCGACGAGCTCGGCGGCCTGCTGCGCGACGAGGGTGCGCGCGGCGTCCGGGCCGTGGGCGCTGCGGAAGAACTGGTTGAGCGTCCCGAGGTTGATCGGCATCGGGAAGACCTCGCCGCGGTGCACCGTCCAGACGCGGTGCACGTAGTCGGTGAAGGCGGTGAACCGGTTGACGTACTCCCAGACCCGCGCGTTGCTGGTGTGGAACAGGTGGGCGCCGTACCGGTGCACCTCGATGCCGGTCTCGGGCTCCACCTCGCTCCACGCGTTGCCGCCGATGTGGTCACGGCGCTCGAGGACGAGGACGTCGAGGCCGCGGTCCGCGGCCCGCTCGGCGACGGTCAGCCCGTAGAGGCCGGACCCGACGACGACGAGGTCGGCGCGCGTCACGCCTCCTCCTCGGTGCCGCTGCGCACGACCGGCGGGACCGCCGGGCGCCCCCCGGCGGACGTCCCCGCGGACGGGTGCCTGTGCCAGGCCGGCGCCACGGGCAGGGTCAGCTCGGTGGCGCTCGTGGCGGTCGCCGCGGTCGTCGTGAACGTGCGCCGGTACGCGCGGCGGCGCAGCGCGGTCGGCACGAGGCGGTACCCGCCCCGGACGACGCTGTTGCGCACGAGCTGGCCCGAGGTCGTGAAGCCCTCGGCCCGCAGTCGTCGCTGGAGGCCGAGCTCCGAACGCAGCTGCCGCACACCGCCCTTGCGCTCGTACGACCCGGCGTCGACCCGGTAGCGCACGAGGGGCTCGGCGATGTTCGCCACCCGGGCGCCGTTCGCGATCATCCGTGCGAAGACCCAGTAGTCCTCCATGAACGGCAGCTCGCGGTAGCCCCCGGCGGCGAGCACGGCGCTGCGGCGGTAGACGACCGTCGGGTGGTTGAACGGGTTGCGCCACCGGGCGGCCTCGGCGATCTCGGCCGGGGTGGTCGGCGGCACCCGCAGGACGCCGCCCTCCCCCGAGCGGACGTCGCCGTCCTCGACCTCGAGGACGGCGGCACCGACGAGGTCGGCGCCGGCCTCGACGACGGGCAGCTGCACGAGGAACCGGTGCGGCAGCGAGATGTCGTCGGCGTCCATCCGCGCGACGACGTCGTGCCGGCACGCCGCGAGGCCGCACTGCAGGGCCTGCGCGAGGCCGACGTTGTGCGACAGCCGGAGCCGGCGCACCGGCACCGGCGACCCGGACTCGAGGCGCTCGAGGGCCGACGCGAGCTCGGGGCCCACGTGGCCGTCCTGGACGACGACCACCTCGTCGGGCCGGCGGAGCTGCTCGTGCACGGTGCTGCGGAAGGCCGTGACGAGGTGGTCCGGGCGGTCGCCGCGGTAGACGGGCAGGAGCAGGGAGAACGGTTCGCTCACGTCGCCGACGCTAGGGACGGCAAGGGTACGGATGGTGAACTCGCCACGGCCGCAGGGTGACCGGTGTCCGGCGCTCGACCGACGTCCGCGTCCGACCGACACGTGGGGACCCCCTGCAGTTCACCTGCGGGTGGGGAGGTCGCCGCCGGCCGCCCCTACCGTCGACGTCGTGAGCCCGACCGCCCCCCGCGTCATCGCCGTCGTCGTGACCCACCGGCGCCCCGGCCTCCTCGCCCAGGGCCTCGCCGCCCTCGCCGCGCAGGACCGCCGCCCCGACCACCTCGTCGTCGTCGACAACGCCGACGACCCGCACACGCGTGACGTCGTCGAGGAGTGCGACCTCCCCCTCACCTACCTCCCGTCCGCGACCAACCTCGGCGGGGCCGGCGGCTTCGCGTACGGCGTGCTCACCGCCCGCGCCCTCGGGGCCGACCTCGTGTGGATGGCCGACGACGACGGGCGCCCGGCGACGACCTCCACCCTCACGCGCCTCCTGCGGGCCGCCGCGGACGAGGACCTCGAGGTGGTCGCCCCGCTCGTGCTCGACGTCGACGACCCGTCCCGGCTGGCCTTCGGCCTGCGCCTCGGGACCCGTCGGGCGGCCGTGCGCACCGACCTGCCGGGCACCGGGGTCGTGCACGGCGTGGCCAACCCCTTCAACGGGATGCTCCTGACGACCCGTGCGCTCGACGCGGTCGGCGTGCCGGACCCGCGCCTCGTCGTGCGCGGTGACGAGGTCGAGCTGCACCGCCGGCTCGTGCGCAGCGGGCTGCCGTTCGGGACCTGCCTCGACGCGACGTGGCTGCACCCGTCCGGCACCCGCGACGTCGTCCCGCTGCTCGGCGGGTCGGTGCCGGTCTACGTCCCGGCCGACCCCGAGCGGGCCCGCGTCGCGTACCGGAACCTCGGCTGGCTGACGAGCCAGCCCGGGATGCGGTGGCGGCGCTGGCCGGACGAGGCGCGCTACGCCTGGTACCACCTCGTCGTGCGCCGCGACCCCGAGGCGTGGCGGGAGTGGCGCGAGCGCTCGGCCGCGGGCCGGCGCGAGCAGTTCGTCTCCTGACCGGGGCGCGACCTCAGCTGTCGAAGCCGATGCCGACCGCGTCCATCCCCCGCAGCCAGAGGTTGCGCCGGCCGGTGCGGTCCTCGGCCGCGAGGCTGGCCCGCGTCGCCTTCACCCCGAGGGTGCGGAACGGCTCCGGCGGGAAGGGCAGCGGCTTGCGGCGCACCATCCCGAGCCGGGTGACCTCGGTGTCGCGGCCGTTGACGAGGTCGAGCGCGACCCGCGCGCCGAACCGGGTCGAGGCCACCCCGAGGCCGGTGTAGCCGACCGCGTACGCGAGCCGGCCGCCGAGCGCCGTGCCGAACACCGGCGTGAAGCGCGAGGTCGTGTCGATGACCCCGGCCCACCGGTGGGTGAACCGGATGCCGTCCAGCTGGGGGAAGATCTCGAGGAAGTGGCGCGCCAGCAGGTCGTGCGACGCCGACTGCTCCAGCCGGGCGTCGATGCGCCCCGGGAAGTGGTAGTTCGCGTCGTAGCCGCCGAAGAGGACGCGGTCGTCGAGGGTGCGCCGGTAGTAGTGGAACTGGTTGCCGGCGTCGGTGAGGCCCTCGCGCCCCTCCCACCCGACGGCCGCGAGCTGCGCGGCCGAGAGCGGCTCGGTCATGAGCACGTGGTCGTAGACGGGCAGCGTGTACCAGGCCAGCCGGCGCAGCACCCCGCGGAAGGCTCCGGTGCCGACGACGACCCGCCGCCCGTGCACGCTCCCCCACTCGGTGCCGACCCGCACCCCGTCGCCGTCCTCGTCGAGCGAGGTGACGGCGGTGTCCTCGTGGAGGCGGACCCCGAGGCGCTCGGCGGCCGCCGCGAGCCCCCAGACGAGGCGGGCCGGGTCGACGAGCCCGACGCCCGGTTCGACCATCCCCCCGAGGTAGCGCGGCGAGTCGACGCGGGCGCGGGCGGCCTCGGCGTCGAGCAGCTCGACGTCGACCCCGTGCTCGCGGTGCAGGTCGTACGCCTCGCGCACCGTCGCGACCTGTCGCTCGTCGAGGGCGAGGGTCAGCTCGCCCGGGACGTGGAGGTCGCAGTCGATGGCGTACCGCTCGACGGTGTCCGCCAGCGCCGAGAAGTTCTCCGCGCCGAGCCGCTCCAGCGTCGGGACCTCGTCCGGCCAGCAGGCCACCCCCTGCGCGAGCCCGTGCGTGAGCGAGGGCGACACGAAGCCCCCGTTGCGCCCCGAGGCCGCGACGCCGAGCCGCCCCCGCTCGAGGACGACGACGTCGAGGGAGGGGTCGTCCTCCTTGGCCTGCACCGCCGCCCACAGCCCGGTGAACCCGCCGCCGACGACGACGAGGTCGGCCCGGTGGCCGTGGCCGGTGAGGGCCGGCCGCGGGGCGGGGCGCAGCGCGGGCCGGTCGGTCCAGAAGACGTCCGGGACGGCGTCGGCGAGGGAGGCGCGCACGGCACCCGGGGACACGGCCATGACGGGCATCATGCCCGAGCGACGCACCACCGGGCGAGCCCCCGTCCATCGGATCCGCTCGTCGTCGACCCCTCACGCGCCGGATTGCCACCGTCCCGACGACCTGTGGCTTCTCGATCCGTCACGTGGGAGCATCCGGGGATGACCCAGCGCCTGCTCGCCGACGACGTCACCCGGCTGCCCCTCGACCACGAGCCACTGCCCGGCGACGAGGTCGAGGACGGGTCGCCGACCGCGGCGGTCCGCACCCTCGACACCCTCGGCGGGGTCGAGGTCGGGGTCTGGGAGATGACGGTCGGTACCGCTCGCGACACCGAGGTCGACGAGGTCTTCGTCGTCGTGGCCGGGTCCGGCACCGTCGAGTTCGAGGACGGCGAGCGCCTCCGCCTCGGTCCCGGGACGGTGGTCCGCCTGCGCGCCGGTGACCGGACCCGGTGGCTCGTCGACGAGCCGCTGCGCAAGGTCTGGGTCGCCTGAGGCGGACGACCGGATCGGGCCGCGGCAGGTCTCGGAACGGTCACGGTCTGCGGAAGTCCGGCTGACAGTTCCCTGAGATGCCGGGTCTTGACTAGGTTGCTGGACCATGAGTGAGCCCCTCGTCGTCCTCGAGCGCGTCAACAAGCACTTCGGGGACCTCCACGTGCTCCGCGACATCGACCTCACGGTGGGTCGCGGCGAGGTGGTCGTGCTCATCGGTCCGTCGGGCTCGGGCAAGTCGACGCTGTGCCGGACCATCAACCGCCTCGAGACGATCGAGTCGGGCTCGATCACCGTCGACGGCAAGGCCCTCCCCGAGGAGGGCAAGGAGCTGGCCGCCCTGCGCGCCGACGTCGGGATGGTCTTCCAGTCCTTCAACCTCTTCGCCCACAAGACGATCCTCGAGAACGTCACGCTCGGGCCGGTCAAGGTCCGCGGGACGAAGAAGGCCGACGCCGAGAAGCGGGCCATGGAGCTCCTCGAGCGCGTCGGCGTCGCCCACCAGGCCGAGAAGTACCCCGCGCAGCTCTCCGGCGGCCAGCAGCAGCGGGTGGCCATCGCCCGGTCGCTGGCGATGGACCCCAAGGTGATGCTCTTCGACGAGCCCACCTCGGCGCTCGACCCCGAGATGATCAACGAGGTCCTCGACGTCATGGTCGAGCTGGCCCGCAGCGGCATGACGATGATCGTCGTCACCCACGAGATGGGCTTCGCGCGCAAGGCCGCGAACCGCGTCGTGTTCCTCTCCGACGGCCAGGTCGTCGAGGAGGGCACGCCCGAGGAGTTCTTCACCAACGCCCGGAGCGAACGCGCCCGGGACTTCCTCGGGAAGATCCTCACCCACTGACCCACGAGGGACCGCACACCGCCGAGGCTCGACCACTCGGGCCGCGGCACGACAGGGAGGACCAGCACATGACGACACGACGATGGGGTGCGCTCGCGGCCACGGCCGCCGTGGCCCTCGGGCTCGCGGCCTGCGGCTCGGACGCGGGGAACACCGGCAGCGGCGGCGACGGAGGCGACTCCGGCGGCGGCAGCGGCCTGAAGGTCGGCATCAAGTTCGACCAGCCGGGCATGGGCCTGAAGAAGGGCACCGAGTACAGCGGGATGGACGTCGACGTCGCGACGTACATCGCCAAGGAGCTCGGCACCGAGGCCGGCGACATCCAGTGGGTCCAGGCGCCGAGCGCCCAGCGCGAGACCCTCATCTCCACCGGGCAGGTCGACATCGTCGTCGCGACGTACTCGATCACCGACGCCCGCAAGGAGAAGGTCTCCTTCGCCGGGCCGTACTTCGTCGCCGGGCAGGACCTCCTCGTCCGCGCCGACGACTCCTCGGTCACCGGGCCGGACGCGCTCGACGGCAAGAAGCTGTGCTCGGTCACCGGCTCGACCTCGGCCCAGAACGTCAAGGAGGACGTCCCCGGCGTCCAGCTGCAGGAGTTCGCCACGTACTCCGAGTGCCTCCCGGCGCTGGCCAACGGCGGCGTCGACGCGCTGACCACCGACGACACGATCCTCGCCGGCTACGCGTCGCAGGAGGAGTACAAGGGCAAGTTCAAGGTCGTCGGCCAGCCGTTCTCCGAGGAGCGCTACGGCGTCGGCCTCAAGAAGGGCGACACCGCCCTCTGCGAGAAGGTGAACGCCGCCATCACGAAGATGGTCACCGACGGCGCCTGGCAGAAGGCGATCGACGACAACCTCGGCCCGGCGGGCTACAAGCCGGGCGCGGGCAACCCGCCCACGCCCGACGCCTGCTCCTGACCACCCCCGCGGCCGGGGGGGGGGCCCCCCCCCCCCGGCGGGGGGGCCCCCCCCCCCCCCCCCGGGCGCGCGGCCCCCCCCCCCCGGGGGGGCGCCCCCCCACCCCGCGCCGCCGCCACCCGGAAGGAGCCGCCGTGGGTGAGATCGGCGACATCCTCGCGAAGTACGACGTCCTCGCGGCGTTCGGGATGACGGTGTACCTCACCGTCTTCTCGGCGGTCGGCGCACTCCTCCTCGGCACGGTCCTCGCGATCATGCGCGTCTCCCCCGTCGGGGTGCTGCGCTCGCTCGGGGCGTTCTACGTCAACACCGTGCGCAACACCCCGCTGACGCTCATCCTCGTCTTCTGCTCGCTGGGGGTGTTCTTCATCCTCCAGCTCAACCTGGAGCCAGCCAGCTCACCGACCTTCCTGCGCGACAACGCGATCCGCTGGGCGATCGTCGGGCTGGCGGCCTACCACGCCGCGTTCGTGTGTGAGGCGCTGCGCTCGGGCGTCAACACGGTGCCCGCCGGACAGGCCGAGGCCGCCCGCTCGATCGGGCTGACCTTCGGCCAGTCGTTGCGCGAGGTGATCCTCCCGCAGGCCTTCCGCGGGGCGATCGCCCCGCTGGGGTCGGTGCTCATCGCGCTGACCAAGAACACCACCGTCGCCTCGATCGTCAGCGTCTCCGAGGCCTCGGCCCTCATGAAGGTGATCATCGAGAACGAGACCGCGGGCACCGCCGTCTTCCTCGTCTTCGCCATCGGCTTCGTCGTCCTCACCCTCCCGGTCGGCATGCTCTTCACGACGCTCTCCCGGCGGCTGGCGGTGAAGCGATGAGCACCTCGGTCCTCTTCGACGCCCCCGGTCCCCGCGCCCGGGCTCGCCACCGCCTCCTCACCCTCCTCGGGCTGCTGCTCGCGGCCGGGACGCTCGCGCTGGTGCTGTGGAAGTTCGCCCAGCAGGGCCAGCTCGAGGCCTCGATGTGGCGCTCCCTCCTCCTCCCGGAGGTCTGGACCGAGTACGTCCTGCCCGGCATCCGGCAGACCCTTGCCGCCGCCGGTGCCTCGATCGTCGCCGCGCTGGTCTTCGGCCTCGTCTTCGGCATGGGCCGGCTCTCGACGATCCGCCCGGTGCGCTGGGTCGCCGGCACGATCGTCGAGTTCTTCCGGGCCGTCCCCGTGCTGCTGATGATGTACTTCACGTTCACCCTCTACGCGCGCAACAACGTCTTCGGGGTCGACTTCAACTCGTTCTACGCCGTCGTCACCGGCCTGACGCTCTACAACGGGTCGGTGATCGCCGAGCTGGTCCGCTCGGGTGTGCACCAGCTGCCGAAGGGACAGTCCGAGGCCGGGCTCTCGATCGGCCTCTCCCCCGGGCAGACGTTGCGCTCGATCGAGCTGCCGCAGGCCCTCACCGCGATGCTCCCGGCGCTGGTCGGCCAGCTCGTCGTCATCCTCAAGGACAGCGCGCTCGGCACGGCCATCACCTACCCGGAGCTGCTCGCCCAGGCCAAGAACGTCGGGACCGCCTACGGCAACGTCATCCCGGCCTACGTCCTCGCGGCCGCCCTGTTCATCCTCCTCAACTACGGGCTGACCGTCGTCGCCGGCCGCGTCGAGCGCCGCATCAACCGGCGCGGACGGGCCGCCGGCGGGACGACGACCAACGCGATGCCCGGGGCGCCGGGAGGCACCGGGGCGATGCCGAGCACCGGGCTCGGCGGCGACAACGTGCAGAACCTCGATCCGACGAGCACCGGTCGCTGACACCGCGATCCGCCAGGTCTTCCCCTCCGGCCCCCCGGGTCGCTAGAGTCGGCCCGCTTGGTCCTGTTCAACGGAACCCGGGGGGGTCATCGTGATTCGTCGTGCTGTGTTCGCGTCCGTGCTCGTGGCGGCGGTGGCGGGAGGAGGTCAGGCCTCGGCGCTCGAGCACCGACCACCACCGGCCTCCGTGACGACGGCCGGCTCGGTCGCCGCCGTGCCGTCGGTGGCCGCGGCCCTCCCCGACCCCGGCGACCCGACGTGGAGCAAGGTCTTCGAGGACGGCTTCACCCAGACCCACGTGGCGACCACCGACGGCGACCCGACCTACCCGGCCGTCTTCACGACGCCGGAGGGCCGCGCGATCTGGCGCAACATCGGGTCGGAGAAGGTGATGAACAACTGCGCGACGGTCGACACCTCGGGCGACGGCATCCTCACCGTCAACGCGAAGCCGCGCAACGCCGACACGGCCACGCATCCGTGGCGCTGCCGGATCACCTCGACCTCGACGTTCAGCGGTGGGACCTACGTGTTCGCCGCCAGGGTCAAGGTCCACGCCAGCACGGGGAACCTCTCGTCGTTCTGGCTCAACTCCGCGCTCGGCGGCGCGTACAACGAGATCGACGTCATCGAGGACGCCGGCACCGTGTCGCACCAGCAGGGGTGCAAGGCCACCGCCTCGCTGCCCTCCAACCACGGCACGACCGACGGTCCGTACTACGGGTTCAACCACACCTACTACTCCTCGCGCTCGCCGAAGGACGTCGGCCGCAAGTTCTGCCTCCCGCAGGGCCGGGCCACGGCGCTGCACGACGGGGGCTTCCACACGTTCCACGTCGAGTGGACCCCGGGCGTCCCGATGCGCTTCTTCGTCGACGGCGTGCAGTCCGCCGAGTTCCCTGCGCAGTACTCCGTCGACAGCCCGCTGACGGCGATCCTCACCAACGTCGACAAGCAGAACGGCAGCGCGACGTCCGGCTTCCAGGTCGACTGGGTCAAGGTGTGGAAGAAGAACCCGCCGCCCCCGCCGCCGGTGTGCAACGACAACGAGTGCTTCCGCGCCCAGCTCGGGACGCAGGCCTACACCTACCGGCCGAGCTCGAACGAGGCGAACCCGCAGCTGACCCGCATCGTCTTCGACAGCAAGTTCTACGCCGCCACCTACCCGGACGTCGTCGCCTGGGCCAACGGCAAGGTCGCGAGCCAGGGCGGGAACTTCTACGACCACGTCCAGTGGCACTGGCTGCACTACGGCATCCCGTGGGGGCGGACCGGGTCGGCGACCTTCGACCCCATCTTCTACATGAACGCCCAGCCCGACGTGTCCGCCGCCTACGGCTGGAACAACTACGCCGGCGCCATCTCGCACTACGTCTCGAACGGCCGGTTCGAGGGCCGGCGCGCCTCGCTCGCCTTCGACCCGGGGTGGTACCGGGCCCGGTACGGCGACCTCGCCGGGTGGGCCAACTGGGCGGTCGTCGACCACTTCACGGTGTACGGCCTCAGCGAGGGGCGTCAGGGAGCCCCCGAGTTCGCCCCCGCCTGGTACATGGCCGTCAACTCGGACCTGCGCGCCGTCTACGGCTCGAACAACTACCGGGCCGGGCTGAGCCACTGGTACGCGCACGGCCGGGGCGAGGGACGTCCCGGCGCGCCGTGACGGCACCCGTCGTGTGACGCGCGAAGGGCCCGGACCGAGGTGGTCCGGGCCCTTCGTCGCGCTCCCCCGGTTGGACTCGAACCAACAACCTGCCGATTAACAGTCGGCTGCTCTGCCAATTGAGCTACAGGGGAAGGTCTGCTGCGGGATCGCCGCAGCAGCGCGCGCAACGATAGCAACACCCGGCCCACCGGTAGAAATCGGGGTGCCCGGTCGGCCGGCTCAGTCGAGGCCAACCTGCTCGCGCACCCGGGCCAGCCCGGCGCGCACCTGTTCGGCGACGTCCGGGTCGTCGGCGCGCACGCCGCGGCCGAGCACCGCCTGGCTGACGAGGGCGTTCGTCGCGAGGTCGCGGCGGACCACCACCTTGGCGGTGCGCCGCAGCCCGAGGTCGAGGGCCTCCGCCAGCACCACCGACGCCTGGACCCGCTCGCGCAGGGTCTCCGGAAGCATCCCCGGCTCGGTGAGGACGACGCGCAGCGGGGGCCGGCCGTCGACCCAGGTGACGCGCAGCACCCCTCCCTCGCCCCACGTGCCGGCGTCGACGAGGTGCCACGGGCGCGAGAGCACGACCTCGGCAGCACCCTCCACGGAAGTCCGCACGACGTGCAGCCGGTGCCGGCCGGCGACGAGGGTCGTGCCGTCGTCGCCGGGCGCCCACGCCAGCAGGCGGTCACCCTCGGCCGGGTCGATCGCCGCGGCGACGTCGGCGGGGACCGGCGGGCGGCGCAGCCCGGTCCAGCGCAGCCTCACGACGTCGCCCCCTGCCGCAGCCGCACCCGTTCGAGCTCGAGCGCGTGGAGGCTCGTCGTACGCTCGCGCAGGGCGTCGGGGCCGGCGTCGGGGTCGTTCTGCACGCGGCGCAGGGTCGCCATCGCGTCGGCGATCTGCCGGCCGAGGTGGGCGTCGCGGACCCCGACGACGAGGCTGTCGAGGTAGCGCTTGGGGGGCAGCCCGGTGGAGACGTCGTAGCGGACCGGCAGCGGCGCGACCGAGAGCTCGGCGACGAGCGGCTTGACCGGCACCGGCGCCGCCTCTCCCACCGCCGAGACCCAGGCGGCGGTCGACCCGGTGCGCGCCCCGGCGGCCAGGGCGATGCGGATGCCGTCGAGGACGGCCCGGTGCGCCGGCGCGGTGAGCGCCTCGGGCACGAGGGTGTCGAGGACGGCGTCGGGGAACTGCGACGGGTGCTGGACGACGGCCTGGAGCAGCTGGCGCTCGGCGGCGACGACCGGGTCGCGCAGGTCGGGGGCCGGGAGTCCCGGGGCGTCGGCCGGCCCCGGCTCGGGGACCTCGTCGGTGCCGGACGGGCGGCGCTCGTGCTCGTCGGGGGGCACGAGCTTCGGGGCGTGGCGCACGGCGTCGGCGAGCTGCTCGACCTCGAGGCCCAGCCACCCCGACACCGTGCGCGTGTACTCCGGGCGCAGGCTGGCGTCGCGGATCGAGCCGATGATGGGCGCGACGGCCTTCATCGCCTGCACCCGGCCCTCGGCGGTCTCGAGGTCGAAGCGGCGGATGGTCGTGCGCACGGCGAACTCGAACATCGGGACGGCGTCGTCGACGAGGGCCGCGACGGCGGCGTCGCCCTTGGCCAGGCGCAGCTCGCAGGGGTCCATCCCGTCGGGCGCGACGGCGACGAAGGACTGCGCGACCCAGCGCTGGTCCTGCCCGAAGGCCTTCATCGCCGCAGCCTGGCCAGCCTTGTCGCCGTCGAAGGTGAAGACGACCTTGGCGGGCGCCTGGTCGGCCTCGTCACGCATGATCCGCCGGAGGATCTTGATGTGCTCGACGCCGAACGCCGTGCCGCAGGTGGCCACGGCCGCCTCGACGCCGGAGAGGTGCGCGGCCATGACGTCGGTGTAGCCCTCGACGACGACCGCCCGGCGGTCGTCGCGGATCGCCTTCTTCGCGAGGTCGAGGCCGTAGAGCACGGTCGACTTCTTGTAGATGGGCGTCTCGGAGGTGTTGAGGTACTTCGCGGCGATGCGGTCGTCGTCGAAGAGCCGCCGGGCGCCGAAGCCGACGGTGTCGCCGGTGGTGTCGCGGATCGGCCAGACGAGCCGCCCGCGGAACCGGTCGTAGAGGCCCCGGCTGCCGCGGCCGGAGAGCCCGCCGGTGACGAGCTCGTCGTCGGTGAACCCGCGCTGGAGCAGGTGACGGGTGAGGGCGTCGCCGTCCCCGGGGGCGAAGCCGACGCCGAAGTGCTCGACCGCCGCACCGTCGAACCCCCGCTCGCGCAGGAAGTCGCGACCGGTGCGGGCGTCGGTGCGGGTGCGGTCGAGGAGCAGGCCGGTGTAGTACTCCTCGGCCGTGCGGTGCGCCTCGAGGAGCCGCGAGCGCTTGCCGAGCGAGGTGCCGCCCTCGCGCGGGCCGCCCCCCTCCTCGTACCGCAGCTCCATGCCGGCCTTGGCGGCGAGGCGCTCGACGGCCTCGGTGAACGTGAGGTGCTCGACCTTCTGCACGAAGCTGATGACGTCGCCGCCCTCGCCGCAGCCGAAGCAGTGGTAGCTGCCGACCGTGGGGCGCACGGTGAAGCTCGGGGTCTTCTCGTCGTGGAACGGGCAGAGCCCCTTGAGCGAGCCGACGCCGGCCGGGCGCAGCGTGACGTGGTCGCGGACGACGTCCTCGATGGACGACCGCTCCTTGACCGACGCGACGTCCTCGGCCCTGATCCGACCCGGCACCCGACCCCAACCCTTCTCGACTCGTGCGTGAGTCTAGGTCGTGGGGGTGTCGGGCCGCCGGGCGGTGCTCAGCGCCGGCACCACCGGCGGTGCAGCTCGAGGGCGCGCACGTCGGTGAGGGAGGCGACCTGGTCGACGACGACCCGCAGCGCGGCGCCGTCGTCGGGGGCGTCGTCGTGGTCCGCGCGCAGGGCGGGGTCGAGGCGCGAGGGGTCGGCCTCGTACGCGGCGACGAGCTCGGCGACGACCTCGCGCTGCTCCTCGTACACCGCCACGCGCTCGGCGGCGAGCATCACGTAGCGGGCGGCCACGGCCTTGAGGACGACCGTCTCGGCGCGGGCGCCGTCGGGGACGACGAGCGAGGCCTCGTGGCGCACGAGGGCGCCGTCACCGTGGGCCTCCCGGGTCGCGCTCTCGACGGCGACGGCGAAGCGACCGATGAGGCGCGAGGTCATGTCCTTGAGGGCGGCCAGCGCGCGGCGCGAGCCGTCGTGGGCCTCGGGCACCGCCCCGGAGGCGAGGACCCGCTCGAGGGCGGCCCCGAGCTCGTCGCCGTCGAACCCGCCGCCGTACACCCGGGCCGCGACCTCGAGGACCGCCTCGACGTCGGCGCGGTCGCGCAGCCGGCGCGGGTCGAGCCATCCGGAGGCGACGGCGTCCTCGACGTCGTGCACCGAGTAGGCGACGTCGTCGGACCAGTCCATCACCTCGGCCTCGAAGGACCGCCGGCTCTCCGGGGCCCCGGCGCGCACCCAGGCGAAGACGTCGAGGTCGTCCTCGTAGACGCCGAACTTCGTCGTGGGAGAGGGCGACCCGCCACGGCGCCACGGGTACTTCGTCGAGGCGTCGAGGCTGGCGCGGGTGAGGTTGAGCCCGGCGGGCCGCCCGTCGGGGTGCGTGCGCTTGGCCTCGAGGCGGGTGAGCAGGCGCAGGGTCTGGGCGTTGCCCTCGAAGCCGCCGATGCCGGCCGCGACGGCGTCGAGCGCGGTCTCGCCGTTGTGGCCGAAGGGCGGGTGGCCGAGGTCGTGGGCGAGGCAGGCGGTGTCGACGACGTCGGCGTTGCAGCCGAGCGCCGCCCCGAGCTCGCGGCCGATCTGGGCCACCTCGAGCGAGTGCGTCAGCCGGTTGCGGACGAAGTCGTCGGACGCCGGGGCGACGACCTGGGTCTTGGCCGAGAGCCGGCGCAGGGCCGAGGAGTGCAGGACGCGGGCGCGGTCGCGCGCGAAGTCGTCACGGTCGGAACGCTTCTGGGCGGGGTCCTCCGCGACCCAGCGCTCCCGGTCGCGCGCGGAGTACGTCACGCGGTGGAGCCTACGACCCTCGCGCGGCCTCGGCGGCGGCGGCGGCCCGGGCCACCCAGCCGGGCACGTCGCCGTAGCGCTGGAACTTCACGAGCCGGCCGGCGGCGCAGTCCTCGACGAGCATCGCCAGCCGGCGGGCCCGGGTGGCCTCCTGCTTGGCCTCGTGCAGCCAGTGCGTGACGATCTTGCGGTACCCGGCCGTGGCGGCGTCCCAGAAGGCGGCCGCGGCGGGGTCGGCCCGCACTGTCGCCTCCTCGTCGGCCGTGAGCACGGCATCGGGGCGCTCGAAGGAGTAGACGCCCGTGCGGTCCTCGCGCCGCTGGGCGAAGGCGGCCAGGCCGCTCGGCTGCATCCGACCCTGCGCCGTGAGCTCCTCGACCGCGGTGACGTTGACGGCGCTCCAGTTGCTGCCCGTGCGCCGCGGGGTCCAGCGCTGGCGCCGGGCGTGCTCGTCGATGCGCTCGGCGCGGCTGTCGATCCAGCCCCAGCAGAGCGCCTCGCGGACGGCCTCGGCCCAGGTAATGCCGCCGCGGCCGGAGTCCTTCTTCCACAGCCCCATCCAGAGGTCGGGCGCGGTGTCGTGGTTCGCCGCGAGCCAGCGACCGAACTCGGCGCCGTCCGCGAAGAACAGCGCCGGCTTCTCGGGGGTGCCGCCGGGGGTGCCGATGCTCTCGCTCACCCGCCCATCCTGCCCGCCACCCCCGACAGCGCACAGCACCCGTGGACGACCGGGCGGTGGACCCGGGGTCCGTCGGCCGGTGGACCCGCAGCGGGGTGGCGCCGCCTAGGGTCGAGGCATGAACCGTCGGTACCTCGCGTTCGCCGCCCTCGCCATCACGCTGCTCTACGGAGCGAGCTTCGCGCTCTTCGACGAGACGCCGAAGGGCTACGCCGCGATCGGCGGGGTCGTCGTCGCGCTGGCGTGGATCTCGGTCGGCGTGTTCGGGCGGGACGACGGCCCCGGCCGCGACCGCACCCGGGGCTGACGCGCCTCAGCCGCCGGAGACCGACAGCTCGGCCTGGGCCACCTGGGCCCGCTGGGCCTCGTCGAGCTCGCGCCCGCGCAGCCAGTTCTCCGGCAGCGCGACGACCCGCGGCGAGCCGGCCCGGCCGCGCGGGCCCTCGGCCGGCTCCCCCGGCCACGGCGCGTCGAGGTCCATCGACCCGATGAGGTCGTCGAGGGCGGCGAGCGAGTCGACGAGCGCCAGCTGGTTGCGCACCGTCGACCCGGCCGGGAAGCCCTTGAGGTACCAGGCGATGTGCTTGCGGATGTCGCGGCAGCCGCGCAGCTCGTCGCCGTCGTAGAAGTCGACGAGGTACTCGGCGTGCCGGCGCAGCACCGACGTCACCTCGCGCAGCCCCGGCCGCACCCGCGCGTCGGACCCGGCGAACGCCGCCGCGAGGTCGGTGAAGAGCCACGGCCGGCCGAGGCACCCGCGTCCGACGACGACGCCGTCGCACCCGGTGCGCCGCACCATCTCGAGCGCGTCCTCCGCCGACCAGATGTCACCGTTGCCGAGCACCGGCACGGAGGTGACGGCCTCCTTGAGCCGCGCGATGGCCTCCCAGTCGGCCTGCCCCGAGTACGCCTGGGCCGCCGTCCGGCCGTGCAGCGCGACCGCCGCCGCCCCCTCGGCCTCGGCGATCCGCCCGGCGTCGAGGTAGGTGACGTGCTCGGCGTCGATGCCGACCCGCATCTTGACGGTGACCGGCACGTCGTGGCGCGACGCCTCCCGGACGACCGCGGAGACGATCCCCCGGAACAGGTCGGTCTTCCACGGCAGCGCCGCGCCGCCGCCCTTGCGCGTGACCTTGGGGACCGGGCAGCCGAAGTTGAGGTCGATGTGGTCGGCGAGGTCCTCGGTGACGAGCATCCGGGCGGCCAGGCCGGCCGTCGCGGGGTCGACCGAGTACAGCTGCACCGAGCGCGGCGTCTCCTCGGGCCCGTGCGAGATGAGCCGCATCGTCTCGGGGGTCCGCTCGACGAGGGCGCGCGAGGTGACCATCTCGGCGACGTAGAGGCTGCTGGCGCCGGACGCACCGCCCGCCTCGAGCCCGGCCGCCCCGTACTCGCGGCACAGCAGGCGGAAGGCCCTGTTGGTGATGCCGGCCATCGGCGCGAGGACGACGGGCGACTCGATGACGTGGCGGCCGATGTGCAGCGGCGGCAGCACGGGCGCGGTGGCGGTGGCGGTGGCGGTGGTGGTGGTGGTCATGGCGCCGCCCATTGTCGCCCGGGCCGGGCCCGGACCGTGAATCGGCGCCGGGCGGTCAGGCCGGACGGCGGGCCCAGGAGACGAGCTCCCAGAGGGCGGCGACGGTCTCGGCGGGGTGGGTCAGCGGGAAGACGTGCAGGCCGCGCGGGACGGTGACGACGTGCACCCACGGCGCCGAGCGGGCGGCCCGACGGAAGCGCCGGACGTCGACCCGCAGCTGGTCGAGCTGGCCGTTGACGAGCAGCACCGGCGCCGTGACCCCGGCGAGCATCTCCGGGCGGCACTGCCCCATGACCCCGGCCCAGGCGTCCGGGATGCCGTCGAAGCCGTAGCCGGCCTCCTTGAGCAGGGCCGCGAACGCCGGCGGCAGCAGGGCGTCGAACTGGCGGTCCAGCGCCCGGGCCATCCGGTCCGGGCCGAGGCGGTGCTCGACTCGGGCCAGCCCCCGGTAGAGCGCGGCGCCGGGGCCCGCCGGCACGGCCGACGCCCCGAGCAGCCCGAGGCCGTGCAGGCGCGTCGGGTTCCGGGCCGCCCACGCCATCGCCACGTACCCGCCGAGGCTGTGCCCCGCGAGGACCACCGGGACGCCGTCGTCGGTGCCGACCGCCTCGCCCACGACCTCGAGGGCGCCGTCCCAGGTGAACGGCTCGCCGCGGCGGGCGCCGTGCGCGGGCAGGTCGGGGAGGACGAGGTCGACGTCCGGCCCGAGGAGGGCGGGGTAGCGCGCCCACATCGCCCGGCTCAGCTGGGAGCCGTGGACGAGGACGAGCCGGACGCGAGGAGCCACCCGGCCATCCTCGCGCACCGCTGCACACCACCCCGGCCCGGGCGCCGGTGGTTGGATGAGCCGATGAGCGCGCTCATCACCGCCGCCGACCTCGCGACCGCCCTGGCCCGCGACGAGGTGCGGGTCCTCGACGTCCAGTACGCCCTCGTCGGCACGCCCGGCCGCGAGCGGTACGCCGCTGCGCACCTGCCGGGGGCCCCGTTCCTCGACCTCGACGACGCCCTCGCCGGGCCGCCGGGCGCGCGCGGGCGCCATCCCCTCCCCGACCCCGCCGTCCTCGAGGAGGCGCTGCGGGCCGCCGGTGTCCACGACGACGACGAGGTCGTCGTCTACGACCAGCGGACCTCGCTGTCGGCGGCCCGCGCCTGGTGGGTGCTGCGCTGGGCCGGCCACCCGCAGGTCCGGGTGCTCGACGGCGGGCTCGCGGCCTGGCAGCGCGCCGGCGGCCCGGTGAGCACCGAGGTGCCGACCCCGTCCCGCGGCGACCTCGTCGTGCGGCCGGGGTCGGTCCCCGTCCTCGACGCCGAGGGTGCGGCGACGATGGCCCGCGCCGGCGTGCTGCTCGACGTCCGGGCCGCCGAGCGCTACCGCGGCGAGGTCGAGCCCATCGACCGGCTGGCCGGGCACGTCCCCGGTGCCGTCAACCTCCCGATGACCGACCTGCTCGCCGACGACGGCACGTTCCTCCCGCCGGCCCGGGTCCGCGAGGTCGCAGCGGGCGTCGGCGTGCACCGCGACACCCCGGTCGGCACGAGCTGCGGCAGCGGCGTCACGGCGGCGCAGATGGCCCTCGCGCTGCACACCGCGCGCATCGAGGCGATCCCCTACGTCGGGTCGTGGAGCGAGTGGATCGAGGACACCGCGCGACCGGTCGCCCTCGGTCCCGACCCCGGCTGACCCCGGCCGACGCTAGAGGCACCAGGCGCCGGTGAACCCCTGGTCGGTGTCGGCCTCGGACGCCGGGCGGTCGACCTCGGCCACCCGGTACAGGCGGTTCTCGATGACGTCCCACGCGAGGACGCGCAGCGCCTCGACCTCGGCGGTGAACGAGCGCGACTCGAGGAGCACCGTGTCGCGCGGACCCCACGCCAGCGGACGGTACGCGGCGAGCGGCACGTCCTCCGTCGCCGCCGCAGCGAGGATGCGCGGCGACGGTCGCAGGTCGCCCTGGACGGCGGCCAGCCCCTGCATGCGGTTGCCGGTGGCCCGCACCGCGCCGAAGAACGCTGCGCGACAAGCCCATCCCTCGGTGTTCGATACCGACTCGCCCTGCACGTCGAGGTCCGGCCCGGCGAGCTCGCGCGAGGTCGTGAGCCGGCCGTCGCCGGCGAAGGACCGCAGGGTCGCCGGGCCGCCGGTGACGGCGATGTCCGCCCAGCCGGCGAGGACCGGCGCCTTCGCCCGCGTCGCCTTCCCGGTGACGGAGTCGACGAGCCATCCGGCGTCGTCGCTCGCGGCCACGATGGTCCGGCCGTCGGTCGCCCACCCGGCGGTCCCCAGGTGCTCGTCGGGGACGGCGAGCCGGTGGGTGCGGGCCGAGTGCACCTCGAGGACGACGACGGCGCCGGGCTGGGCGAAGACCACCCTCCGGCGCTCGCCGTCGACCGATCGCGGACCGAGGCGGAGCCCGGTGTTGCCGCCGGCGTCGACCGTGGGCCGCAGCGGCGCCATGGCGACGAGCTGGAGGCGCGTGGACTGCCGCGGCAGGAAGAGGGCCGGCTGGACGCCGCCCTCGACCCGGACGAGGAAGACCGCCCGCACGGAGGCCGTCGTGCCGGCCGGCGAGAGGATCTCGAGCGGGCGGTCGCGGCCGGGTCCGAGCCGCTGCGGCAGCGCGAGCCGGGCGGCGTCCGGGTAGAGGGGCAGCCGGGTCTCGAGGGACGGCTCGGGGGCGAGGTAGACGCCCACCCCGTCGACCGGCACGCCCTGGAGCCGGCCCGGCCCGCCGGTGCTCGAGGTGGCGGAGGACGACGGGGCCACCCGGGGTGCCGGGGTGTCGCGCCCGGTGACCGCCACCGCCACCGCCCCGCCGGCGAGGACGACCGCCCCGGCCACGAGCCCGCGCCGGCGCACGGTGCGCCGCCGCTGCTCCGCGGCGGCCCAGGCGGATTCGGCGAGGGCCGGCTCGTCGAGGTCGTCGGAGGCGAGCTCGAGCAGCTCGCGCAGCTCGTCGTCGGAGGCCTCGACGGTGGCGTCCTCGCCGTGGACGAGCACCCCGAGCCGGGCCCGGACCACGTCGACGGCGTCCCGCAGCCGGGCGGCGTCGAGGTGGGCCAGCTCGGCGGTCTCGCGGTCGGGGCGCTCCTCGAGCCACCGCACCGCGGCGACGACGCGCTGCCGGGGCGTGAGTCCGGCGAGGACCGCGCGGACGGCGCTGCGCCGCTCGGTGAGCAGGTCGACGCCCCACGAGTCGGCGGTCGCGCCGGGATCCGGGTCGGGGGGTGTGTCCGGAGCCGCCGCCCCGCCGGCGTCGGGGTCGGCACCGCACGCGGCGAGCGCCCGGCGGTGCACGGCGGTCCGGAGGGTGGCGGCCGGGCCGGCCTCCCGCGCCTCGCCCCAGTCGGCGGCGACGGCGGTCAGCGCCTCGAGGACCACGCGCTCGGCGGTGACCGGGTCCCCGCAGACGACGACGGCGGCCCGGAACGCCGGGCCCTCGTGGGCGCCTGCGAACTCGACGAAGTCCGACGCCGCGCGCCCTCCGGCTCCCTCGCCCGCCATCGTCGACACCTCCTCGCGCCATCGTCGCACCGATCTGGTTGGCTCGACGTCATGAGCGAGCCACCCGAGGTCGAGCCCGCCCCCGACGTCGCGGGGGGTGGGGCCGACGCGCTCGCCGCCGCCCGGGAGGTCGAGGCGCTCGCCTCGGCGGGCGAGCTCGACCGGGCGGTCGCCGCCTTCCGCGGCTGCTGGCCGGTGCTCGCCGACGCCGAGGGCGGCACGCTCGGCGTCGCGGCCTGCCTGCGGGCCCTCGTCCGGTTGGGCAACACCGACCGCGCCCTCGACCTCCTGCTCCCCCGCGTCGACCGCGTCGACACCCTCACCGACGACGCCGAGCGGATGTGGCTGGCGGGCACGGCGGGCTGGGTGCTGCGCCACGCGCGGGCGCTGGGGATGGACCCCGAGCGGGTCGGCCACCGCGACGCCGCCGCCGCCGAGTCCGAGCTCGAGGCGCTCGCCCTCGGGCTGGCCGGCCGCCTCGACGCCGCGGCCGGGGACACCGCGGCCTCCGACGCCCTCGCGGCCGCCCTCGACGACCGGGGCGTCTCCCCCGAGCCGACGCTGCCCCCCACCCGCCTGCCCGCGCCGCCGGCCGCGGCGGGGTCACGGCTGCGGCCGCCCACCGACGCCGCGGAGGTCGTCGAGATCGCCGAGCGTGCCCGCCGCTGGCGACGCGACCTCGACCCCGCCCTCGAGCGGCTCCTCCGCGGCTGGCTGGAGACCCGCGAGGAGGCCCTGCCGCTGCTCGCGGACCCCGAGCACTGGTCCGCCGCGGCTTTGCTCGACCGCAGCTCGGTGCACCTGCTCCGCGACGCCGTGCGCGAGCGGCTCCGCCTCGACGAGGCGGTCGAGGAGGCCCGCCGGGCCGGTGACGACGAGGGTGCGGCGCACGCCGCCTGCGAGCTCGCCGTGCTCGACGTCCGTGAGGCCGTGGTCGCCTTCGGCGCCGACGCCCCCGAGGTCGGCCGGGCGCGGGAGCGGGCCGTGGCCGCGGTCGACGCGCTCGACGCGGCCGGCTGGGGCGAGGCGGCGGCGGCCAGCCGTCGCTGGTACGCGCTCTCCACGCGCCCCGCCGACACCGTCGCCCTGCTGCTGCGTGCTGCCGACGAGCACGGCGACCTCCACCAGCCGTACCGGCGGGCGCTCTGCCTCCTCGACGCCGCGCCGCTGGTCCTCGGCGCCGACCCCGTGGAGGGCCACCGGCTGCTCGACGAGGCCGGGTCCCTGGCGGCCGGGCACCCGGTGCTCACGGTGCAGGGGCTCGACCTGCGGGCGCGCGTGGCCCGGGCCGCCGGCGACGTCGAGCAGGCGGAGGCCCTCTACGGCCGCGCCGCCGCGTACCCCGGTGTCCCCGACGGCACCCGGATGGCCGTGCTCTTCGCGTGGTGCGACCTCGTCGTCGACCGCGGCGCCTGGGCCGAGCTCGAGCCGCGCGCCGCCGACGCCCTCGCGCTCGCCGTCCGGCTGCGCGACCCCGTCGCGCTCGCCGTGGCCCAGCGCCACCTCGGCCTGTCGTGGGTCGAGCAGGACCGGCCGGTCGAGGCCGCCGAGCTGCTCGCGGCGGCCGTCCCGGTCGTGCGCCGCGAGGTCCCCGAGCTGCTCGGGCCCACCGCCTGGGCCCTCGGCAACGCGGCCCTGGCCCTCGAGGCCTTCGAGCAGGCGAAGGCCGCCTTCGACATCGCCGCCGAGGCCTTCGAGGCGGCCGGACGCACCGAGGAGGCCGCGCACTCCCGCTACCGGGCGGGCACCGCTGCGTGGGACGGCGAGGACCTCGGCGCCGCCGCCACCGACCTCGACGCCGCGGTCGCCCTCGCCCGGCGCAGCGCGACCCTCCCGGTGCTCCTCGAGGCACTGCGCTCACGCGCGGCGGTGCGGGCGGCCTCGGGCGACGTCGACGGCGGGCTCGCCGACCTCGACACCGTCCTCCCCGAGGTCGAGGCCTTCGCGGCGACCCTCGCACCCGGGGCGCAGGGCGAGGACCCGTTCGACCCCGAGGTCCTCGAGCCCGACGTCCTGCGCGAGGGGGCGCACGTCCTCGCCGAGGCGGGGCGCACCGACGAGGCCCTCGAGCGCCTGGCCCGCGCCGAGGCGCTCGTCGGTGGCGACTTCGAGCTCGTGCTGCGGGCCGAGACCGGCGTCGTCCTCGCCGAGGCCGACCGCCTCGAGGAGGCCGAGCCCGTGCTGCGCCGCTCGGCCCGCGACCTGCACGCCGCCGGCCTCACCGACGAGCGCGTCGAGGTCGCGGCGGCCCTGGCCCGGGCGCTCGACCGGGCCGGGCGGGTGCCCGAGGCCGAGGCTGTCTGGGCCGAGTACGGCGACGCCGGCTGACCGTCGCCGCTGCGGCTCAGCAGCCGACGAGGCGCTGGGCCAGGTAGCCCTCGACCTGGTCGAGCGCGACCCGCTCCTGGGTCATCGCGTCGCGCTCGCGGATGGTGACCGCCTGGTCCTCGAGGGTGTCGAAGTCGACGGTGAGGCAGAACGGCGTCCCGATCTCGTCCTGACGGCGGTAGCGGCGGCCGATGGCTCCGGCGTCGTCGAACTCGATGTTCCAGTGCCGGCGCAGCGTCGCCGCGAGGTCCTTGGCCTTGGGCGAGAGGTCGGCGTTGCGCGACAGCGGAAGCACCGCCGCCTTGACCGGCGCCAGGCGCGGGTCGAGGCGCAGCACCGTGCGCTTGTCGACGCCGCCCTTGGTGTTCGGGGCCTCGTCCTCGGTGTAGGCGTCGACGAGGAAGGTCATCAGGCTGCGGGAGAGGCCGGCCGCGGGCTCGATGACGTAGGGGGTGTACTTCTCCCCCGTGGTCTGGTCGAAGTAGACGAGGTCGGTGCCCGAGTGCTTGCTGTGCGTCGAGAGGTCGAAGTCGGTGCGGTTGGCGATGCCCTCGAGCTCGCCCCACTCGCTGCCGGCGAAGTTGAACCGGTACTCGATGTCGACCGTGCGCTTGGAGTAGTGCGAGAGCTTCTCCTGCGGGTGCTCGTAGTGCCGCAGGTTCTCCGAGCGGATGCCGAGGTCGGTGTACCAGCGGGTCCGCTCCTCGATCCAGTACTGGTGCCACTCCTCGTCCTCGCCGGGCTTGACGAAGAACTCCATCTCCATCTGCTCGAACTCGCGGGTCCGGAAGATGAAGTTGCCCGGCGTGATCTCGTTGCGGAAGCTCTTGCCGGTCTGGCCGATGCCGAACGGCGGCTTCCGGCGCGAGGCCTGCATGACGTTGAGGAAGTTGACGAAGATGCCCTGCGCGGTCTCGGGCCGCAGGTAGTGCAGGCCGGACTCGTCCTCGATGACGCCGAGGTAGGTCTTGAGCATCATGTTGAACTCGCGCGGCTCGGTCCACTGGCCCCGCGTGCCGCAGTTCGGGCAGGCGATGTCGGAGAGCGCGATGGAGTCGGGGTCGACCTCCTTGCCCTTCTTCGCCTCCTTCTCGGCGATGGCCTCCTGCATGTGGTCGACGCGGAAGCGCTTGTGGCAGGACTGGCACTCGGTGAGCGGGTCGGTGAACTCGCCGACGTGGCCGGAGGCGACCCAGGTCTGGCGGGGCAGGATGATCGAGGAGTCGAGGCCGACGACGTCCTCGCGGCCGGTGACCATCGCCTTCCACCACTGCCGCTTGATGTTCTCCTTGAGCTCGACGCCGAGCGGTCCGTAGTCCCACGCCGAGCGCGTGCCGCCGTAGATCTCGCCGCACGGGAAGACGAACCCCCGGCGCTTGCAGAGGGAGACGACGGTGTCGACGACGGAGGTGGGGGCGGCCATGGGCGCAAGGCTATCCGCGCGGCCCGGGCCTCCTCGAACCGGTTCCCGCGGAGCCCGTACGCTGGGGCACCGTGTCGAGCCTGCGTGAGTCCTTCGAACGTGCCAGCCTGCCCGCGGTGACGTGGCTGAACGGGCTGCCGCGGTTCCTCCCCTTCCTCGTCGTCCTCGCGCTCGTGGTCGCCGGCATCTTCCTGCCCTCGCCGGGGTGGCTGCTCATCGGCGTCGTCGTGCTCGTCCTCGCCTGGATCCTCGCCCTCGCCTGGCCGCGGCTCACCTTCACCGAGCAGCTGATGCGGCTCGCCGTCATCGGGCTCATGGTCGCCGTGATGCTCACCCAGGCCTTCCCCCGCACCTGACGGGCTCCACGATTTGACAACGGTTCTCATCCTGAATGAGAATCGTTGTCATGAAGCGCGCCCTCCTCACCCTCGCCGTCCCGCCGCTGCTCGTGCTCGCCGGGTGCGGGAGCTCGTCGGAGGCCGGCGGGTCGGGTGAGGCCGCCCTCGGGGTGTCCGCGGCCTTCTACCCGCTGCAGTGGGTCTCGGAGCAGATCGGCGGCGACCTCGTCGACGTCCGCTCGCTCACGAAGCCGGGCGCCGAGCCGCACGACCTCGAGCTGACCCCCAAGGACGTCGGCGAGATGGCGCAGTCCGACGTCGTCGTCTACCTCGAGGGGTTCCAGCCGGCGGTCGACGACGCCGTCCGCAGCCAGGCGGAGGACGCCGGGTTCGACGTCTCGTCGGCGGCCGACCTCAGCCTCGCGGCGACCGAGGAGGGCCACGACCACTCCGGTGAGAGCGAGGACGAGCACGCGGCCCACGAGGGCGGGAAGGACCCGCACTTCTGGCTCGACCCGGTGCGCTTCGAGAAGGTCGCCACCGCCGTCGGCGAGCGGTTCGCCACCGCCGACCCCGCGCACGCCGCGCAGTACCGCGCCGGGGCCGCGAGGGTCGTCGCCGAGCTGAGCACCCTCGACGAGGACTACCGCACCGGGCTCGCGTCGTGCGCCAGCACCGACCTCGTGACGGGCCACGCCGCCTTCGCCTACCTCGCACAGCGCTACGGCCTCTCGCAGGAGGGCATCGCGGGCATCTCCCCCGACGCCGAGCCGGACGCCGCGACGCTGCGCGACCTCGCCGCCCACGTCGAGGAGCACCACGTGAAGACCGTGTACGCCGAGACCCTCGTCTCGCCCGCCCTCGCCGAGACCCTCGCCCGCGAGACCGGCGCCACCGTCGCCGTGCTCGACCCGATCGAGGGGATCACCGAGACCTCGAAGGGCACGGACTACCTTGAGGTGATGCGCAGCAACCTCGCGACGCTCGAGAAGGGGCAGCAGTGCCGGTGAGCGACGCCCCCCTCATCGACCTGCGGTCGGCGGCCTTCGGGTACGCCGACCGCGCGGTCGTCTCCGGGGTGGACCTCACGGTGCGCGCCGGCGAGGTCGTCGCGCTCCTCGGTCCGAACGGGTCGGGCAAGTCGACCCTCGTGCGCGGCCTGCTCGGCCTCAGCGAGCACCAGGGCGGCGAGGTGCTCCTCCTCGGCGTCCCCCGCGAGCGCTTCCACGAGCACACCCGCATCGGCTACGTCCCGCAGCGCCACTCGCTCTCGGCCGCGGTCCGGGCGACGGTCACCGAGATCGTCGCCGTCGGGCGCCTGCCGCACCGGCCGTGGTGGCGACCCGCCGGGCGCACCGACCGCGAGGTCGTGGCCGCCTCGATCGCCGCCGTCGGGCTGGCCGACCGCGCCGACGAGGAGGTCGCCTCGCTCTCCGGCGGACAGCAGCGGCGGGTCCTCATCGCGCGGGCCCTCGCCGGGCGCCCCGACCTGCTCGTCATGGACGAGCCGACCGCCGGGGTCGACCGCGCCAGCCAGGCCGCCCTCGCCGAGACCCTGCGCCGGCTGGCGGCCGAGGGCACCTCGATGCTCATCGTCACCCACGAGCTCGACGCCCTCCACGACGTCGTCACCCGCATCGTCTGCATGGACGGCGGCCACCTCGACTTCGACGGCACCCCGACGGCGTACGCGGCGCACCTCGCCGACCACGCTCCGGGCGGTGCCCACCACCACGACGACCACGCCCCGGGCCGGCCGGCCCCCGTCGGCGGACCCTTCGACGCCCCGCGGGAGGTCCACCCGTGAGCGAGATGCTCGCCCTCGACTTCATGCGCCAGGCCTTCGTCGCGGCGCTGCTCGCCGGTGTCGCCGCGCCGCTCGTCGGCACCTTCCTCGTCCAGCGCCGGATGTCGCTCATCGGCGACGGGATGGGGCACGTCGCCCTCGCGGGGGTGGCGGTCGGCATCCTCACCGGGCAGCAGCCCGTGCTGACGGCCCTCGTCGCCGCGGTCCTCGCCGGGGTGGCCATCGAGCTGATCCGGGCCAGTGGTCGCACGAGCGGCGACGTCGCCCTCGCGGTGATGTTCTACGGCGGCATCGCCCTCGGCGTCGTGCTCATCGCGCGCTCGTCGGCGAGCAACCCGTCGAACCTCACCGCCTACCTCTTCGGCGCCATCCTCACGACGAGCTCGGGCGACCTCGTCCTGCTCGCGACCCTCGCGGTCGTCGTGCTCGTCGTCACCACGGTTCTGCGGCAACGCTTCTTCGCGGTCGCCAACGACGAGGAGTACGCGCGCTCGGCGGGGCTGCCGGTGCTCGCCTACAACCTCGTCCTCGCCGTGCTCACCGCCGTCACCGTCGTCGTCTCGATGCGGATCGTCGGGCTGCTGCTCATCAGCGCCCTGATGATCGTGCCGAACGCCACCGCCCAGCTGCTCGCCCGCAGCTTCGGGGCGAGCGTGCGCTGGGCGGTGCTCGTCGGCGTCGTCTCGAGCGTCGGCGGGGTCGCCCTGTCGTACGAGGCCGGCACGCCGTCCGGCGGAACCATCGTCCTGCTGGCCATCGGCCTCTTCCTCGGGGTCACCGTCGTCACGGCGCTGGTCGGGCAGGCCCGCCGGGCCGCGCACCGGAGGGCCGAGCGGCACGACCACGAGCACGGCCCCCGGTGCGGGCACGAGGCGGTCGAGCACGACGGTCACGTCGACTACCTGCACGACGGCCACCGGCACGCCGCGCACGAGGGCCACTACGACGAGCACGGACGGCACGAGGAGGTCGGCACCCGATGACCGAGCAGCGCACCGAGCGGCGCCCCACCCGCCAGCGCGCGGCGATCGCCGACGCCCTCGTGGGCACGGCCGAGTTCCGCTCGGCGCAGGAGATCCACGCCGCCCTGGCCGGCCGCGGCGAGCGGGTCGGGCTCGCGACCGTCTACCGCAACCTCCAGGCGATGGCCGGCGACGGCGAGGTCGACGTCATCCGCACCGCCGACGGCGAGGCGGTGTACCGCTCGTGCGCCACCGACGACCACCACCACCACGTCGTGTGCCGGTCGTGCGGGCTGGCCGTCGAGGTGACCGGCGACGCCGTGGAGCGCTGGGCCGAGGCCGTCGCGGCCGAGCACGGCTTCACCGCCGTGCGACACACGGTGGAGATCGACGGCCTCTGCGCCGACTGCGCCGCGCGCCGCTAGAAGGCGCTGACCGGGCCGGCGGCCCGCTGCGGGCGGCTGAGGTGACGCACCATCGCGGTCTGGCCGTGCCGGTCGGCGGCGACCGAGGCCAGCAGGCCGAGGGTGGCGTACCCGGCCTCCGGCGGGAACTGCGGCGTCTCGACGCCGATGCTGGCCGCGAGGTCGTCGGAGTGCACGAGGCACTCCATCACCCGGGTGAGCGCGAAGTCGGCGACGGTGAGCGACCAGCCCTGCCACGGGACGAACACCGGCTCGGTGCGGGTGCCGTCGAGGACCGGGGCGAGGACCCGTGCCAAGGCCTCGAGCTCGGGGTCGAGGGATGCGAGGAGCGCCTCGGGGCCGGCGTCGGCGCGCTGGTCGGCGGCGTCGCGGATCGAGGAGTTGGCGGCGTCGTCGAGCCCGGCGCGCACCCACGGGGCCTGCTGGTAGTGCTGCTCGACGGTGAGGACCTCGGCCTCGACCGGGTCGGCGTCGAGCAGCAGGACGGTGTTGCGGGCCTGCGAGGCGAGGTGGTGGGCGAGCCCGCCGACGGTCATCCCCACGCAGGCGCTCTCGGCCTCCCAGCGGCGGGCGACCTCGGGGTGGCGGACGAGCTCGGCCGCGATCGAGGCGACCTCGGGGAGCAGGCGGAGGACCGCCTCGGGCGTGATCATGGCCGGAGGCTAGGGCCGCGCACCGACAGCGCTCAGCCCTCGACGGTGGCGGCCGGGGCGGCCGGGGCGTCGACCGCCCCGCCGTAGCGGCGCTCGCGGTCGACGTAGGACTGCACGGCGGCCCAGAGGTCGCGGCGGTCGTAGTCGGGCCAGAGCCGGTCCTGGAAGACCATCTCGGCGTAGGCGCTCTGCCAGAGCAGGAAGTTGCTCGTGCGCTGCTCGCCGGAGGAGCGGACGAAGAGGTCGACGTCGGGCATGTCGGGCTCGGGCAGGTAGCGGGCGACGGTGCGCTCGTCGACGCTGCGGGCCTTGAGTCGGCCGGCGGCGACGTCCTCGGCGAGCCGCTGCACCGCGTCGCCGATCTCGGCCCGGCCGCCGTAGTTGACGCAGAAGTAGAGCGTCAGCCCGGTGTTGTGCCGCGTCAGCTCCTGGGCGACCTCGAGCTCCTTGATGACCGAGCCCCACAGGCGCGGCCGGCGGCCGACCCAGCGCATCCGCACGCCCCAGGAGTGCAGCTGGTCGCGCCGGCGGCGGATGACGTCGCGGTTGAAGCCCATGAGGAAGCGGACCTCGTCGGGGCTGCGCTTCCAGTTCTCGGTGCTGAAGGCGTACGCCGACAGGTGGGTGACACCGACCTCGATGGCGCCCGCGACGACGTCGAGGAGCGCGGCCTCCCCCGCCTCGTGGCCCTTCGTGCGTGGCAGCCCTCGCTGGTTGGCCCACCGGCCGTTGCCGTCCATGACGACGGCGACGTGCCGGGGCATCGCGGCCGGGTCGATGACCGGGGGTCGGGCGCCGCTGGGGTGCGGGAAGGGCGTCTCGTACCGGTTCGGCGCGCTCACCGCTCCACCATACGGAGGCTGCGGATGCCGCGTTCGAGGTGCCACTGGAGGAAGGCCGCGGTGAGGCCGCTGCCCTCGCGGCGGTTCCTGTCGTCGGAGGCGTCGGCCAGCGCCCAGTCGCCGGCGAGCAGCGCGGCGAGCAGGCGGAGGGTGTCGGGCGCCGGTGCCGCCGAGCCCGGGGGCCGGCAGACCGGGCAGACCACCCCGCCGGCGGCGACGTGGAAGGCCCGGTGCGGGCCGGGCGCGCCGCACTTGGCGCAGTCGTGGAAGCTCGGGGCGTACCCGCCGACGGCCATCGCCCGCAGGAGGTAGGCGTCGAGGACGAGCGTGGGGTCGTGCTCGCGGTGGGCGAGGCTGCGCACCGCCCCGGCGAGGAGCAGGTACTGCTGGAGGGCGGGCTCGCGCTCCTCGGTGAGGCGGTCGCAGGTCTCGAGGACGGCGGTGGCGGCCGTCCACGCCGGGTAGTCACGGGCGATCGCCTCGCCCCACGGGTCGAGGGTCTCGACCTGGGTGACGGTGTCGAGGGTGCGGCCCTCGTAGCACTGGAGGTCGATGTGCATGCCGGGCTCGAGGCGCGCCCCGAAGCGGGACTTGGTGCGCCGCACGCCCTTCCCGACGACGCGCAGCTTGCCGAGGCGCCGTGAGAGCACGGTGACGATGCGGTCGGCCTCACCCAGCTTGTGGGTGCGCAGGACGATCGCCTCGTCGCGGTAGAGGGGCACCGACCCATTCTCCGCCCTCGCGCCGACATCGCCACGCTCCCCCGCCGTCCGCTCCCCCGGGATGACCCCGCACGTGCGGGGTTATCGCTGTCCGGGACCGGTCCCGGGCGCGGAAAGCCCGCACGTGCGGGTCGTCAGCGGGGGTCGAGGGCGTGGTGGGTCCAGAGGTGGGCCACGGCGAGGCTGCGGTGCGGCGCCCAGGCCTCCGCACGCCGGGCGGCCTCGCGAGCGGTGACGCCGCCGAGGGCCTTCCGGAGCACCAGGTCACCGGGCAGGAAGACGTCGGGGTCACGCAGGCAGCGCATCATCACGAGGTCGGCCGTCCACGGGCCGACGCCGGGGAGCGCGAGGAGGGCGGCCCGGGTCGCGGCCCCGGCGTCCGGGTCGGGCTGCGGGGTGAGCTCGAGACCGTCGAGCACGGCGCGGGCCAGGGCGACGAGGGTGCGCGCCCGGGCCCCGGTGACGCCGACGTCGGCGCGCAGCACCTCGGGGTCGAGGGCGGCGAGCGCCTCGGGCGTCACCGGGTGCGCCGCGGCCAGCCGGCCCGCGAAGACCCGGCCGGCGGCGAGCGAGACGTGCTGGCCGAGGACGACGTTCACCGCGGCCTCGAACGGGTCGGGGGTCCCGGGCACGCGGACGTGCGGCCGGGCGCGGACGAGCGGGCCGAGCACGGGGTCGTCGGCGAGAGCCGCGACGCCCGGGGTGGGGTCGTGGTCGAGGCCGAGCCAGCGCCGCAGAACCTGGAGCCCGGCGGCGTCCGGGGCCACGAGGCGGGGCGCGCCGTCGGTCGGCAGGTCCACCGCGACCGGGCCGACGCCACGTACGTCGCGCCGATGCGTGGTCGCGCCGCTCGGCGCCGTGACCACCTCGTCGACGGCCGGGACACCGTGGGCGACGAGCCACGCCCGCAGCGCAGGGACGTCGACCGGCTCGCGCACCACCTCCTCGACGCGCTCCCCGACCTCCGCCATGGGCCCACCCAACCAGAGCCGAGCACTGGACAGGTGTTCGATTGACACGTATCGTCCTGCCATGGCCGTCCTCCAGGGCTCCCTCCTCGACCTCGCCGACGGCATCGAGGTGCGTCCGCTCGGCGACACGGTTCGGCGCACCGCGCTCACGCTCGGCGCGTGGGTCGACGAGCGACCGGGATGGGTCGGCGGCGCCGACGAGCTGTACGAGGCGCTGCGCCGCGACGTCCCCTGGTTCGCCGAACGCCGGCAGATGTACGACTCGATCGTCGACGTCCCGCGGCTGCTGCACTTCTACGGCGAGGGCGAGCGCCTCCCCCACCTCGCCCTCGACGAGTGCCGCGAGGTTCTCTCCGCGCACTACGCCGCCGAGCTCGGCGAGCCGTTCGTGACGGCCGGCCTGTGCCTCTACCGCGACGGGCAGGACTCCGTCGCGTGGCACGGCGACCGCATCGGCCGCAGCCGCGAGCAGGACACGATGGTCGCCATCCTCTCGGTCGGCGCCCCGCGCGACCTGATGCTCCGTCCCCGCGAGGGCGGCCCGTCGGTGCGCGTGCCCGCCGGCCACGGCGACCTCGTCGTCATGGGCGGGTCGTGCCAGCGCACCTGGGACCACTGCGTGCCGAAGACCGCGAGGCCGGTCGGCCCGCGCATCAGCATCCAGTTCCGGGTCCGCGGCGTCCGCTGACGCTCGCGGGGCTCAGGCCCGGCGCGGGACGCCGAGCCGGCGGGCCACGAGGTTCTGGACCGGGCCGACGAGGAACATGAGGAACAGGGCGAAGTACCCGACGCCCGGGACCGTGACCGCGAGGACGAGCGCGGCGGCGAACAGCGACGCCATCGCGATGTCGACCGCCGTGCCACCGCGCAGCTCGGTCCCGGAGATGGCGTGCAGCTCCGGGTTCCTCGCGAGGTACAGCCGGGTCGCGAGGGTGACGAGGCACGTCGCGATCATGCTGCCGACGTACACGGCCTTCACCACGGCGTCCCCGTCGCTGAAGCGGCCGGACATCGCCGTGGCCACCGGTAGCCAGACGATCGTCAGCAGCCACGCCATCGAGATGCACAGCAGGGGGACGGTCACCCGTTCGACCTTCGCGAACAGCCGGTGGTGGCTGATCCAGAACATCGCGATGATGACGAAGCTCAGCACGAAGCTGACCAGCTGCTGGTCGTGCCGGGCGAACCACTCCCCCGCGCCGCCCTCGGCGTCCGCCACGTCCGCGACGCTCTCCATGAGCGGCAGGATCAGCAGCGTCATGGCGATGGCCACGACGGCATCGACGAACACGATGATGCGCTCCGCGACGAACGTCAGCGGCCCCGCCGCGTCCCCGACCGCACCCCCCGGCTCCTCGCTCACCCGACCGATGCTAGGACGTGCCCGGCCGGGAGCCGTGGACCGCGGCCACCCGGAACTCGACCACCCGCCGCACGAGGTCGGTGGGCAGCGGCTCGGTGTGCGGGAACCGCACCGAGCCCTTGCCCTGCGTGTAGCGCGCGAAGTCGGCGGCGAAGGCCTCGTGGCCGTTCGGCGTCGCGTAGAAGCCGACGTGCTTGTCGAACCCCGCGAAGTACACGAGCGGCTTCTTGTCGAGCTTGTACGCGGGCATCCCGTAGGCCATCGACTCGACGGCGTCCGGGGCGGTCTCGCGCACCAGCTCGCGCATCGTCTCGAGGCGGGCCCGCACGTCCCCGTCGAACTCGGCGAGGTACTCGTCCACCGTGTCGGCCATCGCAGCGCTCCTGTCGGTCCGTGGGTCTAGTCGGTGAGGACGACCCGGTTGCCGTCCGGGTCGGTGAGCCGCAGGATACGGAGGCTCGTGGCCTGCTCGACACCCTCGTGCTCGATGCCGGCGGCGGTCAGGGCGTCGGCCACGGCGTCGAGGTCGGCCACGCCGACGGTGCACCCGGAGGACCCGGCGGCGTCCGGCTCGAGCCAGACCTGGATGCCCGAGGCGTCCCCGAGGTGCCACTCGAGGAGGCCCTCCATCGGGCGGGCGTCCGGCCCCCGGCCGACGAGCGCCGTGTACCAGCGCTCGGCCCGCTCGAGGTCGGCGACGCGGTGGTTGCTGAGCAGTCGGATCGTGTCCATGTCAGGGCAGACCGGCCCCGGCGCCGGAACTCATCGGTCCGGGTGCGCCCAGCCGAGCGCGCCCGGTGCCCCGACCGAGCGCGTCGCCGCCGCGACCGCCCCGGCGAGCGCCCCCGCCAGGTCGTCGAGCCCGGTGCGCGCGAGGGCGGCGAGCAGCGCGCCGTGGAGGACGTCGCCGGCGCCGAGCGTGTCGACCACCGGCACCGGCTCGACCTCCACCGAGCCGCTCCTCCCCCGCGAGGACCGCCAGCGCACCGGACCCGGGCCGTCGCTGCGGGCGACCCACACCGGGCCGAGGGCGAGGACGTCGGCCAGCACGTCCGACCCGGCGTCCGGCGGCGTGAAGGCCGCCGAGACGACGGCGACGTCGACGAGCGCGAGCAGCCGCTCGAGCCCCGGCTTCCACGAGCCCCCGTCGAGCAGGACGGGCACACCGCGCCGCCGCGCACCCTGGGCCACGGCGAGGGCGAGCGGCAGGTGGTGCCCGTCGACGAGGACCGCCCCGACCCCGTCGAGCACCGCGTCCACCGCGGACGCCGACAGCGGCGCCTCCGCATGCCGTCCGGCCAGACCGACCGCGTTGTGCGACACCACCGCCCGCTCGCCGGAGGACTCCGTGACGAGGACCGTCGAGAGCGAGGGCTGGAAGGCGGCCGGCGCGACGTCGCTGACGGCGACCCCGTGGGCCGCGAGGTCGCGCAGGACGACGGCGGACAGGGGCCCGCTGCCGACCGCCCCGACGAACCGGGTGGGGACGCCGAGCACCGCGCAGGTCATCGACGCGTTGCAGGCCGGGCCGCCTGCCGAGACGGTCGTCGAGCGAGCGACGACCTTCTCGTCCGGTCCCGGCACCGACTCGACGACGTGGACGACGTCGACCGTCGCCAGCCCGCAGGCGAGGGCGGCGCCGGGCACCGGGTCAGCCCTCGACGAGGGTGCCGCGCTCGGCCCGGTTGACCGCCGAGAGGATGGCCCGCAGCGAGGCCTTGACGATCGACTCGTGGAGCCCGACGCCCCAGAGCACGCGGTCGCCGACGGCGCACTCGACGTAGGCCGCGGCCCGGGCGTCGCCACCGGCCGACAGCGCGTGCTCGTGGTAGTCGAGGACGCGCACGTCGACGTCGAGGGTGGCCAGCGCGGCGGTGAAGGCGTCGATGGGGCCGTTGCCGCGCCCGTGAATCGCGGTCTCGACACCCTCGACGCTGACGACGGCGTCGATGACGTCGGTGCCGTCGTCGGAGCCGGTGATCGTCGAGCGCACGGGGCTGAAGCGGCCCCAGCGGGCGTCGGCGACCTCGGCGTGGAGGTACTCGTCGGCGAACATCTCCCAGATCTGGCCGCCGCTCAGCTCGCCGCCCTCGGCGTCGGTGCGGGCCTGGACGACGCCGCTGAACTCCACCTGGAGCCGGCGCGGCAGGTCGAGGCCGTGCTCGGCCTTGAGCAGGTACGAGACGCCACCCTTGCCGGACTGGCTGTTGACCCGGACGACCGCCTCGTAGGAGCGGCCGATGTCGTGCGGGTCGATCGGCAGGTACGGCACGCCCCAGTCGAGCGCGTCGATGGCGGTGCCGGCCTCCTTGGCCCGCTTGTCCATGTCCTCGAAGCCCTTCTTGATGGCGTCCTGGTGGGAGCCGGAGAAGGCCGTGTAGACGAGGTCGCCGCCCCACGGGTGCCGCTCGTGGACCGGCAGCTGGTTGCAGTACTCGACGGTGCGCCGGATCTCGGCCATGTCGGAGAAGTCGATCTGCGGGTCGATACCCTGGCTGAACAGGTTCATCCCGAGGGTGACGAGGCAGACGTTGCCGGTGCGCTCGCCGTTGCCGAAGAGGCAGCCCTCGATGCGGTCGGCGCCGGCGAGGTAGCCGAGCTCGGCGGCCGCGACGCCCTCGCCGCGGTCGTTGTGCGGGTGCAGCGACACGACGACCGACTCGCGGCGGTCGAGGTGGCGGACCATCCACTCGATCGAGTCGGCGTAGACGTTCGGGGTGGCCATCTCGACCGTCGCCGGCAGGTTGATGATCATCTTGTGGTCGGGCGTCGGGTCGATGACGTCGATGACCTCGTTGCAGATGCGGACCGCGAACTCGAGCTCGGTGCCGGTGTAGGACTCCGGCGAGTACTCGTAGTAGACGTCGGTCTCGGGGACGGTCTCCTCGAGCTTCCGGCACAGCCGAGCGGCCTGGAGCGCGATGTCGACAATGCCGTCCTGGCTCATCCCGAAGACGACGCGGCGCTGGAGCACCGACGTCGAGTTGTAAAAGTGGACGATCGCCTGCTTGCTGCCGCGGATGGCGTCGAAGGTGCGCTCGATGAGGTGGTCGCGGCTCTGGGTGAGCACCTGGATGGTCACGTCGTCGGGGATGTGGCCGCCCTCGATGAGCTCGCGGCAGAAGTCGAAGTCGGTCTGGCTCGCGCTCGGGAAGCCGACCTCGATCTCCTTGTAGCCCATCTTCACGAGGAGCTTGAACATCCGCATCTTGCGCTCGGAGTCCATCGGGTCGATGAGCGCCTGGTTGCCGTCGCGCAGGTCGACCGCGCACCAGCGTGGAGCCTTGGTCATGGCGCGGTCGGGCCAGGTGCGGTCGGGGAGGTGGACCTCGATCTGGTCCTGGAAGGGTACGTACTTCGCGGTGGGCATCCCGGAGGGCTGCTGGGGGTGGATCACGGGTCTCTCAACGCCTTCGTCTCGTCTGCTGGGGGTCGGCCGGGTGCAGCAGGAACTCCGCGACGAGGGGCGACCTGGTTCAGGCCCCGCCGCGGCAGCGAAGGAGGAGGCGCGAGCAACGCACGGGACGAGCATGCCACGAGCCGCCGGACCCGTCGACCCCGCCGGCCGCGACGGCCACCATCCGGACGCCGGTGGGCACGGTCATGCCCCGCGGCGGAGGACGACGACCTCGACCGAGCGGCGCACGACGAACCCGCACCGGCGGTACAGGCGCTCGGCACCCTCGTTGCCCTGCCGGACGTGGAGCATCGCGGTGTCGCCGCGCTCCGCGATCGCCCGGGCCGCGGCGAGGGTCACGACGGCGCCGAGGCCGCTGCCCCGGGCCGACGCCGCCACGCAGACCCCGGACACCTCACCGAACCCGGGCACCCGCATCCGCTCCCCCGCCATCGCGACGAGCCGACCCTCGCGACGGACGCCGAACCACCGCCCGGTCAGTTGGCTCTCCGGGCCGAACGGCCCCGGCTCGGTCTCGGCGACGAGCCGCTGCATGTCGGACGAGTCCGCGGCTCCGAGCTCGAGCACTGTGTCATCGGTCGGCGGCGGGTCGGCGAGCGCGGAGGCGACGTACTGGACGGCCGGCTCGCGGACCAGCTCGGCCCAGCCGGCCGGGGTCGGCTCGACCTCGGCGCGGAGGAAGACCGCGACCCCGCCGGCACCGACGAGGGCGGCCAGCGCCCGCCATCCCGCCTCGTCCAGGTGCTCGACCCCGCAGAACGGCCCGACCGCCGGCCGGTAGCGGTGGGCGAGGCCGTCGGGCGAGGACTCGGCGAGGTGCGCCTGCGGCCCGGTCAGGGCGTGCCACGCGACGTCGTCGAGAACGTGCTCGCCGCTCACGACCAGAGCGAGTGGTAGGCGTTGACCGCCTGCTGCCCGCCGAGGTGGGCGTAGAGGACGGTCGAGTCCTTCGGGATGTCTCCGCTGCGCACGAGGGCGACGAGTCCGGCGAGCGACTTCCCCTCGTACACCGGGTCGGTGATCATCGCCTCGAGCTCGGCGCCGAGCCGCATCGCCTCCATCGTCGAGTCGACGGGGATGCCGTAGAGGTCGCCGGCCCAGTCGGGCAGCAGGGTGAGCTCGTCGTCACGCAGCTCGCGGCCGAGCTCGATGACCTCGGCGGTGTGCCGGGCGATGCGCTCGAGCTGGTCTCGCGTCTTCTCGAGGGTGGCGCTGGCGTCGATGCCGATGATCCGCCGGCGCACGCCGGTGAGGTCCTCGAGGGCGGCGAAGCCGGCGACCATCCCGGCGTGCGTCGAGCAGGTGACGGTGCAGACGACGACCGTGTCGAAGGTGACCCCGAGGGCCTTCTCCTGCTCGGCCACCTCGAAGGCCCAGTTGGCGAACCCGACTCCGCCGAGGGGATGTTCGCTCGCGCCGGCCGGTATGGGATAGGGCGTGCCGCCAGCCTCCTCGACCTCGCGCAGGGCGTCCTTCCACGAGTCGCGGATGCCGATGTCGAAGCCGTGCGGGTCGAGCCGGGAGTCGGCTCCCATCATCCTGGAGAGGAGGATGTTGCCGACCTTGTCGTTGACCGGGTCGTCCCACGGCACCCACTTCTCCTGGACGAGACGGCACTTCAGCCCGAGGTGGGCCGCGACGGCGGCGACCTGGCGGGTGTGGTTGCTCTGGTAGCCGCCGATCGAGACGAGGGTGTCGGCGCCGCTCGCGAGGACGTCGGGGACGATGTACTCGAGCTTGCGGACCTTGTTGCCGCCGAACGCGAGCCCGCTGCTCACGTCCTCGCGCTTGGCCCACACCTGGGCCCCGCCGAGGTGCTCGCTCAACCGGCGCAGGTGGTGCACCGGGCTGGGGCCGAAGGTCAGCGGGTACCGGGGGATCTCGTGCAGGCGCATGCCGCAGGTGTACCACCGGCGGCGACGAACGGGGATGCGCCGTCCGCGGGGCGTCGGCCATCCTGTCCACGTGAGCCACTCCGCGGACGTCCCCCTGCCCGAGGGCTGCACCGCCCGGCCGCTCGCGCGCGCGGACCTCGACGCGGCCTACCACGTCTACTCCTCGGCCCAGCTCGAGGACAGCGGCGTCATCGCGCTGGAACGGGCCGACATCGAGGCGGACTGGTCGCGCCCGAGCATGGACCTCGCCCGCGACACCGTCGGGGTGCTGCGCGGCGACAGGCTCGTCGGGGCGGCCGAGGTCGCGCGCCGCGGCACCCGGGCCGAGGCTGCCGTGCACCCTCACGCCAGGGGGCGGGGCGTCGGGGCCTGGCTGGCGGCGTGGACCGAGGATCGCTCACGCGAGTTCGGCGCCGTGTCGATGGGGCAGACCGTCCCCCGAGGATCCGCCGGCCAGCGGCTGCTCGAGGGCCGGGGGTACGTGCTGGGCCACACGTCGTGGGTGCTCGAGCTGCCACCCGGATCCGAGATCGCGGACCGTCCTCTCCCCCAAGGCTACTCACTCCGCACGGCGTCGTCGGAGGGCGACCGGGCCGCCGCGCACGAGGTGATCGAGACGGCCTTCGGCGAGTGGTCGGACCGCACCGGCGAGACCTATGACGAGTGGGCGGCGGGAACGGTGCGCCGGCCCGGCTTCGAGCCGTGGAACCTGCGGGTCGTGGGCCACGGCGACGCCGTGGTCGGCGCGTGCTTCACGGTCGTCGACGAGCGGGCCTGCGGATTCGTCGACCAGGTGGCGGTCGCGCGCGAGCACCGGGGACGCGGGCTGGCCCAGGCGCTGCTCGCCGACGGGTTCCGGAACGCGCGCGAGCACGGCGCCGTGACGAGCGAGCTGTCGACCGACAGCCGCACGGGCGCGCTGGACCTCTACCGGAAGGTGGGGATGCGGGTGTCGGCGACCTGGGTGCACCTGGTGCGCCGGCACGAGGACGGCTAGGAAAGCCCGCCCACCGTGCTCACGTACTCGGCGCGGGCGGCCTCGGCGTCCATCCCCCGTGCGGCGGCCCACGCGTCGTACTTCGCGCGGCCGACGAAGTCCATCATCCCGGGGCGCTTGCCCGAGACGTCACCCTCGGTGGCCTGCTTGTACAGCGCGTAGAGCCGCAGCTTGGTGTCGTTGCCGGGGTCCTTCGTCAGCCCGGAGACCGCCTCGACGGCGGCGCGGAACTCGTCCTCGGTTGCCATCCCGCGACTGTAGGGCGCGGCCGCCTGCCCGACCACCCCTCACGCCGAGAGGGCCAGTGTCCGCGTCATCACGCTGATGGCGGGGTTACCGGTCGATGACGCGGATGTATCCCCGTCACCAGCCGACGTCCGAGTCCTCACCGTGATGAGCTGCGTCATTCCCACCGTCGCCAGCGCCGCGGATACCCTGCTCGGATGACACCGGACGAGGTGGGTGAGTACGCCGAGTCGTTGGGGCAGGTCAGGCGCAAGGGGACCGCGACCCGTCCCGCGTGGTACGTCCACGACCGGCTGGTCGTGCGGCTGACGGACCCGACGACGGCGGTGGTCCGGGTCCCGCTCGGCGAGCGCGACCCACTCGTCGAGGCCGACCCGGACGGCTTCGGCGTCCCACCCCGGATGGAGGCGCACCACAAGGTGGAGGTCTACCTGGACCGGGCCCGACCCGAGTCCGTGCGAACGGCGATCCACCTCGCGTGGGAGATGCAGCGCCGCTGACGCCGGGCCGAGGGCTTCGGCGCGCTCCCGCTCACCGACGCTTGGCGAGCTCCTCGGCGACCTGCACCGCGTTGAGAGCGGCACCCTTGCGGAGGTTGTCGCCGACGACGAAGAGGTTGAGCCCCTTGCCGTCCGGCGCCGCGAGGTCGGCCCGGACCCGCCCGACGAACACCTCGTCGCGCCCGGCCGCCTGCAGCGGGTTCGGCACGTCGGTGACGACGACGCCCGGCGCCCGACCGAGCACCTCGAGGGCTTCGCCCGGCGTGATGTCGCGGTCGAACTCGGCGTGGATGGCCAGGCTGTGCCCGGTGAACACCGGCACGCGGACACAGGTGCCGGACACCCGCAGGTCGGGGATGTGGAGGATCTTGCGCGACTCGTTGCGCAGCTTCTGCTCCTCGTCGGTCTCGAGCGTCCCGTCGTCGACGACCGAGCCGGCCAGCGGAACGACGTTGAACGCGACCGGCACCGCGTAGATCTCCGGGTCCGGCAGCGCGAGCGCCGACCCGTCGAGGGCCAGGTCCTTCGGGTCGCCGGCGGCGTAGCCACCCCGCAGCTGGCCGTCGAGCTCGGTGAGCCCGACCCCGCCGGACCCCGACACGGCCTGGTAGCTGGAGACGTGCAGGCGCACGAGGCCGGCGAGCGCGTGCAGCGGCGCCAGCACCGGCATCGCGGCCATCGTCGTGCAGTTCGGGTTGGCGACGATGCCCTTGGGGATGTCGTCGAGGTCGTCCGGGTTCACCTCGGAGACGACGAGCGGCACCTCGGGGTCCTTGCGCCAGGCGCTCGAGTTGTCGACGACGACCGCGCCGGCCGCCGCGACCCGGGGCGCCCACTCGCGCGAGGTGCCGCCGCCGGCGGAGAACAGGGCGAGGTCGAGGCCGGAGAAGTCGGCCGTCGCGGTGTCCTCGACGGTGACCTCGCGCCCGTCCCACGGCAGCGTCGTGCCCGCGGAGCGCGCGGACGCGAAGTAGCGGATCTCATCGACCGGGAAGTTCCGCTCGTGGAGGAGGGTGCGCATGACCTTGCCGACCTGACCGGTGGCGCCGAAGACTCCGACTCGCATGCTCCGAGTGTAGGGACGCCCTCGCCGCCGGGCCGCGGTGCCCGGCATCCGGGAGGGCGGCTCAGCGCTCCCGACGCCGCACCCACCAGGCGACCGGACGCCAGGCCACCCGCCGCAGCCGCCGGCGCCACGTCACCGGGCCCCCGCCCTCGTCGAGCCGCCGCAGCAGCTCGACCCCGCGTGGGCGCAGGCAGGGGGCGACGCCGTCCGGGCCCGCGCCGTCGCCGACGAGCCACCGGTAGCCGACGCCGCGCTCGGCGAGGTCGACCGCGTAGGAGCGGTGTGCGGTCCACCGGGCCACGACGTCCGCCGGACGCCCACCCGCAGCCACGGGGTCGTGGACGACGAACCGGCGCACCTCGGGGTCACGGCGGTGCTCGGCCCGCTCGAGCGCCCGCAGCGCCAGGAGCGGCGAGACCGCCGGCAGCCCGAGCGCGAGCACCAGCCCGAGCCCCAGCGCGCTGACGCACAGCGCGACGAGCCACGGCGGGCTCGTGGGCTCCAGCCAGCGCCACGCGACGACCAGCCCGAGGACGAGGTAGCCCAGCCCGTAGAGGACCGACCACGAGGCGGTCACCTGCACCGGGCTGACGAGCGCCCCGAAGCGCCAGTCGCTCGCCCCGTCCTCGCGAGCGACGCGGGCGAGCGGCCGCAGGAGGTCGCCGAAGCGGAAGGTCATCGCGACGCCCAGGAGCACGGCGAGCACCGCGGCGAGCACGAGCCACCCGCGGTGCGCGAGCACGGCGCGCGCGATGCCCTCGGCCCCGGTCGCGGCGACCCACGCGGCGAGCGCGACCGGCAGCGCCACGACGAGGACCGGACCGAGCACCGACGGCAGCCGGCGCAGGACCGCCACGAGCCGACGCCGGCCCCCGCTCCCGAGCCGGCCGAGCGCGGTGCGTGGTGGGCGCTCGGGCAGGCGGACGCCCTCGTCGTCGGCGAGCCGGCCGAGGAGCAGCCAAGGGCTCCCGAACGACTGCGGCAGGCTGCCGAGCAGGTACAGACCGAGGACCACCCCGAGCACGGCGGCGAGGGTGACCCCGCCCCGGGTCGCCGAGACGGCGGACGCGGCGGCCTGGGCGGCCCCCGCCTCCCCCGGCACCGCGTCCTCCGGCGTCAGCGCGAAGGTCACGAGCGGCACGAGCGGGCTGAGCAGCACGACGCCGTGAAGCACCGTGCCGGTCCGCAGCGCGCCGTAGCCGAAGGCCGCGAGGAGGGCGCCGATGCCGAGGAGCGCCGCCGGTGCCGACCACGCCTGCGGCAGGACACCGAAGAGCGAGGCGACGAGCAGGACGCCACCGAACGAGAGCCCGAGGAGCGCGAGCGAGCGGGGCACCGTCGCCCGGGAGGTGAGGCCGACGACGAGCCAGTGCACCGCGAGCATCGCCCCGCGCAGGACGCGCGTCACCGGCCGGACCCGGTCCAGCCCGGAGGACGGGGCGTCGAGCACCGAGGCGGTGACCGCTCCGGCGGTCGCGGCGCTGCGGATGAGCAGGTCGCTCGCCATCTCCGTCGTCAGCGGCTCGCGCCCGACCCCGGCCCGGTCGAAGGCCTCGAGGGCCCGCACCCGGTCGCGCGGCGTGACGTCCTCGGGGTCCCGGACGCCCCCGAGGCCGGCGAGGAGGTGCTGCTCGGTCGCGAGCAGCACCGCACCCCGCGAGCGGGGGCTGGCGCCGTCGACCTCGTCCTCGCGCACGGCCGCGACGAGGGCGGCGAGCTCGGGGCCGACGAGCTCGAGGTGCAGGGCCCACGCGAAGAGGCCGGCGAGCCCGGGCATCGTCGAGGGCAGCGACTCGGCGGCGACGTCGCTGCGGAAGGCCTCGTGCAGCTCGCGGAAGGCCCGGCGCCGCAGGGCCCGCACGCGGGGGTCCTCCTCGAGGCCGGTGCCCGCGAGCAGGGTGCCGACGAGGTCGTCGAGCGTCTCGCGGGCCAGGACGTCGGGCGACCCGGTCGCGAGGTAGCCGGACAGGTGCGCCGCCCGGCGGACCCGGGCCGGGCAGAGGACGGTGCGGGCGAGCACGGTCGCGGCGTCGACCCGGCCCCACGTCCAGTCGTTGACCCGCCAGGACCGCTTGAGGAAGCCGCCGAAGCGGTTGAGCGACCAGCCGCCGAGCTTGTCGTCCGCGGTGCGGCTGAACTCGGTCGACGGGTTCTGGGTCTGCGCCGAGAGCTGGACGAGCTCGACCGGGATCGACAGACCGGTCGGCGTGCCGTCGCCGAGCACCGTGCTCAGCACCTCGAGGTGCAGCAGCCGGGTGAGGAGGGCGCCGGTGTCCCGGGGGACGACCCCGCCGGGCGTCAGGAGGTCGTGCCACCGGTGCAGCTCCTCGAGCCCGCCGAGCACGCCGCCGGCGGCCGACCCGTCGAGCGGGTGCTCGCGGCACCACGCGACGAGGACGGGCAGCGCGCTCAGCCGCAGCGCCTCGACGACGCCCCGCACGACGCCGCCCACCTCCCGGCCGCAGGCCCCGGGCTGGGCGTCCTCGTCGGTGCACGACGAGGTCCGCCGGGTGGCCGGCCGGCCCGGGACCGGTCCGGCGTCCAGGGCCCGCCCGATCGCCTCCCGGAGCGCCTCCGCGCGCAGGTCGGCCGCGGCGTCGTCCCCCGTGGCCTCGACGACCCGCGCCCGGTCGGTCGCGACGACGCGCTCGGCAGCGGACTCGGCGGCGTCGCGCGACGTCCCGGTCATCCGCACCGCGTAGGCGGCGAGCCGCAGCCGCCAGTAGGAGTCGTCCGGGCGCACGGTGCGCAGCAGCGGGTCGCTCCACCGCTCGTCGATGGTCCCCCGCACCGCCGCGAGGGTGTCGACGGCCGCGGTGGCGGCGAGCCGGGCCTCCCCGATGGCCGCGCAGGCGCTCGACTCGGTGCCGGGGACGACCCAGGCGAGGGTGCGCAGGACGTCGTTGACCGCCTCGACGACCCCGAGGGCACCCCCGTCGCCCCAGGCCCAGCCGTCGCCGCCCACCGGTGCGCCGCGGCCCGGCGACCGGGTCGGCAGGTACGGCAGCCACCCCGGAGCCGAGTCCGGGCCCGGCAGGCCCTCGGTGTGCGCACGCTCCGCGGCCCGCCGCACCCGCTCGAGGTCCCACGCCTCCTCGTCGTCGCACCACGCCCGGCTGGGCAGGTTCTCGACCACCTTCGCCGCGACCGAGCGGGCCGCCCGGGTCCGGCGGGCGCTGCGGTAGTGCTCGAACAGCCGTCCCGCGAGGTCCTCGGCGAGCACGGGGAGGGTCCGGCGGCGGGCGACCCCGTCGACGGCCAGCTGCCCGAGGATGTCCACCCGCGTGCCGCGCCGCGAGGTGGCCGCCGCGTTGAAGGCGCCGATCTCGTCGACGAACGTCCGGCTGCCCTGGGCCGAGAGGGCACCGGCCACGCCGGCGAGGGTGCGGGTGAGCGCGGGCGCCGCCGCCGCGGTGTCGGGCGGCGCCTCCTGCGGTGACGGGGCGTGCGGGTAGACGAGGAGCAGGACTCGACGCACGGCGCCGTGGGCCGGCATCGCCATGATGCCGCGCATCGCGGCCCGGGTCGGGGTGTTGGCGAGGACGCCGCCGTCGACGACGAAGCGCGACCGGTCGGCGCCGTCCTCCGCCCAGCTCGCTGCCCCGGCCATGTCGGGCCACAGGGCCGCGCGCGGGTCGTCCTCGTGCGCGGCCGGCGCCCCGACCGGGACGAAGGTCGGCTCGAAGGCGACGGGAAAGCTCGAGGACGCCCGCGCGGCGAGCGCCATCTGGGCCGCGGTCGCGGCGATGCGGGCCGGGGAGAAGGGGTCGTCGGCGGGCGCGGTGGCCTCCCCCGGCCGACGCGGGACGCGGCTCCAGCCGAAGCTCGCGCCGTGCACCGCCTGCGGCAGCCGTTGCCCGAGCGCGTCGACCGTCACCGTCTCGGTGCCGCGCAGGACCGTCGTCATGATCGTCAGGTCGAGGGGTGCCTCGTCGGGCGTCGCCAGCCGGCGGGGGTCGCTCGTGCGCGCCAGCCGGGCCAGCGCCGCGTGCAGCTCGGGGAGGAAGTGCTCGTCGCCCTTGAAGAGCGAGGCCGGCGACCCCTTGACGGGCGAGCGGAGCAGGGTCTCGAAGCGGCCCTGTTCGGCCCACACCTCGCGCAGCAGGGCGAGGTCGGCGTCCGGGTTGACCTGGGCGAGGGCGAGGGCCGCCCCGTTGATGCCGCCCGCCGAGGTGCCGGTGACGACGTCGACGCGCGCCCGGCACCCGGCGAGGGCGAGCATCGTCGCGTAGGTGGCGTTGCCCCGGCGTCCGGCGTGCGCGAGCCGGTCGATCTCGAGCACCGAGCCCCCCATCCACACGGCGAGCGAGACACCGCCGTTGAGCACGACCGCGAGGCGCAGCTCCTCGGGGGGCACGAGGTCGAGGGCGGCGGCGCGCAGGCCGCGGGCCGGGGCGGCGGAGGGGTCGGTGGTCGCGGCGGTGGGGAGGGCCACGTCCGGTGGCTGGGAGACCATGCGCACTCCACGGGAGCGCGGCGCGCCGGGTGCGGGCCGTCGTCCCTCGCCCTGAGGAGGCCAACGAGGACCGGCTGATACCGGTACGGCGCACGCGAGGTGGCGTGGGGGGGGGCCCCCCCCCCCCCCCCCGGGGGCCCCCCCCCCCCCCCCCGCCCCCCCCCCCGGGGGCCCCCCGGGCCCCCCCCCCCCCCCCGGCG
>NZ_JAFDVD010000002.1 GCF_016887965.1 Phycicoccus sonneratiae
CACGTGGACGGGCTGAAACGGGACCGGCGCCCGCGCGGTGGGGGGGCCGGGGCACCCCCACCCCTGGAATGGTGCACCCGGCCACGCCTGCTCTCCGCCCCGGAGGTCCTCACGTGGCGCGACGACCCACCGGGAGCGGCGGCCGTCGCCCCATTACTCTGGGGCCTGCGCCCGGACGGGCGCCACCCGAGTTGCGAGAACTCGCAGGTGACGACCGGGGAACGGCGGTGTGGTCAGGTGGGGACCGGGGGCGGCGAGGATGCCGCGGCGTTCTTCCGGTGGGTGCACGGGCTCGCGACGGACGGCGACCGGCGGATGGTCCCGCTCGGCGACCTGGCGCCCGCGTTCGACGAGGGGGTGGGCTCGCTCGCGGGCTCGGTGAAGCGCAGCGTGTGGCACATGACCTTCCGCCCCACGTGGTCGGAGGTGCGGATGGCCCGCCCGATCGCCGAGGTGTCGCGGCGGCGGGGCATCGACGCCCGGTACGTGGCCGACCGGCTGGCCGCGTCCCGGCTGCCGCTGCTGTCGAGCCACCACTTCCCGTACTTCCGCAACCACCCCGTCGTCGCCCCGCTGCTCGTCGTCGACACCCGCGCGGTCTTCGTCGGCGCGCCCCCCGGGCACCAGCTGGCCGGCGAGGTCTGGACGAGCACCGCGCCCCAGGTGGTCGACGGCGCGATCCGGGTCTTCGACGCCGTCTGGCGGGCCGCCACCGACCCCCATCCCGACGGCGTGCCCCGCTTCACCCGGCGGATGGTCGACGTCGCGTTCCTCCTCACCGACGGCGCGAGCGACCGCGAGATCGCCCGGTCGATGGGGGTGTCCGAGCGCACCGTGTCGCACGAGGTCGGCGAGATCATCCGCCGGCTCGGAGCCCGCAACCGCGCGCACGCCATCGCGCTCATCGGTGACGCCGGGCCCTGAGACCTCGTGCGCGACAGCGGGTTCGCTCGTAGGATGGCCTCGTCGTCGTCAGGAAGGAACCCTCGGTGCCCGGGCCCGCCGTCGCCGCCTTCCTCGCCGCACTCCCCCCGCTGCTGCAGCGCCCGGGCGGGCCCTTCCGCTGGCTCGGCGAGCGCAGTGGGCTGCCGCGGGTCTTCGCCGAGCTCGAGGCCGGCACCCGCCACAGCCTGTGGAACATGCAGGTGCAGCTGGCTCCGTCGTTCAGCCGACAGACCCGCGGCCTCGACCACACCACGCGCGCCCGGGGCGTCGACGAGCGGATGGTCCACGAGCGCCGCGGGGCGGCGAACAACCCGTTGCTCACGAGCTTCGACCCCGACGTGCGCCTCGCCCCCGTCGCCACCCAGCTGATGGTCCTCGACGACCGCCGGGTCCTCGTGCCCGGGCTCCCGGGGTCCCCGACCACGTGGAGCGCCTACCTCAGCGACGACCCCGAGGTCGTCGCGCTGGCGCGCGCGGCGTTCCTCGAGACCTGGGAGTCGGCGGTCCCGTGGCAGGAGGTCGGGCTGCGGCCGCCGCTCCCCCCACGCCGCTTCGAGGTGGCCCTCGACCTGCTCGCAGGCTGGTCGGACCGGGCCATCGCCGAGCGGCTGGGCATCGGCGAGCGCACCGTCTCGGGCGAGGTCCGGGCCATCGTCGACTGGCTCGGCGCCCGCAACCGCACCCACGCCGTCGCCATGCTCGTCGGGGCGGCCTGATGCGCGACTCCGCCGTCACGGCCCTGGTCGACACCGTCGAGCGGCTCGCCGCGCGCGACGATCCCGCGCTCACGTCGCTGGGCGACCCCCGCCATCTCGGGGAGATCCTGGAGTGGCTCGAGGCGCGCACCACCACGAGCGTGTGGAACATGCAGCGCAGCACCCAGCTCTCGCTCACCCGGTCGGTCTGGGAGATCGACCGCCGGACCCGCGCGCGAGGCATCGAGGAGCGCAGTGTCGTCCCGCGTCGGGCGGCGTTGGCGTCGCCGCTCTGGACGACCGTCGAACCATCGCTGCGCGTGGCTCCCGTGGTCGTCCCGGTCATCGTGTCCGACCGGAGCTACGCCATGGTGCAGGGACCCATCGGCGTCCACCAGATGCCGACGCCGTACGGGACGGAGGACCCCGACGTGGTCGCCCTGGCCTGCGCGGCCTTCCTCGAGGTCTGGGACGCCGCCCTCCCTTGGCCGGAGGCGGGGCTGCTCCCGCCGCTTCCGGACCGGCGGTTCCGGGTCGCCGCGCTCCTCATGGACGGCAACACCGACCGAGAGATCGCCGCCGAGCTCGGCGTCGGTGAGCGCACGGTCTCGGCCGAGGTCCGGGCCATCATCGACTGGCTCGGTGCCCGCAACCGGACCCACGCCGTCGCGATGCTCGTGGGGGCGGCGTGAGGCCCGGCCCTGCGTACCGCACCTATCTCGACACGGTCCCGCCCCTCGTCGACCGAGGCGACCCCGTCCTCGTGCCGCTCGGTGAGGGCGCCGCCCTCGCGAACAGCTTCGCCGAGCTCGAAGCGGCGACGCGGCACAGCGTCTGGGCGATGAAGCTGCAGGTCAACGTCTCCCAGATGCTCGTGACGCGTGCGCTCGACGAGGCCTCGCGAGCCCGCGGCATCGAGGAGCGCTCGGTGCTCTCGCCGTCGGCTGCGCGTCAGCAACCGCTGGCGACCACGTTCGAGCCGACGCTGCGGGTGGGACCGTCGCTCAGCCCCCTGCTGGTGATGGACGAGCGGTACGCGGTCGTCGCCGGTTCCGCGCTGTCGCCCGACCTCGGCGTCGGTGCGTGGGGCACGGACGACCCGGACCTCGTCGCCCTCGCCTGCGCCGCGTTCATCGAGACCTGGGACTCCGCCCTGCCGTGGCGGGAAGCCGGGCTACGGGAACCACTGCCCGACAGACGCTTCCGCGTCGCGGTGCATCTCGTGAAGGGCCGGACGGACCGAGAGATCGCCGAGGAGCTGTCGGTCAGCACGCGGCTGGTGTCCGACGAGGTGCGAGCGATCGTCGGGTGGCTCGGGGCCCGGAGCCGCTCGCACGCCATCGCCATGCTCGTCGGCGCGGGCTGAGGCCCGCCGCCGGACGGCCCCTCAGAACCCGAGGCGCTGGAGCTGCTTGGGGTCGCGCTGCCAGTCCTTGGCGACCTTGACGTGCAGGTCGAGGTGCACGCGCGTGCCCAGCAGCGCCTCGATGCCCTGGCGCGCGTTCGTCCCGACCTCGCGCAGGCGCGACCCGCCCCGGCCGATGACGATGGCCTTCTGGCTGTCACGCTCGACGAACACGTGGACGCGCACGTCGAGCATCGGGTCGTCGGCGGGACGCCCCTCGCGCGGCACCATCTCCTCGACGACGACGGCGAGGCTGTGCGGCAGCTCGTCGCGGACCCCCTCGAGCGCGGCCTCGCGGACGAGCTCGGCGACCATGACGGCCTCCGGCTCGTCGGTGAGCTGGCCGTCCGGGTACAGCGGCCCGGGCGAGGGCGGCAGGTAGCCGGAGAGCACCGACGCGACGTCGTCGACCTGGTCCCCGCGGGCGGCCGAGCACGGCACGATCGCGTCCCAGTCGCCGAGCTGGTCGACGGCGATGAGGTGCTCGGCGAGGCGCCGCTTGTCGACCGCGTCGGACTTGGTCGCGATGGCGACGACCGGCGTGCGCTTGCCGCGGCGCAGCTCCGCGAGCTCGTGGGCGATGAACTGGTCGCCCGGCCCCACGCGTTGGTCGGCAGGCAGGCAGAACCCGATGACGTCGACCTCGAGCAGCGTCTCGCGGACGAGGTCGTTGAGCCGCTGGCCGAGGAGGGTGCGCGGCCGGTGCAGGCCCGGGGTGTCGACGAGCACGAGCTGGCTGGTCTCGGTGGTGACGATGCCGCGGATGGTGTGCCGCGTCGTCTGCGGCTTGCTGGAGGTGATCGCGACCTTCTGCCCGACGAGCGCGTTGGTCAGCGTCGACTTCCCGGCGTTCGGGCGGCCGACGAAGCACGCGAAACCCGCGACGTACCCCTCTCCCGCAGGGGGATCCGTGGTCTGGCTCATGACACGCTCTCCTCGAGCTCGGGGTCGTCGGCCGGCTCGGGGGCCACCCGCTCGACGAGGACCGTGGCGACGCGGTGGCGCCGCCCGGACATGCGCTCGGCCGTGAGCCGCAGCCCCTCGACCTCGCAGCTCGACCCGACGATGGGCACGAGCCCGGTGGCCTTGCCGATGAGGCCACCGACGGTGTCGACCTCGTCGTCGTCGAGGTCGACGTCGAGCAGCTCGGCGAGGTCGTCGACGTGCATCGTCGCCGACACCCGCAGCCGCCCGTCGCCGAGGTCCTCGACCTCGGGCGCCTCGCGGTCGTACTCGTCGGTGATCTCGCCGACGATCTCCTCGAGGATGTCCTCGATGGTGACGATGCCCGCCGTGCCGCCGTACTCGTCGACGACGACGGCCAGGTGCGCCTGCTCGCGCTGCATCTCGCGCATCAGCGCGTCGACCGGCTTGCTGTCGGGCACGAACCGCACCGGCCGCATGAGCGAGGTGACGGGCAGGGTGGCGGCGGCGGGGTCGGCGTTGGTCCGCTCGACGACGTCCTTGAGGTAGAGCACCCCGACGACGTCGTCGACGCTCTCGCCGACGACGGGGATGCGCGAGAACCCCGAGCGGATGAACAGCTTCATCGCCTGCCGGCAGACGCGGTCGTCGTCGATGGCCACCATGTCGGTGCGCGGCACCATCACCTCACGGGTGAAGGTGTCGCCGAGCTCGAAGACGGAGTGGATCATCTCCCGCTCGTCGGCCTCGATGAGGCGGTTCTCGCGGGCCATGTCGACGAGGTCGCGCAGCTCGGACTCGCTCTCGAACGGCCCGTCGCGGAACCCCTTTCCGGGGGTGACGGCGTTGGTCAGGGCGATGAGCAGGCGCGAGAAGGGGCCGAGCACCCGGCGCAGCCAGAGGGCGACCGGGGCGGCCAGCAGCGCGACGCGGGTGCTGTGCTGTCGCCCGAGCGTCCCCGGCGAGACGCCGACGATGGCGAAGCTGATGAGCGCCATGACGGCGATGGCCACGAGGAACGGCTGCCAGGTGCCCTCGACGAGGGCGACGGCGGCGAGGGTGACCATCACCGCCGCGGTCGACTCGGCGATGACCCGGAGGAAGGACAGGACCGAGAGGTAGGCGGCGGTGTCGCCGACGACCCGCACGAGGGCGAGCGCGCCGGGGCGGCCCTCCTCGGCGAGCTCCTCGGCGCGCACCCGCGACATCCGCTGGAAGGCGGACTCGCCCATGGAGATGAGGAAGGCGACGACGGTGGCGAGGACCGCCGCGACGACGAGCCGGGTCATGGGGCGCCCCGGCTCAGGCGCCCGGACGGCCGCGGGTCGCGAGGAAGGTGAGCAGCAGCTGGCGCTGGAGCTCGAACATCTCCTTCTCCTCGTCCGGCTCGGCGTGGTCGAAGCCCAGGAGGTGGAGGATGCCGTGCGTCGTGAGCAGGAGCAGCTCCTCCTCGGTGGCGTGGCCGGCGTCGCGGGCCTGCTTCGCGGCGACGGTGGGGCACAGGACGATGTCGCCGAGCACGCCCTCCTCCGGCGGCACGCCGTCGCGGCCCGGGCGCAGCTCGTCCATCGGGAAGCTCATGACGTCGGTGGGGCCCGGGAGGTCCATCCACTGCACGTGGAGGGTCTCCATGGCCGCCTCGTCGACGAGGCGCAGGCAGAGGTCGGCCTGCGGGTGGACTTTCATCTGCTCGAGGACGTACTGGGCGCAGTGGACGAGCTCGAGCTCGTCGACGGCGACCTCGGTCTCGTTGAGGACGTCGATGCTCACGAGCCCGGCCGGTCCTGCTGCTCGGCGCGACGGGGGGTGCTGCGCTGCGGCGCCCGACGAGGACCCTTCTGCTGCAACGCGTCCCACTTGCCGTAGGCGTCGACGATGTGCCCGACGAGGCGGTGCCGGACGACGTCGACGGCGGTGAGCTCGGAGAAGTGGACGTCGTCGATGTCGTTGAGGATGTCGCGCACGATGCGCAGGCCGCTCTGCGTGCCGCCGGGCAGGTCGACCTGGGTGACGTCGCCGGTGACGACCATCTTCGAGCCGAAGCCGAGGCGGGTGAGGAACATCTTCATCTGCTCGGCGGAGGTGTTCTGCGCCTCGTCGAGGATGATGAACGCGTCGTTCAACGTACGGCCCCGCATGTATGCCAGGGGGGCGACCTCGATGGTGCCGGAGGCCATGAGCTTGGGGATGGACTCGGGGTCGACCATGTCGTGCAGCGCGTCGTAGAGCGGGCGCAGGTAGGGGTCGATCTTGTCGTTGAGCGTGCCCGGCAGGAACCCCAGCCGCTCCCCCGCCTCGACGGCCGGCCGGGTGAGGATGATCCGGTTGACCTGCTTGGCCTGCAGCGCCGCGACCGCCTTGGCCATCGCGAGGTAGGTCTTGCCGGTGCCGGCCGGGCCGATGCCGAAGACGATGGTGTTCTCGTCGATGGCGTCGACGTAGCGCTTCTGGTTGAGCGTCTTGGGGCGGATGGTGCGGCCGCGGTTGGAGACGATGTTCATCGTCAGCACGTCGGCGGGCCGCTCGACGGTCTGGGCGCGCAGCATCTGGATCGAGCGCTCGACGGCGTCGCGGTTGAGCGGCTGGCCGCCGTCGATGACGTCGAGGAGCTCGTCGAGGAGGCGCTCGACGAGGGCGACCTCGGCGCTCGGGCCGCCGATGTGGAACTCGTTGCCGCGGACGTGGATCTCGACCTGGGGGAACTGGCGCTCCATCGTGCGCAGCAGCTCGTCGCGGGGGCCGAGCAGGGTGACCATCTGGACGTCGGCGGGGATGGTCACGGTGTGCTGGGGCACGTGGGGGTGCGAGGCGGGGCCGGTGGGCACGACGGGCTCGTCGGTATGGGCGTCAGACATCGTGGAACCAGTCTACGGTCCGGCACCGACGCGGGGCACGCGAGATCCGGGCCGGTCAGCCGGGCGGCCAGGTGAGCTCGCGGCCCCCGAGGACGTGCACGTGGCAGTGGAAGACGGTCTGCTGGGCCGCGGCGCCGGTGTTGGCGACGAGCCGGTAGCCGGGCAGCCCGTCACCCTCGGCCACCCGCGCGGCGAGCGCGACGACGTCGGCGAGCTCGTCGGGGGACGCCACCGCGAGCGACGCGGCGTCCGGCACGTGCCGCCGGGGGACGACGAGCGCGTGCGTGGGCGCCTGCGGGCTGATGTCGCGGAAGGCCAGCGAGTGCTCGGTCTCGGCGACGACGTCGGCCGGCACCTCGCCGGCGACGATGCGGCAGAAGAGGCAGTCCTGGGTCTCGCTCATGACCTCGACCCTAGGCCCCACGGCACCCGGTGGCGGGTGTCGGTGGCCGGTGCTGGACTGGCCACCTCGACGAGGGAGGACGACGATGACGGTGCGCTGGACGCTGACGGTCGACTGCACGGACGCCCCACGGGTGGCCCGGTTCTGGCGGGAGGCGCTCGGCTACGTCGACGCCCCGCCGCCCACGGGCTTCGCGACGTGGGACGACTGGTTCCGCGCGTTCGACGTGCCCGACGACGAGCGCGACCAGGGCGCCTCGCTCGTCGACCCCGAGGGGGTGCTGCCGCAGGTCACCTTCCTCGCCGTGCCGGAGCCGAAGGTCGCCAAGAACCGGGTGCACCTCGACCTGCAGGTCAGCGGCGGGCGGCACCGGCCGGCCGACGAGCGGCGGGCGGCCATAGCGGCCACGGTCGAGCGGCTGGTCGCCGCCGGCGCCACCGTCGTCGAGGAGCTCGAGCACGCCGGCGCCCTCGACCACGTCGTGCTCGCCGACCCCGAGGGCAACGAGCTCTGCGTCGTCTGACGACGCCGCCGCCACCGGGTGGGGTCACATCGTCGGTCGGGCCTGCACGAACCGCCAGCGACGACCCTCGGGGTCGCGCGCCTCGAAGAACGGCAGGCCCCACGGGCTCTCGAGGTCCCCGGCGGCCTCGGCGCCGCCGCGTTCGCGGACCCGTCGGTGGGTCGCCTCGACGTCGTCGACGTACACCCACGGCAGGTCGGCGGTGTCGCCCGGCCCGGCCGCGACGCCCTCGGGCAGCGGCTCGACGACGACGGACGCACCACCCGCCCGCAGCTCGAGCCACGGGTGGCCGTAGTCGGTGTGCGGCAACGGGTCCGGCCCCTCGGGCAGCGGCTCCGGCGCCTCGAAACCGAACACGTCGGCCAACCAGCGCGCCGCCGCGGCGGGGCGGGCGTAGCGCACCGTCAGGGCGAGCCGCCCGATGTCGCGCACCCCGCGGGACGCGCCCTCGCGCCGGGCGCACCACGGCCCGAACCACTTCCCGAGCACTCGCACCCAGACGCTGCCCCCTGCGTCACGGCCACCGGCCGGCACGGTGGCGACGACACGCACCCGGGTGCCCTCCCCCACCGGCTCGAAGGTGACCTCGGTGGCGACGTCGTCCAGCGAGCTCTGCAGCGCCAGTCGGCTGCCCGGCTCCCAGGCCGTCACGCGCGCCAGCTCGAGGACGTCGTCCCCGGCCTCGTCGTAGACCTCGAGCAGCCGCCCGCCGACCTCGGGCTCGCAGCGCATCTCGCGCAGCCGCCCCCCGTCGAAGTGGTTGATCGGCCCGCGCACCCACCACAGGTCGAGCTCGTCGGTGAAGGCGGCGAACGCGACGGCCGGCGACACCGGCACCTCCACCTCCGAGCTCGTCGACATCGCCTCGTCCGTCCCCGTACCGGTCATCGGTCCACCCCGTCCTCTCGTCGGTCCTCCACGTGCCTCGCGAACGCCGCGAGCTGCTCGTCCCAGCCGGCCTGCACCTGGTCGAGCCAGGCCCGCACCGCCACCACCGAGTCGCCCCGCAGCCGGAAGATGCGCAGCCGCGCGTCCTCCGCGCGGCGCTCGTCGACGACGACCCCGGCTCGCAGCAGGGTGCGCAGGTGCTTGCTCATCGTCGGGGCCGAGACGCCCGCGAGCTCGGCGAGCTCTCCGGCGGCCCGCGGCCCGTGGCCGAGGGTCTCGACGACGGAGAGGCGGACCGGGTCGGCGAGGGCGCGGAGCACCCCGGCCAGCGCCTGCTCGTCCTCGACCATGTGAGCAACAGTTGCCGATATTGGCAAGGATGTCAAGGGCCAGACGGCTCAGACATCGAGGGCGATCCGGAGGGTGACGTTGTCGCCCAGCCCGACCTGCTCCCGGCGGCGCACGGCCGCCTTGAGCGGCACGAGGTAGCCGCCGTCCTTGGGGAAGAGCGAGGTGGTGAAGTCGGTGCCCCCCACGCGCCCGGTGACCGGGATGCACCCCCACCCGTACGTCGCGAGGCGAGCGACCTCGTGGATCCGCTCGGCCTCCGGCCCGGGCACCACGACGAAGTGGTGCGGCGCCGGCCCCCGCCACTCGACGACCTCGCCGGAGAACTCCAGCTCCATGCCGGCCACCCTAGGCCGGGACACCGACCCTCAGCGCCAGCGAGACGCCGCGCTGAGCACGGCGAGCGCGGCCGGCCCGGCGCTCGAGGCGCGCAGCACCGTCGAGCCGAGGCGCACGGTCCGCGCCCCGGCCGCCTCGAGCGCCGCGACCTCGTCGGGCGCGATGCCGCCCTCCGGGCCGACGACGACGAGCACGTCGCCGGCGTCCGGCACGGACACCCCGGCCAACGGCTCGGTGGCGTCCTCGTGGAGCACGAGGACGAGGGCCGCCTCCGGGGTCCGGGCCACGAGGTCGGCCGTGGTGGACGTCGGCCCGAGCACCGGGCGACGGGTGCGGCGCGACTGCTTGGTGGCCGCGACGAGCACGGCGTCCCACTTCCGCCGGGCCTTCTCGCCGCGCTCCCCGCGCCACTGGACGATGCTGCGCGCCGCTTGCCAGGGCACGACCTCGTCGACCCCGCACTCGGTGGCCGCCTCGACCGCCTGGTCGTCGCGGTCGCCCTTGGCCAGGGCCTGGACGAGGACGAACCGGGGGTTCGGCTCGGGCTCGTCGCGCACCAGCTCGACGCGCACGTCGAGGGAGTCCCGCTCGACGTGCGCCACCTCGCCCTCGACCGAGCGGCCGGCGCCGTCGGCGAGCGTGAGCCGCTCCCCCACGCGCGTGCGGCGCACCGCCACCGCGTGGCGCCCCTCCGGGCCGTCGAGCCGGACGACGCCGCCGACCGCGACGGCGTCGAGGGACCCCGGCGCGACGAGGTGGACGGGCAGCGTCATCGCGAAGGATCCGGCTCAGCGGGCCTTGAAGGCGTCACGCAGCTTGCCGAACAGGGTGCCCTCGGTGGGGTTGGCGACCCGACCCTCGGGACGCTCCTCGCCGCGGGCGGTGGCCAGCCGGCGCAGCAGCTCCTCCTGCTCGGGGTCGAGCCTGGTCGGCGTCTGGACGATCGTGTGGACGACGACGTCGCCGCGACCCCCACCGCGCAGATGGGTGACCCCGAGCTGGCGCAGCGTGATGGTGTCGCCGGACTGGGTGCCCCGCTTGATGTCGAGCTCGTGGGAGCCGTCGAAGGTGTCCATCGACAGGGTCGCCCCGAGCGCGGCGGCGGTCATCGGCAGCTCGATGGTGGCGTGCAGGTCGTCGCCGCGGCGCTGGAACACCGGGTGCCGGCGCACGGCGACCTCGACGTACAGGTCACCGGCCGGGCCGGCGCCGTGGCCGACCTCGCCCTCGCCGGCGAGCTGGATGCGGGTGCCGGTGTCGACGCCGGCCGGCACCTTGAGGGTCAGGGTGCGGCGGGTGCGGACCCGGCCGTCGCCGCTGCACTCGTAGCAGGGGTCGGTGATGATCTCGCCGAAGCCCTGGCAGGTCATGCAGGGCCGGGTGGTCATCACCTGGCCGAGGAAGCTGCGCTGCACCTGGCGGATCTCGCCGCGGCCCTCGCAGACGTCGCAGGTGCGGGCGCCGGTGCCGGGCTGGCGTCCGTCGCCGTGGCAGGTGCCGCAGGCGACCGCGGTGTCGACGGTCAGCTCCTTCTCGCCGCCGAAGACCGCGTCGGCGAGGTCGAGGTCGAGCCGGACGAGCGCGTCCTGCCCGCGCGTGGTACGCGAGCGCGGTCCGGCGGCCCCACCCGGGGCCTGCCCGCCGAAGAACGCGTCCATGATGTCGCTGAACGAGAAGCCCTGGCCGAAGCTCGCGGCGCCGTTGGAGTACGGGTCGGCGCCCATGTCGTAGGAGCGGCGCTTCTCGGCGTCGGAGAGCACGTCGTAGGCCTGCGAGACCTTCTTGAACTGCTCCTCGGCCTCCGGTCCCGGGTTGACGTCCGGGTGGAGCCGGCGGGCGGCCCGTCGGTAGGCCCGCTTGATGTCCTCGGGGCTCGCGTCGCGCGCGACCCCGAGGTCGGCGTAGTAGTCGTTCACGGGTGGGGGGTCCTCCGTGGTCGGTGGGTGGCTCGCCTCAGTCGGCGAGGATGCGGGAGACGTACGTGGCGACGGCGCGCACGGCCGCCATCGTCGAGGGGTAGTCCATGCGGGTCGGCCCGACGACGCCGAGCCCGGCGACGAGGTCGGAGCCCGCGCCGTAGCCCGTCGTCACCATCGAGGTGGACTGGAGCCCGGCGTAGGGGTTCTCGTGCCCGATGCGGACCGCGAGCGTGCCGCCCTGCTCGGCGACGGTGCCGAGCAGGCGCAGGAGGACGACGTGCTCCTCGAGCGCCTCGAGCACCGGGCCGATGCTCTGGGTGAAGTCGGCGCCGGCTCGGGTGAGGTTGGCCGTGCCGGCGAGGACGACCCGCTCCTCGCGCTCCTCGACGAGCGAGTCCTCGAGGGCGGTGACGACCGCCCGGCAGACGTCGCGGACACCCGGGTCGAGCCGCTCGGGCACCGAGGCGAGCTCGGAGGAGGCGTCGGCGAGCACGCGCCCGCCCGTCGCGGCGTTGAGCTCGGTGCGCAGGGTGGCGAGGGTGGCCTCGCCGTCCGGGGTGAGCAGGTCGGTGCCGACGTCGACGACCCGCTGCTCGACCCGCCCGGTGGTCGTGATGAGGACGACGAGCAGGCGCGGACCGCCGATGGGCACGAGCTCGACGTGGCGCACCGACGAGCGCGACAGGGACGGGTACTGGACGACCGCGACCTGGCGGGTCAGCGAGGCGAGCAGGCGCACGGTGCGGTCGACGACGTCGTCGAGGTCGACGGCGCCCTCGAGCAGGCTGCCGATGGCGCGCTGCTCGGCGGGGCTCATCGGTTTGACCTGCGAGAGCCGGTCGACGAAGACGCGGTAGCCGGCGTCGGTGGGGATGCGCCCGGCGCTGGTGTGCGGCGCGGCGATCAGCCCCTCCTCCTCGAGCGCGGCCATGTCGTTGCGGACGGTCGCGGCCGAGACCCCGAGGTGGTGGCGGTCGAGGAGGGCCTTGGAGCCGACCGGCTCGGAGGTCTGGACGTAGTCCTGGACGATGGCCCGCAGGACGCGCAGGCGACGGTCCTCGCTCATCGGTCCACCTCCGGGCGCTCGTCGGGTCGGGTCGGCGGCGGGGGGTTGGCACTCTCGCCGTCCGAGTGCCAATCCTACGGGGTCGGGCCGGATCGTGCGAAAGCCGGAGCGGGGCGGGGCGCGGCGGTCCGCGGGGTGCGGCCCGGGTGGGGCTAGCCTCGCGGCCGTGACGGACAGGTACGGCGCCGACGTGCTCGCGGGCGACTGGAGGCGACCGGCGCGCGGGCGCTCGGTCGACCTGCCCGCCGAGCCGGGCACGGTCGTCGAGGAGGTCGAGACCGGCTGGGTCGGGGCGGTCGTCCGGGTCGAGAAGGCCGGTGGGGTGCACGTCGTCCATCTCGAGGACCGCCGGGGTCGCGTGCGCGGCTTCCCCCTCGGACCCGGCTTCCTCGTCGACGGCTCCCCCGTGCGCCTCGTGCCGCCGCAGGCCGCGGCCCGGGTTCGCCTCGACGCCGCTCGGGCCGCCACCGACCGGACGGCGAGCGGGTCGCGCGCCGTCCACGGGCAGCGCGCCCGGGTCGCCAGCGGCTCGCGGATCTTCGTCGAGGGCAAGCACGACGCCGAGCTCGTCGAGAAGGTCTGGGGCGACGACCTGCGCGTCGAGGGGGTCGTCGTCGAGATGCTCGACGGGGTCGACGACCTCGCCGGGGCCATCCGCGACTTCGACCCCGGCCCCGGCCGCCGGATGGGCGTGCTCGTCGACCACCTCGTCCCCGGCAGCAAGGAGACCCGGGTCGTCGAGGCGGCCCGGGGCCTGCAGCCCTGGGCGCCGCACGTGCTCGTCGTCGGCCACCCCTACGTCGACGTCTGGCAGTCGGTGAAGCCGGGGCGGCTCGGGATGGACGCCTGGCCGGTCGTCCCGCGCGAGACGTCGTGGAAGCACGGCGTCGCGGCGCACCTCGGGTGGCCGCACGACACCCAGGCCGACATGGCCCGGGCGTGGCGGCGCATCCTCGCCTCCGTCGGCTCCTGGACCGACCTCGAGCCCGAGCTCCTCGGCCGGGTCGAGGAGCTGATCGACTTCGTGACGGCGCCGGGTTCTTAGGACCCGCCGGCGGCCCGGGCGGCCGCGACCCCGACGTCGAGCCACTCGCGCAGGACGTCGGCGTCCTCGAGGACCGCGAGGTCGACCTCAACCCACGACCGGCTGGCCCGCCCGCCCATGACCATCGGCTGGACGCCGGGGCGCCCGGCGGCGGCGTCGAAGGCCTCGGGTCCGGTGCGCACGAGCAGCCCGCGCGGGCTGAGCGAGCAGGCCAGGGCGCCGTCGACCATGAAGGCCACGCCGCCGAACATCCGCTTCTCCTCGGCCGGCGGCAGGCCGGCGCGCACGCGCTCGAGCAGCTCCACGGGGCCAGTCTGGCCGCGCACGGTCGCCCGCGGTAGGGGTCGGCCCTGACCGGACCCCGAAGCCGACCCCGACGCGCCCCCGGAACCCCTTGGGCGGCGCCCGCGTCGGGTGTTCGATGGGACCAGGAACCCACCGAGGAGGAGCAATGAGCGAGAACACCCCGCGCGAGGACGCCCCCCAGGGCGACCCGACGGCGGTCGTCCCCCCGCCCCCGCCCGCGAACGACCCCACCGCCGAGGTGCCGGCACCCCCGGCCCCCGCCGAGCCGGTCGCCGCCCCCGAGCCCCCGACGCCGCCGGCCCCCGCGCCCGGCTGGGAGACCCCCGCCACCGGCGAGGTCCCCCCGCCCCCGCCGGAGCCCCAGTACGCGGCACCGCAGGCCGTCGGCGGCCCGCCGGCGTACCAGCAGCCCTACCCGACCACCGGTGCCGGCTCGTCGGCCCCGATGTCCCCGCAGGAGGAGAAGACCTGGGGGATGGCGGCCCATGGCATCGCGCTGGCGGCCACCGTCTTCAGCGGCGGCTTCCTGTCCTTCGTCGCGGCGCTCGTCATGTACCTCGTCGTCCGCGACCGCGGGCCGTTCGTGCGGGCCCACACGGCCAACGCGCTGAACGTCCAGATCATCGTCGGCATCGTCTTCATCGTCTCGATCCCGCTGATGTTCGTCCTCGTCGGCTTCCTCACCTTCGCCGCGGCCTGGGTGTTCGCCGTCATCGTCCACATCGTCGGCATGGTCAAGGCCAACAACGGCGAGTGGTGGGACCCGCCGCTGACGCCGAAGTTCGTCCGCTGACCCACCGGCCCGTGGGGCGGGCCCCCCGGCCCCCCCGGGGGGGCGGCGCCCCCCCCCCCCCCGCGGGGGGGGGCGCCCCCCCCCCCCGGGGCGGGCCCCC
>NZ_JAFDVD010000003.1 GCF_016887965.1 Phycicoccus sonneratiae
CCCCGCCCGCCGCCGGCCCCCCCCCCCCCCCCCCCCCCCCCCCCCCCCCCCCCCCCCCCCCCCCCCCCCCCCCCCCCCCCCCCCCCCCCCCCCCCCCCCCCCCCCCCCCCCCCACGACCGTGTCGGCGAGCAGCCGCCCGCGCAGGGTGAGGACGGCGCGCCGGTCGCGGACCGCCGGCACGCCCTCGAGCAGGCCGTCGGCGACGAGGCCGGCGACGGCGCGGCGCCCGGGGTCGTCGAGCACGTCGAGGGCCAGGCCCTCGCGCAGCCGGACCCCGAGGAGCACCTCCTCGTCGTGGCGCTGCTCGTCGGTGAGGACCTCGCGACCGGCGGCCGGCGACTCCCCCGCCGCGAGCCGACCCGCGTACGCCCGCGGGTGCTTGACGTTCCACCACCGCACGCCGCCGACGTGGCCGTGGGCACCCGGCCCGACGCCCCACCACGCGCCGCCGCGCCAGTAGCCCTCGTTGTGCCGGCACCGGCCGGCCGACGTCCGGGACCAGTTGCTCACCTCGTACCAGTCGTAACCGGCCTGCGCGAGAAGGGAGTCCGCCAGCTCGTACTTGTCGGCCTCGTCGTCGCCCTCGGGCTCGGGCAGCTCGCCGCGGCGCACGCGCACCGCCATCCGCGTGCCCTCCTCGACGACGAGGGCGTAGGCCGACACGTGGTCGGGCCCGAGGGCCAGCGCGGCGTCGAGGCTCGTGCGCCAGTCGTCGAGCGTCTCCCCGGGCGTGCCGTAGATGAGGTCGAGGCTGGTCGCGAGCCCGGCGTCCCGGGCTGCCGCCACCGCCGTGCCCACGCGCGCCGGGTCGTGGGTGCGGTCGAGCGTCGCGAGGACGTGCGGCACCGCGCTCTGCATCCCGATGCTCACCCGGGTGAAGCCGCCGGCGGCGAGGGTCCGCAGGCTCTCGGGCGTCACCGAGTCGGGGTTGGCCTCGGTGGTCACCTCGACGTCGTCGGCGAGGCCGAACCGCTCGCGGACGCCGTCGAGCAGCCGGACGAGGTCGGCCGCCGGGAGGAGGGTCGGCGTCCCACCGCCGACGAACACGGTGTCGACGACGGGCGCGGCGTCGCCGAGCACCCGGCGGGCCAGGTCGAGCTCGGCGAGGGCGGTGTCGGCGAAGTCGGCCGTCGACGCGCCCGGGCCGAGCTCGGTCAGGGTGTACGTGTTGAAGTCGCAGTACCCGCAGCGCACCGAGCAGAACGGGACGTGGAGGTAGATCCCGAACGGCCCGTCGCCGAGGCGCGCGAGGGCGGCAGGGGGCAGCTCGCCGGACACGGGGGCGGGCTCGCCGTCGGGCAGTCGGGGCACGCCGCCCATCGTGTCACCCGGCGCAGGTCGCTCCACGGGCCGACCTAGGATGGCGTGGTGCCGGACCGCTGGATCGACCTCGACGGACTCGTCAACATGCGCGACCTCGGCGGACTGCCGACCCTCGACGGAGGCACCACGGTGTCCCGCAGGCTGATCCGCTCGGACAACCTCCAGGACCTCAGCGAGCAGGACGTCGACCGGCTCGTTCGCGAGCTCGGCGTCACCGACGTCGTCGACCTGCGCACCGAGACCGAGCTGCACCTCGACGGCCCCGGGCCGCTGCGGCGCACCACCGACCTCGCGCACCACCACCACTCCCTGCTGCCGCAGCGCGCCCCCGAGAGCGCCGACGAGATCGCCGCCCGCGCGCTGGCCCTGCCGCAGGACGAGCGACCGGTGCGCGACGCCGCCTTCTGGTCCGAGCACTACCTCGGCTACCTCGCGAAGCGCCCTGACTCGGTGGCGGCCGCCCTGCGCGTCGTCGCGGACGCCGCGGGTGCGGCCGTCGTCCACTGCGCCGCGGGCAAGGACCGCACCGGCACGGTCGTGGCGATGGCGCTCGACGTCGCCGGCGTGCCGCGCGAGGAGATCGTCGCCGACTACGCCCTGTCCGCCGAGCGCATCGAGGCGATCATCCGGCGGGTCGCCGGCTCCGACGCCCACGGCCCGTTCCTCAGGGACCAGTCCGTCGCCGACCAGACACCGCGCGCCGAGACGATGGAGGCGATCCTCGATGCCGTGGCCGACGGTTGGGGCGGTGCACCGGGCTGGCTGCGGGCGCAGGGTTGGGCCGAGGAGGACGTCGAGCGGCTGCGCGCCCGCCTCACCCGCCCCTGACCGAGCGGGGACGGCTCAGCGGGAAGGGCGTTCGCTGACGTAGATGGTGATGGTCCCCTCGACGACGACCGTGCCGTCGGTGCGCACGGCCCGCACGCGCACCGGCACGTCCCCCGCGCCCCCGACCTCCCAGTCGGCCGGGTCGGTCTCGGCGACGCACAGCAGGTCGGTCGTCGACCTCGCGAGGTAGGCGACGGTCATGCCCTTGGGGATCCACCGGTGCGTGGCCGGCGTCGTGGCCTCGGCGAGCAGGCCCATCGCCGCCTCGAGCCCGTTGCACACGGCGATGGCGTGCACGGTGCCGATGTGGTTCTGCACGCCCCACCGCTTGGCGACGACGAGCTCGGCGTGGTGCGGCCGCACCTCGCGCACCCGCGGGCGCACGGTGCGGAAGTACGGCGCCTTGAGCGAGAAGAGCAGCGAGAAGGCGCGCCGGCCCCCGGGACGGGCGGAGAGGCGTCGGTAGAGGGCCACGGTGTCGCTCATGCCCGCGATGTTACCCGGCGGTAACCGCTCTCCTCGCCTAGCGTGGCGTCGGTGACCTCTCCCCTGCCCGGCCAGCCCGGCTTCGTCCGCCCGGCCCCCGAGGACCGGCCCCGCTTCGCGCGCCGGGCGGTCCGCGTGCTCCTCCTCGACGAGGACGACCGGGTGCTGCTCCTCGAGGACTCCGACCTCGGGCTCGACCCCGTGCCGCGCTGGTGGAACACCCCGGGTGGCGGGGTGGACCCGGGCGAGAGCGACACCGAGGCGGTCGTGCGCGAGCTGTGGGAGGAGACCGGCCTGCGGGTCACCGAGGCCGACCTCGTCGGTCCGCTCCTCGAGCGGCGGGTCGTCCACGGCTGGAGCGACAAGGTCGTCGATCAGGACGAGGTGTTCTGGGCGGTCCGTGTGCCCGCCTTCGAGGTCGAGACCTCCGGGCACACCGAGGAGGAGCGGCTCACCGTCGTGAGCATCCGGTGGTGGGACCTCGACGCGCTCGAGGCCACCGGAGACCTCGTCTGGCCCGTCGACCTGCGCGCCCTCGCCGACCTCGTGGCCGAGCCGGCGCGGTGGCGCGACGGACCGGTCGCCGCTGGTGAGGTCGAGGAGTCCACCCTCGCCGTCTACCCCCTCATCTGAGGGGTCGGCGACCCTGCACCTGCGGGTCCCGCCACCCCCTCCCCGGCCGCGACACTCGACGCACCCGCGGCACCCGGTCGCGCCCTGACCCGAGGACCGTCGATGCGCCTGGTCCGGCTGTTCGGCACGACCACCGTCGTCGTGGCGGGCACGACGCTGCTCGCGGGCGACGCGCTCGGCGACGAGCGCAGCCGACGCCTCCTCGCCCGCCTGGCCGTCGCGACGCCCGCGCCTCTCCCCCTCGAGCGGCTCGAGCGTGACCTCGGCACCCCGCTCCAGCTGCGACGGGACGCCGCGCGGCTCGCCCACGCCCTCGGCGACCCCGGGCTCGTCGTCGAGCAGGCCGACGGCTGGCTGCTGCGCCCCGGCTGGGGCCGCGTCGACCTCGACGTGGCGCACGCCCTCTTCGCACGGGCCGCCGCGGCTCCCCCGACGACCGCCCTCGCGCTCGTCCTGCGGGCCCTGCGCAGCTGTTGCACCGCGACCCTCCTCGCGTCCGAGGACGGCGCGGCGCCGTGGGTCCGGGAGGCCCGGGCCCGCCACGACCGCGTGCTGCGCGACGCCCTCGTCCGGGGCGCCGCGGCCGCTCGCGTCCTCCACGACGACGAGCTGGCGGACGAGCTGCTCGGCCGGGTCGTCGGCGCCACGCCGGTGGAGTCCCCCGGCCGCTGAGGCACCCGGTGCCCCCGGCCCGCCGCCGTGGGCCACAGGCTTTCCCCAAGGTCCCGCTGGGTCAATGGCCGTGTCCATGGCGACCCGCGGACCCGAGGAGCACGGCCATGACCACGATCACCTTCCACCCCGACCGGCCGTCCACGGCGTCCTACCGGGGGGTGACCGTCGCCCTCGTGGCGCTCCTCGCCGTGGTGCTCGGCCTCGTCGCGATGCCGCTCTCCGGCGCCGCGGCGGCCAGCGGCCAGCCGGCCGTCTCGTCGGCCGTCGACCCCGCGAACGGCTTCCCGCTGTGGTTCGAGGACGGGGGCGGCACCCGCCTGTCGCCGTGCCTCGACCCGACGGACGCCAACTGCGTGGTGCTCGGCGACGCGACCTACGACCCGGCCCGCCCGCAGGTCTTCCCGACCAACTTCCCCTCGGAGTTCTTCTACCTCGTGGCCGAGTCGACGAAGATCCCGACGGCCGGGTGCTCGGGCACCAAGCGCGGCACCACGTCGGTGCGGATGGCCCTGGAGGGGGCCTTCGCCAACGGCAACCCGGTGCCGGGCCAGCAGATGGTCTTCGGGCGGATCCGGCTGACCGTCACGAGCGGCCTGTGTGCCTCCTCGACGTACACCGCCACGACGCCCTTCGGGCAGATCTCGTTCCAGACCGACTCCGCCGGCGCGCTCGCCCGCAACCAGGGCACCACCGACATCGGATGCGCGCCGGTCGCACCGGCGACCTGTGACTGGCGGCTCGCGCTCTCGAGCCCGGTCGCCCGCAGCTTCCTCCGGTGGGACCCCGCGGTCGCCCCCTCGGCCCCGGTCGGCTACCTCGGCGACGCCGTGACGGCCCACCGCATCACCGGTGCCACGTACACCGCGCCGGGTGAGGCGACGCCGGCCAACTACTTCCGGGTCGCCGGTCCGAAGCTGGCCACCCCGCTGAGCACCACCCTCTTCACCGTGGCCGGCAAGGTCGCGGGAGCGCTCACCGCCTCCCCGTCGGCCGTCACGCTCGGCGCGGTCGAGGTCGGCCAGAGCGCCCCCGCCAAGGACGTCGTCCTCACCAACGTCGCCACCGGCACGACGACGCCCGGAGCGGTGTCGGTCACCGGCCCGGCGGCCGGCGACTTCACCGTCACCCAGAACGGCTGCACCGCAGTGCCGTTGGCGCGCGACGCCACCTGCACCGTGCAGGTCCGCTTCTCCCCCACCGCGGTCGGTGCGCGCGGCGCCACCTTGTCGGTGGCCCACGACGGGCTGCGCACCCCGGTGTCCGTGCCGCTGAACGGCGAGGGCACCGCGCCGCACCAGGTGCCCCGCGCGAGCGCGTCCGCGACCTCGATCGCCTTCGGGCCGGAGCGGCTGCGCGTCCCGAGCGACGCCCGTACCGTCACGGTGACCAACACCGGTACCGCCCCGCTGACGCTCGGCACGGCGTCGCTCACGGGCTCCTCGCCGCGGGACTTCGAGAAGAGCTTCGACACCTGCTCGAACGCCGTCGTCGCCGTGGGCGCCACGTGCCGCGTCGACATCGGTTTCCTCCCGCAGGCCGTCGGCGACACCAGTGCCGTCCTCCTCATGCCCTCCGACGACCCCAGCAGCCCGCTCGAGGTGGCCCTGTCCGGCACCGGCTTCGGTGGCGTCGCCGGCGTCTCGCCGACGACCAACCCCTCCACCGGCTTCCCCGTCTGGTACCAGGACGAGCGTGGTGTGCGCCTGGGCGAGTGCATCGACCCGGCGGACCCGAACTGCATCGTGCTCGCCGGCGGCAACTACCCCGGCACCGGTCCGGTGACCTTCCCGGACACCTTCCCGGACGAGTACTTCTACACCGTCGTCGACAGCGACATCATCACCACCCCCGGCTGCGGCTCCAGCCCGCCCGGCAAGATGATGGTGCGGATGGCCCTCGAGGCCGCGTTCGTCAACGGCGACCCCGTCGCCGGTGAGCAGATGACCTTCGGGCGCCTGCGCGTCAACGCCACGAGCGGCCTCTGCGCCGGCCAGGAGTACACGGTCGTGCACCCGTACGGCACGTACACCTTCACCGCCGACGACGCCGGCGGCCTCAAGCGCTCGCCGGGCACGAGCGACGTCGGCTGCCTCGCCGCGACGCCCGAGGCCCCCTGCGCCTGGGAGCAGGCCATCGCGAGCCCCGTGCTCGGCGGCTTCCTCCGCTGGGACCCGGCGGTGGCCCCGGCCGCACCGGCGGGCTACCTCGGTGACGCCACGACGCTCCACAAGGTCACCGGCTCCTCGTACGTGCCCGCCGGCCAGAACGCCCCGGCGAACTACGTCAGGCTCCAGCGCGGCGGTGCCACCATCGCGCAGACCGACCTGTTCACCGTCATGGGCAAGCTGGCCGGGCCGCTCGTGGCCCACCCCGGCACCACCGACTTCGGACGCGTCGCCGAGGGCGACTCCGGCCCGGGCCGGGTGACCCTGCGCAACGAGGGCCTCGAGCCGCTCACCGTCACCGGGCTCTCGCTCCGGGGTGCGGACGTGGCCGACTTCGCCCTCGACGCCGGGTCCGACGCCTGCACCGGCACCACCCTGGCGCCGAACGCCGAGTGCCACGCCGACCTCACCTTCACCCCGTCCGCGGTCGGTGACCGGACGGCGGCCCTCCGGGTGCGCCACACCGGCCTCAACGACCCGCTCGACGTGCCGCTCACCGGCGTGGGCTCCGCGGCCCAGGGCAAGGCGGCGCTGTCCGCCTCCGGTGCCGTGACCTTCGAGCAGCGCCACGTCGGCCGTCCGGCGGCCACCCAGGTCGTCACCGTGTCCAACCGTGGCGGCTCGGCCCCGCTGGCGCTCAAGGCACCGGCGCTCGTCGGCGGCGACGGCGGCGACTTCTCGGTCGTCGGGACGACCTGCGACGCCCCCGTCGACGTCGACGGGACCTGCACGGTGACCGTCGGGTTCACCCCGTCCGCGCCCGGCGCCCGCAGCACCACGCTGCGGCTCTCCGACCCGGCGGCCCGCCCGGCGAGCCTCGACGTCGCGCTCTCCGGACGCGGCTCGACCTCCGACCCGGCCGTCTCGCCGCGGACCCGGACCGACGGCTTCCCGGCCTGGTACCAGGACGGCGACGGCCTGCGCGTCGACCTCTGCGACGACCCGACCGACCCCGGCTGCATCGTCCTCGGCGGTGACGGCTACGACCCGACCCAGCCGATCAGCTTCCCGGACAACTACCCGCCGGAGCTGTTCTACGCGATCGCCGACAGCGAGCCGATGGCGACCGCCGGCTGCGAGGGCGTCGCCCCCGGCACCGCGGCGCTGCGGGTGGCCCTCGAGGCCGCGTTCACCGGAGCCGGTGTCGAGCCGGGCCAGCAGATCGTCTTCGGGCGGGTGCGCTTCAACGCCACGGGCCTGTGCCCGGACACGGACTACACGGTGACCACTCCGTACGGTCCGCTCGACGTGCACAGCAGCGCCACCGGCACCGTGGCCCGCAACGCCGCGACGAGCGACATCGGCTGCGGAGCGGCTCCGTGCGACGTCTCCGAGGCGCTCGCGGCCCCGATCCTCTCGAGCTTCCTGCGCTGGGCACCGGGTGTGGGTCGGGTGGCCCCGGCCGGACACCTCGGCGACGCCGTGACGCTCCACGAGGTCGTCGGCGGGACCGCCGTCGAGGGCGGCGTGCCGGTCAACCACGTCGCGGTCACGGGACCCGAGGGCGAGGTCGCCCGCACGGACCTGTTCACGGTCTCGGGGCGGCTGGCCACCGGCCTCGCGGGCGACACGACGCTGGCCTTCGGCGACCACGACCTCGGGACGAGCACGACGCGCACGGCGACGCTGCAGAACCTCGGGACGGGCGGCCTCGCGCTCGGGACCGTCCGGGTGACCGGACCGCAGGCCGCGGCCTACGTCCTCGGCGCCGGCACCTGCGCGGCCACCACGCTCGCGGGCGACGGCAGCTGCACCCAGGACGTCTCCTTCCGTCCGACGGTCGCCGGTGACGCCCTCGCCACCCTCGAGGTCCTCGCGGACGACGGGCGCGTGCTCAGCAGCACCGCGCTCACCGGCCACGGCATCGCTCCCCCGACGCCGCCGCGAGCCACCCCCTCCGCGACGAGCCTGGCCTTCTCCGCCCAGCGGGTGACGACCACCTCGGCCGACCAGGTGCTCTCGGTCCGGAACACCGGCGGCGCCCCGCTCACCGTCACGGCGGCCGCGCTCACCGGGACCGCGGCGCGCGACTACGCGACCACCGTCGGCGCGGACTGCGTCGACGTGGCGGCCGGGGCCTCGTGCTCGGTGCGGGTCCGGTTCTCCCCCACCGCGGCCGGTACGCGGACGGCGACCCTCACCATCCGCAGCAACGACCCCGGGGCCGGCCCGACGGTGGCGCTGACCGGCACCGGGACCAGCTCGGTCCTCACGCCGAAGTCGACCTCGGTCACCCTCGGCACGGTCAAGGTCGGACGGGCGGCGACGAGCACCCAGACGATCACGAACACCGGGACGGCCCCGCTGAACATCACCCGGGCCACGTCGACGAGCGCCGCGTACACGGTGGCCCTCGGGACGTGCGCCGTGGCGGTGCCTGCGGGCCGGAACTGCTCGCTGACGATCACGCTGAACGCGCAGGCCGTGCCCGCGACCTACGCGACGGCGATCGGCTTCGTGAGCGACGCGACGAACCAGGCGACCATCGCGGTCACCGCCGTCGTCCGCTGACCGACGGGGCGCGGTACCCCACAAACGTGGGGTACCGGGCCCCGTCGTCTGCGTCTGCCGGGTCGCGCCGGCGCCGCACACACTGGGTGCAGTACGTGGTCGCAGGGGACCGCGTCCGGAGCCGCAGGGGGTTCCACCATGCACAGGATCATGTTGTTCGGCACGACGACCGTCACCGTCGACGGTCGCGAGGTCAGCGGACCGGCCCTCGGCGGGGTCAAGCCCCGTCAGGTGCTCGAGCTGCTCGCGCTCGCCGACGGGGCACCGGTCACCAAGGACCGCCTCGTCGAGATGGTGTGGGGTGACGGCGCGCCCGCGTCGGCCGTCCCCACGCTGGAGAGCTACGTGTGCGTCGTCCGGCGCGCCATCGGCGGCGTGGCCGGCGGCCGCGACTCGGTCGTCCTCACGACGTCGGCCGGCTACCGCCTCGACACCACGCGCGTCGTCGTCGACCGCACCGAGTGTCTCCAGCGGCTCGCCCGGTCGGCCTCCGCCCCGGTGGCCGAGGCCGTGCGGTCGGTGCGGGAGGCCCTCACGACGGCGCAGGCACCGCTCCTCGCGTCCGAGACCCGCGCCGCGTGGGCGGACCGGGAACGGGACGCGATGAGCGCGCACCTCGCCGAGGCGTGCGCCGACGTCGCCGCCCGCGCGCTCGACGCCCAGGACGTCGACGCCGCCGTCGAGCTCTCGCGACGGGCGGTCGAGCTCGCCCCGTTCGACGAGCGCGCGGCCACCGTGCGGATCGCGGCCCTCGAGGCTGCGGGCCGCCGGGCGGAGGCCCTGCGCTGCTACCTCGACCTGCGGCGCCGCCTCGTCGACGAGCTCGGGGTCGAGCCCGGGGCCGAGGCCCGGGCGCGCTACCTCCGCCTGCTCACCGGGCCCGCGGAGCAGGCGTGGGAGGCGCCGTCGCGCACCGAGCTGGCCGCGCTGCTCGAGCTCCTCCGCGACACGCTGGGCCGGGTCCCGGGCCTGGACACCGTCCCGGTCGAGCGGGCCCTCGGACGGGTCGCCTCGCATGCCCTGGCCCTCCTGTGACATCGTCCGTCCGGCCAGCACCGGCCGGAAAACTGCAGACAGCGCGACGGCCAGCGGTCACACTGTTCGCGTGAGCGACAGGGGGCCCACGGACGGGCTGTCGGGGGCGGCCGCCCCGGGGACCCGCCGTGTCCTCGTGGTCGACGACCACCGCACGTTCACCGACCTCCTCGGACGCGCGATCGCCGCCGAGGCCGACCTCGAGTGGCTCGGGGCCGCGCACACGGTCGAGGACGCGGTCGCCCGCACCCGGGCGCTGCGGCCGGACGCGGTCGTCATGGACGTCCAGGTCGGGGACGGCGACGGCCTCGAGGCCACGACCGCGCTGCTGGCCCTCTTCCCGGACCTGCGGGTCGTCGTGCTCACCGCGTTCGCCACGCAGTCGCTGCTCCAGCGCGCGATGGACGCCGGCGCCAGCGCCCTCCTCCCCAAGGACGGCACCCTCGAGGACCTGCTCGACGCCCTGCGCGACACCACGGGCGAAGGGTTCCGGGTCCACCCGGCGCTCCTGCGGCGGCTCCTCGAGCTGCAGGGCGGCGCCGCGCGCCCCGAGGAGACCGTGCGCCTCACGGCCCGCGAGGACGAGGTGCTCCACCTGCTCGCCGAAGGCCTCGACCCCGGCTCGATCGCCCGCCGGCTGGGGATCTCGCGGCACACCTCCCGCGGCTACGTCGCAGCGCTCCTGACCAAGCTCGACGCCCACTCCCAGCTCGAGGCCGTGGCCGTCGCCCGGCGGCGGGGGTTGCTCCGTGAGCGCGGCTGAGCCGGGGACCACCGCGTCCCGGTCCAACCGGGTCATCGTCCGCACCGCGGTCCGCCGCTTCGTCGTCCTGAGCGTCGTGACGCTCCTCGTCCTCGCCGTCGGGGCCCTGCTCGTCTGCCGACGCATCGCCCAGGACTCCGCCCTCGCGGAGGCGCGCCTGCGCGGCGCCACCCTCGCGGGGACCGTCGCCGCGCCGCTCGTCGACGAACGGGTCAGGGAGCAGGACCCCGAGGCGATGGCCAGCCTCGGCGCGGTCCTGCTGCGGAGCATGGAGGTCGGGTCGATCAGCCACGTCAAGCTGTGGACGCCCGAGGGGCGCATCCTGTGGTCCGACGAGACCGAGCTCATCGGCCGCACCTTCGACCTCGAGCCCGTCGTCGACGGTCTCGTCGGCAGCACCCGCACCGTCGCCGAGCTCTCCTCGCTCGACAAGGCCGAGAACGCCTCGGAGCGCAGCGAGAAGGAGCTCCTCGAGGTCTACGCCGGGGCGCGGGACGCCGACGGCAAGGACCTCGTCTTCGAGGCCTACTACTCCACCGGCGAGATGCGGGCGCGCGAGCACGAGATCCTCACGGCGATCCTGCCGGTGGCCCTCGGCGGCCTCCTGCTGTTCCAGGTGGCCGTCATGCCGCTCGCGATCTCGCTCGCGCGGCGCGTCGAACGCGGTGAGCTGCAACGCATCCGGCTGCTGCGCCAGACGGTCCTCACCACCCACCGCGAGCGCCTCCGCATCGCCCGCGACCTCCACGACGGTGTCGTGCAGGACCTCGCGGGCCTCCGGTACGCGCTCCCGGTGGTCGCGGCGCACGTGTCCGACGCCCCGGAGGCCGCGCCGGCCCGCGACACCCTCGAGCAGGCCCGCGAGATCCTCGGCCGCGACGTCGAGGCGCTGCGCTCGCTGCTCGTCGACATCCATCCTCCGGGGCTGGAGGGCACCGCGTTCCGCGACGCCGTGGAGGACCTCGCCGAACGCACCCGGCGGGCCGGCCCCGAGGTCTACGTGACGATGCCCGACCGCTCGGCGTGGTCGATCGACGTCGCGCGCGTCTGCTACCGGGTCGTCCAGGAGGCGCTGCGCAACGTCGCCACCCACGCCCAGGCCCAGAACGCCTGGGTCGACGTCGCCGGCGTCGAGCGGCAGGTGCGCGTCAGCGTCGCCGACGACGGGCGCGGCATGCCCCCGGGCGACCCCGACGACGGCCACGTCGGGCTGCGCCTGCTCGCCGACCACCTCGAGGACCTCGGGGGGTCGCTGGAGGTGGCTCGGCGGCCGGGCGGCGGTACGCTGCTGACCGCCCTCGTCCCCGCCGACCTGCCGGCCGGCACCTGAGGCCACAGGGTTTTCCCAACCGCCGTCCCGCAGGCTCGGCCCCGTCAGACCGTCCCCCACCCCTGTCCCGGGAGGACCGATGATCCGGATGCTCCTCGCCGACGACCACGAGGGCATCCGGCTGGGCGTCCGCGCACTCGTCGACGCCGAGCCGGACCTCGAGCTCGTCGGCATGGCGACGACGGGCGAGGACGCCGTGCAGCTCGCCGGCACCGAGGACCCCGACGTCGTCCTCATCGACCTCTCGATGCCGGGCCGTGGCGGCCTCTGGGCGCTCGCCGAGATCCGCCGGGCCCGACCGTGGACCCGTCTCGTCGTCCTCACGAGCGACGGCCGGGCCGCCACCCTGCGCGCCGCCGTCGCCGCCGGCGCCGACCGGTGCGTCCGCAAGGACGAGGAGGTCGAGGAGCTGCTGCTCGCCGTCCGGGGGGCAGCTCCGACCCCAAGGTGACCCCAAGGCCCCTCGGCCATCCTCGACGTGGGGCCGGCCGGCCTCCACCAGGAATCGTGGCAAGGCAGGGGACGATCCATGGGAATCTCTCGTCGTGATGCACTGAAGCTCGGCGTCGTGGGCGGGGCGTTCGCCGCCCTCCCGCTCGAACGGACGGCCTTCGCCGGCACCGTCGTCAACCGGATGGCCGCGAGCAAGATGGTCAAGCCGTTCACGCTCCCGTTCGTCGTGCCGCCGGTGCTCAGCCCGTCCGGGACGCAGGCGGTCGCGTGCTCGGACGGGCAGATGCGCGAGTACGACCGGTACGACGTCAGCCAGACCTTCTCGGTGGCGACGATCATGCCGGGGTACAAGACCCCGTTCTTCGGCTACAACGGCGTCACACCCGGCCCGACGATCGTCAACCGCCGGGGGCGCCCCGTCGTCGTGCACCAGACCAACCTGCTCCACCGGCCACCGGCGAGCGCCCCGAACGCGGCGGTGCCGTCGAAGTACTCCAGCGACCCGCTCGACCGCTGGACCTCGACGCACCTCCACGGGTCGGCCTCGCTCCCGCAGTACGACGGCTACGCGTCCGACGTGACGCTGCCGGGTCGGACGAAGCGGTACGTCTACCCGAACTGCCAGGAGGCCCGCACGCTCTGGTACCACGACCACGGCGTGCACCACACCTCGCAGAACGCGTACAACGGCCTCGCCGGGATGTACGTCCTCCACGACGACGTCGAGCTGTCGCTCGGCATCCCGCAGGGGCCCTACGACGTCCCGATGGTCGTCAAGGACGTCATGCTCGACACCAAGGGCGGGCTGATCTACGAGGACAACAGCGAGTCGGGGGCGTTCGGCGACATCGTCCTCGTCAACGGCGTGCCCTGGCCGGCGATGCCGGTCGAGCCGCGCAAGTACCGCTTCCGCATCCTCAACGCCTCCGTGTCCCGCTCCTACGAGTGGCAGCTGCACGACGGCAAGAGCGCCGTGCCGATGACGGTCATCGGCACCGACGCCGGGCTGGTGCCCCAGCCCCAGGTCGTCTCCTCGCTGCGGCACGGCATGGCCGAGCGCTACGAGGTCGTCATCGACTTCGCGCCCTACGCCCAGAAGCCCGGGAAGGCCGCGGCGAAGCTGACGCTGAAGAACCTCGGCCCGAAGAACAACGTCGCCGAGGCCACGGCGCTCTACGCGATGCAGTTCGTCGTCGGCCCGGAGTCCTCGGTACAGAGCACCGAGAACAACTCGATCCCCACCCTGTGGAACTCGGCGGTCGCGCCGCAGGAGTGCATGACCTGGACCGAGGCCGGGCTGCTCGCGCAGGGTGTGACGCAGCGCCGGTTCGCCTTCGTCCGGACCAACGGTCACTGGACGATCAACGGCGAGACGTGGCAGGACGTCGTCGACAGCGACTACACGCACTGCATGGCCGAGCCGGACCAGGGTGCGGTCGAGATCTGGGAGCTCGCGAACACCTCCGGCGGGTGGTTCCACCCGGTGCACATCCACCTCGTCGACTTCCAGGTGCTCTCGCGCAACGGCAAGGCGAGCCTCGTGCGCCCGCACGAGAAGGGCGGCAAGGACGTCGTGTACGTCGGGGAGAACGAGACGGTGAAGGTGGCCATGCGCTTCTCCGGCCCCTCCGCCGGCGAGGGATGGCAGGTGCCCAAGGGTCGCTACATGATGCACTGCCACAACCTGGTCCACGAGGACCACGACATGATGATGCAGTTCAGCGTCGGCGACCCGGACCACGACCCCGAGTGCGACCCGATCACCGGCGACCCGGCGTGGTGACGACGGTGGTCGCCGCTCCGGCCACCCGGCCCTCGGCGGCCGGCTCGCCGGCCCGGCGCCGGCTGCGTGCCGTCGACCTCGCCCTGGTCGCGCTGCTCGTCATCCTCGCGGGCCGGCTGGCCCTCGAGCCGGTGCGCGTCCCGACCGCGAGCATGGAGCCGACCCTGCACGCCGGCTCGCACGTCCTCGTCGACCACGTCGGGCCCCTCGTGCGCGGCTACCACCGCGGCGACGTCGTCCTGCTGGAGGCACCCGACGGCAGCGGCCTGCTCGTCAAGCGGGTCGCCGCGCTCGCCGGCGAGGAGGTCGCGGTGCTCGACGGTGTCCTCACCGTCGACGGCGTGCCGGTCGACGAGCCGTGGGTGGACCCCGGTGACGTCGACTCGGTCTACGCCGAGCTGGGGCGCGTGCCCTCCGGCCACGTCGTCGTCCTCGCGGACCACCGACCCGACGCGCGTGACTCGCGCTCCTTCGGACCGGTCGCCGTCGACGCCCTCCACGGGCGCGTCGTCGCGACCGTGTGGCCGCTCGGTGCCGTCGGGGGCCTCCCGTGAGCGCCGCGCACCGGCCGGTGTGGCTGCTGCGCGTCGCGGCCCTCCTCGCGCTGCTCGTCGCCCTCGGCGGGCTCGCCGCGGCCCCGGCCGACGCCCACACCGGGCTCCTCGGCAGCACACCAGGCGACGGCAGCACGGTCCGCCGGGCTCCCACGTCCCTCGTCCTCCGGTTCGCCGACCCCGTGGTCCCCGGGACGGCCGTGGGCTCCCTCACCGGCCCCGAGGGCCCCATCCCCCTGCGGGAGCCCACGGTCCGGGGGGCCACGGTGCGGATGCGTCTCGCCGCTCAGGCCCCCGCCGGTCGCTACACGCTCACCTGGCGGGTGGTCGCCGAGGACGGGCACCCCGTGTCCGGCACGCTGTCCTTCCGCGTCACGCCCGTCACCGCGCCCGTGAGCTCCGCGAAGCCGTCCGCCGCGTCGCCCTCGCCGTCGCTGTCGCCGACCCACAGCCCCGCGGTGGCCGTCGGCCCGTCGTCGCCCCCGGGCGAGGACGCCCTGGCGGTCGTCGAGGCCGCGGACGCCTCCCGCAGCGCCGCCGGAGGCTCGGCACCGACGACGGGAGGGCCGGTGCTCGCGTGGAGCCTCGTCACCGGCCTGCTCCTCCTCGGGGCCGGCGGGCCGGCCGTGCTCGTGCGCCGACGCCGACGGGCCGCACCGGTGGAGCCGTCGTGAGCGTCCCGGGCCTGCCGCTGTCGACCGTGGCGCCGGGCCGCGTCGTCGTCGCGGCCGCCGCCCTCGGTGCCGCCGTCGCCCTCGTCGTCCTCACCGTCACGGCGCCGGCGGCCGGTCCGGCGACCGCCCTCCCCGACGCCGGACCCGCCGTGGCCCTCCTCTCGAGCGGAGCGCGGCTCGCGGGACGCGTCTGCGCGGTCGTCGCCGTCGGGGGTCTGCTCCTGCCGGCCTGGCTGCTGGGAGAGGTCCGGGCACCGGCCCGGGTGCTCCGCACGGTGCGGGTCGCGGCGTGGGCGTGGGTGGTCGCCTCGGCGGTCGGGATGGTCGCGACGGCGGCCGAGGCCCTGGCCGTCCCGCTGCCGGGCGCCCTCGCGTCGGCGCGGGTGTGGGCCTTCGTCCCCACCCTCGAGACCGGCCGGGCGCTCATGGTCACCGCCGTGCTCGCGGCCTTCGTCGGTGGCGGCACCCTCCTCGTCCGCACCTCCGGCGAGGCCCTCGCCCTGCTCGCCCTCGCCCTGCTCGCGGTGCTGCCCACCTCGTTGACGGGCCACGTCGCGACCTCGGAGCTGCACGTCCCGGTCACCGTCGGCACGGCGGTCCACGTCGTCGGGGCGCTCCTGTGGGTCGGCGGGCTCGTCGGGCTCGGCCTCCTGGGGCGTGGCCCGTCGCTCGCCGACGCCGTCGGCCGGTTCTCCGGGCTCGCACTCGTCGCCGTCTCGCTCGTCACGGTGAGCGGGCTGCTCTCGGCGTGGTGGCGGCTCGGCCCGGTCGGTGACGCCTGGCGGACCTCCTACGGCGTCCTCGTCCTCACGAAGGTCGCGCTCCTCGCGGTCCTCCTGGCGCTCGGGGCGGCCCACCGGCGATGGAGCCTGCCCGCGCTGCGTCGCGGCTCGACGCGGGTGTGGTGGCGGCTCGCGGCGGCGGAGACCGCCGTCATGGGCCTCGCGCTCGGGGCGGCCGTGGCCCTCGGCCGGGCGCCGACCCCCACCCGTCCCGACGTCGTCGCGCTCCCGCACGGTGGGGTCACCACCGTCGACCGCGCCCTGCCGGAACCGACCGCCTGGCGCCTCGTCGTCGAGCCGCGCGGGTCGGCGACCGGGGTGGTGGCGGTCGCGCTCCTCGTCCTACTCGTCGGCCTCGCCGCGAGCCGCCCCGGTCTGGCGCCACGCGCCGTGTGGCGGGGGCTCGCGTACGGTCTCGGTGCCGCGGCCGTCCTCGGCTGGCTCCTCCTCGGCGGTCCGGGCGCCTACGCGAGCGCGCTCCTCGTCGTGCACGGCCTGCGGCTCGTCGCGGCGGCGCTCCTCGTCCCGCCGCTGCTCGTCCTCGCGGCCCAGCACCTGCTCCCGGCGGTCCCCGTGGACCGCCGGGCGAGCCCGGTCGACGCCGCCCTCCCGGTCGTCGTGCTCGTCGGGGTCGTGCTCGGCAGCCCGCTGCTCGGGGTGTCGCTCGCGCGCGAGTCGGTCGGCACGGCCCTCGTCGCGGGTGCGGTGCTCGCCGGCCTCCCGGCGGCGCTCCTGGCGACCCGGACCGACCGGCGCCAGGCCGCGCTGGTGCTCGTCGGGGTGGGGCTGCTCGTCCTGCTCGCCCTGACGGCCCGACCGGACGCCTTCGCGGCCCAGTGGTTCGCCGACCTCCCCCTCGACTGGGCGGACCCGCTGCGCGGCACCGGGATCGGCGAGCGCGGAGAGTGAGGCGCCTGCTCAGTCCTCGCGCCGCGCGGCCGCCGACCGCGTCAGCCGCGCCGTGACGAGGACGAGCAGGCCCAGGAGCACGAGGACCCCGCAGCCGACGAAGACCCCCGGGTACCCCAGGGCGCTCGTGCCCCCGAGCGCGATGACCGGGCCGGCGACGATGGCGCCGACGCGCGTGGTGTTCATGAAGAGGCTGGACGCCAGCCCGGGCCGGCCGAGCACGTCCTGGAAGAGGGTCAGCCCGACCCCGGACATCGTGGCGATGAACACCGCGTTGGGCAGCTGGCCGGCGAGGAGGACCGGCGTCGAGGGCGCCAGGGCCATCGCCGCGTAGTACGCCAGCCCGGCGACGCACCCGACCGCGACGACGCGGCGCGGCCCGAACCGGGCGGTGACCCGGCCGAGCACGACGAGGATCGGGATCTCGAGGGCGGCGCAGGTGCCGAGCGCGATACCGCTCCACTCGACGTCGAGGCCCAGCTCGTCGGTGACGAGCAGCGGCAGGGACGACACAGCGGCGTTGAGGGCCGCACCGAGGGCGACGAACGTGCCGAGCAGCACCAGCACCTCGGGCCGGCGCAGGGCCACCCCCATCCGGTCGCCGGTCGGCGGTGGGCGACGGGCGTGCGGGGAGGTGGCGTGCGCGTGCATCATCACGCGGGTGAGGGCGAGCCCGAGGACGCCCAGTGCCGCGACGACCCAGAGCACCGAGCGCTGGCCGAGCACGCCCATGAGGAACGCGGCGAACGGCGGTCCGCCGACCCACGCGAAGGAGAACACCGCCCGGGTGCGCATGATCTGCTGCACGCTCGCGCCGGTGTGCCGCTGGTAGGCGAAGATCAACCCGATGGCGATGCCCGCCGGACCGCCGAGCGCGACGAGGGCGAGGACGGCGAGCGGCAGCGTCGTCGCGAGGGCCAGCGCCGTGGTGAGGGCGATCGTGAACCCGCCGCACCACAGCAGCGGCCTGAGGTAGTCGCCGCGGCGGTCGGCCCGGGTGGGCACGACGAGCGTCGAGACGAACCCGCTGACGTTGTAGGCGGCGAGCGCGAACCCCACCTCGGCCGCCGACGCCCCGTAGAGCGAGACGAGGATGATGCCGACCGCCGGGTTGAGAAAGGCGAACTGCGTCCCCCACAGCAGGGCGGCCGAGGGGACGAGCAGCGCGCGGCGGTGGCCCGCGAGGAACCCGGAGCCGGCGGCCGCGGTCACTTCTTCGTGGCCTGCGCGCCCGCTCCGTCGGAGGTCAGCGCGGCGATGAAGGCCTCGGGCGGCACCTCGACCGAGCCGATGTTCTTCATCCGCTTCTTGCCGGCCTTCTGCTTCTCGAGCAGCTTGCGCTTGCGGCTGATGTCACCGCCGTAGCACTTGGCGAGCACGTCCTTGCGGATGGCGCGGATGTTCTCGCGGGCGATGACCCGGGCGCCCACGGCGGCCTGGATCGGCACCTCGAACTGCTGGCGCGGGATGAGCTCCTTGAGCTTGCCGGCCATCATCAGGCCGTAGCCGTAGGCCTTGTCCTTGTGGACGATCGCCGAGAAGGCGTCGACCGTCTCGCCCTGGAGCAGGATGTCGACCTTGACGAGGTCGGCGGCCTGGTCACCGTCGGGCTCGTAGTCGAGGCTCGCGTAGCCGCGGGTGCGCGACTTCAGCTGGTCGAAGAAGTCGAAGACGACCTCGGCGAGCGGCAGCGTGTACCGCATCTCGACGCGGTCCTCGGAGAGGTAGTCCATCCCGAGGAGGGTGCCGCGCTTGCCCTGGCAGAGCTCCATGATCGCGCCGATGAACTCGCTCGGCGCGAGGATCGTCGTGCGCACCTTCGGCTCGCGGACCTCGGCGATCTTGCCACCGGGGAACTCGCTCGGGTTGGTGACGGTGACCTGGGTGCCGTCGTCCATCGTCACGTCGTAGACGACGTTGGGCTGGGTGGAGATCAGCTCGAGGTCGAACTCGCGCTCGAGCCGCTCGCGGACGATCTCGAGGTGCAACAGGCCGAGGAAGCCGCAGCGGAAGCCGAAGCCCAGGGCGACCGAGGTCTCGGGCTCGTAGACGAGCGCGGCGTCGTTGAGCTTGAGCTTGTCGAGCGCGTCGCGCAGGTCCGGGTAGTCGGAGCCGTCGAGCGGGAAGAGGCCGGAGAAGACCATCGGCTTGGGGTCGCGGTAGCCGCCGAGCGCGTCGGCGGCCGGCTTGGCCGCGTTCGTCACGGTGTCGCCGACCTTGGACTGGCGGACGTCCTTGACGCCGGTGATGAGGTAGCCGACCTCGCCGACGCCGAGTCCCCTGCCGGGCAGCGGTTCCGGGCTGATGACGCCGATCTCGAGGAGCTCGTGGGTCGCCTTGGTCGACATCATCGCGATGCGCTCGCGCGGGTTGAGGTTGCCGTCGACGACGCGGACGTAGGTGACGACGCCGCGGTAGGTGTCGTAGACCGAGTCGAAGATCATCGCGCGGGCGGGGCCGTCGGCGTTGCCGGTGGGCGACGGGATCTGGGCGACGATGGCGTCGAGGAGCGGCTCGACGCCGACCCCGGTCTTGCCCGACACCTGGAAGCAGTCCTCGGGCTCGCAGCCGATGAGGCCGGCGAGCTCCTCGGCGTACTTCTCCGGCTGCGCGGCCGGCAGGTCGATCTTGTTGAGGACCGGGATGATCGTCAGGTCGTTCTCCATCGCGAGGTAGAGGTTCGCGAGGGTCTGGGCCTCGATGCCCTGCGCCGCGTCGACGAGGAGCACGGCGCCCTCGCACGCGGCGAGGCTGCGCGAGACCTCGTAGGTGAAGTCGACGTGGCCCGGGGTGTCGATCATGTTGAGGACGTGGCTGCCGCCGTCGACCTCCCAGGGCATCCGGACGGCCTGGCTCTTGATGGTGATGCCGCGCTCGCGCTCGATGTCCATCCGGTCGAGGTACTGCGCGCGCATCGCCCGCTCGTCGACGACCCCGGTGATCTGGAGCATCCGGTCGGCGAGGGTCGACTTGCCGTGGTCGATGTGGGCGATGATGCAGAAGTTGCGGATCGCCTCCGGCGGCGTCGCGTGCGGCTGCAGCACGGTCTTGGCGCGGGGGGACACGGGTGGGCGGTTCCTTGCTGTGGTGGACGGTGGGCCCGCCGGCGGACGGCGGTCGGGGCACTGCGTCCCAGTCTCCCACGTCGCGGCGGTGGGTCCGAACGGGATGCGGACGGTCGGGGTGCACTTGCGGCCGAGGGGCGGGGTGGTGTGTGTGTCGCGTGCTCTCGGTTGCACCACATCCCGAAGCAACCGAGAGCACTCCGACCACGTGCCCCGCCGACACTCTCGGTTGCTCGCGATACCGACTCAACCGAGAGCACTCGCACCACGTGCCCCGCCGACACTCTCGGTTGCTCCCGATACCGACTCGACCGACAGTCACTGCACCACACCCCTCGCCCACCGCCGGGCGCGGTCGTCGGCGCAGGCACCCGCCGGCGGCCTGCGGACAGCATCCGGGGAAACCGGGACCATCACCCCGGTTTCCCCGGCTGGAGGGATCGACGGGTGGCCCGCGCTGGCTAAGGTCGGCCGCATGCAGTGGCAGCGCGTCCTCCGGCCGGTCCTCGACACCGCGCGCCGAGAGCTCGCCCGCGCGACCCGACGGTCGCGCCCGGCCGCCCCCGGGCCGGCCGACGCGCCATCCCCCGCCCCGTCACCCCCGGCTCCTCCGGCACCGCCATCCACCCCACGCCGCCCGCACACGCCGTCCGGCTACCCGGGCGACCACACCGGCTCGCTCGAGCCCGAGTACGACCCGCACCCGGACGGCCGCCCCGACCCGGGCGAGATCGTCTGGACCTGGGTGCCCTACGAGGAGGACCACACCCAGGGCAAGGACCGCCCGGTGCTGCTCGTCGGCCGCGACGGCCCGTGGCTGCTGGCCCTCCAGCTGACGAGCAAGGACCACGACCGCGACGCCGGCCAGGAGCGCGCGGCGGGTCGGCTCTGGGTCGACATCGGCTCCGGCCCCTGGGACGCGAGGGGCCGGCCCAGCGAGGTGCGCGTCAACCGGGTCGTCCGCGTCGACCCCGCCCACGTGCGCCGCGAGGGAGCCGTCCTCCCGAGGGACCGGTTCGACGCCGTCGCGGCCGCCGTCCGCGCCGCCCGCTGACCGCGCCGGCTCCTCGCCGCGACGCACGAGGGCCCGTCACCCAGTGGGTGACGGGCCCTCGGTGCGAGGCGCCTGGCTCAGAGCGAGGCGGCCTTCTTGGCCATCGCGGACTTCTTGTTCGCGGCCTGGTTCTTGTGGATGACGCCCTTGCTCACGGCCTTGTCGAGCTTGGTGGACGCGGCCTTGAGGGCCTTGTTCGCCTCGTCGGCGTTCCCGGTGGCCGCGGCCTCGCGGAACCGGCGGATCGCCGTCTTGAACTCGGACTTGACCGCCTTGTTGCGCTCGGTGGCGCGGCGGTTGGTCTTGATGCGCTTGAGCTGGGACTTGATGTTCGCCACTGGATGTACTGCCTTCGGTCGGGATCGGGTTGCCGTGTAGAGGGCGGCAGACGCTCGTCGGGACCGGGCGTGGGGCACCCGTGGTTGACTCGCGCTGGGTGGTGCTCGTGCGCGCGCGACCACACGCGCACGCAGTCGACAAAGGTACCAGCGGCGGTCCCGGCCTGCCAAAACGGCCGACCGCCGAGCCGACGCCCGCCGGTCAGCCGTCGCGGTGGCGCTCGTGCTGCCGCGTGATCGCGAGGACGACCCGCTCGACGGCGTACACGGGGTCTCGCCCCCCGCCCTTGACCTCGGCGTCGGCGGCGGCGAGCGCCTGGAGGCAGGTGGCCAGCCCCTCGGCGGTCCACCCGGAGAGGGTGCGCCGGGCCCGGTCGACCTGCCACGGAGCCATCCCGACGTCGCGGGCGATGTCGCCGGAGCGCCCGCGCCCGGCCGAACCGACCTTGACGAGCTGGCGCACCTGCTGGGCGAGCACGGCGACGATCGGCACGGGGTCGACCCCGACCGCGATGGCGTGCCGCAACAGGCGCAGTGCCTCCCCCGCGTCCCCGGCGAGGGCGGCGTCGGCGACCCGGAAGCCCGTCGCCTCGACCTTGCCGCCGTGGTAGGTGAGGACGACCTGCTCGTCGATGACGCCGGTGGTGTCGTCGACGAGCTGCTGGCAGGCCGCCGCGAGCTCGCGGACGTCCTTGCCGACCGCCTCGACGAGTGCGTGCACCGCCTCGGCCGTGGCCTTGCGGCGGGCGCGGCGGAACTCGTGGGCGGCGAAGTCGGTCTTGTCGCGGTCGGTCTTGACGGCGGGGGCGTCGAGCACCCGCGCGCCGGCGCCGCGCAGGGCGTCGAGGACCTTCTTGCCGCGCTGTCCGCTCTTGTGGAGCACGACGAGGGTGAGGTCGGGCTCGGGGTGGTCGGTGACGACGGAGAGCAGGTCGCCCTGGAGGTCCTCCCCGGCCTCGTCGAGGTCGTGGACGACGATGCACTTCGCGCCGCCGAAGAGCGAGGGGCTCGTGTGCAGGACGAGCTCGCCGGGCTCGTAGGCGCCGGCGTGGACGCGGATGACCTCGAGGTCGGGGCTGGCGACCCGCAGGTCGTCGAGCGTCGCGGCGAGCGCCCGCTCGGCGAGGATCCCCTCGGGACCCGACACGAGGACGTACGGGGGCACGCGGTGCGCGACGGCGACGACGTCCTCGGTCATGGCGCCACTCTGCCACCCGTCGCCGACGGCCCCGGACCGGATGTCCGGGGCGGCGCGCGCAGGACCTACGCTCGTCCGGTGCTCCTCGACGGCCCCTTCGACCTCGCCCGCCACCGGCGGGTCGTCATCGTCGGGGTCACCGGGTCGGGCAAGTCCTCGCTGGCGGTCCGCCTCGCGGCGATCGGCGGGATGCCGCACGTCCGCATCGACGACCTCATGTGGCGCCCGGGCTGGGTGCAGCTCGACGCCGCCGCCCAGGCCGACGCCGTGGCGCCGCACGTCGGCGCCGACGCGTGGGTCCTCGACGGCCTGTGGACCGCCACCCGCGAGGTCGTCCTCCCCCGCACCGACCTCGTCATCGCGCTCGACTACCCGCGCCGGGTCAGCCTCGGCCGACTGCTCAACCGCACGGTGCACCGCATCCGCACCCACGAGGAGGTCTGCGGCGGCAACACCGACACGTGGGGCAAGGCCCTCTCGCGCGACTCGATCGTGGCCTGGCACTTCCGGTCCTTCGACCGCAAGCACGCCCAGATCGAGTCGATGGTCGCGTCGCCGGACGGTCCGCCGGTGCTGCGCCTCACCGACCCGCGGCGCACGGAGTCGTGGCTGCGCTCGCTCGAGCACGCCGCGGCCGCCTGAACGGCCTCGGCCCCGGCGGGAGCCGTCAGTCGAAGGTGAGGGTCGGGCCGCGACCGGCCTCGAGCCCGAGCCCGGCCAGCCGGGCCGCCACGGCCTCGCTGGGCACCTCCATCGACTCGGCGAGCTCGTCGAGGGAGAGCCCGAGCGACACCCCGTCGCGCAGCTCCTCGTCGAGCTCGGCGGTCCACGCGTGGCCGTGGGTGACGGCGGTGCGTGGGGACGCCGGCGGCGGCGGGTCGGCGGCCACCGGACGCTCGGCGGCCACCGGACGCTCGGCGGCCACCGGCGCCGCCGAGCCCGAGCCCATCGACGTCCCGGCGAGTGCTCCGGTGAGCCCGCGCCGGGCCGGCTCGGCGACGGGCAGCGGCGGTGGAGCGGTCTCGTCGAGCCGGGCCAGCGCCGAGAGGACCATCGCGCGGTCGGCCGTCGGCCAGAACGGCGGCAGCGAGCGCTGGAGGAAGCCGGCGTAGCGCGCGGTCATCATCCGGGAGTCGAGGAACGCCACGACGCCACGGTCGTCGCCGCGCCGGATGAGCCGGCCCGCCCCCTGCGCGAGCCGCAGCGCCGCGTGCGTGGCGGAGACGGCCATGAAGCCGTTGCCGCCCATCCGGGCGATGGCCTGCGAGCGCGCGGACGCCAGGGGGTCGTCCGGGCGCGGGAACGGGATGCGGTCGACGATGACGAGCTGGCACGACGACCCCGGCACGTCGACGCCCTGCCACAGCGAGAGGGTGCCGAAGAGGCAGGTGCGGGGGTCCTTGGCGAACTCGCGCACCAGCGTCGAGATCTGGTCCTCGCCCTGGCACAGGACGACGATGTCGGTGTCGTCCAACCGTTCCCGCATCACCTCGGTGGCCTCCTTGGCCGCCCGCATCGACGAGAACAGCCCGAGCGTGCGCCCACCCGCGGCCCGCACCAGCGCCTCGATCTCGTCGAGGGTCTCGGGCGCCGTGCCGTCGCGCCCCGGCGGCGGCAGGTGCTTGGCGACGTAGGCGATGCCCTGCTTCGGGTACTCGAACGGGCTGCCGACGTCGAGGCCGCGCCACGCCGGCGACCCCTCGCCGCGCAGGCCGATGGTGCCCGCGACGGCGTCGAACGAGCCACCCAGCTCGAGTGTCGCCGACGTGATGACCACCGTGCGCTCGTCGAACACCTTGTCGCGCACCAGCATCGCGACGCTCATCGGCGCGACCCGCAGCACCGGCCCGCGTCGGGGGTCCTTGGAGAGCCACACGACGTCGAGCTCGCGCTCCTCGAGCATCCGGGCCGAGACGTCGAAGAGGTCCTCGACCGCCGCCCGGGCGACCTGCTTGGCGCCGTCCGGCTCCTCGCCCTGCTGCGGCTTGAGCTCGGTCTGCGCGGCGCGCGCGACGTCCCGGATGCGGCCGAGGGCCAGCGCCAGCGCGTCGGGGACGGCCGTGAGCCGCCCCTCGGGCATCGGCTCGAGGACCGACTCGAGGAGGGTCGCGGCGTCGTCGAGCGCCTCGGCGGCGTCGGCCTGCCGCCCGGCGCGCTTCGAGGCCGCCCGCACCGTGCCCGGCGTCAGCTCGTCGGTGATGGTCGAGGTGACCCGGTCGACGAGCTCGTGGCCCTCGTCGACGACGAGGACGTCGTGCTCGGGGAGCATCTGGCGGCCCTCGAAGGCGTCGATGGCCATGAACGAGTGGTTCGTGACGACGACGTCGACGTCCTTGGCGGCCTCGCGGGAGCGCTCGACGAAGCACTCGGCGACCATCGGGCATCGCGACCCCAGGCACTCCTCGGCACTGACCGACACCTGGCGCCAGGCCCGCTCGGAGACGCCGGGCACGAGCTCGTCGCGGTCGCCGGACTCGGTCTCGCCGGCCCACTCGCGCAGCCGGACGACCTCGGCGCCGAGGCGCGAGGCCGCGCGGTCGACGTCGCCGACCGAGAGCAGGCTGTCGGCGTCGTCGTCGGGGAAGCCGCCCTCGAGCTTGTGGAGGCACACGTAGTTGCGCCGGCCCTTGACGAGCGCGTACGTGGGGCGCCGGCCGACGACGGGCTCGAGGGCCTCGGCGAGGCGCGGCATGTCGCGGTCGACGATCTGCGCCTGGAGCGCGAGGGTGGCCGTGGCGACGATCGCCGTCTTGCCGGTGTCCATCGCGTGCTGGACCGCCGGCACGAGGTAGGCGAGCGACTTCCCGGTGCCCGTCCCGGCCTGGACGAGCAGGTGCTCGCCCGACTCGACGGCGTCGGCGACCGCGTGCGCCATCTCGACCTGACCCGGCCGCTCGGTGCCCCCGACACCCGTGACCGCGGCGTGGAGCAGGTCGTCGAGGGAGGGCACCCGTGCAGCCTAGGCTGTGCCGGACCCACCCCCGGCAGGCCGTCCCCAGGCACCCGATCGGCGACGGTGGCGTTGCGCATGACGCACCGCGTTGCGGTTGACGCACCCGATCTCTTGTCGCGGCCCCGTGCGGCTGACACCATGGCCGACGTGACCACGAGCGCGCAGACCACCACGACCGTCCCGCCCGACATCGAGATCGCCGAGGCCGCCACGCTGACGCCGATCGTCGACCTGGCCCGCGAGCAGCTCGGCATCGAGCCCGACGCCCTCGTCCCCTACGGTCACACGAAGGCGAAGGTCTCGCTCGGGTACGTCCGCAGCCTCGCCGACCGCTCCGAGGGCCGGCTCGTCCTCGTCACCGCCATCTCCCCCACCCCCGCCGGTGAGGGCAAGACGACGACCTCGGTCGGGCTGGCCGACGCCCTCGCCTCGCTCGGCGAGAAGGCGATGGTCGCCCTGCGCGAGCCGTCGATGGGCCCGGTCTTCGGCATCAAGGGCGGCGCGGCCGGCGGCGGCTACGCCCAGGTCGTGCCCATGACCGACATCAACCTCAACTTCACCGGTGACTTCGCGGCGATCGCGGCGGCCAACAACCTGCTGTCGGCGATCCTCGACAACCACGTCCACCACGGCAACGCGCTCGGCATCGACCCACGCACCGTCACCTGGAAGCGGGTCGTCGACCTCAACGACCGGGCGCTGCGCGACGTCGTCGTCGGGCTCGGCGGCGTCGCCAACGGCATCCCCCGCGAGGACGGCTTCGACATCGTCGTCGCGTCCGAGGTGATGGCCATCCTCTGCCTCGCGACGTCGATCAAGGACCTCAAGGAACGGCTCGGCAACGTCGTCGTCGGTTACACGCGCGACAAGCAGCCGGTCACCGCGCGCGACCTCAAGGCTCACGGCGCGATGACCGTCATCCTCCGGGATGCGTTGGCGCCCAACCTCGTCCAGACCCTCGAGCACACACCGGCGATGATCCACGGCGGCCCGTTCGCCAACATCGCGCACGGCTGCAACTCGGTGATGGCCACCCGCACGGCGCTCAGGCTGGCCGACTACGTCGTCACCGAGGCCGGCTTCGGGGCCGACCTCGGCGCCGAGAAGTTCATCGACATCAAGTGCCGCCAGTCCGGCCTGCGGCCCTCGGCGGTCGTCGTCGTCGCCACCGTCCGCGCGCTCAAGTACCACGGGGGGATGGCCGTCGCCGACCTCAAGCAGGAGTCGGTCGACGCGCTGACCCTCGGGATGGCCAACCTGCGCCGGCACCTGCGCAACGTCCGCGACGTCTACGGGCTGCCTGCGGTCGTCGCCCTCAACCGCTTCCCCACCGACACCGACGCCGAGGTCGCGGCGCTGCTGCGGCTCGTCGAGGAGGAGGGCTTCCGGGCCTTCGAGGCGACCCACTACGCCGACGGGGCGGCCGGCGCCCAGGACCTCGCGCGCGGCGTCCTCGACGCCATCGAGAACAGCCCCGGCGAGATGCAGCTCGTCTACCCCGACGACCTCTCGCTCGCCGAGAAGGCCGAGGCCGTGGCGACGCGCGTCTACGGCGCCGCCGGGGTCACCTTCGACGCCAAGGCCGCCCGCCGGCTGGCGGCGATCGAGGCCGAGGGCTTCGGCCACCTCCCCGTCTGCATGGCCAAGACGCAGAGCTCGTTCTCCACCGACCCGACCCTGCGCGGCGCCCCGGTCGACCACACCGTGCACGTCCGCGAGGTACGCCTGGCCGCCGGCGCGGGCTTCGTCGTCATGGTCACCGGCGACATCATGACGATGCCCGGCCTGCCCAAGGTGCCCGCGAGCGAGCACATCGACGTCGACGACGACGGGCGCATCGTCGGACTCAGCTGAGGAGCGGCCGGCCGTCGAGCCGGCGCGCCATCCAGACGTCGTCGCGGTCGTCGTCGGCACCGACGCGGATGCCGCCGGGCAGCCGGCCGACCTCCTCGTACCCGAGCGCGGCGTAGAAGGCGTCGACCCCCGTGCCGCCGCGCACGCCGAGCTCGGCGACCTCGACGCCGTCCTCGCGGGCGACGCGGTGCATCGCCGCCATGAGCAGCCGGCCGAGGTTGCGTCCGCGACGGTCCGGGTCGGACATCACCCGGTAGGCCGTGCGCCGGTGCCCGAGCAGGGGGTTGGCCGCCGCCGACCACCACGCCGCCGCCACGACGGCGTCGTGCGGGTCACGGAGCAGGACCGCGACGGCGGTGCGAGCGGCCATCTGCTCCTCGTGGGCGGCGAGGGCCTCGGCGACCCGCTCGCGCGGGGCCCCGGGCAGGAAGCCGACCGCCCCGCCGGAGTCGTTCGTCGCACACCACAGGTCGAGCACGGCCTCACGCGTCTCGGCGTCGAAGGGCCTGCGCCACACCTCGGCCCGCGGCGCCACCAGCACGACCGGTCCGGGCACGTCGGCCGGGTCGTTCGCCCGGGCCCGCTCGACGACGACCGCCGGGACTCCCGGCAGCACCGCGCCCTCCTCGGCGGCCCCGGCGAGGGTGAACCCGCTCCGCTCGGCGGTGCGGATCGAGGCGCGGTGGTCCGGGCGCGCGGTGGCCGTCAGCGGCAGGGCCGGGCCGTGCTCGAGGGCGTCCGCCGAGACCGCGCGCGCGACCTCCGGCCCGAGGCCGCGGCCCTGGTGCGGCACGTCGAGGCGGTAGTAGAGGTTGAGGTTGCGCCGGTCCCGGCCGTGGATGACCCCGCCGACGCCGAGCGCGTCGCCGGTGCCGCGGTCCTCGACGACGCCGTAGCCGAAGCCGTGCTCGGCCCAGTGCACCAGTGCGGCGCCGAGCAGCTCCTCCGCTCGCGCGACGTCGCTGCGGGCCCACGGCGCGAACGGGTACTGCGCCGGGTCGGTGTGCAGCCGGACCCAGAGGTCGCGGTCGGTCTCCCGCAGCGGGCGCAGGCGGGTCCGGACGGTCGTCAGCGTGCGAGGCGTGGTCACGCCGTCACCCTATTGCGAACAACTCGCAACAGTGGCTCCGGGGTGCGCGTCAGACCGCGAAGGCCGAGAGGTCGTCGGCCAGCTCGGCGTCGACCCGGGCCGTGAGGCGCGTCCCCTCGGCGACGTGCTCGCTCGTGAGGACCTCCCCCGTCTCGTGGACGCGGCTCACGAGGTCGCCGCGCTCGTAGGGCACGAGGACGTCGACGTCGACGTCGGGCTGCGGCAGCTCGTCGGCGATGAGCGCCCGCAGCTCGTCGAGCCCGGCGCCGGTGCGGGCGGAGACGACGATCGAGTGCTTCTCGTGGCGACGGAGCCGGTCGAGCACCTCGGGGTCGGCGAGGTCGGCCTTGTTGACGACGATGACCTCGCGCACGTCCGTGGCCTCGACGTCGGCGAGGACGGCGCGGACCGCGGAGATCTGCCCCTCGGGGTCGGGGTGCGAGCCGTCGACGACGTGCAGCAGCAGGTCGGCGTCGGCGACCTCCTCGAGCGTGGAGCGGAAGGCCTCGACGAGCTGGTGCGGCAGCTGGCGGACGAACCCGACGGTGTCGGCGAGCGTGTACAGGCGCCCGTCGGGGGTCTCGGCGCGGCGCACGGTGGGGTCGAGGGTCGCGAAGAGCTGGTTCTCGACGAGCACGCCCGCACCGGTGAGCCGGTTGAGCAGGCTGGACTTGCCGGCGTTCGTGTACCCGGCGATGGCCACGCTCGGCACGCGGTTGGCCTTGCGCCCACCGCGCTTGGTGTCGCGGGTGGTCTTCATGTCCTTGATCTCGCGGCGCAGCTTGGCGATCCGGCTGTTGATCCGGCGGCGGTCGAGCTCGATCTTCGTCTCGCCCGGGCCGCGCGAGCCCATGCCCTGGCCGCCCGCGGCCTGGCCACCCGCCTGCCGCGACATCGAGTCACCCCAGCCGCGCAGGCGCGGCAGGAGGTACTGCAGCTGGGCGAGCTCGACCTGGGCCTTGCCCTCCCGGCTCTTCGCGTGCTGGGCGAAGATGTCGAGGATGAGCGCGGTGCGGTCGATGACCTTGACCTTGACGACGTCCTCGAGCGCGCGGCGCTGGCTCGGGGCGAGCTCGGTGTCGCAGACGACCGTGTCGGCGCCCTCCTCGATGACGACGTCGCGCAGCTCCTGCGCCTTGCCCTTGCCGAGGTAGGTCGCGGGGTCGGGGTTGGCCCGGCGCTGGATGACGCCCGCCAGGACCTCCGAGCCGGCCGTCTCGGCGAGCGCGGACAGCTCGCGCAGGGAGTTCTCGGCGTCGACGAGGGTCCCCTCGGACCACACGGCCGCGAGGACGACGCGCTCGAGGCGCAGCTGGCGGTACTCGACCTCGGTGACGTCCTCGAGCTCGGTGGAGAGCCCGGCGACGCGACGCAGCGCGGCGCGCTCCTCGCGGTCGTACTGGTCGCCGTCGAAGGTCAGCGCGTCGTCGTCCAGCACGAAGCCGGCGTCGTCGAAGGAGGTGGTGGCGGTCTCGGCGAGCGCCTCGGCCCGCCCGGAGAGGATGTTCTTGGCAGTCATATGCTCCCTAGGGTCTCATCGGTCAACGCCGGGGCGCGACGGGATTCTTCCGCTCCGCCGCTACCGTGGGCCCCGCGATGAGCGACCACGACCACTACTTCACCGCCGCCCCGGCGAGCGACGGCGAGCGCCGGCCGCTGCGGGTGCGGCTCGCCGGGCGGGACGTCGAGGTGGAGGTGGCGGGGGGCGTCTTCTCTCCCGGCGGGCTCGACAAGGGCACCCGTGTGCTGCTCGACGAAGCGCCCGCTCCCCCGCCGACCGGCACCTTCCTCGACCTCGGCTGCGGGTGGGGCCCGGTGGCCCTGACTCTCGGACTGCGCTCACCCGGCGCCACCGTCTGGGCGGTCGACGTCAACGAGCGCGCGCTCGACCTCTGCCGCCGCAACGCCGCGGCACTGGGCCTGACCGGCGTGCGGGCCGGCGTCGCCGCCGACGTCCCGGCCGAGGCGCGCTTCGACCTCATCTGGTCCAACCCGCCGATCCGGGTCGGGAAGGCCGTGCTGCACGACCTGCTGCGGACGTGGCTGCCCCGCCTGGCGCCGGGCGGCCGCGCATCCCTCGTCGTGCAGAAGAACCTCGGGTCCGACAGCCTGCAGCGCTGGGTCGAGGCCGAGCTCGGGATGCCGTGCCGTCGGCTGACCTCGGTGAAGGGCTTCCGGGTCCTCGAGGTCACTCCCGCGCATCCCTGACGAACGGCAGCCCCGCCGCGAGGATCTGCCGGTCCCAGGTGAGGAAGTCGACGCCCTCGACGAGGGCCTGGGTGAGCAGCAGCCGGTCGAAGGGGTCACCGTGCGGGAGGCCCTCGACCTCCCCGATCCGCAGCCCGTGCTCGACGAGGACGGGGAGGTGGCGGAAGCCCGACTCCGCCAGCATCTGCCCGAGCGGTTCGGTGAACTCGAGCCGCCCCGTCCGGACCTTGATGGTCAGCTCCCAGGTGCTGGCGGCGGACACGAACACGGTGTCGCTCTCGAGGCGGCTGCGCGTGCGTGCGCCCAGACGGGACTCGTCCCGCAGCGCGGCCAGGGCGACGTGGGAGTCGAGGAGCATCAGATCGGGCCCTCGGTCATCAGTCGCGTGAGCTCCTCGTCGGGCTCGTCGAAGGTGTCCGGGTCGTAGAAGATCTTCCCCTTGCCCAGACCGAGGGTGATGCCTCGCGGACGGGGTGCGACGAGCTCGGCGACGGGCCTGCCGTTGCGGGCGATCGTGATCCGCTCGCCCGCCTCGACCCGTTCGAGCAGCCGGGAGAGGTGGGTCTTGGCCTCGTGCACGTTCACGGTCGAGGCGGTGCGGGGGTCCCGCGGCGTCGGGGTCGGCTGCTCCCTCATCACCTCAGCGTAGTGGACCAGACTTAGTCCGCTCCACGCTCACGACCGCTCAGCGCCGGGGCCACACCACCATCGCGGAGCCCCCACCACGGCGCGTGGGCTCGGCGGCCGCCGTCAGCAGCCCGTGCCGGCCGACGTCGATCGCCGTCGCGGCGCCGATCTCCGGCGTCGAGGTGATCGTGTGCCCGAGCGCCCTCAGCCCGGCGCCGGTCGGGCCGTCGGCGATCGCCGGCTCGGCCTGCTCGCTCGTGCCGTTGCGGCTCGACAGGCGTGGGGCCGCGAGTGCGTCACCGACGGACAGCCCGCGCTCGAAGTGCCCGAGGAGGATCTGCGCCGTCGTCGTGATGATCGACGCGCCGCCCGGGCTGCCCGCGACGAGGTCGAGCCGGCCGTCGTCGAGGACGATCGTCGGCGACATCGACGAGCGCGGGCGCTTCGAGGGGCCGGGCAGGTTCGGGTCCGGCACACCCGGCGTCACGGGCACGAAGTCGAAGTCGGTGAGCTCGTTGTTGAGGATGAACCCCCAGCCCGGCACGGTGATGGCCGAGCCGCCCGTCTGCTCGATCGTCGAGGTGTAGGCGACGGCGTTGCCCCAGCGGTCGACGACCGACAGGTGGGTGGTCGACGTGCCGTCGTGGGGCAGGACGCCGGACGCGGTGGCGGTGCCGCAGTCGGCGTAGTCGCCGTCCGGGCTGCCGAAGGGCAGCGGGCGGGGCATCGCGGCGGTGGCGGAGAAGAGGCAGGACCGCTCGTCGGCGAACCCCTGCGACACCAGCTCGCGCACCGGCACGCCGCGCACGTCGCCGAGGTAGCGGTTGCGGTCGGCGAAGGCCGTGGCCGAGGCCTCGGAGAAGCGGTGGAGGTACTGGACGGCGTCGACGTCGGAGGTCTTCGTCCCGGTGCGCCGGTCGTAGGCCTCGACGAGGTTGAGGATCTCGCCGACCCCCGTGCCGCCGCTGCTCGGCACCGGCATGCCGTAGATGTCCTTGCCGCGGTAGCGCGAGTGGACGGGGTCCTTGTCGAGCACCCGGTACCGGGCGAGGTCGCGGGTGGTCATCTCGCCCGCGGCGACGGACGTCCCCGGCGTCGTCGTGGGGTTGCGCACCTGGGCGACGAGGTCGCGGCCGAGCCGCCCCCGGTAGAGCGCGTCGACGCCCTCGGTGCGCAGGAGCCGGAGGGCCCTGGCCAGGTCGGGGTTGCGGAACACCGAGCCGGTGGCCGGCGCGGTCCCGCCCGGGAGGAAGACCCGGGCGGTCTCGGGGAAGGTCGAGAAGCGCTCGGCGTTGTCGAGGGTCTGCTGGTGGAACGTCGCGTCGACGACGAAGCCGTCACGGGCGATCCGCTCGGCAGGCGCGAGCAGGGTGGACAGGCGCCGGCTGCCCCAGCGGTCGACGGCCCGCTCCCACGTGGCCGGCGTGCCCGGGACGCCCACGGGCTGACCGGAGTTGACGACCGTGTCGAAGTCCTTCGCGGTGCCGTCGGCGTTGCGGAACTGGTTCTCGTCGTAAGTCGCCGGCGCCGCCTCGCGTCCGTCGATGGTCTGGACGCGGTGCTTCCGGGCGTCGTAGTGGACGAAGAACCCGCCCCCGCCGATGCCCGTCGAGTACGGCTCGGTGACCCCGAGGGCCGCCGCGGTCGCGACCGCAGCGTCCGTGGCGTTGCCCCCGGCGCGCAGGACGTCGATGCCGACCTGGCTGGCGACCGGGTCGACGCTGGAGACCGCTCCCCCGGACCCGGTCATCACGGCGACCTTCGGCAGCTGGTGCCCGACCGGCGGCCGGCCCCCGCGCCCCGGGTGACCGTGGTCCTGCGGTGCCGCCGTGCTCGGCGTCGCGACCGCGAGGGTCGCGGCGACACCGAGCGCGAGGCCGGCCGCGAGGCGGCGTCGGGTGGGTCGGACGGGTGCAGCGCTGCGCAGGGTCCCCATCACGGCACCGTAACCCGCGGTCGCGGGCCTGTCGCGCCGAGCGGGAGGCGCCCGGCGGACGGCCGGCGCGTCAGTCGGGCAGGAGGGCGGTGGGCACCGAGCCGTCGGCGACGAGCACCGCCGGCCCGGCGAGCTCGACCCCGTGGTCCGGGAGCAGCCGGACGGTCAGCCGGCCGCCGGGGACGTCGACGAGCCACGTCGAGCCGGTGTCGAGGGAGCCGGCCCAGAAGCTCGTGGCGATGGCCGCCGCGCAGGCCCCGGTGCCGCAGGAGCGGGTCTCGCCGACGCCCCGCTCGTGCACCCGCATGACGACGTGGCCCGGACCGACGGGGCGGACCAGCTCGACGTTCGTGCCGTGCGGCGGCTCGGGGCGCACCGAGGGGGCCTCGAGAAGGTCGAGGTCGGCGAGCTCGACCTCCTCGGGGAGCGCGACGACGGTGTGCGGGTTGCCGAGGTCGACCGACAGCGCGGAGAACGGGTCGCCACCGCCGACGTGGACGAGCGCGTCGAAGCCGTCGCGCTCGGCCGTCGGGGCGTCGGCGAGGCGCCAGGGGCCGAGCTCGACCGACCAGTGGTCGCCGTCGCGCCGGACGGCCTTGGCGCCCGCGCGGGTGGCGATGGTGAACGCGTCGGCGTCCTCGAGGCCCTCGCGGCGCAGGTACTCGGCGAAGACGCGGGTGCCGTTGCCGCACATCTCCGCCGCCGACCCGTCGGCGTTGCGGTAGTCCATGAACCAGCGTGCCGCGCCGGCCTGCTCGCGCACGGCGGGCTCGTCGGCGAGCTCGGTGGGCACGACCCGGATGACGCCGTCGCCGCCGATCCCGGCGCGGCGGTCGGCGAGCCGGGCGGCCCGGGCGGCGGACAGCCCGAGGGCGCCGTCGAGGTCGGGCACGAGGACGAAGTCGTTCTCGGTGCCGTGCCCCTTGGTGTACGCGAGCCGGTCAGCCATGCGCACCATCGTCCCATCCCCCGCGCCGCACCCGGGTCGCCGCCTCCTCGACGCGCTCGGCGACCCGGTCGACGAGGTCGGGGTCGGTGGCGTCGACCCACGTGGTGCGGGGGTCCGCGCCGAACCACGACTCCTGGCGCCGGACCAGCCGGCGGGTGCGCAGCGCGGTGTCGGGGACCGCGTCGTCCGGGGTCATCGTCCCGTCCACGACGGCGAGCGCCTGCGCGTACCCGACGGCCCGGCTCGCCGTGCGCCCCTCGCGCAGACCGAGGTCGACGAGGGCGCGGGTCTCCTCGACGAGGCCGGCGTCGAACATCCGGCGGGTGCGGCGCTCGATCCGGCGGTCGAGCGCCTCGCGCTCGAGGCGCAGGCCGACGGTCAGCGTGGGCCGCACCGACTCGCGCACCGGCAGGGTCGCGCTGAACGGCCGACCGGTCAGCTCGACGACCTCGAGGGCCCGCACCACGCGGCGCGTGTTGTTCGGCTCGATGGCCGCCGCGGCCTGCGGGTCGGCGTCCCGCAGCTCGGCGAGGAGCGCGGCCGTGCCCTCGGCAGCGGCGCGCTCCTCGAGCCGTCGGCGCACCTCGGGGTCGGTGGGCGGGATGTCGAGCCGGTCGAGGAGCGCGCGGACGTAGAGACCCGAGCCGCCGACGACGAGCGGCACCCGCCCGCGGTCGAGCACCGCCGCGAGGTCGGCGCGCGCGTGGCGCTGGTAGCCGGCGACCGTCGCCTCGTCGGTGACGTCGAGGACGTCGAGCTGGTGGTGTGGCACCCCCTCGCGCTCGGCGAGGGTGAGCTTGGCGGTGCCGATGTCCATCCCCCGGTAGAGCTGGGAGGCGTCGGCACCGACGACCTCGCCGCCGAGCCGGTGGGCCAGCGCGACCCCGAGGTCGGACTTGCCGGTGGCCGTGGGCCCGACGACGGCGACGACCAGCCCGGAGGCGGGGGCCGCCGGAGCCCGGAGGGCCTCCTCGAGCGGGTCCACGAGTGGGCGCTCAGTCCGCGCGCTCGTCGTCGGGTGTCTCGTCGTCGTGGCCGAAGGGGTCGCGGTCCTCGCCGGGCATCCACGACAGGCCGGGGGTCCCCCAGCCGTTGGCCTTGACCGCCTTCTTCGCCTTGCGGGCGTAGCGGCCGGTGAGCCGGTCGACGTAGAGGAACCCGTTGAGGTGGTCGTACTCGTGCTGGAGCATCCGGGCGAACCACCCGGTCGCCTCGTAGCGCAGCTCGTGGCCGTCGACGTCCTGGCCGGTGAGCACGGCCTGCTCGCCGCGGCGCAGCGGGTAGGACTCGCCCGGCACCGAGAGGCAACCCTCGGACTCCTCGTGCGGGTCGGGGTCGCCGACGACCGGCTTGGCGGCGACGAGGTAGGGGTTGATGACGACGCCGCGCGGCGGGATGCCGTCGTCGTTGGCCAGCTGCCAGGTGAAGATCCGCAGCCCGACGCCGATCTGCGGGGCGGCGAGCCCGACACCCCGCGCGGCGTCCATCGTCTCGTACATGTCGGCGACCAGCTCGCGGATGCCGTCGTCGATGACCTCGACGGGCTCGGCGCGGCGGTGGAGCACGGGGTCACCGGTGATGACGACGGGGCGGATGGTCATGGCGCCGATTCTTCCAGAGCCGGGCGCGCCGTCCGACGGCGGGAAAGGGCTGGCGCGCCGCGTCGTTCGGGTGTGGACTGGACCTGCTCCCGCGGGAGCACGCCCTGTCACCGAGCGGAAGGAGGTCGCCGATGGGATTTCTCGACAGTGCCAAGGAGAAGCTCACCGAGCTGGCCGAGCAGCACCCCGAGCAGGTCGAGTCGCTGAGCGACCAGGCCATCGAGCGCGGCGGCGACGCCGTCGACTCGGCGACGGGAGGCAAGTACGCCGACAAGGTCGACCAGGCCCAGGCCAAGGCCGACGAGGCGATCGGCGGCCAGTGAGCCGACCCGAGGCCGCGAGACCCCCGACCGGATCCGGTCGGGGGTCTCGTCCGTTCGGACAGGATCGGGCGCGCTGATCGGCCACGAAGCGTGTCGCGGACCGTCTTTCGCCCCGTCGGCCCCGAAGGCTTCCCTATGGTCGAGTCCTCGTTCCCGCCACCTCGGAAAGGACGCGCCGTGTCGCACTGGCACTCCGGGCTCCCCAAGCTCGAGCTCGAGCCGTTCGACCCGACCCCGCTCTACGACGCGGTCCGGTCGACCGCCGCCGAGACCGAGGTCGCCCAGGCCCGTCGCCGCACCAGCCTCCGCACCGCCGGCGTCGTCGCAGGTGTCGTCGCGGCCTGCGCCCTCGTGGGCGGGCTCGTCGCGCTCCTCGGCTGACGTTCAGGCGCCGCAGGCCGGCGCGGCCACCGGCACCTCGGGACGACCGACGGACGGCATCCCCAACGACACCGACGGCTTGCCGGGCACCGGCGCGTCCTGGAGCGCCGCCCAGGCGTCCCCGCCGGGCGTGCGGCGCACCGCGTAGGCACCGCCCTGCACGCCGCTGTCGGCGACGAGGTGGTGCGGCGCGCCGTAGGTGACGCCGACCGTCGCGAGGTCGCCGGGACGCGGTCGCTCGGCCCCGTCCGGCACCGAGAAGTGCACGAGCCGGTTGTCGCGGGCCCTCCCGGACATCCGCGCGGTCTCGCCGTCCTTGCGGCCCTCGCCCGGGGCCACGAGGACCTCGACCTCGCGGCGCTCGAGCGCCCGGTTGCCCGCCCACGAGACCTCCTCCTGGAGGGCGATGAGCCGGTCGAAGCGCTCCTGGACGACGGCCTTGGGCACCTGGTCGGCCATCGTCGCCGCCGGCGTGCCCGGACGGATCGAGTACTGGAAGGTGAAGGCGCTGGAGAACCGGGAGGCCTCGACGACCCGGAGGGTCTCGGCGAAGTCCTCCTCGGTCTCGCCCGGGAAGCCGACGATGAGGTCGGTCGTGATCGCCGCGTCGGGCATCGCGGCGCGGACCCGGTCGATGATCCCGAGGAACCTCTCGCTGCGGTAGCTGCGGCGCATCGCCCTGAGCACGCGGTCCGAGCCGGACTGCAGGGGCATGTGCAGGCTCGGCATGACGTTCGGGGTCTCGGCCATCGCCTCGATGACGTCGTCGGTGAACGCCGCCGGGTGCGGGCTCGTGAAGCGCACCCGCTCGAGGCCCTGGATGTCGCCGCAGGCCCGCAGCAGCTTGCCGAAGGCGAGCCGGTCGCCGAACTCGACGCCGTAGGTGTTGACGTTCTGCCCGAGCAGGGTGACCTCGACGACGCCCTGCGCGACGAGCGCCTCGACCTCGGCGAGGACGTCGCCGGGTCGGCGATCCTGCTCCTTGCCGCGCAGGCTCGGGACGATGCAGAACGTGCAGGTGTTGTTGCAGCCCACCGAGATCGAGACCCAGCCGGCGAACGCGGAGTCCCGGCGGGTCGGCAGGGTCGACGGGAAGGTCTCGAGCGACTCGAGGATCTCGACCTCGGCCCGCTGGTTGTGGCGCGCGCGGTCGAGCAGGGCCGGCAGGCTGCCGATGTTGTGGGTGCCGAAGACGACGTCGACCCACGGCGCGCGCTTGACGATCGTGTCGCGGTCCTTCTGGGCCATGCAGCCACCGACGGCGATCTGCAGGTCGGGGTTGGCGGTCTTGGCCGGGCGCAGCTGGCCGAGGTTGCCGTAGAGCTTGTTGTCGGCGTTCTCGCGCACGGCGCAGGTGTTGAAGACGACGACGTCGGCCACCTCGGGCCGCTCGGCCTCCGGCACGCTCGCGAGGTCGACGTACCCGGCGGTCTCGAGCAGGCCGGCGAGGCGCTCGGAGTCGTGGACGTTCATCTGGCACCCGTGGGTGCGCACGTCGTAGGTCTTGGCAGTCATGGCGTCCCCAAGGGTAGGCGGCGGGTGCGGTGGCGGCGAAACGCCGTCGACGGCCGGAGCGACGCCGTGTGCCCTTCAGGCGAGCCGGGTGATCGTCACGGCCACGTCGAGGGCCGCGCTCGCCCGTCCGGAGTAGATGCCCTTGAACGGCGGGACGTCGTCGTAGTCGCGGCCGCGGGCGACGACGACGTGCTCGACCCCCACGGGCGTGCCGTTCGTCGGGTCGGCGGCCACCCAGGCGTCGTCCCAGAACTCCACCCAGGCGTGGCTCTCCCCCGACGCGCTGTCGCCGACCGCGAGGTCGCGCGTCGGCACGAGGTACCCGGACACGTAGCGCGCCGGGATGCCGAGGGCCCGCAGCGCCCCGACGGTGATGTGCGCGAAGTCCTGGCAGACCCCGGCCCGGTCGGCCCACGCGTCCTCGCCGCGCCCGTGCACGCCGGTGGCGCCGGGCCGGTACTCCATCTCCTCCCGCACCCGTCGGCAGACCTCGTCGGCCGCGGCCCGGGGGGTGGGCAGGCCGCGCACGTCCTCGACGAGCGCCTCGACCCCCTCGCCGGGCCGGGTCCGCTCCGAGACCATGAGCCACTCGTAGAGCCGGTCCTGCACGGCCGCGTCGCGCACGGTGTCCCACGTGCAGGTGGCCTCCGCCGCCGGGACCTCGGTGCGCTCGACGGTCGAGATGGCCTCGATGTCGAGCCGCTGGTGCTCGGACAGGCTCTCCATCGCCATGACGTGGGTGCCCCAGTGGTCGCGGTAGACGTGGCTCCACGTGAGCGGCCGGATCCGGATGCGGTTCTCGAGCGTGGTCTGGCCCGGCTCGTTGAGCGGGGTCATCCGCAGCTCGTTGTGGGCGGCCCGGACCGGCCCGTCGTAGCCGAGGCCGGTCGTGTGGACGATGCGGTAGCGGCGCACCTCAGACCACGTCCCTCGTCCACGTCGGCAGCGGTCCCGACTGGAAGTACCGCGACGCGATGGCGCCCGACGCCGTCGTGACCGCCGACTGCACCCGGCGCATCTGGGCCGGCAGGTCGGCGATGACGTCGGTCGTCGCGCGGTACTCGAGCGAGGTGCGGATCCGTCCGAGCTGCCGGCGGGCCTCGTCGGAGACGCCGATCCGCTCGGTGTGCGGCGGCGAGAGGGCCTCGAGCCGGTTCTCGGCCTCGCGGAGGCTGAAGAAGACCGAGCGGGGGAACTCGCGGTCGAGGACGAGGAAGGCAGCGGCCCGGTCGTCGGAGAGCAGGCCGCGCTGGCTGCGCATGAACGCCTGCTGCGCACCGCAGCTCGAGAGCACCACCGACCACGGCGCGCCCCCGCCGGGATGGCCTCCGGTGGCGACGAGCCGCGCGGTCATGTCGGCCCGCTCGATGCTGCGCCCGAGGACGAGGAAGTCCCAGGCCTCGTCGTGGCTCATCGTCGAGTCGGCGATGCCCGAGACGAGTGCGGCCCGCTCGCGCACCCACGAGAGGTGCCGCTCGGTGACCATCCCCCGGCCGAAGCCGTTCCACCGGTGCCACGTCGTGTTGATGCCCTCCCACAGCTCGGTCGAGAGCGTCTCGCGGGCGCGGCGGGCGTTCTCGCGGGCGGCGAACCACGCCCCGGAGATCGAGCTGGGGTTGCTGCGGTCGAAGACGAGGGAGGCGCCGACGTCGTCGAAGGAGACCCTCCCCTCGTGCGGCAGGCCCATGATCACCGACAGCACGGTGTGCGAGGCGGCGGACTCGTCGGCGACGGGGTCCTCGAGCAGCTGCAGGCGCAGGACGTCGATGATCCGCGCTGTGCCGTCGGCCCGCTCGGTGTAGCGACCGATCCAGAAGAGGGACTCCGCGATCCGGCTCAGCACGGGGCCTCCCCCTCCTCGCGCAGCTGCTGCTGCTGTTGCTGCTGGGCGCGCATGCTGTCCTCGAGCGAGGCGGTCGGGGCGCTCATGACGACGACCTCCCGGTTGTCGGGGTGCGGCGCGGTCGCCGGGACGCTCGCCCGGCGGTCCGAGAGCACCCAGGTGTCCTTGGACCCGCCGCCCTGGCTGGAGTTGACGACGAGCTCACCCTCCGGGAGCGCCACGCGGGTCAGGCCGCCCGGCAGCACCCGCACCCGCTCCCCGTCGTTGACCGCGAACGGGCGCAGGTCGACGTGCCGGGGAGCGAGGCCGCCGTCGATGAAGGTCGGGACGGTCGAGAGCTGCACGACCGGCTGGGCGATCCAGCCGCGCGGGTCGTCCTCGAGCGTGGTCCGCAACCGGTCGAGGGTCGGGCCGTCGGCGCGCGGACCGACGACGAGCCCCTTGCCCCCGGAGCCGTCGACCGGCTTGACGACCATCTCGTCGAGGTGCCCGAGGACGTGCTCGAGCGCCCCGGCCTCGGCGCAGCGGAAGGTGTCGACGTTCGGGAGGATCGGGTCCTCGTCGAGGTAGAAACGGGTCAGCTCCGGGAGGTAGCTGTAGATCAGCTTGTCGTCGGCGACGCCGTTGCCGACGGCGTTGGCGACCGTCACCCGGCCGGCCCGCATCGCCGAGGTGAGCCCCGCGACACCGAGCACCGAGTCGCCGCGGAAGTGCACGGGGTCGATGAAGTCGTCGTCGACCCGGCGGTAGATGACGTCGACGGGGCGGTCCCCGGTCGTCGTCCGCATCCGGACCTGGCCGCCGACGCAGACGAGGTCGCGCCCCTCGACGAGCTCGACGCCCATCATCCGGGCGAGCAGGGCGTGCTCGAAGTAGGCGCTGTTGAAGACGCCGGGCGTGAGGACGACGACGGTCGGGTCGCTCGCGCCGTCCGGGGCGGCGGCCCGCAGCGCCGCGAGGAGCATCCGCGGGTAGTCGTGGACCGGCCGGATGCGCATCGTCGCGAAGGCCTCGGGGAAGACGTTGGCCATCGCCCGGCGGTTGGCGATGACGTAGCTGACGCCCGAGGGGACGCGGACGTTGTCCTCGAGGACCCGGAAGGTGCCGGCCTCGTCGCGCACCAGGTCCACGCCGGCGACGTGGACCCGCACGCCGTTCGCGGGCCGGATGCCCGTGACGGCCCGGTGGTAGTGGTTCGAGCTGGCGATGAGCCGCCACGGGACGACGCCCTCGTGGACGGCCCGCGGGATCTCGCCCTCGCGTGAGTAGATGTCGTCGAGGAAGGCCTCGAGCGCCGCGACCCGCTGGGCGACCCCGGACTCGATGACCTGCCACTCGTGCGCCGAGATGACCCGCGGGACGGCATCGAGCGGGAAGGGGCGCTCCTCCCCCGCGTAGTCGAAGGTGACGCCCTGGTCGAGGTAGGAGCGGGCGAGGATGTCCGCACGCTCCTTGAGCGTCGACCCGGTCATCGACCGCAGGGTGTGGAAGACGGCCTTGTACGGCGTGCGCGGCTCGCCGGGACCGTCGAGCATCTCGTCCCACGCCCCGCCGCCGAGCCGGTACCCCTCGAAGAGGCTCCCCGGGGCGTCGGTGCTCGGCGGCTGGCTCACCCGTCCGAACCTAGGGGCAAACGGTGACCGTGTCATCACGACCGCGTCTCCGGGATGTTTCCGGGAGGACCCCGATGCCGGTCGCCCCCGGCGCGTGCGAGGCTGGGGCACAGCGACATCCGTTGCGAGGTCTGGAGGTTCGGTGCGCACCCTGCTCAACGTCGTCTGGTTCGTCTTCGGCGGGTTCTGGCTCGCCCTGGGGTACGCGTTCGCCGGGCTCGTCCTCTGCCTGCTCGTCGTGACCATCCCGCTCGGGGTCGCGTCGTTCCGGATGGCCAGCTACGCGCTGTGGCCGTTCGGGCGCGCGGTCGTCGAGAAGCCCGGAGCCGGCGCCGGGTCGGTGGTGCTCAACGTCGTGTGGATCGTCCTCGCCGGCTGGTGGCTGGCCCTCGGTCACCTGTTGACCGCCGTCGCGCAGGCGATCACGATCATCGGCATCCCGCTGGCCATCGCCAACCTCAAGCTGCTGCCGGTCTCGCTCGTGCCCTACGGCAAGGAGATCGTCCCGAGCGACTCGCTGCCGCCCGGACGCCGGCCGCTGCACTCGCTCTGAGCGGCGGCGCCGGCCACCCGCTCGGTCAGTCGCGCCGGTGCTCGGGGGCCTCGCGGACCGCCTCGCGCACGACCCGCATCGTCAGCTCGGCGTCGTAGCCCTTGCGGGCGAGCATGCCGGCGAGCCGCCGCGTCTGGACGACCGGCTCGAGGCCGTGCATCGTGCGCATCTTCTTCGCGACGAGCTGCCTCGCCCGCTCCTCCTCGGAGTGCCGGTCGACGTCGGCGAGGGCCGCCGCGGCCGTCTCGTCGTCGACGCCCTTGCGGCGCAGCTCCTGGCGCAGCGCCCGGGTGGCGAGCCCGCGGCCGGCCTGCTGGGAGCGCACGAGCATCCCCGCGTAGGCCTCGTCGTCGACGAGGCCGACCTCCTCCATCCGGTCGAGGACGGCGGTGGCGACGTCGTCGGGACAGTCCTTCTTGCGCAGGGCCTGGGCGAGCTGGGACCGGCTGCGCGGGGCGGCGGTCAGCTGGCGCAGGACGATCTGGCGCGCCCAGTCGTGGGGGTCGGGCTCCTGGCCGCGGGTGCGCGGGTCGGCCTCGGGGTCCGGTTCGGGCGCCCGGGACACGGCGGGCCCCGCCGCCCAGTCGGGCGGCGGGGCCGATCCGTCGGCGAAGGCCATCGGCCGGGACCTCAGAAGTCGACCGGGACGTCCGGGACGGCCTCGAGCTCGGGCTTGACCCCGACGCCCAGCTTGTCCTTGATCTTCTTCTCGAGCTCGTCGGCGAGCTCGGGGTTGTCCTTGAGGAACTGGCGGGCGTTCTCCTTGCCTTGCCCGAGCTGGTCGCCGTCGTACGTGTACCAGGCGCCGGCCTTGCGGACGAAGCCGTGCTCGACGCCCATGTCGATGAGGCCGCCCTCGCGGGAGATGCCCTGGCCGTAGAGGATGTCGAACTCGGCCTGCTTGAACGGCGGGCTGACCTTGTTCTTGACGACCTTGCAGCGGGTGCGGTTGCCGACCGCGTCGGTGCCGTCCTTGAGGGTCTCGATGCGCCGGACGTCGAGCCGGACCGAGGCGTAGAACTTCAGCGCCTTGCCACCGGTGGTGGTCTCGGGCGAGCCGAACATCACGCCGATCTTCTCGCGCAGCTGGTTGATGAAGATCGCCGTCGTGCCGGTGGTGTTGAGGGCACCGGTGATCTTGCGCAGCGCCTGCGACATGAGCCGGGCCTGGAGGCCGACGTGGCTGTCGCCCATCTCGCCCTCGATCTCGGCACGGGGCACGAGCGCCGCGACCGAGTCGATGACGATGATGTCGAGGGCACCGGAGCGGATGAGCATGTCGGCGATCTCGAGCGCCTGCTCACCGGTGTCGGGCTGGGAGACCAGCAGCGCGTCGGTGTCGACGCCGAGCTTCTTCGCGTACTCGGGGTCGAGCGCGTGCTCGGCGTCGATGAACGCCGCGATGCCGCCGGCCTTCTGGGCGTTGGCGACCGCGTGGAGGGCGACGGTCGTCTTGCCCGAGGACTCCGGGCCGTAGATCTCGACGACGCGGCCACGGGGCAGGCCCCCGATGCCGAGCGCGACGTCGAGCGAGATGGAGCCCGTGGGGATGACGGCGATGGGCGGGCGGACGTCGTCGCCGAGGCGCATGACCGCGCCCTTGCCGTGCTGCTTCTCGATCTGGGCCATCACCGAGGCGATGGCCTTGTCCTTCTCGCCGCCGTCGGCCGCGGCCACCGGGTTGGGCATCACGCTTCCACGAGCACCAGCCATGTCACACCTGTTCCTTCGTTCGTCATCGGACGCGCCCACCGGCGACCAGCCCTCGCGGTCGGTCTCGTCGCGAGCTCTGGTCAGACGCTAGGTGGGGGCACCGACAACGGTCACGGGTCGCCGTGGGACCTGTGGACGAGTGTCGCCGGGGCCACCACCTGTGGACGACAGTAGACGAACACGTGTTCGACGCGCGCGACGCCACGCCGCGACACGCCGGGAACCTCAGGCCGGGGCCGGCACGCCCCACATCGCGGCCACGTGGCGCACGTCGGTGCCGCAGCACCCGCCGAGGACCCGCAGTCCCGGGAGCCGCACGTTGACCGTCATCTGGTCGGCCGCGAGGGCCGCCGGGTCGCCGTCGTCGAGGTCCTCGGCCTCGTCGAGCTCGGCGTGGCTCATCGTCGAGGCGTTGACCCGCGTCCCCGCGATCCGGGCGACCCACGGCCCGTCGTCGAGCGCCGGGAGGACGTGGGTCGGGTGCGCGCAGTTGACGACGAAGTGCTCGGGCGCGGCCGCGGCGTCGACCGCCGCCACCGCCTCCGCGAGCGGCGTCCCGTCCGGGAGCCGGCCGTCGGTCTCGACGGTGAAGCCCACCGACACCGGCACCCCCGCCTCCCGCGCCGCGAGGACCACGCCGACCGCCTCGGCGACCGTCGTCAGGGTGAGCGCCGAGACGAGGTCGGCCCCCGCGTCCGCGAAGGCCCGCACCTGGGGCGCGTGGTACTCGCGCGCCTCCTCGGGGTCCTGGGCCTCCCCCGCCACGTACCCGTCACCGCGCGGCCCGACCTGCCCGGCGACGAGTACGGCGGGCACGTCGTACCCGGTCGCGAGCGCCCGGAGGAACTCGATCGCCGTGACGTTGGCACGCGTCGTGCCGTCGGGGCCGTACCCCACCCGGGCCGCCCAGTCGGTGTTCGCCCGCCAGGTCGGCGACTCCAGGAGCAGCCCGGCCCCCGCGGCGGCGGCCACGGCGGCGTAGCCGTCGTAGTAGCGGGTGAGCAGGTCGCGCCCGGCGGGGTCGTCGAGCAGCGGGAACGCGGCGAACTCCGGCAGGTCGACGCCGTGGTGGAAGATGAGGTCGGTCTCGAGGCCGCCGTCGGTGACGAAGCCGCGGACCCCCCGGTCGTGCAGGGCCGCGAGGGGCCCGGTGGTGGTCTCCATCCGGGGAGTGTCCTCCGGATCGGCTGCCAGGGGAATGGCTCAGGTGAGCAGGAGGGTGGCGATCCGCCGCGAGGTGCCCCAGACCCCGAGCGCCCCGAGCACGACGAGGTAGCCGACGTGCCAGAGCATCGCCCACCCGACCTCGCCGAGCAGCAGGGCCCGCTCGAGCGCCACCCCTTGGTAGAGCGGCGTCGCGGCGACGAGCCACTGGAGGGTGTCGGGGTAGGTCGAGAGCGGGAAGAAGGTGGCCGAGAAGAGGAACATCGGCTGCACCGCGAGGGTGACGTAGTCGAAGTGCTGCCACGAGCTCATGAACGTCGTCGCGAACATCCCGACCGCCCCGAACGCGAGCCCGACGAGCACCGCCGCGGGCACCGCGAGCAGCGCCCACCAGGAGTGCACGAGCCCGGCGACCCACGCGACGACGAGGAACATCGTCGAGTACAGCGCCCCGCGCGAGAGCGACCAGAGGATCTCCCCCACCGCGATGTCCCTCGGGGACACCGGAGTCGCGAGCATCGCGTCGTAGAGCCTCTGGTAGCGCAGCTTGAAGAAGACGTTGTAGGTGCTGTCGGCGATCGCCCCGTTCATCGCCGAGGCGGCGAGCAGCGCGGGCGCGACGAACTCGGCGTACGGCACAACGGTGCCGCCGTCGGTGGTGACGGTGCGCACGAGCGCGCCGAGCCCGATGCCGATGGAGAACAGGTAGAAGACCGGCTCGACGAAGCCGCTGAGCAGGAGCAGCCAGGCCCGCCGGAAGGCGGCGACGTTGCGCATGAGGACGTAGCGGGCCAGCCCGATGCCCAGCGGGGCGGGCACGGCGCCGGCGACGCGCGAGACGGCGGTCACGACAGCAGCCTCCGGGTGAACGACGCGTGGGCGAGGACCCAGCCGACGCCGACGTACACGAGCAGCACCGCGAGGTGCCCGGCCCCGGCCCACCCCGGCCAGGCACCCTCGGACGCGTCACGGCACAGCTCGACCCCGTGCCACAGCGGTGTCACCCAGGCCAGCGGCTGCATCCACCCGGGGAGCTGGTCGATCGGGAAGAAGGTGCCGGAGAAGAGCATCAGCGGCGTCATGACGAACCGGAACAGGATGCTGAAGCCGCTGTCGTCCTCGAGGCGTGCGGCGAGCGCGAAGACCGGCACCGCGAACGCCATCCCGGTGAGGACGGCCACCGGCACCGCGAGGAGCACCCACCACGACCCGAACGCCCCGAAGGGTGCGGCGACGGCGACGAAGATGGCCGTCGCGACGGCCAGCTGGAGGGCGACGACGGCCAGGTGCCCGCCGAGCACCTCCCCCACCCGCAGCGGCGTCGCGAGCATCGCGGAGTACATGCGGTTCCACTTGATGTAGCCCATGACCGCGTACGTGGAGTCGCCGAAGGCGAGCATCATCGCCTGCATCGCGAGGATGCCGGGGACGACGAAGCGCAGGTACGGCAGGCCGCCGACCCCGCCGGCGCGGTCGTCGACGAGGGCCCCGAGCCCCAGGCCCATCGACAGGAGGAAGAACAGCGGCGAGGCGAACCGCCCGACGATCGAGCCCTTCCAGGTGCGCCGGTACACGGCGAGGTGGTGGGTCATCACCGACCCCACCCGCTCGGTGCGGGTCGTCGGCCGGCGGGGGCCGGGGGCGAGCCGACCGCTCGGCGCGGTGGCGACCGAGGTGTCGGCGGGCGGTGCGTCGGCGGCCATCAGTCGACGAGCGAGCGGCCGGTGAGGTGGAGGAAGACGTCCTCGAGCGTGGAGCGGCGCACGAGCGAGGACAGCGGCCGGACGCCGCGGCCGTGCAGCGCGGCGAGGGTGTCGTCGCCGTCGGCGGTGTAGACGAGCAGACGGTCGGGCAGCTCCTCGACCCGCTCGGCGACGGCCCGGACGGCGTCGACGTGCTGCTCCTGCTCGTCGACGGCGAACCGCAGCTCGACGACCTCGCGGGTGGAGTAGGTGTCGATGAGCTCGCGCGGGCTGCCCTCGGCGACGATCCGGCCGTGGTCCATGACGACGAGCCGGTCGCAGAGCTGCTCGGCCTCGTCCATGTAGTGCGTCGTGATGATGAGCGTGACGCCCTCGCGCTTGAGCCGGTAGAGCCGGTCCCAGAGCACGTGCCGGGCCTGCGGGTCGAGGCCGGTCGTCGGCTCGTCGAGGAGGAGGACCTCGGGGTTGTTGACCAGCGCCCGGGCGATGGTCAGCCGGCGCTTCATCCCGCCGGAGAGCGGCTCGACCCGGTCGTGGCGGCGCTCGGTGAGCTGGGCGAAGTCGAGGAGCTCGTCGGTGCGGGCCCGCACCTCGCGGCGGGAGAGCCCGAAGAAGCGCCCGTAGACCCAGAGGTTCTCCTCGACCGAGAGGTCCTCGTCGAGCATGTCCTGCTGGGGGCAGACGCCGAGCCGGGCGCGGATGGCGGGGCCGTCGGCGGCAGGGTCCATCCCGAGGATGCGCAGCTCGCCGCCGGAGACCGGGGAGACGCAGCCGACCATCTTCATCGTGCTCGACTTGCCGGCGCCGTTCGGGCCGAGGAAGCCGAACGCCTCGCCGCGCATCACCTGCACGTCGATGCCGTCGACGGCCGTGAAGTCGCCGAAGCTCTTGGTCAGCCCCCGGGCGTGCAGGAGAACGTCATCCGTCACGGTGGACGACGCTAGCCCAGGGCACCGACGTCCGGCGCGGGAGTTTCCGGCTCAGGTGCGCGGGGGCGGGAGATCGCGGCCGTGCCGGCGCTCGACGGGCACGTCCATCTGTTCGCAGAGCGCGGCCCAGACCTCGCGCGGCGGCTCCCCCGCGTCGAGGGCGGCCTGCGCGGTGAGCCCGCCGAAGGCCGTGAGGTGCTGGCCGTTCGCGAGCGAGCGCGCGTAGGCCTCGCCGAACTCCTCGGCCATGAGCTCCCAGAACCTCGAGTGACGCACCCGGCGATCGTAGGCGCCGCCGGGCCCGACCCCGTCCGCCGGGGGTCGGCCGCGGCGGCATACTGGCGCCATGCGCCTCATCACCGCCGACGGGGTCCCCACGTCGCTCGCCCGTGTCCACGAGCCCACCGCTCCCCCGGTCCGCGTCGGGCTGGTCCAGCACGCCTGGGACGACGACGCCGACCGGCTGCGGGCCACGCTGCTCGACGGCGTGCGCACCGCCGCCGACGCCGGCGCCCAGGTCGTCTTCCTCCCCGAGCTGACCCTCTCGCGCTACCCCGCCGACACCCTGCCGAGCGGCCGCCCGGACGCCACGGCCGAGTCGCTCGAGGACGGCCCGACGATGGCCTTCGCGCGCGAGGCCGCCGCCGCGTCCGGCGCCCACGTGCACGCCAGCCTCTTCGAGAAGGCCCCCGCGCCCGACGGCTCCGACGACGGTCTCGGCTTCAACACCGCGGTGCTCGTCGCCCCCGACGGCACGCTCGTCGGACGCACCCGCAAGACCCACATCCCGGTCACCGCGGGCTACTACGAGGACAAGTACTTCCGCGCCGGCCCGCCGCAGGACGCCTACCCCGTCTACGCCCTCGACGCCCTCGGCGGGATGCGCGTGGGCCTGCCGACCTGCTGGGACGAGTGGTTCCCCGAGGTCGCCCGCTCCTACGGCCTCGCCGGCGCGCAGGTCCTGGTGTACCCCACCGCGATCGGCTCCGAGCCCGACCACCCCGACTTCGACACCCAGCCGCTGTGGCAGCACACGATCGTCGGGCACGCCATCGCCAACGGCCTGTTCGTCGTCGTGCCCAACCGGTACGGCACCGAGGGGCTCATCACCTTCTACGGCTCCTCCTTCATCGCCGACCCGTACGGCCGGGTGCTCGTGCAGGCACCCCGCGACGAGGCCGCCGTCCTCGTCGCCGACCTCGACCTCGCCCAGGGCAGGGACTGGATCGACCTCTTCCCGTTCCTCGCGACGCGGCGCCCGGACTCCTACGCCTCGCTCGCCGAGCCGGTCCGGCCCGAGCACCGCCGGGAGGGCTGACCCGTGGCCTGGCGGATGCCGCCGGAGTGGGCGCCGCACGAGCGCACGTGGATGGCCTGGCCGTCGTCGGGCTACACGCTCGGCGACACCGAGGCCGACGCCGACGAGGCCCGGGCCACCTGGGCCGACGTCGCGCTGGCCGTCTCCCGCTTCGAGCCCGTGACGGTCGTCGTCGACCCGTCGGCGGTCGACGTCGCGCGGCACTGGCTCGACGAGGGGCGCCACGGCCGCTACCGGGTCGACCTGCTCGAGGCGCCGCTCGACGACGCGTGGATGCGCGACATCGGGCCGACGTTCGTGGTCGGCGAGGACGGGGCGCTCGGCGCCGTCGACTGGGTCTTCAACGGGTGGGGCGCCCAGGAGTGGGCGACCTGGGAGCACGACGCCCGGGTCGGTACGTTCGTCGCGGGCCGGGCCGGGGCCGAGCGCATCGGGTCCGAGCTGGTCAACGAGGGCGGGGGCATCCACGTCGACGGCGAGGGCACGGTGCTGCTCACCGAGACCGTGCAGCTCGACCCCGGCCGCAACCCCGGGCTCACACGCGCCGACGTCGAGGCCGAGATGGCGCGCACCATCGGTGCGACGCACTGCATCTGGCTGCCGCGCGGGCTGACCCGCGACTACGACGAGTTCGGCACCCGCGGCCACGTCGACATCGTCGCGACCTTCTGTGCGCCCGGCACGGTGCTCCTGCACTGGCAGGCCGACCCGGCCCACCCCGACCACGCGGTCTGCGTCGAGCTCGAGGGCCTGCTGGCCTCGGCCACCGACGCCGCCGGCCGGACCCTCGAGGTCGTCCGCGTCCCGGCGCCGAAGACGCTCGAGGACGACGAGGGCTGGGTCGACTGGTCCTACATCAACCACCTCGTGGTCAACGAGGGCGTGGTGGCCTGCACCTACGACGACCCGCAGGACGCCGACTCGCTCGCGGTGCTCGAGCGGGCGTACGACGGCCGCGAGGTCGTGGGCGTCGACGCCCGCCCGCTCTTCGCCCGTGGCGGCGGCATCCACTGCATCACGCAGCAGCAGCCCCGCACCTGAGCGTGGGTCAGGAGTCGGCGCGGTCCCGGTAGGACGGCGTCAGCTCCTCCCAGCGCGCCTTCCAGCCTGTGGCGGGCGCCTCGGCCGACCACCCGTCGGGGTGCACCGTCGTGCCGGTGCGCAGCGAGGCGCCGAGGTCCTCGAGGTGGGCCTGCCAGCCGGACCCGTGGAACGGCAGGGCCGCGAGCGCCAGCCCCCGCTCCTCGACGACGAGCCGGGCACCCTCGCCCTCCGGCGTGATCCACAGCTCGATCTCGGTGGCCTCGTCGGTGCCGGGCGCCCCGGCGAGCAGCAGGTGGGTCTGGGCCTCGCAGACCTCGACCCGCAGCTCGCCGGTCCACGTGCTCGTGAACGTCGCGCGGACCGAGCCGCCCTCGCGCAGGTCGCCCTCGACGTGGGCCAGCCAGCGGGCCAGCCGCTCGGGGGTCGTGCAGGCCTCCCAGAGGTCGGCGACGTCGGTGGCGTAGACGTCCTCGACGCGTACGGCCCCGCGCGTGTCGTCCAGGGCTCGCAGCGTGCCGGTGGTGGTGGAGGTGGTCATCGTCGGTCCTTCTTCCCTCGTGCGATCTCGGTGTGCAGCGCGTCCAGACGGCCGCGCCAGAGCGCCCGGTACTGCTCGAGCCAGTCGTCGACCTCGACGAGCGCCTCCGGGCGGAGCGTGTAGACGCGTCGCTGCGCCTCGGGACGGGACTCGACGAGCCCCGCCTCGCGGAGCACCCGCAGGTGCCGCGAGACCCCCGGCCGGGCGATGGGGAGGGCCTCGGCGAGCTCCCCGGCGGTGGCCGGGTGGTCGCGGAGGATCTCCAGCACCGTCCGGCGGCTGGGGTCGGCGAGGGCCTGCAGCACGGCGTCCATGCCCTCGACCGTACCCGATCGGTTATGTAACCGCAAGGGTACGCACCAACCGGACCGATGAGTCCTGCGCGTCACTCCGGTCGGTCCGTGTCGGAGCGCTCTGCCAGAGTGCGTGCACCGACCGAGGAGGACACGGATGTCACGCACGAGGGTCCACAACTTCGCCGTCTCCCTCGACGGCTTCGGCTCCGGGGAGCCCCAGTCCCTCGAGGCCCCGTTCGGCCACGCCGGACAGCGGCTCCACGAGTGGATGTTCGCCACCCGGTTCTGGGGACCCGAGGGCGCGACCGGGGTGGACGACGCCTTCGCCCAGCAGCACGGCGCCGGCTTCGGGGCCGAGATCATGGGGGCGAACAAGTTCGGTCCGCCCGGGTGGCCCGACGACCCCGCGTGGCGCGGCTGGTGGGGCGAGGACCCGCCCTTCCACACCCCGACGTTCGTCCTGACGCACCACCCGCGCGAGCCGCTGGAGATGGCGGGCGGTACGACGTTCCACTTCCTCGACGCCTCCCCCGCCGAGGCGCTCGAGGTGGCCCGCGCGGCGGCCGGCGGGCTCGACGTGCGCATCGGTGGCGGGGCCGCGGTCGTCCGCGACTTCCTCGCCGCCGGGCTCGTCGACCATGCCCACCTCGTCGTCGTGCCGATCGTCCTCGGTCGCGGGACGCGGGTCTGGGACGGCCTCGAGGCGCTCGAGGACGCCTACGCCGTCGAGGCGGTGTCGTCGCCGAGCGGCGTCACGCACCTCACCCTCACCCGGCGCCGTTGACGCGGTGACCACCACGCTGCGCCCGGTCCGCGACGAGGACCACGACGCGCTCTTCGCCTGGCAGTGCGACCCCGCCGGCATCCGGATGGCCGCCTTCACCCGCGAGGACCCGTCCGACCGCGCGGCGTTCGACGCCCACCAGCACCGGGTCCGCACCGACCCCGCCATCCGGCACCGGGCGGTCGAGCGCGACGGCGTGCTCGTCGGCACCGTCGCCGCCTTCACGATGGAGGGCGACCGCGAGGTCACCTACTGGGTCGACCCCGCGCACTGGGGCGAGGGCATCGCCACCGACGCCCTGCGCCTGCTGGTCGCCGAGGAGCCCGAGCGGCCGCTCTTCGGGCGGACCGCGGTGCACAACACCGGGTCCCGCCGGGTGCTCGAGAAGTGCGGCTTCGTCGTCGTGGGCGAGGACTCCGGGTGGGCCCACGGCGTCGGCGCGCAGACCGCCGAGCTCGTCCTGCGCCTCGACGCCTGAGCCGGCCGTCAGCCGGGCTGCGGCGCGAGGGCCGCGAGGAGCTCCTCGGCACGCTCGCGCGCCACGGCCTCCGGCACCTCCGGGGTCCCGGCGAGCGGTGAGAGGTTGAGGTCGAGGAGCACCTCGGTGGCGCCCTCGCGGACGAGTGCCGCCACGTCCTCGAGCAGCTGGTCGGCCGTGCCGTGGAACGGGCGGCGCCCCGGGCCGGGGTCGCGCCCGACGAGCTCGGGGACGACCCGCACGAGGACGCGCAGCGCGTCGGCGTCCCGTCCGGCCTCCCCCGCCGCCGTCCGCACTACGGCCACGTCGTGCGCCAGCCGCCCGCGCTCGTGGGTGCTGCCGGCGACCCAGCCGTCGGCGAGCCGGCCGGCCCGCCGCAGCGCGGGCTCGGCCGTCCCCCCGACGAGCAACGGCGGATGGGGCACCTGGACCGGCCGGGGCGCGAGGTGCGAGCGCGGCACCGACCAGAACTCTCCGGCGAACTCCACCGGGTCCTCGGTCCACAGGGCGAGCAGGCAGCGCAGGTACTCCTCGAACCGGGCTCCCCGACGCTCCATCGGGACGCCCGCCGCCACGTGCTCCTCGGGGAGCCACCCCATCCCCAGCCCGACCGTGAGCCGTCCGCCGGAGACGACGTCGAGCGAGGCCGTCTGCTTGGCGAGCAGCGCCGGGGCGGTGAACGGCGCACAGAGCGTGGCCGTGCCGAGCCCGATCCGGGAGGTGTGCCCGGCGACGAGGGAGAGCGCCACCACCGGGTCGAGCACGCTGCGGTGCGAGGCGCCGAGCCGGCCGTCCGCGGGCCACAGGGTCCGCTGGAAGGTCCACAGCGAGTCCCAGCCGAGCTCCTCGGCCCGCCGGGCGACGTGCACGACGGTGGCGGGCCGGGCCCAGGCACCGGCGACCGGCAGGCCGAACCCCAGGCGGGGCCGGCCTGCCGTCACGCGGGTCAGCGGTGCCGGGCCGCCAGGTCGACCGGTCGGGCCGTGAACGTCGACGCCGTCGCGGCCTGGTCACCGCTCGCCCGCCGGGCCGAGGCCGTGCTCAGGGCGCGGAGCCCGTCGCTGCGCAGGGCCGACGCGACACCCGGGTCGGCGACCGCCGGGTAGGTCTCCATGGTCCCGGCCACGTCGATGACGAGGTTCGTCGACCCGGCGAGGTTGTGGACCTTGAAGTCGTAGTCGAGGCCGATGTCGGTGAACGTCATGTTCGAGACGAGCTGGCCCGCGTACGGGTTGAGGTTGCTGACGTTCGGCCGCGTCGGGATGTCGGCGTTCCACAGCGTGAGCACGCTCGTGATCGTCGGCTTGTTCGCCGTCGTGTTCGTCACGAGCGACATCGAGTTGTACGTCGTCACCGAGGTGGGCGCCGTCACCGTGCGGGTGGCGTTCGAGGGGATGGCCCCGGAGATGCCCTGGTTGGTCTTGGTGTTGACGATGCGGGTCGGGCCGGCGAGCGGCCGGTAGCGCCACATGCCGTCGAGGGTGTTGTCGTCGTAGACGCCGACGAGGTCGACGACGACGTGCGCCGCGCCGCTCGAGGTGTTGAGCACGCCGATGACGGGCGTCGCCGGGTCGGTGCAGCTCGGGCCGCACGTCCCCGTCGGCACGACGGCCATGTTCGGCACCGTGCGGCCCTTGGTGAAGTTGAGCGTCGAGGTGTCGGGGATGGCGTTCTCGTCGCCGTTCCAGGCGGTGAGGTAGCCCGCACCGGACGGCTTGACGACGGTGATGTTCACGGCGAAGGCCCGGATGCGCGAGTTGACGTCGGAGCCGAAGTCGGCGCCGGTCGTGAGGTAGAAGTCGCGCGGCAGCGGGTCGTTGTTCGTGCGGGTGTCGAGGATGCGCGACGGCTCGACGCCGGAGTAGCCGCCGTACTGCGTCGTGGCCGTGCTCGCGCTGCCGTGGTAGTAGCCCATGACGTCGGCGACGACGTGGGTGTTGCCGGCGTAGTTGAAGAGGCGCACCTTGCCGCCGGTGCCGAGCTTGACGGTGATGAGGTTGGCGCCGGTCCACCCCTTGTTGAAGTTCACCGAGGAGGCCGTGGGGCGCGAGCCTCCCGTGGGGTACATCGTCACGTACCCCTCGCTCGTCGGGGAGACGACGGTGACGTTGAGGACGACCGAGGTCGGGCCGGAGGCGGGGACCCCACCGCGGGTCGTCACCTGGAAGTCGACCGACTTGCCGGCGCCGAGCGGGGTGGTCGTCGAGACGCCGACCTTCTTGCGGGTGTCGAGCAGGCGGTAGGGCGTGACCGGGGTGTACGCGCCGTTCGCGGTGTCGTAGCCGACGGACGTGACGGGGATCTTCCGGCCGCTGCCGCCGTCGGGGAGGGTGATGACGTCCTGCGCCGGGCCGAAGAAGTCCGGGGTGGCGGTGAGGGTCAGGGTGCACGTGCTGCCGGCCGGCTTCGGGGTCGCCGCGGTGCAGGTGTTGCCGGTGACGGCGACCTTGGCGTCGGTCCCCGTGAAGGTCGGGGTGCCGAAGGTCGTCGCGGACCCGCCGACGGCGACCTCGACGGTCTCGACCCTCGGCGTGCTGACCGGCGTCGCGAGGACGATCATCGGCACGGTGGACTGCCACCGGATCTCCTGGGCGAAGACCGGCTGGCCGGTGCCGCAGTTGCCCTTGACCGACCCGGCGAAGGAGGTGACCGAGCCGCCGGAGAGCGTGACGGCGTGCACCGTGAGGGTGCCGGTGACCGACGAGCAGGCCGACGGGGCGCCGCCGGAGACGACGACCCCTGCCCGCCCGGTGGTGGCCGTGGCGCCGATGTCGTAGGTGCCGACGGCGAAGGACTGGCCGGTGGGCGGCGTGACGGTGGTGCTCGCCGAGGTCGCTCCGTTCGAGGCGGTGACCGAGACCCCGGCACCGCTCGCGGACCCGGAGGCGGAGGTGGACACGAAGCGCGTCCCCCACCCGGCGTCGGGCACGGGTCCGGTGAAGACGCCGTAGGCGGTCGTCGCCGGGCTCGGCAGCGGGACCGCCGCGGCGGGGCCGGCGGAGAGCCCGACGGCGAGCACGGCGGCGGCGGGCAGGATGACGGCGAGACGTCGCATGGGTCCCCTCGGGAAGATCGTGACGGTGCGCCGGATCATACGGCGGAACCGGGCCCGGGGCAGCGCTTCGACGGTTTCCGCACCTGCGTGTCGAGGGCTGTCGACCCCGCGCAGCGACGCCGCCCGGTGTCGGCGCCGGGTGAGAGGGTGTGACGACGATGGCTGACGACGTCCTCGACCGGTTCTCCCCCGCCACCGCCGCGTGGTTCCGGGGGAGCTTCAGTGCACCCACCGCCGCGCAGGAGGGCGCCTGGCAGGCGGTGAGCAGCGGCCACCACGCCCTCGTCGTGGCTCCGACGGGTTCGGGCAAGACGCTCTCGGCCTTCCTCTGGGCCCTCGACCGGCTGGCCGCCGAGCCGGTGCCCGAGGAACGCCTGAAGCGCTGCCGCGTCCTCTACGTCTCCCCGATGAAGGCCCTGGCCGTCGACGTCGAGCGCAACCTGCGCAGCCCGCTCGTCGGCATCCGGCACGCCGCCACCCGGCTCGGCCTCCCCGAGCCCGACATCTCCGTCGCGGTCCGCTCGGGCGACACCCCCGCCGACGAGCGGCGCGCCTTCGCCCGGGCCCCCTCCGACGTCCTCATCACGACCCCCGAGTCGCTGTTCCTCATCATGACGAGCGCCGCGCGCGAGGCGCTGGCCGGTGTCGAGACGGTCGTCCTCGACGAGGTGCACGCCATCGCCGGCACCAAGCGTGGAGCGCACCTCGCCCTCACCCTCGAGCGGCTCGACGCGCTCCTCGATCAGCCGGCGCAGCGGATCGGGCTGTCCGCCACCGTCCGCCCCGTCGAGGAGGTCGCTCGCTTCCTCGCCGGTGGCCGGCCGGTCGACGTCGTCCAGCCGCCGTCGACCAAGGAGTGGGACCTCAAGGTCGTCGTGCCGGTCCCCGACATGGCCGAGCTCGGGCAGCCCACGGGCGATCTCGCCGGCGCCGCCTCGGGGCAGGAGCAGCGCGCGAGCATCTGGCCGCACGTCGAGGAGCGCATCGTCGACCTCGTCGCCGACCACACCTCGACCCTCGTGTTCTCCAACAGCCGCCGCCTCGCCGAGCGGCTCACCACCCGGCTCAACGAGATCTGGGAGGAGCGGGTCGAGGCCGCCGACGGCGAGGACGCCGTGCAGGTCGACGGCGCCGCCCCACGACCCGCGGTCCTCAAGGACAGCCCGGCCCAGGTGATGGCCCAGTCCGGGCAGTCCTCCGGGGCGGCGCCGGTGCTGGCACGGGCGCACCACGGGTCGGTCAGCAAGGAGCAGCGCGGGCAGATCGAGGAGGAGCTGAAGTCCGGGCGCCTGCCGGCGGTCGTCGCCACGAGCAGCCTCGAGCTCGGCATCGACATGGGGGCCGTCGACCTCGTCGTGCAGGTCGAGTCGCCGCCGTCGGTCGCCTCCGGGCTCCAGCGTGTCGGCCGCGCCGGCCACCAGGTCGGGGCCGTCTCGCGCGGCGTGCTGTTCCCGAAGTTCCGCGGCGACCTCGTCCAGACCGCCGTCGTCGTCGAGCGGATGCTCGCCGGCTCCATCGAGGCCCTGCGGGTGCCCGCCAACCCCCTCGACGTCCTCGCCCAGCAGGTCGTCGCGATGTGCGCCCTCGACGAGTGGACGGTCGACGACGTGCTCGCCCTGGCCCGGCGGGCCGCCCCCTACGCCACGCTGACCCGGCCGGTCCTCGAGTCGGTCCTCGACATGCTCGCCGGCCGCTACCCCAGCGAGGACTTCGCCGAGCTGCGGGCGCGCATCACCTGGGACCGGCTGTCCGACACCCTCACCGGCCGGCGGGGTGCCCAGCGGCTGGCCGTCACCTCCGGCGGCACCATCCCCGACCGCGGGCTCTACGCCGTCTTCCTCGCCACCGGCGAGGGGCCGGGGCGCCGGGTCGGCGAGCTCGACGAGGAGATGGTCTACGAGTCGCGCGTCGGCGACCTCTTCACCCTCGGGACGAGCACGTGGCGCATCGAGGACATCACCCACGACCGCGTCCTCGTCACGCCCGCCCCCGGCCTGCCCGGGCGCCTGCCGTTCTGGAAGGGCGACTCCCTCGGGCGCCCGGCCGAGCTCGGCCGGGCGGTCGGCGAGTTCGTCCGCGAGGTCGAGGCCCTCTCCCCCGCCGCCGCCCGCGAGCGGGTCATGGCCGCCGGCCTCGACGAGTGGGCCGCCGACAACCTCCTCACCTACCTGCGCGAGCAGCGCGAGGCCACCGGGCACGTCCCCGACGACCGCACGATCGTCGTCGAACGCTTCCGCGACGAGCTCGGCGACTGGCGGATCGCGGTGCACTCGCCATTCGGCGCCCAGGTGCACGCCCCGTGGGCGCTGGCCCTCTCGGCCCGGATGCGCGACCGCTTCGGCGTCGACGTCCAGGCGATGCACGGCGACGACGGCATCGTCCTGCGCCTGCCCGACCTCGAGTGGGACGACGTCGACGGCCTCGACCGGCGGGGCGTCGGCCGCGAGCTCCTCGAGCTCGTCACCCTCGACCCCGACGACGTCCGCGGCCTCGTCACCGACGAGATCGGCGGGTCGGCGCTGTTCGCGAGCCGGTTCCGCGAGTGCGCGGCGCGGGCGCTGCTGCTCCCCCGTCGCCGCCCCGACCGGCGCCAGCCGCTCTGGCAGCAGCGCCAGCGGGCCTCCCAGCTGCTCGAGGTCGCGAGCCGCTTCCCGACCTTCCCCATCGTGCTCGAGGCCGTCCGCGAGTGCGTCCAGGACGTCTTCGACGTGCCCGGTCTCGTCGACCTCATGCGCGACGTCGCGGGGCGCCGGGTCACCGTCGTCGAGGTCGAGTCCTCGACCCCGTCGCCGTTCGCCAAGTCGCTGCTCTTCGGGTACGTCGCGCAGTTCCTCTACGAGGGCGACAGCCCCCTCGCCGAGCGCCGCGCGGCCGCCCTCGCGCTCGACCCGAGCCTGCTCGCCGAGCTGCTCGGAGGCTCCGAGGGCCTCGCGCTGCGCGACCTCCTCGACGCCGAGCAGGTCGCCCGCACCGAGGCCGAGCTCCAGCGGCTCACCCCCGAGCGGGCCGCCCGCGACGCCGACGACGTCCTCGACCTGCTGCGCGTCCTCGGGCCGCTGCCGGTCGACGGCGTCCTCCAGCGATGCCGCGAGGGCACGACCGGCGACGACGTCGAGGGGTGGCTGGCCTCCCTGGCCTCGGCCCGGCAGGCCATCCCCGTGCGCGTGGCCGGTGAGGACCGCTGGGCGGCCATCGACGACGCCTCCCGCCTGCGCGACGCCCTCGGCGCCTCCCTGCCGCCGGGCGTGCCGCAGACCTTCCTCGACCCGGTGCCCGACCCGCTCGGCGACCTCGTCGCCCGGTATGCCCGCACGCACGCGCCGTTCCACGCCGCCGAGGTGGCGCGGGCCTACGGCATCGGGGTGGCCGTCGCGGCGACGGCGCTGGCCCGGCTCGTCTCCTCCGGGCGCGTCGTCGAGGGCGAGCTGCTGCCCACCGGCGGTGGGTCCACCGAGTTCTGCGACGCCGAGGTGCTCCGGATGCTCCGCCGGCGCTCGCTCGCGGCGCTGCGCGCCGAGGTCGAGCCGGTCACCCCGGACGCCTTCGGGCGGTTCGTCGGCGAGTGGCAGGGCGTCGGCGGACGGCTGCGCGGCCGCGACGGGGTCGTCCGGGTCGTCGAGCAGCTGAGCGGCGCGGTGCTGCCGGCCAGCTCGCTCGAGTCGCTCGTCCTCCCGGCCCGGGTCGCCGACTACTCCCCCGCCCTCCTCGACGAGCTGATGGCCAGCGGCGACGTGCTCTGGTGCGGCCACGGGTCGCTGCCCGGCGACGACGGCTGGGTCTCGCTCCACCTCGCCGACTCGGCCCACCTCACCCTCCCCGGCCCCGACCCCGACCGCGTCCCGGACGAGCGGGGCATCGCCCTCCTCGACGCCCTGGCCGGCGGCGGGGCGCACTTCTTCCGCTCGCTGTCCGACCAGGTCGGCAGCACCGACGACGAGGAGCTCGCCACCACCCTCTGGGACCTCGTGTGGGCCGGGCGGGTCACCGGCGACACCTTCGCCCCGGTCCGGGCCCTCCTCGCCGGCGGCCGCACGGCGCACAAGCGGCCGGCGGCCGGGCCGCGCCGTACCCGGTACGGCTCCCGGCGCGGCCCGCTCGGGGCGCTGGGCTCGGCGCCCTCGCGGCCCGCCCTCCCGGCCCGGTCCGGGCCGGCCCGCGCGACCGGCCGCTGGTCGCTGCTCCCGCCGGCCGAGGACGACCCCACCCTGCGGGCCCTGGCCACCGCCGAGCTGCTCCTCGACCGCTACGGCATCGTCACCCGCGGCGCCGTCGCCGCCGAGGAGGTCCCGGGCGGCTTCGCCGGGGTCTACCGGGTGCTCGGCAAGGCCGAGGAGAGCGGGCGCGTCCGGCGCGGCTACTTCGTCGAGGGGCTCGGGGCCTCGCAGTTCGGCACCTCGGGCGCGGTCGACCGCCTGCGCGCCGGCACCGGCGGCGAGCGCCGCGCCGAGCCCGTGGCCACGGTGCTGGCGGCCAGCGACCCCGCGAACCCGTACGGCGCGGCGCTGCCCTGGCCGGACCGCGCAGCCGACCCGTCGGCCGAGGACGCCGCCGACGACAAGCGGCGCCGCCACCAGCCGGGCCGCAAGGCCGGCGCGGTCGTCGCCGTCGTCGACGGCGACCTCGCCCTCTACGTCGAGCGCGGCGGCAAGACCCTGCTCACCTTCACCGACGACCCCGCCCTGCTCGCCCTCGCCGCGACCGCCCTCGCCGACGCCGTCCGCCGGGGCCACCTCGGCCGGATCACCGTCGAGAAGGCCGACGGCGGGCAGCTGCTCGGCTCCGACCACCCGGTCGGCGCGGCCCTCGAGGCGGCCGGCTTCCACCTCACCCCGCGCGGGCTGCGGATGCGGAGGTGAGCGGGCGTGCCCGAGGGTGACACCGTGCACCGCACGGCGTCACGCCTGCACGCAGCGCTGGCCGGGCGGGTCGTCACGCACGCCGAGCTGCGCTGGCCCTCCGCGCCGGACGTCGACCTCCGCGGAGCGACCACCCTCGAGGTGGTCGCCCGCGGCAAGCACCTGCTCCACCGCTTCGACACCGGCTCGACCCTCCACACGCACCTGCGGATGGAGGGTCAGTGGCGCGTCGAGCACCCGGGCCCGCGCACCGACCGTCGCCTGCGCAACCCGGACCTGCGCGCGGCGGTGCTCACCGACGAGTGGTCCGGGCTCGGCCTGCGGCTCGGGATGCTCTACCTCGTGCCGACGGCCCGCGAGGGTGACCTCGTCGGGCACCTCGGCCCGGACGTCCTCGGCCCCGACTGGGACCCCGCGCGCGCCCGCGACCGCGTTCTCGCGCACCCGGCGACCCTCGTCGAGGCCCTCCTCGACCAGCGCACGCTCGCCGGCGTCGGCACGTTCTGGGGCAGCGAGCTGCTCTTCATCGAGCGGCTGCACCCCTGGACGCCGGCCGCGGAGGTCGACCCGGAGCGCCTCGACCGGCTGCTGGCCCGGCTGCACCGGCTGATGGCGGCCGCCGAGCGCACCGGGTGGCAGGGCAGTACCGGCATCCAGCGGGCCGGCGAGGAGGCCTACGTCCACGCGCGCTCCGGGCGCCCGTGCCGCCGCTGCGGCACGACGGTGCGGGTCGCGATGGCGGGGGTGGCGCCGCGGGAACGGACCGTCTTCTCGTGCCCGACCTGCCAGGGCGGCCTCGCCCCCACCGACGACGGCCGGCCGCAGCGGCCGCTCGGCAGCGGCCCGGCGAGCAGCGCACCGCGCGGGAAGTACCGCCGCGGGCGCGGCTGAGGGCCAGGAGGGCGGCCGGTCAGGCGGCGGAGGCGGAGACCTCGTCGGCGGCGCGGGCCGGGCCGACGGGCAGGGTGACCGGGGCGGTGAGGGTCTCGACGCGCTCGACCCGCTCCTGGACGAGGCCGAGGAGCTCGGAGAGGGTCATGCCGAGGCCGTCGCAGACCGAGCCGAGCAGCTCGGAGGAGGCCTCCTTGGCGCCGCGCTCGATCTCGCTGAGGTAGCCGAGGGACACCGCGGAGGACGCCGCGACGTCGCGCAGCGTGCGGCCCTGGCCCGTGCGCACCTCGCGCAGGACCTCGCCCATCTCCTGGCGGAGCAGGATCACGGGGCCTCCTCCCGTCTCGTCGACACCTCGGTCGTGGGTCCACCGTACCCCCCCGGCCCGGGGTCGGCGCGGAGGTTTCGCGCGGTCCGGTCGAGCAGGTCGAGCGCGGCGGCCACGGTGGCCCGCCGCACGGCGTCCCGGTCACCCGTGAACGCGTGCCGCTCCACGGCTGTTCCACCGGGACCGCAGACCCCGACGAAGACCGTGCCGACGGGCTGCCCGTCGGCGGGCTCGGGGCCCGCGACCCCGGTCGTCGACACCCCGAGGTCGGCCGCGAGCAGGGCCCGGACGCCGGAGGCCATCGCCGCGGCGACGTCGGGGTCGACCGCGCCGCGCTCGGCGAGCAGCGAGGGGTCGACGCCGAGCACCGAGGCCTTGACGTCGGCGGCGTACGAGACCACGCCGCCGCGCACGACCGCCGAGGAGCCGGGGACGTCGGTGAGGGCGGCGCAGACGAGGCCGCCGGTGAGCGACTCGGCGGTCGCGACCCGCAGCCCGCGCTCGACGAGCAGGCCGACGAGGGCCGTGGCGGCCGCCGGGCTCACGGCGTCGGCCGGCCGGTCTGCCGGGCGGCGCGCTCGGCCCGCTTGCGCTCGGCGCGCGGGCTGGTCTGCCGCAGGCGCAGGGCCTGGACGAGGTAGTCCACGCCGGTGACGACGGTGACGACGACCGCGGCTCCGAGCAGGGTCCACGCGAGGGCGTCCCAGAAGCCCGGCACGGGCAGGGTCCAGCGCGGCCAGAGGAAGAACCCGATGCCGAAGGCCTGGAGGAGGGTCTTGAGCTTGCCACCGCGGTTCGCGGCCATCACCCCGTGCCGGATGACCCAGAACCGCACCGCGGTGACACCCCACTCGCGGACGAGCACGAGCGCCGTGACCCACCACATGACCTCGCCGACGCTCGAGAGGCCGACGAGGGCCATCGTCACGAGCGCCTTGTCGGCGATCGGGTCGATGACCTTGCCGACGTTCGTCACGAGGCCGCGGCTGCGGGCCAGGTCGCCGTCGATGCGGTCGGTGACCATCGCGACGGCGAAGACGCCGAACGCCGCCCAGCGGAACGACGGCTCGTCGCCGCCGTGGGCCAGGAGCAGCCAGCCGAAGACCGGCACGAGGGCCAGCCGGAACACCGTGAGGTAGTTCGCGATGTTCCACGCGCTCGGCCCGGTCTCGGGCACCGCCGGGCTCGCGGGGTCGATGCCGACCCGGTAGGGGTCGCTCATCCGCCCGTCGGCGAGCGGCCCCGGGCGGACCGGTCGAGGCGGGCGTGGGGTCGTGGGCTCGCTCATCGCGGCTCCACGAGGAGGTCGACCCCCTCGGCCCCGACGACGACGCCGTCGACGAAGGTCCCGACCGCGGGCAGCGGGACGCCGGCCGGGACGCGCACGTGGCAGACGCCGTCGACGTCCGGGCCCTGGTGGTCGGCGCGCCCGACGACGACGAGCGCGTCGTCGTCGTCGGTCTCCTCGACGAGGACGGTGACCGGCTCGCCGACGCGCTCGAGGGCCCGCTGGGCGGTCAGCTCCTCGACGAGCGCCGAGATGCGCTCGACGCGCTCGGCGACGACCTCCTCGGGCAGGTGGCCGTCGAGCCCCTCGCCCTCGGTGCCGTCCTCGTCGGAGTAGCCGAACACGCCGACCACGTCGAGCCGGGCGGCGACGAGGAAGCGTTCGAGCTCGTCGACGTCGGCCTCGGTCTCGCCGGGGAAGCCGACGATGACGTTGCTGCGCGCCCCGGCGAGCGGCTGGCGCTCGCGCACCCCCTCGAGCAGGCCGAGGAAGGGCTCGGTGCCGCCGAAGCGGCGCATCCGGCGCAGCAGCGGGGTCGAGGCGTGCTGGAAGGACAGGTCGTACCACGGCGAGACGCCGGGCGTGGCGGCCATCGTCTCGAGGAGGCCGGGGCGGACCTCGGCCGGCTGGAGGTAGGACACCCGCACCCGCTCGACCCCCTCGATGCCGGTCAGCTCGGGGAGGAGCGACTCGAGCAGCGTGAGGTCGCCGAGGTCCTTGCCGTACGAGGTCGAGTTCTCGCTGACGAGGAAGAGCTCGCGGACGCCCTGGCCGGCGAGCCAGCGGGCCTCGGCGAGGACGTCGGTGGGCCGGCGCGAGACGAACGAGCCGCGGAACATCGGGATGGCGCAGAAGGCGCAGCGGCGGTCGCAGCCGCTGGCGATCTTCAGCGGCGCCCACGGCGCCGAGCCGAGGCGGGAGCGCACGACCTCGGCGTCGTGGCCGGGCAGCGCGACGGCGTCGGCGGCGGCCGGCCGGGCGACCGGCGAGAGCGGCAGCAGCCGGCGCCGGTCGGTGGGCACGTGCGACTCCGGGCGCCCGCCGTCGAGGATCGAGCGCAGGTGCGAGGACATGTCGGCGTAGGAGTCGAAGCCGAGCACCGCGTCGGCGTCGGGCAGCTCGTCGGCGAGGGTCCTCCCGTACCGCTCGGCGAGGCAGCCGACGGCGACGACGGCGCGGGTGCGCCCGGTCTCCTTGAGGTCGGCGGCCTCGAGGAGGGTGTCGATGGAGTCCTTCTTGGCCTGCTCGACGAACCCGCAGGTGTTGACGAGGGCGACGTCGGCGTCGGCCGCGTCGTCGACGAGGGTCCACCCGTCGGCGGCCAGCCGCCCGGCGAGCTCCTCGGAGTCGACCTCGTTGCGGGTGCAGCCGAGGGTCACGAGCGCGACGCTGCCGCGGGTCGCACTGGTGGTCATGCCGCCACTCTAGTTGCGGGCCGCGACGCCTCCGGCCACCCCCGGTAGGGTCGCGCGCATGCTCGACGACACCGGGGCCCGGATCCGCACGCTCCTCGAGCGCCACCCGGTCCTCGACGGCCACAACGACCTCCCGTGGGAGGCCCGCGAGCGCGCCGCCTACGACTGGGAGCGCCTCGACCTCGCCGCCGGGGGGCTGCCGACCCACACCGACCTCCCGCGCCTGCGCGCCGGCGGTGTGGGCGCCCAGTTCTGGTCGGTGTTCGTGCCCGCCGAGCTCCAGGGCGACGCCGCGGTCACCGCCACGCTCGAGCAGGTCGACGCCGTGCACGCGATGGTGGCGCACTGGCCCGGGGACCTCGCCCTGGCCCGCACCCGGACCGAGGTCGAGCAGGCGCTGGCGTCCGGTCGGGTCGCCTCGCTCATGGGGGCCGAGGGCGGGCACAGCATCGACTCCTCGCTCGGCACGCTGCGGATGCTCTTCGCCCTCGGGGTGCGCTACCTGACCCTGACCCACAACGACAACGTGCCGTGGGCCGACTCGGCCACCGACGAGCCGGTCCTCGGGGGCCTGTCCCCCTTCGGCCGCGAGGTCGTCCGCGAGATGAACCGGCTCGGCATGCTCGTCGACCTCTCGCACGTCTCGGCCGACACGATGCGCGACGCCCTCGACACCGCCGAGGCGCCCGTCGTCTTCTCGCACTCCTCCGCGCGGGCGGTGTGCGACCACCCGCGCAACGTGCCCGACGACGTCCTCGAGCGGCTGCCCGGCAACGGCGGCGTCTGCATGGTCACGTTCGTGCCGAAGTTCGTCTCCCCCGCCGTCCGCGAGTGGGACCTCGAGACCACGGACGCCGCTGCCGCCGAGGGCATCTCGTCCGCCGACTTCGCGGCCTACGGGGCCTTCACCGCCGCACGCCGGCGGACCCACCCGGCACCGGCGGCGACGCTCGAGGACGTCGTGGCCCACGTCGAGCACGTCCGGGAGGTCGCGGGGGTCGAGCACGTCGGGCTCGGGGGCGACTACGACGGCGTCGACGTCCAGCCCGTCGGGCTCGAGGACGTCAGCGGCTACCCGCGCCTCCTCGAGGCCCTCGCCGGACGCGGGTGGTCCGACGCCGACCTCGCCGCCCTGACGAGCGGGAACGCCCTGCGGGTGCTCGGCGAGGCCGAGCGGCGGGCCGGCGAGATCGCGGCCACCCGGGGACCGGGGCTGGCCCGCATCGAGGACCTCGACGGCGTCAGCGCCTGAGGCGCGGCGGCGTCACTGGCGCGAACGCATCACCGTCAGCGCGACGAGCCGCGAGATGACCATCGCGACGTACATGACGCCCCCGAGCTGCTCGACGGTGCTCACCGCGCGTGCCTGGGAGCCGACCGCGACGACGTCGGAGAGGCCGACGCTCGTCAGCTGGGCGGTCGAGAGGTAGATCAGCTCGAGGAAGGTGCGCCGGTCGCCGCCCGCGTGGCCGATGAACGAGCCCGGCCAGACCTCCTGGATCGCGAGGAAGACGTAGGCGAAGGCGAAGACGAGCACGGTGAAGCAGGCCCCGACGGCGAAGAGCTCGTCCTTGGTGACCCAGTAGTCCTCGAACATGTACGAGATGAGCGCGTACGCCGTGTAGACGTAGAACAGGGCCAGCGCGCAGTGCGCGAACACCAGCACCGTCGAGCTGTCGCTGAGCAGGCTCCACACCTCGAAGGCCGCCGCGGGCAGCGCGAGGGTGACCGACAGCCAGGTGAGCGCCGGCGTGCTGCGCACCGTGAAGACGGCGGTGACCAGCGCCGAGAGGCTGAGCAGCGAGATGACCGCCCGCCCGGCCTCGGTGTCCTCGAGGAAGGGCAGCAGCAGGATCACGAGGATCTGGACCGCGAGGAGGAAGGCCGAGGGCTGCTTGCGGAGGGTGGCCGCCCAGCGCGCCGCGCGGGACGGGGGCTGGCGCAGGTCCTCCCACGTGGACGTCATGCCGACACCGTAGCCCCGGCTCGTGGACAATGCCGCCATGCCGGGTCCGTTCGTCCTCCCGCTCGTGACCTGCGCCGTGGTGCTCGTCGTCAGCGGCGTGGCGAAGCTGCGCAGCCCCGGGTCGCTCGAGCGCGCGATGGACTCGCTCCGGGTGCCGCCGGCGCTCGCCGCCCGGCCGGTCCGGGTCCTGCTCCCCTGGCTGGAGGTCGTGCTCGGGGCGGGGCTGCTCGTCACGTCCGGCCGGCTGCTCCTCGCGACGTCCGTCCTCGTCCTGGCGCTCCTCGGCGCCTACCTCGTCCTCGTGGGGCTCGCCCTGCGCCGCCCCGAGCCGGCCGACTGCGGGTGCTTCGGCGCCCTCGGCTCCTCGCGCGTCACCGCGGCGACGGTCGTGCGCAACGCCCTCCTCGTGCTCGCCGCCGCAGCGGTCGTCGCCGGGGCGACACGAGGTGGCGGACTGCCCGAGGTCGTCGACGCCACCGCGGGGTGGTGGCTGGCCGGTGCCGCGCTGACGGCCGCCGTGGCCGTCGCCGTCACCTGGCGGCCGGCCGACGACGGCGGGCGGCACGTGGCCGGCACCGAGCCCGAGGACTACGTGCGCGAGCCGGTCCCCGACACCGCCCAGGTGCTCACCGCCGACCGCCGGCTGCTCGCCGTCGTCGACGAGGCGCGGTCGGCCGCACTGCTCCTCGTCTTCCTCCGCCCCGGCTGCGCCCCCTGCGCCCGGCTCGGACCCGAGGTGGCCGGGTGGCGCCGCGACCTGGCCCCGGTGGACGTGCGGGCGGTCGTCGTCGGCGACCCGGACCTGCTCGGCACCCTGCCCTACCTCGACGACCACACGTGGTTCGACCCGCACGCCGTCGCGCTCGACCTGCTCGCGCACGGGTCCCCGTCGGCGGTGCTGCTCGGCACCGACGGCCTGCTCGCGGGCGGTCCGGTGCGCGGCGAGGAGGCCGTCACGGCCTTCGTCGAGGAGCTGCGCGAGCACCTGCTGGCGGCCGCCGCTGACACCGCCGACGAGCCGGTCAGCGACGGCCGGTGAGCTCCCAGGCGTCCTCGCCGTCGTCGTCGCCGTCGTGGTACTCCACGGCGGCCGGGTACCGGTCGAGGTCGTCGGCGACGGCGTCGCGCCCGTAGCCGGTCACCGGCACCTCGGCGGTGTCCTCGCGGCCGAGGTCCTGCGCGTCCTGCCCGAGGGCGTGCGCGTCGCCGTCCATCGGCTGTCCGTCGAACGGCGCGTCCGGCTCGGGCACGTCCTCGCCGCGCAGCAGCGCGAGGGTCGTCGGCAGGTCGTCGGGCTTGACGAGGACGTCGCGCGCCTTGGACCCCTCGGACGGACCGACGACGCCGCGGGACTCGAGCAGGTCCATGAGCCGGCCGGCCTTGGCGAACCCGACGCGCAGCTTGCGCTGGAGCATCGAGGTCGAGCCGAACTGCGTCGTGACGACGAGCTCGGTGGCCTGGAGCAGCAGGTCGAGGTCGTCACCGATGTCGTCGTCGACCTGCTTCTTCGGCGCGGCGACGACGACGTCCTCGCGGTAGCGCGGCTTGAGCTGCTCGGTGACGTGCGAGACGACGGCGTGGATCTCGGACTCGGTGACCCAGGCGCCCTGGACGCGCATCGGCTTGCTCGCGCCCATCGGGAGGAACAGCGCGTCACCCTGGCCGATGAGCTTCTCGGCGCCGGGCTGGTCGAGCACGACCCGGCTGTCGGCGAGCGAGGAGGTGGCGAAGGCCATGCGCGAGGGCACGTTGGCCTTGATGAGGCCGGTGACGACGTCGACCGAGGGGCGCTGCGTCGCGAGGACGAGGTGGATGCCGGCCGCGCGCGCGAGCTGGGTGATGCGGACGATCGACTCCTCGACGTCGCGCGGGGCGACCATCATGAGGTCGGCGAGCTCGTCGACGATGACGAGGAGGTACGGGTAGGGCGTGATGACCCGCTCCGAGCCCGGCAGCGGCTTGACCTTGCCGGCCTTGACCGCCTTGTTGAAGTCGTCGACGTGCTTGAAGCCGAACGCCGCGAGGTCGTCGTAGCGGGTGTCCATCTCGCGCACGACCCACTGGAGGGCCTCGGCGGCCTTCTTGGGGTTGGTGATGATCGGCGTGATGAGGTGCGGGATGCCCTCGTAGGCGGTCAGCTCGACGCGCTTGGGGTCGACGAGGACCATCCGGACCTCGTCGGGCGTCGAGCGCATGAGGATCGAGGTGATCATCGAGTTGACGAAGCTCGACTTGCCCGCGCCGGTGGCGCCCGCGACGAGCAGGTGCGGCATCTTCGCGAGGTTGGCGATGACGTACCCGCCCTCGACGTCCTTGCCGACGCCCATGACCATCGGGTGCTCGGTGCCGCGGGCGACCTGGCTGCGCAGGACGTCGCCGAGGCTGACCTTCTCGCGGTCGGTGTTGGGGATCTCGATGCCGATCGCCGACTTGCCGGGGATCGGGGACAGGATGCGGACGTCGGCCGAGGCCACGGCGTAGGCGATGTTCTTCGACAGGGCGGTGACCCGCTCGACCTTGATGCCGGGGCCCAGCTCGACCTCGTAGCGGGTGACCGTCGGGCCGCGGGTGAAGCCGGTGACCTGGGCGTCGATCTCGAACTGGTCGAGGACCTGGGTGAGCGCCTCGACGACCCGGTCGTTGGCGGCGCTGCGGGCCTTGTGCGGGCTGCCCGGCTCGAGGACGCCGGAGTCGGGGAGGGTGTACGTGACGTCGCCCGCGAGCGAGAGCTGCTCGACCCGCTGGGGCAGCTGGGAGGTGGGCGGCGCCTCGAGCGGGGCCTTGGCCGCGGCCGCCTTCGCCTGCGAGAGCGCGGCCGCCGGGGCGTCGGCGCCGGGTGCGCCGGCCGCCGGGGCCTCGGGGGGCCGCTTCTGACCGGGCCGGAGGCGACGCCCGGTGCGCGGGTCGACGACGGCGGCCTGCTCGAAGGCCTCGTCGCCGACCATCGGGCCGTCGGCCGGCTCACCCGTGCGACGGCGGGGCTTGCGGCCGGTGGGGCGCTCGGGCTCCGGCTCGACCTCCGGTGCGTGCCCGGTGAGCCGGTCGAGGAGCGCGCGCAGCCGCTCGGGCACCTGGTGCAGCGGCGTGGCGGTGAGGACGAGGACGGCGAACAGCCCGAGGAGGAGCAGCAGCGGGACGGTGCCGTAGACCGACACCGCGGCCTCGAGCGGGCTGGAGGCGAGGAAGCCGATGATCCCGCCCGCGGCGCGCATCCCGTCGGCCCCCTCGGGCGGGGTGGGGATGTCGTTCGCGACGTGGACCAGACCGCAGGCGGCGAACGCGAGGGCCGTGGTGCCGACGGCCATGCGCGAGGTGGCGGCGTCGTCGGTCGGCGCGCGCAGGACCCGGATGCCGAAAGCGAGCAGGACGAGCGGCACGGCGTAGCCGACCTTGCCGAAGGTGCCCGCGACGACGGCGTGGACGACGACGCCGACGGCGCCGGGCATCCCCCACCACTCGCGGGCGGCGACGACGACGGCGAGGGCGACGAGGAGCAGGCCGAGCCCGTCGCGGCGGTGCTCGGGCTCGAGGTCACGGCCGGTGTCGCCGACCTTGCGGGCGACGGCGCCGGTGGCGTGCGCCAGGCCCATCCACGTGCTCTGGGCGGCGCGCAGCGGCAGCGGGAGCCCGCCGGAGCTCGGGGAGCGCTTGGTGGTGCGCGGCCGGGCGGTGCCCTTGCGGGTCGCGGGCCGGGTGCTCTTGCCCCGTGCCCGGGACGTCGAGGACGTGCGTGTCGCCATGGTCCCACGCTACGCGAGAGTCACATCAGGCTCAGGCGTCACACGCCGGGAGGCGGGCGGCCGATTTCCGCCCCACGACGGGCCCGGAGGGCGGTGGAGGGGCGCGAACCGGGCCCGGACAGCGGCGTGCGGCGCCCCGCTCGACCCCTGTCATCGAGCGGCGCGCCGCACGGTCGCCCCCGTGGGAGGACGGGAGCGACGCCGGTGGTGACCGGCCCGCCCGATCGCCCCGACCAGGTCGGGACGACCGCGAGAGCGCGGAGCGGGGTGGGTCACCTGGCGTCCGTGGGGGCCTTCACCCCCGAGGAGGTGTTGACCCTTTGCTGACGGTCACTTTACGAAGTCTTTACCCGTCGCGCTAGGGATTGGCCGATGTTCTTTTGTCGTGGACGGCCCCGCTGACCTGCGGCGGAGCACTGGTGTGACGGATGTCAGCAGTTGGTGCGGATGACGTTGAAGGTCATCGGCCCGATCGAGACGATCTGGTTGCGGTCGGCGCCGTTCTGGGTGCTGAAGAACGTGGCGTTGTTCCAGTAGGTGAGGGTGAAGGAGGTGATCGCCCCCGGGTAGGTGATGCGGACGTTGCCGAGGTTCGAGGTGTTGGCGACGTCGCCGTTGGCCGTGTTGCGCAGCGGGCTCGCCGTCGTGCCGGCACCGGTCGTGCGGTTCGTGACGTGGGTGACGGTGAACGCGCCGGAGAGCTCGACCATGTCGATGAAGTCGCCGTCGAGGGCGTCGATGTCGGTGAGGGTGAAGGTCAGCCCGACGACCGGCTCGCTGAAGACGAAGGTCACCGTCTGGAGCGCGTCGCGCCCGGGCTCGGAGCGGCGGGTGCCGGTGACCGTCTGCTCGAGCTGCAGGCCGGGGACGCCGAGGCCGCCGACCTCGGCCGAGGAGACGCGGAAGTTCTGGTTCGTGGTGCCGGACTCGTTGCCCGTGGCCATCCGGCCGGAGAGGGTCGAGGTCATCGACAGGGTGACGGGCGCGATCGGGCCGGCGCCGTCGGGGTCGGTGGTGGCGGTTCCCGACTGGTTGCCGGTGCGGCTGTAGCTCGTGCCCCCGGCCCCGTTCCACCCGATCGTGTACGACTGCGGGTTGCACGGGGAGGCGGCGGCACGCGGCGCGGCGGCCCCCACCGCGATGACGGGGACGGCCCAGGCCAGGCCACCGGCGACGGCGCGCCGGCTGGGTCGCGCCGGGGCGGGCGCGTCCGTGGTCTGCAGGCTCATCAGGATCCCCTCGGGTCGGTGTCGGGATGATCCGTGACCAACCCTTGGTGTTCTACCTACCAGTACTTTACGGTTCCTTTACTTTCCGGACCTGCAGGATCGAGAAGGCGGCCGCGAATTCGGCCGAACGGACGATGGGGTGTGGTGTTCTCCGAACTACGGAATCCGTCGTTCAAGGCCCCACCCGGCAGGGGCATCCGTGATTTCCGTGCGTGGTGAACCCCTGCGGAAACCGTTGAAGCGTCAACCGACGCCGAGGGCCCCCGGACGTCGGTCCGGGGGCCCTCGGCGTGTCGTGGAGGCGGTCGGTGACCCGGTCAGGCCTCGACGACGGTGGGGATGATCATCGGGCGGCGCTTGATCTTGCGCCCCACCCAGGTGCCCATCGTCCGGCGCACCACCTGCTGCAGCTGGTAGGCGTCGGTGACCCCCTGGGCGGCGGCGTCGGCGAGGGCCTCCTCGATGCGCGGGCGGATCTCGTCGAAGACGACCTCGTCGGGCGCGAAGCCCCGGGCGGTGATCTCGGGGCCGGCGACGACCTTGCCGGTCATCGAGTCGATGACGACGACGACCGAGATGAAGCCCTCGTCACGCAGGATGCGCCGGTCCTTGAGGAGGGTCTCCTCGACCTCGCCGACCGTGGACCCGTCGACGTAGACGTACCCGGCCTGCACGGCGCCGGCCACCCGGACCCGGCCGTCGACGAGGTCGACGGCGACACCGTCCTCGACGACCGCGACGTTGCGCCGCGGCACCCCGGTCTGGATGGCGAGCTCGGCGTTGGCCACGAGGTGGCGCCACTCGCCGTGCACCGGCATGACGTTGCGCGGCTTGACGATGTTGTAGCAGTAGAGGAGCTCACCGGCGCTGGCGTGGCCGGAGACGTGCACCCGGGCGTTGCCCTTGTGGACGACGTTGGCCCCGAGCCGCATCAGTCCGTTGATGACCCGGTACACGGCGTTCTCGTTGCCGGGGATGAGGGAGGACGCGAGCAGGACGGTGTCGCCCTCCCCCACCTCGATGCGGTGGTCGCGGTTGGCCATCCGGGACAGCGCGGCCATCGGCTCGCCCTGGCTCCCGGTGCACACGAGGACGACCTTGTCGTCGGGCAGGTCGTTCAGCTGCTTGAGGTCGACGAGCACGCCGTCCGGCACCTTGAGGTAGCCGAGCTCGGCGGCGATGCCCATGTTGCGCACCATCGAGCGGCCGATCATCGCGACCTTGCGCCCGCCCTTCTCGGCGGCGTCGAGGACCTGCTGGACGCGGTGCACGTGCGAGGAGAAGCAGGCGACGATGATCCGGCGCTGGGCGTGCCGGAACACCTTGTCGATGGCCGGGGCGATCTCGCGCTCCGGGGTCGTGAAGCCCGGGACCTCGGCGTTCGTGCTGTCGGTGAGGAACAGGTCGACGCCCTCCTCCCCCAGCCGGGCGAAGGCGCGCAGGTCGGTGAGCCGGCCGTCGAGCGGCAGCTGGTCCATCTTGAAGTCGCCCGTGTGCAGCAGCGTGCCGCCGGGGGTGCGCACGCACACGGCCAGCGCGTCGGGGATCGAGTGGTTGACCGCGACGAACTCGCAGTCGAAGACCCCGAGCCGCTCGCGGTCGCCCTCGCGGACCCCGAGCGTGAACGGGGTGATGCGGTGCTCCTTGAGCTTGGCCTCGACGAGCGCGAGGGTCAGCTGGGAGCCGACGACGGGCAGGTCGGGCCGGAGCCGCAGGAGGTAGGGCACGGCCCCGATGTGGTCCTCGTGGCCGTGGGTGAGCACGATGGCCTGGACCCGGTCGAGCCGGTCCTCGATCGAGGAGAAGTCCGGGAGGATGAGGTCGATGCCGGGGTGGTGGTCGTCCGGGAAGAGGACGCCGCAGTCGATGACGAGCAGCTGGCCGGCGTGCTCGATCACCGTCATGTTGCGGCCCACCTCGCCGAGGCCGCCGAGGGGGGTGACCCGGACACCTCCCTCCGCGAGCGGGCCGGGGGCGTCGAGGTCGGGGTGCGGGTGGCTCATGCGTCCTTCAGGGTCGGGAGGGTGGCGAGCGCGGCCCGGAGCGCCTCGAGGTGCTCCGGGGGCGACTCGACGAGGGGGAGTCTGACGGTGGCGTGCTCGATGACGCCGAGCTCGACGAGGGCCGCCTTGGCCATGATCGCGCCCTGCGAGGGCGACATGATCGCGTCGACGACGGGCACGAGGGCCCGGTGGATGCGGACCGCCTCGGCGAGGTCGCCGCGGTCGACGGCCTCGAGCATCGCCCGGTAGTGGCTGCCGGTGACGTGACCGACGACCGAGACCGTGCCGACCGCGCCGATGGCCAGCAGCGGCAGCGTGAGGGCGTCCTCGCCGCTGAACCACAGGAGGTCGGTGGCCGCCATGACGCGCGTGGAGGCCGCGAGGTCGCCCTTGGCGTCCTTGACGGCCACGACGTTCGGGTGCTCCGCGAGCGCGACGAGGGTGTCGTGCGCGAACGGGACGGCGGTGCGTCCGGGGATGTCGTAGAGCATCACCGGGCGGTCGGTGGCGTCGGCGACGGCGCGGCAGTGCGCGACGAGCCCGGCCTGGGTCGGCTTGTTGTAGTACGGCGAGACGAGGAGGAGCCCGTCGGCCCCGGCGTCGGCCATCCGGCGGGCCATCGCGACGGCGTGGGCGGTGTCGTTCGAGCCGCAGCCCGCGACGACCTTCAGCCGTCCGGCGCCCACCTCGACGACGCGGCGCACGGTCTCGACGCTCTCGTCGTCGGTGAGCGTGGAGGCCTCGCCGGTCGTGCCGTTGACGACGACGCCGTCGTGGCCGGTGGCGAGGAGGTGCTCGACGAGGGCGTCGACCCCGGCGCCGTCGACCGCTCCGTCGGGGGACATCGGCGTCACCATCGCCGTGAGCACTCGACCGAAGGGGGAGGACGTCATGCCGACAGGGTAGCGAGCCGCGCCCCTCGCCCGAGCCCCGCGGGGCCTACGCTGGGGCCGTGCGCCAGTACCTCGACCTGCTCGACCACGTGATGACCACGGGCGCCCCCAAGTCCGACCGCACCGGCACCGGCACGCGCAGCGTCTTCGGGTACCAGATGCGTTTCGACCTCACCGAGGGCTTCCCGGTGCTCACGACGAAGAAGCTGCACCTGCGCTCGATCATCGGCGAGCTGCTGTGGTTCCTCCGCGGCGACACCAACGTGCGGTGGCTCCAGGAGCGGAACATCTCGATCTGGGACGAGTGGGCCGACGAGCACGGCGACCTCGGGCCGGTCTACGGCCACCAGTGGCGGTCCTGGCCGACGCCCGACGGGCGCACCGTCGACCAGGTCGCGAAGGTCGTCGAGGCCATCCGCACCAACCCCGACTCCCGGCGGCACATCGTCTCGGCGTGGAACGTCGCCGACGTCGACGACATGGCGCTGCCGCCGTGCCACACGATGTTCCAGTTCTACGTGCGCCCCGCGGCCGACGGCGGGCCGGCCTTCCTCGACTGCCAGCTCTACCAGCGCAGCGCCGACGTCTTCCTCGGCGTCCCGTTCAACATCGCCTCGTACGCGCTCCTGACGATGATGGTCGCCCAGCAGACCGACCTGCGGGCCGGCGAGTTCGTCCACACCCTCGGCGACGCCCACCTGTACTCCAACCACCTCGAGCAGGCCCGCCTCCAGCTGACCCGCGAGCCGCTGCCCCTGCCGACGATGCACATCGCGCCGCGCGGGTCGATCGACGAGTACGAGCTCGAGGACTTCGAGCTCGTCGGCTACGAGGCCCACCCCTCCATCAAGGCCCCGATCGCGGTATGACCCGGGTCTCGCTCATCGCCGCCGTGGCCCGCAACGGCGTCATCGGCGCGGGCGACACGATGCCCTGGCACCTGCCGGCCGACTTCGCGTTCTTCAAGGCGACGACGATGGGCCACCCGCTCGTCATGGGCCGGCGCACCTTCGACTCGATCGGCCGCGTGCTGCCGGGGCGGCGCACCATCGTCATCACCCGGCAGGCCGACTGGTCGCACGCGGAGGTCGAGACGGCCCACTCGCTCGTCGGGGCCCTCTCCCTCGCCGGGCCCGCCGACGAGGTCTTCGTCGCCGGTGGTGGCGAGGTGTACGCGGAGGCGATGCCGTTCGCGCACCGCCTGCTCGTCACCGAGGTCGACCAGGAGCCGGAGGGTGACGTGCACTTCCCCCCGATCGACCCCGCCACGTGGCGCGAGACGGCGCGCGAGCCGGGCGACGGCTGCGCCTGGGTCACCTACGCGCGGCGCTGACCGCCCGGCACGTCGCCCACCGCGATCGCCGGCTCCATGAGGCTGCCGAGCCAGACCCGTCCCCCGTGCTCGCGCACCCCGGTGGCGACCCGCCAACCCGAGGCGTCGAAGTCGAGGTCGTGGACCACCGCTCCCCCGTCGTCGAGGCCGAGCACCCGGGCGGTGCGCCGCGGCTCGGGCTTGACCCGCTCGGGGAGGCGGCGCACGACCGCCCGCACCTGACGGGGGCTGCGGCGCAGGACGGCGAGCACGGGGTCGGTCGGTGAGGCGACGGTGACCCACACGAGGCCGTCGGACCCGAGCGCGATGTTGTCGGGGTGGCCGGGCAGGGCCTCGACCCACGTCGTGGCCGGCCCGGGACGGTTGCCCGAGAGGGCGACCCGTCTGATGCGGCAGGTGCCGGTCTCGGCGACGAGCACGCCGCGCTCGTCCGGCAGGAGGGCCACGCCGTTGGCGAAGGCCAGCCGGTCGAGCACCGTGGTGACCGTGCCGTCGACGTCGCGGCGCAGCAGCCGGCCCGTGCACGTGTGCTCGACGAGGTCGTTCTTCCAGTCCTCGACCTGCCAGCGGCGGCTGGAGTCGGTGAACCAGATCGTGCCGTCGGCCTGCACGGCGGCGTTGTTGACGAAGAGCAGGTGCTCGCCGTCGACCTCGGTGACGAGGGTCTCGAGGTCGCCGGTCGCGGGGTCGAGGGCGAGCAGTCCGCGGTGGGCGTCGCAGACGAGGAGCCGGCCGTCCGGGAGCCACTCGAGCCCGAGGGGGCGTCCACCGGTGGCGGCGACCGTGGTCGTCGTGCCGTCGCGGGGGTCGTGGACGTGGACCGCGCCGTCGGCAGTCCCGGTCCACACCCGCCCGTCGTCGCCGACGAGCACGTCCTCGGCGCCGGGCCCCGGCACGGGGGCCACCGTCAGCGGCAGGGTCATGGCGAGAGCGTAGGTGGCCGCGCCGGAGTTGTCGCGGGGGCGCTCGGTAGGGTCGGGGCGTGCCCGTCACCGCCTCGCTCGCCGACCAGGTCGCCGTCGTCACCATCGACCGCGCCGAGCGCCGCAACGCCCTCAACCTCGAGGCCCTCGAGGAGCTGCACGCCGCTGTGGTCGAGGCCGTCGACGCCGGGGCGCGCGCCCTCGTCGTCACCGGGGCCGGTGGGCACTTCTGCGCCGGGGCCGACCTCACCGAGCTCGAGGACGTGTCGTTCACCCAGCGCCTCGCGGAGGTCCTCGAGCACCTCGCCGCGGTGCCGGTCACCACCGTCGCCGCCGTCGACGGGGCCTGCATGGGCCTCGGGATGCAGCTCGCGCTGGCCTGCGACGTGCGGGTCGTCGACGACGGGGCGCGGTTCGCGGTCCCCGTCGCGAAGCTGGGGCTCATGGTCGACCACTGGACCGTCGACCGGCTGGCCCGGTGCTGGGGCGAGGGCGCCGCCCGCCACCTCGTGCTCACCGCGGCCGTCCTCGACGCCGACGACGCGTGGCGGCTCGGGTTCGCCCAGGCCCGGGGCGGCCTCGACGTCGCCCACGAGCTGGCCGCCGGCGCCGCGCGGCTGGCCCCGCTCACCCAGGCGGGTTCGAAGGTCGGCTTCGACACCCACCACGACAACGCGCCGGAGGTCGCCCGGTACGAGGCGGCCTTCGCCCGGGCCTGGGCCAGCGAGGACCTCACCGAGGGCCGCGCCGCCTTCACCGAGCGCCGCGCGCCGCGGTTCCGGGGGGTCTGATGGACACCGGCCACGACCACCCGCATGGTCACGACCAGGGGCACGACCACGCCCACGAGCCCGGCCCGCTCGCCGACGCCAGCGTGCGCCGGGCCCGTCCCAACGACGCCCCCGCCGTCGGCACGGTGCAGGCCACCGTGTTCCGCGAGGCCTACGCCGGTCGCCTCCCCGACGACGTGCTGGCGCTGTTCGTCCCCGAGGCCTTCGCGCGGGGCTGGCGCGCCGGCCTCACGAGCCCGCCGGAGGGGGTCCACCGGCTGCTCGTGGCGTGCGCCGGCGAGCAGGTCGTCGGGGCCGTGGCCGTCGGTCCTTCGCAGGACCCCGATGCCGAGCCCGCCTGGGCCGAGGTGACGCTGCTCGCCGTGCACCCCGACGCGCGCCGGCAGGGCCACGGGTCCCGGCTGCTCAACGCCTCCGTCGACGTGCTGCGCGAGGCGGGCGCCGAGGCGGTCACGGCCTGGCTGCTCGCCGACGACGAGGGCACCCGCGGCTTCCTCGCCGCGTCCGGCTTCGGACCGGACGGCGCCTACCGCGACCGCGTCGTCTCCCCCGACGGCGCGACCCTGCGCGAGGTCCGGGTGCTCGCCCGGATCACCGACCCGGACGAGGGATGAGCACCGAGCCGCCGGCGCTCAGCGCCGACCGGCGTCGCGAGGTGCGCCGGCAGGCCCTCTCGGTCGGTGCGGCCACCGGGGCCTACGGCATCTCCTTCGGGGCGCTCTCGGTCGCCTCCGGCCTCAGCGTCTGGCAGACCCAGGCCCTCTCGCTGCTGCTCTTCAGCGGCGGGTCGCAGTTCGCGGTCGTCGGGGTCCTCGGCGCCGGGGGCAGCGGCGTCGCGGCGGTCCTCACCTCGACGCTGCTCGGCGTGCGGAACGGTCTGTACGCCCTCCAGACGTCGCGCTTCCTCGGCGTCACCGGCGTGCGCCGGCTGGCCGCCGCGCAGATCACCATCGACGAGTCGACGGCGGTCGGGGTCGCCCAGCCCGAACGGCCGGCGCAGCGGATCGGGTTCTGGCTCACCGGCATCGCCGTGTTCATCGGCTGGAACGTCATGACCCTCGTCGGGGCGCTCGTCGGCAACGCCATCGGCGACCCGCGCACCTACGGGCTCGACGCGGCCGCGGCCGCGGCCTTCGCCGCCCTGCTCTGGCCGCGGCTGCGCAGCGGTGACGCGGCCGCCACCGCGGTGCTCGCGGTCTTCGTGGCGCTCGTGACGAGCCCGCTGCTGCCGCCCGGGGTGCCGGTCATCCTCGCCGCGCTCGCGGCGGTGGTGGTCGGGCTCCGGCGCGGCGGGCGGCACGAGGCCCCACCCACGTCGCGCGCGGGCGAGCTGCCCGGAGCGGACCCCGTGCCGTGACCACCTGGACCACGGTGCTGCTCGCGTGCGCGGCCGCCTACGCCCTCAAGCTCGCCGGCTACCTCGTGCCGGCGACCTGGGTCGAGGGCGAGCGCCGGTCGCGGGTCATCGCCCTGCTGCCGGTCGCCCTCCTCGCTGGGCTCGTCACGGTGCAGACCGTTGTCGGCGACGGCGGCTCCCTCGTGCTCGACGCGCGGGCGGCGGCCCTGGCCGTCGCGGTCGGCCTCCTGCTCCTGCGGGCCAACTTCCTCGTCGTCGTGGCCGGCGCGGCCCTGACGGCCGGCCTGCTGCGGGCCGTCGGCTGGGGCTGACCGCCCCCTACTCCCCCGCTGCCGCCCGGTAGCGGTCGAGGACGACCTCGACGACGCGCGGGTCGGGCAGGAGGGGGCCGGTGACGTGGTCGGCGCCGGCGGCACCGAGCCGGTCCTGGAAGAAGCCCGGCGCGAGGAGGTACGAGGCGACGACGACGCGCGCCGCCCCGTCGGCCCGCGCCGCCGCGACGGCCTCGGCGACCGACGGCGTCGGTCCGGCCGCGTAGCCCAGCCGCACCGGGGCGTCGAGCCGCTCGGCGAGCCGGCGCGCCACCTCCTGCGAGTCCGCCTGCGCCCGGTCGTCGCTCGAGCCCGCGGGTGCGAGGACGACGGCGTCACCGGGACGGGGCGCACCCACCCGGTCGACGAGGACGTCGACGAGCCGGTCGTCCGGGCCCAGGGCCGGAGCGACGACGACGTCGGGCCGCCGCCGCACGGCCTCGGCGAGGTCGACGCGCACGTGGTAGCCCGCCGCGAGCAGGAGCGGGACGACGACCCCGCTGTGGACGCCCGGTCCGCGGCGCGGGACGGCCGCGACGACCTCGCCGACGACCGGCCCGTGGACGTCGACGTAGGCCTCGCGCACCTCGACGTCCGGTAGGGCAGCGGCGAGCTCGCCCACGAGGGCGGCGAGCGCCGCGCGGCCGGCCGGGTCGCGTGTCCCGTGGCCGCAGGCGACGAGGACGGGGGGCTCGGCGCTCACCCGAGACCGAGGTAGTGCTCGAGCCCCACGGTGAGCCCCGGCCGGTCCCCCACCTGCCGCACCGCGGCGAGGACCCCCGACATGAAGGACACGCGGTCGAAGCTGTCGTGTCGGAGGGTGAGCATCTCGCCCGGGCCGCCGAGCAGGACCTCCTGGTGGGCGACGAGCCCGCGCAGCCGGACCGAGTGCACGGGCACGCCGTGGACGCGGGCCCCGCGGGCGCCGTCCGGGTCGTGGGTCGTCGCGTCGGGGACGGGGCCGAGGCCGGCCGCCTCCCGGGCCGCCCCGACGAGGTCGGCGGTGCGGGCGGCGGTGCCCGAGGGGGCGTCGACCTTGTCGGGGTGGTGCAGCTCGACGACCTCGACGGACTCGTAGAAGCGGGCGGCCTGCTGGGCGAAGGCCATCATGAGCACCGCCCCGATGGCGAAGTTCGGCGCGACGAGCACGCCGACCTCGGGAACGTCCCCGAGCCGGTCGCGCAGCGTCGCGAGGCGCTCCTCGGACCACCCGGTGGTGCCGACGACGACGTGCACCCCGCGCTCGACGCAGTGCGCGACGTTGGCCGGCGAGGCGTCCGGCACGGAGAACTCGACGACGACGTCGGCGCCCCCGAGGTCGCCGAGGTCGTCGCCGGCGTCGTAGCGGCCGACGAGCTCGAGGTCGTCGGCGTCATCGACCGCCGCGCACACCGTGGCGCCCATCCGGCCCGCGGCCCCGATGACGGCCACCCTCGTCGCGCTCATGCCGGTCACTGTAGTCAGGACGGGCGCGCCCCCCGACGGGTGACCGGGCCGGCGCTCAGGACGTCCGGGCGGCGTCGCGGGCCAGCACCGGCAGGACGATGCCCGCGACCGCGGCCGGGGCGGCCGCGAAGACGACGAGCGGCACCGCCAGCCACGAGAGCCACCCGACCGACGCCGGGACGAGGGCCACCGCCGCCGCGACGACCGGCAGCACGCGGCAGGTCCAGGCGGCCGCCCCGGCCCGGCCGGCGGCCGCCCGGGCCGTGCGCCACAGGGCGAGCACCGCGACGGCGGCGAGCGCCGCGACGATCCCGGCGGCGACGAGCGTGCGCCCGGTCTCGGCGACCGTGAGGCTCGCCATGAGCAGGAGGAAGACGGCGATGACGACCTCGAGCACGACGGTCCCCCCGGCGACCACGCCGAGCCGTCGCGCAACGTGCGGGGAGCCCGCGACGCCGGTCATCAGAAGGTGGGCCAGGCGCCGCCGGGGAACGCCGACAGGTCGGTCAGCGCGCCGTTGACGTTGCCCTTCTGGACCGCGCAGGTCGCGGTGAGGATGCCGGTGCCGACGAGGAGCGCCCCGACGAAGATCGAGATCGCCACCTTGACGCCGAGCGGGATGCCGACGACCGCACCGGGCCCGGTGGCCGTCGACCCGGCGGCGATGACGATGCCGCCGATGAGCCCGACGACGGCCGTGACGATCGAGCCCCACCAGACGATGACCGCCAGGGCGACCGCGTCGAGGGCGCCGGCGATCTTCTCGGAGATGGGCCCGACGGCCTTGAGGGCGGTGGCCTGCTCGGTGGCCCGCTTGACGTAGCGGTCCGAGGAGGTGCCCTTCCAGTAGATGTCGACGTCGGAGGTCTCCCGCGTCACCGTCCCCGACCACTTCGTGACGAAGCCACCGACGTCCTGGCGCCACGTCGTGGCGTCGGAGTACAGCAGCCACGGCGCCCCGAAGACGTTCCAGTGCTCGGAGAACCAGTCGGTGACCTTCTGCCAGAGCGGGACGACGAAGTGGTTCCACAGGTCGACCGCCTTCTCGGCCGCCCAGCCGAAGAAGCGGGCGATCTTGGCGACGAGGTCGTTGAACTTCTCGAGGAGCTCGTCCATCTTGCGCTGGAACTCCTCGTACTTCTCGCGGATCTTCTCGATCAGCTCTTCGGGGGTCATCGTCGCGTCCTTACGGGTTGGTCGGGGACCACGCGTCCCCGATGCGGGCCAGGGCGGAGTCGTCGTCGAGGCGGTACTGCTTCTCGATGTCCTCCAGCGTGTCGTCGACGAGGCGCATCGCCTCGGCCGCCTGCCCGAGGAGGTCGACGACGCGGTCGCGCACCTCGGCGTAGGTGGAGGTGAACCCCACCATCTCGGCGATGATCGAGGCGTCGATCGTCGTGACGCTGATGCCCCGGGCGGTGGACTGCGCGGTGCGCATGTCGGCCTCGGCCGACTCCCAGGTGCCGGCAGCGGTGAGCAGCGCCTCCCGCTCGACCTCGTAGCTCATGTCGTCCTCCTCGTCGTGGTGCCGTGGGCGCTCACGGGGTCAGCCCGAAGCGTCGGCTCAGCGTGTAGGGGTCCCCGACACGCTGCATCGTCTCCTGGACGGCGCGGACGGTCTCGGCGACGTCACCGAAGCCGCGGAGCACCGAGGACTGCGCCTCGTGCAGCGTCGAGGTGACGAGCCGGCCGATGTTCGCCGGGTGGGCCCGGGCGAGCCACCGCGGCTCGAGCTCGAGGCGGCTGACCTCCCCGCCGGCGCCGATCTCGACGACCACCTCGCCCCCGGCGCTGCGCGCCGACCCGGTGCGGGCGTTGAAGCCGTCGAGCGAGGCCTCCATGCTCGCCATCGCCTGCTCGACCTCGGCCCACAGCTCGCCGATGAGGCGCTCGGCCTCCCCCGGGGTCACCGGCTCGGTGCGGCCGAAGACCTCGCCGCTGTCCTGCGGCATCGGCATCGGGCGGGCGCGCGGCAGCTCCTGGTCCTCGAGCTCCTCGACCCCGGTGAGGAACTCGGCAGCCACCTCGGACTGGGCCCGGGTCAGGGCCTCGACGACGGCCCCGGCGAGCTCGTCGTCGGTGAGGCCGGAGCGCCAGTCGTGGGCGACGCGGACGTCGCGCACCTCGCCCTCGGGGCCGATGCGCACGGTGACCGCACCGCGGGCGTCGCTCCCCTCGCGCTCGATGGCCGGCGGACGCACCGACTCCAACCCCTGGATCTCCCGGTCGTTGCGCTCGCGCAGCTCGTGCAGCTCGTCGCGGATGTCCTCCGACACGTCCCGCCCCTCTCGTCGTGGTCGTGCCCCGAGTCTCTCCGGCCGCGGCGGGAGCGGCAATGGGGAGAGGTCCCCGCCACGCCGGGGCGGCCGGTGTTCACCTTCTGTTCACCTTCGGAGCGCGCAGCGGGTACCCTTGAGGTGAACACCAGGTGAACGAGCCCGAGAGGAGGCCCGCGATGAAGAAGGTCGACACGACCACCGGCCGCACCGGCCTCGCCGTGCGCTGGGTCCCCGTGGTCGACGCCCGCGGGCGCACGCGCATGGAGATGCGCTGGACCACACCCCACACCCTCCGCACGACGTCCGCGGCCTGACCGCACCCGACGGGGCCCGCACCACCACGGTGGTGCGGGCCCCGTCGTCGTGTCGCGCAGGCCCGGGCCGCGTCGTCGGTCAGGCCCAGGCGGCACCGCCGGCCGGGCGCTCGTCGTGCTCGGGCCACACCGGGTCGGGGGCCGCGAGCGCGTCCCCCAGCGTCTCCGCACCGTCCCCGTCGGACGCCGGCGCGTCCGGCGCGCCCGAGCCGTCGTCGGTTCCCTGATCCACCACGTGCACCACCCCGTTCTCGGTCGACCAGTTCCCCCCGGTCGGTCGTCGAGGACACGCTAGTCCCCGCGCGGCCCCGGAGGTGGCACGAACCGGCCATCGTCACCGAGGTGTCGGCGATCCGACGCCCGGACGCACCGGAGCCCCGGTGCACCGTGGGGTGCGTCCGGGGCTCCGGTGGGTGGGGCGGCGCGGTGGCCGCCCCGGTGGTGCTCAGGCCTCGCTCGGGGCGTCCTGGGTGGAGGAGCCCTCGTCGGAGCGCTCGCCACGGCCGCGGCCGCCGCGACGACGACGGTTGCGGCGCGGGCGGTCGCCGCGCTCGTCACCGCCCTCGTGCGCCTCGCCCGACTCGTCGTCGCCGGCCTCGTCGGCGTCGTCGCCGTCGACGGAGGCGGCCGGAGCGGCGGCCGGCGCGTCGTCGGACCCGCCCTCGCCCTCGGCGATGACGGCGGCGAGGCTCAGCTTGCCGCGCGGGTCGATCTCCTTGAGCTCGACCTGGATCTTCTGGCCGACGCCGAGGACGTCCTCGACCGCGTCGATCCGCTTGCCGCCGACGAGCTTGCGCACCTCGGAGATGTGCAGCAGGCCGTCCTTGCCGGGCAGCAGCGAGATGAACGCCCCGAAGGTCGTCGTCTTGACGACGGTCCCGAGGAAGCGCTCGCCGATCTCCGGCATCTGCGGGTTGGCGATGGCGTTGATGGCCGCGCGGGCCGCCTCCGCCGACGGGCCGTCGGTCGCACCGATGTAGATGGTGCCGTCGTCCTCGATCGAGATCTGGGCGCCGGTGTCGTCCTGGATCTGGTTGATCATCTTGCCCTTGGGGCCGATGACCTCGCCGATCTTGTCGACCGGGACCGTGACGCTGATGACGCGGGGAGCGTAGGGGCTCATCTCGTCGGGCGCGTCGATGGCCTCGTTCATGACGTCGAGGATGTGGAAGCGGGCGTCACGGGCCTGGGTCAGCGCGCCGGCCAGCACGTCGGCGGGGATGCCGTCGAGCTTGGTGTCGAGCTGGATGGCCGTGACGAACTCGCGGGTGCCGGCGACCTTGAAGTCCATGTCGCCGAAGGCGTCCTCGGCACCGAGGATGTCGGTGAGGGCGGCGTACTGCGTCTGCCCGTCGACCTCCGCGGAGACCAGGCCCATCGCGATGCCGGCGACCGGGGCGCGCAGCGGCACACCGGCGTTGAGCAGCGACAGGGTGGACGCGCAGACCGAGCCCATCGAGGTCGAGCCGTTGGAGCCCAGCGCCTCGGACACCTGGCGGATCGCGTAGGGGAACTCCTCGCGGGTCGGCAGGACCGGCATGAGCGCCCGCTCCGCGAGCGCGCCGTGGCCGATCTCGCGACGCTTCGGCGACCCGACGCGACCGGTCTCACCGGTCGAGTAGGGCGGGAAGTTGTAGTTGTGCATGTAGCGCTTGCGCGTCACCGGCGACAGCGTGTCGAGCTGCTGCTCCATCCGGAGCATGTTCAGCGTGGTGACACCCATGATCTGGGTCTCGCCGCGCTCGAAGATCGCCGAGCCGTGCACGCGCGGCAGGACCTCGACCTCGGCGCTCAGGGCGCGGATGTCGGCGAGGCCACGGCCGTCGATGCGGACCTTGTCGCGCAGGATGCGCTCGCGGATGAGCTTCTTCTGCACCGAGCGGTACGCGGCGGAGAGCTCCTTGTCGCGACCCTCGAACTGCTCGGCGAGGGAGGCCTTCATCGACTCCTTGATCTCGTCGATGCGCTCCTCGCGCTCCTGCTTGCCCGCGATCTGGAGGGCGGCGGTGAGGTCGGCGGTGGTGGCCGACTCGACCGCGGCGTAGGCGTCGTCCTCGTAGTCGAGGAAGACCGGGAACTCCTGCACCGGCTTGGCGGCGGTGCGGGCGAGCTCGGCCTGCGCGTCGCACAGGGTGCGGATGAAGCCCTTGGCGGCCTCGAGGCCCTCGGCGACGACCTCCTCGGTCGGCGCCTGCTTGCCCAGGGTCTTGACGAGGTCCCAGGTGTGCTCGGTGGACTCGGCCTCGACCATCATGATCGCGACGTCGTCACCCGCGACGCGGCCGGCGACGACCATGTCGAAGGTCGAGCGCTCGATGTCGCTGAAGTTCGGGAAGGCGACCCACTGGCCGTCGATGAGGCTGACGCGGACGGCGCCGATCGGGCCGCTGAAGGGCAGGCCGGAGATCTGCGTCGAGGCGCTGGCCGCGTTGATGGCGAGCACGTCGTACTGGTGGTCCGGGTTGAGCGCGAGGACCGTGATGACGACCTGGACCTCGTTGCGCAGGCCCTTGGTGAAGGTCGGGCGCAGCGGGCGGTCGATGAGGCGGCAGGTGAGGATCGCGTCGGTGGAGGGGCGGCCCTCACGACGGAAGAACGAGCCGGGGATCTTGCCCGCGGCGTACATCCGCTCCTCGACGTCGACGGTCAGGGGGAAGAAGTCGAACCCCTCGCGCGGGTGCTTCCCGGCGGTGGTGGTGGAGAGGAGCATCGTGTCCTCGTCCAGGTAGGCGCTCACGGCGCCGCCGGCCTGCTTGGCCAGGCGTCCGGTCTCGAACCGGATGGTGCGGGTACCGAAGCTGCCGTTGTCGATGACGGCTTCGGTGGCGGTGATCTCGGGACCCTCCACGGGGCCTCCTTCTCTCGTGTCATTCACGCACGCGCATCGTCGTTGTGCGCGGGTGTGTCCTTCAGGCGGCGCCGCAGAGGACGCCGGTCGTGCCGATGTTCAGTTGTGGGTTCTTCCGAGCGGGACGGGCCCGCTCATGCGAGAAGGGCGGCCCCTGCACACGTGTGCGGGGACCGCCCTCTCGGAAGTCTCAACGACGCAGACCGAGGCGCTTGATGAGCGAGCGGTAGCGCTCGACGTCGATGCTCTCCAGGTAGCGGAGCAGCCGGCGACGGCGGCCGACGAGCAGGAGCAGGCCACGACGGGAGTGGTGGTCGTGCTTGTGCTGGCGGCTGTGCTCGGTGAGGTCCTTGATGCGCTGGGTGAGCAGCGCGACCTGCACCTCGGGGGAACCGGTGTCGCCCTCGGTCGTGGCGTACTCGGTCATGATCTGCTTCTTGACGTCGGTGCTCAGCGGCATGGGGCGACGACTCCTGTTCCTGGTTTCTGCTGCGCGGCGCTCCCGGGCTGGTTCACCGGGGCTCTGTGGATCCGCGGCCGATCTGACGGCAGTCAGCAAGGTTACCAGCGGGGGTACCGCACCCCTAATCGGCGAGGAGCGTGGACGTCCACGTCTCGAGGACGAGGGCCGCGTAGTGCTCCGGCGAGCGCCCACCGGCGGTGCACAGACGGTAGTAGGCGGCACTGTTTCCGATCCAGAGGCGGTGGGCGACCTCCGCGTCGTCGAGGTCGGGCCGCAGGCCGCCGCCCGCGCGCAGGTCGCGGGCCAGCAGCTGCATGTTGTCGGCCCGGCGGGTCTCCAGGGCCTCCCAGGTGGCGCGGCAGGCCGGGTCGGTGGTGGCGGCCTCGCGCAGCGCCTCCACGAGCGGCACGACGTGCGGCAGCCGCTCCCTCATCGCGGCCGCGTACATCTCGAGCTTGGCGCGGGTGGTCGGCGCGGCCCGGACGGTTGCGACGTAGTCCCGCTCGGTCGAGGGCAGCGCCTCGTCCCCGCCCGCGAGGGTCATGTCGTGGACGGCGAGCAGCAGCGCCGGCTTCCGCCCGACGCTGGAGTACACGGTGTCGACCGAGACGCCGGCGCGCCGCGCCACCTCGGCGACGGCGGTGCCGGCGTAGCCCTCGGCGATGAAGAGGTCGCGCGCCGCGAGGAGCACGGCGCGCCGGGTCGCGGCGGCCTGCTCGGCACGGCGGGGCGAGCGGTAGCGGCGGGTCTTGACCGGGTCGGGCACGGGACCTACCGTACCAATATTCGTCCGAAGGTGGTTCGGGCCAAATAGAGGAGGCGTCATGGACGACGTCGTCGTGCACCGCGTGGGCGAGGGGCCCGGCACCTGGGCCATGGGCTCGCTCTTCGAGCACCTGGTCACCGCCGACCAGAGCGCCGGCGCGGTCGGGGTCTCCCTCGTCACCCAGCCGCCGGGCATCGCGACGCCGCTGCACCGGCACACCCGCGAGGCCGAGGCGCTGCTCGTGCTCGAGGGCGTCGTCGACTACGTGGCAGGCGAGCAGCACGTCGAGCTGACGACCGGGTCGTTCCTCTTCCTGCCGCTCGGGGTGCCGCACGCGTTCCGCATCCGGGGCGACTCCCCCGCACGCTTCGTCTCGATGACCACGCCCGGCGGCCTGATGGACCTCTACGACGAGGTCGGCGTCCCGGCGGCGGGGATGCACGTCCCCGGCGAGGGCGAGGGGCTGACGATGGCCGAGGAGATCGCCCGCTGGAACGAGGTCGGCCCCCGGTACGGCCTCGAGGTGCTCGGGCCACCGATCCCGGCCTGAGGATCACGCGCCCTCGGGGGAAGGGGCCGGCCCCGTGCGATGTGCGCGGCTCCGCGTGCGGTCGGACGCGGACGCCCGCACCTTGCACGGACTCCCACCCTCGCGGGTTGCGCGGGCGGAAAGGCGTCCACGCGCCCGGACGGCGGACTCGCTCCGCCGACCTCTGCTGCTACCGGCGGGTCCGTCGTACGCTGCTGGGACGTGACCGGCACCACAGAGAGGTGGACCCCCGTGCGCCAGCGAGGACCGAGCCCCGCTCCCGCCCCCGCCCCGGCCGACCCCGAGCGCGCGGCGTCCGTGCGGTCGATCGCCGAGGAGCTCTCCGGCGTGCGCGGCCCGCTGCTGCCGATCCTCCACGAGGTGGTCGAGACGCACGGCTTCGTGCACGACGACGACGTGCCGGTCATCGCCGAGGTCCTCAACCTCAGCCGCGCCGACGTCCTCGGCGTCGTCAGCTTCTACCACGACTTCCGCCGCACGCCCCCGGCCGCGCACCGCGTCGCCCTCTGCCGCGCCGAGGCCTGCCAGGCCCGCGGCGCCGAGGCCACCTACGCCTCCGCCGCCGACCGCTGGGCGGGCTCCACCGAGGTCGAGGTCGGCGAGGTCTTCTGCCTCGGCAACTGCGCCCTCGGCCCGTCGGGCACCCTCGACGGCACCCTTCACGCCCGGCTCACCCCGGACCGGCTCGACGCCCTCACCGAGGAGTGGGCCCGATGAGCCCCGTCGTCTGGGTGCCGTGCGACGCCGCAGCCCGGTCGGTGGGGGCCGACGCCGTGGCCGACGCGTTCGCGGCCGCCGGCGTGACCGTCCGGCGCAACGGGTCGCGCGGGATGCTCTGGCTGGAGCCGATGGTCGAGGTCGAGACCGAGCGCGGGCGCGTGGGGTACGCGAACGTCGAGCCCTCCGAGGTCGATGCGCTGCTGGCCGGCGCCCTCGACGGCACCGACCGCTGCCTGGGCGTCGTCGACGAGCACCCGTGGTTGACCCGCCAGCACCGCGTGTCGTTCGCGCGCGTCGGCGTCACCGAGCCCACCGACATCGCGGCCTACCGGGCGCACGGCGGGCTCGCCGGGCTCGAGCGGGCGCTCACGCTCACCGGCGAGCAGGTCGTCGCCGAGGTCACCGAGTCGGGCCTGCGCGGCCGGGGCGGCGCCGGCTTCCCCGCGGGCATCAAGTGGGACACCGTCCGCAAGGCCGCTGCCGACCTGAAGTTCGTCTGCTGCAACGCCGACGAGGGCGACTCCGGCACCTTCGCCGACCGCATGCTCATCGAGGGCGACCCCTTCACCCTCATCGAGGGGATGACCATCGCCGCCGTCGCCGTCGGGGCCACGGAGGGGTTCGTCTACCTGCGCTCGGAGTACCCGCACGCCATCCGCACCCTGCGACGCGCCATCGACATCGCGTACGCGCACGGCGTGCTCGGCGGCTCGGTGCTCGGCAGCGGCCACCGCTTCGACCTCGACGTGCGGGTGGGCGCCGGCGCCTACATCTGCGGCGAGGAGACCTCGATGCTCGACTCGCTCGAGGGCAAGCGGGGCGAGGTGCGGGCCAAGCCGCCCATCCCCGCGCTCCAGGGCCTGTTCGGGCAGCCGACCGTCGTCAACAACGTCCTCACGCTCTCGGCGGTCCCGATGGTGCTGGCCGACGGCGGCGCGGCGTACGCGGCGCTCGGCACCGGGAAGAGCCGTGGCACGCAGGTGTTCCAGCTCGGCGGCAACGTCGCCCGGGGCGGCGTCGTCGAGGCCGACTTCGGCATCAGCCTGCGCGAGCTCGTCGAGGAGTACGGCGGCGGGACGGCGTCCGGGCGCCCGGTCAAGGCGGTGCAGGTGGGCGGGCCGCTCGGCGCGTACCTGCCGCCGGCGAAGTTCGACCTGCCGATGGACTACGAGGCGTTCGCGGCCGCCGACGCGATGGTCGGGCACGGCGGCATCGTCGTCTTCGACGACTCGATGGACGCCGGCGCGATGGCCCGCTTCGCGATGGAGTTCTGCGCCAAGGAGTCCTGCGGCAAGTGCACGCCCTGCCGGGTCGGGTCGACCCGCGGGGTCGAGGTCATCGACCGCATCCGGGCTGGCACTCAGCGTGAGGCGAACCTCGTCCTCCTCGACGACCTCTGCACGACGATGACCAAGGGCTCGCTGTGCGCGATGGGCGGCCTGACGCCGATGCCCGTCCGCAGCGCCCTCGAGCACTTCCCCGAAGACTTCGGCGTCGCTCCGGCAACCGCCGACGCCGTCACCGACGACATGCCCGAGTCAGCCACGAGCACCGACGGAGGAGCACGGCCATGACGATCATCGACGATACCGACTACGGCACACCGCGAGTGTCGTCCGACGAGACGGCCACGGTCACCATCGACGGCCGCGAGGTCACCGTGCCCGCCGGCACGTCGGTGATGCGCGCCGCCGCCGAGGCGGGCATCCAGGTGCCGAAGCTGTGCGCCACCGACTCGCTCAAGGCGTTCGGGTCGTGCCGCCTGTGCCTCGTCGAGGTCGAGGGCGGCAAGGGCACGCCGGCATCGTGCACCACCCCGTGCGCGGACGGGATGGTCGTCAGCACGCAGACCGAGCAGGTGAAGGACCTGCGCCGCAACGTGATGGAGCTCTACCTCTCCGACCACCCCACCGACTGCGACGGCTGCGCGCGTGGCAACTGCGAGATGCAGCGGCTCGCGCAGGAGACCGGGGTGGCCGAGGTGAGGTACGGCCTCGACGGCGCGAACCACCTCGCCGACACCACCGACCACACGAACCCCTACTTCGACTACGACCCGGCCGCGTGCATCGTCTGCTCGCGCTGCGTGCGCGCCTGCTCCGAGACGCAGGGCACCTTCGCGCTGACCGTCGAGGGGCGCGGCTTCGACTCGCGGATCAGCCCCGGCGGCACCGACTTCCTCTCCTCCGAGTGCGTCTCGTGCGGCGCCTGCGTGCAGGCCTGCCCCACCGACGCCCTCACCGAGCGCTCGGTGGTGCAGCTGGGGATGCCGACCCGGTCGGTGGTCACGACGTGCGCGTACTGCGGCGTCGGCTGCTCGTTCAAGGCCGAGGTGCAGGGGTCCGGCGACGACACCCGGGTCGTGCGGATGACCCCGTGGAAGGACGGCGGCGCCAACGAGGGCCACTCGTGCGTCAAGGGCCGGTTCGCGTACGGGTACGCCAGCCACGACGACCGGCAGATGGAACCGATGGTCCGCGACACCATCGACGACGAGTGGCGCGTCGTGTCGTGGGACGAGGCCATCGCCCGTGTGGCGGAGGGGTTCCGGGCCATCCAGGAGAAGCACGGCGTCGGGTCCATCGGCGGCATCTCGTCCTCGCGCTGCACGAACGAGGAGGTCTACGTCGTCCAGAAGATGGTGCGGGCGGCGTTCGGCAACAACAACGTCGACACCTGCGCGCGGGTCTGCCACTCCCCCACCGGGTACGGGCTCAACCACGCCTTCGGCACGTCGGCCGGCACCCAGGACTTCCGGTCCGTCGAGCAGTGCGACGTCATGCTGCTCATCGGGGCCAACCCCACCGACGCGCACCCGGTGTTCGCCTCGCGGATGAAGAAGCGCCTGCGCCAGGGCGCCCAGATCATCGTCGCCGACCCGCGCCGCATCGACCTCGTCCGCTCGCCGCACGTCGAGGCCGCGTTCCACCTGCCGGTGCGCCCGGGCACGAACGTCGCCTTCGTCAACGCGATGGCGCACGTCATCGTCACCGAGGGCCTGCACGACGAGGCGTTCCTGCGCGAGCGGTGCGAGGACGTCGACGGCTACCTCGGGTTCATCGCGCAGCCCGAGCACTCGCCGGAGGCGATGGAGGAGGAGACCGGCATCCCTGCCGCCGACCTGCGTTCTGCCGCACGGCTGTACGCCACGGCACCGAACGCCGGCATCTACTACGGGCTCGGGGTCACCGAGCACAGCCAGGGCTCGACGATGGTCATGGGGATGGCCAACCTCGCGATGCTCACCGGCAACCTCGGGCGCGAGGGCGTCGGGGTCAACCCCCTGCGCGGCCAGAACAACGTGCAGGGCTCGTGCGACATGGGCTCCTTCCCCCACGAGCTGCCGGGGTACCGGCACGTGTCGCGCGCCGACGTCCGCGAGATCTACGAGTCGCTGTGGGGCGTGACCATCCAGCCCGAGCCGGGACTGCGCATCCCGAACATGTTCGACTCCGCGATCGGCGGCTCGTTCCTCGGGCTGTACGTGCAGGGCGAGGACATCGCCCAGTCCGACCCGAACACCCAGCACGTCGAGGCCGCGCTGCGCTCGATGGAGCTCGTCGTCGTCCAGGACCTGTTCCTCAACGAGACGGCCCGCTTCGCCCACGTCTTCCTGCCGGGCACGTCGTTCCTCGAGAAGGACGGCACCTTCACGAACGCCGAGCGGCGCATCAACCGCGTGCGGCCGGTCATGCCGTCGCGCGTCGGGCGCGACGAGTGGGAGGTCGTCTGCGACATCGCGACGGCGATGGGCTACCCGATGTCGTACGGGTCGCCGGCCGAGATCATGGACGAGATCGCGTCCACGACACCGACGTTCGCCGGGGTCTCTTTCTCCCGGCTGGACGCCGAGGGCTCGATGCAGTGGCCGGTCACCGACGCCGCGCCGCACGGGACCCCGACGATGCACGTGGGGTCGTTCGTCCGCGGGCTCGGGCAGCTGACGACCACCGTGTACGTGCCGACCACCGAGCGCTCGAACCGGAAGTACCCGCTCGTGCTGACGACCGGGCGCATCCTGTCGCAGTACAACGTCGGCGCGCAGACCCGCCGCACGCCGAACTCCACGTGGCACCCCGAGGACGTCTTGGAGATCCACCCGGCCGACGCCGAGCTGCGCGGCATCACGGACGGCGACGTCGTCGAGCTGTCATCGCGGGTCGGGGCCACCCGGCTCACCGCCCTGGTCTCCGAACGGATGCCCGCCGGCGTCGTCTACACGACGTTCCACCACCCCGTCACCGGCGCCAACGTCGTGACGACCGAGAACTCGGACTGGGCGACGAACTGCCCCGAGTACAAGGTCACCGCCGTCCAGGTCACCGTGGCCACCGAGGCGACGCGGGCCGCGGCCGGCGAGGCACCCGAGGCGTCGTCGGCGCCGATGCCCGCCGGCGCGATGGCGAGGCACCGGTGAGCGGCGACACCCCGGCGGTCGTGCGGCTCGGCCACGACCTCGTCCGCAACTTCGAGGCCCTGCCGCCGGAGAAGGCGGCCGAGGAGCTCGCGACCCACATCAAGAAGTTCTGGGAGCCGCGGATGCGCCACGAGCTGCTCGCGCGGATCCGCCGTGGCGACACCGACCTCCACCCGCTGCTGGTCCGTGCGGCCGAGGACCTCGTCGACGGCGACATCGACCGCGCCGAGGTGAAGGAACCCTCCGGCGGCTGAGCGTCGGCCCTATGGGCACGCCGCACGATCCGGTGTGAGCATCATCAGCGGCAGATGAGGACGGTGTGGACTGTCACGGTGACGGCGCGGAAGCTGGCGCGGGACGCGGATACAACCGCGTCACCGAACGGTTTCCGCGTCATCACGCTGACGATGCGGACACTGGCGCTCATCGGCATGTGCGTAAAGGCTCGTCTGCAACGGCCTAGCCCTGCGAAGGCGCGATGACGCGACCTTCGTGTGGGTCAGAAGGGTGGGGCAGTCGGGTCGGGAGCGCGGGTGCGATGTCGACCGGTGCCGTCCTCACGGATGGCCAGGGCGTAGCGGTGGCGCATCGCGATGTCGTGCTGCTGGAGCGTTCTCTCGCAGGCCTCTTCGAGCACGCTCGGCAGGTCGGCGCCTAGGCCGGAAGCCTCGGGGGCACCGGCGGGGAGAGGATCTTCGGTTTCCGCCGACAGCACGACCTGCTCGAGGGCATCGAGCGGATGCGTGGTCCTGTCCCGGCCGCCGTGATCGGTCCACTCCGCCGTGCCGTCGTGGCGGAGCCTGACCCGCCACCCGGGCGACTGCTTGATGCGGTGGTGTCGGCGACAGAGGCACATGAGGTTCGTCGACGCGGTCGGACCGAGCGGCCAGGGGCGGACGTGGTCGACGTCGCAGAAGCGAGCCGCCACCGAGCACCCGGGGAAGCGGCACCGGCCGTCACGAGCCTTCACCAGGGACACGAGCGCTTCGGTCGGCCGGTAGGCCTCGCGCGCGAGCGACCCGGAGGGGTCGAGGAGGGCTCCCGTCGCCGGGTGGCACGGCCGGGTGACGACGTCGGTCGTCGGGTCCGCGAGAACCCGCTGCAGCCAGCCCCGCTCGACGAGCACCGGCTCGCTCGGACGGATGCCGTGCACCTGCACGAGGTCGTCGGGACGTCCGGCGACCGCATCGGACGGAACCGTGGGAGCGGCGACGGACGACGAGTCGACGGGCGTGGTGAGGACGACCTGGAACGTGAGGTCGACGTGCTGGACGACGAGGTCGGTGAGGGCGCGGCCGCGGGCCTGCTCGATGCTGCTGCACGTCCCGTCGGTGACGTACTGGCGGGCAAGGCGGTCGACGGCGGACCAGGCGGCCGCGGACTCCTCGGACGGGAAGGTGCCGTACCAGGCGTCCACCCCGGGTTCGGCGACCCAGCGCCGCAGCCCGGTCTCGCGCCGGGCCCGCTGCGCGCGCCGCCGGAGCAGGTCGGGCGAGAGGCGCCCGAGGATGCGCCGCGTCCGGCGGCGCAGGGCGGCCGCGGGCTCGGCGTCGAGGTGGGGCTCGAGCGCGGCGAGGACGGCCTCGGCCACCTCGGCCGGAACCTCGGCGAGCTCGTCGGCGACGACGCCGGCCCGGACGGCGTCGAGGCGGCCGGCCCGCATCGCCTCGTGCAGCGCGCCGAGACCCGTGGGCCGGGGCCGCTCGGACACCTCGACCGGGACGGGCTCGAGACCCGTGCGCCGGACCGCGGCCTCGACCCGGGCCTGCGCCTGGTGGTGCGAGGCTCCGAGACCGAGCGCGAGGAGGTCGGCGGCGTCGAGGGCCACGCGGCCGGGACCGTGCTCGACGGTGCCGAGCGTGCCGTCCTCGTCCCACACGCTCTCGAACCGCGACGCGGCCGCGACCGCCAGGTCCTGCACGGCGACGATCCGGTTGACGAGCGACTGGCACCGCCCGACGAGGGCCAGCCAGTCCTCGCGCGAGAGCGTGGCCCGCGGGTCGTGCACCGCCGCGTCGAGCGACCGCACGGCGCACTCGAGAGCCTCCGACGTGCTCTGCACGACCCCTGCCCTGGTGCTCATCGAGGCCCCCTCCCTGTGCCCCCATCCTACCCCGCGCCACCCACACGGACAAGACCCGAGGCTGGCCGAATCGACTGTGCCGCAACATTTTTGCATCACCGTGACCCGGTCCACACCTCCTCCGCACCACCTCCCCAGTACCGTGTGGTGGACATCCCGTCCCCGAGGAAGGACACCACGATGCGCGTCGCCCTGGCCAAGGCCGTGCTCCGCGCCGCCCGGTGGACCGCCGTCGGCGAGGTCCCCCGCACCGGCATCCTCGTCGGCGCCCCGCACACGTCCAACTGGGACTTCGTGATGATGCTCCTCGTCATGTGGCGCGGCGACGTCACGCCGCGGGTGCTCGTCAAGAAGGAGCTCTTCCGCGGCCCGCTCGGCCGCCTGCTGCACCGCCTCGGCGGCATCCCACTCGACCGCGCACACCCCGGCGAGGTGGTGCGCGAGCTGGTCCGCGAGGCCCGCAGCGGTGAGCCGTTCCTCCTCGTCATCGCCGCGGAGGGCACCCGCGAGAAGGGCGAGTACTGGAAGTCGGGCTTCTGGCGGATCGCCCGCGCCGCGAACCTGCCCGTCGCCCTGGCCTTCGTCGACGGCCCGAGCCGCACCACCGGGTTCGGTCCGACGCTCATCCCCACCGCGGACGTCCGCGCCGACATGGACCTCGTCCGCGCGTTCTACGCCGACAAGCGGGGCATCCACCCCGAGCGACGCACCGAGCCGCGGCTCCGCGAGGAGGACCGCCCGGCGTGACGCCCGCGGCACGCCTGCGGCACGCCATCGGCATACACCACCGGCACGCGGAAGTCACCTGCTGACGTTTCCAGCCTGACCTGCGAGGATGCGCTCGTGGAGCCACGACCCGGCGATGCCCGCCGCCCCCGGATGCCGCGGCACGTCGGCGAGACGCTCACCGAGCTCGCCCACGTGACGAACGAGCTCGTCGGCGCCACGACCGTCGAGGCGGTCAGCAAGATCGTCACCGAGCACATGGCCGACGCCGTCGGGGCCACCATCGCCGCGCTCGGGCTGCGGCACGGCGACGAGGTCCGCCTCATCGGCGTGCGGGGGCTCGCGGTCGACGAGGCCGCCGCGTGGCAGACCTTCCCCCTCGACACCCCCAACACGGTGTCCGACGTCGTGCGCACTGGCGAGCGCATCCTGCTCTCCGGCGCCGACGAGATCGCGCGGCACTACCCGGCGCTGGCCAACGCCCAGCGCGGGGAGCGGACGACGGTCACGGTGCCGCTGCGCTCCGCCGGCCGCACCATCGGCGCGATCCACCTGTCGGTGCCCGACGTCGTCGAGCTGCACCCGGCCGAGCTCGAGTTCCTCGACGTCCTCGCCGACACCTGCGCCCAGTCCCTCGAGCGCATCGACCGCGCCGCCGACGCCGCCAAGCAGACCGCCCGGCTGGCCTTCCTCGCCGAGGCCTCCATCCAGCTGGCCAGCAGCCTCGACCTCGAGGCGACCACGGCCGCGGTCACGCGGCTCACCGTGCCGCGCTGGGCCGACTGGTGCGCCATCGACATCGTCCGTGACGGCAGCCTGCACCGGCTCGCGTCGGCCCACGCCGACCCCGTCCAGGCCGAGCTCGTCACCCGGGTGCGCGACCGCTGGCCGACCCAGCCCGAGCGCCCGCGCGGCCTCGCCGCCGTCGTCCGCACCGGCGAGCCCCTGCTCGTCCCCGACATCACGGAGGACCTCCTCGCCGAGTCGGCGCGCGACGCCGAGCACCTCGATGCCCTCCGCGCGCTCGGGATGCGCAGCATCCTCGCCGTCCCGCTCCTCGTCCGTGGCACGGTCTCCGGTGTCCTCACCTGGGCCTCGAGCGACCCGGGTCGACGCTACGACGAGGACGACGTGCGCTTCGCCGAGCACCTCGCCCGCCGCGCCGCGAGCGCCATCGACAACGCCGACCTCTACGGCCAGACCCGCGCCGTCGCCGAGCAGCTGCAGCGAGCGGTGCTCCCCGAGGACCTCGCCGGGACTCCCGACTGGGAGGTGGCCTGGCGCTACGAGCCGTCCGGGCGCACCGAGGTCGGCGGCGACTTCTACGACGCCTTCCCGCTGGCCGACGGCCGGTACGTCGCGTTCGTCGGTGACGTCATGGGCCGGGGCGTCGCGGCATCCGCGGCGATGGCCCAGATGCGTTCCGCCGTGCGCGCGTTCGCCTCCTCCGACCCCGCCCCCGAGGCCGTCCTCGACGCCCTCGACCGGATGGTCGTGCAGTTCGACACCGAGCAGCTCGTCACCCTCGTCTACGTGCTGGCCGACGCGGTGGAGGGCACCGTCCGCATCGCGAGCGCCGGCCACCTGCCGCCCTTCGTCCTGCGCGCGCACGGGCGGGTCGACCGGCTCCCCGACGCCGACGGTCCACCGCTCGGGCTCGCCTCGACCCGCAGCAGCACGACCGTGCCGTTCGCCGCCGGGGACGCGCTGCTGCTCGTCACCGACGGGCTGGTCGAGCGCCGCGGCGAGGACATCGAGGCCGGCCTGGCCCGGCTGCGCAGCGCGGCCCGCGAGCTGTCCTCCGCCTCCCTCGACGACGGGCTGAGCGAGGTCGTGTCCCGGGTCGGCGACGACTCCTCCGACGACGACGTCGCGGCGCTCGTGCTCCGGCGGGTCGCCGACAGCGGGTCGGGGCGCGGTGGTGTCGCCGCGGCGATCAGGATGAGCGCCTGACCGCTCCGGTCACGCGCCGTCTCCGGTCGCGTTCTCCAGCAGGAAGATCCGCACCCGGCGGTGTCGTGCCCGCGTGAAGTACCGCGGGTAGCCGACGTACACCTGCTCGGCGAGGGCCAGCACCTCGCCACGTTCGGTCGGCGACGCGGCCCGCGCGCGCACGGCGACCGTCCTCGGGCCGTGGCCCACCGTGGCCCGCGGGTCGGACTCGAGGTTGAGCACCCACCCCGGGGTGGCGGCCTGCCCGAAGTTCGTGCCGAGCAGGGCGACGGTGTCGCCGACCGGCACCCCGATGAGCTGGGTGCTGCGCAGGGCGCCGGTGCGCCGGCCGGTCGTCGTGAGGACGAGCACGGGGAGCCCGCTGAGCAGCGCGCACGCCGTGGTGCGTCCGCGGGTGAGGCGCGCGACGGTCCGGTCGAGGGTCGGCAGGGTCCGGGCCAGCGCGGCGGCACCGGGTCTCGTCGCCGCAACCGAGCGCACCGCGCGGTGCACCGCGGTGGCACGGGGCAGCGCGTATGACAGGTCGGCGGCGACTCCCACGGCCCCGACGCTAGCGGGCCTCCTCGCGCCGAGGAGCCGACGTGCGTCGGTCAGCGCAGGACGGCGAGGGTGCGCGTCCGGTGCTGCGGGACCTCGCGCGACCACGTCGCCGGTGCCCGCCCGCGGGGGCCGTCGACGAGCCAGCGGCGCGCCGGCTGCTCGATGCGGGTGGCGACGAGGCGGGCCGTCACCCCCAGCACGAGGACGATCCCGGCGAGCACGAGCGCCGAGGCCAACCCGTTGCCCGCCGCCCGCGCCGTGGCCCACTCGATGGGGCGCTCGAACAGCCAGTGGACCATGTAGAGCGCGTACGAGGCCTCCCCCGCGGCGACCAGCGTGGGCCCGGAGAGGAGGCGGACCAGCGGGCCCGAGGACGCCGCGAGGCCGGCGGTGCCGAGCCCGAGGGCCGGCGCGGCCCAGTAGTGCCCGGCCGACGCGGCGGGGATGAGGGCCACCACGGCCACGGTGAGCGGCAGCAGCCAGGCGAACCCGCCGAGGCGCGCCCCACCTCGCGTCCACGCGATGCACAGGAGCATCCCGCCGAGGAACTCCCCCATGATCCGCACCCAGAACATGTTCTCGAGGTTGCCGTTCGGCAGCGCCATCGTCGCGAAGATGCCGAGCATCACGGCGTACGCGAGTCCCGCGAGGGCCAGGGCCGACCCCGGGCGGCGCAGGCGGGCCACGAGGACGAAGAGGACGGGGGCGAGGAGGTAGGCGAACCACTCCGCGCTGATCGACCAGGCGGGCGAGTTGAAGCTCGGGCGGTCGTTGACCCAGTAGTGGACCATTCCGAGGTTCTCGACGTACGCGCCGAGGCCGCGGCGGGTGTCCTCGCTCGTGGTCCCGAGCGTGCCGACGACGGCGGCGATCGCGACGTCGACGTGGAGCGCGACCACGTGCACCGGCCAGACGCGGGCGAACCGGTTGCGGACGAAGCGCGCGCTGCGGTCCCCCCGGAAGGTGCGCATCCGGTCGGCGTAGGTGTACGCGAGGACGAAGCCGCTCAGCGCGAAGAAGAGGTCGACGCCGAGGTAGCCGGCGCGCATGAGGGTGTCGAGCGGGGCGAGCACCGGCTGGAGGCGCAGGATCTCCTCGCGGTAGTGGAAGAGGACGACCCAGGCCGCCGCGAGGGCGCGCAGGCCGGTGAGGGCGGGCAGCGCCGGGCGGCGGGTCGGGGAGTCCATCCGCTCCACGCTGTCGGCCATCCCGAGCCCGATCAAGTCGCCGACGGCCGTCCGAGCGTTTCCTGAGGACCGGCGGGAACACGCGTCCTCGCAGGTCAGGACGCCTTCGGCCGACACGGCCCCGGCCCGCCCCGGCGCTCCCGGGGTGCGAGATGGATCACGCCGGGACGGCGGAGGCGAGGGTCATCCGTCGTGCGGCGCCACGACCCAGCGGGCGACGTCGGGGCAGCCCGCGGGGATCCCGGCCGATGCGCCGGGCGCTCCCTCGCCCCCACCGAGCTCGATGCGGTCACCGTCGGCGTAGGTGCGGCCGCCGAACTCGAGCCCGTCCGCTCCTGTCGACACCTCGCCGCGCGGGAAGACCGGGACCGTCGGCGAGCCGTCCTCGCCCTCGACCGTCACGCAGGCCTCGGTGACGCGCAGGGTCCCGACGAGCAGCGCGTCCATGCCGGAGCCGTCCGCGTCGTACGTCGCCACGTTCGGCGGGGCCGGGTCACCACAGGCCACGACGCCACCCAACAGGGCGGCCGCGACCACGAGCGGAGCGGCGCCGCGCCCCCGCCGTCCTGCACCCACCGCACGACCGCGCACCCCGTCCTCCGTCCACCGTCCTCGCCGGAGGCTACCGCCCCGCCGTGGCCCCGGAAGGCGACGCGCCCCTCCCCCGGATCGCGGCGGGGTTGACAATATACAACCATTTGGTTGTATGTTTGCCTCGTGGACGAGACGAGCGAGGACCGGGCCGACGCCCTGTTCCACGCGCTCTCCGACCGGACCCGGCGCGACATCCTGCGCCGCGTCCTGTCCGGTGAGCACTCGGTCACGGCCCTGGCGGCGAGCTACGACATGAGCTTCGCCGCCGTCCAGAAGCACGTCGCCGTCCTCGAGAGGGCGGGCCTGCTGACGAAGCGGCGCAACGGCCGCGAGCAGCTGGCCAGCGGCGACGTGGAGGCGGTCCGGTCCGTCGCCTCGATGCTCGACGAGCTCGAGGACGTCTGGCGGGGGCGGGTCGCCCGCATCGACGCACTACTCACCGAGGAGAACTGACATGCCCGTCACCGACATCACGCAGGACGTCGAGAACCGCACCCTGACCATCCGCGCCGAGTTCGCGGCCCCCGTCGAGCGCGTCTGGGCGCTGTACGCGGACCCCCGCCAGCTCGAGAAGGTCTGGGGCCCGCCGGAGTACCCGGCGACCTTCGTCGACCACGAGCTGCGCCCCGGCACCCGCTCCACGTACTACATGACCTCGCCGGAGGGCGAGAGGTTCGGCGGCTACTGGGACATCACCGGGGTCGAGGAACCGTCCGGCTTCACCTACGACGACGGCTTCGCGAACGCGGACCTCACGCCGAACCCCAGCCTCCCGGTGTCGCACAACGTCTACGCGTTCGCGGCCGGCGGCCCGGGCACGCAGGCCACGTACACGAGCACGTACGACACCGCCGAGGACCTCCAGAAGGTGCTCGACATGGGGATGGAGGAGGGCGCGCGCTCGGCGATCGACCAGATCGACGGCTTCCTCGCCCGGGGCTGACCTCCCGGGCCGACGCCCGCCCGGCGCCCCGTCACGTCACGGGGTGTCGGGCAGCCCGGCCAGGGAGTCCTTGACCGCCGCGACGAGGGCCTGCACCTCGCCCCGCGTGCCGTCGTACCAGCGCCGGGCGACCATCGCCGTCGGGTGGACGAGCACGTCGTGGGGCTGGCGGTGCAGGGCGATCTCGGCGCCGTCGTCGTCGGTGGCGACGACCCAGTGCAGCCGGCAGGCCCGGCGCAGGTGCTCACCGACGGCCAGGCCGAAGGCGTTGACGAGGGCGTTGGGGTCCCCGCGCTCCCCCGCGGGCGTGGCGAACCACCGGGCCGCCTCGGCGTCGAAGGCGCGGCCGAGCGCCTCGGCGTCGTCGAGGTCGACCCCGGAGTCGGCGACGAGGGCGACGTTGCCCTCGACCCACTCCCGCTCGTCCTCGCTCACGACCATGAGCTGCACCACCGCGGCCCCCTTCGTCCGTGGGCTCATCGTGGCGCAGGCCGGGCCGCCGCGCCAGCCCGGGCGCGCCCCGTGCTCAGACGCAGAACTCGTTGCCCTCCGGGTCGCGCATCGTGACCCAGTGGACCCCGAGGTCGCTGTGCTCGTCGACGCGGCTGGCCCCGAGCTCCTCGAGCCGCGCCACCTCCGCCGCCACCCGCTCGCGCTGGAGGTCGAGCGGCACCGACGGCCCGCCGCCGGCGAGGAGGTCGAGGTGCACGCGGTTCTTGACCGTCTTGGGCTCGGGCACCCGCTGGAAGAAGAGGCGCGGCTGCCCCGGGGCCTCCAGGGCGGACGCGTCGTTCCACCGCTCCTCGGGGACCCCCTGCGCGGCGAGGAAGGCCGGCCAGTCGGCGAAGTCGCCCGGCGGGTCGGGGATGGCGTACCCACGGGGCGCGAGGGCCGCCGCCCAGAAGGTGACGAGCGCGGCGGGGTCGGCGGTGTCGATGACGACCTGGACAGGGGCGATCGAGCGGTCCATCCCGCCACTCTGCCGCAGTCCGCCGACACCCCGCCCAGTGTGCTCCACGGAACAGCGCCCGGACGCGGTCGGTGCCAGCATCGGAGGAGACGAAAGGCACCGCCATGAGCACGACCGCCACCCCCACCCGCGTGGCCGCCCGCGCGTTCCTCGACCACCGCCGCATCGCCGTCACGGGGGTGTCGCACGCCCCGAAGGGACACGGCAGCAACGCCGTCTACACCTGGCTGCGCGGCCACGGCTACGAGGTCTTCGCCGTCAACCCGTCGGTCGACACCGTCGAGGGCGACCCGGCGTACCCGAGCATCGGCGCGATCCCGGGCGGCGTCGACGCCGTCGTCGTCGCCACCGCGCCCGATCACGCGCAGGAGGCGGTGGAGCAGGCGGCCGACGCCGGCGTCACGTCCGTGTGGATGCACCGGGCCCTCGGCGCCGGCTCGGTGTCGGCGAGCGCGGCCGCCTGGGGGCGCGACCACGGGTTGACCGTCATCGACGGCGGCTGCCCGCTGATGTTCCACCCCGACGCCGACGGCTTCCACCACGCGATGTGCCGGGTGCTCACCTGGACCGGGAAGGTCCCGCGCCGGGTCTGACGGCCGGGGCGGCGACGGCGAGCCGGGCGGGTACCGCGGGGCCCCGTCACGGGTGTACCATCATCGGTTCGCCAGTATGCGAACCCACCCAGAACCAGGAGGCGGCTCCGCCGTGCCCACGCCGACCGCCGACCCGTCCACCGCGCCCACCGACCCCGTGCTCGCCCGCGAGCAGGCCCACCTCGACCACGCCCGCGACCAGCTGCGCCGGATGCGCGAGCAGGTCGAGGGCCTCGACGCGAGCACCGCCGCCGACGCGTTCAACGCGGCCTACCTCGACCTCGTCCTCGCCCGTCGCGTGGCCTCCCTGCAGGACGACCCGCGGACCACGCTCTTCTTCGGGCGGATCGACTGCCGCACCGAGCACGGCGCCGAGACCTTCCACATCGGCCGCCGGCACGTCAGCGACACCCACGGCGACCCGGTCGTCGTCGACTGGCGCGCGCCGATCTCGACCGCCTTCTACCGCGCCTCCCCGAGCGAGCCGATGGGCGTCGGCCTGCGGCGCCGGTTCGGGGTCGACCGCGGCCGGCTGACCGCCTACGAGGACGAGCACGTCGACCGGGGCCCGGAGGAGGATGCGGACACCGCCCACAGCGCGATCCTCGCCGCCGAGATCGAGCGGCCGCGCTCGGGGCCGATGCGCGACATCGTCTCGACCATCCAGCCGGAGCAGGACGAGATCGTCCGCTCCGACATCGGGACGAGCATCTGCGTGCAGGGGGCGCCGGGCACCGGCAAGACCGCCGTCGGGCTGCACCGCGCGGCGTGGCTGCTCTACTCCTTCCGCAACCAGCTCGACCGCTCGGGCGTGCTCGTCGTCGGCCCGAACCGGGCTTTCCTCGACCACATCGGCGCGGTCCTCCCCTCACTCGGCGAGGTCCGGGTGCAGCACGCGACGATCGACACGCTGCTCGACCACGCGCGGGTCCGCGCCGAGGACACCACCGAGGTCGCGATCCTCAAGGGCGATGCGCGGATGGCCGAGGTCCTGCGGAACGCGGTGTGGCGCAACGTCGGTCGTGCCGAGGAGCCCCTCGTCGTCCCCCGCGGGTCGCGGCGCTGGCGGGTCCCCGGGTACGACGTCCAGGACGAGGTCGACGCCCTCGTGCGCCGCGGCGTGCGCTACTCCGCCGCCCGCGACCTGCTGCCGCAGCGCCTCGCGCACCTCGTGATGCTGCGCATCGAGGCCACCGGCGACTTCCCCGGCGACACCGCGCAGGACGCCATCGCGCGCTCCGCCCCGGTCCGGGCCCACGCGAAGGCGCTCTGGCCGGCGCTCGACCCCGCGGGCGTCCTCTTCTCGCTCCTCGGCGACGCCGACGTCCTCGCCGAGGCGGCCGACGGGGTGCTGACCGACGACGAGCAGCGGATGCTCCTCTGGGAGAAGCCGCCCCGCACCAAGGGGTCGGCCCGCTGGACCCGCGCCGACCTCGCCCTCCTCGACGAGCTGGCGGACCTGCTCGACCGCACCCCGAGCCTCGGTCACGTCGTCCTCGACGAGGCGCAGGACCTCTCCCCCATGCAGCTGCGGGCGGTCGGCCGGCGGGCCTCGACGGGCAGCCTCACCGTGCTCGGCGACATCGCGCAGGGCACGACGCCGTGGGCCACCGACTCGTGGACGACCGCGATGGGGCACCTCGGCCGGCCGCGCCACGAGCTGGTGACGCTCGACCGCGGCTTCCGCGTGCCGGGTCTCGTCATCGACTTCGCGGCCCGCCTCCTGCCGGCGATGGCGCCGGGCCTCGGGGCGCCGCGCTCGGTGCGCGAGAACCCTGGCCGGCTCGACGTCGTCGCGGCCGAGCCCGAGCACCGGTCGGCGGCGGTCGTCGCGGCGGTCGAGGCCTCGCTCGGGGAGCCCGGGTCGGTCGGCGTCATCGCGCCGGACGCCTTCATGGACGCCCTCTCCGCCGCCCTAACCTGGGCCGGGGTGCCGCACGGCCGGCTCGACGCCGAGCACGGTGACGACGAGGACCGGCAGGTCGAGCTCGTGCCGGCCGGCGTCGCCAAGGGCCTGGAGTTCGACCGGGTGGTCGTCGTCGAGCCCGCCGCGGTCGTCGCCGCCGAACCGGACCGCCGCACCGGCCTGCGGCGGCTCTACGTCGTGCTGACCCGCGCGGTGTCGGCCCTCACGGTCGTGCACACCGAGCCGCTGCCCGAGGCGCTGACCGCCTGACCCCGGCCCGGCCACCCGTCAGGAGCGGCCGTGTCCCAGCTCGTCGCGGAAGCGGGGGGTCAGCGGGCCGCGGGCGGCGAAGACGTCGGCGGCAGCCGCCGAGAGCGTGCTCCACTCGAGCGAGCGGCCGACGGCCGGCGCGTCCGTCGCCTCGACGAGCCGGAGCCGCTCGGCGGTCGGCGGGTGCTGGGGGTCGGCCGCGGCGGCGGGGTCGGCCTCGAGCCGGGCGAGCAGCTCGGCGGGCTCGGGGCGCGCGGCGGTCTCCATCGCGGTGAACGGGTCAGCGCCGGGGGTGCGGGCGGCGTTCCCCGCGGCGGTCAGGCCGCGGGGGATGCCGACCGTGCTGAGCAGCCAGCCGCGGACGGCGGCCGTGCCGGCGAGGGCGGCCGCCGCGCGGTCGGCGTCGAGCGCGGCCCGGTGGAGCGTCGGGCGCCAGGCGCGCGCGAGGAGGGCCTGGACGGCCCGGACCGGGGCGCCGACGACCGACATCCCCGCCCCGCCGACGGCCACGGCCGCTCCGCGGCGCGCCTGGTTGCCGGCCAGCTCGTCCCCGGCGCCGAGGAGGCCGAGGGAGCTCATCGACTGGTCGACGGCCGTGCTGTCGGCGGAGGTGACGGACCGGGCCGGGGTGAGGATGGTCCGCGCGCTCGTCAGGAGGTCGTCGCCCAGCCGGACGAGCGTGCCGGCCGGTCCGCGCCGCACCTGCGCGCAGGACAGCTCGTGGGCGAGGACCGCGACCCGCTCACCGGGGTCGAGGGCGGTCCACTGCGGGAGGCCGAGGACGAGTGTGGCGCGGCCGAGGTAGCCGGTGGCCTGCACGTGCACGGGGTAGGCGGTCTCGACGACGACCCGGTCCGGGGGCCGCGCCCCGACGGCCTCGGCGACCTCCCGGCACAGCGCGTCGAGACCGGGGGCCTGCGACGCGGCGAGCGGCACCGCGTGGGTGTCCACCCGTGCCGGGCGGGGCAGGAGCTGCCACAGGACGAGAAGACCCAGACCACCCCAGAGGTAGCGGGTGACCCCGTCGTCGACGACGAGCAGCCACACCCAGAGAGCGACGAGCACGAGGTCGACGAGGACGACGAGGGCGGCGACGACGACGGCCGTCACGAGGCCCGCCCGGCCGCGCGTGCCTGCTGCTCGAGTGCTCACCGCTGCTCCCCTCCGGCGCCCGGGGACGCCCTGTCGGGGGTGAGCCTACGACCCCGTGGGGGTCAGGCGCCGACCGTCCACTTCTCGCCGTCCCAGTAGCGGGTGCGGCGTCGGCTGTTGGGGGCCGGGTACCAGCCGGGCTCGAGGCCGCGCGAGGAGTTGTGGGTCTTGACGACCCGGTGCGTGTGGAACGCGGGGACCAGTGCGGCGAGCACCCCGACGCAGGTGCCGACGGTGAGCAGCCAGAGGCCGAGGCCGGCCTCGAGGGTGGCACCGCGCAGGCCGGAGACGAGGAGGGGGGCGTCGGCGGTGAACCACGTGGGGCGGCCGACGACGGACAGGGGGTCGAGGACGAGCACCCACATGACGAACGCGACGAAGGCCGCGGCGCTCAGCCCGATGAGGGCCGCGACCCGCCACACCGGTCCGACGTACTTGACGCGGGTGAGGACGAGCGCGATGCCCATGACGCCGGCCCAGACGGCGGTGAGGACGACGTAGCTGCGGAACGAGCCGGCGAGCGAGACCGCGCCGTCGTCGAGGCCGAGCCCGAGGGCGCTCCACAGCTCGGGCGGGACGCTGCCGCCGGAGACCCGGAAGACGGGGAACAGCGTGCCGGCCATCGCGAGCGCGGCACCGGCGCCCATCGCCACACCGGCGATCGCGTGGCTGCGTGTGTGTCTGACCTCGGCCATCTCGCTCCTTCCTCCTCCGTCGAGGTGAGTGTGACACCGAGGTCCCGGAATCGAGCACAACTCGCGAAAAGTCCGGTCCGGACGGCCGAGAGGCCCCGATCCGCGCGTGCTCAGGCGCCCGCCGACGCCGCGGCGCCGCGCACCAGGGACCACAGCGCCTCGACGTCGGCGCGCTCGGTGGCCTCGGCGCCGATGCTGACCCGGACCATCCAGCGCCCGTCGAGCCGGCTGGCCCCGAGGAAGGCCCGCCCGGAGTCGTTGACCGCGTCGACCCAGGCGAGGGTGTGGGCGTCGAGGGCGTCGCCGTCGAGGGGCTCGCCGTCCGGGCCGACCGGCTCGTGCCGGATGCAGACGGTCTGCAGCTCGACGGGCGCGAGCACCCGCCAGCCTGGTTCGGCCTCGACCTGCCCGGCGAGCCACCGGGCGTTCTCGAGGTCGCGGCGCAGCCGGGCCCGGATGGCCTCGACGCCGTCGAGCCGCAGGTGGAACCACAGCTTGAGGGCCCGGAACCGCCGCCCGAGCGGGATGCCCCAGTCCTTGTACTGCACCACCTCGGCGTCGGTGCTCGCGCGCAGGTAGCTCGGAGTCGTCGACATGACGGACACGAGGTGGTCGACGTCGCGGACGTAGAGGAGGGAGGTGTCGAGGATCGTCCCCATCCACTTGTGCGGGTTCCACGCGAGCGAGTCGGCGTCGTCGACGCCCGCGAAGAGGTGCGCCATCTCGGGCAGCAGCATCGCCGAGCCGGCCATCGCCGCGTCGACGTGCACCCAGGCGCCGTGCTCGCGGGCGACCTCGACGATCGCCGGCACGGGGTCCATCGCCGTCGTGCCGGTCGTGCCGACGGCGGCGACGACGACCGCCGGCGTGCGTCCGGCGGCGGCGTCCTCGGCCATCGCCCGGCGCAGGGCGGCGGGGTCCATCGCGTAGGTGACCGGGTCGACGTCGACGAGGCGGAGGTTGTCGGCACCGAACCCCGCGAGGAGCGCCGCCTTCGGCACCGAGCTGTGCGCCTGCGGCGAGGTGTACGCGACGAGCGGTGCGTCGAGGGACTGGAGGCCGCCCCGGTGCTCGGAGCCGTCGCTGGCCCGCTCGCGGGCGGCGAGCATCGCGACGAGACAGGCCGTGGACGCGGTGTCCTGGATGGCGCCGCGCCACTGCGGCGACAGGCCGCACAGCTCGCGCAGCCAGTCGGTGACGACCTGCTCGACCTCGGTGAGCGCCGGCGCCGACTGCCACGTGATGCCGAGGGCGCCCACTCCCCCGGACGCGATGTCGCCGAGGACCGAGGCGAGGCTCGCGTTGCTCGGGAACCAGCCGTAGAACCCCGGGTGCTGGGTCTGGGTGACGCCGGGGACGACGACGCGGTCGAGGTCGGCGAGCACGTCGGCGAACGGTTCGGGGGCCTCCGGGGCGCGGATCGGGAGGGCGGCGCGCACCTCGCCCGGGCGAACCTGGGCGGCGACCGGGAGGTCGGGGACCCGCGCCCGGTGGTCGGCGATCCAGTCGATCAGCTCGTGTCCGGCGGCGCGGAACTCCTCGGGCGTCATGGGCGCCATTCTGCCCACGCGCGGTGCGCCCGGCGTCCCGCGCCCCGACCACTCGCCCGGCCCGACCCCGCACGTGCGGGGTCATCGCTGTCCGAACCGGGGTGCGACAGCGATAACCCCGCACGTGCCGGGTTGTCGCTGTCCGGTCCGGCGGTCAGAGGTTGATCATGTGACCGGCGATGCCCTCGACGGCCTCCTTGACCGCCTCGGACAGCGTCGGGTGCGCGAAGACGTTGCGCGACACCTCGTCCGCGGTGAGGTCCCACTTCTGCGCGAGGGTGAGCACGGGCAGCAGCTCGGTGACGTCGGGGCCGATCATGTGGGCGCCGATGATCTCGTTGTGCTCGGCGTCGGCGACGACCTTGACGAACCCGACGGCGTCGCCGAGACCCATCGCCTTGCCGTTGGCGGAGAACGGGAACTTCGCCGTCTTGACGTCGTACCCCTTCTCCTTCGCCTGCGCCTCCGAGTAGCCGAACGAGCCGATCTGGGGGTGGCAGTAGGTGGCGCGCGGGATGAAGTCGTACTCGACGGGCATCGTCTCGGCGCCGGCGAGGTGCTCGGCGGCGACGACGCCCTGGGCCTCGGCGACGTGCGCGAGCATGAGCTTCGCGGTGCAGTCGCCGATGGCGTAGACGTTCTCGACGTTGGTGCGGCCGTACTCGTCGACGGCGACGGCGCCGCGCTCGGTGAGCTGGACGCCGGTGCTCTCGAGCCCGTAGCCCTCGGTGCGCGGCGCGAAGCCGATGGCCGACAGCAGCTTGTCGGCCTCGAGCACCTGCTGGTCACCACCGGCGGCCGGCGAGACCGTCACGCGCACACCGGAACCGGTGTCCTCGACGGACTCGACCTTGGTGCCGAGCATGACCTTCACGCCGAGCTTCTTGTAGTGCTTGAGGAGCTCCTTGGAGACCTCCTCGTCCTCGGTCGGGACCATCCGGTCGAGGAACTCGACGATGGTGACGTCGACGCCGAAGTTCTTCATGACGTAGGCGAACTCGACGCCGATGGCGCCCGAGCCGGCGATGACGATCGAGCCGGGGAGGTTCTCGTCGAGGATCTGCTCCTCGTAGGTGACGACGTTCTGGCTCACCTCGACGCCGGGCAGCATCCGCGTGACCGCACCGGTGGCGATGATGAGGTGGTCGAAGGTCAGCTGCCGGGTCTCGCCGTCGTTGAGGGCGACGTCCATCGAGGTGGCGCTGGTGAGCGTGCCCCAGCCGTCGATCTCCTCGATCTTGTTCTTCTTCATGAGGAAGTGGACGCCCTTGACGATGCCGGCCGACACCTTGCGCGAGCGGGCGTGCGTGGCGCCGTACCTCATCGTCGCCTCGCCCTCGATGCCGTAGAGCTCCTTGTCGTGCTGGAGCGTGTGGGCGAGCTCGGCGTTCTTGATGAGCGCCTTGGAGGGGATGCAGCCGACGTTGAGGCAGACCCCGCCCCAGTACTTCTTCTCGACGACGGCGACCTTCTTCCCGAGCTGGGAGGCGCGGATCGCCGCGACGTACCCTCCGGGACCAGCACCGAGCACCACGACGTCGAAGTCAGCCATGACCGTCAGCCTATCGGGGCGGTGGCGGGCTCCGGCGCTCAGCCCAGGCCGCGCAGCGTGAGGTGCACCGCACGGGCCACCGGGCCGGCGGTCGAGCCGCCGTTGCCGCCCTGGGCGACGACCGCGGCGACGACCCATCGGGGGCGCTCGGCCGGCGCGTAGGAGACGAACCACGAGGTGTCGCGCCGGCCGACGACCTCACCGGTACCGGTCTTGCCCGCGATCGTCCAGTCGTCGGGCACCGAGCGGAAGACCCCGGCGGCGGTGCCGGTGGTCGTCACGCCGACGAGGGCCCCGCGCAGGTAGCGCAGGGTGGGGGCGGCGATCGGGACCGCCCGGGTGGGTCCGGGCGCCACGACGGACCGTGCGCCGGACGCGGGGTCGACGAGGGCGGCCGCCACCCGCGGCGTGCGCGCGGTGCCGCCGTCGGCGATCGCCCCGTAGGCGACGGCCATCTGCAGCGGGGTCGCGAGGAGGTCGCCCTGCCCGATGGCGAAGTTCGCGGCGTCCCCGGCGCGCAGCTGCCACCCGTGCTCGCAGTTCTCGCGGGCGACCTCGGTGAGGAAGGTGCGCCGCTCCCGGTCGGTGACCTCTGGGTACCCGGTGCGGGCCCGGCGGCACAGCTCGCCGCGCTGCTCCTCCCACGTGGCCTTGCGCCAGGCGCGGTCCGGGACCCGGCCGGCCGACTCGTGGGGAAGGTCGATGCCGGTGCGGGCGCCGAGGCCGAGTCCCCGGGCGGTGTCGACGAACGGGTCCGGGGTCGAGGCCGCCGCCGACACGCCCCCCTCCTGCTGCCAGGCCCGCTCGGCGAGCGCGTAGAACACCGTGTCGCACGAGATCTCGACCGCCCGGCGCAGCGTGATCAGCCCGTGCGCGGTCGTCTCGTGGTTGCGGAAGTCGCGGTCGCCGATGCGGTACACCGCGGGGCAGTCGTAGGTGCCGGACAGGGAGGCGCCGGCACTCACCGCCGCCGCCACCGAGGCGGGTTTCATCGTGCTCGCGGGGGCGAGCGCGACGTCGGTGGCGCGTGAGAGCAGCGGGGTGCCGGACGCGGGGTCGGTGAGGGCCCGGTAGTCGTCCGCCGAGATGCCTCCGGTCCAAACGTTGGGGTCGTAGGTCGGCGCGCTGGCCAGCGCCGCGACCGCCCCGTCGCGCGGGTCGAGGACGACGACACCGCCGGAGTCGGCCGGCCAGCCGCGCGTCCGCGCCCGGGCCATCTCGTGGGCGAGCGCCGCCTCCGCGGACGCCTGGACGACCGCGTCGAGGGAGGTGACGAGGTCGCGCCCGGGCACCGGCTCGGTGCGCGAGACGACCCGGGTGACGAGGCCGCGCGCGTCGACGGCGACGACGGTGCGTCCCGGGGTGCCGCGCAGCTCGCGGTCGTACTGCTGCTCGAGCCCGGCGCGTCCGACGAGGTCGTCGGCGGCGAGGGTCGGGTCGGCGGAGAGGTCCTGCGGGCCGACCCGCCCGAGGTAGCCGAGCACCTGGGCGGCGCTCGCCCCCTCCGGCCGCGGGTAGGAGCGCACCGGCTCCGAGGTCACGGCCACCCCGGGGAAGCGCTCGGGCCGCTCGACGAGGGTCAGCGCGCGGGCGGGGTCGACGTCGGTGGCCAGCGGGACGGGCACCTGGGGAGAGCCCGCCCAGCAGGACGGGGCCGCGGGGGCGCCGTCCTCCCCGCAGAGCCAGGTGCGTCCGAGCAGGTCGTCGGCCTCGAGGCCGAGCACGTCGGCGACGGCCCGCACCTCGGCCTCGGCCGCCGGGCGGTCGTCGGCGACGACCCGGCGCTCGAGGGTGACGACGGTGCTCACCCGGTTCTCGGCGAGCACCCGGCCGGCGCGGTCGAGGATGCGCCCGCGGAGCGCGGGGACGACGAGCGTGCGGGTGTCGAGGGGCGAGGCGCCGGCCGCGGCGGCCCCGGCCAGCTGCACCTGCCCGAGCCGTCCGACGAGGCCGGTGAAGACGAGGACGACGACCGCGACGAGGGCGACGAGGCGCCCGTGGTGGGCGGTGGGGCGCCTCACCCGAACCGCCGCCGGAGGACGGCCCGCTCGGCGCCGACGACGAGCGGCACGACGAGCGCGGCGAGGGTGGCCGTGAGGAGGCAGCGCACCCCGACCTCGAGCAGGTCGACCGGGGCCCGGACGGCGAGGGCCCGCAGCACGTCGAGGCCCTCGACGAGGACCGCCGCCGCGAGGGTGGCACCGGCGACCCGGGGCGCGGCGACCGGACCGGTGACCCGCAGGCGGCCGGCGAGCAGCCCCGCGGCGCCGTAGGCCAGGGCGTGCAGGCCGAGCACCGCCGCCCCCGGCGGGACGAGGTCGAGGACCCATCCGCCGAGCAGGCCGGCCAGCCCACCGGCGACCGGCCCGCGCCACAGGGCCCACGCGACGACGAGGACGAGGACGAGGTCGGGCACGGGCGCCACGTGCCGCGCACCGAGGGTGACGGCGAGCACGCCGGCCACGACGAGGGCGGCGACCCGCAGGAGCAGGCCGAGGGGTCCCATCAGCCGCTCCCCGTGGCGGTCGGGCGCGGCGTGCTGCGTTGGGGGTCGACGACGACGCCGACGACGTCGAGGGTCGCGGGGTCGACCGCCGGCTCCAGCGTGCCGGTGGCCGCGAGGCGGCCGGCGGCGGGCGCGACCGAGCCGACGGTCCCCACGCGGATCCCGGCGACGAAGGGTCGCCCCCCGGCGCTGCCGAGCGTGGTGACGGGGTCACCGGCCGCCATCGCACCGGCCCCGACGAGGCTGAGCGACATCGAGCCGGGCGGTGGCGGCGCGGCCCCCTCCGCCGCCGAGCCGGATGCCTCCCCGAGCACCCCGGCGGACCCGACCCGGACCCCGACGGTGACGTCCGGGCCGCCGAGGAGCAGGACGTCGCAGGTCCACGGCGCGACGGCGACGACCCGTCCGACGAGCCCACCGGCGGCCACGACCGTCCGGTCGACCTCGACGCCGTCGCGCGACCCGACGTCGAGGGTGACGCGCTCCGGGCCGGCCGGGCCCGGGGCACCGACCCCGACGACCCGCGCGAGGACGAGCGGCCGCCCCTCGAGCGCGGGGTCGGAGAGCAGCGCGCGGGCGTCGGCGGACTCGGCGAGCCGCCGGTCGGCGTCGGCGAGCCGGGTCCGCAGCTCGGTGTTCTCGGCCCGCAGCCGCGAGGCCTCGTCCCCGCCCGGACCCGCGACCCGCTCGAGCGGCCCGAGGCCCGCGGCCGCGAGCGTGCGGACGGGCGAGAGGTCGAGGGCGCCGGAGAGGTCGGCGAGAACGACGAGCACGGTGAGGAGCGCGGCGGCCACGGCCAGCCGGCGGGGGGTCGGGCGGTGCCTCACGGCCGCCGGGTGTCGACGAGGACGCGCTCGAGGGTCCCGAACTCCTCGACGCACCGGCCGGCGCCGCGGGCCACCGCCCGCAGCGGGTCCTCGGCGGCGCGCACGGGGACGCCGAGCTCGTGCGAGAGCCGCTCGTCGAGGCCGCGCAGGAGGGCGCCGCCGCCCGTCAGCGCGATGCCGCGGTCGACGACGTCGCCGGCGAGCTCGGGCGGGCAGACGTCGAGCACGGTGCGGACGAGCTCGACGACCTGCGCGACCGGGGTCTCGATCGCCCGGCGCACCTCGGCCGACCCGATGGTGACGGTCTTCGGCAGGCCCGTGACGAGGTCGCGGCCGCGGACCCGTTCGGAGAGCTCGTCGCGCAGCGGGAACGCCGACCCCGCACCGATCTTCAGCTGCTCGGCGCTGGACTCCCCGAGCAGGAGGGAGTACTCGGACTTCACGTGCGCGACGATCGCGTCGTCGATCTCGTCGCCGCCGATGCGCACGGTGCGCGAGGTGACGAGGCCACCGAGGCTGATGACGCCGACGTCGGTGGTGCCGCCGCCGATATCGACGACCATCGACGCCCGCGTCTCGTCGACCGGCAGACCGGCCCCGATGGCCGCCGCCATCGTCTCCTCGATGACGTAGACGCGCCGGGCGCCCGAGCGCAGCGTGGCGTCCTCGAGGGCGCGGCGCTCGACGCTCGTGATGTCGCTCGGGACGCAGACGACGACGCGGGGGCGGACGAGCCGCGAGGGGGCCACCTGGTCGACGAACCAGCGGATCATCCGCTCGGTGACGTCGGCGTCGGAGATCACCCCGTCGCGCAGGGGGCGCACCGCGGTGACCGTCTCCGGGGTGCGGCCGAGCATGTCCTTGGCGCGGCGCCCGGCCGCGACGAGCTGGCCGGTGCCGGCGCGGACGGCGACGACCGAGGGCTCGTCGAGGACGACGCCGCGGCCGCGCTCGTAGACGACGGTGTTCGCGGTGCCGAGGTCGATCGCGAGGTCCCTCCCCCGGACCCATCCCGCCGACCACCCAGCCATGGCCAGCAGGCTAGGTCGGTCCGGGAGTGCCTCCGCGACGCAACGCCGGGGGCGGGCGGGACACGTCGGCATCCGCGTGACGCGTGTGACGCCTGATGCCGATGGGGCTCCCGAGACGAGGACACTTTCTCTCCGGATGCCGGAAGGTTCAGTGACCTGCCGGTTGCAAGCGGCAGGTCACCGAAGGAACCGGCAGCCGGAGAGAAAGTTGAGGCTCGGGTCAGAGCTCGGGGAACCAGATGCCGATCTCGCGGGCGGCCGACTCCGGGGAGTCCGAGCCGTGGACGATGTTCTCCTGGACCTTCCGGCCCCAGTCTCGGCCGAGGTCGCCGCGGATGGTGCCGGGCAGCGCCGCCGTCGGGTCCGTGGCCCCGGCGAGGGCCCGGAAGCCCTCGATGCACCGCTCGCCCTCGATGACGACCGCCGTCACCGGACCGCTGGACATGAACTCGCACAGCGGCTCGAAGAAGGGCTTGCCGACGTGCTCCTCGTAGTGCACGTGCAGCCGGTCGAGGTCGGGCGTGAGCACCTGGAGGGCCACGAGCCGGTAGCCCTTGGCCTCGATGCGGCGCAGCACCTCCCCGGTGAGGCCCCGGGCGAAACCGTCGGGCTTGACGAGGACGAGCGAGCGTTCTGTGGTCACGCCGCCAGCCTACTCAGCGGCGGCGGCGCCCTCGGCGGCGCGTCGGGCGCTCAGCGCATCGACCCGGGTGCCCTGGACGAGCAGGAGCACCCAGAGGGCGGTGAAGACGACGGCGACCCCGACCATCGCCGGCACGAGCAGCGCGCTCGCCCACGTGAGGACCTGCACGAGCCACCCCAGCGGCAGGCCGACCGGCCCCCGCATCAGGCCCGCGGCGACCACCGCGAGGGCCGCGAGCCCGAGCCCCACCCAGAGCAGCCGTCCGCCGTCGGCGGCCCGGTCGTCGGCGATGGCCAGGGCCCGCACGACGAGGGCGAAGAACGAGAGCACGACGGCCTGCCCCACGAGCGCCACCGCGAGCAGCCGGTAGGTGAACTTCCCCGTCGTGCCGACGAGCGGCAGCCTCACCGGGCGTCCCCGCCGTGCTTCCAGCGGTAGGTCTCGACGGCGGTCTTCGACTCCTTGAGCCCGGCCCCGGTCGCCTCGCGGTAGAGCTTGATCGCACCGATCAGCTGGTCCTGGGCGAGCTGGACGTCGATGGCCTGCTGGGCCTGCTCGGGCAGCTCCTCGACCGGTGTGAAGCTGACGTGCGAGCGCAGTGACGGCCCGGTGCCGTCCCGCAGCGCCCGGACGACGAACCACACGGCGGCCACCACGGCGACGAGCAGGAGGAGCTTGACGAGGGGGCTCATGCCTCCAGCGTAGGTGGCGCCCGGCGGAGGGCGCCTCGGCGACCTCGCCCGAGCCGGCCCGCGCCCGCTGCCGGTGGACTTCCTGAGAGGCCGTCTGCGAGAACTCGCAACCCGTGCTCGCGGACGGCCCCCGCCGACATATCCTCCGACCGTCCGACCGCACGACCACTCCCGGGGGAACCCTTCATGGCCCGCGCCCGCACCACCCTCACCCGCCTCGTCACCGTGGTCGGCGTCGCCGCGCTCGCGGTGCTCCCCGCCGCCGCCGCGCGGGCCGCCGCCCCGTCGACCGCGCACCCGGTCGCCGCCGTCACCGCGGCCCCGGCCCCCACCGTCGAGCGCACGAGCGGGGTCACCCAGCTGAGCGACCAGGCGACGCCCGAGGCCCCCGGGACGGTCCTGTACGACTCGCGCTCGCAGGGTGGCGCGCTCAGGGCCAAGGAGGTGCGTTCGCTCGACCTGCTCTCCGGCACGCCGCTCACCGCGCCGTCGGACGCCACGGCGGTGATCCTCAACGTCACCGCGGTCTCGCCGAGCACGGCCGGCTGGCTCACCCTCTGGCCGGCGGACCAGAGCCGCCCCGCCGCCTCGACCCTCAACTTCGCCCCCGGCACGCCGACGCCGAACATGGCGGTCGTCCGGCTCACCGGCTCGCGCACGCTGCGGGTGATGAACGGCTCGGGCGGCACGACCCACGTCCTCGTCTCCTTCCGGGGCTGGGTCCGGTCGAACAGCGGTCAGCAGCGCCCCGGCTCCCTCACCCCGACGGACGCGACCCGCGTGCTCGACACCCGGCTCACCGGTCCCGCCGTCCCGGCGTACGGCTACCGCGACGTGACGGTCACCGGGGTCGGGGCGCCCAGCGGCGCCTCGGCGGCCCTGCTCGACGTCGTCGCGGTCAAGCCGACCCGGGCCGGCTACCTCGTCGCGCACCCCTCCGACACCGCCCGGCCCGCGACGACCGCCCTCACCTACCGGGTCGGCGGCGACCGGGCCGCGCTCTCGCTCATGCGGCTGTCGTCCGGTGGCGCCGTGCGGGTCTGGAACATGTCCAGCGCGCCAGTGCACCTCGTCGTCGACTCCTTCGGCTGGGTGGCCGGCGGCGACGACACCGGGACCCCCGCGGTGATGTCCGCGCAGGCCCCGGTCCGCGTGCTCGACACCCGGCCCTCCATCGGCGCACTCTCGCCCGGCCACAGCTCCGTCGAGGTCCCCGTCCCCGGCGACGACCAGGGCTCGCCCGGCGACCGGCCCTCCGGCGTCGTGCTGGCCATCACCGCCACGGCCGGCACCTCCGGCGGCCACCTCGACCTCGACGTCGACGGCAACACCACGCTCGACCCCGCCGCCCTCACCCCGAGCATCGTCAACTTCGGCCGCGGCGAGACCGTGACGAACACGACCGTCGTCAGCGTCCCCACCGGCGGCCGCCTGCGCCTCCACTCGAACACGACGGGGTCGGTGCACGCCGTCGTCGACGTCGTGGGGGTGGTGCGGCCGCGCACCGAGCTCAACGGCCGGCTGGTCACCGAGGACGGCGGCGCCCCGGTCTCGCCGGGGGCGGTCACCTTCGGCCCCAGCGGGTCGTTCGTCGGGCGGACCGCCGCGGACGGGACGTACCGCGTGCGGACGAACACCGTCTACGCGGTCAACGCCTGTGGGCGCGCGACGACGACGCAGGGCGCCACCGACCCCGCGTACGCCCTCGCCTGCGCCGGCGGCACCGTCTACCCCACCTCCATGCCGCTCGGCGTCGGGGTGCGGGTCAGCGCCCCCGACGTGCTCGTGCCCCGGGTCGGCAGTGCGACGGGCACGGTCACCGTGCCCTTGGGGAGCTCGGTCTCCGGTACCTCGGTCGTCCTGCGCCGCACCGACGACGCCTACGCCGTGCGGATCACCCCCAACGCCGCGGGTCAGTGGACCATGCCCGCCGTGCCGGTCGGCGACTACCTCGTGAGCGCCAACGCCCCCTTCGGCCTCGTCGGGGAGGTGCTCGACGAGCTGCCCTCGGACCTCGGGGCCGGCACCGCGAGCGCGCAGCAGGCTCGCATCGACGACCTGCTGGCGGCCGGCGCGCAGACCCTCACGGTGTCGGCCGGCGCCCAGTCGACGCCGCCCGAGGCCCAGCTCCTCGTCCCCGGCTCGCTCACGGTCGACGTCACCGACCCCGACGGGTCGTACGGGAACGTCACGACGACGTGGCGCACCGCGTCCGGCTACGTGGCCCTCACCATCACGGGCAGCCAGACGTTCACCCGCTCGCTCCGTCCCGGCGCGTACACGGTCTGCGCGACCGAGGGCACCGCGACCGTCTGCACCGGCGGTGCCTCGACGTGGCAGGAGGCCACCCCGGTCACCGTCGAGTCCGGCGCCACGACGGTCGTCCCGCTCTCCGTGCCCTGACCGCCGGCGTCCCCTGACATCCGTCACGACCACCTCGTGACCGGCGTCGGGGGCGCTGCGGCCGACGCCGGGCCACCGTGGAGGGCATGAACGCGATCACCCTCCGCTCCGTCACGAAGCACTTCGGCGAGGTCCGGGCCGTCGACGGCATCGACCTGACCATCGGCCAGGGCGAGGTCGTCGCCGTCCTCGGGCCCAACGGTGCCGGCAAGACGACGACCATCGACATGGTCCTCGGCCTGAGCACGCCCACCGACGGCGACGTCGCCGTCTTCGACCTGCACCCGCGGGAGGCGGTCGAGCGGGGGCTGGTCTCCGCCGTCCTCCAGAGCGGCGGGCTGCTCAAGGACATGACCGTGCGCGAGTCGGTCGAGTACACCGCCGCGCTCTTCCCGTCGGCCCGCCCGGTCGACGAGGCGCTCACGGCTGCCGGCCTCACCGCCATCGCCGACCGGCGGATCAAGGACTGCTCGGGCGGTGAGCAGCAGCGCACCCGCTTCGCGATGGCGCTCGTGCCGGACCCCGAGCTGATCATCCTCGACGAGCCGACGACCGGGATGGACGTCGCCGCCCGCCGGGCGTTCTGGCAGGCCATCCACGCCGACGCCGAGCAGGGCCGCACCGTCGTCTTCGCGACGCACTACCTCGAGGAGGCCGAGACCTGGGCCGACCGGGTGGTCGTCGTCCGCTCGGGGAAGGTCGTCGCCGACGGCACCCCGGCCGAGCTCGGCGCGATGACCGCCGGACGCGTCGTCCGGGCGACCCTGCCGGACGCCGATCCCGACGCCCTGCGCGCCCTCCCCGGCGTCGTCGAGGTCGAGGTGCGCGGCTCCTCGGTGACGCTCGTCAGCACCGACTCCGACGCCCTCGCCCGCCACCTCCTGACCCAGACCGCGGCCCGTGACCTCGAGGTCGCCGGCCGCAGCCTCGAGGACACCTTCGTCGCGCTGACCGGCGGCGACGCCGAGACCACCCCCGCACCGGAAGGACTCCCCCGATGACCACCGCCCCGTCGACCGACGTCACGAGCCGGCCGCTGCCCCGGCGCACGCTCGTCAACCCGACGATCCTGCGCATCGAGATGCGCCGGCTGGTGCGCAACCGGCGCATCCTCGTCTTCACCTTCGTCTTCCCCGCCGTGATGCTCGTCTTCATCGGCAGCCAGATCACCGGCTCCGACGACTCGATGGGCCCGCACGCCGTCGCCAACGTCGGCGCCTACGTCATGGCGAGCATGGCGGTCTACGGCGCGGTGATGGCGACGACCTCGGCCGGGGCCTCCGTGTCGATCGAGCGGGCCGCCGGCTGGAGCCGCCAGCTGCGCCTCACCCCGGCCCGCCCGCTGTCGCACGTCGTCGTGAAGATGCTCGTCGCCGTCGTGCTCGGCGCCACGGCGACCCTCGTCACCTTCGTCGTCGGGGCGGCCACCGGGACCGCGCACGTCACGGCGATTGCGCCCTGGTGGCAGATGGCCCTCGTGATCGTGCTCGGCTCGCTCGTCTTCGCCGCCTTCGGCCTCTTCATGGGCTACCTGCTGCCGAGCGAGAACGCGATGCAGTTCCTCGGCCCGATGCTCGCCATCCTCTCGATCTTCGGCGGACTGTTCTCCGGACCGCTGCCGACCGACTCGCTCTACGGGCAGATCGCGCAGTGGACGCCGATCTACGGGCTGAGCCAGCTCGCGCACTGGCCGCTCACCCTGACCACGACCGGGGCGCACGACGCCTTCCGGATGGCCTGGGTGCTCAACCTCGTCGTCTGGGGCCTCGTCTTCGTCGCGGGTGCCGTGTGGCGGTTCCGCCGTGACACCGAACGGGTCTGACACGCTGTGAGCGTGGGTGGGCTGACACGGACCGGCCGGTGGGACGAGGACGACCTCGTCGCACCGGCCCATCCGGCCGGGCGGACGGCCGGCCGGGCCCTCGCGCTCATCTGGCTGTTCTACCTCGCCGAGCCGTTCGTCACCGCGTGGAACGACCCGCAGCGGCTGCGCGGCGTCACGGCGATGCTCGCGCTCGTCGTCTTCGCCGGGCTCTACGTGTGGCACTTCCTCGTCTCGCCGCTGCCGGTGCTGGGCCGTTCCGGCTTCCGGCCGCACCCGGGCCCCCGGTGGCCCGCGCTGGCCCGCTACGCGGCGCTCGCGGTGGCCGCCGCGGTCGCGACGCTCCTCGTCGGTCAGTCGGCCGCCTCCACCTGGGTCTTCCTCGCGGTCTCGGGCATCTGGGCCCTCACCGGGTGGTGGCCCTACGTCGTCGCGGTCGTTCTCGGCGCCGGGTACGAGCTCGCCGCCTACCGGCTGGACAGCTGGGAGCGCGACAGCAGCCTCGTCTTCGGCCTCGCGGTGGCGATCGTCGCGGTGACGAGCATGACGATCGCCGTCGGCCGCTCGCGCGACCTCGCGCTCGCCCAGCGAGAGAACGCGCGGTTGGCCGTGCAGGAGGAGCGCAACCGCGTCGCCCGCGACCTCCACGACATCCTCGGCCACTCGCTCACCGTCATCCGGATCAAGTCCGAGCTCGCCGGGCGGCTCGTCGAGCTCGACCCCGCCCGCGCCCGCGCGGAGGTGGAAGCCGTCGAGGCCCTGGCCCGCGAGGCGCTCGCCGACGTGCGCGGGGCGGTCGAGGGCTTCCGGGAGATCTCCCTGTCCGGCGAGATCGCCCGGGCCCGCGCGGCCCTCGAGTCGGCGGGCATCGAACCCTCCCTGCCCCGGGCGGTCGACGGGGTCGACCCCGACCTGCGCGAGCTGTACGCCTGGACGGTGCGCGAGGGCGTCACGAACGTCATCCGGCACAGCGGCGCGAGCACGTGCACCGTGACGATCGACGCGCACGGCCTGCGCCTGCGCGACGACGGGCGCGTCCCTCCGGCCGGACCCGCGGCGCGCGCGGGCGGCCACGGCCTCGGCGGGCTCGCCGAGCGGGCCCGTGCGGCCGGTGCGACCCTCACCGCCCGGCGCCTCGACCCGCGCGGCTTCGAGATCGTCGTCGCTCCCGTCCCGGCCGCGAGCGAGCGGTGACCCCCATCCGCGTCGTCCTCGCCGACGACCAGGCGCTCGTGCGGGGCGGGCTCGCCGCCCTCCTCGACCTCGAGCCGGACCTCGAGGTCGTCGGGCAGGCCGAGGACGGCGAGCAGGTGCTGCGCGTCGTCGGCGAGACGGTGCCGGACGTCGTGCTCATGGACGTCGAGATGCCCGGCGGCGACGGCATCGAGGCCACGGCCCGGGTGCGCGAGCGGCACCCCGGGGTCCGGGTGCTCGTCGTGACGACCTTCGGCCGGCCGGGCTACCTGCGGCGCGCGATGCAGGCCGGCGCCTCCGGGTTCGTCGTCAAGGACACGCCGGCGCACGCACTCGCCGACGCCGTGCGCCGGGTCCATGCCGGGCTCCGGGTCGTCGACCCCGCGCTGGCGGCCGACTCCCTCGCCCTCGGCGACTCGCCGCTCACCCCGCGCGAGACCGACGTGCTCCGGGCCGCCGAGTCGGGGGCGACGGTCGCCCAGCTGGCCCGCTCGCTGCACCTCTCCGAGGGCACCGTGCGCAACCACCTCAGCGCGGCGATCGGGAAGACGACGGCGCGCAACCGCGCCGACGCGGTGCGCGTGGCCCGCGACGCCGGCTGGCTCTGACCCTCGTCGGGGCCGGCGGGTCAGACCTCGGTGGTGCCGAGGAGCATCCTCACGTCGGCGGCGGTGACGACCGAGCCCGTGGCGAGCACCCCACCGGCGACGCCGCCCTCGTCGGCGAGACCGGCGGCCCGGTCCAGGGCGTCGGGCAGGTCGTCGACGACCGTGACCCGGTGCTCGCCGAAGATGTCGGACGCGATCTCGCCGAGCTCGGCGGCCCGCATCGAGCGCGGCGAGCTGTTGCGGCTGACGACGACCTCGTCGAGGACCGGCTCGAGGAGCTCGAGCATCTCGGCGGCGTCCTTGTCCCTCATGACGGCCAGAACACCGACGAGCCGGACGAAGGTGAACGCCTCGGAGAGGGCGTCGCGCAGGGCCCTGGCCCCAGCCGGGTTGTGCGCGGCGTCGACGAGCACGGTGGGGCTGCGGCGGACGATCTCGAGCCGGCCCGGTGACTCGACCGCGGCGAGCCCGGCGCGCAGGACCTCGATGTCGAGGGGCTGCTCGCCCCCGCCGACGAAGGCCTCGACGGCGGCGACGGCGACCGCCGCGTTCTGCGCCTGGTGCGTGCCGTGGAGCGGGAGGAAGAGGTCGGGGTACTCGGCCGCCAGGCCACGCAGCGACAGCTGCTGCCCGCCGACCGCCACGTCGTGCGCGGTGACGCCGAAGTCGTTGCCCTCGAACACGATCCGCGCACCGACCTCGGTGGCGCGGTCGACGAGGACCTCCGCCGCGGCGAGGTCGGGCTGCACCGCGGACACGGTGATGGCGTCGGGCTTGATGATGCCGGACTTCTCGCCGGCGATCTCCTCGGGGGTGTCGCCGAGGAAGTGCCGGTGGTCGACGTCGATGGGCGTGATGACCGAGACGGGGGCGTCGACGACGTTCGTGGCGTCCCAGGCGCCACCCATCCCCACCTCGACGACGGCGACGTCGACGGGCAGGTCGGCGAAGGCCGCGTAGGCGACGGCGACGAGCACCTCGAAGTAGGTCATCCGCGGGCCGCCCTCCTCGGCCGAGCGGGCGTCGACGAGGTCGATGAACGGCGCGACGTCGTCGTACGCGGCGAGGAAGCGCTCGGCCTCGATCGGCCGGCCGGCGACGGCGATCCGCTCGAGCATCGAGTGCAGGTGCGGGCTGGTGAATCGCCCTGTCTTGAGCCCCATCTCGCGCAGCACCGACTCGACGATGCGCGCCGTGCTCGTCTTGCCGTTCGTCCCCGTCACGTGGACGACGGGGAAGGTGCGCTGCGGGTCGCCGGCGAGCTCCATGACGGCCCGGATGCGGTCGAGGGAGGGCTCGAGGTCGTGCTCGGGGGCGCGGGCGAGGATCGACTCCTCGACCTCGCGCATCCGCTTGCGGACCTCGAGGGCGTGCGCGGCCTCGCGCTGGGCGGCGTCGGGTGCAGGGCTCACCGGCCCATCCTCCCGCATCCGGCGGCGGGCACGGGCGCGGGCCTCAGCCGGGGCGGCGGGCCACGGCGCAGCGGGCCAGGGCACCGAGCGTGAACCCGCCGGTGGGGTCACCGAGCCGTCGCCCCACCTCGGACCGCACCCGCGCCCGCTCGTCCTCGGCGAGCGAGAGGCAGTGCGTGCCCGCGGGGCCGATGCCCGCGAGGAACCCGGACCACAGCTCGTCGAGGTCGCGGTAGGTCGACGACACGGAGAGCTCGGACTCCTCGACGTCGACCAGTCCGGCGGCCTCGAACAGGTCGGCGATCTCGCCCGGCTTCCCGAAGCGCAGCGTGCGGGCCTCGTCGGGGGCGTCGGGGTCGACCACCAGGGCCGCGTCCCAGTAGACGCGCAGCATCTCCATCCCCGCGGCGAAGTCCCAGACGCACGCGGCGACGGTGCCGCCGGGGCGCACGGCGCGGGACATCTCGGCGGCGGCCGCGGCCGGGTCGCTCGTGAAGTGCAGGACGAGCTGGGCGAGCGCGACATCGGCGGAGGCGTCGTCGACCGGCAGGTCCTCGGCCCGGCCGAGGCGCACGTCGACCCCCGGGTTCCGGTCCCGGCAGGAGGCGACGAAGGGCTCGGAGGGGTCGACGGCGGTGACGACGTCGGCACCGAGCCGGTCGACCAGCACGGTGGTCAGCGCCCCCGGTCCGCAGCCGACGTCGAGCGCCGTCGAGCCCGACGCCACCCGGGCGGCGTCGGCGAACACCGGCGCCAGGGACCGGGAGTAGCGGCCCATGAAGAGGTCGTAGACCTCGCCGGGCTGCCGGAACGAGCGGGCGCCCTCGACGTCGGGGACGGGGTCCATCGGTCCTCCTCGGGCTGCCGCCCGTCCGGGAGGAGGACGGCCGGTGCCGCCCCGGACGCTACGCCGGTGCGGCAGCGGGCGACACCCCTCGACCGGATCAGGCGGGCGGGACGCCGCCGAAGTCCTCCGGCGTGAACTCGCGCGGCTCGACGAGCACCATCCAGTTGCCCGAGTTGTCGCGCATGAGCGCCTCGACGCCGTAGGGCCGGTCCTCGGGCTCTTGGAGGAACTCGACGCCCTTGGCCTTGAGCTCCGCGACCGTCCGCCGGCAGTCGTCGACGTGCAGGCCGACGCCCGGCAGGCCGCCCTCGAGCTGGGCGCGCTGCATCGCGGCGATGAGGTCGTCGGAGAGGGGCTTGCTCGGCGTCGTGAGGTGGAGAGAGAGCTCGGGCTGCTCGGGGTGGGTCACGGTGACCCAGCGGAAGTCCTCGCCGAGGGTGATGTCGTCACCCGGTGCGAAGCCGAGGACGTCGGTGTAGAAGGCGAGGGACTCGTCGAGGTCCTTGACCCAGACGGACACGAGGGAGACGTTGGTGATCATGGCTCGACGCTAGGGGCTCACCTCAGCCGGACGCTTCTCCCGGATTGCTCGCCCGTCCCGTCCCGTCGTGCGCCGGCGCCCCACGCCGCTCGACGAGCCCGGACATGAAGACCCAGCAGCCCGGGATGCGCGGCGCCCCCTGCACGGCGTACCGACCCTGGAACGCACTCGGCGTCTCGCCGACGACGTCCCGGAAGCGGGCCGAGAACGACCCGAGGCTGGAGTAGCCGACCGCGTGGCAGACCTCCGTGACCGTGAGGTTCGTCGTCCGCAGCAGGTCCTGGGCGCGCTCGACCCGCCGCTCCCCGAGGTAGGCCAGCGGGGTCGTGCCGTAGACGGCCGCGAAGGAGCGGAGGAAGTGGAACTTGCTGAGCCGCGCGGTGGCGGCGAGCAGGTCGAGGTCGAGCTCGTCGGCGAAGCGCCGGTCGATGAGGTCGCGCGCCCGGCGCAGGTGCACGAGGACGTCGCCGGGGACGCGACGCTCGGGCTCGGGCACGACCCCGACCCTACGGGTGGTCGCGGAACCGAAACCCCTGTACCTACATGTGGTTATGGGTTGCATAACGTTGTGTTGGGGCATACCGTCGTCGCATGAGCTCGTCCCGACCGACCACCACTCGCCCGGCCCCGCCGGCGATGCGCTGTCGCTGTCCGCGCTGACCGCTCCCTCGACCCGCACCTCCTCGTGGCGGCGACCCCGGTGGTCGCGCCCTCCCCGAACGCACCCCGATCCCCCACCGAAGGACCTCCCGTGACCGTCATCGCCCGACCCCGGACCCTCCCGACCACGCACGTCGCCGGGCCGCTCGCCACCGCGCGCCGGCTCGCCGCCGACGACACCCTCTGGCGCCCGCACCTCGACTTCGACCCCGTGAGCCGCTACTACCGACGCCTCCTCGCGACCGGCGAGCACGAGGCCTGGCTGCTCACCTGGCTCCCCGGGCAGGGCACGCCGTGGCACGACCACGGCGGCAGCGCCGGCGCCTTCGTCGTCCTCCAGGGCGCACTCGTCGAGCGCACCGCACGGCACGGGCTGGTCCGCGGCCCACGGCGCATCCACGGCCGCGGCGCCACCCACGCGTTCGGGCCGGAGTACGTCCACCGCGTGACCAACGAGGGCTCCGACCCCGCGGTCTCGCTGCACGTGTACGCCCCGCGGCTGGCCTCGATGACCGACTACGAGGAGGATGACGGCGTGCTCGCGCCCACCCTCGTCCGGACGGCGGAGGCCTGGTGACCAGCCGGGTCGACCTCCTCCTGTCAGCGGCCCGGGCCCGCCTCGACCGGCTGTCCCCGGAGCAGGCGGCCGCCGAGATCCGTTCCGGGGCAGCGGTTCTCGTCGACATCCGGCCCGCCGCCCAGCGTGCGGAGCAGGGCGAGCCCGACGGCGCGCTCGTCGTCGAGCGCAACGTCCTCGAGTGGCGCTTCGACCCGACGAACGACGCCGCCCTGCCGATCGCCGCGGACGACCTGCGCGTCGTCGTCATCTGCCAGGAGGGCTACACGTCCTCGCTCGCGGCCGCGGCGCTGCGCGACGTCGGCGTGCACCGGGCGACCGACGTCGACGGCGGGTTCGCCGCCTGGCGCGCGGCCGGGCTCCCGACGACCCCGGGCCGGGCGGTCAGCCCCCGCTGACCGGCCGGAGCGCGGCGAGCAGCACCATGTCGCACCACGCGCCGCCGATCCGGTGGTGGTCGCGCAGCAGGCCCTCGCAGACGTAGCCGGCCCGCTCGGCCGTGCGGAGGGAGGCCACGTTCCACGGCTCCACGTACAGCTCGACCCGGTGCGCGACCTCGAGGGTCCACGCGAACGCGGTCAGGGCCCGGAGCGCGTCCCCCGCCAGGCCGTGACCGCGGCGGCCCGGGGCGATGGTGTACCCACCCCGGAACCGGCCGTGGCCGAGGTCGTCGACCCACAGACCCGCGGTGCCGACGGCGGCGGAGTCGTCGGTGAGGGCCACGCAGAAGCTGAAGCCGCGCCCCTCGGCGAGCCGTCCGTGCTGGCGCCCGATGTAGGCCAGCGCCGCCGCCTCGTCCGCGTCGGCGGGCAGCGTCGAGATCCGCGGGACGTACGGGTCGGTCGCGAGGTCGAGCACCATCGGGAGGTCGGTGTCCCGGAACGCCCGCAGGCGCACGCGGCCGGCCACCGGGTCGGTGGCCGGCCAGCGCAGCGGCGTCACCGGCGGGTGACCCGCACGTGGGCCTGGTGGCCGTCGCCGACCGTGACGACCGAGACCCGCTCGCCGTCCGGCGCGAGGAGCGGCTCGACCTGCGCGGCGAGGGTCTCCGCCGCGACGAGGTCGCCGTGCGCCTCGACCGCGGCCTCGACCTCGGCGTCGCCGGAGACCTCGAGGTGGATGCGGTCGGAGACCTCGAGCCCGGCGTCCTTGCGGGCCTGCTGCACCGCGCGGACGAGGTCGCGGGCGATGCCCTCGCGGGCCAGCGCGGGGGTGACCTCGGTGTCGAGGACGACGAAGCCGCCGCCGGGGAGCATGGCGGTGGCCAGCGAGCCACCGCTGCCGCCCTCGACGACCGTCTCGAGCGAGTACTCGCCCTCGACGAGCGCCAGCCCGCCGGCCGTCACCGTGCCGTCCTCGGCCACCGACCAGTCGCCGGACTTCGAGCCCTTGATGGCGGTCTGCACGTCGCGGCCGAGGCGCGGCCCGGCCGCGCGCGCGTTGACCGTGAGCCGCTGGCTGATGCCGAAGTCGGACTCGTGCGCCTCGGCGACGTCGAGGACGGTGACGCCCTTGACGTTGAGCTCGTCGCGGACGATCCCGGTGAACGGCTCGAAGCCCGCGGGGTCGGCCGTCACGACGGTCAGCTCGCGCAGCGGCAGGCGCACCCGCAGCCCCTCGGCCTTGCGGAGGGAGGACCCCGTGGAGCACACGGCCCGCACCTGGTCCATCGCCGCGACGAGGGCGTCGTCGGCCGGCAGGTCGTCGGCGGAGGGCCAGTCGGCGAGGTGGACGGACCGGCCGCCGGTGAGCCCCCGCCAGACCTCCTCGGTGAGCAGCGGCAGAAGGGGCGCGGCGACGCGGGTCAGCACCTCGAGCGCCGTGTAGAGGGTGTCGAAGGCCGCCTGGGCCGCTGAGGAGTCACCGGAGCCGGTGTCCCAGAACCGCTCCCGCGACCGGCGGATGTACCAGTTGGTGAGCCCGTCGACGAAGCCGCGCACCGACTCGCACGCGCCGGGCACGTCGTAGGCGTCCATCTGGGTCGTCACCGTGCCGACGAGGTCGTGCAGCTTCGCGAGCACGTAGCGGTCGAGCGGGTCCGTGGACGCCGTGGACCAGCGCGCCTCGTACCCGGCCCCGCCGTTCGCCGCGTTGGCGTACAGCGAGAAGAAGTACCAGCAGTTCCAGAGCGGCAGGATGACCTGGCGCACGCCCTCGCGGATGCCCTCCTCGGTGACGACGAGGTTGCCGCCACGCAGGATCGGGCTGGCCATGAGGAACCAGCGCATCGCGTCGGCGCCGTCGCGGTCGAAGACCTCGCGCACGTCGGGGTAGTTGCGCAGCGACTTCGACATCTTCTGCCCGTCGTTGCCGAGGACGATGCCGTGGCTGATGCACGACGAGAACGCCGGCCGGTCGAAGATGGCGGTCGCGAGGATGTGCAGCGTGTAGAACCAGCCGCGGGTCTGGCCGATGTACTCGACGATGAAGTCGGCCGGGAAGTGCGCGTCCTCGCTCTCCGTGCCGGCGAACCAGTCGGCGTTCTCGAACGGGTAGTGCACCTGCGCGTAGGACATCGAGCCGGAGTCGAACCAGACGTCGAGGACGTCGCTGACGCGGCGCATCGTCGAGCGGCCGGTGGGGTCGTCGGGGTTGGGGCGGGTCAGCTCGTCGACGAAGGGCCGGTGCAGGTCGGGGTTGCCCTCGCGGTCGCGCGGGAGGTCGCCGAAGTCGGCCTCCATCTGCTCGAACGAGCCGTAGACGTCGACGCGCGGGTACGCGGGGTCGTCGGACTTCCACACGGGAACCGGGCTGCCCCAGAAGCGGTTCCGCGTGATCGACCAGTCGCGGGCATTCTCGACCCACTTGCCGAACTGGCCGTCCTTGACGTGCTCGGGCACCCAGGTGATCTGCTGGTTGAGCTCGGCCATCCGGTCCTTGAACGCGGTGACCTCGACGAACCAGGACTCGACGCCCTTGTAGATGAGGGGCTCGCGGCAGCGCCAGCAGTGCGGGTAGCTGTGGTCGTAGGACTCGCGGCGTAGCAGCACCGTCCCGGGCGACACCGACCCGGTCGGCCCCTCGCCGCGGGTGGCCGCCCGGAGGTGGTCGATGACGAGCGCGTTGGCGTCGAAGACCTGGACGCCCTCGTAGTCGGTGACGGGCGCGGTGAACCGGCCGTCCTTGCCGACCGGCATGACCGCCTCGATGCCCTCGCGGTCGGTGACCTCCTTGTCGACCTCGCCGAAGGCGCCGGCCGTGTGCACGACGCCCGTGCCGTCGGTGGTGGTCACGGCGTCGTCGGCGGCGACGATGCGGAACGCGTTCTCGTGGCCGGCGTAGTACGAGAAGGGCGGGGTGTAGGTGCGCCCGACGAGCTCGGACCCCTTGTAGCGCCCGACGACCGCGAACTCGCCCTCGGCGGAGGCCAGCTCGCGCTTGTGGGCCTCCAGCCGCGCCTCGGCGAGGACGTAGCGCGCGGTGCGTTCCGTGCCCGGCACCGGGGCCTCGACGACGACGTAGTCGATGTCGGAGCCGACCATCGCCGCGAGGTTGCTCGGCAGCGTCCACGGCGTCGTCGTCCAGACGAGGAGGTGCGCGCCGTCGAGCACCGGGTCGGTGCCGGTGTCGTCGAGCAGGTAGCCGACGGTGACCGACGGGTCCTGCCGGTTCTGGTAGACCTCGTCGTCCATCCGCAGCTCGTGGTTGGACAGCGGCGTCTCGTCGTTCCAGCAGTAGGGCAGCACGCGGAAGCCCTCGTAGACGTACCCCTTGTCGTACAGGGACTTGAAGGCCCAGATGACCGACTCCATGTAGTCGGCGTTCATCGTGCGGTAGTCGTTGTCGAAGTCGACCCAGCGGGCCTGCCGGGTGACGTACTCGCGCCACTCGCCCGTGTACTTCATCACCGAGTCGCGGCAGGCGGCGTTGAACTTCTCGATGCCGAGCTCGAGGATCTCGTCGGTGGTCTTGATGCCGTTGAGGCGCATCGCCTCCAGCTCGGCGGGCAGGCCGTGGGTGTCCCAGCCGAAGCGGCGCTCGACGCGGCGGCCGCGCATCGTCTGGTACCGGGGCACGACGTCCTTGACGTAGCCGGTCAGCAGGTGGCCGTAGTGCGGCAGGCCGTTGGCGAAGGGCGGGCCGTCGTAGAAGACGAACTCGTTCTCGCCGCGCTCGCCGGGGTCGCGCTGGTCGATCGAGGCCTGGAACGTGCCGTCGGCCGCCCAGTGCGAGAGCACCGCCTCCTCGACCTCGGGGAGGCGGGGGCTCGCGGGGACGCCGAAGGCCGCACCGGTGTGGTCGCCGGTGGTGGACACCCTGGGGTAGGTCATGGCGGTGCTGCTCCTGCGGGTCGTCGACTCGTTCCTCACGAGGACGACGGGCCCGGCCGCTCGCCGGGCACCTCCGCGGTACCACCTCGCTTGCCGCCCCGGAGGACGACCGCTCTTGCACCAGGTCGTGACGTGACCCCGACGTCCGGTTCTACTGGGGCCACCCGGGGGCGGCCCGTTCTTCCGGAGGCTCGCCGCTGATGACGGCTCGAACGCCTGTGCCCGGGAGTCTACCGGGGCGGACGCGCGGTTCCGACCGGGTTCCCGAGGAGGTAGCATCGCGGCGTCGCCCGTGACGGGCGGCACCCACACGCACCTGTCTGGGGGAAGCCGGTCCGAGTCCGGCACTGTCCCGCAGCCGTAGGTCACCCGCGAGGGTGGCGAGTCGGAATGCCCATCAGGCGCGAGCGGCTCCATCAACCCGTCGAGGAACGCGGGGCGGAGCCCGAGTGCCGGGGTTCCGGTGGTTCGGGCGTCGTCCCGAACCGCTCAGGAAGGCCCCATGTCCCCCACCACGCTCCGCCCCGGCGCCCGCGCGCTCGGTGCCCTGCTCACGGCCGTCGTGCTCGTGGGCGCCCCCTCGGCCGCTCTCGCCGACGACGCCACGCCGACGCCCACCGCGAGCGGCTCCCCCTCCCCGAGCGCCACCGACGCCTCGACGCCCACCCCGAGCGCGACGCCCACGCAGACCCCCGGCGACGAGCCGACCCCCTCGGCCACCGTCACGCCGGCGCCCACCGCGACCGCCCCGGCCCCCGCCCGCCCGGCGACGACGGCCCCCGTGCGGGCCCAGGTGCTCCCGGGTCCGGCCGAGCCCGAGACCCAGGCGGCCTCGGACTTCATCGCCCGCACCCTCGCGCAGTACGGCGACCACTACGTGTACCCCGACGGGGCGGGCGCCCTCGACCCCTCGGGCTACCCGGACCACGGCAACACGATCGACGCGATGATCGCGCTCACCGCCGCCGGGGCCCACCCCGACCAGGTCGCGCGCTCGCTCGCGTGGCTCGAGTCCACCGTCGGCTCGTACACCGGCGCCGACTTCGGCGCGTCCTACGTGGGCGCGACGGCCAAGGCGCTCATCGGAGTCGTCGTGGCCGGGGGCGACCCCCGGGACGTCGACGGCACGGACCTCGTCGCCCAGCTGGAGGCCCTGCGCACCCCGACCGGGCGGTTCAGCGACACCGGCGGGGACGACTACACGATCACCCTGACCCAGGCCCTGGCGCTGCTCGCCCTCGACCGCGCGGGTCGGCCGGTCACCACCCCGTCGATCGAGCTCCTCCTCGACCAGCAGTGCGGTGACGGCGGGTTCCGCAGCGCCATCGGTGGTACGACCTGCGTCAGCGACCCCGACGCCACCGCCTTCGCGGCCCAGGCCCTCCTCTCGCTCGACGACACCCTCCTCTGCTGGGGCGACGTCGACGGCACCCGGGCGGCGGCCGCGGCCGGTGCCGAGCGGGCCCTCGACCACCTGGCCGCGGCGCAGGACGCGTCGGGCGGCCTCGAGAGTGCCGACGGCATCCTCAGCGCGAACACCGCGGGCGTCGCCGGCCAGGCCTTCCTCGCCGACGGACGGAGCGCGGAGGCTGCCGACGCGGCGGCCTTCGTCGCCACGCTCCAGTACGGACCCACCGCGCCCGCGGCGCTGCGCGGCGGGATCGCCAAGTCCGACGGCGACCGCTCGACGACCGTTCCGGCCGACACTGACCTGCGCGCGACGCCGCAGGCCGCCCTGCTGCTGGCCGGTGGCGACCTCCTCGACACCCTCGCGGAGGGCTCCGAGCCCGCACCGCCCGCGACCGTCTGCCCGGCGCAGCCGACGAGCACGCCGACGACCACCCCCACGTCGGGCACGGACCCGAGCACGACCGCGCCGGCCGGCGACGGCGGCTCGACCCCGAGCACGCCCGTCGCGGCCGCCCCGGCGGGGGCGCTGGCCCAGACCGGCACCGACCCGCTGCTGCCGGTGCTCCTCGGGTTCGCGCTCGTGCTGCTCGGCGCCGTCGCGGTCGTGGCCTCCCGACGCCGGGGGGCGCACGCCTGATGCGCCGCCTCCTCGCCCGTCTCTGCGGTGCCGTCGCGGCGCTGGGCCTGGCCGGTGCCGGGCTCGCCGTCGTGGCGGCCCCGGCCCAGGCAGCGGCCTGCTCGGGGTCCACCGGCGTCACGGTCGTCATCGACACCGGCTCGTCGTCGAGCACGTCGTGCGCCTCGAGCGGCGGCACCGCCATGGCGGTGCTGAAGTCCGTGGCCACGGTCGTCAGCCCCCAACAGTTCCCCGGCTCGGTCGTCTGCCGCATCAACGGCACACCGGCGAGCGACCCGTGCGTCCGGATGCCCCCGGCCTCGGCCTACTGGGGGTTCTTCCACGCCCCCCGCGGCGGGTCGTGGACCTACAGCAGCACGGGCGTCGCCTCGTACACGCCGGCCGCGGGCACGGTCATCGGCTTCCGGTTCGGCTCCGGCCAGCAGCCGCGCACCGCGCCGCCGGCCACGGCCTCGAGCCCGGCCCCGAAGCCGACGACGAAGCCCAAGCCGACCCCGACTCCCGCTCCGAAGAAGCCCACGGCCAAGCCGCGGCCGACCGGTGCCGGCGCGACGGCCGGTTCGTCGGGCGCCACTGCCGCGCGCCCGGGCGCCACCGGCGCCGCGCCGTCGGGCAGTGCGTCGCCGTCCGCCCCGGCCGGCGCGTCCCCGAGCCCCTCCTCGACGCTCGCCCCCACCGGGTCGCCGTCCGCGACCCCCGGCGACGGCACGACGACGCTCGCCTCGGAGCCGACGTCCACCGAGGCCCGGGGGTCCGGCGCCGGCACGCTGCTCGCCGGAGGTGCCCTCGTGCTGCTCGTCGCCGGTGGTGCGGGCGTCGCCGCCTGGCGCCGTCGCGGCTGACCCGGCTGGGATGATGCCCCGGTGACCCGTCCGCTCCCCCGTGCCGTCCACCCGGCGGCGTGGTGGGGCTGGGCGGTCGGGCTCGCCGTGGCCGTCAGCACGACGACCAACCCGCTCCTGCTGCTGCTCGCCCTGGCCGTCACGTCGCTCGTCGTCGCCGCCCGCCGGGGGTCCTCCCCGTGGGCGCGGGCCTTCCGGCTCTACCTCTGGCTCGGGATGGCGATCGTCGCCGTCCGGCTCGTGCTCCACGTCCTCGTGGGGCTCAAGGTCGGCTCGACGCTGCTCCTGCCGCTGCCCGAGGCGAGGTTGCCGTCGTGGGCGGCGGGCATCCAGCTCGGTGGCGACGTGTACCTCGAGGGGCTGCTGGGGGCGGCGCTGCTCGGCCTGCGGCTGGCCGTCATCATCGCCTGCATCGGCGCGGCGAACGCGCTGGCCAACCCCAAGCGCCTGCTGCGGAGCCTGCCGAGCGCGCTCCACGAGGTCGGGGCCGCCGTCGTCGTGTCGGTGTCCGTGGCGCCGCAGCTCGCCGAGTCGGTGCAGCGGGTCCGCCGGGCCCGTCAGCTGCGCGGCGACGGCGGGCGCGGGCTGCGGGCCGTGCGACGCATCGCCCTCCCGGTCCTCGAGGACACCCTCGAGCGCTCGCTGCTGCTCGCGGCGGCGATGGACTCGCGCGGGTACGGGCGGTCCGGCGCGGCGCCGGAGCGCGAACGGAGGCTCACCGGGGCGGTCGTGCTCGTCGGGCTGCTCGCCTGCGCCATCGGCCTCTACGGCGTCCTCGACGCCACCACGCCGGCCCTCCTCGGCACGCCGACCCTCGTCGTCGGGCTCGCGCTGTCGGCGCTCGGCCTGTGGCTCGGGGGCCGGCACGTGCGCACGACGACGTACCGGCCCGACCCGTGGCGCGGCGCGGAGTGGCTGACCCTCGGCTCCGGGGTCCTCGCGGCCGCCGCCACGACCGTCGTGGCCCGGACCGCCCCGGACGCCCTCGCCATGCCGCTCGACCCGCTCGGCGTGCCGGCCCTGCCGCTGGTCGCCGTCGCCGGGCTCCTCGTCGCGGCGCTGCCGGCCGTCCTCACCCCGGAGCCGCCGCGCCCGGCGCCCCGGGTCGTCGTGCGCGGGGCCGTGGGGGTGGCGGCGTGAGCGAGCACGCGGTCGTCCTCGAGTCGGTGTCGGTCGTGCCGGCCGGTGCCGAGGGTCCCGTCCTGCGCGACGTCGACCTCGTCGTCGAGGAGGGCGAGCTCGCGCTCGTCGTCGGACGCACCGGGTCGGGCAAGTCGACCCTGCTCGGCGCGATGTGCGGGCGGGTCCCGCACTTCACGGGCGGGACGCTGCACGGCCGCGTGCTCGTCCACGGCCGCGACACGCGTGAGCACCGCCCCCGCGACCTCGCCGACCTCGTCGGGGTCGTCGGGCAGGACCCGCTCGCCGGCTTCGTCACCGACACGGTCGAGGAGGAGCTGGCCTACGGGATGGAGCAGCTCGGCCTGCCAGCCGCGACGATGCGCAAGCGGGTCGAGGAGACGCTCGACGTCCTCGGCATCCCCGAGCTGCGTGGCGCCGCCCTGCGCGAGCTGTCCGGTGGGCAGCAGCAGCGGGTGGCCATCGGGTCCGTGCTCACCGCCCACCCGCGGGTCATCCTCCTCGACGAGCCGACCTCGGCCCTCGACCCCACCGGCGCCGAGGAGGTGCTCGCGACGATCACGCGGCTCGTGCACGACCTCGCCGTCACCGTCGTCGTCGCCGAGCACCGCGTCGAGCGGGTGCTGCACTACGCCGACCGGGTCGTCCACGTGGCGGTCGACGGCACGGTCACGGTGGGGGCGCCGGCCGGGGTCATGGCGACGAGCGACATCGCGCCGCCGGTCGTCGAGCTCGGCCGCTGGGCCGGATGGACGCCGCTGCCGCTGTCGGTGCGCGACGCCCGGCGGGCCGCCCGGGGGCTGCGCGAGCGGCTGGCCACCACCTCCGGGTCCGGGCCCGACGACGTGCCGGGCCCGGACGGCGCGCGCGACCCGTCCAACAATCGACACATTCGTCGAAAGATGGACGACCCCCACCCCACCGAACCGTCCAACAATCGACACATTCGTCGAAAGATGTCGACGGCCACGTCCGCGCCGTCGGTCGTGCCGGTGCTGCAGGCGTCCGGGGTCGTCGTCCGGCACCCCGGCGACGTCGTCGCGGTGGCCGGGGTCGACCTCGACCTGCACGCCGGCGAGGTCACCGCGCTCATGGGGCGCAACGGGTCCGGCAAGTCCTCGTTGCTCTGGGCCCTCCAGGGCAGCGGCGCGACCGCGGCCGGTCGGGTGCGGGTCGGTGGCCCGACCACGCCGGCCGTCGACCCCGCCGCCCTCGACCCCGTCGAGCGCCGGGCCCGCGTCGGCCTGGTGCCGCAGAGCGCCACCGACCTGCTCTACCTCGACTCCGTCGGCGCCGAGTGCGCCCAGGCCGACCACGAGAGCACCGTCCCGGCCGGCACCTGCGCGGCGCTGCTCGCCCGCCTCGCGCCCGGCGTCCCTGCCGACCGGCACCCCCGCGACCTCTCCGAGGGTCAGAAGCTCGCCCTCGTCCTCGCCGTCCAGCTGACCGCGGACCCGCCCGTGCTCCTCCTCGACGAGCCGACGCGCGGGCTCGACCCCTCCGCCAAGGCCGTGCTCGCCACGACGTTGCGCGACCTCGCCGCGCGCGGCCGGTCGGTCGCCGTCGCCACGCACGACGTCGAGTTCGTCGCCGAGTGCGCCGACCGGGTCGTCGTCATGGCCGCCGGTGAGGTGGTCGCCGACGGCCCGACCGCCGAGGTCGTCGTCTCCTCGCCCGCCTTCGCGCCCCAGGTCGCCAAGGTCCTGGCGCCGGGACCGTGGCTGACCGTCGACGACGTCCGGTCCGCCGCCCCGGGGGTGGCACCGTGACGGCCGCGGCACCCGCGCGGCGCACCGCCGCCGTGGCGCTCCGGCCGCGGTCGGCGGCGGCCGTGGCCCTCGTCAGCGTCGCGGGGCTCGTCGCGTTCGGCTGGCCGCTGCTCGTCACCCCGGGGTCCGGCCTGGCGCACTCGACCGACGCCCCCCTCGTCCTCGCCCTCGTCCTGCCGCTGCTGCTCGCCGTCGTCCTCGCCGAGGTCGCCGAGGGCGGGATGGACGTCAAGGCCGTCGCGATGCTCGGGGTCCTCTCGGCGGTCGGCGCGGCGCTGCGCCCGCTCGGTGCCGGCACGGCCGGGCTCGAGACGGTCTTCTTCCTCCTCGTGCTCGGGGGGCGCGTCTTCGGAGCGGGGTTCGGCTTCGTGCAGGGCGCCGTCACCCTCTTCGCGTCCGCGCTCATCACCGGCGGCGTGGGGCCGTGGCTGCCCTTCCAGATGCTCGGGGCGGCGTGGGTCGGCTGGGGCGCCGGCCTCCTGCCGCGCGCGTCCGGGCGCCGCGAGGTGGCGATGCTCGCCGCGTACGGCGCCTTCGCCGGCCTCGCCTACGGGGCGCTGCTCAACCTCTCGTTCTGGCCGTTCTCGACCGGTCTGGCGGGCGAGCTGTCCTTCGTCGCCGGCGCCCCGCTGCTGGAGAACCTCCACCGCTTCCTCGTCTTCAGCCTCGCGACGAGCCTCGGATGGGACCTCGGCCGCGCGGTGACCAACGTCGTGCTCGTCACCCTCACCGCCCGACCGGTCCTCGGGGCCCTGCGCCGCGCCTCCCGCCGGGCCGCGTTCGGCGCCCCGGTGGCCTTCGCGGACGCCGCAGGTCAGGGCCGGTCGGCGCGCCCGGGGCAAGCCACACCGGAGGGCTTGGCACAATCGCCCCCATGAACCCCCTCGAGCTGGACCGCGACCCCGCCTGGCTGAGCCGCGAGGAGCTCGACTCGGCGCGCGAGAAGCTCCCGATCCTCTACGTCGACGCCGTGCCGGTGCGCGTCGACGAGCGGGGCGAGGTCTCGGCCCTCGGGGTGCTGCTGCGCCTCGACGGGGAGGGCCGGGTCTGCCGCGAGCTCGTGTCCGGCCGGGTGCTGCACCACGAGCGCGTGCGCGATGCGCTGCTGCGGCACATCGAGAAGGACCTCGGGCCGGTGGCCCTCCCCCGCATCCCGGCCTCGCCGCAGCCGTTCACGGTCGCCGAGTACTTCCCGACGCCCGGCGTCACGCCCTTCCACGACCCGCGCCAGCACGCGGTCTCGCTCGCCTACGTGGTGCCGGTCGCCGGCGACTGCGCCCCTCAGAACGACGCCCTCGACCTCACCTGGCTGACGCCGAGCCAGGCGCTCGACCCCGGCATCCAGGCCGAGATGGAACGCGGCCACGGCGTGCTGCTCCGCCAGGCGCTGGCCCACCTCGGCCACTCCGTCTGACCCGCCCGCTCTTCCCCGACCTTGTGGGGGCACATCCGGTGAAACGCCGCAGAAACCGGGTGTCTGGCGGACGGCGGCCCACAAGGTCGGGGTGAGGCACCCCGTTGACGGCCGAGGTCCACCGGACGACAGTGGCCGACATGCCGGAGTTCTCGGGTCTGAACCACGTCTCGCTCAGCGTCACCGACCTCGATGCCAGCCAGCGCTTCTACACCGAGGTGCTCGGGTTCCGCCGCATCCTTGACGTCGGGTACGCCCGCATCTGCATCCACCAGCGCACAAGGTTCGTGCTCGCCCTGGTCCACCACGCCGAGGGCACGGGTGGCCGGTTCAGCGAGCTGGCCACCGGGCTGGACCACCTCGGTCTGGCCGCGCGGGACCGCGACGAGGTCGTCGAGTGGGAGGCCCGGCTCGAGGCAGCGGGTGTGCCCCACAGCCCGATCCAGGACATGCCGCTCGGGTACCACCTGAACTTCCGCGACCCCGACGGCATCGCGCTCGAGCTGCAGGCCCCCACCGCCCAGTACGCCGCCGTACTCGCCGACGTCGCGGCCCAAGAGGTGTCCGACGAGGAGGTCGCCGCCCTCGCGGCACGACTGCTCGGACCACCCGCCTGACCCCCGCGTCCCCGACCTTGTGGGGGCAGGTCCGCTGAATCGGCGCAGAAACCGGGTGTCCGGCGGACGGCGCCCCACAAAGTCGGGGGTCAGCCGGTGAACTTGTCCCGGGTGCGCTGCATGTCCGAGGCGTCGGCCTCGTGCGACTGCTCCGGGGTCGGCGCCGTGCCGCCGAGGCGGGCCGGCACGTACCGCAGCTCGTCGCCGGACAGGGTCGGGTAGGCCGCCTGCTGCGCGTCGAGCTGGGCCTGCATCGCCGCCTTGACCCGCGCCGTGGCCTCCTCGACGTTCTCCCGCCGGCCGATCTCCAGCGGCTCGCCGACGGTGATCGAGATCGGGATGTTGGCCCGGCCCATCCGCTTCGGGAGGTCCTTGGTCCACACCCGCTGCCCACCCCAGATCGTCACCGGCAGCACCGGCACCCCGGCGACCTGGGCCATCTTCACGGCCCCGGGCTTGAACTCCTTGAGCTCGAAGGAGCGCGACATCGTCGCCTCGGGGAAGACCCCGACGATCTCGCCGTCCTTGAGCGCCCGCACGGCGTCCTTGAACGCCTGCCCGCCCTGGTGCCGGTCGACGGGGATGTGGTGCATCCCGCGCATCAGGGGCCCCGAGACCCGGTGCGCGAAGATCGACTTCTTGGCCATGAACCGCACGTAGCGGCGGTGCGGCCAGGCCGGCAGCCCGGCGTACATGAAGTCGAGGTAGGACGTGTGGTTGATCGCCATGACGGCGCCGCCGACCCGCGGCACGTGCTCCTCGCCGGTGATCCTCAGGCGCGCACCCTGGAGGAAGAACAGCGTCTTCGCCGCGTGGATGACGGGCCGGTACACGGGCTCCATGCCCGCAGCCTAGGTCAGTCGTGCCGCGGCGGCTGCCACGCGGTCTGGAAGACCTGGTCGCCGAGGTCGCGCGAGACGATGCGGGCCCGCCCGGGTGGCTGGACCGAGGCCTTGACCCGGCCGATGAGCATCCCCTCGTCGGCGCTGCCGGACAGGAGGATGCCCGGCGACCCGAGGTCGCGGACCGACTGGAGCACGGGCTCGAAGAGCGCCCGCGACGCACCGCCGGTGCGCCGGGTGAGGACGAGGTGCAGGCCGACGTCACCGGCCTGGGCGAGCATCGGCACGAGGGGACGCAGCGGCGAACCGGAGGACGTGACGACGAGGTCGTAGTCGTCGACGAGGAAGTACACCTCGGCCCCGGACCACCACGAACGCGCCCGCAGCTGCTCGGGCGTGACGTCGGGGCCGGGCAGGCGGCTGCGGAGGAAGTCGGCGATGCCCTCGACCGCGGCGACGGTCTGCTCCTCGGTGGTCAGGTACTCGCCGACGTGCGCCTCGGGGAGCTCGCCGAGCAGGCCGCGACGGTAGTCGACGACGAAGAGCTTGGCCTGCTCCGGGGTGTGGAGCCGGGCGACCTCGTGGGCGACGGTGCGCAGGAACGCGGTCTTGCCGCTGTCGCCGTCGCCGAGCAGGTAGAGGTGCGGCTCCTCGGTGAGGTCGAGGCCGATCGGGGCGAGGTTGGCCTCGTCGACACCGAGCAGCAGCCGCCGGTCGTCGGGCCCCGCGAGCGCGCGGACCTCGTCGAGGGTGATCTGCTCGGGCAGCAGGCGCAGCTTCGGGCCGCGAGGCCCCTGCCACGCCGCGTTGACGCGCGTCACGAGGTCCTCGACGCCGTCGCCGAGGTCGTCGACGCTGCCGCGGTCGTCGATGCGCGGGACGGCACCGAGGAAGTGGTGCTTGGTCATCGTCAGGCCGCGGCCGGGGCGCCCCTTCGGGACGTTCGCCGCGACCTTGCGGTCGACCTCGGAGTCGGTGGGGTCGCCGAGCCGCAGCTCGACGCGGGTGCCGAGGACGTCACGGATCTGGTTGCGGAAGTCCATCCAGCGCGAGGTCGTGACGACGAGGTGGACGCCGAAGGTCAGGCCGCGACCGGCGAGCTCGGTGATCTGCGCCTCGAGCTCGTCGAACTCGGCGCGCACCGTGGGCCAGCCGTCGACGACGAGGAAGACGTCGCCGTAGCCGTCGTCGGCCCGGCCCTCGGCCCGGCGCCGCCGGTAGGTCTCGATGGAGTCGATGCCCTGGGTGCGGAAGTAGGACTCGCGGGCGTCGACGATGCCGCGGATCTCGGCGACGAGGCGGCGCACGACCTCGGGCTCGCTGCGGTTGGCCACGCCGGCCACGTGCGCCAGCTTGGCGAGCGGCGTGAACGTGCCGCCGCCGAAGTCGAGGACGTAGACCTGGCTCTCGAGCGGCGTGGTCGTCAGGGCGATCGCGGCGACGACGGTGCGCGCGAAGGTCGAGCGTCCCGAGCGCGGACCGCCGACCACGGCGACGTGGCCGGCCGCCCCGCCGAGCCGCAGCACGTAGAGCTCGCGGCGCTGCTCGAGCGGGCGGTCGACGATGCCGACCGGCAGCACGTAGTCGCCCCGGTCGCGCCACGAGCGGCTGACCAGCCCGAGCTCGGGGTCGGCGACGAGGTCGCGGAAGAGCTGGTCCATCGAGTGCGGGACGTCGAGCGGCGGCAGCCAGACCTGGTGTGCCGGACGCCCCTTGCCCTTCATGCGCGAGACCGCGATGTCGAAGACCGCGCGCTCCTCGGGCGCCTCCGTGGCCGCGACCTCGACCGGCTCGACGCTCCCCCGGCGTCCACCGGTGACGGGCGCGAGCGTGAACGGGAGGATCTCGGTGGACGTGCTCGGGGCGCCGCTCTCGGCGGCCGCCCGGCGACGGCGGCCCTTCGGCGGCCCCGAGACGTAGGCGGCCTTGAACTTCGTCAGCGTCGTCTGGTCGGGCTTGAGGTAGCCCAGCCCCGGCACCGGCGGCAGCTCGTAGGCGTCGGGGACGCCGATGACCGTGCGCGACTCGCCGGCCGAGAAGGTCCGCAGGCCGATGCGGTACGACAGGTGCGACTCGAGGCCGCGCAGGCGCCCCTCCTCGAGGCGCTGCGAGGAGAGCAGCAGGTGCATCGAGAGCGAGCGGCCGAGGCGGCCGATGGCGACGAACAGGTCGGCGAACTCGGGCTTGGCCGCGAGCAGCTCGGAGAACTCGTCGGCGACGATGAGCAGCGCCGGCAGCGGCTCGAGGTCGGCGCCGCCCGCGCGGGCCCGCTCGTAGTCGGTGACGTTGGCGAAGTTGCCGGCCGAGCGGAGCAGCTCCTGGCGGCGGGTCATCTCGCCCTGGAGGGCGTCCTGCATGCGCTCGACGAGGGTGAGCTCCTGGCCGAGGTTGGTGATGACGGCCGAGACGTGCGGCATGTCGGCCATCCCGGCGAACGTCGCACCACCCTTGAAGTCGACGAGGACGAAGTTCAGCGCCTCCGGCGAGTGGGTCATCGCGAGCGCGAGCACGAGGGTGCGCAGCAGCTCGGACTTGCCGGAGCCGGTGGCGCCGATGACGAGGCCGTGCGGCCCCATGCCCTGCTGGGCCGACTCCTTGATGTCGAGGGCGACCGGCAGGCCCTTCTCGTCGACGCCGATCGGCACGCGCAGGCGGTCGCGCTGGAGCCGGGCCCGCCACGCGGACTCGGTGTCGAAGTCGCGGACGTCGCCGGTGCCGAGCAGGTCGACGAGCTCGGTGGAGGCGGTGAGGGCGTCGCGGACCTCGGGCTCGTCGGCGGCGAACCGCGGCGCGAGCCGGCGGGCGGCGGCCTCGGCGCGGGTGGTGGAGACCTGGTCGGCGACGCCGTGGGCCACCCCGCGCGCGAGGCTGATGATCTCGAGCGGTGCGGTGCCGGCGCGGGGCCCACCCTCGGTCCGCGCCCCGACGGCGAGTCGCAGCGTGGTCGGCGAGTCGAGCTCGCCCCACTGCTCGGGCAGGTCGAGGACGGTGACCCCGAGGACGCCGTCGGCGGTGACGACCGGGTTGCCCGGCGGCACGTGGCCGCCGTCGACGACGAGGAGCACGTGCGGCAGCGACGGGCGGTCGGTGGGGCCGAAGCGGGGCCGCTCGACGATCTCCTGGGGCAGCAGCGGCAGCAGGTCGTGGACCGACTCGCCGACGAGGCGCACCGGCCCGACGGCGTCGTGCTCGCGCGGGCTGAGGGCGTGCGGGAGCCACTTGAGCCACTCCCACTCGGCGCGCGCCTCGCGGGAGACGAGGGCCGCGACGACGAGGTCCTCGGGCCCGTGCTGCATCGCCGCCTGGAGGACGACGGAGCGGGCCAGCGAGCGCGCGGGGTCGGCGTCGCCGGTGACCTCGACGTGCGGCCAGGCCCGCAGCGCGACCGAGGCCGGCAGGCCCGGCTGGACGCGGTGCGTGGAGAGCAGGCGGTGCAGCCCCGAGGCCGCGACCGGGTCGAGCTGGGCGAGCGGGGCGGTCTCGGGGGCCTCGAGCTCGAGGCAGAGCGGCTGGGCGGTCGTGCCCATCCGGACCTGGAGGAAGTCGACGTCGGAGGGCTGGCGCTCCCAGACCCGGCTGCCCTCGGCGGCGATGACGGGGAGGGCACCGGGGTCCGGGTAGTCCCAGAGGGCGGCCTCGCGCTGGCGGGCGGCGGCGTCGCGGATGGTCTCGCGGACCTCGGCGAGGTAGGCGAGGTACTCGCGCCGGGCGGCGATGACGCCGGCCCCGTGCTGCTGGCGCTGGCGCACGCCGCTGACCGCGACGAACCCGACGCTGGCGACGAGGAACATCCCGGCCGTGAACCAGGCCCGGGCGCCGTTCTGGGAGAGCGCGACGAAGCCGATGGACCCGAGCGACCCGAGCATCGGCACGGCCTGCATGAGCAGGCCGCTCGCCCCCTCGGACGGGGTGATCTCCGGGGGTGGCTGGAGCGCGATCCGCCCGGTGGGCACCTCCGGTGCCTTCTCGCGGGCGCCGCGCGCGGCCACCGTCATTCCCGTCCCCTCCCGTGTCGTGCTGCCGGACGGGCCCACGGTACCCGTGGATACTGTTCCTCGCGGGCAGTGGCCGCAGCTCGCGGCCACGACGACACGGGGAGGGACGACGGTGGAGCCGACGCACCAGCTGACGCTCGTCGCCGACGAGCGGCGCTACGACCTCGTCGTGCCCGTGGGCACCCGCGTCACCGAGGTGCTCGCGGTCCTCGGCATCTCCTCGAGCGCCGCCCCCAGCTCGGTGGCGACCGCGGCCGGACACGTCTACGGGCCCCAGGACCGCATCGGCGAGGAGCTGCCCACCGGCGCCGTCCTCACGGTGGTCCGCACGACGACGCACCGGCTGCACCGCGAGGTGGTCAGCCTCGGCCGGTCCTCCGCGGCCCCCGGCGCACGAGCCGCCGGACCGTCGTGGGCCGGCGGGTCGCGCTCGGTGGCGGCCCCCGAGCGCCCGGCCGTCTCGCTCGTCGACGACTCCACCCGCCGCCGCGACGAGGTCGACGACGGCGAGGCCACCGTCAGCCGGGCCGCGCTGCACGCCGAGCGCCGCCGTCGTGGGCGTGGCCGCCGACCGCGCCGCCGCGGCCGCGGGCTCGACGCCGGTCCCGCCCTCGTCGTCGGCACCGCGCTCGTCAGCCTCGTCGCGGGCGTGCTCGCGCTCGCCGTGCCGGCGGGCGAGTCCACCGGGCTCCTCGGGTCCACCACCGCGCGCTGGGTGGCCTCGGGCCTGCTGCTCGCCGCCGCGGCCGCGGCCACGCTCCTCACGCCCCGGCACCGGGAGGGCGCCGGGCTGGTCCGCCTCGCGGGCGCCCCCGCGCTCGCCGCGGCGGCCGGCCTCGTCGCACCGCTCGCCGACTCGCCGTCACGGGTCGCGGTGTCGCTCACCGTCGCCGCCGCGCTCGGGGCGGTCGTCACGGCGCTCGCGTCCTCCGACGGCTCCCCCGCCGACCGGGCCGAGCGCACGGCCACGGCCTGCCTCGGCGGGGTCGCGGTGGTCCTCGCGCTCACCGTCCTCACGGGTCTGCCGCTGGCCGCCGCGGCCGCGGTGCTCGTCGGCCTCGCGCCGGTCGTCGTGCGCGCGCTGCCCAGTGCGAGCCTCGACGTCGACCCCACGCAGCTCCTCGACACCGACCGGCTCTCGACCACGGTCTGGTCGGTCCGCGAGCGGCACGCGGCGCGCCGGCGCCGGGTCACCGCCCCCGACGTCCTCGACCGGGTGGCGCAGGCCCGCTCGGTCGTCTCGGTCGGCACCGCCTACCTCGCGCTGCTCGCCGCCGTCGGCGGCTGGGCGCTGGCCCTCACCCCGGCACTGTCCACCATCGCGCCGTGGGCCCGCTGGGCCGTGCTCGCCGGGGCCGCGGTGGCGCTCGGGTACCAGTCGCGCCACGTGCGCGACCGGCTGGCCCGCTACGCGATGCTCGCCGCCGCCGCCTCCCTCACGGTCGCCGGGTCGGTCGCCCTCGTCGACTGGGACGGCGACTGGCGCTGGCCGCTCGTCGGCGTCGGGGTCCTGCTCGGGGTCGTGGGGGTCGTCGCGGCCGTGGCCATCGCCGGCGGCTGGGCCTCGACCCGCCTGTCCCGCCTCGCCGACCGGCTCGAGTCGCTCGCGGTGGTGACCGCGCTGCCCCTCGGCGTGCTCGCCGCCGGAGCCGTGGAGACGCTGCGGCGCCTCACCTCGGGCTGAGGCGAGACGCCGCACGCGTCGTCGGAGGGGTCAGCGCCACACGGGCGGCGTGGCGTCGTCCTCGCCCTCGAACCAGGTCTCCTCGTCCTCGTGGGTGAGGAAGTCGACGTCCTCCGGGCGGCCGTCCTTGTCCTTCTTCCCGCGCCCGCCCGCGCCGGACCCGGCGGCCACGCCGCCGCGCGCACCGCGCCCGTTCTCGCCGAGCTTGGGGACCCCGTAGCGCCCCGTCCCGCGGGCTCCCCGGACGCCGCCGGACCCCCGGCCACCCGAGCCGCGGCCCGCGGCACCGCCCTGGCCACCGGCCACGAGCCCGCTGCGTCCCGCTCCACCGGCCGCACCGGCCCGCCCCGCGGCACCGGCACCGCGGCCGGTCGCGCCGGAGGAGCCGCCGGCGAAGAGCGCGCCCTTGCCGGCTCCCCCGAGGGCGCCGGCGCCCATCTTGCCGAGCAGGCCCTTGCCGAGCATCGCGGCCCCGCCGGCGAGCACGCCGCCGCCGACCGCACCGGCACCGGTCCCGCCGCCGATGCCGCCGGCACCACCGGAGGACCCACCGGGCCCCGTGCCCGCCCAGTCGACGCTGCCGGGGGTGCCGGGCGTCACCGTGCCGGTCGTCTCGCCGTCGAGGTCCACCCCGGGATCGGGGTCGACGGGGTCGACGATGACGGGCGGGTCGACCTCCGGGGGGATGTACCCGGTGCAGATCACGTAGTCCGTGGGGCCGGTGGTCGGGGGCTCGGTCGGGGTGGTGCCCCACGTGCCGCCACCGGTGGGTGCGACGTACCCGCCACCGGACGGGGTGCCGCCGGTCGGGTAGTTGCCCCCACCGCCCCCACCGCCGCCACCGGACGGGTCGATGGTCACCGCGTCCTGCTGCGCCGCGACGGGCATCTGCTTGGCCGCCGTCGCGATGTTGCCGTCGAACGCCGAGAGGACCTGGCCGGCGGCCTGCTCGCGCTGCTCCCGCTTGCCGGCGACGGCCGCGTCGTACGACGCCTGGTCGAAGCGCGTGCCGTCGGGGATGTGCGGGATGGGGTGCTCGTACGACGAGCGGTCGACGGAGGTCGAGATCGAGCGCACCTGGCCGGAGTAGGCCGTCCGTGCGGTGTCGGCGGCCTCGGCGGCCAGCTCGAGGCCCTTCTTGACGTCGGTGATCTCCCCGGCCCGCTGGTCGAGCTGCTTGGCGAGGGTCCGGAGCGTCCCGAAGGCGCTCTCGGCGGCCGGGCCGCTCCACGGCTGGTCGGCGTTCTGGAGCTTGCGGATGACGTCGCGGACCTCGCTGGCGAGCCCGGTGACCGTGTCGGCCGTGTTCTTCCAGTCGTCGGCGGTCATCCGCACCAGCCCGGACGAGAAGCCGTAGATGTCGTAGAGGCGGCGCTCGTTCGGTCCGGCGTCGGCCGGCAGCGGCGGGTTGACGGGTCCCTCGTCGGGTCTCATCGGTGGATCCTCCCCTCGGCGCCTGGGGCGCCCTGGCTCGTGGAGCTGTCGGTGTCGGTGGGTGTGGTGCCGGGTGCGGCGGCCGCGGAGCCGGCACGGCGTCGGAGGACGACGACGGCCGCCCCGGCGAGCAGGAGGAGCACGACGGCGACGCCGCCGAGCACCGGCAGCACCGAGCCGCCGGACTCGCCGGACTGCTCGGCCGGAGCGGCGGCGGACGGGGCCGTGCTCGAGGCGCTCGGGGACGGGCTCGCGCTCGGCGAGGCGGACGCGGCGGTGCCGGACGCGGCCGTGATCTCGGCCGCGGTCGGCGTGCTCGCGACCTCGTCGGTGACGAACGGGTTGGCGTCCGGCAGGCCGGTGGGGTCGGCGGCCGCGGCGTCGGCGGGGTCGAAGATGCCCCAGCCGTAGGTGCGGTTGGGGGCCGTGACCCGCGGGAGGTCGGTCCCGACCCGGCGGAACCACGTCTCGAACCCGCTGCCCTTCGCCCGCAGCCCGGTGTTCTGCTGGACGGCCTGGAGCACCTGGCCGGCCGTCGCGTCGGGGTGCGCCGACCAGACGGCCGCGATGCCGCCGCTGACCAGCGCCGTGGCGATGGAGGAGCCGGAGACGATGCGGTCGCTGTGCCAGCCGCTCTCGTCGTACCGGCCGGCCATGATGTCCTCGCCGGGGGCCGCCAGCTGGACGAAGCCCTTGTCGCGCACGGCGAAGTCCGTGACCTTGCCGTCCTTGCCGAGCGGGTTGACGAGCAGCACGCCGTTGCCCAGCCCCGGCCACTGCGGGACGACGTCCTCGTTCGGGGTGCCGGCGACGACGATCGCGCCCTCCCGGTAGGCGGTGAGCAGGCCGTCGACCATCGCCTGCGAGTAGCTGCTCACGAGACTGATGCTGATGACGTCGGCGCCGTCCTCGGCGGCCTGGCCGATGGCCTGGCCGATGGCGATCTTCTGCTCGTTGCCGTTCGACGAGAGGTCGATGCCGCACTCCTTGCCGTCGGGGTCGTCGGCCTTCGTGGCGTCGTACATCGCGGCGTAGTGGCGGATGGTGGCGTCGGGGGCGATGCCCCGGATCCCGCGCCCGCCCGGGCCCGTACCCCGGCCGGTGCCGGCGATGAGCGCCGCCATGCTCGTCGCGTGCTCGCCGGCGTGGTTCTTGGCCGTGGCCGAGCGCGGCCGGATCTTCCGGGGCGACGCGGGGTCGTTGCACAGGCTGGTGCTCGAGACCACCTTCCCGCGCAGCTCGGGCACGGTGGGGTCGATCGGGCCGTCGACGACGGCCACGGTGATGCCCTTGCCGGTCCCCTTCGCGTGGAGGTCGTCGACCCCCATCGCGCTCCACCACCACTCGCCCGCGCTCGGCTTCACCTCCGCCGGAGCCGCGACCGCCGACGTCCCGGCGGCCGACGCCGCGGGCACGCCGGCGAGACCGCCGACCCCCGTGACGAGGGCCGCGGCGACGGCGACGGTGGCGGTCCGGCGCGGCATCAGCCCACCTGCATCCCGGTGTCGTCGCCGCCGCTGCCGGGCTCGGAGGCCGGCTGGCCCGGGGTCGTCGCGTCGGTGGGCATCGTCCCGTCGGAACCGCCGTCGGCGGGGCCGTCGCCCTCGGGTGCGGGAGCGCCCTCGGCGAGGGTGACCTGGGCCTCGGACCCGGCCCGGCCCTCGTCGTCCTGGCTGGCCTGGGCGTTGTTCTGGGAGGCCGAGAAGTTGTCGCCGTCGTTCCAGCGCGCCTCGAGGGTCCGGAAGGCGTCGCCGGAGGCCTCGTCGCGGTCCTGGATCTCCTGGTGCGCCTGCGCGAGCGCCGTCGCGGCGGCGACGAGGTCCTCGCGGATGCCGCGCAGGGTCGCCTCGTAGATGTGCTGCGCCGCGGTGTAGACGCTCGCGAAGCTCTTGGCCGACGGGATGTCGCCGAACGTCGTCTCGGTGGTCACCGAGTACTGCACGGTCTTCAGCGCGTCGTGCGTCGTGCCGGTCCAGTTCTGCTCGTAGTCCAGCCCGAGCGTCTGGAGGACGGACGGGTACCGGATGGGCGCGGTGCCGCCCGCGCCGTCGTCGTCGATGCGTGGCACGTTCTCTCCTCCTGCTTCCTCCCCGGGGCCTCGACGGGCCCCGGGACTCCCCCGGTGACGCCGACCGTGCCGGCACCCGGTGGTCCCGGGCGCCGGCACGTCGGCGTGCGTGGTGGCTCGGTCAGCCCCACATGTTCGTGTTGCGCAGCTCGCCCGCGAGGTAGTCCTCCTTGGACGTGATGACGGCCTGGCGCACGTCCTGGAGCAGCATCTTGCACTCCTGGATCTGCTTCTCCCAGTCCGCCTGGGCCTGCGAGTACGCAGCGCGCGCCGAACCGTCCCACTGCTCGACGTACTTGCTGAGGTCGCTCTTCATGTCGCCGAGACGCGTCTCGATGGCCGTGAGGCCCTTCTGCATCTCGTCGACGAGCGTGTCGATGCCGGCGCCGCCGACCTTGATTCCGTCACCCATGGTGGTCGTCCCCTTCGTCTCTCGTCTGAGTTCTCGTCCGCGGCTCAGCCGTTGCCGAGCATGCTGCTGTACTTGCTGAGGTTCGAGGCCGACGCCTGGTCGTCGGCGTCGTACTGACGCTGCGTCCCGGTGAGGTTGGCCTCGAAGGTGTCGAGCACGTCGACGATGTCCTGCGTCTGGATCTTCCAGGCCTCGCTGACCTGCTGGAAGCTGGAGGCGCCCTGGCCCTCCCAGTGCGCCTTGACGGCCTCCATCTGCGTGCGGAGGTTGTTGACCTGCGTGCGCAGGTCGCCCCGTGCGACCGACACGATGTCGGCGCTGGCCTTGACGACGCCTGCGCCGGCCCTGAACTGGTCACCCATGGTGTGTCCTTCCTTCGTGCGACGACGATCGTGTCGCGGTCGATTCCACTGTCCCCCTGAAGGGCTGGTGTCCTGCAGACGGGGACCGTCGCGGTCCCTCGTCCTGCCCTCGACACTACGGTGCCATGCCGAAAGGGTCGATGGGGAGAACTCCCCGAGACTCGCGCGTCTATGCTCGGAGCCCGTCGGCCGGCACCGCCCGGGTGTGCCGCCGGAGGGGAGAGCCGTCATCGTGAGCCAGACCAGCGCCGCCGCGTCGCTCGTGCGCGTCTCCGTGTCGTCGGGGACCCGCCGCGCGGACCTCGGTGTGCCCGGGGGCATCCCGGTCGTCGAGATCGTCCCCGAGCTCGCCCGCGAGCTCGGCGTCCTCGACACCGAGCAGGCCTCGCACGGCTACCGGCTCGTCGCCGGCGGGGGCGTCCTCGTCGACCCCGACCGTTCGCTCGCGGCGCAGGGCATCACCGACGGCACGGTGCTCTCGCTCGAGGTCGTCGACCCCTCGACCGAGAAGGTCTACGACGACGTCGTCGAGGCCGTCGCCGACGTCGTCGAGACCCAGTTCGCGCCGTGGACCGCCCGGCACAGCGCCGGCACGGCCGTCGGGGCGGCCACCGTCTTCTTCCTCTGCGCCGCCTGGGCGCTGTTCACCGCGCGCGACTCCGGCGCGCTCGTCGCGGCCGTCTCGCTCGCGGTCGCGCTGCTCCTCGTCGGGGCGGCCGCCGTGCTCCACACCCGGGCCCAGACCGGCGGCGCGCTCGCCCTCGGCCTCACCTCGCTCGCCTACGCGGCGACCGCCGGCAGCGCCCTCGTCCCCGGTGACCCGCTGTGGGGCCGCGGCCTGCTGTGGGTCGGCGCCTGCGTCGCGGTCCTCGGGCTCATCGCGGCCCTCGCGGTCGGGCGGCACCGCCTCGTGCTCGCCGCGGGCGCCGTCGTCGGGATCGCGGTCACCGGGGTCGGCGTCGCCGCCGGGGTGTTCGGCGCCTCGATGACCTCGACCTGCGCCGTCACCTTCGTCCTCGCCGTCGTCCTCGGCAACGTCCTGCCGTGGCTCGGGCTCTCCTCGAGCCGGCTCTCGACGCACGCCCCTCGCACCGAGGCCGAGATCGAGGCCGAGGTGCCCGAGGTCGACCGCGAGCGGGTGCGCTCGCTCGTCGGCCGCGGCCACGACGTCATGGTCTCGGTGGCCCTGGCCTCCGGCGGCGTGATGCTCGTCGTCGTCCCCCAGCTCGCGGCCTCGGGCCTGCCGGGCACGCTGCTCGTCGTCGTCGGCAGCGTCGCGGTCCTCCTGCGGACCCGCCACAGCCGCACCCGCACCTCCGTCGTGCTCGCGATGGCCACCGGCGTCCTCGGCCTGGCGCTCGCGGCGGTCGTCGCCGCCCTGGCCCACCCGTCGTGGCGGCCCGCGCTCGCGGTCGTCCTCGGGGCGGCCGGGGCCGTCGTCGTCACCCTCGCCGTCCTCGCGCCGCGGACCCGGGTGCGCCTCGGCCGGATCGCGGACGCCCTCGACGGGCTCGTGCTCGTCGCCCTCCTGCCGCTCGGTGCCGCGACCGTGGGGATCCTCTGACGTGGCGACCAAGAAGGACCTCGTCGAGGCCCAGTCGTTCAGCAAGCGACGCCTCACCACCGCGTTCGTCAGCGGCGCCCCGGGCGGCCGCGAGGTCGAGCCGGACCGGCCGCTGCGCGCCGTCGTCGGCGGCCTCGCCCTCACGGTCGTGCTGGTGCTCGGCAGCCTGGCCTTCGGCTGGCTGCGCTCCTCGCTCCCCGACGACTGGGGCAACGACCGCCTCGTCATCGCCGAGGACAGCGGGGCGCGCTACGTCGCGATCAAGGAGCGGCTGCACCCGGTCGTCAACACGACGAGCGCGCGGCTGCTCATCCCCGCCGACCGGTTCAAGGTCCTCGCGGTGCCCGACGAGGAGCTCGCCGACATCAAGCGCGGCGCCACCCTCGGCATCCTCGGCGCCCCCGACTCCCTGACCACCCGCGACCGGCTCGTCAACACCGGCTGGATCTCGTGCCTCGGTGCAGGGCAACAGGTCTCGACGGCCATCGGGGCCAACGCCTCGGCACGGCCCGCCGGCTCGGCGGCCGTGCTCGTCCGCTCCGGCGACGCCACCTTCGTCATCGGCAACGGGATGCGCTACCCGGTGGCGCCGCGCGACCTCAGCGCGGTCTCTGTCGCGCTGCGGCTCGACGGCCGCCCGGCCCTCGCCGCGCCGGCGGCCTGGCTCAACCTGTTCCCCGAGGGCACCCCGTTGACCCCGCTGCGCGTCGACGACCTCGGCAAGCCGCTGTCGGGCCTCCCGAGCGGCGCCACCGTCGGCTCGGTGCTGCGGATCACGAGCGACGGCCGGCACTACCTCGTCACGCCCCGCGGCACCCTCGAGCCGCTGCCCGACGTGGCGCTCGCGATGTACCGGCTCGGGTCGGGTGCCTCCGGGCAGGACGTGCCCGCGACGTCGGCCCAGATCGGCCGGCTCCAGGTCGAGCAGCCCCGCACCGCGCCGTCCGACTGGCCCGACCGCCTGCCCACGGTCCTCGAGACAACGCCGTGCGCCACCCTGACCGCCGCGGCCGGCACCGCCCCGGTCGTCACCCTCGGCACGGTGACGAAGGACCCGCCGGCCGACCAGCGCGGTCGCACCGTCGTCGACACCGGCTCCGGCGCCCTCGTCCGGGCGGTGTCCGGTGCGGTGCTCGGCAAGGGACCCGTGCTCGCGGTCGACCAGACCGCCACCGCCTACGCCATCGACGGTGCCGACGCCGAGGTCCTCGCGCGCCTCGGGTACGCCGCCGACGACGTCGTGCCCGTCCCCGTCGCGTGGACCGAGCTCTTCCGCTCCGGCCCGTCACTGGGGACCGCGGCCGCGCGCACCGTCGTCTCCGGCACCTCATGACCCGCGGGGTCGGGGCGGGGGCGCTCGTCGTCCCGGTGCTCGTCGCCGGGATGCTCGCCGTCCCCGGGTCGCCGGCGTCGGCCGCGCCCGCGGGCTCGGCCGCGGCGGCGGCCGTCCCCTCGGCGGCCGAGCCGTGCGAGGAGGGGCGCACCCAGTGGGTCACCGACACCCCGCCGGCGCTCAACCGCTTCGCGGCCCAGCGCGCGTGGGCGCTGACGCGCGGCCAGGGCGTCACGGTGGCCGTCGTCGACAGCGGGGTCGCGCGCAACCAGCACTTCCCGTCGGGCACGGTCCTCGACGGCCGCAGCTTCGTCGGGGGCTCGCCCCGCACCGACGGCCGGCTGCACGGCACCGCGGTGGCCGGGATCATCGCCGCCCGCAGCCTCGCACCGACGTCGGGCGTCGAGGGGCTGGCGCCGCGGGCCCGCATCCTGCCGGTCAAGGTCGTCCCGGACGAGTCCGACCGCGAGGAGGGCCCCGACACCGATGCCGGCACGCTGGCCGCCGGCATCCGCTGGGCCGCCGACCAGGGCGCGAAGGTCGTCAACGTTTCGCTGAGCACGGGGCGCGACGACGCCGCGCTGCGGTCGGCCGTCGCGCACGCCCGGTCGCGGGGCGCGCTCGTCGTCGCGTCGGCGGGCAACACGACCACCCAGGCGCCGGTGCGGGCACCCCGCTACCCCGCCGCCTACCCGGGGGTGCTCGGCGTGGCCGCCACCGACGACGCCGACACCGTCGCGAAGGGCTCGGTCCCGGGGAGCCACGTCGACGTCGCCGCGCCCGGCGTCCAGGTGCTCACGACGTTCGGGGCCTGGGGCGACTGCTACCTCGGTGACGAGTCGGGGTCCACGAGCTACGCCACCGCCTACGTCAGCGCGGCGGCCGCCCTCGTGGCCCAGCGCTTCCCCGCCGAGGGCCCGGACCGCTGGGCCCACCGGCTCGAGGTCACCGCCGCGCGCGACCGGCGCGACGCCCGCGACGACGCGGTCGGCTGGGGCGTGGTCCAGCCGGTCGAGGCCCTCACCGCGGTCCTCGACGACGCGATGGCCGGCCCGCTGCTGCCCGGCGCCTCCCCCCGTCCCACCGAGGAGGCGCCGAACCGCACGCTCGCGATCCCCCTCGTCGTCGACCCGCGGGCGGCCGACCGGCGCCAGGTGCTCTGGGTCGCGGTCGGCGGCACCTCCGCGCTCCTCGGTCTGGCCCTGCTGCGGCTGGCCCGGCGCCGCCGTCGCCCGGCCTGAACCCGGGTGAGGGCGCCCTTGCCCGTCTGGGAGGATGTGCGCCATGACCGAGCACGCCTCCACCACCGCCTCCGCCATCCCGGACCGGCCGTCCCTCGACGGCCTGGAGGAGAAGTGGGGCGCGGTATGGCAGGAGCAGGGCACCTACGCCTTCGACCGCGAGGCCGCCCTCGCCGGTGACCGCTCGCAGGTCTTCTCCATCGACACCCCGCCGCCGACCGCCAGCGGGTCGCTGCACATGGGGCACGTCTTCAGCTACACCCACACCGACTGCATGGCCCGCTACAAGCGGATGTCCGGCTTCAACGTCTTCTACCCGATCGGGTGGGACGACAACGGCCTGCCCACCGAGAAGCGCGTGCAGAACTACTACGGCGTGCGCGGCGACGCCACCCTGCACCACGACCCCGACTTCGAGCCGCCGTTCCGCGGGGACGCCAAGAGCACGAAGGCCGCCGACGAGCTGCCCATCTCGCGGCAGAACTTCATCGAGCTCTGCGACGAGCTGACCGTCAAGGACGAGGAGGCCTTCGAGTCCCTCTTCCGCCGCATCGGGCACAGCTACGACTGGTCCATCGGCTACCGCACCATCGACGACCACTCGCGGGCCACCTCGCAGCAGGCCTTCCTGCGCAACGTCCGGCGGGGCGAGGCGTACCAGTCCGAGGCGCCCGGCCTCTGGGACGTCACCTTCCAGACCGCCGTCGCCCAGGCCGAGCTCGAGGCGCGCGACTACCCCGGCGCGTACCACCGGGTCGCGTTCCACGGCGCCGACGGGCCGGTGCACATCGAGACGACGCGCCCCGAGCTCATCCCCAGCTGCGTGGCCCTCATCGCGCACCCGGACGACGAGCGCTACCAGCCGCTGTTCGGGTCCACCGTCCGCACCCCGCTGTTCGGCGTCGAGGTGCCGGTCGTGGCCCACCCCGCCGCCGAGATGGACAAGGGCGCCGGCATCGCGATGTGCTGCACCTTCGGCGACCTCACCGACGTGCTCTGGTGGCGCGAGCTGCGGCTGCCGACCCGCTCGGTCATCACCCGCAGCGGCCGGCTCCAGACCGAGCTCCCCGAGTGGCTCGAGGGGTCGGCCGGCGAGGCGCTCTGGGCCGAGGGACTCGCGGGGAAGACGGCGTTCTCGGCGCGGGAGGCGGTCGTCGCCGCCCTGCGCGAGTCCGGCGACCTCGACGGCGAGCCGAAGCCCACCCAGCGCAAGGCCAACTTCTACGAGCGCGGCGAGAAGCCCCTCGAGATCGTCACCACCCGCCAGTGGTACATCCGCAACGGCGGCCGCGAGGCCGACCTCAACGCCGCGCTCATCGCCCGCGGCGAGGAGATCGACTTCCACCCGGCGTTCATGCGCAGCCGCTACGCCAACTGGGTGCAGGGCCTCAACGGCGACTGGCTCGTCTCGCGCCAGCGCTTCTTCGGCGTCCCGATCCCGGTCTGGTACCCCGTCGACGCCGACGGCGAGCCCGACCACGACCACCCGATCCTCCCCGACGAGGCCGAGCTGCCCGTCGACCCGGCGGCCAACCCGCCGGCCGGGTACACCGAGGACCAGCGCGGCGTGCCGGGCGGGTTCGTCGGCGACCCCGACATCCTCGACACCTGGGCCACCTCGTCGCTCAGCCCGCAGATCGCGGCGGGGTGGCGCGGCCGTGACGGCGTCGACCCGGACCCGTTGTTCGAGAAGGTGTTCCCGATGGACGTCCGCCCGCAGGCGCACGACATCATCCGCACCTGGCTCTTCGCGACGGTCGTGCGGGCGCACTTCGAGCACGGCTCGGTGCCGTGGACGAACGCCGCCATCTCCGGCTGGATCCTCGACCCCGACCGCAAGAAGATGAGCAAGTCCAAGGGCAACGTCGTCACGCCCGAGGACCTGCTCAAGGAGCACTCGGCCGACGCCGTGCGCTACTGGGCGGCCAGCGGGCGCCTCGGCACCGACGCCGCGTACGACGTCGGGCAGATCAAGGTCGGCCGGCGCCTCGCCATCAAGGTCCTCAACGCGAGCAAGTTCGCGCTGTCCTTCGGCGCGGTCTCCGGGGACCTCGCCGCCCAGGTCACCGACCCGCTCGACCTCTCGGTGCTCGCGGCGCTGCGCGAGGTCGTCGACAAGGCGACCGCCGGCTTCGAGGCCTGGGACCACACCCGGGCGCTCGAGGCCACCGAGTCGTTCTTCTGGACCTTCTGCGACGACTACCTCGAGCTCGTCAAGGACCGCGCGTACGGCTCGCGCGGGGACGCGGGTGCCGCGTCCGCGCGGGCGACGCTGCGCATCGTCCTCGACGTCGTGCTGCGCCTCCTCGCCCCGGTGCTGCCGTTCGTCACCGAGGAGGTCTGGAGCTGGACCCACGACTCCGGGTCGGTGCACCGCGCCCCGTGGCCGACCCTCGACGAGGTGCCCGCCGGCGGGGACCCCGCCGTGCTCGCGGCCGTCGGGTCCGCGCTGGCCGCCGTCCGGAAGGCCAAGTCCGAGGCCAAGGTCGGGATGCGCGCCGAGGTTCCGGTGGCCACGCTCGTCGGGCCCGCCGGCCTGCTCGAGCACGTGCGCACCGGTGAGGCCGACCTGCGCGCCGCCGGCCGGCTCACCGGCTCGCTCGACTACGCCGAGGGCGAGGAGGTCGCCACCCGCGACCTCGAGCTCGTCCCCGTCGCCAAGCCCACCGCCTGAGGCCCCCTCGGTCGAGGTGAAACCCGACCTCCAGACGGTCGCGTATCACCTCGACCCAGCACGACGCCTGCTCGGTCGAGGTGAAACCCGACCCGCATCCGGTCGCGTATCACCTCGACCCGGCGGGGGCCGTGCCTCAGCGCAGCGGTGAGCGCCAGCGGAGGCGGACGCGGTCGAGCCCGTGCTGCTCGGGCCCGGCGTCGAGCCGCCCGGCGCGCACCGCGGCGACGAGGTCGTCGGTGACCCCGACGAGCGCGGCGCGGTCACGGACGCCGACCCAGGCCACCGTCCCCCCGACCTCCTCCTCCGGGGTGAAGCGGTCGACCTGCACCCAGGCCCGCGCCCCCGGCGGGAAGCGCAGGGCCCAGACGGCGGCCCCGACGACGAGCCCGAGGAGGACGACGAGCCGGCCGTACCCCCACGGCGCCAGGAGGGCGAGCGGCCCGGCCGCCCACCACCCGACGAAGCCCCCGACGAGGGCGTGCCGGACGACGTGCCGGCGGTCGGAGCGGACGGAGTACTGCCCCACCGGCGAGGTGACGACGACCCGCCCCAGCTCCTCGACGAGCTGGAACGCGCGTCCGGGTGCGGTGTCCTCGGGGAGCGGCATCGCGGCTCAGGCCGGCGCGGGACCGAGGCTGGGGGCGGTCTGGCGAGCCTCGACACGGCGAAGACCGGTGGGGCGCACCGCGACCCACGGCACGTCCCAGCCGGACAGCCGCAGCCGGTGCTGCACGACGGTGTCGCGGCGCAGGTGGTCGACCCGGCCGGTACCGGGGTCGTAGACGTCGAGGGTGCGGTCGCCGTCGCCGGGCAGGACGAGGACGACGTGCCTCGGCAGGCGGGCGCTGCCGATGTAGAGGAGGGCCGGCTCGCCGTCGGCGACCACCTGGACGAGGGTGTCGAACGCCTCGACCAGCCCGTACTCGTCCTCCCCTCGCAGGACGTCGAGCCGGTAGGTCGTGCCGAGCCGCGAGGCCCCGAACTCGAGCTCGCGGCGGGCGCCCCAGGGCGGGGTGCCGAGCGCCCGCGGCCAGGGGAGGTTGAGGCGCCGCCCGCCGGCGAACACCCCGTTCGTGCGGCGCATGACGACCCGCTCGTACGCGGCGAAGCGCTCGCCCTCGCTGGCCCCCTCGGGTGCCCCCGGCAGCTGCGGCTGCCCCGTTCGGACCCAGCCGGCGAACACGGGGTCGACGAGCATGCGGGCGACGGTGAGGCACGCGGAACCGCACGTCACCGGGGACTGCTGCACGGGACCGGTGTCCCCCGCCCGGAGCCGGAACGTCGTCGCCACGGCCACATCGTCCCCTCCCGGGCCCCCATCGCCAAGGACGATGTGCTTGGGTGTGTCTCGTGGGGGACACACGAGGAAGGGTCATCGGCGTGCGCGGCAACCGGGTCGGGTTCGCGGTGGGTGCCGCGCTCACCGCGCTGCTCGCCGTGTGGGCCAGCGCCGTCCCCGACGTCCCGCGGGTCTTCGGCCCCGCGTTCTCCGGCCCCGTCCGGGTCCTCGGGGTCGACGACGAGGTGGGGCGGCCCACCTCCGAGGTCGAGGCCCCGCCGTTCCGCTCCGCGTCGATCGACGGCGACACCATGGGCTCGGTCGTCGGCTGGACGGCCGTCGCGCTCGTCGTCCTCGTCCTGCTCTTCGTCCTCGCCATGGTGCTGCGCGAGCTCCTCAGGATGCACGAGAGCCGCGCGGTCGAGGCCGACGACCACACCGGTCCCGACCTCGCGCGCGTGCGGGTGGCCCTCACCACCGACGCCGGCGAGCGCCTCGCGGTGCTCGGCCGGGGGACGCCCGCCGAGGGCATCGTCGCCGCCTGGGACCGGCTCGAGGACTCCCTGCGCGACGCCGGGGTCCCCCTGCCGGTGTCGCGCACCTCCACCGAGACCGCGGTCGGCGTCCTACGCCGCTTCGCCGTCGACGAGGCGACGCTGCAGACCCTCGCCGCGCTGTACCGCGAGGCCGCGTGGTCGCTGCACCCCCTCACCGAGACCGACCGCGAGGCGGCCGAGGCCGCCCTCGGCCGCCTCGACGCCGACCTGCGCACCGTCACGTCCGGGCACCCGGAGCCGGCCGGTGCGTGAACCCCTGTCGCGACGCCGCCGCCTCGCGCTGTTCGCCGGGCTCGCCGCGGTGCTCCTCGCGCTCACCCTGGCCCGCGGCCTCGTCGTCCTCGCGGCCGCCGCGAGCATCGCCCTCGTCGTCTGCGCGGTCGGTGCGGTGCTGCCGCTCCAGCGCGACGACGGCGTCGACTGGGACTGGCTCCCGCGCCGCGCCGACGAGGTGCCGCCGGAGCCGGGCATCGGGGCGCTGCGCCGGCTCCTCGCCCCGAACCCGAAGGACACCACCGCGCCCGCCCAGCTCCACGAGCTCCTGCGGACCCTCGCCGAGGAACGCCACGGTGGTGCGGCCGGGCGCCCCGACGGTCCGCTCGCCCGCTACCTCGCGAGCCCGCCGCGCCGACTGACCCTCGCCGAGGCCGAGGACGTCCTCGCCGACCTCGAGACCTCCCGCAGCCCGTACCCGACGAAGGAGACCGCATGACCGACCTCGCCACCACCCACCGCCGCGCCGTCGCCGTCCTCGACGAGGTCGACACGGTCGTCGTCGGCAAGCGAGCGGCCACCGAAGTCGTCGTCGCCGCGGTGCTCGCGGGCGGTCACGTGCTCCTCGAGGACTACCCCGGGCTCGGCAAGACGCTCGCGGCGCGCACCCTCGCCCAGGCCCTGGGGCTGGACTTCACCCGGGCCCAGTTCACCCCGGACCTGCTGCCCTCCGACCTCACCGGCAGCTTCGTCTACGACCAGGGCGAGCGGCGCTTCGAGTTCCGCAAGGGTCCGGTCTTCACCGGCCTGCTCCTCGCCGACGAGATCAACCGCACCCCGCCGAAGACCCAGGCCGCGCTGCTCGAGGCGATGCAGGAGGGTCAGGTCACCGTCGAGGGCCAGACCTTCGCCCTCCCCCGGCCCTTCCACGTGCTCGCCACCGCCAACCCGGTCGAGTACGAGGGCACCTACCCGCTGCCGGAGGCCCAGCTCGACCGCTTCCTCGTCCGCGTCGCGTTCGGCTACCCCGACCCCGAGGAGGAGTGGCAGGTCCTCGGCCGTCGCCTCGAGCGGCGCCAGGAGGCGCAGGAGGCCCGCCGGGTCGTCGACGCCGCCGAGCTGCTCGAGCTGCAGGCCTCGCTCGAGGACGTCACCGTCTCCCCCGAGGTCGGCCGCTACTGCGTCGCCCTGGCCCGCGCCACGCGCGAGCACGAGCACGTCCTCATGGGGTCCTCGCCGCGCGGCTCGCTCGGCCTCATGCTCGTCGCCCGGGGGCTGGCCGTCGTCCGCGGCCGCGACTACGTCGCCCCCGACGACGTCAAGGCGGTCGCCCCGGCGGTCCTCGAGCACCGCGTCGTCGTCCGCCCCGAGCTGTGGATGGGCGAGGTCACGTCGCGCACGGTCGTCGAGGACGTCCTGCGCACCGTCCGCACCCCGCGGTCGATGGCCCGTCCCGCGTGACCGGCGGGTGGCGACCCACCCGGGCCCTCGGGCGCGCCCTCGGCGTGGGTCTGCTCGTGCTCGTCGGCGCCGTCGCGCTCGGCCGCGGTGACCTCGCCGTCCTCGGTGTCCCGCTGCTCGGCGCCGCGGTGTGGCCGCTCGTCACCCGGCCGACCCGCGCGCCGGGTGTCACGACGTCGGTCGACCCCCTCGTCGTGGCGGAGGGCGAGCGCTTCACGTGGCGGGTCGACGTCGAGCCCGTCGAGGGGCTGCGCGACGTCGTCGCCCACCTGCCCGCCGACCGCTGGGGTCGCTCGACCCCGCGCCACGGTCACGTCGCCGCGTCGGCGGACGGCGCGTCCCGGGGCGAGCTCGTCCCCCTCGGCATCGACGTCGAGGCGGTGCGCTGGGGCGCCCGCCGGCTCGGCCCCGCCCAGCTCGCCGCGTTCGGTGACCTCGCCGGCGTCGTCTGGGTCTCGCCCGCGCAGCCCGAGGCCGTCGTCACCGCCGTCCCGCGACCAGGGCGCTTCAGCTCGCGCGCCGGGCTGCCGCACCCGTCCGGCCTCGTCGGCCAGCACCGGTCGAACCGGCAGGGGTCGGGCACCGAGCTCGCCGACCTGCGTCCGTTCCGCACCGGTGACCGGCTCCGGCGGATCAGCTGGCCGGTGTCGCTGCGCACCGGGCAGCTCCACGTGACGACGACCCACGCCGACCAGGACGCGGAGGTCCGCCTCGTCGTCGACGCCCTGCGCGACGTCGGGCTCCCCGACCTCGAGCGCGAGCGCCGCTCGAGCCTCGACACGGCGGTCGACGCGGCCGGGGCCCTCGCCGCCCACTACCTCTCGACCGGCGACCGGGTCGGACTCTCCGTCCTCGGCGGCGGCCGGGCGGTCGACGTGCCCGCGGTCGGCGGCCACCACCAGCTGACCCGGCTGCTCCTCGCGCTCGGGCGCGCCGAGCCGACGACGGGCTCCCTCGTCGAGGAACGGGCCCTGCGCGCCCAGCTGCGCCGGTCGGTCCCCCCGGGCGCGGTCGTCGTCCTGCTGTCGGCCCTCGTCTCCGCCGAGCCCCTCGCGCACGCCGTCCGCCTGGCGCGCAGCGGCCACGTCGTCATCGTCGTCGACACCCTGCCGCCGCACCTGGCCACCGCCGCGGCCGAGCCCGACGACGTCGTCGCGGCGACCGGCATCGAGGACCCCCGGCTGGCCGGGCTCACCTGGCGGCTGCGCCTGCTCGAGCGCGAGCGGGAGGCCCGCCGGTGCGCGCAGGCGGGCGTCCCCGTCGTCGCCTGGAGCGGGGACGGCTCGCTCGACTCCGTGCTCCGCGGCATCGGCCGGCGACCCCGCACGGCAGGGGCGGCCCGATGACCCCCGCCCGGCGCTGGCGGCCGCTCGCCGCGCTCGTCGTCGTCCTCGCCGACGTCGTCCTCCTGCTGCTCACCGCGCTGCCGCTCCCGCTGACCGCGGCCCTGCTCGCCGTGCCCGTCGCGCTCGTCACCGGGTGGGCGCTGCGCCGGCCGGGACGCTGGGGGGCGAGCGTGCTCGTCCTCCTCCAGGCGCTCCTCGTCCTCGTCTCCGGCGGCCGGCCCACCGACGTCGGGGGCTGGGCGGCGGCGGCCGTGGCGGCCGTCCTCGTCCTCGCGACCCACCTGGCCCTCGCGCTGCTCGCGGCCTTCCCGCCCGGTGCGGCGCTCCCGGCCGCGACCCGGCGCCGCTGGGCCGCCCAGGCAGGGGTGCTCGCGGCGGCCGGGGGTGCGGTGGCGCTCCTCGGGACGCTGGCGACGAGCACACCGTCGGCGTGGGGCCTGGCGCTCGTCACGCTGGCGCTGGCCGCCCTCGCGGGGACCGCGGCCCTCGTGTGGCGGACGACGAGCCGGCGGGCCTGAGCGCCTCGACCGGCGTCGGCCCCCGAGGGGGGCCGGGTGGGATCAGGCCGAGCGCTTGCGGGGCGTGCGCTTGCGACCGCCCTCGCTGTCGTGCCGGACGATCGTCGGGTTGACGTTCTTGAGGACGACGTCGCGGGTGACGAGGACCTTGGCGATCTCCTCGTCGCTCGGCACGTCGAACATCACCGGGAGGAGGACCTCCTCCATGATCGCGCGCAGGCCACGGGCTCCGGTGCCGCGGGCCAGGGCCTGCTCGGCGACGGCCTCGATGGCGTCGTCGCTGAACTCGAGGACGACGCCGTCGATCTCGAACATCTTCTGGTACTGCTTGACGAGCGCGTTGCGCGGCTCGGTGAGGATGCGGACGAGGGCGGCGACGTCGAGCGGCGAGACGGTCGTGATGACGGGCAGGCGGCCGATGAACTCGGGGATGAGCCCGAACTTCATGAGGTCCTCGGGCATCACCTCGTGGATGCTCTCGGCGAGGTCCTTCGGGGTGTGCAGCTCGGAGCCGAAGCCCAGGCCCTTCTTGCCGTTGCGCGACTCGATGAGCTTCTCGAGGCCCGCGAACGCCCCGCCGACGATGAACAGCACGTTCGTCGTGTCGATCTGGATGAACTCCTGGTGCGGGTGCTTGCGGCCACCCTGCGGGGGCACCGACGCGGTCGTGCCCTCGAGGATCTTCAGCAGCGCCTGCTGCACGCCCTCACCGGAGACGTCGCGGGTGATCGACGGGTTCTCGGACTTGCGGGCGATCTTGTCGACCTCGTCGATGTAGATGATCCCCGTCTCGGCCTTCTTGACGTCGTAGTCGGCGGCCTGGATGAGCTTGAGGAGGATGTTCTCGACGTCCTCGCCGACGTAGCCGGCCTCGGTGAGCGCGGTCGCGTCGGCGATGGCGAACGGGACGTTGAGCATCTTCGCGAGGGTCTGCGCGAGGTAGGTCTTGCCGCAGCCGGTGGGGCCGATGAGGAGGATGTTCGACTTGGCGATGTCGACGTGCTCGGCGTCCTTCTTCGAGGAGCCGGCCTCCCCCGCCTGGATGCGCTTGTAGTGGTTGTAGACGGCGACGGCCAGGGCCTTCTTCGCGACGTCCTGGCCGACGACGTAGTTCTCGAGGAAGTCGAAGATCTCGCGCGGCTTGGGCAGCTCGTCGAGGCCCAGCTCACCGGACTCGGCGAGCTCCTCCTCGATGATCTCGTTGCACAGGTCGATGCACTCGTCGCAGATGTAGACGCCGGGGCCCGCGATGAGCTTCTTGACCTGCTTCTGCGACTTGCCGCAGAAGGAGCACTTCAGCAGGTCACTGGTCTCTCCGACGCGCGCCACGGACATGTCCTCCACTCGGCTCCGACAACGGGCCCGACGCTACCTGCCGGGCCGTCCTGTCGCACCCATTGAAGCCCCCAGCCGCCCGGCGCGTCGCGCCGGTTCGCTCACAGCGCAACACGGCCCGCACGCGTCGGCCGGGGTCGGCGCTCAGCCGGGCAGCCGGGCTCCCGGGGCCGCCACGCGCACGAGGAGGGCCGCGACCCGCAGCTGCTCGCGGGTCGGCCGCACGACGTGACCCGCGGCCGTCAGCGCGACGTGCCCGACGACCTCCTCCCCGCGGCGGGCGCAGACCACCGCGACCCGGTCGGTCGGCAGCCCGGAGCGCCGGGGGTCGGCGGTGCCGCCCGCGAGCGCCAACGAGCCGTCGGGCAGGACGAGGGCGTCCCGGCGGTCGGGGGGCCCGGCGTGCCAGCGGGCCCGCTCCGCCCCGACGACCTCACCCACGGCGCGGGCGAGGGCCTCGCCACGGGCCGGGCCGGAGGTGTCCTCGGGGAGGTCGAGCAGCGCGGCGACCCCGGAGAGGTACCCCTCGCGCCGGGCCGAGGCGGCCCGTTCGCGCCGAGCGCGGATCGCCAGCTCGCTGACGGCCAGGCCGACGAGCACGAGCGCGACCGCCAGCTCGACGTCCGACGGGTCGGCGATGGCCAGGCTGAGGTACGGGGCGGTGAGGAAGACGTCGAAGGCGACGGCGGCGCTCAGCGCGGCGAGCACGCCGGAGAGCCGGTCCCCCGCCGCCGCGACGGCGACGACGACGAGGACGAGGACGAGCGCCGCCGGCGCCTGGTCGACCGTCCCCCGCGCGAGCCCGAGCAGGGCGGCGACGGCGAACGGCCCACCGACGGCGGCGGCGTGGAGGAGGGTGAGGTCACGACGCGGCGGCATGCCTCCAGACCAGCATCGGCGCGGTCCGGACGCGTCGGGACGACGCCACCTTGACGGCGTCCTGACGCGATCCTGACGCCGCCCTCAGCGCACCCAGGTGCGAGCCGTCGGAGCGGGACCGGTGGCCGCCTTCGGGCCCGCGACGTCCGGGGCCGCGGCCTTCCCGGCGGCTCGCAGGCTCGTGGGCGTCGACGGCTCGGGGACCCCCGCGAGCGTGTCCGGGGACGGCGGGAACAGCTCGAAGCTCCCGGTGACGTCCATGACCGCCTCGAGCGAGCCCGCCGCGTTGTGCAGCCGGAACCCGTTGCCGGTGTCGAGGCCCGGCCACGCCGAGTTCGCGCGCGTGGCCCCCTTCATGAGGTTGAGGTTGCTCGCCGCGGGACGCGGTCCGGCGTCCCACGCCGTGAGGTAGGTGTTGACCGACGGGGCGACCCCGGTGAGGTTCCCGACGAGGCTCCAGGTGTCGCGGCCCGCGACCGTGGCCGGGGCCTGCACCCGGCCCACGGTGTTGGTGCCGATGGACGCGAGCCCGAGGTCGGTCCGGGTGTCGACGACCCGGGTCGGCGTGAGCGGCCGGAAGCGGAAGCCGTCCTCGGGGGCGGGCCCGACACCCCCGGCGTAGAAGCCCACGACGTCGACGACCACGTGCGTCGAGGCGCTGCCGGTGTTGGCGACCCAGAGGCTCGGTCGGGTCCCCGGGTGGCTCTCGACGGGCACGACGGCCATGTTCGCGCTCGTCAGCCCCTTGGTGTAGTTGAGGGTCGAGGTCCCGGGAGGCCCGTACTGCGGCTCGAACGTCGTCGCGCTGAGGTACCCCGTCCCGGTCGTCCCCGTGGAGGTGACGTTGACGACGACCGCCGTCACCGAGTCGTTCCACGCGGCGCCGTAGTCCGGACGCAGCCCGAAGTACTCGTTCGGCCCGAGCCGCTCCTTCCACGCGGTGCGCGAGTCGAAGATGCGGGTCGGCTCGTGCGGGTAGAAGTCGCTGCCCGAGATCGGCGAGGTCCTGTCCTTGGCGTACACGCCCACGAGGTCGGCGACCAGGTTCACCGACCCGCCGGCGTTGTAGAACGTCACGGCGCCGCCCGCGCCCAGCGGCACCGTCACGAGGTTGGCCCCGGTCCAGCCGGCCGGGAAGTTGATGCTCGACGCGGTGGGCCGGGTACTGCCGGCCGGGTAGGCGGTGACGTAGCCCGGCCGTGTCGACCCGGTGACGGTGAGGTTGAGCACCGCCGCACCGGCCCCGGTGGCGGGGACGTTCGTGCGCCCGGCGACCTTGAGGGTCACCGACTGGCCGGCACCGACCGCCCCCTTGCGCACCCCGGTGCCCTTCCGGGTGTCCATCACCCGGCCGGTCATCGGCGCGAAGCGGCCCCGCGGGGAGTCGTAGACGGTGGAGTAGCTGAGGGTCGTCGTGCTCGTCGTGCCGTCGGCCATCCGCAGGTACAGCGGCCGGGCGCCGCGGCCCCACTCCGCCGACTGCGGGGCCGGCATGAGCGTGAGCGAGCAGGACGTCCCGCCGGTGAGCGGGGTGCCGGTGCACGAGTCGGTGCCGTGCCGGACGACGAAGTCCTGGAGGGTGTCGCCCGGCCCGAACTCGACGGCGTCGACCGTGGACCGCTCGGTGCCGTGACCGGTGACGACGAGCTGCTCGGTGCGGTTGGTCTCGCCCCGCAGGACCGTGTCCCACCAGATCGAGGTCCGGACGTCGACGCCCCCGTACGGGACGGTGGAGTTGAACCGGACCTGCCCGGACGGCGCCCCCTGGCAGTCCCCCGTCCAGTCGAGGGCGGCGGCGGTCGGGACGCCGTCGGCGTCGAGGGTCATCTCCCGGACGGTCACCTCGCCCTCGACGACGCACCAGCCCCACTCACCGTCGGAGAGCCACAGGCTCAGCGGCCCCCCGCTCGACAGCGGGTGCGTGCCCGAGGTCGGCAGCGGCGTGGCCTCCATCTCGGTGAAGAAGTGCGCGCCGCCGCCGTTGCTGCCGTCGGCGTGGGTCGAGGTGACGTACAGCGACCCGGCCGAGGCCTGGGTGTCCATCGTCGCGTTGCTCGCGTCCTCCACCCAGGCGTTGCGGTTGCCCCCACCGGCGGAGGTGAAGGCGGTCGCCGCCCCCTCCGCGGCCCCGGCGCTCGGTGCCACCCCGACGAACCCTGCTCCGGTCAACGCCACCACGACGGCGACGACCCACCCACGACGACGAGCCACGACGGCCCCCTCCTTGCTCGGCAACGAGCGGAGCCTACGGTCGGCCCGGCTGAGACGAGCGGAGGTTTGCGAGAACTCGCAACGCCACGGACGGACCGCTCGATCCCGGTGCCTCCCACCGTCCCCCGGACGCGCCGACGCCGCCCGGTCGCGGGGACCGGGCGGCGTCGTCGGTGGTGCTGCGGAGGAGGGTCCGTCAACTGGAGGCCTTGCGCGAGGCGAGGACCTCGTCGATGAGCCCGTACTCCTTGGCGGCCTCGGCCGAGAGGATCTTGTCGCGCTCGATGTCCTTGCGGACCAGCTCGACGTCGCGACCGGTGTGCTGCGCGATGGTCTCCTCGAGCCACTCGCGCATCCGGATGATCTCGTTGGCGTGGATCTCGAGGTCGGAGGCCATGCCCCCGGTGCCCTCGATGGCCGGCTGGTGGATGAGCACCCGGCTGTTCGGCAGCGCGAACCGCTTGCCCGTGGCGCCGGCGCCGAGGAGCACCGCCGCGGCGGAGGCGGCCTGCCCGATGACGAAGGTCTGCACGTCGGGGCGGATGTACTGCATCGTGTCGTAGATGGCCGTCATCGCCGTGAACGAGCCGCCGGGGCTGTTGATGTACATGAGGATGTCGCGGTCGGGGTCCTGGGACTCGAGCACGATGAGCTGGGCGATGACGTCGTCGGCGGAGGCGTCGTCGACCTGCACCCCGAGGAAGATGATGCGGTCCTCGAAGAGCTTGGTGTACGGGTCGAGGCGCTTCATGCCGTACGAGGTGCGCTCCTCGAACTGCGGCAGGATGTAGCGGCTCTGCGGGCCGGGCACGCGGAGGCGGCCGGTGATGTCTGCGTTCATGTCTCTCTCTCGCGTCGTCTCGGCCGGTCAGTCCGCGGTCACCGGGTTGTCGGCGTGCCGCCCGGCCATGTCGGCCTTGGTGATGACGTGGTCGACGAACCCGTACTCCTTGGCCTCGGCCGCGGTGAACCAGCGGTCGCGGTCGGAGTCGGCCTCGATCTGCTCCTTGCTCTGGCCGGTGTGCTCGGCGATGAGCTCGGCCATCTGCTTCTTGATGTGGAGCAGCTGCTCGGCCTGGATCTTGATGTCGGAGGCCGTGCCGCCGATGCCGCCCGAGGGCTGGTGCATCATCACGCGGGCGTGCGGCGTGGCGTACCGCTTGCCCGGCGTGCCGGCGGAGAGGAGGAACTGGCCCATCGAGGCCGCCATCCCCATCGCGACCGTCGCGACGTCGTTGGGCACCCACTGCATGGTGTCGAAGATCGCCATGCCGGCGGTCACCGAGCCACCCGGGCTGTTGATGTACAGCCAGATGTCCTTCTCGGGGTCCTCGGCCGCGAGCAGGAGCATCTGCGCGCAGATGGCGTTCGCGTTGTCGTCGCGGACGTCGGAGCCGAGGAAGATGATCCGCTCCTTGAGGAGACGGTTGTAGATGGTGTCGTCGAGGCCGGCCTTCTGGCCCTCGCCCGCGGCGACGATCTCGCTGCTGGTCACGCTGGGTTGCTCCTCGCTCGTGGGGGCTGGTCCTGTCAGTGACCCTAACGCCCGGGTCCCCCGCCGCACTCCACCACCGGGCCCGTGTTCGCCGTGAGCGTAGGCGGGGACGAGGGCGGGCCCGCGCGCTGCGCGGGCCCGCCCCGGGTTCCCCTCCCGTCAGCCCAGCGGGCTGCCGGCAGCGGGGTCGGGGGTCCGCGCCGCACCGGCGGGGCGGCCGTCCGGCTCGCGCACGGAGGTGACGACGGACAGCGCGAGGATCGCCAGCGCCCCGACGACGAGCAACGCGTGCAGCACGCCGACGTGGTCGCCGAGGAAGCCGAGGAGCGGCGGGCCGGCGATGAAGGCGACGTACCCGATCGTCGCGACGACCGACATCCGGGCCGCCGCCCGCTGCGGGTCGTCGGCCGAGGCGCTCATCCCGACCGGGAAGCCGAGGGCGGCGCCGACGCCCCACACGGCGGCACCGGCGAAGGCCAGCCAGTCCGCGCCGAAGACGACGAGGAGCGCGCCGACGACGGCGAGGCCGAAGCTGACCCGCAGGACCGGCTCCCGTCCGTGGCGGTCGAGGAGGCGGGTGCCGAGCAGCCGGCCGACCGTCATGAAGGTGAGGAAGGTGGCGAAGCCGAGGACACCGGCCCAGGTCGGGAGCTCGTGACCCTCGACGAAGGCGACGGCGAGCCAGTCGTTGGCCGTGCCCTCGGTGAACGCGGCGGCGAGCACGACGACGCCGATGAGGAGGGTGCGCGGCTCGAGCCACGCGGAGCGCCGGCGCTCACCGGTGGCGGACTCCGCGGCCTCCTCCTCCGCCTCGACGCCGCGCGGCAGGAAGCGCGGCAGCGCCCACGCGGCCCCGGCGACCGTGACGAGCACGGCTCCGCCGAAGTGCAGGAGCAGCGGCACGTGGGCGGCCGACATCCCGGCCCCCACGAGGGCGGACAGGACGGTGCCGCCGGAGAACGCGGCGTGGAAGTGCGGCATGACCGAGGACCCCAGCTCGCGCTCGACGGCGGCGCCCTCGAGGTTCATCGAGACGTCCCAGAGACCGACGCCGAGGCCGACGAGGAAGAGCCCGACCATCACGAGGTAGCGCGAGCCGTGCGCGTCGACGACCGCGCCGGTGGCGAGCAGGCCGACGAGCGAGACGACGGCACCGAGCCCCACGGTGCGCGACGCGCCGAGCCTCCCGCTGACCCGGCCGGCGAGCGGGAGGCCGGTGACCGAGCCGACGCTCGCGGCGAGCAGCGTGGCGCCGAGCTCGCCGGCGCTGAGGCCGAGCGCGACCTTGGTGTCGGCGATGCGGGCCGCCCACGAGGCGAAGACCAGCCCGGCGAGGGCGAAGACGACGAAGACGGCGGTGCGCGCGGTCCTCACCCGGGGGAGGTCGAGGGTGGGGGCGGCGGCGGACATGGCGGTGGTCACGGTTCTCTCGGGGCGGGTCGGGGTGTGCGGTCGAATCGATTCGATCGAATCGATTCGATATTCTCTGTCCCGTGACCCGTCCCCGTCAAGCCGGCCGGCCGCGATGAGCGGCCCGACCCGCCGTCCCACCCTGCGCGACGTCGCGGGGCGCGCCGGCGTCTCGACCTCGACGGCCTCCCTCGTCTTCAGCGGCAAGGGACCGGTCGCGCCCGCCACCGCCGACCGGGTGCGCGCCGCGGCCGCCGAGCTCGGTTTCTCCGGTCCGGACCCCCTCGCGACCTCGCTGCGCCAGGGCCGCGTCGGCACCGTCGCGGTCGTCGTCGAGGCCCCGCTGCGCGAGGCCTTCCGCGACCCCTTCGCGCTCGCCGTCCTCGACGGCCTCGCCGACGAGCTCGAGGCCGCGGACCGCACGATGCTCCTCGTCGCCCAGCCGGCCGACGACCCCGTCCGCGCCGTCGCCCAGCTCTCGAGCCAGGCCGTCGACGCCGGCGTCTTCCCCCTCTGCGGCATCCGGGACAACCCGGTCGTCGAGCACCTCGCGGGGCGCGGCGTCCCGCTCGTCGGCAGCGGCTCGCCCGACGGTCCGGGGATGGCCCACGTCCGCACGGACGAGGAGGCGGCCATCGGGCTCACGACACAGCACGTGCTGGGGCTCGGGCACACCCGCGTCGCGCACGTCTCGATGAACCTCGGCCTGCGCTCCCCCACGCGAGCGGCCCGCCCGGACGACCTCGAGGCGGCCCTCTACCTCGACGCCGCCGGCCGGCTGCGCGGCTTCCGGGCGCTGGCCGGGGACGCCGCGCCCGTCGCCGTCGCGGCGGACCTCACCGTCGGGTCCGGGGAGGAAGCGGGCCGGCTGCTCCTCGACGTCCCGGCGGACCGCCGGCCCACGGCCGTCGTCTGCCAGTCGGACCTGCTGGCGGCCGGCGTCGTCCGCGCCGCGTGGGCGCTGGGGCTGCGGGTGCCGCAGGACGTCTCGGTCACGGGCTTCGACGGGGTCGACCTGCCGTGGCTCGACGCGACGCTGACGACGGTGCTCCAGCCCGGCGTCGAGAAGGGCCGCGCGCTGGGCCGGCTCGTGCGGCGGGCCCTCGAGGGCGAGCCGGTGGCCGACGTCGGGTTCCCCGTCTCGCTCCGGGTCGGGACGACGACCGCTCCCCCGCCGGCCTGAGCCCGCCCGGCTCCACCACGCGAGGACGCCGTGCCCCGGTGGGGCACGGCGTCGTCGGTGGAGCGGGAGGCGTCAGGCCTTCGCGGGCTCCTCGGCGGCGGCCTCGGGGGCCTCGTCCACCGGGGTGTCGGCGGCGTCGTCGGCCGGCGCCTCCTCGGCGTCCGGGACGAGGGCGTCGAGGTCGACGGCGTTGCCGCTGGCGTCGGTGACGGCCGCGTCGTCGAGGACGGCCGCGAGCGCCTTGCGGCGGGCGACCTCCTGGACCATCGAGGGGATCTGGCCCTGCTGGTCGATGGCCTGGGCGAACTGGTTCGGGTCCATGCCGTACTGCTGGGCGCTCATCACGAGGTACTCGATGAGCTCGGGCTGCTCGACCTTGACCTCGAGCTTCTCGGCGATGGCGTCGAGGAGGAACTGGGCCTTGAGCGCCTTGCGGGTGGACTCGCCGACCTCGTCACGGTGCTCGTCGTCCTCGAGGCGGTTCTCGCCCTCGAGGTGCGAGTGCACCTCGGCCTCGACGACGCCCTCCGGCACGGGGACCTCGACGGTCTCGAGGAGGTGCTCGAGGACCTTGTCGCGGGCCTGGATGCCCTGCTCGTAGCGCGCGGCCTGCTCGGCCTGCGACACGACGTCGGCGCGCAGCTCGTCGAGGGTGTCGAACTGGGAGGCGAGCTGGGCGAACTCGTCGTCGAGCTCGGGGAGCTCGCGGACCTTGACCGACTGGACGGTGACGGTGCAGTCGGCGTCGCGGCCCTCGTGGTCGCCCCCGGCGAGCGGAGCGGTGAACTCCTTGGTCTCGCCGGCGCTCATGCCGACGAGCGCGTCGTCCATGCCCTCGAGCATGTTCTTGCTGCCGACCTCGTAGGAGACGCCGGTGACGGAGTCGATCTCCTCGCCGTCGATGCTCGCCGAGAGGTCGATCGAGACGTGGTCACCGTCCTCGACGGCCCGCTCGACGCCGACGAGGGTGCCGAAGCGCTCGCGCAGGGCGGTCATCCGCTCCTCGACGTCGTCGTCGGACACCGCGACGTCGTCGACGGTGACGGCGATGCCGGTGAGCTCGGGGAGCTCGATGGTCGGGCGCACGTCGGTCTCGACGGTGAAGGTGAAGTCCTGGCCGTCCTCGAGCGGCACGGCGGTGACGTCGACCTCGGGCTGGCCGATGGCGCGCACCTCCTCGGCCTCGGCGGCCTCGGCGAAGAACTTCGGCAGGGCCTCGTTGACGGCCTCCTGGATGACGGCGCCGCGGCCGACGCGCTGGTCGATGATCCGCGACGGGACCTTGCCCTTGCGGAAGCCGGGGACCTGGATCTGCGAGCCGATGGTCTTGTAGGCGTCGTCGAGCATGGGCTTCAGCTCGTCGAACGGGACCTCGACGGTCAGCTTGACCCGGGTCGGGCTGAGGGTCTCGACGGCACTCTTCACTTCGGGCACTCCACCTGGGGTGTCGGGTTCACGGTCTCGCGTCGTCGGGCCGGTGGGCCGGCCGCTCCGGGGTGCGCGCCGGGGCGCGGCGCCCGGGACGACGCCAAAGGCCCATGCTAGCGGCCCGGCGCGGGGGCTCCGAATCGACACCGGGTGCGGTGCCGACGCGACCGCTGCCCGCTCGGGCAGACTGGCGCGGTGCTGTCGCTGCGCGTCACCGTCCCCACCTCGCTGAGCGAGGAGGTGCTCGCCGTCCTCGAGGCCGACGACTACGTCACCGGCCTCGCCGTGCTGCGCGGCGCCTCCCTCAAGCCCCCGGGCGACGTCGTCACCGCCGACATCGCGCGCGAGGGTGCCAACCCCGTGCTCGAGGCGCTGCGCGCGCTCGGCGTGCACGAGGAGGGGACCATCCGGGTCGAGCCGGTGACGACGTGGGTCTCGCGCTCGGGCCTCGACGCCGAACGGCGGGCCCCGGGCGCCAGCGCCGACGCGGTCGTCTGGACCGAGGTCGGCAACCGCGCCTACGAGGACTCCGAGCTCAACTGGACGTACCTGTCCTTCATGGTCCTCGCGACCCTCATCGCCGGCGTCGCCATCGTCCTCGACTCCCCCATCCTCGTCATCGGCGCGATGGTCCTCGGCCCCGAGTTCGGGCCCGTGGCCGCGATCGGGCTGGCGCTCGTGCGCCGCAAGGGGCACCTGCTGGGCCTCGCGGTGCGCACGCTGCTGCTCGGCTTCGTCGTCGGGATGGCGGCGACGTTCCTCGCGGGCCTCGTCGGGCGCTGGCTCGGCTGGGTCACCTACGCCGACATCGTCGGCGACCGCCCGGCGACGGCGTTCATCTACACGCCCGACCGGTGGAGCTTCGTCGTCGCGGTCATCGCCGCGGCGGCCGGGGTGCTGTCGCTGACCTCGGCCCGCACCGGCGGGCTGTCGGGGGTGTTCATCTCGGTGACGACGGTGCCCGCGGCGGGCAACGTGGCGCTCGGGGCGGCCTTCGGGGCGTGGCACGAGGTGGCCGGGTCGCTGGCCCAGCTCGGGCTCAACCTCACGGGGATGGCCGTCGCCGGCTGGCTGACGCTGTCGCTGCAGCAGGCGGTGTGGTCGCGGGTGCCCGCCCGACGGCGGACGCTCGTGCGGGGGCGGCCGGTGCTCGGCCGGCCCGAGGACTGACCGGGCCGGCCCGGGTGTCCGAGCCGGCTCGGCCGGGTGGAGCGGGCGACGGGAATCGAACCCGCGTAGCCAGTTTGGAAGACTGGGGCTCTACCATTGAGCTACGCCCGCGCACCTCGTCGGCGTGCACCGCGAGGGCAGCGATAGCCTAGGGCCCGCGCTCGCGGGATCCGAAATCACACGACATCTGCTCGGTGGGTCCGGCGTGCCGCGGGGTATGGCGCAGGTTGGTAGCGCGTCCGCTTTGGGAGCGGAAGGCCGCCGGTTCAAATCCGGCTACCCCGACACGACGACAGGCCGATGCGCTCCGCGCTTCGGCCTGTGGCGTGTCGGGGGCCGGATGCCGGGAGCCGGAGGGGGCACCGCGACGGAGGAGCGGAGGCCCCGACGGCGGCGTCCGGCTACCCCCACGACCGGGGATCGAGCCTCCTCGCGCGGGTCGAGCCTCCTCCAGGGGGCTCGACGAGCGGGAGGCGGCTCGGATGCGACGCCGGCGGGCGTCAGCCGCGCAGCGTGCAGCGGAACTCGGAGACCGAGCGCCCGTGCCGCAGCCCCTTGGCCTCGAAGCCGTCGTCCGGGCGCCAGGCCGGCCGCTCCCCCTCGACGACGTCGAAGCCGCCGAAGGCCGCCAGCTGCTCGCGGCAGTGCTGCGCGTACGCGTCGATGTCGGTGGCGACGAGCAGCACGCCGCCGGGCGCCAGCCGCGACGCGACGAGCGAGAGCGTGTGCTGCTGGACGAACCGCCGCTTGGCGTGCTTCGTCTTGGGCCAGGGGTCGGGGAAGAAGAGGTGCACCGCCGCCAGCGACCCGGGCGCGACCCGCTCGGTGAGCAGCGGCAGCGCGTCGCCGGGGTGCACCCAGAGGTTCGCGACGCCCGCCGCGTCGGCGGCGGCGAGCATCCGCGCGATCCCCGGCACGTGGACGTCGACGGCGACGACGTCGGCCTCGGGGTGCGCCGCGGCGTAGGCGATGGCCGCGGCGCCGTGGCCGGAGCCGATCTCGACGACGACCGGGCCGCTGCGCCCGAACGCCTCGGCCGGCACGAGCGGACCCTCCGGGAGTGCCCGCCCGGGCAGGAGCGTCGCCATCCGCTCGTCGGTCAGCGGGCTGTTCCGCCAGCGCGGCGTGAAGGTGCGGACGCCCTCGCGGGGCGTGTGGTCGAGGACCGGGCCGGGTGCCACGGGTGCTGCCTTTCGGGTCGGGGTGCTCAGGCGCGCCGGACGGCGAGGGCGGCCCGGTCGTCATCCTCCCCCGAACGGGCCGACTGGCACACATCGCGCGCCACGTCGCCGTCCCGGAGCACCGACATCGCGGCGACGCCGAGCATCCGGTCGATGCCGTCGGTGAGGTCGCGGTCGCGGGCCTCGACGACGCCGTCGGAGTAGACGAGCAGCGCGTCGCCCCGCTCGAGCCGCCCGGACTGGCGCGGGAAGCTGACGCCCGGGACGACACCGAGGATGGGGCCGCGGCCGCCGTCGAGCAGGCTCCAGCGGGCCCGCCCCGAGGTGTAGACCGCCGGCGCGGGGTGGCCGGCGCTCGCCACGGAGTACAGCCCCGAGCGCAGGTCGAGCTCGACGTGGACGGCGGTCGCGAAGCCCTCGGCCCAGCCCTGGCGCACGAGGTAGTCGTTGGCCGCCCGGAGGAAGTCGACCGGTGGCACCGCCCCGAGCAGGCCGCCGAGGGCCCCGGAGAGCAGCAGCGACCGGGTGCCGGCCGCGGTGCCCTTGCCGCTGACGTCGACGAGGGCGACCTCGAGGCGCTCGCCGCCGTCCTCGAGGTGCGCGAGGACGAAGTCGCCGGAGAAGCGGTCGCCGTGCGCCGAGAGGATGCACGAGGTCGCCGTCCAGCCGGCCGGCATCGGCGGGACGCGGCCGGACTCGACGATCCGGTCGCGCAGCTCGGCGAACATCCGGTCACCGCCGAGGCCCCGCGTGCCGATCTGGGCGCGGGAGCGGGCGATGAGCACCGCCTGCCACATCACGAGGAGGACGGCGACGAACACCCCGACCACGCGCTGCGGCGAGATCATCGAGACCGGGCCCCACGCGAGGACGACGGCCGCCGTCGCCCCGAGGACGATCGCCAGCCGGCGCGGCTCGAGGACGAGGCCGGAGACGACGAGGAGCGGGAAGACGAGGGAGATCGGGACGATGTCGGACCAGATCACGACCCCCGCGCCGAGGACGACGACCCCGACGACGAGCACGACGACGAGGTAGCGGCCCTGGTCGGCACCGGCGTAGCGGCTGGGGAGCACGCGGCGGCGGGTGCCGCCGGAGCCGGCGCGGTCCGCCCCGGACCACCCGGCGCCTGATGCCATGCCCAGCCTCCTGCGACGTCGTCGGCGGTCGTCACAGTAGTGGCAACGGATCGTGCGCCGCCAGAGATCCGTCGAGCCCGCGGCCCGGCCCGGGCGGGCGCCCTCCGGGGGTCCGCCGGGCGGGTGTCAGGGAGCGGCGGGCAGGGTGCCGTCGGCCTCGTAGGCCTCGATCATCCGGAGCCGCCGGACGTGCCGCTCCTCGCCCGAGAACGGCGTCGCGAGGAAGGCCCGCACCATCGAGCGCGCGACCTCGGGGTCGGTGACCCGGCCGCCGATCGAGAGGACACGGGCGTCGTTGTGCTCGCGGGCCAACCGGGCCAGCTCGTCGGTCCAGCAGAGCGCGGCCCGCACGCCGCGGACCTTGTTCGCGGCCATCTGCTCGCCGTTGCCCGAGCCACCGAGCACGACCCCCAGCGACGCCGGGTCGGCGGCGACGGCCTCGGCCGCGCGCAGGACGAACACGGGGTAGTCGTCCTGGGCGTCGTACGCGTGCGGACCGTGGTTGGTCACGTCGTGCCCCTCGGCCTCGAGGAAGGCGACGAGGTCGGTGAGCATCTCGAAGGCGGCGTGGTCGGCGCCGACGTGCACGCGGGTCATCTCAGCCCTCGGTGTCGAAGATCGGGCCCTGGGTCCGCGAGCGCTTCAGCTCGTAGAAGCCGGGGGTGCGGGCGAGCAGGAGGCAGCCGTCCCAGAGCAGCCCCGCCGCCTCGCCCTTCGGCGCGGGCGTGACCACGGGACCGAAGAACGCGACGCCGTCGACGGCGACCACGGGCGTGCCGACGTCGTCGCCGACGAGGTCGATGGCCCGCTGGTGGCTGGCGCGCAGCTCGTCGTCGTGCTCGTCCGAGCGGGCGGCCTCGGCGAGCTCGGCCGGGAGGTCGAGGTCGGCCAGCGCACCGGCGATCGCGGTGTCGTAGTCCTCCTCGCGGTGGTGGATGTGCTTGCCGAGCGCGTCGTAGAGCGGCTTGACGATGTCGTCGCCGAGCGTGTGCCGGGCGGCGACGACGACGCGCACCGGGCCCCAGCCGGCGTCCATCAGCTCGCGGTACTTCTCCGGGAGGTCCTCGCGGCCCTCGTTGAGGACCGACAGGCTCATGACCGACCAGGTGACGTCGACGTCGCGGACCTGCTGCACGTGGCCCATCCAGCGGGAGGTCATCCAGGCCCAGGGGCAGAGGGGGTCGAACCAGAACTCGGCGGCGGCGCGGCCGGTGGCGGGGGTGGTCTCGGTGCTCACCCGCGCCATCCTGCCACCGCCCCCCGGGCCCCGGGCGCGGGGCCGCCCGCGTGACAGGATGGACCGGTGCGCCCGACCGGCGCCCACCCCTCGCACCGCACCGTCAGGAGACCCTGTGCCCGGCACGAACCTCACCCGCGACGAGGCCGCGGCGCGCGCCGCCCTCGTCACCGTCGACACCCACGACGTCGTCCTCGACGTGACGCGCGGCCCGGAGACGTTCGCGACGACGAGCACCATCCGCTTCACCTGCAGCACGCCCGGCGCCGAGACCTTCCTCGACTTCGTCGGCGCCTCGGTCGAGCAGGTCACGGTCAACGGCACCGACCTCGACGCCGCGGCGTCGTTCTCCGACAGCCGGATCCGGCTCACCGGCCTGGCGGCCGACAACGAGGTCGTCGTGCGCGCCACCGGTCGGTTCACCAACACCGGCGAGGGCCTGCACCGCTTCGTCGACCCCGTCGACGACGAGGTCTACCTCTACACGCAGTTCGAGGTGCCGGACAGCCGCCGGATGTACCCGGTCTTCGAGCAGCCCGACCTCAAGGCCGCGTTCGCGTTCACGGTCACCGCCCCCGCCCACTGGCAGGTGGTGTCGAACTCCCCCACGCCCGAGCCGTCGCCGGCCGGCGAGGGCAGCGCGACGTGGGCCTTCGAGCGCACCCCGCGCATCTCGAGCTACATCACCGCGATGGTCGCCGGGCCCTACGACGTCGTCCGCGACTCGGTGTCGACGCGCGGGGGCGAGGTCCCCCTCGGCATCTTCTGCCGGAAGTCGCTCACGCCGTACCTCGACGCCGACAACCTCTTCGCGCTGACGAAGAAGGGCTTCGCGTTCTTCGAGGAGGAGTTCGACTGCGCGTACCCCTTCGCGAAGTACGACCAGCTGTTCACGCCGGAGTACAACGCCGGCGCGATGGAGAACGCCGGCTGCGTCACCATCGCCGAGATCTACGTCTTCCGGTCCAAGGTCACCGAGGCCCTCGTCGAGCGGCGCGCGCTCACCGTGCTCCACGAGCTCGCCCACATGTGGTTCGGCGACCTCGTGACGATGCGCTGGTGGAACGACCTGTGGCTCAACGAGTCCTTCGCCGAGTGGGCCTCCACCACGTGCCAGGCCGAGGCCACCGAGTGGACCGACGCGTGGACCACGTTCGGCACCTACGAGAAGGACTGGGCCTACCGCCAGGACCAGCTCTCGACGACGCACCCGATCGTCGCCGAGATCGCCGACCTGCGCGACGTCGAGGTCAACTTCGACGGCATCACCTACGCCAAGGGCGCCTCGGTGCTCAAGCAGCTCGTCGCCTACGTCGGTCGCGACGCCTTCCGCGAGGGCCTGCGCACGTACTTCCGCAAGCACAAGTGGGGCAACACGACCCTCGACGACCTGCTCGTCGAGCTCGAGGCCACCTCCGGGCGCGACCTGCGCACCTGGTCGCAACTCTGGCTCGAGACCGCCGGCGTCAACACGCTGCGCCCGGTCGTCGAGGTCGACGACCGCGGCCTCGTCACCTCGGCGGTCATCGAGCAGACCCACGCCGAGGGGTACGCCACGCTGCGTCCGCACCGGCTCGGGGTCGGCCTCTACGAGGTCCGCGACGGCGCGCTGCACCGCACCGACCTGCTCGAGGTCGACGTCGACGGCGAGCGCACCGAGGTGCCCGCCCTCGTCGGCCGCGAGCAGCCGGACCTGCTGCTCGTCAACGACGACGACCTCGCCTACGCCAAGATCCGCCTCGACGAGCGCTCGCTCGCGACCGCGCTGGCCCACCCGCGGGGCTTCACCTCCTCGCTCCCCCGTGCCCTCGTCCTCGCCTCCGCCTGGGACATGACGCGTGACGCCGAGATGGGCGCCCGCTCGTTCGCCCACCTCGTGCTCGCCAGCCTGCCGGGCGAGTCCGACTCCACCCTGCTGCGCACGCTCATCCTCCAGCTGCGCACGGCTGTGCTCGCGTACACCGCTCCGGCACATCGCGACTCGACCCGCGCCGCCACCCGAGACCGCCTCTGGGAGATCGCCCGCGACGCCGAGCCGGGCAGCGACGCCCAGCTGCAGCTCGTCACCGCCGCCGCCGGGATGACGACCGCCGGCGACGACCCGTCGACGCTGCGCGGCCTGCTCGACGGCACCGAGGTGCTCGAGGGCCTCGACGTCGACTTCGAGATGCGCTGGACCCTGCTGACGGCGCTGGCCGCCGCGGGCGCGGCCACCGAGGACGAGATCGACGCCGAGCGGGCCCGGGAGGACACCGCCACCGGCCGCGAGCGCGCGGCGAAGGCGCTCGCCTCCGTCCCGACCGCCGAGGCCAAGGAGCGGGCGTGGCGCGAGGCGGTCGAGGAGACCGGCAAGCCGAACGCCGTCGTCGACGCCATCGGGCTCGGGTTCGCCCGTGGCGCAACGCCTCCCGAGCTGCTGCGCCCCTTCGTCGAGCGCTACGTCACGATGCTCGACACGGTCGAGGACAAGGGCTCGCACGCCCTCGTCGAGGGCATCGTCCTCGGCTTCTACCCCTTCCCCGTCGTCGATGCCGGCCTGCTCGAGGCCACCCAGGCCTGGCTCGACGCCAACCCCGACCGCCCTGCCGCGCTGCGCCGCCTCGTCGCCGAGAACCGCGACCCGGTGGCGCGCGCGCTCGCCGCCCAGGAGCGCGATGCCCGTGACTGACGCCCTCCCCGCCCTCGACCTCTCGCTGCTCGACGCCGACGTCCTCGGTGACTACTGGACGCAGGCGCAGAAGTGGCTCCTGACGAGCGGGGTCAAGGTCCTCGTCGTCCTCCTGCTCGGGGCGCTCGCCCGGTGGGCGCTGCACCGGTTCATCGGCCGGGTCGTCACGACGATGACCTCGCGCACGGCGGCCCGCATCGCGACGAGCGGCGGCGCCGGCCGGGTGCTGGCCACCGCCACGGGCCTGGCCAACGAGCGGCACCGCCAGCGGGTCGAGACGATGGGTTCGCTGCTGCGGAGCATCTCGACCTTCGTCGTCGGCCTCGTCACGGTCCTCACGGTGATGGCCGCCGTCGGGCTGCCGCTCGGGCCGCTGCTCGCCTCGGCCGGCGTCGGGGGCGTGGCCCTCGGCTTCGGCGCCCAGAGCCTCGTCAAGGACTTCCTCTCGGGCATCTTCATGATCTTCGAGGACCAGTACGGTGTCGGTGACGTCATCGACACCGGCGAGGCGATCGGCACCGTCGAGGAGGTCACCCTCCGGGTCACGCGGCTGCGTGACGCCGACGGCATCACCTGGTACGTCCGGAACGGCGAGGTGGTCCGCATCGGGAACCGGTCCCAGGGCTACTCCGCGGCCTGGGTGGACATGCCGGTCTCCTACCGCGAGCCGGTCGACCGCGTGCTGGCCGTCGTCCGCGAGACCGCCGAGGCCTTCGGCACCGACCCGGAGTGGGAGCCCAAGATCGTCGAGCCGCCGACCGTGCTCGGCGTCGACGCCATCACGGGGCAGACCGTCACCGTGCGGGTGCTCGTCAAGTGCCTGCCCGGCGAGAACTTCGGCGTCCAGCGCGAGCTGCGGCTGCGGCTCAAGGACGCCCTCGACGCGGCGGGCATCCAGGGGCCGCCGCTGCCGCCGTTCGCCGGAGGGACGCACCCGTGAGCCTGTACGAGGAGGTCGGTGGCGCACCGACGTTCGAGCGGCTCGTCGCCGCGTTCTACGAGGGCGTCGCCGCCGACGAGGCGCTGCGGGCGCTCTACCCGGAGGAGGACCTCGCGCCGGCCGAGCGCCGCCTGCGGATGTTCCTCACCCAGTACTTCGGCGGCCCGACCGACTACAGCCAGGAGCGCGGACACCCCCGGCTGCGGATGCGCCACGCGCCGTTCCCGGTGACGCTCGACATGCGCGACCGGTGGATGCGGCACATGCTCGACGCCGTCGAGCGGGCCGGCATCCCCGAGCCGCAGGCCGAGCAGATGCGCGACTACTTCCTGCGTGCCGCGCACATGCTCGTCAACACCGACGACGGGCACGGGCACCCCCCGCTCACCCCGTGAACTCGCCCCGCGTCTGATTTCGCCGCGGCCACCCGATGCGGAAGCATGGGTCGGGTGACCCAGGACACCACGCCGACCCCGACCGCACCCGGCACCACCGTCCACCCCGCCGACTCCCCCGGCGCCCCGTGGTGGCACGACGCCGTCATCTACCAGGTGTACCCCCGCTCGTGGGCCGACGCCGACGGCGACGGCATCGGCGACCTCCCGGGCATCACCGCGCGCCTGCCCTACCTGCGCGACCTCGGCGTGGATGCGTTGTGGCTCAGCCCGTTCTACGTCTCCCCGATGAACGACGCGGGCTACGACGTCGCCGACTACCGCGACGTCGACCCGCGCTTCGGCACCCTCGCGGACGCCGACACCCTCATCACGACCGCCCACGACCTCGGGCTCAAGGTCGTCGTCGACCTCGTGCCCAACCACACGAGCAGCGAGCACGCGTGGTTCCGGGCCGCCCTCGCCGCGGGCCCCGGCAGCCCCGAGCGCGACCGCTACGTCTTCCGGGACGGCAAGGGCCCGGACGGCGACGAGCCGCCGAACAACTGGCCCTCGGTCTTCGGCGGGCGCGGCTGGTCGCGGGTCACCGAGGCCGACGGCACCCCCGGCCAGTGGTACCTCCACATCTTCGACGTCACCCAGCCCGACCTGAACTGGGACAACCCCGAGGTCCGCGAGGAGCTCGAGTCGGTCCTGCGCTTCTGGTGCGACCGGGGGGTCGACGGCTTCCGCGTCGACGTCGCCCACGGCCTCGTCAAGAAGGAGGGCCTGCCCGACTGGCACGGCCGGATGGGCGTCTTCGACGAGGTCGACGCCGACGGAGGCCCGCTCGGCGTCGGTCACGACGCGCCCACGCTCGAGGGGCACGACGGCGCGCCCGTCCTCGACCACAACGCCACCGGCAACGCCCCGATGTGGGACCAGGACGGCGTCCACGAGATCTACCGGGCGTGGCGCAAGGTCCTCGACTCCTACGGCGAGCCCGACCGCATCCTCTGCGCCGAGGCGTGGGTCAAGCCCGAGACCCGGCTGGCCCGATACGTGCGCGGCGACGAGATGCACCAGGCCTTCAACTTCGACTTCCTCGACACGCACTGGGACGCCGCCGCCCTCACGGCGGTCGTCGAGTCCTCGCTGCGCTCCAACGATGCGGTCGGCGCCCCGACGACCTGGGTGCTCTCCAACCACGACGTCGTGCGGCACGCCACCCGGTTCGGGCTCGACCAGGACCAGCCGCGCACCAACGGCATCCGCGCCACCGACCCGCAGCCCGACGCCGCCCTCGGGCTGCGCCGCGCCCGCGCCGCCACCGCGCTGATGCTCGCCCTGCCCGGCGGGGCCTACCTCTACCAGGGCGAGGAGCTCGGCCTGCCCGAGCACACGACGATGCCCGACGACGTCCGCCAGGACCCCACGTACCTGCGCACCGACGGCGAGATCGCCGGGCGCGACGGCTGCCGCGTGCCGGTGCCGTGGGTCAAGGACGCGCCGAGCCTCGGCTTCGGCCCCGGCGACTCGCCGTGGCTGCCGCAGCCGGAGGCCTACGCCGACCTCGCCGTCGACCAGCAGGAGGGGGTCGAGGGCTCGACCCTCGAGCTCTACCGCACGCTGCTCTCGCTGCGCCGCTCGCTGCGCCTCGGCGCCCGGGCGCTGGCGTGGGACGCCCTCGCCGGTCCGCAGGTCGTCGCCTTCCGGGCGACCGCGGACGACGGTGACGAGCTCCTCGTCGTCACCAACACCGGCGGCGAGCCGGTCACCCTGCCCGCGGGCGAGGTGCTCGTCTCGTCGGCGCCGCTCGACGGCGGCCTGCTCCCCGGCGACACGACGGCCTGGGTGCGCCCCTCGGCGTCCTGACCGTGCGCGCCGCCGACTTCGCGTACCTCTCGGCGCCGGGCCCGCTCGCGCTCGCCCACCGCGGCGGGGCCAAGCTCGCCGAGAACGTCGGGCTCGAGAACACGCTCGTCGCCTTCGGTCGGGCCGTCGCGATGGGCTACCGGTACCTCGAGACCGACGTCCACGCGACGAGCGACGGGCAGGTCGTCGCCTTCCACGACGTCGCCCTCGACCGCGTCACCGACGGCACCGGGCACATCGCCCGGCTGCCGTGGGCGCGGGTGCGTGAGGCCCGCGTCGGCGGCGTCGAGCCCGTCCCGCTGCTCGCCGACCTGCTCGAGGCGTTCCCGACGGCCCGGGTGAACATCGACGTCAAGGCCGACGACGCGCTGGCGCCGACGCTCGAGGTGATCCGCGCGCACGGGGCCACCGGGCGCGTGTGCATCGGGTCCTTCTCGCCGCGCCGGGTGCGGGCGGCCCGCCGGGCCCTCGGACCCGGCGTCGCGACGGCGGCCGGGCAGGTGGGGACCGCCCTGCTGCGCGTCTCCCCCGCGCTCGTGTCGCGCCTGCTGCACACCCCGGCGCCGGTCCTCCAGATCCCCGCCGAGCACCGCGTCGGCGGCCGCACCGTGACGCTCGTGACGCCCGGCCTCGTCCGGCGCGCGCACGGCCTCGGCAAGCAGGTCCACGTGTGGTTCCACGACTGGTCGCGCGAGGACGCCGACGAGTTCCACCGGCTGCTCGACCTCGGGGTCGACGGCCTCGTCGCCGACCGCATCGACGTCCTGCGCGACGTGCTCGCCGAGCGGGGCCACCCCCTCACGCCCGGGTCGGAGGGCTAGGGTGGCGGCGATGCGGACCGACGCGACGGAGACGGCCGAGGGGCCCCTGAGCAGGCCGTACCTCGAGGTCACCCTCGCGGTCCTCGCGCTCGTGACGATCGTCGCCTTCGAGTCGATGGCCGTCTCCACCGCGATGCCCGCCGTGGCCCGCGAGCTCGACGCCGTCCGCTCCTACGGCTTCGCCTTCTCGGTGATGCTCACCGCCCAGCTGCTCGGCATCGTCCTCGCCGGCGTGTGGTCCGACCGCTCGGGCCCGCTGCCCGGCGCGGTCGTCGGGCAGGTCCTCCTCGCGGCCGGAGCGGCGACCTGCGGCTCGGCGACCCGCCTCGACGTCTTCCTCGTCGGGCGCGCCCTCACCGGGCTCGGCGGCGGGCTGCTCGTCGTCATGCTCTACGTCATCGCCGGCCGCGTGTACCCGGAGGGGATGCGACCCCGCCTCTTCACGTACATCTCCGCGGCGTGGGTCGTCCCCTCGCTCGCCGGGCCGCCGCTGTCGGCCTGGCTCACCGAGAACCTCTCGTGGCGCTGGGTGTTCTGGGGGGTCGTGGCGCCCGTCGTCGTCACGGTCTTCGCGCTCTCGCACGCGCAGCGGCGGGTCGACACCTCCGGGCTGCGCGAGGCGGTGTCCGGGCGTGACCACCGCGCCCACGTGCGGGCCGCCTGGGCCGGGCTCGGTGTCGCGCTCGCGGCCGGGGCGCTCCAGTACGGCACCCACGAGCTCGTCTTCGCGTGGTCGCCCAAGACGGTCGTCGCGCTCGTCGGCCTCGCCGGGGTGGTGGCGGTGGCGCCGGTGCTCCTGCCGCGGGCGACCTGGGTCATGGGGGCCGGGCTGCCGAGCGTCATCCTCTCCCGGGCGCTGCTCTGCGCGGCGTTCTACGGCGGCATCACCTACGTCCCGCTCTTCCTCGCCGGCCAGCGCGGCGCGAGCCTCCAGGTGGCCGGTCTGGCGCTGGCCGTCGGCGCCGTGGGGTGGGCGGTCGGTGCCTGGTACCAGGGCCACGACGCGCTGCACCTGCCGCGGTACCGGCTCGTCGAGGTCGGCGGGCTGGTCCTGACCTTCGGGCTCATCTGGCTCTCGGTCGTCGCCTGGGCCAACCTGCCGGCCTGGCTGAGCGTGCTCGCGCTCCTGCTCGCCGGGCTGTCGATGGGCGCGGGGGTCACGACGACGACCATCCTCGCCCTCGAGCTGAGCCCGCTCGAGGAGCACGGCGAGGCGTCCTCGTCGATCCAGCTCGCCGACGTGCTCGGCAGCGTCCTCGGCATCGCCGGCGCCACCGCGGCCTTCGCGGCCGCGCACGACCCGGGGCAGGACAACGCCCTCTTCGGGGCGATCTTCCTCGGGCTGGCCCTCGTGGCCGCCGTCGTCGTCCCGGCGGGTCAGCGCATCAGGACGTGACCGCCGGCGCAGGTGAGGCGGGTCCAGCGGTTCGCGCGGAACACCCGCACGGTGCTGCCCGGCGCGAGGAACCCGAGCGAGAACGCGGCGAAGGCCCCGCCGGCCCGGACGCCGCCGGCCGCCTCGCGGGCCCACACCCGGTCGCGGACGAACCCGGCCGCGGCACCGCGCTCGCGCACCGCCGCCCCGACCTCGACGAGGCCCGTGCGGGCCGAGTCGGCGAGCCCGTCGGCGGCGACCTCGCCGGCCGGCTCCCAGCCGGAGCGCGGCGGCGTGACCGCCGACCACGGCGCGAGCGCGCGGGTCGGCGGCAGCGAGAGGTCGCCGGTGCCGCCGTGGCGGGCGGTGCGGTCGGTGACCGCCCCGAGCGGGACGACGACGTCGCACGCGGCCGGCTCGGCGAGGGCGAAGGTCCGCAGCCCGAGGACCGTGCCCTCGGCGAGGATGCCGCTGCCCGGGAGCACGCCGACCCAGGCCGCGAGGACCTCCCCGGACGCCTGGAGGCGGATCGCCCCCTGCTCGTCGAGGGCGCGGGCGCGGGCGGCGTAGCGGCCGAGGTCGCCGAGCGCGGCGGCGTCGACGAGCCGGAGGACCTCGCTCACCGGCCGGCCCGGCGGAAGGTGACGGGCTCGCCGACGTGGGCGGCGAGCGCCTCACGGGCCGCGGGCTCGAGGCGTCGCGGTCGGGCGCCGGCGAAGTCGTAGAGGGCCAGGCCGGTCTCGGCGACGGCGTAGGTGGCGTCGCCGACCGACGCCGGGTCGCGGACGACGTAGCCGAGGTCGAACCCCGCACCGTGCACCCGCGTGACCCACATGTCGACCTCGACCGGCTCGGGCCGGTAGGTGAGCGGGGCCCGGTACTCGATGACGTGCCGCGTGACGACGATGCCCTCGTCGAGCAGGGCCGGGCGGTCGGGGAACCACTCGCGGAAGCCGATGACGCGGGCGTCCTCGAGGAGCCGGAGGTACTGCACGTTGTTGACGTGCCCGTAGGCGTCCATGTCGGACCAGCGCAGCGGGACGTCGACGACGTAGGGGTCGGCCATGGGGCCATCCTCGCAGCCGCCACAGCGGACGCGCAGCGGGCGGTCCTAGGGTGACCCGGTGACGATCGCCGACCGCACCCGCACCCTGCTCGACCACGCCCTCGCCGGCGCCCAGCGCGAGGGGCGGGTGCCGTCGGTCGCCGCCGGCCTCGTCCGCGGCGGGGAGCTCGTCTGGTCCGGGGCGGTCGGCACGCTCGACGGGCGCGCCGGCGGTCCCGCGGCCGACGACGACACGCAGTACCGGATGGGGTCGATCACGAAGACCTTCGTCGGCGTCTGCGTGCTGCGGCTGCGCGACGCCGGCCGCCTCGACCTCGCCGACCGTTTCGACGCGCACGTGCCGGGGTCCTCGCTCGGCGCCGTGACGGTCGAGCAGCTGCTGTCGCACTCCGGCGGGGTGCAGGCCGAGACCCACGGGCCGTGGTGGGAACGCACGCCGGGTGACGGCTGGGACGCGCTCGCCGGCGCCGGGGTCGCCACACCGGCCGGGCAGCGGTTCCGGGCCGGGCGCCGCTTCCACTACTCGAACGTCGGCTTCGCGGCCCTCGGGCGGCTGCTCGAGGTGGCGCACGGGACGGGATGGGCCGACGTCGTGCGCACCGAGCTGCTCGAGCCGCTGGGCATGACGCGGACGACGACGCGGCCGTCCGGGCGGGCCGCGCCGGGCCTGGCCGTCCACCCCTTCGCCGACGTGCTGCTGCCCGAGCCCGAGCACGACGGCGGGGCGATGGCGCCGGCCGGGCAGCTGTGGACCACCGTCCGCGACCTGTCGCGGTGGGCGGCCTTCCTCGGGGGTGACACGGCGGGGCTGCTGTCGACGGAGACCCTCGAGGAGATGTGCGAGCCGCACCACGTCGTCGACGAGGTCGGCCAGCCGTGGACCGGGGCGCACGGTCTCGGCTGGCAGGTGTGGAACGTCGACGGGGTCCGCTACGCCGGGCACGGCGGGTCGATGCCGGGCTTCCTCGCCGGGCTGCGGGTGCGCCTCGACGGGGGTGACGGGGTCGTCACGCTCGCCAACACGACCTCGACGACGGTGATGCGCGGGCTCGCCGACCGGCTGCTCGGGGTGCTGCACGACGAGGAGCCGGCGCCCGTCGAGCCGTGGGTGGCATCCGGGACCGCCGACCTGCTCGAGCTCGTCGGGACGTGGCACTGGGGTCCGTCGGTGACGACGGCCCGCTCGGTCGGCGAGCACCTCGTGCTCGGGGAGCCGGGGACGGCGCGCGGCTCGCGGTTCGCCCGGGTCGGGGAGGACGAGTGGGTCGGGCTCGACGGGTACAACACCGGGGAGCCGCTGCGGGTGGTGCGGCGGGCCGACGGGACGGTGTCGCACCTCGACCTCGCCTCGTTCCGGTTCACGCGCACGCCCTACGACCCCGCGGCCGACGTCCCCGGCGGCGTCGACGACCTCGGCTGGACCTGAGCCGCGCCCCTCGCCGCCCTCCCCTCCGACCGGCCGTCGCCCCAACTTTCTCTCCGGCCTGCCGGAACCTTCAGTGACCTGCCGGTTGCAACCGGCACGTGGGTGAACTTTTCGGCATCCGGAGAGAAAGCTCTGCAGCGGCAGTGGGTGCCGGCCCCGTGGACGGCGGACGACGCGGTGTCGGGCGCAGCGCCTACGGTGGAGCGACCATGACGACACCCGCCGCGGCCCCCGCCCCCGCTCCGCCGACGCCCGCCCTCACCGAGCGCGCCCGCGAGGCGCTGCGCCGGCTGGTCGGCCGGCCGGACGCCGACTTCCGCGACGGCCAGCTCGAGGCGGTCTCGGCCCTCGTCGCCGACCGCTCGCGCGTCCTCGTCGTCCAGCGCACCGGGTGGGGCAAGTCGGCCGTCTACTTCGTCGCCACCGCGCTGCGCCGCGCCGAGGGCGCCGGGCCGACGGTCATCATCAGCCCCCTCCTCGCCCTGATGCGCGACCAGATCGCCGCGGCCGGTCGGGCCGGCATCCGCGCCGTGACGATGAACTCCGCCAACGCCCAGGACTGGGACGAGGTCCGCACGGCCCTGGCCGAGGACGCCGTCGACGTCCTCCTCGTCAGCCCGGAACGGCTCAACAACCCGCGCTTCCGCGACGAGCAGCTCCCCGACCTCGCCCGCCGCTGCGGCCTGCTCGTCGTCGACGAGGCGCACTGCGTCAGCGACTGGGGCCACGACTTCCGGCCCGACTACCGCCGCATCCGCGACCTGCTCGCCACCCTGCCGCCCGACGTCCCCGTGCTCGCCACGACGGCCACCGCCAACGCCCGGGTCGTCCACGACGTCGAGGAGCAGCTGGCCGTCGGGGGCCGGCCCGTGCTCACCGTGCGCGGCGGCCTCGCCCGCGACTCGCTGCGCCTCGGGGTGCTCCGCTCGATGTCCCCGGAGCAGCGGCTCGGCTGGCTGCTCGCCCACCTCGGTGAGCTGCCCGGCAGCGGCATCGTCTACGCGCTCACCGTCTCGGCCGCCGAGGACGTCGCCACCGCCCTGCGCGAGGCCGGCCACGCGGTCGCCTCCTACACCGGCCGCACCGACCCCGCCGACCGCGAACGGCTCGAGGAGGCGTTGCGGCACAACGAGGTCAAGGCCCTGGTGGCCACGTCGGCCCTCGGGATGGGCTTCGACAAGCCCGACCTCGGGTTCGTCGTCCACCTCGGCGCGCCGAACAGCCCGGTCGCGTACTACCAGCAGGTCGGGCGTGCCGGTCGCGCCACCGAGCGGGCCGACGTGCTCCTCCTCCCGGGCCCCGAGGACAGGGACATCTGGCAGTACTTCGCGAGCGTGTCGATGCCCCGCGAGGACCAGGCCGACGCCGTGCTCCGGGCCCTCGCCGAGGCCGGGCGGCCGCTGTCGACGGCCGCCCTCGAGACCGCGGTCGACGTCCGCCGCACCCGCCTCGAGCTGCTCCTCAAGGTCCTCGACGTCGACGGCGCCGTCCAGCGGGTCTCCGGCGGATGGACCGCCACCGGCGTGCCCTGGGACTACGACGCCGAGCGCTACGAACGGGTCGCCGCGGCCCGGCGCGACGAGCAGCAGCTGATGCTCGACTACGAACGCACCGACGCCTGCCGGATGGCCTTCCTCCAGGAGACCCTCGACGACGACACCGCCGTCCCCTGCGGTCGCTGCGACGGGTGCGCCGGGCCCTGGTACGCCACCGACGTCCCGGACACCGTCGTCGGTGCCGCGCGCGAGCGGCTCACCCGCGTCGGGGTCGACCTCGACCCGCGCGCCCAGTGGCCCACCGGGATGGAGCGCATCGGGGTGCCGGTCAAGGGGAAGATCCCGCCGGAGGAGGGACTGCTGCCCGGGCGGGCCCTGGCCCGCCTCTCGGACCTCGGGTGGGGGCAGCGGCTGCGCGAGGTGCTCCGTGAGGACGCGCCCGCTTCTCCTGAGCTGCTCCGCGCCTGCGTCCCGGTCCTCGCCGAGTGGGGCTGGGCCGAGCGACCCGTGGGCGTGGTCGCGGTGCCCTCGCGCCACCGCCCGCAGCTCGTCGGCTCGCTGGCGGCCGGGCTCGCCGAGATCGGGCGGCTGCGCCTCCTCGGCAGCCTCGACCTCGCCCACGACGGCCCCACCGGCGAGATGGGCGGCAACAGCGCCTACCGGCTCGCGGGGGTCTGGGAGCGGCTCGTCGTCGGACCCGACCTCGCCGCCGCGCTCGACGGCTGCCCCGGGCCGGTGCTCCTCGTCGACGACGTCGTCTCCTCCCGCTGGACCCTCACCGTCGCCGGGCGCGCCCTGCGGCAGGCCGGCGCACCCGGGGTGCTGCCCTTCGCGCTCGCCGTCGACGGCTGAGCGGTCGTCCGGTCGGGCACCGGGCTTCCTCCCGTCACCGGTCGGTGTCGTGGGCGCGGGTCGGGCCGTGCGGCCCGAGGGGTCACCGTGGTGTGCGACCGCTCTCGGTTGCTCCGGATCGTGAAGCAGCCGAGAGTCTGCGCACCCCCTTCCACCCGCCGCCCCTCTCGGTTGCCCCCGGATACGACTCAACCGAGAGTCCCCGCAGCACCCCACCCTGAACAGCGCCGGGCCATCCCGCCCCTCCGACACCGCCCGGCCACCGCACCACCTAGCGTGGCCGGGTGAGCCAGGAGATTGAGGAACGCGCCGACACCACCCGCGACGACGCTCCCGACCCCCGGCGCTGGCGCATCCTCGGCGTCACCCTGACCGTCGGCTTCATGGTGCTGCTCGACGTGACGATCGTGAACGTCGCGATCCCCTCGATGCGCACCGGCCTCGACACGAGCGCGGGCAGCATCCAGTGGGTCGTCTCCGGGTACGCCCTGGCCCTCGGGCTGGTCCTCGTCAGCGGCGGCCGGCTCGGCGACGCGCACGGGCGGCGGAGGATGATGCTCATCGGCCTCACCGGCTTCGTGCTCGCTTCCGCTGCAGCCGGACTCGCGCCGCACGTCGCCGTCCTCGTCGGCGCCCGCCTCGTCCAGGGCGTGGCCGCGGGCCTGCTGACCCCGCAGAGCTCGGGGCTCATCCAGTCCCTGTTCCGCGGGCCGGAGCGGGGCATCGCGTTCGGGCTGTTCGGCTTCACCGTGTCCGTGTCGTCGGCGATCGGGCCGGTGCTCGGCGGGCTGCTCATCGCGGCGTTCGGCGAGGAGAGCGGCTGGCGCTGGATCTTCCTCGTCAACGTGCCCATCGGCGCGGTGCTCCTCGTCGCCATCGCCCGCCTCGTGCCCGGCCGGGTCGACGACGACACCCCGCCGGACACCCGTCTCGACGGGCGGGGCGCCGTGCTCCTCGGCGGCGCCGTGCTCGCCCTGCTCTACCCCGTCGTCAGCCTCGAGACGGGCCAGCGCTGGCCGCTGCTGCTCCTGCTGCTCGTCGCACCCCTCGGGGTCGCCTTCGTCCGGCACGAGCGGGCGGTCGTCGGTGCCGGGGGGTCGCCCCTGCTCGACCTCGGCCTGCTGCGGACCACGCCCGGCTACGCCAGCGGCATCGCCGTCGGCAGCCTCTACTTCACCGGCTTCACCGGCGTCTTCCTCGTCCTCAGCGTCTACCTCCAGGACGGCCTCGGCTACACGCCGCTGCACGCCGGCCTGTTGCTCACCCCCTTCGCGGTCGGGTCCGCCGTCGCGGCGCCGCTCGCCGGCCGGGTCGTCAGCCGGGTGGGGCGACCGCTCACCGTCATCGCGCTCAGCGTGATGATGGCCGGCCTCGTCGCCCTCGCGCTCGTCGCGCCGGGCGAGGCGCCGGTGGCCTGGCTCGTCCTCGCCCTCCCGCTCCTCGTCGCGGGGCTCGGCGGGGGGGCCGTCGTCTCGCCGAACATCACCCTCTCCCTCGCCGAGGTCCCCCCGCGGATGGGCGGAGCCGCCGGCGGCGCGCTGCAGACCGGCCAGCGCATCGGGGCCGCCATCGGGGCGGCGGTGCTCATGACCACCTACCAGGTCGCGGTGTCCCGCACCGACGACCCGGGCTCGGCGCTGCGCTGGGCGCTCGGCGCCTCGCTCGTCCTCCTCGCCTGTGCCTGGGCCGCGGCGGTGTGGTCCTGGCGGGCCGAGCCGGCAGCTCGTCCCTGACCTAGGGTGGACGCCATGGCTGACGAGTACTCCTTCGTCGAGGACCACCGTCGGCGCTGGCTCGACGCCGGCGTGGTCGGCACCGCCCTGGCCGTGCTCGCCGCGACGGTGCTCCTGAGGTCCGGTGGCGACGGCCTCGACCTGACGCCCGACGGCGGGTGGGACTGGGCGGTCACCGCGCTCGCCCTCGCCGCGGTCCCGGCCTGGCTCGTCCTCGGGGACGGCGCGTTCGACGGGTGGTCGCAGGGCCGGGGGCTCGCCGTGTCCGGCGATCGGCTCGTCGTCGACGAGGTCGTCTTCGTCTTCCACGAGCTGGCGGCGGGGACCGCGCAGCTCGTGGCCCCTCCGTCCGGCGACGGGGCGGTCTCGGTGCCCCTCGACGACGGCGGGTCGGTGCGGGTGCGTCCGCGCGACCCCGAGGCGTTCAGCGCCGCGCTGCGGGACGCGTACGTGCGGTGGGCCGTGGGGCCGGAGCCTCGAGCCGCACGGTGAGCAGCGGCAGGAAGAACTGGACGACCGGGCCGATGAGCAGGGCATAGAGCACGGTCCCCACGCCGACGATCCCGCCGAGCAGCCAGCCGAGCGTCACGACGGTGACCTCGAGGCAGGTGCGCACCAACCGGATCGAGCGGCCGGTGCGGCGAGCCAGGCCGGTCATCAGGCCGTCGCGCGGCCCGGGGCCGAGCTGGCTGCCGATGTACATCGCCCCCGCGGCGCCGTTGCCGACGACCCCGACGACCATCGCGACGACCCGCCAGCCGAGCGACTCGATCGGCGGCACGACCGAGAGCGTCGCGTCGGTCGCCAGGCCGATGACGACGGCGTTGAGCACGGTTCCGAGCCCCGGCCACTGCCGCAACGGGATCCACAGCAGCAGGACGACGAAGCTGCTCGCGATGACCATCTGACCGTAGGTCATCGGGACGTGCAGCGTCAGCCCGTAGGTGAGGACGCCCCACGGCTCGAGCCCGAGCGTCGCCCGCAGCATGAGCGCCATCGTCACGCCGAACAGCCCGAGCCCGACGAGGAGCTGGACGACACGACGCGGCAGGTGGCCGGCGCGCAGCTGCTCGAGCGGGGTCATCGGCACGAGCTCGACGCGTCGGCCGACCGAGCGGCGGGCCAGCTGGAGCGGGGTCATGGGGTCCATCGTGGGGTGAATTGGCACTGGATTCGAGGGCCAATCGTGCCACAGTGGCCTCGTGACCGCGCCCGCTCCCGCCACCCCCACCGTCAGCGCCGCCCGCACGGCCCGCCTCGTCGGTGACGTCGCGGCGAGCCGGCCGGCCTACCGGGCCCTCGCCGACGCCCTGCGCCTGGCCGTCGCCGACGGGCGCATCCCGGTGGGCACCCGCCTGCCGAGCGAGCGCGACCTCACCGGGCCGCTCGGCGTCAGCCGGACGACGGTGACCCGCGCCTACGACGTCCTCCGCGAGTCCGGGTACCTCACCTCGCGGCGCGGCTCGGGGTCGGTCGCCACCCTCCCATCGGCACCCCTGCGCCGGGGCACCGGCGGCCTGTACCCGGCCGACGTCGCCGAGGGCGTCATCGACCTCACCTGCGCGGCGACGCGGGCCCCCGCCGGCGTCGTCGAGGCCTACGAGCGGGCCGTCGAGCGCCTCCCCTCCTACCTCTCCGGCGCCGGCTACCTGACCCACGGTGTGCCCGACCTGCGCGAGGCGATCGCCCAGCGCTACCGCGACCGCGGGCTGCCGACCTCGGCCGACGACGTGCTCGTCACCTCCGGCGCGGTCGCCGGGCTGGGAGTCGTGGCCCGTGCGCTGATGCGCCCCGGCGACCGGGTCGTCGTCGAGGACCCGACCTACCCGAACACCGTCGACGCCCTCCGGGCCGCCGGCGCCCGGCTGCGCCCGCTCGTCGTCGACCCCGACGGCTGGGACCTCGACGAGGCGGAGCGGACGGTCGAGGCGGCGGCGGGCCGGGCGGCCGTCCTCATCCCCGACTTCCACAACCCGACCGGCGCCCTGATGCCCGACGAGCAGCGCGCCCGGCTGGCCCGGGCCCTGACGGCCGCCGGCACGACACCGGTCGTCGACGAGACGATCGCCGAGATCGACCTCGACGGCGGACCGCCGGTGCTCCCGTTCGCCGCCCACGCCGCGGCGGCGGTGACCATCGGCAGCGCGTCGAAGTCGCACTGGGGCGGCCTGCGCACCGGCTGGGTCCGGGCGCCGCGCGGGGCCCTGCGCCCGCTCGTCGAGGCCCGCGTCTCGGGCGACCTCGGCGCCCCGGTCCTCGAGCAGCTGGTGCTCGCCGAGCTGATGCAGCGCTCCCCCGGCCTGACCCCCGAGCGCCGTGACGACCTCGTCGCCGCCCGGGCGGCCCTCGTCGCGGCCCTGGCCGACACGCTCCCCGAGGTGCGGTGCCTCGTGCCGCGCGGTGGGCTCTCGCTCTGGTGCGAGCTGCCCGCCGACCTGTCCTCGACCGCCCTCGCGGCGGCCGCGGAGGACGAGGGGCTGCTCGTCGCGGCCGGCCCGCGGTTCGCCGTTGACGGCGGCCTCGACCGGTGGCTGCGGCTGCCGCACGTCCTGCCCCCGGCGTCGATGGTCGAGGCCGTGCACCGGCTGGCCCGCGCCGCCGGGCGGGTGCGCTCCGGCCGGACGGTCGCCCGTCGCGGCACGCGTGCCCGTCCGCGTCGCCCCCTCGTCGCCTGAGGAGGATCGGCGTTCGGCCAGCGGGCGGCCGCTGGATATCGTGGCGCGCGTGACCAGCGAGCACCCGGACCCCCTCGTCGACCTCCTCGAGACCCTCGACCTCGAGGAGCTCGGCTCGGCGCAGGTCAGCGTCCAGCCGCGCGACGCCTCGCTGCCGGAGGGCCTGACCCTGCCCGAGACCTTCGCCGAGGACATCACCCTCTTCCGTGGGCGCAGCCAAAAGCAGCCGCACGGGCGGGTGTTCGGCGGCCAGGTGCTGGCTCAGGGCGTCGTCGCCTCCGGCCGCACGGTCGTCGGGGTCGGCGACGTGCCCCGGCGCCTGCACTCCATCCACGCCTACTTCATGCGCCCCGGCGACGACACCCGGCCGATCACCTTCAGCGTCGAGCGGATGCGCGACGGCCGGTCGTTCTCGACCCGCAGGGTGCACGCCATCCAGCACGGCAAGCCGATCCTCTCGATGAGCGCGTCCTTCCAGGAGCCCGACGGCGGCCTCGACCACCAGGACCCGGCCCCGGACGTCCCCGGCCCCGAGACCCTCCCCTCGCTCGCCGACCTGTTCGCCGGCGTCGACGACCCCCGCGCCCGGCACCTGTCGCGCCGCGCCATCGAGCTGCGCCACGTCGAGGGCAACCTCTTCGCCGCTCCGGCCGCCGAGCAGGTCGCGGCCCAGCACGTGTGGATGCGCGCGGTCGGCCGGCTGCCCGACGAACCGCTCGTCCACGACGCCGTGCTCGCCTACGCCTCCGACTACAGCCTCCTCGAGCCGGTGCTCCGACGCCACGGACTGCCCTGGAGCACACCGGGACTCAAGATGGCCAGCCTCGACCACGCGATGTGGTTCCACCGCCCGGCGCGAGCCGACGAGTGGGTCCTCTACGCGCAGCAGTCGCCGTCGGCCCAGGGTGGTCGCGGCCTCGGCGTCGGCCGGATGTTCGCCGCCGACGGCACGCTCGTCGCGTCCGTCGCCCAGGAGGGGATGGTCCGCGTCCCCGACTGACCGCGTCTGGTCAGGTGGCGGTGACGAGGTGGCCGTCGGCGATCTCCAGCACCCGGTCGGCGGTCGAGAGCAGCGCCGGGTCGTGGGTGGTGACGAGGGTGGTCATCGTCCGCTCCTTGGCGAGCCGGGCGATGAGCTCCATGATCTCCCGGCCGGTCTCGGAGTCGAGCTGCCCCGTCGGCTCGTCGGCGAGGAGCAGCCCGGGTTCGGCGACGAGGGCCCGGGCCAGCCCGACCCGCTGCTGCTGGCCTCCGGACAGCTCGTCCGGCCGGTGCTCGCCGTGGCTGCCGAGCCCGACGTGCTCGAGCGCCTCGCTGACCCGGCGCTCACGCTCCGCGCCGTCGACCGCCCTGAGCCGCAAAGGGACCCCGACGTTCTCACGCGCGCTGAGGATGGGCACGAGCCCGAAGGACTGGAACACGTAGGAGACCGGTCCGCGGCGCAGCGCCAGGAGGTCGGCGTCCGACATCCCGGTGACCTCGCGGTCCCCGAGGTGCACCGTGCCCGCGTCCGGCCGGTCGAGGCCGCCGATGACGTTGAGCAGGCTCGTCTTCCCCGACCCCGACCGTCCGCGCACGGCGACCAGTTCGCCCGGCGCGACCTCGAGCGAGACCCCGCGCAGGGCGTGCACCGCGGTCGGGCCGGAGCCGAAGGTCCGGCGCACGTCGTGCACGCGCAGCAGGTCCCCGCTCACCGCTGCTCCTGCCCGTCCTCGTCGGGACGTCCGGTCGGCCACACCCCGATGTGGTCGGGCTCGAGCCCGAGACGCACCCGGTCGCGCATGGCGAGCGAGGTCGTGAACGCCTTCGGCAGCTGGAGGCGACCGGCGCGGTCGAGGACGGCGTACTCCTCGGCCACCCGCCCGACGGCGCCGTCGGCCCCGACCTCGTCCCGGCGCAGCACCTCGGTCGAGGTGCGCCCGTCGCGGATGCCGACCGTCCGGGCCACCTGCTCGCTGACGAGCACGTCGTGCGTGACGACGAGGACGGTGGTGCCGAACTCGGTGTTGGCGCGGCGGATGGCCTCGAAGACCTCGTCGCTGCTGCGGCTGTCGAGCTCGCCGGTCGGCTCGTCGGCGAGGAGCACGCGCGGGCGGTTGGCCACCGCCACGCCGAGCGCCACCCGCTGCTGCTGCCCGCCCGAGAGCTGGCCCGGCCGCCGGTCGGCGCAGTCGGCGATGCCGAGCACCTCGAGGGTCTGCCGCGCGCGCGAGGCCCGCTCGCGCCGCCGCACCCCACCGAGGAGCATCGGCAGCTCGACGTTCTCGGCGGCCGTCAGGTAGGGCAGGAGGTTCGCCGCGGCCTGCTGGAAGAGGAAGCCCACGGTGCGCCGTCGGTACTCGAGGCGCTCGCGGCCGGCCATCGACCCGAGGTCGTGACCGGCCACCGTGGCCAGGCCCGCGCTCGGGGTGTCGAGCCCCGAGAGGATGCCGAGCAGCGTCGACTTGCCCGACCCGGACGCCCCGACGAGGGCGACGAGCTCCCCGCGCCGCACCTCGAGGTCGAGGCCCTGCAGCGCCACGACCTCGAGCCCCTCGGCCCGGAAGATGCGAACGAGGTTGTCGCAGAGGATGTCCGGGCCGTCGGGCCGATCCGTGTCACGGCGGCGCCGGCGGCTGGTGGCGGTGGTGGTGGTCGTGGTCATGCCGTGTCTCCCGTGCGCAGGTGGTCGGCGAGCCGGCCGCGGCGGGCCGCCGCGGCGTCGAGGACGAGGGCCAGGGCCCCGAGGACGATGACGAGCGCGCCGGCGCCGACGGCGGCCGGCGGCACGACGGGCAGCGGCGGACGCGGCGCTCCGCCGGTGAACGGCGCGAGGTCGACGGCCGCGGCGACGAGCGACGGGGCGACGGCGCCGACCACGGCGCCCGCGAGTCCCGCGAGCGCGACGACCGGGAGCACCTCGGTCCAGGCGAGGGCGCGTTCGCCACCGTGGGGCAGACCCATCGTCCGCAGCCGGATGACCAGCGCCGCGCGCTCGGGTCGGGTCGCGACGAGGAGGAGGACGACGGCCAGCAGGGTCAGCACCCCGGCCAGCAGCGCCCCGGCGAGGTAGGTGCCGGCCACGAGGGACGGGAGGGCGCGCCCGGAGACCCGCCGCTCGGCGGCCGCGACCGTGTCGACGCCGGTCACCCGGCCGCTCGGGGTCGCCGCCGCGGGGTCGCGCAGGGTCCGCAGCGCCTCGGCCGCCGAGGTGTCGGCCGCGACGAGGGCGGTGTTCGGCTGCACCGAGGGGACGAGCTCGGTGAGCCGGTCGAGCGGGGCGAGCACCGCCGGGACCTCGCGGCCGGCCCCGAGCCGGACGAGCGCCGGGTCGACGACGACACGGTCCACGGGCACGCGGGACCCGCGCAGTGCGAGCTCGAGGTCGTCCCCGGTCACCGTGCCCGGGCCGACGAGCAGGGTGAGCCCGTCGCCCGTCGACGCGGGCACGGCGGTGTCCATCCGCAGCGGTGTGCCACCCAGGAGCCGCGCATACTCCGCCGGGTCGGCCCCGACGACGACGACGGGGGTGGCCCGGCGCCCGCTGACGAGGGTGGCGCCCGGCGCGACGTACGCCCGGACCACCGACTCGACCCCCGGGCGGGAGGCGAGGGCCTCGGCGTCGTCGGCGTCGACCCGGACGGCGTCGACCCGCACCTCGGCACCGACGGCGCGGAACGCGGAGACCTCACGCTGGTCGCCGATGGTCACGGTCAGGGCGGCGAACAGCGCGAGGACCGCCGCCCCGACGACGACGGCGAGCACGGGCAGGGCCGCGGTGGCCCCGGTGCGCGCCGCCCGGGCGAGCCCGAGGAAGGCGACGAGCCCGCGCCGCCGCGACGCCACGCGCGCCGCGGCCCGCACCGGCACGGGCAGCACCCGGAGCACGACGAGCGCGGCCGCGACCGCGACGAGCACCGGGGTCAGCGCGGCGTACCAGTCGGTGCGCCCCGCGGCGATCTCGCCGCCCCGGGCCCGCACGGTGCCGACGGCCGCGGCCGCGACGGCGAGCACGGCGAGCTCGGCGACGACCCGGCGCGCCGTGCGCACCAGCCGCGCTCGGCGGACCGCCTCCTTCCCGGAGTCGTCGTGCTCGAGCGAGCGCACGCGCACGAGGACGGCGACGGCCGCCGCGAGGGCGGGGACGACGGCGACGAGCGCGACCTGCACCCACGTCCCGCTGCCCTGCGACCCGCGCACGAGGAGGACCACGGGCACGACGGCGAGGAGGGCCAGCGGTAGCGCCGGGAGCGCGGTGCCGCCGACGACCTGGCCGAGCAGCTGCACCAGCGAGGCACCCCGGGCCCGCACGAGGCGCACCTCGGCGCGCCGTCGGGCCACGGCGACGACGGCGGTAAGCGCGAGGACGAGCGCCGCGAGCGCCGTGAGCCCGGCCGTCGCGAAGGAGGTCATGACCCGCACGCTGGCCACCGACGCCTCGTAGCCGTCGAGGACGCTCGCCAGCCCGGTCGTCACGTCGAGCGGCGTGGAGGTGGCGGACGACAGGCGGGTGTCGGTGTCGAGCCGGACGAGGACGCGGCGCAGGCGCGGCACGTCGGCGGCCACCAGGCGGCCGGCCTCGAGCGGGTAGCGCCAGGTGGAGGTGAGCACGGGCGACTCGCCGGCCTGCTGCCCGGTCGAGGGGTCGGGGCGCGAGAGTCCGTCCGAGACGGCGCCGTACGACGCGGCGTCGGCGACCACGGCCCCCTCCTTGATGACGCCGCCCTGGGAGGCCTCGATGGCGGCGAGGCCGGTCATCCGCGGCTCGGCCTTCCAGAACCCGTCGCTCGGGTCGGTGGCGACGAAGGTGCCGCTGACCACGAGGGCGAGCGGCGTCAGCCGGCCCTGCGGCACGAGGGTCAGCGCGTCGCCGACCTCGACGTGCCACGCCCGCGCGGTCGACTCCGCGAGCGCCACGGGGACGACGGCGGTGACGTGCCCGCGGGCCACCGGCGCGAGGGATCGCGTCGTCGTCGGGGCGGTGGGCGCCCCGCCGGCCGCCCACCGCACGTGCGACGACAGGCCGCTCTGGACGCGGACGACGGCCAGCGAGCCGTCCTGGTTGAGCGGCGTGCCGTCCGGGTGGGCGATCGTCGCCGAGTCGCTCTGGGCCGCCCAGCTCGGGGTCCCGAGCAGTCGCTGCACCTCCGGGCCGACGACGTCCCGGAAGGTCGCGTCGACCCGCTCGAACGGGGGCTGGGGCCCCGGCCCGGGGGTGGTCGAGGGGACGGGGACGTCGAGGAGCGAGGCGGGCACCGCGCGCAGCCCGATCTCGCGGGCCTCGGCCGGGGCCGCGGCCACGGCGTCGCCCACGGCCTCGTCGACCGCGACGGACTCGACCCGGGGCGTGACGACGAGGTAGGCGGCCGTCACCGCGGCGAGGACGGCGAGCACGACGGCCGGGGCCCGACCGGCGAGCAGCCCGCGCCAGGCGAGCGCCCGGGCCCCGAGCCCGGGGGACGCCCCGCCGGGGTCGTGCCGCGAGGCGACGTGGCGCCCGGGCTCGTGGCGCCCGGACTCGTGGCGACCGGGCTCGTGGCGCGTGGTCATCCGCCCTCCCCCTCGCGCAGCTCGCCGGCGAGGTCGCGACTCGTGCGCCGCAGGACCACCGCCCCGACGAGCGAGAGGGCGAGCAGGAGCAGCGCCGCGTAGCCGGCGAGCTCGCCGACCGGCAGCCGCACGAGCACGCCCGGGACCTGGGGGTGCCCGTCCCCGCCGACGAGCAGCGGGACGACCGTGACCGCCGCGACGACCCCGAGCACCACGCCGACGAGCACCGTGACGACGACGACGAGCACCCGCTCGAGGACGAGGACGGTGCGGATGCGGCCGGGCGGCATGCCGAGGGCGAGGAGTACGGCGTTCTCGTGCCGACGGGCCCGGCCCAGCGCCGCCGTGCTCGCGGCGAACCCGACGCCCGCGAGCAGCACCGACGCCAGCGTGACGAGGAGCATCGCCGAGCGCATCCCCGCGTTGACGGGGTCGCCGCGGCGTTGGGCCGCCTCCTCGTCGGCGACGAGCACCGTCGTCCCGTAGGGCGCCTCGGCGCGGACCGCCCGCGCGGCGGCCTCGGGGTCGGCCGGCGCCGCCCACCACTCCTGCGGCTCGAAGACGCTGCGGCTGCGGACGTCGGAGCCCCCGCCCACCCGCTCGGGCGTGGCCTCGACGGTCGGGAGGTCGAGGAGGATGCCGCGGCCCGGCACCTGCGCGGTCGGCAGGGAGTCGACGACCGACACGACGGTGACCGGCAGGTCGCGCACGCCGAGGGGCAGCGTCACCTGCCGTCCGGCCCCGACCCGCAGCGCGTCGGCGACCTCGCGGGTGACGACGGCGGGGACCGGCCGGGAGGCTCCCGGCGCGGCGGCGAGCCACAGGCCCGAGCGGTCGGAGGAGGCCCGCAGCCCCCGACCGACCTCGACCGGGGTGCCGTCGGCGGCCAGCGCCCTGACGACGAGGTCGAACGACGGCTCGGGCAGGAAGTAGTAGGCGTAGTCGGGCAGCGGCACCGAGACCCCGACGACGGCCAGCGGCGGCACGAGCCCGAGCCCGCGCAGGTCGGCGACGAGGGGGCGCGGCGTCGTCGAGACCGCCCCGAGGGGCACCGAGGAGACGAGCCCGCGGGCGTCGCGGACCCGCACCGAGGCGGCGAAGCCGTCCGGGCCCAACGGGGAGTCGGTGACGACCTCGGCGGTGACGGTCAGCCGCTCGGGCGCGCCGGGGAGGGCCACACCGCCCCCGAGGTCGCGTCCGGCCGCGAGCCGGCCGGCGACGTCGGTCCACGGGTCGTCGAGGGTGTCCGGGCGCGGCGAGAGGACCCGGCGGGCGGCCTCGGCGTCGACGCCGAGCACGGTGACCCCCGAGACGCCCCCGAGCTCGACCGCGCCCCGCCACACCGGCGTGACCCGGTCGGCGCCTCCCGCCGCACGGTCGACGAGGGTGCCGATGCCCGCGCTGCCGGGCCCGGCGACCTCGCGCACGACCCGCAGCGGCGCCCCGGTGTCGAACGCCGACTGGTCGGCGATCGCCCCCTCGACCGTGGACCGGTGACCGAGCGCGATGGTGCCCATCCCCACCGAGAGCAGGACGAGGAGGAGGGTGCCGCCCTGACCGGCCGCACGCCGGGCGAACTGCCACCCGCCCCAGGCCGCGTCGAGACCGGGGCCCCGGGCGCCCCAGGTGGCCGCCGCCCGGGCCAGCACGGGGAGCAGGCGCAGGCAGATCACGGAGAGGCCGGCGACGACGAGGGCGGGGGCCGCCGCCGTCAGCGGGTCGACCGTCGTCCCCGCGAGGGTGTCGTAGCGCCGCAGCTGGACGGCGGCGAGCGCCCCGAGCACGACGAGCACGAGGTCGAGCCCGGAGCCGGCGGCCAGCCGCAGGCCGGCGCGGGTGCGGCCACCACCGCGCGTGCGCCCGACCCACAGGGTCGTCACCACGGTCACGGTCACCGCGAGGACGGCCAGCGGGAGCGCGCTGCGCCAGAGCACCGGGTCGCGCAGCGACGTCGTCGACCACAGGGGTCGCTCGCCCGAGACGAGCCGGACGACCACCGGGGCCGCCAGCACGGTGCCCGCGACGCCGAGCGCGGCGACGACCGCCGCGTCCCCGAGCGCGAAGGCGGCGAGCCGGGCGGTCGAGGCCCCCCGGGTCCGGAGCAGGCGGGTCTCGGTGTCCCGCACCGTGGCGAGCAGCGCAGCCGCCCCGACGAGGGCCACCGTCCCGAGCAGGACGAGGAGGATCGTCGGGGTGAGCAGGGAGACCCGCACCCGTTCGGCGACCTGCCCTGCCCCCGCGTACAGCGGCGGCAGCGTCGTGAGCACGCGCGGGCTCGCGGCCGGCACCGACGGGGTGGGCGCACTCGCCGGGTCCCCCTCGACGAGCGGCAGGCCCACCGCGCGGCGCAGGCCCTCGACGAGGTCGTCGGTGCGCGTGGAGAGGGCCGGGAGGTCGGCGACGCGGACCCCGGCGAGGTCCGGGACCGCCCGCCAGGTGACCGTCGACGGACCGACGAGCGGCCCGTCGAAGGTGCCCGGGCCGACGACGAACGGCCCGTAGGTGGTGAACTCGGACTCGGTGACGCCCTCGAGCCCGAGCGGCAGGTCCTCCCAGATGCCGTCCCGGGGCGAGCGCGGGAGGAAGGTCCCGACGACCTCGACGGTGACGACCGGCGCCTCGGCGTCCACGAGGTCGGCGAGCCGCAGCGTGTCGCCGACCCCGACGCCCAGGCCGGTGGCGGCCGCCTCGGGCAGGGCGACCTCGACCCGTCCGGTGCCGGTGGCCGCGGCGTCGGACGGGCGCTCGGGCCACCGTCCGGCGGTGAGCCGGGCGGCGGTGTCGATGCCCTCGACGTCAGCGAGCAGGGCCCGGTCGGTGGCCGCGCGCCCCGGCAGCGAGCGGGTCGTCGCGGTGCCGACGCGCGTGACGGCCGCCCGGGGCAGCCCGGCCGCGGCCCGGGCGAACACGGCGTCGACGGCGTCGAGGTCGCCGGGCCGCACCGACGCGGAGAGGACGAGCGAGCGCTCGGTGGCGGGGACGTCGAGGGCCGAGCGGACCCCGGCCTCGGTGATGGCGGCGGACAGCAGCTGGAGCGCGGTGACGACGACGAGCGCGGCGAGCACCGACACGGCGATCGCGGCGACGGCCACGGGGTGCGCCCCCAGCCGGCGGCGCAGCAGCCGCGCACCGCCCACGTCGCCCCGCTCCTCACCGGGCGGCCGCTCCGCCCCCCGGGCAGGCTAGCCGCCGGTCAGGGGCGCTCCGCGGCGAGCACGGACACGGATCGGCAACGATGTGTGATGGTCCCGCCGTCCGGTGCCGCGCCGTCGGGATCCCACGCGAGGAGCACCTCGCCGGCCCCGTCGACCGGCACCGACCCGCCGGACCCCGCGAGCGTCACGACGACCGCGTACGCCGGCCGGCCGGCCGGTGCGTGCCGCAGCACGAGCCACCGCGCGGCCTCGTCGACGTCGACCTCGACGTCGGCGAACCGGGTGGGTCCGGTGCCGAGGAGCCGGCGTCGCAGCGCGGTGAGGTCGGTGTACCACCGGAGCATCCGGGCGTGCGCGGGCGCGGCGACCTCGGACCAGTCGAGGACCGAGCGGTCGCGCGTCGCGGGCTCCTGGGGGTCCGGGACGTCGTCGGCCGACCAGCCGTGCGAGCCGAACTCCGCGCGCCGGCCCTCGCGCACCGCGTCGGCCAGCCAGTCCTCGGCGAAGCTCGTGAAGAACTGCCACGGGGTCGAGGCCGCCCACTCCTCGCCCATGAAGAGCATCGGGGTCGTCGGCGCCAGGAGGTAGAGGGCAGCGCCGGCGGCCTGGAGCGCCGGGTCGTCGACGAGCGCCGAGATGCGTTCTCCCGTGGCCCGGTTGCCGACCTGGTCGTGGGTCTGGAGGTAGCCGAGGAGGCGGCGGGCGTCGAGTCCGTCGCGGTCGACCGGCGCACCCCAGGCGCGTCCGCGGAAGGAGGAGTGCGTGCCGTCGTGGAGGAAGCCCCGGGTGAGGACCTTGGCGAGCACCGCGAGCGGCCCGCGCTCGGCGCCGTCCGGGCTCCCGGCGAAGTCCGCGTAGTAGCCCTGCGCCTCGCCCGTCAGCGTCACGTGGAGGGCGTGGTGGACGTCGTCGTCCCACTGCGCCGTCATCCCCCGGCCACCGTCGGCGGTGGGCGTGACCATCACCGGGTCGTTGAGGTCGGACTCGGCGACGAGGTCGAGCGGCCGGCCGAGGTCGAGGGCCAGGGCGGCCACCTCGTCGGACAGCTCGGCGAGGTAGTGGCGCGGCGAGTCGTCCTTGAGCTCGTGGACGGCGTCGAGGCGCAGGGCGTCGACGTGGAAGTCGCGGAACCACCGCAGCGTGCTCTCGACGAGGAAGCGGCGCACCGTGGCCGACCCGTCGTCGTCGAGGTTGACGGCGGCACCCCACGGGGTGTGGTGGCCCTCGGTGAAGTACGGGCCGAAGCGCGAGAGGTAGTTGCCGCTCGCGCCGAGATGGTTGTGGACGACGTCGAGGCACACCCCGAGGCCGCGGGCGTGGCAGCCGTCGACGAAGCGCGCGAAGGCCTCCGGGCCGCCGTAGGCGTCGTGCACCGCATAGAGCCCCACGCCGTCGTAGCCCCAGCCGCGGTCGGTGGGGAAGGCGGCGACGGGCATCACCTCGACGACGTCGACGCCGAGCGCGACGAGGTGGTCGAGGTGGGTGAGGGCGGCGTCGAAGGTGCCCTCCGGGGTGAAGGTGCCGACGTGCAGCTCGTAGAAGACCGCGCCGAGGCCGCCGGCGCCGTCGCGCGGGCCGCGCCATCCGGTGTCGGTCCACGGGAAGGCGGCGGTGTCGACGGTGCGGCTCGGGCCGTGGACGGTGCCCGGCTGCCAGGCACTGCGGGGGTCGGGCAGGGCCGGCTCGTCACCGTCGAGGACGAAGGCGTAGTCGACGGCCCCGGTGCCCGCCGGCAGCTCGTGGCGCCACCAGCCGTCGGCGGCCGGCTCCATCGCCTCCCGCCGCGCCCCCGCGCGTCCGTCATTCGACACATTCGTCGATTCGTGGACGTCCCGGCGTCCAGGAAGTGACACATTCGTCGATTCGTGGACGGGAGACCACTCGAGCTCGACGCGCTGCGCGGCCGGCGCCCAGACCTCGACGACCGGCCCGGTCACGAGGGGTCCTGCCGCACGAGGAGGGCGACCGGTCGGTCGGCGAGCAGCTCGGTGAGCGCCGCTGCGCCGGAACCGACCTCGCGCCCCGAGAGCACCTCGACCCACTCCCCCGGCGGGACCTCGACGGATGCCTCGCCGAACCCGCCGGCGTCCGCGAGCCGCCCGGCGGCCCGGGTGACGACGGTGACCGCGCGGGGTCCCTCGGCGTCGCCGCGCGCGAAGGCCAGTGCGTGCGCCGTCCCGGTGGCGACCGGCGCGTACGACGAGTCCGGCCCGACGAACGCCGCCGGGTGGTCGCGCCGCAGCCTCAGCGCGAGCGCGGTGAGCCGCATCTTGTCGTCGTCGAGGTCGAAGCACGGCTCGTCGTCGTCGACGCGGGCCAGCCGCTCGCGGCGGTCGGCCCAGTCGACGGGCCGGCGGTTGTCGGGGTCGACGAGCGAGAGCATCCCGATCTCGCAGCCCTGGTACACGTCGGGGACCCCGGGCATCGTCAGCTGGACGAGCTTCTGCCCGAGGATGTTCGCGCGCACGGCCGCGTCGTGCGGGCCGGTCCAGGCGTCGAGGTGCTCGTGCACGGCGAGGTCGCGGCCGAGCGCGCGGGCGTACGCGACGACCTCCGCCTCGTACGCGTCGTCGCCGTCGACCCAGGCGGTGTGCACCTTGGCCTCGCGGACCGCCTTGAGCAGGTACTCCTCGAGGCGGGCGCCGGAGATCGGCCACGTGCCGACGAGGGTCTGCCACACGAGGTACTCGGTCGGCGCGTCGACCCGCGGGGTGCGGTGCGGTGCCGCGATCTCCCGGGCCGCCTCAAGCCAGCCCGCCCAGCCGGGGGCGTCCTCGGCGAGCACCATGAGCCGGGCCCGGGTGTCCTCCGAGCGCTTCGTGTCGTGCGTCGTCAGGGTCGTCATCGACGTCGGCCACTCGGCCTGCTGCCGGGCGCACCAGTCGTGGAAGGTCTCGACGTCGGAGGCGAGCACCTCCGGGTGGCCGCCGACCTCGTTGGCCCCGGCCAGCCGGAACCACCGGTAGAAGGCGGTGTCCTCGATGCCCTTGGCCATCACCGGGCCGCAGGTCTGCTGGAACCGGACCCGGAACTCGTCGGCGACCCGGCCGGTGTCGGACGCGGCCTCGGGCACCTCGCGGTCGAGGACGAGACGGACGACGAGGTCGAGCGCGTCCTCGTCGCTCGGGGCGAGCACCGCGCGTGCCCGCCCGGCGGCCCCGTCGACGACCGCGGCCTGCTCGGGGTCGACGCCCCGGCCGGGGACGAGGTAGGCGCGGTAGCGGTCCATCGACACGAGGAGGGCCTCGAGCGCCCGGCGCACCGAGGCGGCGTCGGCGTCGGGCACGACTCGGCGCACGAGGCGCATCAGCCGGTCGACCTCGGCGGCCTGGACGTCGTCGACGACCAGCCGCTTGCTCTCGAGCACGACGTCGTCGAGGTCCGCCCGCTCCGGGGCGACCTCGGCCCAGAGCCGGTCGAGGGTGCCGGTGTCGTCGGCAGGGGTCAGCACCTGCTGGACGCGCAGCAGGGCGTCGTAGCCCGTGGTCCCGGAGCAGCGCCACGCCTCGGGCAGCCGCTCCTCCCCCTCGAGGATCTTCTCGACGACCACCCAGGCGTCGCCGGTGGCGGCCGCGAGCCGCTCGAGGTAGCCGCCGGGGTCGGCGAGGCCGTCCGGGTGGTCGATGCGGAAGCCGTCGACCTCGCCGTGCCCGTGCAGCGCGAGGAGCAGCGCGTGGGTGGCGGTGAACACGACGGGGTCCTCGACCCGCACCGCGACGAGCGAGGTGACGTCGAAGAAGCGCCGGTAGTTGAGCGCGTCACCGGCCTCGCGCCAGCTGGAGAGCCGGTAGGCCTGGGCGTCGACCAGCGCGGCGAGCGGCAGGTCCTCGGTGCCCGGCGCGACGGGGAACTCGTGGTCGTAGTAGCGCAGGACGGCCTCGGCCCCGCTGGGCCCGCCGTCGGTCGCCAGCACCAGCTCTTCGCGCTCGAGCACCTGCGCCAGGGTGCCCCCGAGCACCGGCATGAGGAGGCGGTCGTCCTCGACGGCCCAGTCGACGTCGAACCAGCCGGCGTACGGCGAGCGCCGGCCCTCGCGCAGCAGCGACCAGAACGGCGCGTTGAGGTGCTCGGGCGACGGCACGGCCATGTGGTTCGGCACGACGTCGACGACGACCCCGAGCCCGTGCTCGCGGCACGCCGCGACGAGCCGGTCGAAGGCCTCCCGGCCCCCCGCCTCCTCGCTGACCCGGGTGTGGTCGAGGACGTCGTAGCCGTGCGCCGACCCCGGCGCCGCCTGGAGCACCGGCGAGAGGTAGACGTGCGACACCCCGAGCGAGGCGAGGTAGGGCACCTGCTCGGCGGCGGCGTCGAACCCGAAGCCGCCGTGCACCTGGAGGCGGTAGGTGGCCGTCGGGACCACGCGGGCGGGGTCGGGTCGGTGGACCGCCACGGTGTCAGGCCCTCGTCGCGCCGGCCGCCCCGGCCGCCGGGGTCGGGGTCTCGCGGGGCGCGCGGAGCACGATGAGCGCGCGGCCCTCGACCGAGACCTTCGAGGCCGCGTCGTGCCACTCGGGCTCGACGACGGCAGCAGCGGTGTCGACCTCGGTGCACCAGCGCTCGCCGTACTCGCTGCCGGGGAGGACGAAGTCGCGCGCCTCGAGGTCGGCGTTGAAGAGGACGAGGAAGTCGTCGTCGACGACCGGGCGGCCGCGCAGGTCGGGGCTCGGGATGGCCCGGCCGTTGAGGAAGACCGTCATCGTGCGGGCCTGGCCGTCGGACCAGTCGCTCTCGCCCATCGGCTCGCCCTCGGGCTGGAACCAGGCGATGTCGCCCATCTCGGACTGCCCGCCGTGGTCGGCGCTGCCGGCGAAGAACCGGCGCCGGCGGAACACCGGGTGCTCGCGGCGCAGCCGGGCGAGGGCGGCGGTGAAGGCGACGAGGTCGCGCTGGTCCTCCGACAGCTCCCAGTCCATCCACGACAGCTCGTTGTCCTGGCAGTAGACGTTGTTGTTGCCGTCCTGGCTGCGGCCGATCTCGTCGCCGTGGGCGACCATCGGCACCCCCTGGCTGAGCAGGAGGGTCGCGAGGAGGTTGCGCTGCTGGCGGGCGCGCAGCGTGTTGACCCCCTCGTCGTCGGTCGGGCCCTCGGCACCGCAGTTCCAGGAGCGGTTGTGGCTCTCGCCGTCGCGGCCGTCCTCGCCGTTGGCCTCGTTGTGCTTCTCGTTGTAGGACACCAGGTCCCGCAGCGTGAAGCCGTCGTGGGCGGTGACGAAGTTGATGCTCGCGATGGGCTTGCGGCCGCTGTGCTCGTAGAGGTCGGAGGAGCCGGTGATGCGGGACGCGAACTCGCCGAGCGAGCCGGGCTCGCCGCGCCAGAAGTCGCGGACGGTGTCGCGGTACTTGCCGTTCCACTCGGTCCACAGGGGCGGGAACCCGCCGACCTGGTAACCGCCCTCGCCGATGTCCCAGGGCTCGGCGATGAGCTTGACCTGGCTGATGACCGGGTCCTGCTGGATGAGGTCGAAGAACGCCGAGAGCTTGTCGACCTCGTGGAACTGGCGGGCCAGGGTGGCCGCGAGGTCGAAGCGGAAGCCGTCGACGTGCATCTCGGTGACCCAGTAGCGCAGCGAGTCCATGATCAGCTGGAGCACGTGCGGGTTGCGCATGAGGAGGCTGTTGCCCGTGCCGGTCGTGTCGTAGTAGTGCTCCTTGGCGTCGTCGACGAGCCGGTAGTACGCGGCGTTGTCGATGCCCCGGAAGCAGATCGTCGGGCCCATCTCGTTGCCCTCGGCGGTGTGGTTGTAGACGACGTCGAGGATGACCTCGATGTCGGCCTCGTGCAGCGCCTTGACCATCGCCTTGAACTCGGTGACCTGCTCGCCGCGCTGGCCGCGGGCGTAGGCGTTGTGCGGCGCGAGGAACCCGATGGTGTTGTAGCCCCAGTAGTTCGACAGCCCCTTGGCCTGGAGCGAGGTGTCCTGGACGAACTGGTGCACGGGCATCAGCTCGATGGCCGTCACGCCGAGGTCGGTCAGGTGCTCGACGACCGCGGGGTGCCCGATGGCGGCGTAGGTGCCGCGGATCTCCTCGGGGATCTCGGGGTGGGTCATCGTCAGGCCGCGCACGTGCGCCTCGTAGATGACGGTGTCGTGGTACTCGTGGCGTGGCGGGCGGTCGTGACCCCAGTCGAAGTACGGGTTGGTGACGACGCCGAGCATCGTCTTGCCGAGGCTGTCCTCGGTGTTGCGGACGGTGGGGTCCTCGAAGTCGTACGAGAAGAGCGCCTGGTCGTTGGCGACCTGGCCCTCGACGGCCTTGGCATAGGGGTCGAGGAGCAGCTTGCTGGGGTCGCAGCGGTGCCCGTTCTCGGGGTCGTAGGGGCCGTGGACGCGGTAGCCGTAGCGCTGCCCCGGCTGGACGGCCGGCAGGTAGCCGTGCCAGACGAAGCCGTCGACCTCGGGCAGGTCGAGGCGCGTCTCGGTGCCGTCGTCGTCGACGAGGCAGAGCTCGACGCGCTCGGCCACCTCGCTGAACAGGGCGAAGTTCACGCCGCTGCCGTCGTACGTGGCGCCGAGGGGGTACGCCGTGCCGGGCCAGATCTCCACAGGTGGTGCCTTTCGTGGGGTGTCGCTGCAGGCCAGCGACGCTGCCGGCGGCGCGCGGCCGTCCGGCGGCGCGAGGGTCCCAACCTACCCGCCGCGAGCCGTGCGCCGGTCCCCGCCGTCGAACCCGGACGCCGGTCGCTCGGTTAGGGTCGGCGCGGACCCACCCGCGACCCGAGGAGCACCCCCATGACCGAGCAGCGCGTCGCCGTCGTCACCGGAGCCGCCCGCGGCATCGGGGCCGCCACCGCCGAGCGACTGGCCCGCGACGGGTTCGCCGTCGCCGTGCTCGACCTCGACGAGGCGGCGTGCGAGGAGGTCGCGGGGCGCATCCGCGACGGCGGCGGGTCGGCCGTGGGCGTCGGGGTCGACGTAGCCGACGCCGCGGCCGTCGCCGCCGGGGTGGCCCGGGTCGCCGACGAGCTCGGGCCGCCGGTCGTCCTCGTCAACAACGCCGGCATCATCCGCGACAACCTGCTCTTCAAGATGACCGAGGACGACTGGGACGCCGTCATGGGCGTGCACCTCAAGGGCTCGTTCCTCATGACCAAGGCCTGCCAGGCGCACATGACCGAGCAGCGCTACGGCCGCATCGTCAACCTGTCCTCGTCCTCGGCGCAGGGCAACCGCGGGCAGGCCAACTACTCCGCCGCCAAGGCCGGGCTCCAGGGGTTCACCAAGACCCTGGCCATCGAGCTCGGCAAGTTCGGCGTCACCGCCAACGCCGTCGCCCCGGGTTTCATCCAGACCGACATGACCCGGGCCACCGCCGAGCGCCTCAAGGTCTCGTTCGAGGACTTCATCACCCACACGGCCGCCCAGATCCCCGTGGCGCGGGTCGGGCAGCCCGAGGACATCGCGGCGACCATCTCCTTCCTCGTCTCCGAGGAGGCCGGCTTCGTGAGCGGCCAGGTCGTCTACGTCGCCGGCGGCCCGCTCGACTGACGCCCGGCTCGCGCCCGCGCCGGGGTGCGCTCGCCCCGCCGGCGCCACCTCGCCCCGCCGGGGTGCTGTGGCACCCCGGCGCCGCAGGATCACCCCGGCGAGGCCCGCGGCGCCGTCCAGGTCGATTCTCGACGAAGCCACGCTGTCCATGGCGTGGCTGACCTACGGTGTCACCGTGACGGGCTGGGGTGGCGACGTGCTGTACGAGCACAGGTACGTGGTCGACCGGGCCTTCCAGCGAGCGGCGCTGCACCTCGCTCCGAGCATGATCGTGACGTTGGCCGTCGCCGCCGGGAGCGTGCTCGCGGCGCTCCTGCACTGGTCGACCACCCTCCCCTGGGGTCCCGCCCTCGTCGCGGGAGCGGTCGGCGCACCATTGTCCGTGGCAGCCGTGATGCTCCTGCGCTCGATGGATACCCGGCGCCGTCTCCCTGTGGGCATCCCGCTCGTCTTCCGCGTCAGGGAGTCCGGGGTCCAGTTCGGCCTCGACGGTCGGGAGCGGAGCCGCCCGTGGAGCGAGGTCACTCGGATACTCGTGTTCGATGGCTCGGTGGTCGTGCGGTCCGTGCACGGCGACGACATAGTCATCCCCGCCGAGGCGGTGGGCCCGGAGGGCGCCGAACGTCTCTGCGCCGTCGCGCGAAGCATCAGCGCCCAAGAGCCACGGCAGGCGACGGCCCGATCGGGCACAGACGAGGAGACCGCGGGAACGGCGGAGGTCGATGAGACCAATCGGCCGAGCGTGCGTCTCGACCCCGCCCTCGCCGACTCGCTGGCCGCGGCAGCCGCGGAGGTCATCGTGCGCCCGATCGTCGCCACGGCCATCGTCCTGATGCTGCTGTCGCCCGTCGCCGCCGTCCTCCTCGGCCGCGGCGCGCCCGTTCCGCACCTCGTAGGCGCTACCTTCCTCGGCGCGGTGCTCGTCCGCTGGCTGCTCCCGGCCGCCGTGCGACGCAGCGTGCGCAAGAGGCTGCTCCCAGTGGGGCGCACTGCGATGGACGTGGAGGTTTCCTCGACGCCCGGAGGCTTCCGGCTCCGGATCGACAACCGAGCCGAACTCGTGGGGTGGGCACAGTTGCGACGCATCCAGCGGCACCGGGACGCGGTCGTCCTCGTCTCCCGGGACGGGTCTCCCCGCCTGGTCCTCCCTGTCGAGGCCTTTCCGGCACCTCTTCTGGCGGAGGGCCGACGGGCGGTCGCGACGGCCCGCGTCGCCTGACTCGGCTCTCGAGCCGACCCACCGACGACGACGCCCTCGGACCGCGCGGTCCGAGGGCGTCGTGGTGTCCGGGGCGTCAGAGGCCGAGGTCGCGGCCGATGAGCTCCTTCATGATCTCGTTCGAGCCGGCCCAGATCTTCGAGACGCGGGCGTCGCGCCAGGCACGGGCCACGCGGTACTCGTTCATGAACCCGTAGCCGCCGTGCAGCTGGACGCACTCGTCGAGCACCTCGTTCTGCACCTGCGCCGAGAACCACTTCGCCTTCGCGGCGTCGACCGGGGTGAGCTTGCCCTCGGCGTGCGCCGCGATGCAGTCGTCGACGTAGGCCTGGGTGACCTCGAGCTTGGTCAGCAGCTCGGCCATCTTGAACTTGTTGTGCTGGAACGCCCCCACCGGCTGGCCGAAGGCCTTGCGCTCCTTCGTGTACTCGACCGTCTCGCGGAAGATCTGGAACGCGTGCGCGGTGTTGGCGACGGCCGCCCCGATGCGCTCCTGCGGGAGGCGCTGCATCATCGCGACGAAGCCCATGCCCTCCTCGCCGAGCCGGTTGGCGTCGGGGACGCGGACGTCCTCGAAGAACAGCTCGGAGGTGTCGGCCTCCTCCTGCCCGACCTTGTCGAGCTTGCGGCCGCGGGTGAAGCCCTCCATGCCCTCCTCGACCATGAGCAGGGTGATGCCCTTGGCGCCCTTGGACGGGTCGGTGCGGGCGGCGACGATGACGAGGTCGGCCTGGTAGCCGTTCGTGATGAAGGTCTTGCTGCCGTTGAGCACCCAGTGGTCGCCGTCGCGGACGGCGGTGGTCTTGAGGGCCGCGAGGTCGGAGCCGCCGGACGGCTCGGTCATGGCGATGGCGGCGATGAGCTCGCCGTTGGCCATGCCGGGGAGCCAGCGCTCCTTCTGCTCCTGGGTGCCGAGGTCGACGATGTACGGCGGGCAGACGTCGGAGTGGATGCCGAAGCAGGACGACACCGCGAAGTTGAAGCCGGCGATGACCTCGGCGGCGATCGCGTTGAAGCGGTAGTCCTCGGCGCCCATGCCCCCGAACTCCTCGGGGATGTCGAGGCCGAAGAGCCCCTGCTTGCCGGCCTCCTTCCAGATGTCGCGCTCGACCGACTTGACCTCGAGCATCTGCTCGGCGCGCGGCTTCAGGGTGCGCTCGACGAACTCGGCGACGGAGGCGCGGAAGTCCTCGTGCTCGGCGGCGTAGACGTTGCGGGGCATGGGGCTCCTCGTGGCGGCGGGCGGGGTGGCGTGCGGCACGCCACCATTGACTAAGCGCTTGCTTAGTGTGACCCGGGTGCGGCATGCTGTCAACCGTGCCCAGCACCCCGCCGCTCACCGAGACCGCCGTCCTCGCCGCGCTCGCGCCCGAGGGCGGGCGCCCCGGCGGGGCCACCGACGTCTCCGACACGGCGGTCCGGATCATGCTCGCCGCGGCCGACGCCTTCGCCGAGCACGGCTTCCCCGCGACGACCACGCGCGACATCGCCTCGCGTGCCGGCCTCTCGCCCGCCGGCGTCTACGTGCACTTCGCCTCCAAGGAGGTGCTCCTCTTCGAGATCAGCCGGCGCGGCCACGCCCGTGCCCGCGACCTGCTCGTCGAGGCCGCCCGGGACGCCGCCTCCCCCACCGAGGCGCTGCGGGCCATCGTCGGCGGCTTCTCGCGCTGGCACGCCGAGCACCACCAGCTCGGACGCATCGTCCAGTTCGAGTTCCGCCACCTCTCCCCCGAGCACCGGGCCGAGGTCATCGAGCTGCGCAAGGACATCGACGGCGTCGTCGCCGACGTGCTGCGCGCCGGCGTCGAGAGCGGCGAGCTCGACGTCGACGACGTCCCCGCCACCGCGCTGGCCCTGCTGTCGATGGCCATCGACGTCGCCCGCTGGTACGTGCCGGGCGGGCGCCGCACCCCCGAGGCCATCGAGCGGACCTACGGAGACCTCGCGGTCCGCCTCGCGCACGGCCGCGGGTAGGGGACACTGGGGCGCGTGAGCACCACGCCGCGCGCGCCCGGGGTCACGGCCGGGGTGGGGTCCCCCGCCGCCGACGCCGACCTCCCCGCGTCCCGGCAGCCCACCCGGCTCGCCGAGCTGCTCCTCGGTGCCGTCGTCCTCTACGCCTGGGCGCCACCGGGCGTCCCGGGCTTCCTGTCCCTCGGCCTCGTCGCCGTCGCCGCCCTCCTCGGCCTCGCCCTGCTGCGCCCCGGTGCGACCCGGCTCGGCGGGCCCGGCGGCGCGCTCGGCTGGCTGGCGCCGGGGCTGGTCCTGCTCGTCGGCTACCTCGTCCTCGTCTCGATCTCCTCGCCGGACGACTCGATCTCCGGCTGGCCGCGGCGGGCCGTCCGGCTGACGATGGTCCTCGCCCTCCTCGTCGCGGTCGTCTCCGGGCGGGTGCACTGGCCCTCCCTCGTGCGCGGGGCCGCCCTCGGGCTCGTCGCGAACGCCGTGCTCTTCGTCGCCGGCGTCGCCCCCGCGCCCTACGGCGAGTACCTGTCCGGCTTCCTCCTCGACAAGAACCAGGCCGGCCTGGCCTACGCGGTCGTCACGTTGCTGATGCTCGGCCTCGTCGACGAGCGACGGCGGCAGGTGGCCGTCGTGCTCGTCGGGGCCTCCCTCGTCTGGCTCACCGGGTCCCGCACCTCGATCGCCGCCCTGGCGTGCGGGCTCGCCTGGATCGTGCTGCGCCCGCGGCTGGCCCCCGCGGGGCGGGTGGCGCTCGTCGTCGCGCTCGGGGTCGCGGTGCAGGTGGTCGAGAACAACTTCGCCCGGGCCGGCGTGTTCGCCAGCCGCGACGGCTCCGACGCGTTCCGTGCGCGGATCGACGAGGCCTCGCAGGCCAAGCTCGCGGGCAGCCCGTTCCAGGGCCTCGGGCTCGGCGAGTCCTGGGTGGCCATCGGCGACCGGCAGTACCTCTTCCACAACTCGTACTGGGCGGCGCTCGTCGAGGGCGGATGGGTCCTCCTCGGCGCCTACCTGCTGCTCGTCGCCGCGGCCGTCGGGCTCTGGCGCCGCAGCCCGGCCGAGCACGTCTGGGTCGCCGCCGAGGGGGCCAACCTCGCCGTCCTCGTCTGTGCGCTGCGCCTCGGCGAGGTCTTCGGCGCGACGGCGGCGACCCTCGCGCTCGCCGGCGGGCTGCTCGGCCTCCTCGCGGCCCGGGAGGCCCGGGGCGCCCCCGGGCCCGCGCCCGGCGCTCGGTAGCCTGACCCGGTGACTGCGCTCGGCCACGGCGGCTCCCCCTCGATCGCGGCGCCGGACTACTGGTGGTACCGGGCCCGCGCCGACCTCCTCGAGTCCGCGCTGCGTGATCTCGTCGAGGGCGTGGGCACCGCCCTCGACCTCGGCAGCGCCGACGGCCCGAGCGCGGCCTGGTTCCGCGAGGCGGCCGGGCGCGTGGCCTCCCTCGACATCGACCCCCGCGGCCTCGGCAGCGACGGGGTGTGCGGGTCGGCCCTCCAGCTGCCCTTCGCCGACGGGACGTTCGACGCGGTCGCCGCCTTCGACGTCATCGAGCACTGCGCCCCCGAGGCCGACGCCCTCACCGAGGTCCACCGCGTGCTGCGCCCCGGCGGGCGCTTCCTCATGTCCGTCCCGGCCTACACCTGGGCCTGGACCGACTTCGACGTCGCGAACGGCCACCACCGGCGCTACACCCGCCGCCGCGCGGTCGCGGCCGTCGAGGCGGCCGGCTTCCGCGTCGAGCGGGCCACCTACGGGTTCACGACCGTCTTCCCGCTCTTCGCCGCCGAGCGGGCGGTGCGCAAGCTGACCCGCCGCCGCACCGACGGCCCGCACGACATCGTCGAGGTGCCGCAGGTGCCCCCGGCGCTCAACTCGGCGCTGCGCTCGCTCTGCGGGGTCGACCGGGCCGCGCTGCGGCGCACCGACCTCCCCTTCGGCTCGTCGGTCTTCCTCGGCGCCACCCGCACCGGCTGACCCGCTGCGGCGCGGCGCCCGGGGGGATCAGGCGTCGAGTGGGCCGCCGGCGACCACCCGGGCGCGCACGTCGGCCGCCGTCGCGGCGAGGCCGGCCGCCAGCGGGGTCGCGGCGAGGGCGTCGACCTCCGGCCAGCGCACCGAGGCGAGGCGCAGGTCGAGCACCTGCCCGTCGCCGCCCGGGGCGATGGCTGTGCGCAGCGGGCGGTGGAAGACGCGCCGGGCCTCCGACACGAGGTGCCCGACGGTGACCGGCCGCCCGGACGCGACGACCTTGACGACGCTCGTGCCGCGGGGCTCCTCGCGGGCCAGCTCGGCGCAGCGCACGAGCATCCGGGCGAGGTCGACGACGTAGACGTAGTCACGGATGGTGTCGAGCGAGACGAAGAGCGGCAGGGGGCTCAGGGTGGCGTCCGACAGGCACAGCCGGGACAGCAACCCCTGCGGCTTGCCGAGCGTCTGGCCCGGCCCGTAGACGTTCGCCGCCCGGGCGAGGACCGCGCGCAGGCCGGTGCGGGCGACGACCCCGGTGAGCGCCTCCTCCATCGCGAGCTTGGTCCGCCCGTAGGCGACGAGCGGGACCGGCGGGGTGTCCTCGGTGAAGGGAGGGTCGGCCGAGCCGGCGTACAGCCCGCCCGCCGAGGAGGCGAGGAGCACGACGCCGTCCTCGTCCTCGCCCGTGCTGTCGCCGAGCAGCGCGGTGAACCGCTCGAAGACCCGGCGCTCGGCCGCGAGCGCCTCCTCCCCCGTGGCGACGACCCCGGCTCCGGCGCACCAGGCGAGCAGCCAGGTCCGCCCGGTCCGGCGCCCGGCGAAGCGCGCGAGGTCGGCGGCGAGCACCTCGACGGTGGCCTGCTCGTCGGACCAGGGGACGCGCGAGGTGAGCACCTCCCACCCGGCCTCGCGCAGGGTCGCGACGAGGTGGCGCCCGACGAGCCCACCGGCACCGACGACCCACGCGACGGGAGCGTCGGTGGCGGTGCTCACGCGTCGTCCCGCCCGAGCGGTCCGTCGCGCCGGTCTCGGACCGGGAGGTAGAGCGGCTTGCCCATCGCCATGTTGACCGCCATGCCGACGTACTCGGCGATGACGCCGAGGGCGAAGAGGATGGCGCCGGTGGCCGCCATGAGCAGGACCATCGTCGAGGTCCAGCCCGGCGCCTCCCACCAGCGGGCCGCCTTGCCGAGGACGAGCACCACGCCGATGAGGGGCGCGAGGACGATCGAGGCCGCACCGGTGAAGCTCACCCAGCGCAGCGGGGTCGTGCCGCTCGAGAGGACGAGGCGCCAGAAGTGCGAGACGAGGCGGTGCACGTCGTAGCCGGACGGGCGGTCGCCCTCGGCCCGCATCGGCAGCGGCACCGTGGCGACGCGACGGGCGACCCACGAGATGGCGACGTCGAGGTAGATGCCCGGGCCGGCGTAGGCCGCCACCGAGCGGGCGACCTCGCCGAGGACGAGGCGGTAGCTGTTGAAGTCGGAGGCGCGGGCGCCGCGGGCCAGCCGGGCCACGAGCCACTTCGCCGAGCGGCTCGCGAGGTTGCGGGCGGCCCCGTGCGGCGGCTCGTTGGACGGTCGGGCGTAGACGACGTCGGCCTGCTCGTCCATCGCGGTGTCGACGAGCACGCCGATGTGCGCGGGGTCGTGCTGGCCGTCCTCGTCCATCGTGACGACCCACTCGCCGCCCGACGCCGAGATGCCGGCCAGGGTCGCCGCGTGCTGGCCGAAGTTGCGGCTCAACCAGACCGGACGCACCCAGTCGTGCGCGGCGGCCAGCTCGCGGACGACGACGTCGGACCCGTCCGGGCCGCAGTCGTCGACGAGCACGACCTCCTCGACGACGAACCGTCGCCCGCCCGGGGTCGTGCCGACCCGGGTGAGGGGCGCGATCTCGGCGACGAGCGCGGGCAGCGTGCTGCGGCCCTGGTACACCGGGACGACGACCGACACCCGGTGGGGTGGGGGGCCGGCGCTCTCGGGATCCACGCCGGTCACCCTAGTGGCGGACACCGCCGCTCAGTCGCGGGTCAGCTTGCGGTAGGTGACGCGGTGCGGACGGGCCGCCTCCTCGCCGAGGCGCTCGACCTTGTTCTTCTCGTAGGACTCGAAGTTGCCCTCGAACCAGTACCAGCGCGACGGGTCCTCGTCGGTGCCCTCGTAGGCGAGGATGTGCGTCGCGACGCGGTCGAGGAACCACCGGTCGTGGCTGATGACGACGGCGCAGCCCGGGAAGTCGAGGAGCGCGTTCTCGAGGGAGCCGAGGGTCTCGACGTCGAGGTCGTTGGTCGGCTCGTCGAGGAGGAGCAGGTTGCCCCCCTCCTTGAGGGTGAGCGCGAGGTTGAGGCGGTTGCGCTCGCCACCGGAGAGGACGCCGGCCTTCTTCTGCTGGTCCGGGCCCTTGAAGCCGAACTGGCTGACGTAGGCCCGGCTCGGGATCTCGACCTGGCCGACGTTGATGTAGTCGTGCCCGCCGGAGACGGTCTCCCAGAGGTTCTTGCTCGGGTCGAGGCCGCCGCGGCTCTGGTCGACGTAGGAGACCTTGACGGTCTCGCCGACGTCGACGGTGCCGGCGTCGGCGTCCTCGAGCCCGACGATCGTCTTGAAGAGGGTCGTCTTGCCGACACCGTTCGGGCCGATGACGCCGACGATCCCGTTGCGCGGCAACGTGAACGACAGGTCGTCGATGAGGACGCGGTCGCCGAAGCCCTTGCGCAGGCCGGTGACCTCGATGACCTTGCTGCCGAGGCGCGGGCCCGGCGGGATCTGGATCTCCTCGAAGTCGAGCTTGCGCGTGCGCTCGGCCTCGGCGGCCATCTCCTCGTAGCGCTGGAGGCGCGCCTTGGACTTGGTCTGCTTGGCCTTGGCGTTCGAGCGGACCCACTCGAGCTCGTCGGCGAGGCGCTTGGCGAGCTTGGCGTCCTTCTTGCCCTGGATCGCGAGACGGGCCTGCTTCTTCTCGAGGTAGGTCGAGTAGTTGCCCTCGTAGGGGTAGGCGCGGCCGCGGTCGAGCTCGAGGATCCACTGGGCCACGTTGTCCATGAAGTACCGGTCGTGGGTGACCGCGACGACGGCGCCGTGGTAGGCCGCGAGGTGCTGCTCGAGCCAGAGGACCGACTCGGCGTCGAGGTGGTTGGTCGGCTCGTCGAGGAGCAGCAGGTCCGGCTTCTGGAGCAGCAGCTTGCAGAGCGCGACGCGGCGGCGCTCACCACCGGAGAGGACCGTGACGTCGGCGTCCGGCGGCGGGCAGCGCAGCGCGTCCATCGCCTGCTCGAGCTGGGAGTCGAGGTCCCAGGCGTCGGCGGCGTCGATGGCCTCCTGGAGCTGGCCCATCTCGGCCATCAGCGCGTCGAAGTCGGCGTCCGGCTCGGCCATGAGGGCCGAGATCTCGTTGTACCGGTCGAGCTTGGCCTTGATCTCGCCGGCGCCCTCCTCGACGTTGCCGAGGACGGTCTTCTCCTCGTTGAGCTCGGGCTCCTGCATGAGGATCCCCACCGAGTAGCCCGGCGACAGGCGCGCCTCGCCGTTCGACGGCTGGTCGAGACCGGCCATGATCTTGAGGACGGACGACTTGCCGGCCCCGTTCGGGCCGACGACGCCGATCTTGGCGCCGGGCAGGAACGAGAGCGTGACGTCGTCGAGGATGACCTTGTCGCCGTGCGCCTTGCGGGCGCGCGACATCACGTAGATGAACTCGGGCATGGGCTCAGGGTATCGAGCCCCCGGCCCCGGCCCGAATCGCCGCCTCAGGCCGCCCGCTCGTCGTCGGGGCGCACGAGGGGTCCGCTGTCGAGCGCGGGCTGTTCGGCGACCGCGGCCGCCGCGGCCCCCGGCACCCCGACACCCGGCTCGTCGCGGACGACGTAGGCGTCGTGCTCGGGGTCGCCGAACCCGTCCGGTCCCGGCCCGCCCGGCAGCGCCGGCGCGAGGTCGCCGTTGCGGGTGTAGTGCGTGACGCCCCAGCGCAGGTCGTGACCGAGGGAGTCGGCGAACAGCTCGACGGTGGCCCCCATCGACCCGTCGTCGCGCCGGAACTGCCGGATCCGCTGCTTCCCCGTGACGACGACCGGGTGGCCCTTGCGCAGCGAGCGCGCCGCGTTCTCGCCCATCCCCCGGAAGACCGACACGTCGTAGAAGCTCGGCTCGGAGTCGGTCCAGCGACCGGGCTCGCTGCGGTCGGGGTGCCGCTCGGACTGGGCGACCCGGAAGACGGTGAACGCCCCGGACCGCCCCTGCTTGACCACGGGGTCGGCGACGAGCCGGCCCTGGACGGTCACGTACGTCTCGTACATCGTGTGCTCCCTCCGGCGGCACCGCCCGTCGGTGCGCCGTGACCACCATCACGGGCGACGCCGCTGTGGGACAACGGGTCCCGAGGGGCCTGTGGACAACGGGCCGACGCGGGCTCCCTGTGGACGACGCGACCGCCCGGCCTCGTCGGGACCGACCCGAGCACCGGCCGTCGCACGCACCGTTGACAGCGCACCTCACGAGGGTGCAGATTCCCGACGCATCGAGGGCCTCGTGGCCGTCGTGGAGTCCTGAGGAGAGCCCATGGACCGTCGTGGCACCGTCGCCGCCGTCGCCGCCGCACTCACCGCCGGCACCCTCGCCCTCACCCCCACCGCCTCGCAGGCCGCGGGCCACCCGAGACCACATCCGCCGTCAGCGCCGAACCGCGTCCTCATCGTCCTGTTCGACCAGATGGTCCCGCAGTACGCGGACCAGTTCGCGATGCCCAACTTCCGCGCGCTGCGCGACAGCGGCACGACCTTCGACAAGGCCCACCTCGGGTACATGGCCTCCGAGACGGTGATGGCCCACAACGTCATCACCTCCGGGCTCGAGCCCCGGCACATGGGCTGGACCGACGAGGCCTACCGCGACCACGCGAACGTCTTCGGCAAGGGCGCCGACCAGATGCACATCACCGGCGACCTCAGCCTCGCCGACTTCGCCCTCATCGAGAAGAACGACGGGGTGGCCTACCCGAAGCTCGCCGACTACCTCCACGCGCGCTACCCCGGCACGAGCTTCATCACCGTCGGCGAGAAGTCCTACGCGGTCGAGTCCGCGACCGGAGCGAGCGGGGACATCGCGGTCCGGATGTCGAGCCGGCGCAGCAACGTCACCGACAACGCCCCGACCGGGTGCCGCAACCTCTCGATCCCCGGCGTCCCCGGCAACGGGCAGTGGCGCTCCCCCGCCGGCAAGAACGTCCCGGCGTACCTCAACCGCCCCGACCCGACCGACCCCACCCTCTGCGGCCGGTACTTCGTCAACGCCGACAAGGCCAACGACTACGGCACCAGGGCCGCCTTCCCGTCCTGGCTCTACCCGGGCGAGGGCAACCGGTTCGTCCCGGGCAACGACCCGGCCCACCTCGGTGGCGACACCTGGGTCGCCGACGCGGCGATCGAGATGATGCAGCGCGAGACCTGGTCGGGCATGTTCGTCACGCTCGGCGGCATCGACAAGGCCGCGCACATGTGGGGCGCCCAGGCCGACACCGCCCCCCAGGACTGCACCACCCTCGCCGGGATGACGCACACGCGCTGCGCGGCCGAGAACGCCGACGTCCAGCTCGGCAAGCTCCGGGCGGCCGTCGAGGCGGTGGACCGCGAGAAGGGCGGGCGCACCCTCGTCGTCCTCACCGCCGACCACGGCGCCACGTACGGCGAGACCTTCCTCGGCTCGCGGGCGGCCGACGCGGGCAACAGCAACTGGTACTACGCCCCGCCGGAGCTCGGCGTGTGGGACGCCGGCACCACCGGCGTGCTCGACACGACCACCTACTCCAACCCCTCACCGGCGATCGCGGCGCTGAACTCCGACGGCAACGTGCAGTTCTCCTACCAGTCGACGGCGATCGAGACCTGGCTCCTCGACCGGTCGACGCGCGCCAAGAAGGCGACGGCCACCCGGATGCTCGGCCTTCCGGGGGTCATCGCCACGTACCGCAAGAACGCCGCCGGCAACCACTTCGTCCTCCAGGGCACCAACCGGATGACCCGCTCGGAGCGGTCGTGGTGGGCGGCCCACGCGCAGTCCATCGTCGACACCATGGCGGCCCCCGACGGGCCCGACGTGGTCGGCCTGCTCCACGACCGCACGAGCTACGGCGTGTACGGCGACCACGGCGGGGCGCAGGAGTCGGTGCAGCGCGTCCCGATGGTGTTCTGGACGCCCGGCGCCCGCGGGCACTCGACCGGCGAGTCCTTCCGCACCCCCGACCTGCTGCCCACGGTCCTCGCCGCGATGGGCATCCGGCCGACGGCGCCGATGGACGGGCGGGCGCACTCGCTGCGGCACTGAGCGCCGCGGCGGGAGGCCTCAGACGTCGGCGGCGTGGCGCAGCGCCTCGCGGGTCGCCGCGTGCCGCTCGAGCACGCGGCGCACCGGGCCGAGCACCTGCCCGTCGGCGACGCCGGCGATCGAGGCGCGCAGCCGCTCGTCCATCACCGCGCCGCGGCGCCGGGCCCCGATGCGGGCCAGCCACGCCGCGAGGGCCGCGAGGACGAACCCGAGCAGCAGCCCGCCGACGAGCAGCACGAAGGGCACGGGGAGCACGCCGAGGGTCGGCACGTCGGGGACGAGCGAGTCGAGCTGCAGCCATCCCGCGACGACGTAGGCCGCCAGCCAGAGCAGGCCCACGACCGCGGCCGCGGTGAGCGCGAGCTGGACGCCACCGACGACCCGCCACCAGACCGGTGCCCGCGCGAGGAGCGAGGTGCCGACGACGGCCTGGTCGAGGGCGTCGCCGAGCTCCGGGCCGGGCGGGGTCGCGGCCCGCTCGACGGCCTCGCCCCACGGGGTCGGCAGCTCGGCCCCCGCCCGGTCGGCGACCCGCCGCGTGGCCAGCGCGACCGCGGCCCGGGCGGCGGGCGAGGGCGGCGGGAGCGAGGAGCGCCCGAGCACCGACCGGACGTCGGACTCGGTGACCCGCACGTCGCGCCCGTCGAGGCGCAGGCGGCGCAGCGGCCGGGCCCGCAGCCGGTGCACCCAGCGGGTCAGCGGCCAGCCGGTGTGGGTCGCGGCCTCCATCCGGTAGTCGCGGGCGACGGCGTCGACGACGGTCGGCACGCCGGCGGCCCGGGCCAGGGCGTCGAGGAGCTCGGCGCGGGTCGCGGCGTCGACCTGCGGCTCGGCGGCGGCGACGTGGGCGGAGAGCTCGCCGGCCGCGGTGCGGACGTCGGCGGCGAGGCGGGCCCGCGCCGCCGCCCGGCTCGCGACGGCGTTCGCGAGGCGCTGGCGCAGCTCGTCGACCCCGGCCCCGGTGCGCGCGGAGGTCGCGAGGACGGTGGCGCCGGGCAGCCCGTCGCGCTCCATGAGCCGGCCGAGGTCGGTGCGGCACCGGGCGAGGTCGTCGGCGGTGAGCCGGTCGGCCTGGTTGAGGACGACGATGGTCACCGCCTCGTGCGCGGACAGGGCGGCGACGTGGTCGTCGTGGAGGCGGGCGTCGGCGTACTTCTGCGGGTCGGTGACCCAGACGAAGAGGTCGACGAGCTCGAGGACGCGCTCGGCCTCGGCGCGGTTGCCGGTCTCGCGGGAGTCGACGTCGGGCAGGTCGAGGAGGACGAGGCCGTCGAGCGTGCCGAGCTGGCCGCCGGGCCCCTCGCCCTCGACGAGGTGCCGCGACCCGACCCCTAGCCAGTCGAGGAGCTCCCCCGACGGCTCCGCGCCCCAGACCGCCGCCGTGGGGGTCGAGGTCGTGGGCCGGCGGACCCCGACCGTCGCGACGTCCGTGCCGACGAGCGCGTTGAAGAGCGAGGACTTGCCGCTGCCGGTGGCCCCGGCGAGCGCGACGACCGTGTGGCCGCCGACGAGGGCCGTGCGCTTCCCCACCTTCGTGACGACCTGCGTGGCCCGGGCCGACCCACCCCGCGGCAGCTCGGCGCCGCCCGCCTCGACGGCGGCCGAGAGCGCACCGGAGGCCGCCGCCAGGCGCTCGGGCGACACGACGGCACCGCGGGCACCGCCCATGACGAGGGGGCTCACACCGACACCGTCCTCAGGCCGGCCGCGGCGGCCCCGAGCCGCTGGGCCTGGTCCTCGGGGGCCGTGTGCTCCGCGAGGGCCTCGAGGAAGCGGGCGCGCTCGGCCGCGTAGAGGTCGTCGGCGAGCTCGAGGAGACGGGCCCGGGCCTTGGCGGCCATGTCGCGGACCGCCTGGTCGCCGAAGATCGCCTCGAGGACCCGCTGCGCGAGCACGGAGGTGCCGCCGGCGATGCCGATCTCGGCGCCGACCAGCCCCCCGGTCTGGGCGAAGGCCACGAGCATGAGGAGCAGCCCGATGGCGTTGACGCCGTAGGCCGCGATGCGCGCGTTCGTGCGCCGGCCCTGGCCCTCGGTGCGGACGAGCTCGAGGACATCGCCCTGCCAGTCGCGCACGAGGCGCTCGACGTCGGTCCCGGGGTGGGACCCCTCCCGCGCCGGCACACCGGCGAGGACGGCCGGCCCGCCGGGCAACCGGCGCCACGAGCGCGCGGTGTCGGAACCGGCCGACTCGAGGTTGGCGAGCAGGAGCGCGGCCACCCCGGTGTGCAGCGCCTCGCCGAGCCCCTCGGCGGGCGGTGGCGTGCCCTTGACGGCGGCGGCGATGCGGTCGCGCCAGCGCCCGATCGTCGACTCGACCTGCCGGAAGAACTCGCCCGTGCCGACGAACTCCTGCCAGCGCGCGAGGACCTCCCCGCGCAGCAGCGTGCCGTTGGTCATCCCGTCGGCGACCCGGCGGTGGGCGTCCTCGAAGGCGGCGGTGGCCGCGCCGGCCAGCTCGTCGCGGGCGTCCTGCTGCTCGTGGCTCGCGGCGACGAGCTCGGCCGCGCGTCCGGTGAGCGAGGCGACGGCCCCGCGCAGCGTCTGCGAGACGACGATGTCGCGGGCGCGGGCGTCGCCGGCGAGCGCCTCGAGCCAGGACCGCAGCCGCGCGAAGGACTCGGCCGGCAGCCGGCCGTCGCCGTCGAGGGCGGTCTCGGGCACGGTGAAGATGGGCGCCGTCGGCAGCCCCTGCTCGCGGAGCATCGAGGCGAGGTGCGGGCGGATCTCGTCGACGGCCTCGGGCGGGACGCGGTCGAGGACGATGGCGACGGCGGTGCCCCGGTCGGCGGCGGTGCGCAGCAGGTCCCACGGCACGGCGTCGGCGTACCGGGCGGCGGTCGTCACGAAGAGCCAGAGGTCGGCGGCCGACAGGAGCTGGGTCGCGAGCTCGCGGTTGGCCGAGACGACCGAGTCGATGTCCGGGGCGTCGAGCAGCGCCATCCCCGCCGGGAGGGTGTCGGAGGGGGCGAGGCGCACGGTGCCGGGCTGGTCCTCGCCGGTGTCGGCGCCGGTGACCCGGGCCAGACCGGGGAGGATGCGCTCGCCCTCGAACCAGTGCCGGTCCTCGGGGTGGTGCACGAGGACGGGCGAGGTCGTCGTGGGGCGCAGGACCCCCGCGCGGCTCACGCTGCCGCCGACGACCGAGTTGACGAGGGTCGACTTCCCGGCGCCCGTGGACCCGCCGACGACGGCGAGCAGCGGGGCGTCGAGGGAGCGCAGACGGGGCAGGACGTAGTCGTCGAGCTGGTCGAGGAGGCGTCGCCGCGCGGTCTCGGCGGCCGGGCGTCCGGGGACGTCGAGGGGCAGCCTCGCCCGCTCGACCTCCTCCCGCAGCACCTCGACGGCGGAGACCACGGCCTCCACGTCACGGTCCGCACCCACGGGGGAAAGCCTAACGACCGCACCGTGTCCCGCCGGACATTCCGCGGGCGCCGGGCCGATGATGTCGTCCGTGAGGCTCTTCGTCGCGCTCCAGCCGCCGGTCGACGTGGTCGAGGACCTCGGGGAGTTCCTCGAGCCGCGGCGCGACGTCGAGGGGCCGCGGTGGTCCTCGCCGGACGGGTGGCACGTGACGCTCGCCTTCGCCGGCGCGGTGCCCGAGCGGGTCGTCGAGCCGTTGCTCGACGGGGTCGCGGCCGTCGCGGCGGGTCGGGCTCCGGTGGGGCTCACCGTGACCGGCGGCGGCTGCTTCCCGGACGTCGCGCGGGCCAAGGTGCTCTGGGCCGGGGTGTCGGACGGTGGGGCGCTGGCGCCGCTGGCCGCTGCGGTGCGCTCGGCCGTGGCGGTGGTCGGCGGGGCTCCGGACGGCGGGCCCTTCGTGCCGCACGTGACGCTGGGCCGCTTCGGGCGGGCCGTCGACGCGACGCGCTGGGTGCGGGTCCTCGACACCTATCGCGGTCCGTCGTGGGTGGCCGACGAGGTCGTCGTCGTCCAGTCGCACCTGCCGCGCGAGCGGGGGCACCGGCCGCGGCACGAGGTCCTGGCCCGCTGCCCGCTCGGCGGATGACGCGGGTGGTGCTCCCTAGACTGTGCGGCGGCGCCCCCGGGCGCCGGGCCCCCGTAGCTCAGCCGGATAGAGCAAGAGCCTTCTAATCTCGAGGTCGCAGGTTCGAGTCCTGCCGGGGGCGCGCGACGGAATGCGCGGAGCGCATTGCGTGCGCGCCCCGGCAGGACGACGGGAGCGGACGCGGGTCCCGCGAGGAACGAGCGGGTGCCGCGACCGCGGATCCTGCCGGGGGCGCGCAGAGCCAGGTCGTTCGAGGTGTCCGGCCACCGAATCCGCGCGCCCGGATACCTCGAACCAGCCGACCACGCCGCGAGTCGAGGTGAAACCCGACCACGAGCAGGTCTTCTTACACCTCGACCCACCAGCCGACCACGCCGCGAGTCGAGGTGAACCCGACCGGATCCAGGTCCTCTTTCACCTCGACCCAGCAGGGTGCAGCAGACGGCGGCCTCAGCCGCCGGCGAGCATCCGCGTCCGCCGCAGCGCCAGCTCCGCCAGCGCCCCCGCGACGTCGGGCACGACCGAGTCGTCGAAGGCCGCCCGCGGCGAGTGGTTGTCCTCGGCGAGCGTGTGGTCCTCGAGCGCGCAGGCCGAGACGTTGAGGTACGCGCCCGGCACCTCCTCGAGGACGAAGGCCATGTCCTCCGACCCGGCCTCGGGGTTGACCATGTCGGCCCAGCGGTCGGCCCCGAACAGGTCGACGACGACGCCCCGCGCGAAGGCGAACTCGTCGGCGTCGTTGACGGTCACCGGGTACCCGTTGCCGATCGTCACCTCGGCCGTCAGCCCGTGGGCCGACGCGATGCCCTGCGCCACCTCCGTGACGACCCGGTGCGCCAGCTCGCGGTGCTCGCGCGAGAACGTCCGCAGCGTCGCCTCGATGACCGCGTCGTCCGGGATGATGTTGTCCTTCGTGCCCGCCGCGACCTTGCCGACGGTGAGCACCACGGGGTCCCACACCGAGAAGCGGCGCGTCACCGCCGTGTGGAACGCGAGCACCACCTCGCAGGCCACCGGCACCGGGTCCTTGGCCCGCTCTGGCGCCGATCCGTGCCCGCCGACCCCGCGCACGGTCACGTGCACCTCGTCGGCGGCGGCCATCAGCGGACCCGGCCGGCCGAACCACACCCCCCGCGGGTGGTCGGCCGAGTAGACGTGCACCGCGTAGGCGGCGTCGACCCGCCGCCCGGCCGCCTCGAGCAGCCCCTCGCGGATCATCGGCTCGGCGCCACCGGGGCCCTCCTCGGCGGGCTGGAACATGAGGACGACGTCGCCGACGAGCTCGTCGCGGAGCTCGGAGAGCACCCGCGCCGCCCCGACGAGCCCCGCGACGTGCAGGTCGTGCCCGCACGCGTGCATGAGCCCCGGCCGCTCCGACCGGTAGTCGACGTCGACCTCCTCGGCGACGGGTAGCCCGTCCATGTCGCCCCGGAGCAGCACGACCGGCCGCTCCCCCGCGTGGGGCGCCCGCCCGCGCAGCACCGCCACGACCGACGACAGCCCCTCGCCGGTCGACACCTCGAGGTCGAGGCCCTCGAGCGCGGCGAGCACCGTGGCCTGCGTCTCCGGCAGGTGCAGCCCGAGCTCGGGGGCGCGGTGCAGGCGGCGCCGGAGCTCGACGAGCTCCGGGCCGATGCGGCGGGCGGCGACGAGGGCGTCGGACACGGAGGCTCCCGGTGGGGTCGAGGGGTGAGGCGGGACGGGACGACGGTCAGACGACGTGCATCCCGACGAACTCGGTGCGGCGGGCGGCGAGGGTCGCGAGCAGCCGGCGCTCCTCGTCGAGGGCGGCCGCGTCGGCGGCGTCGTGGTGCATGCGCCGGCGGAGCAGGGCGATCTCGCTCGCGGTGTCCTGGAAGGCCCGCATCGCCGCGAGCCCGCGCGGCCCGGAGTTGGCCCGGGCCCAGACGCGGGCCTCGCGCCGGCGGGCCATCGACGAGAGCATCGACACCTCGCCGCGCGAGAGCCATCCGGCGTCGACGTAGGGCCGGAGGAACTGCCCGATGAGCCGCCCCTCCCGACTGCGGGCCCACGCGACGAACCCGAGGAAGGCGAGGAAGACGGGGACCTCGACGAGCAGGTAGACGGTGACCAGCCCGTTGCCGCCGGAGACCGCGGCGAGGTTCCACAGCCCGTGCGCCACGACGGCGAGGAGGTAGCCCGCCACCGGCGCGACGACCCGCGGCAGCCACGTGCGGCTCGTCGCGGCCACCCCGACCCCGACCCCGGTGAGCACGGTGAACATCGGGTGGGCGAAGGGCGAGAGGAGGCAGCGCATGACGAAGGTCGCGGTGAGGGACTCGCGGCCGCCCTCGGTGTAGGCCTGGGCGAGGTACTGGATGTTCTCGGTGAACGCGAACCCCGCGGCGCAGACGCCGGCGTAGACCATCCCGTCGGTGACGCCGTCGAACTCGCGCCGGAGGAACCACCACACGAGGAGCACGAGGACGCCCTTGAGCGCCTCCTCGACGAAGGGCGCGACGAGGACCGCGGTCGTCGACAGGGCGGCGTCGGGGTCGGTGGCGCTCTGGAGGACGAGGATCGCCCCGGTGTTGAAGACGGCCGCGACGAGCGTGGCGACGAGCGCACCCCAGAGGAAGGCGACGACGAGGTAGCGCGTCGGCTCGGACTCGTACCGGTCGAGCCAGAGGAAGGTCGGGATGACGATGCCGAGCGGGACGAGCGCGACGACGAGCGACAGCAGCACGGTCTGCACGCCGAAGGTGGCCCCGAGGTAGGCCGAGACGACGAGCGCCGCGAGGAGGAAACCCACCCCGCCCACACCCACGACGACCCACGAGCGGATGGCCGAGCGGCTCGTGCGGACGACGGGCAGCGTGCCCGGCGTCACCGTGCCCAGGTCCCCGCTCATGGCCCGCACCCTAGCCGGACGGGACCGTTCACCGCCCGGTCCGACGCCGCGGCGGCCTAGCATGGCCCGCATGTCCACGCCCACCGACCGCGCGCACACCGACCGCATCGTCTGGATCGACTGCGAGATGACCGGTCTCTCGCTCGAGGCCGACGCCCTGGTCGAGGTCGCCGCGCTCGTCACCGACTTCGAGCTGACGGTCCTCGGGGACGGGGTCGACGTCGTCATCCGCCCGCCCGACGCGGCCCTCGAGCAGATGAACGACTTCGTCCGCGGGATGCACACCACCTCGGGGCTGCTCGAGGAGCTCGCCGGCGGCACGACCCTCGAGGAGGCCCAGCAGCGCGTCCTCGACTACGTGCGCGAGTGGGTGCCCGAGCCCGGCAAGGCGCCGCTCGGCGGCAACACGGTCGCCACCGACCGCGCCTTCCTCGCGCGCGACATGGCCGACCTCGAGGCCCACCTGCACTACCGCATCATCGACGTCTCCTCGATCAAGGAGCTCTCCCGCCGCTGGTTCCCCCGCGCCTACTTCGCGGCACCGACGAAGACCGGCGGCCACCGGGCGCTGGCCGACATCCGCGAGTCCATCGCCGAGCTCCGCTACTACCGCGGGGCGGTCTTCGTCGACCCGCCCGGTCGCTCGAGCGACGACCTGCGGACCCTCGCGGCGCAGCACGTCGTCGACCACGGCAGCGCCGTCGGCTGAGCACCCGGGGGTGGTCACGGGCACCCCCGCGCACCCGGTACGATGGTCCGCGCTGCGGGCGCACGGCTCCCCCTCCGGGGACCACGGGCCCGCCGTGGTGGGTATAGCTCAGCTGGTAGAGCACCTGGTTGTGGTCCAGGGGGCCGCGGGTTCAAGTCCCGTTACTCACCCCACGCCGATCGGCCCTCGGCCCGCTCCCGCGGGTCCGGGGGCCTTTTGCGACACTGGGGCCCATGTTCTCGCGCAAGGTCACGGCGGCCGTCACCCTCCTCCTCGTCGCGCTGGTGACGATCGGGCTCGTCGCCTCGGCGCTGCCGGTGTTCGCCGGCCAGGCCGCGGCCCTGCCGATGCACGCCCAGCTCGTCTCGACCAGCCCCGAGGACGGCGCGTCCGTCCCCACCGTCGAGCAGGTGACGATGACCTTCAGCGAGGACGTCAACGAGCAGTTCCTCCAGGTCGAGGTCACCGGTCCCGGCGGTGCCGAGGCCGAGGGGAAGCCGACCGTCGACGGTGCCGTCGTCACCCAGCCCCTCGCGGCGGGGCTGCCGGCCGGCGAGCACCGGGTTACCTTCCGGGTCGTGAGCGTCGACGGCCACCCGGTCTCGGGCCAGGTGACGTTCACGACGACGACCGCGGGCGCCACCCCCACGCCGACCCCGTCGCCCACCCCCACCCCCTCCGAGACGCCCACCCCGACGCCGTCGGCGACCCCGACGCCGAGCCCGTCGGCCTCCGACGTGGCCGCCGACCCCACCTCCTCGGGCACCCCCACCGGGCTCCTCGTGGTGCTCGGAGTGGCCCTCCTCGTCCTCCTCGCGGCCGGGGGCGCGCTGCTGGCCCGCTCGCGCCGGGGCGCGGCCGGGGAGCACCCGGACGGAGCCTCCTGACGCCGATTTCGCACCGACCCCGACCGGCTGCTAATGTCTCCGCTCGCGCGCCATTAGCTCAATTGGCAGAGCAGCTGACTCTTAATCAGCGGGTTCGGGGTTCGAGTCCCTGATGGCGCACCACCGCTCACCGAGCACGAGGCTCCCCGCACCGCGGGGAGCCTCACCCGTATCCGGACCCCCGGAGGACGCATGGAGCCGCCCGACGCCGCGCCGGCCGCGTCCGTCGTCGTGCCCACGCACCGGGGCGCGCACCGCCTCCCGCTGCTCCTCGACGCCCTCGCGGCCCAGCGGGTGGAGCAGCCCTGGGAGGTCGTCGTCGTCGTCGACGGCCCGGACGCCGCCACCGACGCCGTCCTCGCCGTCGCGCCCCGCGGGCTGCCGCTCGTCGTCGTGCACCGGCCGGCCTCCACCGGGGTCGCCGCGGCCCTGAACGCCGGCACCGAGGCCGCACGGGGGCGCGTGGTCATCCGGTGCGACGACGACCTCACCCCGGCTCCGGACATGGTGGCCCGCCACCTGGCCCACCACGCCGGCGACGAGCGGGTCGGGATCATCGGGCCGACCCGCGACGTCCTCCCCGACTCGCGGTACGCCCGCGCCTACGGCCGGCGCGCGACCCAGCGCAGCGTCACGGCCGTGCTCGCGGCGCCGGAGGACCGGCGGTGGCGGCACTGGGCGGCCCACACCTCGGTGCGACGCGACGTCCTCGAGGCGGTCGGCGGCTACGACACCGCGTTCTCCTACCGCGAGGACTCCGAGCTCGGGCTGCGGCTGGCCCGCGCGGGCGTCCGGCTGCTCGTCGACCCGGCGCTCGTCCTGCCCCACCGCGGGGCACCGGCCGACGCCCGCACCCGCGTGGCCCGCGCGTGGGTCAGCGGCGCGTCCGAGGTGCTCTTCGCGCAGCGCCACCCCGACGTCGAGCCGCCCGCGGCACCGCCCGTCGTCGGCGCGGCGGCGCGGGCGTGGTCGGGCGCCACGGCCGCGCTCGCCGGGCTCCTCCCGACGCACGGGTCGGCGCGGCGCCTGGGGTCCGTCGTCGACACCCTCCTGCGGGTGCTGCCGGCGGGGGTCGGCGGCCGGGTGGTCGCGCTGGCCGTCGAGGCGGCCGCCCGGGCCGGACGCCGTCACGGGCTGCCCGAGCAGCGCTCGTACCGCAGCCAGAAGGACGCCGAGCTCGAGGGAGAGGCGCGCCGGGCCGCCGCCCGCGACAAGGGGCGTCAGAGGTAGAGGCCGGGGCTGCCTTCGTCGACCCGTTCGGCGGCGACCGCGTGGATGTCCTTCTCGCGCAGCAGGACGTAGTCCTTGGCGCCGATCTCGACCTCGCCGCGGTCCTCGGGGTCGAAGAGCACGCGGTCGCCGGCCTCGACCTGCCGGACGTTCGGTCCGGTGGCGACGACGGCGCCCCACGACAGACGCTTGCCGACGCTGGCCGTCGCCGGGATGACGATGCCCCCGCCCGAGCGACGCTCGCCCGGCTCGCCCTCGAGGCTCACGAGGACGCGGTCGTGGAGCATCCGGATGGGCAGCCGCGACCGGCCGCGCGAGGGAGCCACCTCAGCGACGGCGCAGCGAGCGGTACACGACGATGCCGCCGACGACGGCGACGACCGCGACGACGGCGGCCAGCCGCTCGACCCGCAGCTCGCCCTCGGGCGTCTGGGCGACGTCGGCGAAGCGGGCCCTGGCGGCCTCGGTCTGCCGGCGCAGGATCGCCTTCGGCGTGGCCTTGTCGACGAGCTCGTCGACGGTGCGGGCCAGCCGCTCGCGGCGCGCGACGACCTCGGCCTCGAGCGAGGCGATCGAGGTGTTCTCGGGCATCGTCACTCCCCTCCGTCGAGCCCCAGGTCGCGGCGCAGCTTGGCGACGTGCCCGGTGGCCTTGACGTTGTACCAGGCGTGGGTGACCGTGCCCTCCTCGTCGAGGACGACCGTGCTGCGGATGACGCCCTGGACGGTCTTGCCGTAGAGCTTCTTCTCGCCGAAGGCTCCCCAGGACTCCATGACCGCGCGGTCCGCGTCGGACAGCAGCGCGACGGTGAGGTGCTCCTTGTCGCGGAAACGGGCCAGCTTCTCGGGCTTGTCCGGCGAGATGCCGAGCACGGTGTAGCCCTGGCCGGCGAGGGAGTCGAGGGACTCGCTGAAGTCGCACGCCTGCTTCGTGCAGCCGGGCGTCATCGCCGCCGGGTAGAAGTAGACGATGACCTTGCGGCCGCGCAGGTCGCTGAGGGTGACCTGGCTCCCGGTGTCGTCCGGGAGGGTGAAGTCGGGGGCGGCGTCGCCGGCCTCGAGCCTCGCGCTCATCTGCTGCACTCCTGACGTGGGTCGGACGGGTCCTCGCTCCCGCCAACCTACCGTGCAGGTCCGCCGCCCGGGAGCGCGAGGCGTGCCGGACGCCACGGGGCGCCCGCGGCGACGGCTGTCGCGGCGGGCGCCCCGGCCGGGTCAACGCGCGGAGAACGCGGCGGCGTCGAGCGTCGGGGCCGCGAACCCACCCCCGAAGATCGAGTCCACCGTGGCCGACTCCTGGGCGTTCGGGTAGGGGTTCGTGCACGACGGGCCGGGGCCACCGCCGGACATCAGCTCGCTGCAGGGCCCGGAGTAGTTGTCCGGCAGGCCGAGGATGTGGCCGGTCTCGTGGGCGGTGACCCGGAGGCTGTCGTACTGCTGGTTCTGGGCGTAGTCGAGGAAGACCGAGCCCGAGCCGGGACCGTAGACCTGGGCGTAGGAGCCACGCGGGTCGTTGCCCTCGCCGTACGTGAGGTCGGCGCCACCACCCGTGGTCCGCACGAGGTCGACGTTGGAGACCGAGGAGTTCCAGATCTGCGCCGACTGCGAGATCTCGGTCTGGAAGGACGGGGCGCCGCTCACCGAGTAGTAGACGGTGTAGGCGGCGGCGCGCGAGGTGATGCCCTTGCGCTCGGCGTTCTCGCGCTTCTCGAGCGCCTTGTCGACGATGGCCTGGAGGCGCGCGTTCTGCGCCGCCTCGCCGCTGTTCGGGGTGTAGCCGGACGTCCCGCTGGTCGAGGGCGCCGGGGCGGGCGCGGCGTCGGCGACGGCGAGGGGGCCGACGGCGAGGGCCGCGGTCGCGGCGAGGGCGCCGAGGACGGTGGTGCGGTGCTTCACGGTGTCTCCTAGGAGGGGGTCGACTGCACCGGCGCAGGCCGGTGCCGGACGGGGCCGTGTGAGGCCTTGTTCCACCGTCATCACGGGTTCACGCTGTGCCGCAACGGGTCTTGACCGACTTGACACAGTCTTTGACTGCTCCGTGACTCCCCCGTCGGAACCCTTGACGAACGCCGGGCGTGTCGTTGGGGTCCCCCTGACCCGTGGTGCGCGAGGCGGGACTCGAACCCGCACACCCGAAGGCACCAGAACCTAAATCTGGCGCGTCTACCAGTTCCGCCACTCGCGCGCGGGGCTCACTGTAACGGCGCGGGACCGCCGTCGGCTGCGCCGTAGGCCGCCTCCACGGCCGCGACGAAGGCCTGCGGCGAGTAGGCCGCGACGGCGTCCACCTGCACCTCGGCCGCCCGGGCGAGGGCCTCCTCCGGGGCGGTGATCGCGCCCGCCACGGCGTCCGCGAACGCCCGCGGGTCGGCGGTGAGGCCCGCGAACCACGACCGGTCGCCGATGCCCTCGGCCCCGACCGGCGTCGAGACCACGGGAACGCCGTGCACGAGGGCCTCGACGGTCTTGAACTTCACCCCGGCGCCGGTGTGCACCGGCACGACGCAGCAGGTCGCGGCCGCGTACTCGGCGTCGAGGTCGGGGACGAAGCCGGCCAGCGACACCTCGGGGCTCGCTGCGACCGCCTCGGCCAGGGCCGTGCTCGCGCCGGCGCCGACGAGCCGGAGGGAGGCGGTCGGCACGCGCTCGAGCACGGCGGGCCACACCCGCTCGAGCAGCCAGCGGGCGCCGTCGTCGTTCTCCGGGCGGGCGAGGTGCCCCACGAGGAGCACGACGGGCGCCGCCGACCCGCGTGGGTGCGGCACCGGGGCGTCGGGGGCGAGCGGCGGCGGGACGACGTGCGCGGTGGAGGGCGAGCCGAGCAGCCGGGCGTCCTTGTCGCTGAAGACGACGACGGCGTCGAGGCGGCGGACGGCGCGGCGCTCGTGTCGCCGGGCCCGCGCGGCCACGAGCCGCCAGCGGAGGCGACCGGGCGCGGAGGGGGACGGCTCGCGGGCGAAGAGCTGGGACTGGACGTCGTGGAAGGTGCCGACGACCCGGCCCCGGGGGGCGAGCCGGCGAACGAGGCCCGCCAGGCGCACCTGCTCGGACCACTGGAGGTCGACCACGTCCGCGGCCCGCACCGCCCGGGCGGCGGGGCCCCCGGTCACGAGGTCGGCCACGAGCGCGAGCGGGGGCATCCCCGGGTCGAGGGGGCGCCACCAGCGCTCGCCGAGCGCGACGAGCCGGCCGACGATCCGCTCGCGCGCCGTCCGTCCGGGGGCGCCGCCGACGAGGACGAGGTCGCCGGGGGCGCCGGTCGCTGCGGCCGCCTCCCGGCTCGCCGGCGTCGAGGCGGCGACGACCGTGACGGGGCCGGCGTGGCTGAGGTGGGCCAGCAGCCGGCCGAGGTAGCGACCACCCGCGTGCGGCACGTCGTCGAAGGGCACGGCGCCGGTGAGGACGACGACGCGACGGGACGGGGGCACCCGACATTCATACCGGGCCGCGGCCCGATGGGTACGGTGGACGGGTGATCCGTGTCATGGCGCCGGACCTCCCGACGCCGAGTGGCGGCATCAAGGTCATCTACCGCTACGTCGAGCACCTCGTCGCGCTCGGGTACGACGCGCGGGTCTGGCACGGCATGCCCGGTTTCGCCTACCCCGACTGGGGCAGCACCGCGCCGGTCGACACCGGGGCGCACCTGCCCTTCGAGGCCGGCGACGTGCTCGTCATGCCCGAGACCGGCGGCGGGAAGTGGGCCGGCCTCAACCCCGGCGTCCCGACGGTGATGCTCTGCCAGGGCATGGACTTCGTGTTCATGGACGCCGAGTTCACCCGTGACGTCCCGGGCGACTACCCCGGCTGGCCGCAGGCGACCTGCGCGCTCGGGGTCTCGGACGCCATCGTCACCTTCCTCGAGCACGCCTGCCCGCCGGGCTTCCCCGTGCACGCGGTGCCGGTGGAGATCGAGCCGTGGTTCGTGCCGCTGGCCAAGGAGCGGCGGCTCGCGCTGATGCCGCGGCGGCGGCGCGAGGACCTCATCGGCGCGGTGCAGCTCGTGCGCCGGTCGGGCCGGCTGGACGGCTGGGAGATCGTCCTCGTCGACGGGATGACCCAGGCACAGGTGGCCGAGGAGCTCGGGCGGGCGGCGATCTTCCTCTTCGGTGCCGAGCGCGAGGGGTTCGGGCTGCCGGGCGCCGAGGCGATGGCGGCCGGCTGCTACGTCGTCGGGTTCACGGGCGACGGGGCGAAGGAGTACCTTACGCCCGACGTGGCGTCCGTCGTGCTCGACAGCGACGTCGTCGGGATGGCCGAGGCCACGCTGGCGGCGATGGCGGAGTTCGACGGCGACCGGTCCGGGCTGCAGGCGCGGGTCGACCTCGGGCGCTCGCGGGTGCTCGAGCGGCACTCGGCGGAGGCGGTGCGGGGGGCGTTGGGGACGGCCTTCGCGACGATCACGGCCCCGGGGTCGTCCTCGCTGCTGCCGGCGCCGGCGACGCTGGCGCACTACGCGGCGCGCGGGCCCCGGTACGGGCGGGCGGGCGCGGCCTACGTGGGTGCTCGGCGCCTGGCCGGACGGGTCCGCCGGCGCGTGGGTGGTCGCTGAGGCGCGGTCGGCCGCCCGGCGAGCGGGCGTGACGAGGCGACCCCGATGCCTTGACGCCCACTCATCCGTGCCGGTCGCAAGCGATCCCTTGCCGGGTACAACCGATCCCGTGCCCGGTGCAACCGATCCTTTGCCGGGTGCAAGCGATCCCTTGCCGGGTGCAAGGGATCGCTTGCGACGAGCACGGAGTTCGCGGCGATGTACATCGGTCCTCGGCTCCCGGGTCGGCCGGTGGTCCCCGGCTCCCGGGTCGGCCGGCTCTGTCCCTCGGCTCCCCGGGTCGGCGGGTGCTCCCCGGCTTCCCTGGTCGGCCCGCGGCGTCAGGCCGGAGCCTGCTGCCGGAGCACGACCTCCATCGGGTCGTCGTGGTCGACGAGCACGGTGACGATCGAGTCGCCCGTCGTCTTCTCGTGCTCGGACCACAGCAGCTCGATCCCCAGCTCGGCGAAGCGCCGCTCCCCCTCGTCGCGGATGTAGTCGCGCGCCCCGGTGCCGGACAGGTACGACGTCGCCCCGACCTCCTGCAGCACCTCGAGCACCCGCTCGAGCCCGGCCTCCCGGGGCGGGTCCGTGACGACGAGCTCGGTCTCGATGCCGAGCATCCCCTGCACCCCGCGGATCAGCTCGACGTTGATCTCGGCGAGGTTGTGGCTGTCCACCGACCGCACGAGGTCGACGACCTCGAGCCCGCGCGTCCGCCAGTGCCGCGCGTTCCGGTACCGCCCCTCCATCGAGCGGACGAGGTGCTCCTGCCACCCCGGCTTGACCTCGACGGTCGAGATCGGCACGAGGTGCGGCTTGCCGACGAGCGGCAGCGTCACCCACGAGTCGCGCATCATGACCCGGCGCTGCACCCAGTGCTTCTGCAGCTGGTCGTGGACGGCGAGCACGAACCGGTCGGTGTGCGCCATCTTGAACCAGAACCCGGTCCAGGGCAGCAGGTCCGGCTGGTGGATGGCGACCCTCACGCGTGCACCGCCGTCACCGGCGAACCTGCCGCACGAGCGCGTACTGCTCGGCGTAGGCCATGAGCCGCACGAGCCCCGCGGCCGCCGCGAGCTGCTTGACCGAGTTGATCGGGTGGATGTCGGTCGGGATCTCCGACTGGTAGGCCGTGCAGGCCAGCGCCTTCTTCGTCACCTGCTCCTCCGTGAGGTCCTCGAAGACGTTCCACCGCAGGTCCGACGGGTAGAGGTTCACGTCGTAGGCGGCGATGTCGTAGACGAGCACGCTCGGCGGGAACCAGTGCTCCGCCGACATCGACACCCGCGACGAGCGCATCCCGGCCTCGTACACCGCGATGTGGTCCTGGTGCAGCGACGGGAACGGCAGGTACAGCTCGTCCGGGCGCACCTCCCCCATCACCGCGTCCAGCGCCCCGACGAGCTCGGTCATGTGCTGCCCGGTGACACCGTCCTCGAACCCGAGGTTGCGCGTGTCGGTGACCCCGAGCACGGCCATCGCCCGGTCGTGCTCCTCGGCACGCACCGGGCCGCTGTCGGTGACGGTGACGACGACGCACTCGTCGGGGTACTTGGCCATCAGGCCACCGCAGCCCATCGACTCGTCGTCCATGTGCGGGGCCACCACGAGCCGCTTCACGTGCATCCCTTCGCCGGCCGGTCCGTGAGCACGGTCATCCTCGCACCGATGCCCGGCCGGCGCCGGGAGGACGGCCCGATGCGACGCGCCGCCCGGCTCAGGGCGCGGGGACCCCGAGCCGGCGCGCCTCGACGAGCTTGCCGACCTCGAAGGCCATGAGCACGAGCCACGACCGGCGTTCGTCGCCCGGCCCGCGCCACGGGAAGCGGCGCAGGAGCAGCAGCTCGTGGTGCACCCGCCGGGGCAGCGACTTCGGCACCAGCCCGGCCGGGCGCACCCGCGCGGCGACCGTCGCCGTCCCCCGGCCCGAGTGGTACTGCTGCCGCAGCACGCCACGCAGGTCGGTGCGGATCCGGTAGTGCAGCAACGCGTCCGGGACGTACGCGGCCACGTACCCAGCGTCGAACGCCCGCCACGCGAACTCGACCTCCTCGGCCCCGGGCGGGAAGTCCTCGTCGTAGCCGCCGGCGTCGTCGAAGACCTCGCGGCGGAAGGCGCAGTTGCCACCGAGCGGGTACGGCCGGTCCTGCCAGGTGAGCGGCAGTCCGTCCGAGCGGGTCGGGACCGGCACCCACGCCGCGGACCGCCCGGAGAGCGTCTCGGTCTCGAAGGCGGCGCCGACGAAGGCGTGCTCGTCGAGGGCCGACACCAGCGCCCGCACCCAGTCGCGGTCGACCACGTCGTCGGCGTCGCAGACGAGGATGCGGTCGGTGGCCGCCGCCCGGACTCCCTCGTTGCGCGCGACCGACACCCCGCGCCGGCGCGACGCGTCCACCCGCCGCAGCAGCGGCAGCCGGTCGCGCCACGCGTCGAGGGCGGACGACAGGTCGTCGGTCGACCCGTTGTCGGCGACGAGGACCTCGAACGGCGCCGCGATGCTCTGGTCGGCCAGCGCGGCGAGCTGCTCCCCGATGGTGGCGGCGCCGTTGTACACCGGGATGACGACGGAACAGACCGGCGCGCCGCCCATCGGGTCAGTCCTGCGGGTCCGTGCCGAGGAGCGAGCGGAGCACCGGCTCGAGGGCACGGAAGGCGTTGCCGCGGTGGGAGATCGCGTTCTTCTCGACGTCGGTGTACTCGGCGAGCGTGCGGCTGTCGCCGGTCGGGTGGAACACCGGGTCGTACCCGAACCCGTTGGTCCCGCGCGGCTCGTGCCCGAGCCGGCCCTCGACCCGCCCCTCGACGCCCTCGACCCGCCCGTCCGGCAGCGCGACCACCGCGGCGCAGACGAACGCCGCCGCCCGGTGCTCGTCCGGCACGTCGGCGACCTGCTCGAGCAGCAGCGACAGGTTGGCCCGGTCGACCTCCGCCCGCGCCGCGCCGGCCCCCGCGTGCGACCCCGACCAGCGCGCCGAGAACACCCCCGGCGACCCGCCGAGCACCTCGACCGCCAGCCCGGAGTCGTCGGCCACCGACGGCAGCCCGGTCGCCTCCGCGAGCGCGACGGCCTTGAGGCGCGCGTTGCCGAGGAAGGTCACCTCGGTCTCGGGCACGTCCGGCCCGTCGACCTCGGCCGCCGAGACGATCTCGAGGTCGAGCTCGTCGACGAGCCCGGCGAGGATCTGGCGCAGCTCGTGGACCTTGTGCTCGTTGCGGGTCGCGAGGACGACGCGGCGGCTCACGCCTGCCGCTCCCGGGCGGGGGCGTCCAGCGCGGCGGACTGCTGACGGGTCAGCTCGGCGCAGCCGCTCGTCGCGAGGTCGAGCAGGCGCCCGAGCAGCTCGCGGTCGAACGGCACGCCCTCGGCGGTGCCCTGCACCTCGACGAAGCGGCCGTCGCCGGTCATCACGACGTTCATGTCGGTCTCGGCGGTGGAGTCCTCCGGGTAGTCGAGGTCGAGCACCGGCTCGCCCGCGACGACCCCGACGCTCACGGCCGCGATCGACCCGGTGAGCGGCTCCGCCCCGGCCGCCACCAGCCCCCGCGCCTTCGCGTCGGCCACGGCGTCCACGAGCGCCACGTAGGCGCCGGTGATGGCCGCCGTGCGCGTCCCCCCGTCGGCCTGGAGGACGTCGCAGTCGAGGACGATGGTGTTCTCCCCCAGGGCCGAGGTGTCGATGACCGCCCGGAGCGAGCGCCCGACGAGCCGGCTGATCTCGTGGGTGCGGCCGCCGACCTTGCCCCGGCGCGACTCACGGTCGCTGCGGGTGTTCGTCGAGCGCGGCAGCATCTCGTACTCGGCGGTGACCCAGCCGGTGCCGCGGCCCTTGAGCCAGCGCGGCACGCCCTCGGTGAACGAGGCGGCGCACAGCACCCGGGTGCGGCCGAACTCGACGAGGACGCTGCCCTCGGCGTGGTCGAGCCAGTTGCGGGTGATCCGCACGTCGCGGAGCTGGTCGGCGGTGCGTCCGTCATGTCGCGTCATGGGCGTCAGGCTAACCTCACGACGATGACCGCCCGCACCCGCACGCTGCTGCTCACCGAGCACCCGCTCGGGGCGTGGCGTGCCCGGTTCGAGCGCGGCGAGGTACCGTCCGCCCTCCCCTACGGCGTCGACGTCCTCAGCACGCGCGGGTACGACCTCGCCGGACCCCCGCCGCCGGTCACCGGCCGCCTCGCCAAGGTCCGCGACGTCGTCGAGCACCGCGCCGGCATCCCCGTCGAGCGCACCCTCCGCTCGCTCGGCACCGCGCACCGGGCCGACCTCGTCCTCGCCCTGCTCGAACGGGAGGGGATGCTCGCCGGCATCGGCCGCGGCCTGCGCGTCCCGCCGTTCCGGTCCACCCCCCTCGTCGTGTGGTCGTGCTGGCTCGCCGACGACGTCCGCACCGCCGACCGCGCGACCCGCGCCCGGCTGGCCCGGCGGATGCGCAGCGCCGACCTCGTGACACACCTGTCCCGCCACGAGACCGAGACCCTCGTCGACCTCGGCATCCCCGAGGAACGGCTCTTCCCGGTCACCTACGGTGTCTCGCACCGGTTCTACACACCGGGCGACGAGCCCCGCGACATCGACCTGCTCGCCGTCGGCCAGGACCGCGGCCGCGACTACGCGACGCTCGTCGAGGCCGTCCGCGGCACCGACCTCACCCTCGACGTCGTCTGCAGGCCGGAGAACCTCGCCGGCCTCGACCTGCCCCCCAACGTCCGGGTGCACGGCACGGTGCCCCTGCCGACCTACCGCGAGATGCTCCGGCGGGCGCAGGTCGTCGCCGTGCCGACCCGCGACCTCGCCTACCCGACCGGCTCGTCGGTGGCCCTGGAGGCGGCGTCGTCGGGGTGCGCGGTCGTCGTCACCGGCACCCGGGCGATGCGCGACTACTTCACCGACGACGACACGGCGGTGCTCGTCGGCGAGCAGGACGTCGACGGCTGGCGTGCGACCCTCACTGCCCTGCGCGAGGACCCCGAGCGCCGCGCACGGCTCGGCGCCGCCGCCCGGCGCTCGGTGGAGGAGCGCTTCAACGCCGACCACATGTGGACCGAGCTCGACGACGTGATGCGCGAGCGCGGCGTCCTCTGACCCCACCCGGAGCGGTCGGGGGCCGGTCAGTCGTCGGCGTGCTCCGGCGGCCAGACGACGCGGAAGCGCTCGAAGCAGACCTCGAGGTCGTCGGAGAGCCCGAGGCCGATGCGCTCGCACTCGCGGCCGAAGAACGTGCGGTGCTCCGCCATCCAGTACGCCAGCGAACGGTCGCCCTCGCCCTCGTCCCACGCGAAGCGCTCGTCGACGCTCGACAGCGGGCCGACCCGCAGCTCGGTGGTGCGCAGCACGACCCGTGGCCGGCCCGAGCCGTCGCAGGCGACCCAGTGCGAGCCGACCCGGGGCAGGGCGTCGCCGTCGTGCTGGTAGGACGCGACGAGGCCGGCCGTGGCGCGCTTCGGGCCGTCGGTGATGTAGGCCAGCAGCTCGTCGGCCACCCGCGGGCCGTCGCCGAAGTGGTCGACGTACACCTCGTCCTCGGGAGGCAACCCGGGACGGGCCGCCCGGTAGTCGGCCCACATCCGCAGCCCCGCCTCGCGGTCGACGGGGATGCCGAAGGCGTTTGGGGACGGACCCCCGAGCTCGTACACCTCGCCGGCCGCGGCCACCTCGACGGCGCCCGGCCACACCGCGGCGGCCTGCGCGCGGCACACCTCGCGGTCGTTCCAGGCCGGGACGTGGGTGAGCACGAGCCGCCCGACCCCGCCGGCCCGCACCGCCGCCGCGGCCGCCCGCGACCCGGAGAGGTGGATGTCGCGGGCGTCGTCGTCGCGGCCGTCGACGAAGGCGGAGTCGAGGAGCGCGAGGTCGGCCCCGGCGAGGAGCGGGTCGAGGTTCGGGCAGTCGTCGGTGTCGCCGGTGAAGGCCAGCACCGCACCGTCGGCCTCGACCCGGTAGCCGTACGCCTCGACGGGGTGGTTGACGGCGTAGGGCGTGACCCGGAACGGCCCGACGGTGAAGGGGTCGGTGTCGGAGACGACGGAGAAGGCGAACTCGCCCTCCATGCCGCCGTCCTCGAGCCCGTGGTACATCAGCGCCAGCCGCTCGGCGGTGGCCGACGGGCCGTGCACCGGCAGCTTCGCGGGCAGCGGCCCGTCCGGCCGGTAGCGCCGGACGACGTAGAGGCCGAGGAGGTCGGCACAGTGGTCGGGGTGGAGGTGGCTGAGCACGACCGCGTCGAGGGACGTGGGGTCGACGAGCCGCTGGAGCGGACCGAGGGCGCCGCTGCCGAGGTCGAGGAGCAGCCGCCAGGTGCGGCCCTCGTGGTCGGCCTCGACGAGGTAGCAGGAGGCGGGCGAGTCCGGGCCGGGGAAGGACCCCGAGCAGCCGACGACGGTGAGCCTCATGCCATCCCCGCCCGGACGACGGTGGGCGGCGAGGTGAAGACCGGCCCGACGGACGAGCCGACGCCGAGGAAGCGCACCGCGAGCCTCCGGAACTCCTCGGGGTCCCCGGTGGTCGTGAAGCCGTGCGACGGCGGCGGGAGGTCGTCGGGGCGCAGCAGGTCGGCGTCGGCGAGCACGCGGAAGACGTCCTTGGCCGTCTCCTCGGCCGACGACACGAGGGTGACGCCGTCGCCCATCACGTAGGAGATGACGCCGGTGAGCAGCGGGTAGTGGGTGCAGCCGAGGACGAGGGTGTCGACACCCCGCTCGCGCAACGGGTCGAGGTACTCGTGGGCCACCCCGACGAGTTCGGGGCCGCCGGTGACCCCGGCCTCGACGAACTCGACGAACCGAGGGCACGGGGTGGAGACGACGTCGAGGTGCGGCGCCGCGGCGAAGGCGTCGAGGTAGGCCCCCGACTGGTGCGTGCCCCGCGTCGAGACGACGCCGACCCGGCCGGTGCGGGTGGCGGCGGCGGCCCGGCGCACGGCGGGTCGGATGACCTCGACGACCGGCACGTCGTAGCGCTCGCGCGCGTCGTGGAGGACGGCCGCGGACGCGGTGTTGCAGGCGATGACGAGGACCTTGACCCCGTGCTCGACGAGCCGGTCGAGGCACTCGAGCGCCAGCTCGCGGGTCTCGGCGATGGGGCGGGGACCGTAGGGCGCCCGGGCGGTGTCGCCGAAGTACGCCACCGACTCGTGGGGCAGCTGGTCGAGGATCGCCCGCATGACGGTCAGTCCGCCGTAGCCGGAGTCGAACACCCCGATCGGTGAGTCGGTCACCCGACCCAGCGTAGGCGCGGACACCGACGCGGTCTTCACGCAGCACCGGTCGCGCACGTCACACCGCCCCTACACTGTCGCCACTGGGACCACACCCGCCACACACCCGGGAGGACGCGCGTGTTCGGAATCCCCCGCGGGATGTCCGTCCTGTTCTCCCCCGACACCCGCCGCCGCCTCGGGCTCGCCGTCGCGGGCTCGGTGCTCACCGCCCTCCTCGAGGTCGTCGGGGTCGCGAGCGTCGTCCCGCTCATGCAGCTGCTCACCGGCGCCCCCCGCGACACCGGGCTGCTCGGCCGCTTCTCCGACCTCTTCGGCGACCCCTCGCCGGACCGGCTCGCGACGATCATCGCCGTCGTCGTCTTCGTGTCCTTCGTCGCCAAGACGGTCGTCGGGCTCCTCTTCCGCTGGTGGATGGCCGGCTTCCTCGCGGTCCAGGAGGCCGACACCGCCCAGTCGCTCCTGCGCCGCTACCTCGCCGCGCCCTACCGCGTGCACCTGGCCCGGCACACCGCCGAGCTGAACCGCGTCATGGGCGAGTCGGTCGGCCAGACCTACAGCCTCGTCGTGGCGGGCGCGATCTCCGTCGTCACCGAGGTCGTCTCCGTCGTCGCCCTCGGTGTCGTCCTCCTCGTCATGGACCCCGTCCCGGCGGTGGCGGCCATCGCCTACTTCGCCCTCGCCGGCGTGCTCTTCCAGCGCTTCGTCAGCCACCGCGCCGAGCGGGTCGGCGGGGTCTTCCAGGAGGCCTCGCTCGAGATGTCGCTGACGTCGTGGGAAACCATCCAGGGCATCAAGGAGATCCGCATCCGGCGTGCCTCCGAGGTCTTCCTCGGCCGCTACCGCGCAGCCCGGCTGCGGTACGCCGCCGCCCGTCGCACGAGCTCCTTCCTCACCGACCTGCCGAAGAGCGTCCTCGAGCTGACCTTCGTCGGCGGGGTCGCGGTCCTCGTCGTCGTCGCCTTCGCGCAGGGCAACTCGGGGTCGACGCTCACGACGCTCTCGCTCTTCGTCGCCGCGGGGTTCCGGATGCTGCCGAGCCTCACCCGCATCATGGCCTCGCTCCAGATGGTCCGGATGGGACGCCCCGGTGTGGCCCTCGTCCTCGCCGACCTCACCGACCCCGACCTGCCCGACGTCCCCGGCGACGACCCGGCCGACCCGCGCCGGGTGCCGCTGCGCGAAGCGCTCGAGGTCCGCGACGTCGTGCACCGGTACGCCGACGGCGAGGCCGACGTCCTCGACGGCATCGCCCTCACCGTGCCGGCCGGCACCTCCGTCGCCCTCGTCGGGGCGAGCGGGGCCGGGAAGACCACGCTCGTCGACACCGTCCTCGGCCTGCACACCCCGACCTCCGGCGCGGTGCTGGCCGACGGCGTGGACATCGGCGGCGACGTCGCCTCGTGGCAGCGCTCGATCGGGCTCGTGCCGCAGGACGTGTTCCTCGTCGACGACACCCTGCGCGCCAACATCGCCCTCGGCGAGCCGAGCGCCATGGTCGACGAGGAGCGGCTGGCCCGTGCCGTGCGCGACGCCCAGCTCGAGCCGCTCGTCGCCGAGCTGCCGCACGGCCTCGACTCCACCGTCGGCGAGCGTGGGTCCCGGCTCTCCGGCGGCCAGCGCCAGCGGGTCGGCATCGCCCGCGCCCTGTACCGCGACCCCGTGCTGCTCGTCCTCGACGAGGCGACCTCGGCCCTCGACAACGAGACGGAGCGGCGGATCACCGAGGTCGTCGGGTCCCTCCACGGCCGGATGACCGTGCTCGTCGTCGCGCACCGGCTGTCCACGGTGCGGCACTGCGACCAGGTCGTCTTCCTCGAGCGCGGCCGGGTGGCCGCCGCCGGCACCTTCGACGAGGTCCGCGAGGCCAGCCCTGCCTTCGCCCACCTCGTCCGGCTCGGCTCGCTCGACCCCGTCCCGACCGGGGGTGCGCGTGCCGACTGAGCCCGAGGTCGCCGTCGTCGTCCCGCACCACGGCGACCCCACCCCCACCCTCACGACGGTGCGGGCCCTGCTCGCCCAGGAGGACGTGGCCCTCGAGGTCGTCGTCGCCGACGACGCCTCCCCCGAGCCGTTCCCGGACGTCCCGGGCGTGACGGTGGTGCGCCGGGCGCGCAACGGGGGCTTCGGGGCCGCGGTCGGTTCGGGGGTCGAGCCCGTCACGGCTCCCCTGCTGCTCGTCCTCAACAGCGACGTGTGCTTCAACCCGACGTTCGTCGCCGACCTCGTCGCGGCCGCTGCCCCCTGGCAGCCGGCGGTCGTCGGTCCGCTCGTCCTCGACCCCGACGGCACCCCGGCCCCCACCGCGCGGCACTTCCCGACGACGACGCACCAGGTGGTCGAGTGGCTCACCCCGCTGGCCCGGTTCCGGGGTCGTCGGGCCCTGCGCGAGGCGGTCGGCCACGACACACGGGCGGTCCCCGGCGCCGTGCTGCCCGTCGACTGGGTGGTCGGGGCGGCCATGCTGCTGCCCACGGCGGCCTTCCGGGCCGTCGGCGGCTTCGACGAAAGGTACTTCATGAACTCCGAGGAGGTCGACCTCCAGCGCCGGCTGCGCGGGGCCGGCGTCCCGTCGGTCTTCGCCGGGACGGTGTCCCTCACGCACGTCGGCGGCGGGTCGTCCGACCCCGGGCTGCGCCGCCGGTGGCTCGTCGAGTCGCGGATGGCCTACGCCGGCCGATGGGGCGGGCGTCGGCGGCTCGTGGCCGCGCTCACCGCCGCCACCGCCGTCAACGCGGCCGCCAACACCGCGCGCCGGGTCGCGGGCCGCGACGTCGCGCCGCTCGCCACGGCCCGCCAGGAGCTGCGCCTCATCCGCGGGGGCCCGCGATGAGCACCGTCCGCCGCGTCGTCGAGGCACCACCGTCGCTGCGGTGGCACCTCGCCCGGGCCCGGACCCCGTTGTACCGCAGGGCGTTCGCGGCGTTCGGCGCCGGTACGGTCGTCGTGCGGCCGCGCATCCTCCGGGGTGTCGCGCGCATCGCGTTCGGCGCCGGCTGCGCGGTGCACGAGGGGGCGTGGCTCCAGGCCGAGGGCGTCGACGGGTCCATCACGTTCGGCGACCGGGTCTACCTCGGGCACGACGTGCACGTCCACGCCATCGACCCGGTCCGGGTCGGCAGCGACGTCGTCCTCGCCGACGGCGTGTTCGTCGCCTCCACCGACCACGGCCGCACCGACCGCTCCGCCGTGCACGGCACCGGGCCGGTGACCATCGGCGACCACGTCTTCGTCGGCCAGCGTGCCGTCGTGCTCGGCGGTGTGACGATCGGCGAGGGTGCCACCGTGGGTGCCGGCGCCGTCGTCACCCGTGACGTCCCGGCCGGCGCGACCGTCGCCGGTGTGCCCGCCCGCGTCGTGGAGGCCTCCCGATGACCGTCCTGCTCACCGGTGGTGCCGGCTTCATCGGCCAGCACCTCGCCCGTCGGCTCGTCGGCGGGGGGCACGAGGTCGCCGCCCTCGACCTGCTGCACCCGCAGGTGCACGCCGACCCCGACGCCGCCGTCGCGGCCTTCCCCGGGCCCGTCGTCGTCGGCGACGTCGCCGACCCCGCCGCCTGGAACGGGCTCCCGGACGGCGTCACCGCCGTCGTCCACCTCGCCGCCGAGACCGGCACCGGCCAGTCGATGTACGAGACCGAGCGCTACCACCGGGTCAACGTCGAGGGCACCCGGCTCGCGGCGGCCTTCGCCCGCGACCGGGACGCCGCGCTCGTGTCGATGAGCTCGCGGGCCGTCTACGGCGAGGGCCGGTACGAGTGCGCCGAGCACGGCACCGTCTTCGGTGGGCGGTGCTGTGCCGCAGCCGAACCCGTCGCGTCGCACGAGGACGACCCGCACCACCCGGTGTCGGTCTACGGCGAGACGAAGTCGCTCGCCGAGGCCACGGCGGCCGACGAGGCCGGTGCCGCGGTCCCGCTCACCGTCGTGCGCCCGCAGAACGTCATCGGGCCGGGGCAGGCGCTGCACAACCCGTACACCGGGGTGCTCGCCGCGTTCCTCGCGATGCTCCGCGAGGAGCGTCCCCTCACCGTGTACGGCGACGGCCACCAGACCCGCGACTTCGTCCACGTCGCCGACCTCGCAGCGCTGCTCGCCTGGGCGGTCGAGCACCCGGCCGCGGCCGGCAGCCCACGGGTCCTCAACTCCGGCACCGGGGTCCGCACCAGCCTCCTCGACCTCGCCGACGCCGCGATCGCCGGCAGCCCCCTGCCCTCCCCCGGCGTCACGCACCTCGACGTGCACCGCGCCGGCGACATCGAGCACGCCTGCGCCGACCTCGCCCGCGGCCGGGAGGCCGGCGCCCCCGCGCCCACGTGGACCGCACGCGACGCCATCGTCGACTTCATCCGGTGGTCGTGGGACAAGCCGGGGGCCGGGGCGGCGGCGTGGGACGACGCGCTCGACGAGCTGGCCCGCCGCGGCCTCACCTCGTGACGGCACCGACCCGGGTCCTCGTCCTCAGCCCGGTGTTCCACGGGTACTGGCGCTCCCTCGAGCGGGCCCTCGCGGGGCTCGGCCACGACGTGACGACGGTGACCTACGACGAGCACCGCGGGCTCGGGCGGCTCGCCGCCAAGCTCGGTCACGACCTGCCCGAGCGGCTCGGCGGGTCCGACGCCCGGCGGCGCGCGGTCCTCGGCGCGCGTGCCCGCACCGCCGTCACCGCCCACGACCCCGACGTCCTGCTCGTCGTCAAGGGCGACGCCTTCGACGACGGCTTCTGGGAGCTCGTCGAGGCGCGCCGGCAGCGCCGGGTGCTCTGGCTCTACGACGAGCTGCGGCGCACCGGACACACCGACGCCTCCCTCGCCGCCGCCGGCCCCGTCGCCTCGTACAGCCCGCTCGACGTCGAGGCGCTGACCGCCCGCGGCCTGCCGGCGGCCCACGTCCCGCTCGCCCACGACCCCGACCTGCCCGTCGGGGCACCGCGCCCCACTGACGACGTCGTGTTCGTCGGCGCCCGCTACCCCGCCCGCGAGGCGCTGCTCACCGGCCTCGCGGCGCGCGAGGTCCCGGTGCGGGCGTACGGCCGCGACTGGTCCGGCCACCCCGTCGACCGCCTCCGGACCTGGCGGATGGGCACCCCGGGCGTCCCTGCGGGCCGCGACCTCCCGCGGCCGGACGCCTACGCCGCGATGGCCGGCGCCCGGGCGACCCTCAACGTCCACGGCGACCAGGACGGCGTCACGATGCGCACCTTCGAGGCCTGCGGCGTCGGGGCGGTCCAGCTCGTCGACCGCGCGGACGTCGGGCGCTACTACGACCCCGGCGCCGAGGTCGCGGTGTTCGACGGTGTCGACGAGGCCGCCGAGCTGGCCGGCCGCGCCGCCACCGACCGGCCCTGGGCCGAGGGGCTGCGGCGCGCCGGCCGCGCCCGGACCCTCGCCGAGCACACCTTCACCCACCGCGCCCGAGCCCTGGAGGCCCTGTGGACGGCCTGACCCACCCCCGCGACCTCGAGGCCTGGCACCGCTGGCAGCTCGGCCGCCAGCCGCTGCGCCGCCGCCTCGGTCAGGTCGCCGGCGTGCTGCGCACCATCGCCCGACCGGACGCCCGCCCCGGCGCCCTCACCCTCACCCGGGGTGGTCCCGGCCCGGTGCGCCTGCTCGTCTGCCTCGAGTCACGCTCCCCCACATCGGCGCTCGCCCTCCTCGGGCCGCTGCGCACCCTGCCCGCCCTCGAGGGCGTCGCGGTCCTCGCCCCCGAGCCCGTCAAGGACCTCCTGCCCCCGTGGGTGTGGACCGAGTCCACGGTCGTCCTCCACGACGACGTCCCGCGCCTGGCCGCCGAGGCGTCGGTCGTGCTGTCCACCGGGCACTACCTCCCGGTCGGCCGGGCGGCCCGCGACGCCGTCTCCGAGCCGCACCGCTTCGTCACCGCCCAGCACGGCCTGCTCACGCCGGACGCGCCACCGCTCGCCGAGGGCAGCACGCTGCTCGCCTGGAGCGCCGCCGACGCCGCCTTCTGGGCCTCCGGACGCACCGACCTCCCCGAGCCGTCCGTCATCGGCTCGCAGCTGCTCTGGGACGCCGGCGCCCCGCCGCGCGCCGAGGCCGACCCGGCCGCCCGCCCGGTCTTCCTCGGCCAGCTGCACGGCGCGGAGCTCCCCCGCGACCTGCTCGTCCGGGCCGCCGAGACGTTCTGCCGCGAGACCGGCGCCACCTACCGGCCGCACCCGTCCGAGCGCGACCGCGACTCACGACGCACCCACGCCCGGTTCGAGGCCGAGGGCATCGTCCTCGACCGGTCCGGCACGCCGCTGCGCGAGCTCGGGGCACCGGTCGTCGCGGCCTTCTCCACCGGGGTCCTCGAGGCCGCCGCGGCCGGCCTGCCCGCGTTCGTCCACTGCCCGGACCCACCCGCCTGGCTCACCGCGTTCTGGCACCGGTACGGGCTCGCGCCCTGGGGCGGGGACCCGACGCCCTCCCCCGAACGGCCCGCCGTGGAGCCCTCCCGGGCTGCGGCCGAGGTCATCTCGGGGATGATGGCCGGGTGAGGATCCTCTGCCTCGTCCCCGCCCGCGGCGGCTCCAAGGGCGTGCCCCGCAAGAACCTCCGGGTCGTCGCGGGGCGCCCGCTCATCGCCTGGACCATCGAGCAGGCGCTCGCCGCCCGTCCGTCGATGGACGTCGTCGTCTCCACCGACGACGACGAGATCGCCCGCGTCGCCGAGGAGGCCGGCGCCCTCGTGCCCTTCCGGCGGCCCGCCGAGCTCGCGCAGGACGACACCCCCACCGAGCCCGTCGTCCGGCACGCGATCGAGGCCGCCCGGGCCGCCGACGCCGCGCCCGACGCGGTGATGCTCCTCCAGGCCACCTCGCCGGTCCGGTTGCCCGGCACCCTCTCCCGCGCGATCGCCCAGCTCGAGGCCACCGGCGTCGACTCGCTCGTCGGCGTCGTGCCGCAGGCCCCCTTCATCTGGACCGACGGCCCCGAGCCGAGCGCCGCCTACGACGTCACTGCCCGGCCGCGCCGCCAGGACCTCACGCCGCAGACCCTGCGCTACCGCGAGACCGGCTCGCTCTACCTCACCCGCCCGTGGGTGTACGACGAGCTCGACAACCGGATCGGCGGGCGCGCCGGCCTCTTCGTCATGGACGAGGTCGAGGGCGTCGACGTCGACACCGAGCTCGACCTCGCCGTCGCCGAGCAGCAGCTGCTCTCCCTGCACCAGCCGACCACCACGGGGACCCCCGCATGATCATCGAGCGCACCGTCACGCCCTTCGTCGTCTACGGCGAGGACCCCGTCCTGCGCGCCCTGGAGAAGATCACCGCCAACAAGGCGCGCATCGTCTTCTGCGTCACCGAGCACGGCCACCTCGTCGGGTCGATCACCGACGGCGACGTCCGCCGCTGGATCGCCGGGCAGGAGCAGGTCGACCTCTCCCGGCCCTGCTCCGAGGCGGCGAACACCGACGCGGTCAGCGCCCCGGCCACCGCGACCCCGGCCGAGGTGCGCCCGCTCTTCCACGGCGCCGTCGACCACGTGCCGCTCGTCGACGAGCACGGCCACCTCGTCGCCGTCGCGGTCAACCGCAGCGACACCTTCCGGGTCGGCCGGCGCGAGGTCGGCAAGGGGCACCCGACGTTCGTCATCGCGGAGATCGGCATCAACCACAACGGGTCGGTCGAGCTCGCCAAGGAGCTCGTCGACCTCTCCGCGCGGGCCGGCGCCGACGCCGTGAAGTTCCAGCTGCGCGACATGGGCGCCCTGTACCGCGGCGGCACCGGCAGCGAGGGCGAGGACCTCGGGCCGCAGTACACCCTCGACCTGCTCTCCCGCTTCAACCTCCCGGCCGAGCGGCTCTTCGAGGTCTTCGACCACGCCAAGGGCCTCGGGGTCGACGTCATGTGCACGCCCTTCGACCCGCCGAGCGTCGATGCTCTCGTCGAGTACGGCGTCCCCGGCCTGAAGATCGCCTCGGCCGACCTGACCAACCACACGCTCCTGCGCCACGCCGCCGCGTCCGGCACCCCTCTCGTCGTCTCGACAGGGATGTCCACCGAGGCCGAGATCCGCGAGAGCGTCGCCCTGTTGCGGTCCACGGGAACGCCGTACGCGCTGCTGCACTGCCAGTCGACGTACCCGGCGCCGTTCAAGGACGTCAACCTGCGCTACCTCACCCGGCTCGCCGAGCTCGGCGACTGCCCGGTCGGCTACTCCGGCCACGAGCGCGGGTACCACGTGCCGGTCGCCGCGGTCGCCCTCGGCGCGACGATCGTCGAGAAGCACGTCACCGTCGACAAGTCGATGGAGGGCAACGACCACAAGGTCTCGCTGCTGCCCGACGAGTTGCGCGCGATGGTCGAGCGCATCCGCGAGGTCGAGGACGCCCTGGGCTCCACGGAGCCCCGGGTCGTCAGCACCGGCGAGATGATGAACCGGGTCAACCTCGCCAAGAGCCTCGTCGCCGCCCGCGACATCGCCGCCGGCGAGACCATCGACCTCGCCGCCGTCGACGTCAAGAGCCCCGGCCGGGGCCTGCAGCCCAACGCCCTCGACACCCTCGTCGGGCGCACCGCGAACCGGGCGATGGTCGCCGGCGACTTCTTCTACGCCTCCGACCTCGCCGACGCGGTCCCGACCGGCCGGCAGTACACGTTCCGCCGGCCGTGGGGGCTGCCGGTCCGCTACCACGACGTCGCCGCGCTCACCGCCGACTGCACCCCGGACTTCCTCGAGTTCCACTTCTCCTACAAGGACCTCGAGATCGACCCGCACACCGCCGTGCCCCGCGCACTGCCCATGGGCTACGCCTGCCACGCGCCCGACCTCTTCGCCGGCGACTTCATCCTCAACCTCGCGAGCGAGGACGACGCGCACTGGGAGCGCTCGGCGGAGGAGCTGCAGCGGGTCATCGACATCACCCGCTCGATGCGCGACCGGTTCGAGCAGGACGCCGACCCGGTCGTCATCTCGAGCGTCGGCGGCTTCACCACGGATCGGCACGTCTCCCCCGACGAGATCCCCGACATGTACGCCCGGGTGGCCGCGGGGCTCGACCGCGTCGACGACTCCGGGGTGCGCCTCGCCTGCCAGACGCTGCCGCCGTTCCCGTGGTACATGGGCGGCCAGCTGTACTGCAACCTCTTCGTGAATCCCTCCGACACAGCCGGTTTCGCCTCGACCTACGGGCGGCGGCTATGCCTGGACGTGTCGCACTCGAAGCTCGCAGCGACCTTCCTCGGCATCCCGTTCAGCGAGGCCGTCGACCTCCTCGCGCCGCACGCCGAGCACCTCCACCTCGTCGACGCGGTCGGCGTCGACGGCGAGGGCGTGCAGGTCGGCGAGGGTGAGGTCGACTGGGCGGTGCTCGCCGAGCAGCTCGACCAGCACGCGCCCGGCGTCTCGTTCATCCCCGAGATCTGGCAGGGCCACGTCAACCACGGCGAGGGCTTCTGGGTCGCGCTCGAGCGGCTGGAGCAGTGGCTCTGACGGCACCGCCGCTCGCCCTCTGGGTCGTCCCCGTGGCCGAGCTCGGCGGGGTCGCCCGGCACGTCCTCGACACCGCGGCCGTGGGCCTGCCGGGGTACCGGCTCGTCGTCCAGTGCCCGCCGGGCCCGCTCGCCGAGCGGCTGCGCGAGCTCAAGGCCGCCGTGACGACGGCGCCGGTCGGGCCGGAGCACGGTGTGCGCGAGTCGGTCTCGGCGGTCCGGCACGCGGTCCACGCGCTCGCCCCGGCCGTCGTGCACTCGCACCTCGCGTGGGCCGACGTGGTGGTCGCCGCCGCCACCGTCGGCGCGTCCGCGGCCGTCGTCTCCACCGAGCACGGCATCGCCGGCGACGACCTCGTCTACCACGGGACGGCCTGGCGCTCGCGGCTGCGCGCCGGCCTGCACACCGCCCGGCTGCGGCGCGCCGACGCGGTCATCGCCGTGTCGGAGGCGACGGCCCGGACCCTGCGGGCCAAGTGGCACCCCGGCCGCGGCACCGCCGTCCACGTCGTCCCCAACGGCGTCGACCCGCTGCCGGATACCCCGGACCGCAGCCCGGGGCTGCACGTCGTCTCCGTCGCGCGCCTGGCCCCCGAGAAGCGCCTCGACGACCTCCTGCGCGCCGTCGCGGTGCTCCACGGGCGCCATCCCGAGGCACGGTTGACGCTCGCCGGCAGCGGTCCCGAGGAGGCGTCCCTCCGGGCGTTCGTCACCGACCTCGGCCTCGGGGACGTCGTCGACCTGCCGGGCCACGTCGACGCCCCGTCGCTCCTCGAGCGAGCCGACGTGCTCGTCCAGCTCTCGGTGTGGGAGAACTGTTCCTACTCGCTCCTCGACGCGCTCGTCCACGGTGCGGGCGCCGTCGCGACCCCCGTCGGCGGCAACCCCGAGATCCTCCCGCCGGATGCCCTCGTCGCGGCCACCGACGCCGGGGCCGTGGCCGACGCCGTCGAGCGCCAGGCCCTCGACCCGACCACCCGTCCGCGGCTCCCCGACGGGTGGCCCACCCGCGAGGAGATGACCGCCCGGGTCACCGAGGTCTACGACTCCGTCACCGGGACCCTGCGGTGAACGACGTCCTCCTCGCCGCCAACAACGGCGAGGTCGGGGGCGGCGAGGTGATGCTCCTCGCCACCGCCGAGGTGCTGCGCGACCTCGGGCTCGGGGCCGAGGTCGTCGGCCCGGACGCCGAGGGCGGTGTCCTCGACCACGCCGAGGCGGCCGGCTTCCCCGTGCACCGGCTCGCGGCCGACCGCCGCCGCTACGCCCGCGAGCTGCGCGACTGGCACCGCACGCGCACCGGGCTGACGTGGTGCCACGGGCTCGTGCCGTCCTTGGCCACGGCCGGACGGCGGCACCGCGTCGTCCACCTGCACCAGCTGCCGAGCCGCGCCCACCGGGCCGCGCTCCTCGCCGCCCGCAACGGGGCGAGCGCCACGCTGGCCCCCTCGCGCTGGCTCGCCGCGCGGGTCTCCGGCGCCGCCGTCCTGCCGAACTGGACCGCCGACCCCGGACCGGTGTCGCCGCGCCCGCCCCACGACGGAGCGCCCCGGCTGGGCTTCCTCGGGCGGCACACGGTCGACAAGGGGCTCGTCGTCCTCGCCGAGGCGCTCGCCGGGCTGCCGGACCGCGAGCGACCCCACCTCGTCCTCGCCGGCGAGCCGCGGTTCACCGACGCGTCGACGGCGCGGCGCGTCGCGGAGGCGCTCGAGCCGCTCGGCGACGGCGTCGAGCGGCTCGGCTGGGTCGAGCCCGCCACCCTGTTCGCCCACGTCGACGGGCTCGTCGTGCCCTCGGTGGCCCCCGAGGCCTTCGGGCTGTCCGGCGCCGAGGCGATGGCCGCCGGGGTGCCGCTCCTCGTCACCGACGCCGGGGCCCTGCCCGAGCTCGTCGGCCCCGACCACCCGTGGGTCTGCGCGGCCGGCGACGCCGACGCGCTGCGCGACACCGTCACGGCGTGGGCACGAACCTCGCGTCACGAGCTGACGTCGGTGGCCGCCGCCCAGCGCGCCCGGTGGCAGGACGAGTACTCCCCGCACGCCGGCCGCGACCGCGTCGCGACCCTCCTGCGCGACCTCCACGTCCACCCGGCCTGACCGCGCCCGGCGCCCTCCACCCGGCCCGACCGGCCGCCGTCTGCGAGGATGGCGCCGACCCGCCACCGGACCGGAAGGCCCTGCCGCCCATGCCCACCGCGCTCATCACCGGCATCACCGGACAGGACGGGCTCTACCTCTCCGAGCTGCTCCTCGCCAAGGGCTACGAGGTCCACGGCATCGTCCGCGGCCAGAACAACCCCAAGCGCGACCTCGTGCGGCGGACCGTCCCCGACGTCCACCTCCACACCGGTGACCTCACCGACCTGTCCAGCCTCATCCGGGCGATGGCCACCGCGCAGCCCGACGAGGTCTACAACCTCGGTGCGGTCTCGTTCGTCGCGTACTCGTGGGAGAACGCGCGCGTCACCACCGACGTCACCGGCAACGGGGTCCTCAACGTCCTCGAAGCGGTGCGCCTGTACTGCGGCGACGACCTCTCCCGCGTCCGCTACTACCAGGCCTCCAGCTCGGAGATGTTCGGCAAGGTGCAGGAGGTCCCGCAGCGCGAGTCGACCCTCCTCTGGCCGCGCTCGCCCTACGGCGTGGCCAAGGTGTTCGGCCACTACATGACCATCAACTACCGCGAGTCCTACGGGATGCACGCCAGCTCCGGCATCCTCTTCAACCACGAGTCCCCCCGTCGCGGACCGGAGTTCGTCACGCGCAAGGTCTCGATGGCCGTCGCGCGCATCGCCGAGGGCCGGCAGGACAAGCTCGTCATGGGCAACCTCGACGCCCAGCGCGACTGGGGCTTCGCCGGCGACTACGTCGAGGGCATGTGGCGGATGCTCCAGCAGCCCGAGGCCGACGACTACGTGCTCGCGACCGGCGAGACGCACTCCATCCGCGACCTGCTCGACGTCGCCTTCGCGCACGTCGGCATCGACGACTGGTCCGGCCGCGTCGAGCAGGACCCCCGCTTCATGCGCCCCGCCGAGGTCGACCTCCTCGTGGGCGACGCGAGCAAGGCCCGCGACCGCCTCGGCTGGACCCCGACCGTCGGCTTCGAGGACCTCGTGCGGATGATGGTCGACGCCGACCTCGCGCTGCTGCGCGCCGAGCGGTGAGCACCGCCCTCGTCACGGGGGCCACCGGCCAGGACGGCGGCTACCTCGTCGAGCGCCTCCTCGCCGAGGGGCTCGAGGTGCACGGCCTCGTCCGGCGCGAGGACCTCGGCGGCCCGCTCCCGGAGGGCCTCGTCGTCCACGAGGTCGACCTCGGTGGCCCGGACGACGACCTCGCCGCCCTCGTCGACCGGGTCGCCCCCGACGAGCTCTACAACCTCGGCGGCGTCAGCTCGGTCGCCCAGTCGTGGGCCGACCCGCTCCTCACGACCCGGGTCAGCGGCACCGCCGCCCTCGTCCTCCTCGAGGCCGCGCGCCGGGTCCGCGAGCGCACCGGGCGGGAGGTGCGCTTCCTCCAGGCCGCGAGCGCGGAGATCTTCGGTGAGCCGCCCGTCGCCCCGCAGGACGAGGACACCCCGGTCCGCCCGGTGAGCCCCTACGGTGCCGCGAAGGCGCTGGCCCACCACGGCGTCGGCATCGCCCGGGCCCGCGGCCAGTTCGCCACCTCGGTCGTCCTCTACAACCACGAGTCGCCGCGCCGGCCGCGCACCTTCGTCACCCGCAAGATCACGCACACGGTCGCGGCCATCGCCGCCGGGCGGGCCGAGCGCCTCGTCCTCGGCAACCTCGACGCCAGGCGCGACTGGGGCTGGGCCCCCGACTACGTCGACGCGATGGTCCGGGCGGTCCGGCACGACGAGCCCGCCGACTACGTCGTCGCCACCGGCGAGGCGCACACGGTCCGCGACCTCGTCGCCGCCGCCTTCGCGCGGGTCGGCATCACGGACTGGGAGCCGCTCGTCGAGGTCGACCCCGCCCTCCTGCGCCCGGCCGACCCGAGCCTGCTCGTCGGCGACGCCACGCGGGCCCGCACCCGGCTCGGCTGGGCCCCGTCGGTGACCTTCACCGAGCTCGTCGCGCGGATGGTCGACGCCGAGCGCTTCGACGCCTGACAGGCCCCGGATTCCCCGCCGGGGGAACCTCGTCCGTTCGGACGAGGCGACCACTCGCCGGAACGGCCCGCCACGGGGTGCGAACGGGTACCAGCGGGTAGCTGCGCTTTACGAACTCTTTACCGTCCCCGGATGCTGGATCCGTGGCCCACACCCTGCCGGACGGACGCACCGTCGCCGTCGCCCACGACTACCTCACCCAGCGCGGTGGCGCCGAGCGCGTCGTCCTCTCGCTGGCCAAGGCCTTCCCGGGCGCCCCGGTGCACACGACCCTCCACGAGCCCGACGCGACCTACCCCGAGCTCGCCGCGCTCGAGGTGCGGGCCTCCTCGCTCAACCGGTTCGCCCCGGCCCGCCGCTCCTACCGCAGCGCCCTCCCGCTCCTGCCCTTCGCGGCCTCGTCGGTGCGCCCGACCGAGGACGTCGTCGTCGCCTCGACCTCGGGGTGGGCGCACGGCTTCCGCGCCGAGGGCGACGTCGTCGCCTACTGCCACGCCCCGGCCCGCTGGCTCTACCAGAGCGAGGCCTACCTCGGCGGCTCGCTCCGCTCCTCCGCCAAGGGCCTGGCCCTCGCGGCCCTCAAGCCCTCGCTCCTCGCCTGGGACCGCCGCGCCGCCGCCCGTCCGGCGAAGTACCTCTGCAACTCGAGGGTCGTCCGCGACCGGATCGGCGAGGCCTACGGCATCGAGGCCGAGGTCGTCCCCCCGCCGCACTCGATGGACGTCCACGCCCCCCGCGAGAGCGTCCCCGAGCTCGAGGACTGGGCCGGCGAGGGCTACCTGCTCGTCGTCTCGCGGCTGCTGCCCTACAAGAACGTCGACGTCCTCGTCGAGGCCGTCCGCGGCACCGACGAGCGCCTCGTCGTCGTTGGCACCGGCCCGGAGAAGGCCCGCCTCCAGGCCATCGCCCCGCAGAACGTCAAGATGGTCGAGGGCCTCAGCGAGGCCCAGCTGCGCTGGGTGTACGCCCAGGCCCGCCTGCTGCTCGCCCCGAGCCTCGAGGACTACGGCCTGACCCCGCTCGAGGCCGCCGCGTTCGGCGTGCCGACCGTCTCGCTCGGCGCCGGCGGCTACCTCGACACCGTCGTCGACGGCCTGACCGGCCTCTTCGTCGAGGCCCCCGAGGTCGGCGCCTTCCGGGCCGGCATCGCCGAGGCCACCGGCCGCTCCTGGGACACCGCGGCCGTCCTCGCGCAGGCCGACGCGTTCGGCGAGGAGCGCTTCGGCGAGCGGATCCGCGAGGCCGTGTCCTCGCTGCGCCCGCGGCAAGTGCGCACCGCCCCCGCCCGCCCGCGGGTCGTCCTCGGCGCCCGCACCCCGGCTCCCGCCTGGGCGGCCCGCGTCGCGTCCGGCCTGGCCATCGCCCCCGCCACGGTCACGGACTGACATGGCCCTCGTCTCCCCCGTCCGGGTCACCACGCGCCCGCGGACGCCGACCGCCACGCACCGGCTCATCGCCCCGGCCGCCGTCGCCACCGACCTCGCGGGCATCGCCCTCGTCATCACCCTCGCGGCGCTCGGCCGCATGCACCTGCCGTTCGCGAACGCGGCCGCCGACCTCCACGAGCTCGCGGTCGCCGCGGCGGTGCCGCTCGCCGTCGGCTGGGTCCTCGCCATCGCGGCGCACGGCGGCTACGCCGGCCACCACTTCGGGGCCGGGGCGACCGAGTACAAGCAGGTCGTGCGGGCCACGCTCGTCGGTGCCGGGGCGATCGGGGTCGTCTCGTACCTCGCGAAGCTCGAGTTCTCGCGCGGCTTCTTCTTCCTCCTCATCATCCTCGGCGTCCCCGTGCTCGTCCTCGGCCGCCACCTGCTGCGCCGGGCCCTGCACGCCGCCCGCCGCCGCGGCCGGCTGACCCACCGCGTCCTCGTCTCGGGTTCCCCCGACCAGGTCGACGAGGTCGCCGACGTCCTGCGCCGCGAGCCGTGGCTCGGCTACGAGGTCGTCGGTGCCCTGCTGCCGACCCCGGGCGCGGCGGCGACGCCGGGCGGGGTCCCCGTGCTCGGCACGACGAGCCGCACCGCGGCGGTCGTCGCGTCCGAGGGCTGCGACGTCGTCCTCTTCGCCGGTGGGGCCGTGGGCTCGGCGCGCGAGATGCGCCGCGCCGCCTGGGACCTCGAGGACTCCGACGTCCAGATCATGCTCGTCCCCAGCCTCACCGACGTCGCGACCGACCGGGTCCGGGTCCGTCCCGCCGCCGGCCTGCACCTCATGGAGCTCGACCGACCCCGGGCCCACCGCGCGAGCCGCCTCTCCAAGCGTGCCTTCGACATCGTCGGCGCCTCGGCCGGCCTGCTCCTCGCCGGCCCGGTCCTCCTCGCGACGGCGCTGGCCATCCGCCTCCACGACGGCGGCCCGGTGCTCTTCCCCCAGACGCGCGTCGGCCTCACCGGGTCCTTCTTCGACTGCTTCAAGTTCCGCTCGATGGTCGTCGACGCCGACCGGCTCGTCGCCCAGGTCGCCGCGCAGAACAAGCACGGCGAGGGGCACGTCCTCTTCAAGGCCGCCGACGACCCGCGCATCACCCGCCCCGGGAAGTTCATCCGCCGCTTCTCGATCGACGAGATGCCGCAGTTCCTCAACGTCCTGCGCGGCGAGATGAGCCTCGTCGGGCCGCGCCCGCCGCTGCCCTCCGAGGTCGAGCAGTACACCGACGACGTCCGCACCCGGCTCGCCGTGCGCCCCGGGATGACCGGGCTGTGGCAGGTCTCCGGTCGCTCGGACCTCTCGTGGGAGGACTCGGTGCGCCTCGACCTCTACTACGTCGACAACTGGTCGCTGGTCCAGGACCTGACGATCCTCTGGCGCACGGTCTCGGCGGTCCTCACCGCCCGCGGCGCCTACTGACCGCCGGACCCCTCCCCCGGGGCCGGCCGGCTCAGCCGGCCGACTTGCGGGCCGCGGTGCGCCGCGGTCTGGCGCTCTTCGCCGGCGACTGCACCGGGACCCCCGGGCCGGCCGGCACGACCGGCTCGACGGCGACGTCCTCGCTCGCCGGCGCGCTGTCGTAGGCCTTGCGGCTCGTGTAGTCCGAGGCGTAGGTCGAGTACCCGTAGCCGCCGTAGACGACCCCGCCGACCTTGCGCTGCGGCGCCATGTTGAGCACGACGCCGAGCACGCGGCCGCCGACCTGCGACATCATCCGGGCCGCGAGGCGGGCCTGCTCCTTGTGCGTGCGCCCGACGGCGAAGACGAGCAGGGTGCCGTCACAGAAGCCCGCGAGCACGCCGGCATCGGTGACGGGCAGCAGCGGCGGGGCGTCGAGGATGACGACGTGGTCCTCGGTGAGCCGGGCGACGAGCTCGTGCATCCGCACCGACCCGAGCAGCTCGCTGGGGTTCGGCGGGGTCCGGCCGGACGTGATGAGCCGGACGTTGTCCTGGTCGGTGGGCAGCAGGACGTCCTCGACCGGGACCTGCCCGGTGAGCACGTGCGACAGCCCGACGGTGCCGACGACGTCGAAGACCTTGGCGAGGGTCGGGCGGCGCAGGTCGGCGTCGATGATGACGACCGACTGGCCGGAGGCGCCGAGGACCCGCGCGAGGGTGGCGGCGACGGTGGACTTCCCCTCGCTCGCGTTGGCGCTCGTGACGACGATGCTGCGGGCCGGGTCGTCGACCCCGACGAAGCGCAGGTTGGTGCGGACCTGCCGGAAGGCCTCCGCGGCGATGCCCAGCTGGCCGACCCGGCCGCGGCCGCGCACGACGCCCAGCTCCTTGGTCTGCGGCACGACGCCGAGCACGCTCGCCGAGGTGAGCTCCTCGACGTCGGAGACCGTGCGCAGGCGGGTGTCGAGCTGACGCCGGAGGAAGACGAGCCCGTAGGCGACGCCGAGCCCGACGACGAGCCCGACGAGGGCGTTGCGGCGCGGGTTCGGGGCGATCTTCCCGCCGGGCAGGGCCGACTCGATGGGGACGATCGAGACGATGGGCTTCGCCGAGGGGTCGGCGGCCGTCTCGATGGCGTTGGCCTCCTCGGCGGTGGCCTTGATGACCGCGTCGGCGAGGAGCCGCGACTCCTCGGGGGTCGGCCCGGTGGCGGTGACCTTGAGGATGACCGAGTTCGTCGCGACGCTCGCGCCGACCCGCCCCGCGACCTCGGCCGGCGTCGCGTCGATGCCGGTGGCCGCGATGGCCCGCTCGGCGACCGCGCGGCTCGTGACCAGCGGCAGGTAGGAGTCGGCCTTGGAGCCGCCGAGCGAGTTGGCGGCCAGGCTGTCGCCGGTCGTCTCGCCCGACCCGGCGACCCGGACGTACCCGCTGGCGTCGGCGAGGTAGACCTCGGGCATCCGCAGGGTGAGGCCGTAGGCCGCGGCGCCCCCCACGAGCGTGAGGAACACCAGGCTCAGCAGGTGGGCCCGCGTGAGGCGGACGAAGTCGAGCAGGGTCACGAGGAGGTCCTCCGGGCTGGCCGCTGCAGGGTACGGCGGCTCGGCCCCGATGCTACCGGCGGACCCCGCGTCGCGCCGGTGGACGACGGGCGCGCCACCCTAGAGTTGTCGCGTGCCCGAGGCCCGTGACGTGCCGACCTCCGTGCGGGTGGCCCTCGCCCACGCGGCGGTGCAACGGCTCGCCGACGAGGCCGGCGCCGACGTCCTCCACATCAAGGGCCCCGCCGTCGCACCGGGGCTGCGGCCGTGGGCGAGCGGCGGCAGCGACGTCGACGTCATCGTCCGGCCCGAGCACCTCGAGCGGCTGATGTCCGCCCTCGACGCGCACGGCTGGCGCAGCGAGACGACCTTCGAGGCCGGCTCGGCGTTCGACCACGCGGCCAACCTCTTCCACCCCAGCTGGGGGCTGCTCGACGTCCACCGGCTCTACCCCGGCATGGAGCGCGACCCCTCGGGGGCCTTCGCCGTGCTCTGGGAGGACCGCGGCCGGACCTCCATCGCCCACGTGCCCTGCGTCGTCCCCGACCCCCTCGCCCAGTCGCTCGTCCTGCTCCTCCACGCCGCCCGGACCCCGACGGGCGGCGAGCACCCGGACGTCCCGGCCAACTGGACCCGGCGCACCGACGCCGAGCGCGACGCCATCCGCTCGCTCGCGGTCCGCACCGGGTCGACGGTCGGGCTCGCGGCCGCCACCGGCGACCTCGCCGCGCACGCCGGCACCCCCGAGGCGGCGCTCTGGGAGGTCTTCACCGAGGGCGGCGACCGGCTCGACGAGTGGCGGGCCCGCTGGCGGGCCGCCCGGGGGCCCCGGGCCAAGGCCTCGGTCGCGGTCCGCTCGCTCGGGGTCAACCGCTACTACCTCGCCCAGAGGCTCGGGCACGAGCCGACGCGCACCGAGGTGGCCCGGGAGGCCCTGGCCCGCTTCGCCCACCTCGGACGGGCGCTCGCGGCCCGGGCGACCGCGGCGGTGCGGCGGTGAGCCGCCTGCGGGTGGGGCCGGACACCGCGTGGCTCGAGGTCGACGGCGTCGTCTACGCCGCACCGCTGCCGGACGGTCCCCCGGTCGTCCTCGACGGCCCCGGCGCCCTCGTCTGGCGGGCCGTCGTGCCCGGCGGCGGGCTCGACGACGTCGTCGCGCGGGTGGCCGCGGAGGCCGGCACCTCAGCCGAGGTGGTCGCCGCCGACGTCGCGTCCTTCGTCGACCAGCTCCTCGCCGGTGGGCTGCTCGCGCACGAGTGACCCCGCGAGTGCCCCGAGCAGCGCACCGGCGGTGTTGCACGCGACGTCGAGCAGCGTCGCCTCGCGGTGGAGGACCGGGAGCAGCTGGACCGCCTCGACCGCCGCGCTGAGGCCGCCGAGGGCGAGGACGACGACCGGCACCCGCCGCCGCAGCCAGGCGACCCCGAGCCAGCCGAGGGGCACGAAGGCCAGCACGTTGAGGGCGGCCGCGTAGTGCTCGGGACGCACCGACGACGGCACGCCGGCGTGCAGCAGCACGACGTAGACCTCGACGACGGCGCGGTTGACGAGCGACCCGTCCGGCCAGAGCAGCACCCCGCCGAGGAGCACGGCGAAGACGAGCGCGAGGACGGTCGCGACGCGGCGGAGCATCCCTCAGCCCCGCAGCAGGGCGCCGGCGAGGGTCTCCTGGAGCCAGGTGAGGAAGTCGTAGAGCGCGATGACGTGGACGAGCGGCTCGTCGTCGTCGAGCGAGGTGGCCGCGCGCTCGAGGAGCTCGAGGTCCTCGTCGGTGCGCAGGTCGAGCCGCTCGCCGAGGACGAGCCGCACGTCGGTGAGCGCGGTGAGGAAGGAGCGGGCCTGCCCCTCGTCGAGGGCGACCTTGTCGGCGTCGGCGCGCAGCACCGCGGCCGAGGCCGCGAGCGCGCGGGCCTTGCGGTGGCGCAGGCCGCCCTCGGTGAGCCGGCGGAACTCGGCGGCGGCGGCGTCGTCCTCGCGGTGCGCCGACGGCAGCAGGCGGTCGAGGGCGGGGTCGCGCGGCCCCTCGTCGACCGGCGCCGGCGGCTCGTCCCCGCCGGTGAGGTCGAGACCGGCCACGAGGTCGTCGAAGGCGTCGTCGCCGGTGCTGGGGTGCCCCGGCGGCTCGAGCAGGTCGTGGACCTGGTCCATGAGCGAGGCGACGACCTCGCGCTCGTCGGCGTCGAGGGTCGCGACGAAGCGCCGGTCGGCGCCGCGTCCGCTGCGCCGGAAGGCCTTGGCCATCAGGAGTCCTTCTGGAACGTGGCCCACAGGCCGTAGCCGTGGAGCGCCTCGGTGTCGGCCTCCATCGCCTCGCGCGGACCGTTGCTGACGACGGCGCGGCCCTCGGTGTGCACCTGCATCATCAGCTTCTCGGCCCTGGCCCGGCCGTAGCCGAAGTGCTGCTGGAGGACGTAGGTGACGTAGGACATGAGGTTGACGGGGTCGTTCCAGACGATGGTCACCCACGGGGTGTCGGGAGCCACGTCCCCCTCCGGGGCGACGACCTCCTCGGTCACGGGCGCGAGCGACACGCCCCAAGGATAGGAGCCCGCCGGGGTCAGCCCCGACCGCGGTTCCAGGAGTCGGCGTAGACGCCGTCGTCGCACGCCCGGCCGCCCTCGCCGAGCTCGAGCGGGCGGAAGGTGTCGACCATGACGGCGAGCTCGTCGAAGTACTCGGCGCCGATCGAGGCCTCGGACGCCCCGGGCTGCGGACCGTGCGCGTGGCCGCCGGGGTGCACCGACACCGACCCCTTGCCGATGCCCGAGCCCTTGCGCGCCTCGTAGTCGCCGTCGACGTAGAACATGATCTCGTCGCTGTCGACGTTCGAGTGGTAGTACGGCACGGGGATGGCCAGCGGGTGGTAGTCGACCTTGCGCGGCACGAAGTTGCAGATGACGAAGTTCCAGCCCTCGAACACCTGGTGCACCGGCGGCGGCTGGTGGACCCGGCCGGTGATCGGCTCGTAGTCGCGGACGTTGAAGGCGTACGGGTAGAGGCAGCCGTCCCAGCCGACGACGTCGAGCGGGTGGAACGGCAGCGAGTGCACGGTACCGACGATGCCGCCGGGGCCGTTGCCGCGGTGCTTGATGAACACCTCGGCATCGTCGGTCGCCTTCTCCCCCACGTCCTCCGCGAGCAGCGGACCCTGCGGGCCGCGCAGGTCGCGCTCGCAGTACGGCGCGTGCTCGAGCAGCTGGCCGTAGCGGCTGAGGTAGCGCTTGGGCGGCGCGATGTGGCTGTTGGCCTCGATGCAGTACGCGCGCAAGGGGTTCTTCGTCGAACGCTTCGGCAGCCAGCGGTGCGTGGTGGCGCGCGGGATGACGAGGTAGTCGCCCTCGGCGACGTCGAAGGCGCCGAAGACGGTCTCGACGCGGGCGGCGCCGCGCTCGACGTAGACGCACTCGTCACCGACGCCGTTGCGGTACCAGGGGCTGTCGGCGCCGGCGACGACGTAGGAGATGCGCACGTCGCCGTTGCCGAGGACGAGCCGGCGCCCGGTGACGACGTCGGTGGTCTTGACGTCCTTCGGCGCGAAGAGGTCGTGGAGCCTGAGGTGGCGCGGCTTCAGGGGGTGGTTCGGCGTCGTCGACTGGTCGGGCAGCGTCCACTCACGGGCGCCGGAGGTCGTCGACGGGATGTTGCGGTGGTACAGGAGGCTGGAGTCGCTGCTGAAGCCCTCCTCGCCCATCAGCTCCTCGTAGTAGAGCTCACCCTGCTTGCCCCGGCCCGCGGGGCGCCGGTGCTGGGTGTGCCGCTTCGGGGGGATGCTCCCCATCGCCTGGTAGTGCGCCACGGTCGGTGTCCACCTCGCTGTGGGTCGGGGCCGGTGTCACCGTCACCCTAGGCGGGTGGGGCCCGGCTGGCATCCCTGCACCGTGCCCGCCGGTCACCGTGGTCAGGTGTGTCCAGTGGTCGGGGGTGGCGACCGGACAGCCTGCACAGTGGCGCGACAGCGTCGTCGCCCGCCGGGATGATGGTCGCCATGACCTGGCTCGTCCTGTTCCTGTCCTTCGCCGGCGGTGTCGTCGGTGCGGGCGCCGCGGCGTGGGTGGCGCTGCGCGGCCAGCGCCAGGACGCGCGCGGCGAGTGGCGCGAGCGGCTCGACCAGGCGATCGCGCTCGTCACCGCCGACTCCACGGCCGAGCAGCAGATCGGCGACGAGCTGCTCGCCGACCTCATCGACTCCGACCTCGGCAGCGACGAGGACCGCGAGCTCGCCCGGCGGATCGCCCGCATTCGGCTCGGCCAGCAGATCGTCGGGGGGCCGCGCGGCCTGCGACCGGCCGAAGAGGTGGACCTCTCGCTCGCGCCGGGGGATGATGGAGACGTCGAGCAGGAGGAGGAGTGATGACCGCCACCACCGGTCCGGACGGCGTGTTCCGGGTGCCCTCCTCGACCGTGCGCCTCGCGCGGGCCCTCGTCAAGGACGCCCGGCGCCGCGGGACCCGCGAGAACCGCCGGGTCGAGGACGTCGCCCGCACCCCGCTCCCCGAGGACACCGGGCACTGACCGCACCGACGTCCGGGGGGCGATGATGGCCGCGCGCGCCTTTCCGTGGGTGCTGCACGTCGACCTCGACCAGTTCATCGCCGCCGTCGAGGTGCTGCGCCGGCCCGAGCTCGCCGGCCGCGAGGTCGTCGTCGGCGGGCGCGGCGACCCCACCGAGCGGGCCGTGGTGTCCACCGCGTCCTACCCGGCGCGCGAGCGCGGGGTCCGTTCGGGGATGCCGCTGCGGCTGGCCGCCCGCAAGGCCCCGGACGCGGTGTTCCTCCCCGTCGACGGGCCGCACTACCTCGCGGTGTCGGCGGAGGTGTTCGACGCGGTGCGCTCGCTCGGGCTCGTCGTCGAGGTGCTCGGGTGGGACGAGGGGTTCGTCGGTGGTGAGGGTCCGGACCCGGAGGCGCTGGCGCGTGCCATCCAGTCGGCGGTGCTCGAGCGGACGCGGCTGCATTGCTCGGTCGGGGTCGGGGACAACCGGGTCCGCGCGAAGATCGCCACCGACTTCGGCAAGCCGCAGGGCATCTACCGGCTGACCGCCGAGAACTGGTTCGAGGTCATGGGGCACCGGGCGACGGCCGAGCTGTGGGGAGTCGGGTCGCGGGTGTCGGCGCGGCTGGCGGCGCACGGCATCCACACGGTGGTTGAGCTGGCGGCCGCGGACGAGGGCGTGCTCGTCGGCGAGTTCGGGCCGCGGATGGGGGCCTGGTACGGCTCGCTCGGGCGGGGTGAGGGCTCGGCCGAGGTCGACGACACCCCGTGGGTGGCGCGCGGGCACAGCCGGGAGACGACGTACCAGTCCAACCTCGTGACGCCGGACGAGGTGCGCGAGGCGGTGAGGGTGCTCACCGACCAGGTGCTCGAGGACGTGCGGCGCGAGGGGCGGCCCGTCGTGCGGGTCGGGCTGAAGATCCGGTACGCGCCGTTCTTCACGGTCAACCGGAGCCGGAAGCTGCCGGCGGTGACGGCGGAGGCGGGGCCGGTGCACGACGTGGTGCAGGCGCTGCTCGCCGACCACCTCGAGGAGGGACGCGAGGTGCGGCTGCTCGGTGTCCGGGCCGAGATGACCATGCCCGACGACGGCGACGACGTCTCGCGCACCCCGGTCCGCGGCCGCGTCTGACCCGCCGCTCCGACCGCGACGACCCCCGCACGTGCGCGGTTATCGCTGTCCGGACGTCCTCCCGCCCGCACCAACCCCGCACGTGCACGGTTCGTCTGGTCCGCCTCGACCGCCCCGCCGTCCCGACCCCGCGATCTGCAGAGCCCCGCGTGCGCTCGCCCGGAGCCGCGCATCTCAGGCGTAGCACAGTCTCTAGCCCCTGACGTCGCCGTCTGCATCACGACGTGCGTTGCCGCAGCGCACGCACAATGGCCTTCCACAGCAGCACATACTCCTCGTAGTTTCGTTCTTCGCCATCGACAGACCTCACGCTTCCTACGCAGCCAACTGTCACCGGCTCCACAGCCGCGCCGCGACGTCTCCCGTACTGCACGTTCACCAAGCCGGAGAGTGAGGCGATGGCTGCGGCGCGACGCTGCGACGCGTCTCCAGAAACCATCGGCGCGAGTTCCGGGGTCCACTCCGGGACCCAGACGAAGAAGTCCCAACGACCCTCCTGCGCCAAGGCCGGCATCTCCTCGTATGCCACTTCGACCAGCACCTCTGCGAAGCCTCGGTCGACTTTCACTCGGTCCACATTGAGGAGAACGAGAGTCGGCCAGTCCGTGTTGCCCATGGACAGCACCCCGGAAATGTCCTTCTCGTCGATGCCGACGATGTCGGTGGCATGTCCCCGGCCGGTACGTGCCCAGGTCGTCGGATCTACAAGACGTCGTGGCATCACGGGTCGTACTTTAAGAAGAACACGTGATCAAACTCCCCGGACCCCCGCAGATCGGTCAGCGCCCTCCGTTCTCTGGCCACGGGGAGTCCGCCCTTGGTGGCACGACCGACTTGCACTGCAATCTGACGACCGTTGCGCTCCATGACCAGGTCCGGGTATCGCCCTGACGCTGACCGCCTCTCGGCCTTGCTGCCCCCAGAGACCACCGCCCAGCCGTCGTCAGCTAGCCGGGACTCTGCCTCACCGATGCGCGCTACGTGCTGAGGACTACCCCGGCGCCCCCAAGGGTTGGGCACAAACTTCTCTGCGGGAGTTGGACTGGCGATACCACTCGCAACTCCGGCGATTTCGCCGCTGCTACCACAGTTGTGGACGAGGATCGCGTTGCGGCCGACGTGGTAGGTGTGGACGCCCTCGACGGTGAGGTTGTAGGCGAGCGCGAGGTGCTGCGTCCCGTCCTTGAGCCCCGAGACGGTGAGCCGTCGGCCGTCCGCCGTGAGGACCTTCTCGCCGGGGGCGAGGTCCTGGGCGTCCTCGAAGCGCTGGTCGGTCTCGGACCAGAACGGGTGGTCCTCGGTCGTCGTGACGACCTCGCCGTCGACCCCGAGGTCGACGACCTCGTCCTCGTGGAGCCAGACGTGTTCGACCTTCCGGACCGACTGCTCCCCCGTCTCGGGATCGGTCGCGACGACCTCGTCACCGACGTCGATGTCCTCGATCGGTCTCTGGGTGCCGTCACCCATGAGGACGAGCGTCGAGCCCGAGAACGACAGCATGCAGACCGAGGAGAGGAAGCGGTCCGCCGCCTGGGCCTCACGGCGCCAGTCGAAGTAGGCGTCCCACGCCCGCCGCAACGCACTGATGACCTTCTTGGCCTTGAGGATCTTCGACCAGGGGATGAACCCGATGACCATGCTCACGCAGGCACCGATGTCGCCCTTGCTGAAGCAGTTCTGGATGTCCCGGATGCCCGTGACCTCGAGCAGGATGTCGGCGCCGGCCGCCATGACGATGTCGAGGAGGCTGCGCTTCTTGACCTCCTGCGCCTTGCGGACCTTCTCGCGGAGCTCGGGGTCGTTCGAGCCGCCCGTGGTCGTGGTCGAGCCGCCGACGTTCTTCGGCTTGGTGTAGTGGATCTTCCCCGGGTCCGGCTCGTTGCGCTGGGTCTTCGGGTTCCACGTGTAGCCCATGACCGAGTCGTCCGTGGGCCCCAGCGGAGCGAGACCCGTGGCGTCCGAGTAGGTGACCGGGCTGTTGTTCGCGTACCCGTAGCCGTTCATCTGCTGCGGGTCGGAGAGGTCGAGCAGCGGGTCGGCCGAGACGAACGAGCCGATCTCCGGGTCGTACTCGCGCGCCCCGAGGTGGGTCAGCCCGGAGGCGTCCGTGTCACCACCGACGAAGCCCTTGCCGGCCGGCCACCCGGTCGAGCCGGACGTGCCGCGCTGACGACCGAACGGGTCGAGCGTCCGCTGGGTCGCGGAGAGGGTCGTGGCGTCGATGCTCCACTGACCCGTGCCCTGGTGGTCGTCGACGACGTAGGTGAGCGACCCCGTGCTGCTGCGCACGACCGACGCCCCGCCGAGCCCGACGATGCGCTCGCCGGTGACGGCCTGCGTCGCCGTGTTGAGGGTCAGCTGCGTGCCGCCCATGTACAGCGTCACCGCGCCCGGCTCGCGCCGGATCAGCCGCTCGCCGGCGGCGTCGTAGAGGTAGGTGGAGGTGACTCCGCCCTTGGTGCTCGACGCGAGCTTGCCCTCCGGGTCCCAGGTCTGCGTCGTGCCGTCGCGCGAGGTCATCCGCCCGGCCGCGTCGAAGGCGTAGGACCGCGTCACCGGACCCGACGGGCCGGTCTCGCCCACGGACCGCACCGTGTGCGGCTGACCCGCGGCGACGGTCGGGTAGGTGTAGTCGCGCACGACGTCGGTGCCCGATGCGGTCACCGCGTGACGCGTCTCGAGGTCGCGGTTGCCGGATGCGTCGTACGCGTAGGTCTGCCAGTAGGCCTGCGGCCCACCGACGGTCCCGCCGGTGCCGACCGACGGCGCGCCGGCACACGCGTCCGTCGACGTCCAGGCCTCGCGCAGCCGGGCGAGCCCGTCGTAGGCGTAGCACTGCGCGTCCTTGACGCCGGCGACCGTCGAGGTCTGGCTGAGGATGTTCCCGCTCTGGTCGTAGCCGAAGGTCCGCTCCTCGACGCGCGTCGGCGCCACGTCGCGGTCGATCGCCATCTGGGTGAGGCGCCGCGTGACGTCGTCGTACTGGTACCCGACGTAGACGGTCTTCCCCGTGCCGCCGAGGTAGAGCCGACCGACCTCCCCGTAGCTCGTGCGGAGCACGTCGTTGAGGTAGGTCTTCCCGAGGTTGCTCGTGACCCGGGCGAGGTCCTCGTTCGTCGAGTAGCCGTACGTGACGAGCTCCTGCGGGAGCCCCCCGGCCGCCGGCAACAGCTGGCGCAGCAGGTTGCCGTTCGGTGAGAACACCTGCTGGACGTCGTAGGACTTCCCGCCGAGGGCGCCCTCGCTCACCGGGATGGTCCACCGTGTCCCGGTCGTCCGGTACCCGTCGTCGTACCCGAGGACCGTCGTGCGGTACTCGTTCGTCCCCTGCCAGCGCGAGGACGAGGTGAGCTGGCCCTTCATCACCGTGTCGTAGACGAACGACGTGCGCGTCGCGCCGGTCTTCGTCGTGTCGTTGGTGGAGGTCGGCCGGCTGAGGACGTCGTAGGTCGTGAACACGGTCTGCCCGACCGCGTTCCGCGACGACTCGACGCGCCCGGCGCTGTCGTAGGTGAGGTCGGTGGCACCCGTGTCGGGGTCGGTGGTGCGGGTGGTCCGGCCGCGCTGGTCGTAGGCGTAGGTCCAGCGGGCTCCGCCGGGGGCCGTGACCGTGTCGAGGCGCCCCTTGGCGTCGAACGCGAACAGGGTGCTGTCGAAGGACCCCGTGGGAGCACCGGACGGGTAGCGCCGCCGCTCGGTGACGCGGCCGAGGGCATCGGTGACCTCGGCGGTCGCCGGGCTGCCGGCCGGTGGGTCGACCGTCGTCAGCTCGCCCGCGTAGGCGGTGGTGGTGCGCCACTTCTCGCTGCCGTACCCGCGGAGGACGTCGGCGGTCGGGCGGCCCATGCCGTCGAACTCGGTGACGTGCTGCGTGGGGACCTCGTTGTCCGCCGCGGTGAAGCGCGTCGTGCTCGGTGCGCCGAGGGCGTAGTACGGGGCGTTCGTCTTCCGGACCCGGCCTGCCGTGTCGTAGAAGCTGTCCGTGACGAGCCGGCCGCCCGTCGCCGCCGGCACCTGGGTCTGGATCTGCCGCAGCAGCCCGTCGAGCAGCTCGACGTTCGTCTCGTAGGTTCCGTCGTCCTTGAGCCGCTTGGTCGTCACCGACGACGGGGCCGTCGTCGACAGCGTGTACGACACGTCCATGCTCGGCGTCTGGGTGGCCTTGGCCCGCCCGGGCAGCCAGGCCTTGAGCAGGCGGCCCAGCGGGTCGTAGGTCGCGTCGGTCCGCTTGCCGTTGGGGTCGACGAGCGCGGTCTCGTCACCGCGCGCCGCGTCGACCGTGCTCGTCGTCACGTGCCCGAGGGCGTTGGTGGTCGTCGTCGAGGTGAGCGGCCCGCCGGCGGGGGTTTGGGTGTAGGCGTAGGTGGTCTTCGCCCCGGCCGCGTCCGTGCTGGTGGCGACCCGTCCGGTGGCGTCGTAGGTGGTGGTGGTCGTCGTGGCGTAGCTCGCCGACCCGCCCGAGGGCCACGAGGCGAGCTCCTCGACCTTGGTCACCAGCCCGCGCGTCGGTGCGGCGGTCAGGGAGGTGGCGTTGTCGTAGTAGCTGCGGGCGTCGGCGACGACCTGGGCACCGCCCGTGACGGTCGTCGAGCACGGCCCCACGGTGGTCCAGGTCCGCGACGGAGACGCGGTGATCCACGCGGCCCCGGCCGTGGGGTACTCCATCCGGGTGCAGGTGTCGTCCGCGGTGGACCCGGTGTCACCGGCGGCCTCCACGGTGAGGGGCACGCCGTCGTTGCTGAAGGTGCGGGTCGTCCGCGTCGTCCGCCACACACCGGTCGAGAGCTTCTGCTTGGTGTCGACCCCCGTGACCTGGACGGCGCGTGACGTCAGCGCGCTGAGTCCGGACCGGGCCCGCGTCGCGAGGACGGCGCTGCGCCACGGGGAGCTCAGGGTCGACGAGACGATGGACCCGCCGTCACGGTCGTAGGCGGCGACCTCGCGCGCTGTCCCCGCGTATTCCTTCACATCCGTCACCGCCGTCCCGAAGGAGTCGGTGACGGTCGCGGAGCGCGTGCCCGACGGCAGCTTGTCGCCGTCCATCCCGCGGAAGTACCGGCTCTCGCTGAGGGTGACCGGGTCGGTTCCGGACCCGACCCGCGTCCGGACGGTGCCGTAGCCGCGGAACTGGTTCCAGCTGCGGTTCTCGGGCTTGGTGGCCTCCGACTCGTCGTACGCCCACGCGGGGGCGCCGACGTACTCGTACGAGGTGACCTTCGCCGGCTGGGTGCCGGTGCCGTCCTGCTCGAGGACCTGGGTCACGAGGTACTTGTGGAAGTACTCCTTGATCGGGCTGCCGGTGCTGTCCGGCGGGCTCCAGGTGACGGGGTAGCACCGCAGGCCGTTCGTGGAGTCGGACGCCGGCAGGTTCGTCGGCGAGCACTGGGGTGCCGAGTAGCTGACGCCCAGGACGCCGCCCGACTCCGACGTGACGGCGTTGACCCGGTAGCGGTACAGCGCCGGGATGCCGTCGGTCCCCGAGTCGACCCGGTTGCCCAGCTGGACCCCGCCGAAGGTCACCGGCGCGAGGGCAGCGGTTCCGCCGACCTTCCCGGTGCGTGTGATCGACGAGAGCCACAGCGCCGGGCTCAGGCCGTCGCCGCTGTTCGGGTACGACTGCGCCAGCGTGTAGGTGTCGACGGCGGCGTACGTGGTGGCGGACGCGAGCGCCTCGGTGCGGATCGCGGTGAGCCGCTTGCGGCTCCAGAACGTCGGGGAGTAGCGGTTGGTGCAGGCCTCGCCGGCCTTGCAGGCCTGGTCCATCGGCACATCCGGCCACCGGGCGGCGTTGCCGGGGACGAACTCGGCGTCCGAGCAGGTGAACCCGGTGGTCGGGAGGCACCGCTCGGCGACGTCGAAGGAGATGCGGTCAGGAGCCGGCGCCGAGTACTCGGCATTGAGGCGACCGCCGTACTCGATGCGCGAGAGGTACCCGCCGCGCACGTACAGGGCACCGGTGGTCTTGAGGTTCCTCCCGTAGTTGTTGGTCTCCTTGGTGTACCAGTAGCTCGCGGTGTTGCCGCTGGGGTCGACGACATGGTCGAGGTTCCAGCGCCACGCCTGGGTGCAGGAGGAGGCATCGAAGGTCGTTGCGCGACAGGGCTCTCCGACCTGGTTGCCGAAGACCGGCACGGTGAACACGGAGTTCGTCTCGGCCTTGCCGCTGACCCAACCGGGCAGCCGCTGGCGTCCGAAGTAGTACTGCGTCCCGTCCGTCGTGGTGACCCGCCAGTACTCGCCGTCGTTGTCGCCGTTGACGGCCCCGGTGAGCCGCTCGACCCGCGACCCGTCGTTCTCCGCGGGTCGCCACGTGCCCGTCGCGTCGTCGCGGACCAGCTCGGTGGTCTTCCCGCCCAGGTTGAGGACGGCGTTGTCCGAGTACCAGCAGAGGTCGGCCGTCTTGACGGTGTTGTTGCCGCCGGTCTGGTCCTCCGAGCAGGCCTTGTACTGCCGCTCGACGTAGCCGGGGTTGTAGTCCCAGCCCTCCCCCACCCACGAGGACTGGTTGTTCGTCGAGACCTGCCGGCCGTCGACCGCCGAGGACGAGTAGGCGAGCGCGACCTGGGGCTCGGACCCGGCGGGGGCCGGGGGCACGGCGACGGGCATCGTCCAGCCGAAACCGCCCGAGGAGCCGCCGGCGCTCCACGACCCGGACGGGGCGAGCGACGTCGCGGTGAAGGTGCCGCCGCTGCCCGAGGGGCTCGCGACGGCCGCGACGACTGTGGAGGCCATGGCCGCCGCGGCCCGGGCAGTGCCGGCGTCGGCAGCGGGTCGCGCGGGCAGGGAGGCGACCAGGGTTCGGCTCGTCGGGTCGTTCGTCGAGGTCAGGGGCCTCGCGGTGCGGCACTCGGTGCGGCTCGGTGTGCTCAGGGCGCACGCGGGCAGCTCGACGAGGCGCAACCGCGAGGCCCAGTCGCCGCCGTACGCACCGACGAGGTTCGAGTAGTCGAGGCGGACGTCGAGGGGCGCCTTCGCCCGGTCGGCGGTCCCGGCCCGGACGTCGACGACGAGGCCACGGACGCCGAGCCGCTCGGCGACCGACGACGGCTGGAGGGCGACGTCCGTGCGGGCGGCGGGTCGACGCTTGCCCCACCCGACGCTCACCGGCCCGGCCGCGGCCCGCGTCCCCGGGGTGGCGCCGGCGGCGAGCGTCGCGGTGTCGGCCGAGGGCCACCGCGCGGTCTGGACCTTCGCCGAGGGCAGCGCACGAACGGTGGGGGCGGGGCGCTTGGCCGCCGTTGCGGCGTGGACGGGCCGGACCACGTCGACCGCCGCCGGTCGTGCCCGGGGCTCGACGGGGCGCGGTTCCGCGTGCGCGCTGAGGGCGGTGCCCGCCAGCATCGCCGCGACCACCGCCGCGCCGACTGCCGAACGGGACCGGATCCGCATCCACCACGTCCGGTTCCTGCGCACGGCGACCTCCTCGCTCGAGCCGGTCCGACGTCCGGCGCGGGGGAAGTGAAGCAGTCGGGCGAGCAGCGTGGCAAGCAATCTGCGAGAACTCGCAAAGCGGCGTTGCGAGAACTCGCAACTTTGCCCTTGAGCGCCGGAAACCCCTTCCGGAGAGCGAAACCCGCGCGCTACGCTCCGGCCGCCGCGACCCCTCCCGGTCGTGGACGACGACTCCGAGCCGAGGTGCACATGGACAGACACTCCACGCGACGGGGCCGCCGCCTCCTCGCATCAGGTCTCGCGACGGCCCTCGCGGTCGGGCTCGGGCAGGTCGCCCTGTCCGGCCCCGCGAGCGGGACCGAGCCCACGACGGGCAGCCCGACCGCGAGCCCCGCGACCGCGTCGAGCACGGCCGACACCCTCACCCGTGCCGCGGCCTCGGACCTCGCCCGCCGCGGCCAGAAGGACGTCGTCGTCACGAGCCTGACGACCGAGACCTCGCAGACGGTGGCCCACCCGGACGGGACGTTCACCGACTCGACCAACCCCCGGCCGGTGCGAACCCGCGTGGCGAACCGGTGGGTGGCTGTCGACAACACCCTTGTGCGCGAAGGAAACCGGATCCGTCCGCGAGCCTCTGCGCTTCCCATGTCCTTCTCCGGCGGGGGCTCCGCGGCGCTCGCCACGCTCGGCTCCGAGAGCCGCACCCTGTCCTTCGGCTGGCCCGGGATGCAGCTCCCTGCGCCGGTCCTGGACGGAGACCGGGCGACCTACCCCGAGGTGCTTCCCGGCGTCGACCTCGTGATGACGGCCGACACCGACACCTTCTCCGAGGTCCTCGTCGTCAAGGACCGCAAGGCCGCGACCAACCCGGCCCTGCGCAGCCTGCGGTTCTCCGTCGCCGCGCCCGGCCTGACGCTCCGCTCGCGGGCGGGTGGTGTCCAGGCCGTCGACGCCGCCGGCCGTCCGGTGTTCGCGTCGGCGCAGCCGCAGATGTGGGACTCCTCGGGCCCGCAGACCACGGCCGAGCTCGCCGCGAAGCCCACGGCCCGCGCCACGGTGGCGGGGCGGGGCGCCTCCGACCGGCTCATGAGCGCCGGCGCGGGGTCGCGGTCCCGCCCGATGACGACCCGGCTCTCCGGCGGGCACCTCGACGTCGTCCCGGACCGGGCCCTGCTCACCGGGGCCGACACGACCTTCCCGGTGCAGATCGACCCCGCGTGGAGCGGCGGCAAGGTGGCCTGGGCGTACGTCGACAAGAAGTACCCCACCGTCAGCTACTACAACTCCACGGGTGACGCCCGCGTCGGCTACGAGTCCCAGGAGGGCACGACCAAGCGCAGCTTCTTCCACATGAAGTCCACCGGTTTCCACGGCGCGGAGGTGCTGAGCGCCACCTTCCGGCTCAACGAGACGTGGTCGTGGTCCTGCACCGCCCGCGAGATGCAGGTGTGGGCGACGAACAGCATCACCTCGAAGACGACGTGGAACACCCAACCGACCTGGGCCTACAAGCAGTCGGCCAAGACCTTCGCCTACAACTGGTACCCCAGCGGCCAGGCCTCGCCGTGCCCGAACCCGTCCGGCGGGGTCGAGTTCGACGTCAAGACGCAGGCGACCAACGCGGCCAAGGGCAAGTGGTCCTACATGGCCATCGGCATCCGGGCCGCGAGCGAGACCGACACCTACGCCTTCAAGCGGTTCCAGAACAACCCGACCCTGTCGGTGACCTACGACAACCTGCCGACCACGCCGACCTCGGCCACGACCGTGCCCTACACCCCCTGCACCGGAGGCTCGATCGGGAACACCGACATCAGCCTGAGCGCCGTCCCGCAGGACAAGGACGGCGGGACGGTGATCGCCGAGTTCAGGTACGGGACCACGTCGACCCCGACCACCGTCCGTTCGGTGTCGGCGACCGCCGGCAAGCCCGCTGTCCTCGACCTGAAGCGTTCCCTCGGCCCCGGGAAGTGGTACTGGGAGGTCCGCACCGTGGCGAAGAACGCCAACGGCCAGTCGAGGTGGTCCCTGCCGACGGCCACGTGCTCGTTCACCGTCGACCTGACGGCCCCGAACCCCGCGGCCGTCACCGTCACGAGCCCGACCTTCCCGGACTACTCGGACAACCCCGACAGCGTCCAGGGCCCTGCCGGGAGGCCGGCCGTCTTCACGATCACGACGCCCGCCGACGCCGCCTACGTCCGGCTCGCCTTCGACCGGGACCCCATCTACCGGGCCCCGGTCACGGCGGGCAAGGCGGTGGTCACGATGATGCCGACCCGCACCGGGCCGTCGAAGCTCAACGTCCAGCTGGTCGACGCGGCGGGCAACCTGTCGGGCATCAACAACTCGTTCGACATCTTCGCCGGTCCTGTCCCGTCCGGGACCCCCTACGCCCGAGGTGACCTCAACAGCGACGGCAAGCCCGACATCCTCCGGTGGTACCAGGACTCGCTCGTCTGCGACTACCTCGGGTCGGGGGCGATCGGGGCCAGCACGACGACCTTCTCGGCCGGTTCCGGGTGCGCGGTCACCAACACCGCCGACCTCGGCGCCGGGAGCAAGGCGGTCGACGTGGGCAACTGGGACGGCGTCCTCGACGACACCGAGACCAACGACGTCGTGTCGCTCGTCGGCGGCAAGCTGCGCCTGTTCCGCGGCAACGGCGCCGGGGGCTTCGACACGACGGCCGAGGAGTACCTCACCGACGACGACCTCCTCAACCCGACCGTGTTCGACGCCTCGGCCTACACCGACGTGTTCGGGGCGGGCGACTGGGACGAGGACGGCGACCCCGACCTCGCCGCGCGGACGGCGGACGGCCGTCTCTGGCTGCTCGCCAACGACAACGGGAACATCTCCGTCCCGGCCGGCACCCGCGGGGACGAGATCGGCCTCGTGTGGACCAACTACACGCCGTTCTTCCCCGGAGACATCACCAACGACGGACGGGCCGACATCATGGCCCGGCTCAACTCGACCGGCGTGATGTACGTCTACCCCGGACGGACGACCGACATCGGCCTGGCCCCCCGGATCACCGAGGGCAGCGGATGGAACGCCTTCGCGCAGATCCTCGCGATCGACGACTGGAACCTCGACGGTCGCAGCGACATCGCCGGCGTCGCGACCGACGGCACGCTGTGGTTCTACCCCGGTCAGGGACGGACCGCCGCGCCGTTCCTCAACAGCCGCACGGCCACCGGTTCCGGCTGGACCAGCAACTGGCTGATGTAGGACCAGCCGCCCGCGCTACGGCGCAGTACTCGTCGTGATCGCGACGGGTACTGCGCCGTAGGCCGCGACCGGCGGGGGTCGGGGAGCGACCTAGAGTGGACCGTCCACGACCCCGGCGGAGGACCCCGATGATCGAGCTGCTCGACGCGCGCGAGGTCGAGCGCGCCCGCGCCACCGGAACGCTCGTCGCCGACATCCTCGCCACCTGCCGCGAGCGCTGCGAGGTCGGCACCAACCTCCTCGACGTCGACCGCTGGGCCCGGGAGATGATCGACGGGGCCGGCGCCCTGTCCTGCTACGTCGACTACGAACCGTCCTTCGGCCGTGGGCCGTTCGGGCACCACATCTGCACGTCGGTCGACGACGCCGTGCTCCACGGCCTCCCGCACGACCGCACGCTGCACGACGGCGACCTGCTCACCCTCGACCTCGCCGTCTCCCTCGGCGGCGTGGTCGCCGACTCGGCGGTCAGCTTCGTCGTCGGCACCGCGACGCCGGAGGCCACCCGGCTCATCGAGACCACCGAGCGGGCACTGGCCGCCGGCATCGCCGCGACCGGCCCCGACGCCCGGCTCGGCGACGTCTCGCACGCCATCGGGTCGGTCCTCACCGGCGCCGGGTACCTCGTCAACACCCAGTTCGGCGGGCACGGCGTCGGCTCGACGATGCACCAGGACCCGCACGTCTCGAACACCGGTCGCCCGGGCCGGGGCTACCGGCTGCGTCCGGGCCTGCTCCTCGCCCTCGAGCCGTGGGTGATGGCCGACACCGACGAGCTCGTCACCGACGCCGACGGCTGGACCCTGCGCAGCGCGACCGGCTGCCTCACCGCGCACAGCGAGCACACGGTGGCCATCACCGAGGACGGCGCCGAGGTGCTCACCCTCCCGTCCCGCTGACCCCTCCGGGCGGCGGCAGCCGCTCGGGGTCGAGGTCGCCCCACACCGCCGCGATGCGGCCCTCCTCGAGCCGGTAGATCGCCAGCTCCTGCAGGCGGTGGCTCGACCCGTCGCCGGTCTCGAAGGTGTCGACGAGCCGGGCGGCCAGCCAGTCACCCTCGACGACGAGGTGCTGCAGGTGCCACCGGAAGCCCGGGTACGCCTCGACGACCGAGCGCAGTCCCGCGCCGTAGGCCGCCGGGTCGCTCGGCGCGTCGTTCACCCGCACGTCGGCGGCGACGAACGCCCCGAGCTCGTCGAAGCGGTACTCGTTGCAGCGCCGGAGGTACCGGCGGTAGAGCTCCGTCGGGTCCATCCCGCGACGCTAACCCCCGGCGGGGCTGCGGTGGGGTTCGTGACCTGCTCAGCCGGACAGCACGACGAGCCGCTCCGTGGCTCGGGTCATCGCCACGTAGTGGTCGACCGCGCCCTCGATACCGGTGCCGAAGCGCTCGGGGTCGTGCAGCACGACGAGGTCGAACTCCAGGCCCTTCGTCTCCTCCGCCCGCAGCGACTGCACCCGCTCCGTGGCGGTGAACGACGGGTCGCCGACGACGCACGCCACGCCTTCGGGATGGGACGCCAGCCAGCCGTCGAGCAGCGCGTCCCGCTCCCCCGCCGCTGCGTGGAGGACGGGAATCCCGTTGCTGCGGATCGAGGTCGGCACGTTCGCGTCGGGGATCGCGGCGCGGATGACCGGCTCGGCCTCGGCCATCACCTCCTCCGGCGTCCGGTAGTTGATGGTCAGCGAGGCCGTCGTCACCGTGTCGACGCCCACCCGCGCGAGCCGCTCCTCCCACGACTCGGTGAACCCGTGCCGGGCCTGGGCCCGGTCGCCGACGATCGTCAGGCTGCGCGACGGGCAGCGGTCGAGGAGCATCCGCCACTGCGCGTCGGTCAGCTCCTGCGCCTCGTCGACGACGACGTGGGCGAAGGGCCCGGCGAGGGCGTCGGCGTCGGCCACGGGCAGCGCCCCCTCGTCGACGAGGGCGGTCCGCAGGTCCTGGCCGCGCAGCATCGACATCACCTTCATCTCCGAGTCGTCGCTCGCGAGGAGGTCGGCGACGACGTCGGCCATCCGCCGCCGCTCCTCGGCCTCGGCCGCCCGCTGCCGTGCCCGCCGTCGGGACGCCCCGGGGTCGCCGAGCCGTCGGCGGGCGGCGTCGAGGAACGGCAGGTCCTCGGTCGTCCACGCCGCGGGGTCGGCCCGCCGCAGCGCGCGCACCTCGTCGGCGGACAGCCAGGGCGCGCAGAGCCGCAGGTACGCGGGGACGGTCCACAGGTCGCCGACGAGGTCGGTCGGCTCGATGAGCGGCCAGGCCCGCTGGAAGGCCTCGGCGAGCTCGTCGTCGGCGGCGAGCGCACTGCGGAACCGGGCGCTCGGGTCCTCGGACGCCACGCCGTAGGCGTCGAACTCGTCCGCCTGCTCCTCGCCCCAGCCGTCGTCGTCGAGCACCGCGGCGAGCTTGTCGACGAGGACGTCGGTCAGCGCCTCCCACACCCGGTCGCGGGCCTCGTTGTGCGGTGTCCCGGGCTCGGGGGCGTCGAAGGCCTCGAGCCAGTCGGCGGGGTCGAGCCGCACGTCGGCCCACGGCGTCGAGACCGTCATCGGCGAGGTCGGTGCCTCCTCGTAGAAGCGCACGCCGGCCTCGACCGCGTCGAGCAGCCGGGCCGAGGACTTCAGCCGCGCCACCGCGGGGTCGGTCTCGTCCACGGCGCCGGCCCCCTCCGGCACGAGCTCGCGCAGCGTGCACGTCCGCACGCCCTCCTCGCCGAGGCTCGGCAGCACGTCGGAGACGTACGCGAGGTACGGCTGCGAGGGACCGACGAACAGGACGCCACCCGTGCGATGCCCGAGCCGCGGGTCGGAATACAGCAGGTACGCGGTCCGGTGCAGCGCGACGACGGTCTTCCCGGTGCCCGGTCCGCCGTCGACGACCAGCGCCCCCCGCGACCCGGCGCGCACGACGGCGTCCTGGTCGGCGGCGATGGTGCCGAGGACGTCACGCATCCGCGGCGAGCGGCTGGCGCCGAGGCTCGCGACGAACGCCGACTGGTCGTCGAGCGCTGCGTGCCCCTCGAGGCCCTCGGCCGTGAAGACCTCGTCCCAGTAGTCGGTGACCCTCCCGAGCGTCCACCGGTAGCGGCGCCGGCTGGCGAGCCCGCGGGGGTCTCCGTGCGTCGCGGCGAAGAAGGGCTCCGCCGCCGGGGCCCGCCAGTCGACGAGGAGCGGCTCCCCGGCCCCGTCGGTCAGGCCGAGCCGGCCGACGTACACGGGGTCGCCCCCGGCGGGCACGACCCGCCCGAGGCAGAGGTCCACGCCGTACCGGCGCAGGGTCCGCAGCCGGGCGGTGAGGCGGTGCACCTCGAGGTCGCGGTCGAGGGCCTCCTGCCCGGTGCCGCCGGGCGCGCGGCGCTCGACGTCCAGCCGGGCCTCGAGATCGGCGACCCGGCGCTCGAGGGTGGCGGACAGCGTGGCGAAGAAGGCCTCGTCGGCCGTGACGAGCGCGGGGTCGTCCTTCGCGGGGTGGTCGGACAGCTGGAAGACGCGGGTGGTGGCGTCGGGCACGTCGGCGGCTCCGGTTCTCGGTGGAGGTGGTGGGCCGACGATTCTGGAACGGAGAGGGGGCCTTGCCACAAGCCCCCGGGTCCGCTATACGTTGGGAGTGGAGGGGGATACAGGGGTCAGTTGCCGTGCGACGGGTCCTCGCCGTCGTCCCCCGGAACCCGGGCGTTGGGCCCGGTCGGACCCTCCTGCACCTCGCCCGACTCGCCGTCCGGCTGCCCCGCCACCGCCTGGTCGTCGCTGATCGGCGTGTCCGCGTCCGCCCCGGACATCTGCTGCACCTCGGACACCTGGCCCTCGTCGTCCCTACCCATCCCCCGACGCTAACCGGCCGACGCCTTCCGCGGTCCGGGAGGTGCGCGGCACCGCGATAGGTTGGACGCCATGCCGACGACGCCGCTCCTCCTGCGTGCCCTCGTCGACGACGCGGCGGTCTTCCCGCCCGGCAACAGCCCTCTCCCGCAAGCCGTCTCGGCACACGCTGCGCACCGCGCGGCTCCGTACGGCGGCTGCGTCGGACCGCTCCTCGTGCCCGCCGCCGCGGCTCGCGACCTCCTCGACCAGCTCGACACCGGACGGTGGACCGGCGCCGACGCCCTCGGCGTGGGGGTCGTCGCGCGGCCCGGCACCGACCCGGCCGTCCTGCGCGAGGCGCTCGCCGTGCTGGGCGCCGACCCGCGGGTGCGCGTCACCGGTGCCGAGCTGGGCTGGAGCGCCGACTGGCGACGGCTCGACCTCCCCGGCGACCTCCCCCTGGCCCTCGAGGTGCCCCGCGGCGGCCCCGAGCAGGCAGCGGCGGTCGCCGACATCCGCTCGTCGGTGGCCGAGGGCGACGCCGTCGTCGCGAAGTTCCGCACCGGCCCGACGCCCGCGTGGCCCTGGCCCAACGAGGCCGAGCTGGCGCACTTCCTCCACGCGGTCACCGCGGACCCGGTGCCGTTCAAGCTGACCGGGGGCCTGCACCACGCGGTCCGCGGCCGCTACACCGTCGACGGCATCCCGGAGGAGAACCACGGCGTGCTCGACGTCCTCGTCGCCACCGCGGCCGCCCTCGAGGGCGCCTCGCCCGCCGAGCTCGCCGGCCTGCTGGCCGTCACCGACGCCCGCGCCGTGGCCGACCTCGTTCTCGCGTGGAGCGACGACACGACCCGCCGGGTGCGCGCCGCGTTCACCTCCTACGGCTGCTGCACCGTCACCGACCCCCTCGGCGAGCTCGCCGAGCTCGGCCTGCCCACCACCGCCTGACCACCGTCCCACCCCGGAAGGACCGACGCGCCATGACCTGGCTCGACCTGCCCGCCGACCACCCGTTCGGCCTCCACAACCTCCCCTACGGCGTGTTCAGCACCGCCGGCACCGAGCCCCGCGTCGGGGTCCGCGTCGGCGACCACGTGCTCGACGTCAGCGAGGTGGCCCGCATCGGTCGTGACGCGGTCGGCGTCGGCGACGGACCCGACCTCACCGCCGCGTGGGAGCGGCCGAGCCTCAACCCGTTCCTCGCCCTCGGCCGGGACGCCTGGACGACGGCCCGCGAGTGGCTCACCGCCGTCCTCACCGACGCGGTGCACGAGGAGCGCACCCGCCCGCACCTCGTGCCGCTCGCCGACGTGACGATGCACCTGCCGCTCGAGGTCGCCGACTACGTCGACTTCTACGCGAGCGAGCACCACGCGAGCAACGTCGGACGCATCTTCCGTCCCGACTCCGAGCCGCTGACCCCCAACTGGAAGCACCTGCCAATCGGGTACCACGGCCGCTCGGGCACCGTCGTCGTCTCCGGGTCCGACGTCGTCCGCCCCACCGGCCAGCGCAAGGCCCCCACCGACGCGGCCCCCACCTTCGGCCCGAGCGCCCGGCTCGACATCGAGGCCGAGCTCGGTTTCGTCGTCGGCGGCTCGACCGCCCGCGGCGACCGGGTCGCCCTCGAGGACGCCGACGACCACCTCTTCGGTGTCGTCCTCCTCAACGACTGGTCGGCCCGCGACCTCCAGGCCTGGGAGTACGTCCCGCTCGGGCCGTTCCTCGGCAAGTCGTTCGCGACGAGCATCAGCCCCTGGGTCGTCACCACGGACGCGCTGCGCGCGGCCCGCGTCCCGCTGCCCGGGCAGGACCCCGAGCCGCTCCCCTACCTGCGCGGCTCCGACGCCACCGCGGACGACCCCGGCACGGCGTGGGGGCTCGACGTGCACGTCGAGGTCGAGTGGAACGGCACCGTCGTCTCCCGGCCCGAGTACCGCGACATGTACTGGTCGCCGGCCCAGATGCTCGCCCACCTCAGCGTCAACGGCGCCTCGGTGCGCCCGGGCGACCTCTTCGGCTCCGGCACGATATCGGGGCCGGGGAAGGACACCCGTGGCTCGTTCCTCGAGCTCTCGTGGAGCGGCCGGGAGCCGGTGACCCTCGAGGACGGCTCTCAGCGCTCCTTCCTCGAGGACGGAGACACCGTCGTCCTGCGCGCGAACGCCCCCGGCCCGGACGGCTCGGTCATCGGCTTCGGCGAGTGCGTGGGGAGCATCCTCCCCGCCCGCTGATCAGCGCTTGAGGACGACGACGGTGTCGGCGACCTTGTCGTGCAGCGCCTGGCGCCGCGGGTCCCAGAGGAGCCAGGCGGGGTCGAGCACGGAGAGGAAGACCCCGGCGAGCCCGAGCACGGTGTTCAGCGAGAGCAGCTCGGTGACGACCTTGATGGCCTGCCGCCGCAGCGCGACGGGCAGGGTGACCGGACCGGCCGCGTCGACCGGCCGGACGACCGTGCCGAGCAGCATCTTCCCCGGTGTCGCCGAGCGCCACACGAGGAAGCCGACCTCGTAGACGAGCGCGACGGCGAGACCGACGAGGGTGACGGGCAGGGCCACCTCGGTCAGCGCGTTCTGGAGCGCCGCCTGGTCGGGCTGGGACCCCGGTCCACCCTCGAGCGCGGCCGCGAAGAAGTCCTCGAAGACGTCGAGGACCGGGCCGAGGAACGGCAACGACAGCAGCCCGCCGACGATGTTGACGAGGATCGAGTCGACGACGCGCGCGAGGAGCCGGCGCCACCACTCGGCGAGCACCGCGCCGTCCGGCAGCCGCTGCTCGCCCGGTCGGGCACCGGAGCCGGCGGGCGGCGCGGACCATCCGCCCTGGGGACCCGAGGCGTCGCCGGCCGGGCGACCCGCCGGGTGGCCGGCCGCAGCCCGCTCGGTGGCGGACGGGACCGCGGGCGAGCGCCCGATGGTCGAGGCGGCGGCCGTCGGCGAGACCTTCGTCGTCGTGTGCGCGGTCCAGACGATGCCGTCGAAGTACCGGAGCAGGTCCGGGTCGTCGGGGTCGTCGTACCACCCGGCGGCGGTGGGCGTCGTCATGGGCTCAGGGTCTCACGACGGGGGTCACGTGCCGGCGAGGCCCCGTTGACCCGGACGCCGCTCGGGCGGACGATCACCGGATGGCCCTGCACCTCGGACGGCACCACTCCTCGCTCCACGCCGAGCTCCGGTGGGAGCCGGTCACCCGCCGGGTGCGGGCGAGCCTGGACGGGCAGCCCGTGCTCGACACCACCGACGCCGCCCTCGTCTGGGAGCCGCGGCGCGTCGTGCCGATGTACGCGGTCCCCCGGGGCGACCTCGCCACCGTCCTCGAGGAACGCTCCCCCGCCACCCTCCCCGACCCGCTGCCGCCGGTGCTCGGGCCGGTGAACTTCGGCTGGCACACGACGCCCGGCACCTCGTACGACGTCGTCGTCGGCGACCGGCGCGTGCCCGACGCCGCCTTCGCCCCGGACGACCCCGACCTCGGCGGGCGGGTGGTTCTCGAGTGGGAGCCGTTCTCCTGGACCGAGGAGGCCCAGCCGGTCACCGGGCACCCGCACGACCCCTTCAAGCGCATCGACCTCCTCGCGAGCGATCGCCACGTCGTCGTCTCGGTCGGCCGCGTGACGCTGGCCGACAGCCGGAACGCCGTGGCGCTGTACGAGACCCACATCCCGGTGCGCTGGTACCTGCCGCCGGAGGACGTCCGCCTCGACCTGCTCGAGCCGAGCACCTCGAGGACCACCTGCGCCTACAAGGGCCACGCCCGCTACTGGTCGCTGCCGGCGCGCGACGGCGCCCCGGCCGTGGAGGACCTCGCCTGGTCCTACCCCGACCCGCTGCCCGAGGTGGCCGCGGTCCGCGACCTCGTCTGCTTCTACGCCGAGCGCACCGACCTGGTCGTCGACGGCGAGCCGGTCCCCCGGCCGGTCACGCCGTGGTCGTCACCGGCCGACCAGGAGCGCACCTGAGCCGTCCCACGCACCGGATGCCCCAGCACCCAGCGCGCGGTCCCGCGAGGCGCGGTCATAGGGTCGCCGGATGAGCGACGACTCCTCCGTCCTGCGCACCAAGCCCGTCGAGGACGTCCTGGCCCAGGCGGGCGGACCCGACGGCGAGGGCGGTGACGACGCCCACGGCCCCGGCCGGCTCACCCGTCGTCTCGGACCGTTCGACCTCATGGGCTTCGGCATCGGCATCGTCATCGGCACCGGGATCTTCACCCTCACCGGCATCGAGGCCAAGAACCACGCCGGCCCCGGCGTCGTCATCTCCTTCCTCATCGCCGGGGCGGTCAGCCTGCTCGCCGCCCTCTGCTACGCCGAGCTCGCCTCCGCCGTACCGACCGCCGGGTCGGCGTACACGTACGCGTACGCGACGATCGGCGAGGTGTTCGCCTGGATCATCGGCTGGGACCTCATCCTCGAGTTCGCCCTCGGCGCCTCGGTGGTGGCCCGGGGCTGGTCCGGCTACCTCCAGGAGCTCTTCGACCTGCCGACCTCGGTCTTCGGGGAGCAGTCGGTCGTCAACGTCGGGGCGATCGCCATCGTCCTGCTGCTCGGCGTCGTCGCCGTCGTCGGCATCCGCGAGAGCGCGCGGGTCACGAACACCCTCGTCGTCGTCAAGGTCGCGGTCTGCCTCTTCGTCGTCGTCGCCGGCGCCTTCTACGTCAAGGCGGCCAACCTCTCCCCGTTCATCCCGCCGGCCCGGCCGGTGGAGGAGGGCACCTCGGGCCTGAAGCAGCCGGTCAGCCAGGCCCTCTTCGGCATCGAGCCCACGGCCTTCGGGTTCGCCGGCGTGCTCACCGCGGCGGCCGTGGTCTTCTTCGCGTACACCGGCTTCGAGGCCGTCGCGAACCTCGGCGAGGAGACGAGGAAGCCGCACCGCGACCTGCCGCTCGGCCTGCTCGGGACGCTCGCCGTCTGCACCGTGCTCTACGTCGGGGTCTCGCTCGTCATCACCGGGATGGTCCCGTTCGACGAGCTCAACGAGGGGGCGCCCATCGCCAGCGCCTTCGAGGCGGTCGGGGCCGGCTGGGCCTCGGTGCTCGTCTCCATCGCCGCGGTCGCGGGGCTGACCTCGGTCATCCTCGTCGACATCGTCGCGATGGGCCGGATCGGCTTCTCGATGGGCCGCGACGGGCTCATCCCCCGCTCGGTGGCCGCCGTCCACCCCCGCTGGGGCACGCCGTGGAGGATCACGCTGATGACCGTCGTCCTCGTGGCCGCGCTCGCCGGGTTCGTCCCGCTCACGGCGCTGGCCGACCTCGTGTCCATCGGGACGCTCTTCGCGTTCGTCGTCGTCTCCATCGCGGTGCCGATCCTGCGGCGCACCAAGCCCGACCTGCCGCGCCCGTTCCGCACGCCCCTCTCCCCGGTGGTGCCGGTCGTGTCGGCGCTCGCCTGCGTCTACCTCATGAGCAACCTGTCGCTCGAGACCTGGCTGCGCTTCGCGATCTGGATGGTCCTCGGCTTACTCGTGTACTTCCTCTACGGCCGCCGGCACGCCCGCCTCAACGCCTCCTGACCCCGGCACACGCCGACGGCCCGGCCCCCGCGAAGGGGACCGGGCCGTCGTGCGTCGTGGCGAGGGGCGCTGTGCCTCAGAGGTTCCCGCGCTTGTCCTGCTCGCGCTCGATGGACTCGAAGAGGGCCTTGAAGTTGCCCTTGCCGAAGCCGAGCGAGCCGTGCCGCTCGATGATCTCGAAGAAGACGGTCGGGCGGTCGCCGAGCGGCTTGGTGAAGATCTGGAGGAGGTAGCCGTCCTCGTCGCGGTCGACGAGGATCTTGCGGGACTTCAGCTCCTCGATCGGCACGCGGACCTCGCCGATGCGGGCGCGCATCTCGGGGTCGTCGTAGTAGGCGTCCGGGGTGTCGAGGAACTCGACGCCCTCCTTCCGCAGCTCGTCGACGGTGCGCAGGATGTCGTTCGTCGCGAGCGCGAGGTGCTGGGCCCCGGGGCCCGAGTAGAACTCGAGGTACTCGTCGATCTGGCTCTTCTTCTTGGCGACGGCCGGCTCGTTGAGCGGGAACTTCACCCGGTGGTTGCCGTTGGCGACGACCTTCGACATCAGCGCCGAGTAGTCGGTGGCAATGTCGTCGCCGATGAACTCGGCCATGTTCACGAAGCCCATGACCTTGTTGTAGAACGCGACCCATTCGTCCATCCGGCCGAGCTCGACGTTGCCGACGATGTGGTCGAGGGCCTGGAAGAGCCGCTTCGGGGCGCCGTCGCGCTTGACGAAGCTCGACGAGGCCGCCACGTAGCCGGGCAGGTACGGGCCCTCGTAGGTCCGGCCGTCGACGACGCGCTGGACGAGGCTGTGCCGGGTCTCGCCGTAGGTGGCGATGGCGGCGACGCGGACGGTGCCGTGCTCGTCGGTGAGGTCCTCGGGCTCCTGGAGGACGGTGGCGCCGGCGCGGCGGGCCTGTTCGACGCACTTGTCGACGTCGGGCACCTCGAGCGAGATGTCGACGACGCCGTCGCCGTGGGCGGCGTGGTGCGCGATGAGCGGGCTGTCCGGGGTGACCGCGCCCTTGACGACGAAGCGGATGGAGCCGGACTTGAGGACGAAGGCCTTGTGGTCGCGCGTGCCGTTCTCGGGGCCTGTGTAGCCAACGAGCTCCATGCCCCAAGCGCTCTGGTAGTAGTGCGCGGTCTGGGTCGCGTTGCCGACGACGAAGACGATGGCGTCCCACCCGGTGACGGGGAACGGGTCGGTGCTCTCGTCGTACTCGACGAGGCCGACGAGCTGCTTGAGCTGCTCGAGGTCGAGGTCGGCCTCGCGCTCGGCGTCGGTGAGGTCGAGGGGGCTGGCGGACGTCGTCGTCGTGTCAGTCATCCCGCCACTGTCCGTGTGCTGGTCGCGATGTGCAACCAGACCACGACACGGTGGTCACGATGCGCATGCTGTTGCCTCAGGAGGGTGCCGTACTGGACGATGTGACCATGGCCAGAACGGACGGGGTGGACACGCTCGACGCCCGCATCATCGCCCTCTTCACCGACGACCCGCATGTCGGGGTGCTCGGCGCCTCGCGCACCCTCGGGGTCGCCCGCGGCACCGTGCAGGCCCGGCTCGACCGGCTCCAGGAGCGCGGGGTCATCCGCTCGTTCGCGCCGCAGGTCGAGCCCGCGGCCCTCGGCTACCCGGTGACGGCGTTCTGCACCCTCGAGATCAGCCAGCGGCAGGGCCACGAGCCGGTCGTCGCCCACCTGTCGGCCATCCCCGAGGTGCTCGAGATCCACTCGATCACCGGGGTCGGCGACCTCGTCGTGCGGGTCGCGGCGCGCGACAACGCCGACCTCGGACGGGTCATCGACGAGATCATCGACGACGTGCACGTGCTGCGCGCGAACACCGCGATCTGCCTCGTCACCCACCTCGCGCACCGCACCGGCCCGCTCGTCGACTCCGCGGCGACCGACGCCCGCTGAGGCCCCGCCCGGCTCAGGCGACCAGCCACGGGACGACCGCCGCGGCGATCATGACCAGCCCCGGCAGCGCGAGCACCCCCGGCGTCAGGTCCGTCGAGGCTCCCGCGTCGATCCGGCGGCTCCGGCGCACGACGACGACGGCGGCAGTCGCCCAGCCGGCCAGTCCGGCGACCGCGCCCAGCCAGAACGCCACGTGCCCGAGGACCACCCCGGCCCAGATGAGCAGGGCCACGAGGAGCGGGTAGGCGAGCAGCGCCAGGACGAAGCGGTAGCCGGACCACCCGGCGTGCCACGCGTTGCGAGCCAGGCTCACGTCCCCACCGACCCCGGCCTCAGAGCAGCGCGTTGCTCGTCATGAACGCGGCCCAGACCGAGCCGATGACGAGCAGCGACCCGACGAGCATCCACAGTCCCCCGCGCTGTCCGCGCTGGGCCCAGCGGCGCTGCGCGAGGTAGACGCAGACGACGCCGAGGAGCGCGACCGGCACCCCGGCCCAGAGTCCCGGCAGGTCGGCGACGACCGCGATCGTGCCGTAGGCCGCCGCGAAGAAGAGACCGACGGCCATCATGACGACCATCCCGATGCGGGAGCGGGCGTCGTGGTACGGGCTGGGCGGCGGCAGGGCCTGCTCGTCCGGCCCCGGCCCGTCGCCGGTCACCATCGGCCGGGGTCCGGGACGTCGGGGCCCGGACGGTGCGGCCCGGACCGGGGCCAGGTCTCGCCCGGCCGCACCGGGGGCTCGGCGTCGGAGGCCGGGCCGAGGCTGTCCCACTCGCCGGGGCGCTCGGCGGGGTCGCGACCCTCGGCGACGGAGCGGTAGAGGGCGGCGAACTCCGGGTCCTCCTGCTCGAGCCGGTCGATGGCCGTGCGCCACGCCGCGACCGTCTCGCCGCGCACCTCGACGGCGCTCCAGTGCTGGTCGACGTCGCTCATCACCGCGCGCCACGTCGTCTCGTCGCGGTCGATGCGCTCCTGGACGACGCGCCGGGCCCGTCCGAGCTCTCCCGCACGCGCTCGGCGCTCCTCCTCGTCGGCCTCGCGCTCGAGCTCGGCGCGGGCCTGCGCGAGCTCCGCGCGGCCGCGGGCGATGCTCGCCTGCGCGCGGTCGACCTCGGCGAGCACCACGGCGAGGTCGTCCTCGCTGCGGCGCGCCGCGGCCTCGGCCTGCGCGAGCACGCCCTCGGTGTCGTACTGGTCCCGGTCGGGCACGTCTCCTCCTCCTAGAACCCGGCGTCGGCGGTGCTGTCGACGTGGCCGCCGGCCTCGCCCTGGGCACCGGCCACGCCGAAGGCGAGCACCGCGTTGACCCCCGACATCACGGTGGCCATGATGCCGCACGCCTCGAGGACCGCCGGGATCACCTTGCCGAGCGTCTCGATGAGCTTGATGGCCTCCTTGACGTAGCCGATGGCCTTCCGGATCATCCCGCCGCCGGTGAGGATCTCCTTGGCGATCTTCGCGGCGCTCATCGACAAGATGATGTCCTCGGCGAGGCCGATGAGCCCGAAGACCCCCTCGACCACCTTCGAGGTCGCCTCGAGCATGTTGCCGAGCTGGCGCGACATCAGCCCGGCGGCGGTGCCCTGGCGGGTGTGGGCGTTGCCGAGCCGGCGCATCCGGCGGGCGGCCTCGCGGGCGTCGTCGCCCCGCCAGGTCGCCGGCACCGCGGCCGCCATCGCGTGGTAGTTCGAGCCGACGACGCCGAGGGCGGTGCCGGCCTGCTTCCAGTTCGAGCGCATCTCGTCGACGGCGTTGAAGTCGCCGATGAGGGGCTCGGACAGCTTCTCGACGGGCGAGAAGCCGAGGACCTTCTCGACCACCCAGTCGATGGCCTGGACGATCGGGCCGAGGTTGCCCTTGGCCTCGTCGATCATCTGCCCGAGCGCGTCGGAGTCCGTCGCCAGGTCCAGGTACGCGGTGGGGTCGTCGATCGTGAGGGTGCTCATCGCCCGTGCTTCCTCTCGAAGTCGCGGTAGTCGTCGAGGTCGTTGCCCGCGTCGTTCCCGCTCTGCGCGATCTCGACGGTGGACTGGCCCTCGCCGATCAGGTCGATGGGCGAGAGGGGGTTGAGACCCTTGGGGCCGTCGTCCCACGGGTTCTGCGGGACGTGCGGGAAGTGCTGCTTGCCGGCCTCGTTCATCACGTCGATGAGGCCGCCGGTGCCCATCGCGAGGTTCTTCTCGCCCTTGGAGATCCCGGGCTCCCCACCCGCCAGCGGCACGGGCGAGGGCAGGCCGACGGTCGGCAGCCCGACCCGGCGGACCTCGAGCTCGAGGCCCCGCAGGCCGTCGGCGGCCTCGATGTCGCGGTCGTGGTAGGTCCTCGCGTTGGCGCGCACCGTGTGGGCCACGCGGCGAGCCGACGCCGGGCCGGTCTCGAGCCCCTCCTGGGCCGTCGAGAGCGCGTCGGTGTAGTCGCCGCGGAAGATGGCCATGAAGCCCGAGAACGCGCCGACGTCGCTGCACCCCCGCTCGACGAAGACCTTCACCGCCCGGAGGTACCGGCGCTGGTCCGCCCCGGCCGTCGCCAGCGCGTCCATCCCCGCGTAGTCGACCTCGATGTGGCCCGTCACGTCGTCCTCCCCGTTCTCGGCACCGAGCGGCTCCACCGCGCCCGGTCGACCGAGCGTGTCAGAGCACGCGGTCGCGGCGCGATGGGGAGCACTCCCCCGGCAGTGGGGGGGGGCGCCCCCCCCCCCGGGGGCCCCGGCCCGGGGCCCCGGCCCGCCCGGGGGGGTGGCGGGGGGGCGGGGGGGGGGGGCCCCCCCCCCCCCCCCACCCGCCGCCGCCGGGGGGGGGGGGGCCCCCGCCCCCCCGACGTGGGTGGCGCGCGGTCAGCGCAGGACGATGTAGTCCCCCTGGCAGGCGTAGTACGCGGCACCCGGGTTGCGCGGCGGGACGAAGTGGAGGGCCGGGCGGAGCGAGGAGACCCGGTTGTCCCAGGTGAAGCCGTCGCGCGGGTCGATGATGTTGACGATCGAGGCCTTCTTGCCCGCGGGGACCATCATCGCGTGGCCGCCCTGGTTCTTGTACTGGTAGACGCACCAGGGCTCGCTGTCGTGGTTGTAGACGTAGCTCGCCTTGTCGTCCATCTTGCCGCCGAGAGCCACCCCGAGGTCCGAGGTGCCCTTGGCGAAGCTGCCGTACATGCCGGTGGCGTCGCCGTACTGCCAGATGCACATCCGGCCGTAGTCGCACTGCGACGTCGACGCCGAGGCGGGCGCCGCGAGCGGCACGGCGGCCGCGAGGGCGGCCGTGGCCACCGCCGCCCCGAGGCCCAGCCGGGTCTTCGTGAAGATCGTCATGTCGTACCCCCTTGTCGGCCCACCCGGTCGGTGGGCAGGTCCCCGGTCTACGCGGGACCGCTGCGAGGACGCTGCTCGCGCGCTGCGACCGCCGGGTGGGCCCCGGGTCGCCGGGGCGCCGTCCGCATGGCACCGTGGTCGCCGTGACCGACCTCCTCTTCCACGTCGCCGACGCCTCCGAGTGGGAGGCGGCCCGCGCCGTCGGCCGCTACGAGCGCTCGACCCGGGGGCTTTCCCTCGCCGAGGTCGGCTTCGTGCACCTGTCCACCGCCGACCAGTGGCCGGCCGTGCTCGAGCGCTTCTACTCCGACCACCACGGCGAGCTCGTGCTGCTCACCGTCGACCCGTCACGGCTCTCGGCGCCGGTGCGCTGGGAACCCCCGCACGAGGACTCCGACGAGCTCTTCCCGCACCTCTACGGCCCGCTCGAGGTCGGCGCCGTGACGACCGCCGGACCGCTCAGCCGCTGACGACCGCGCCGTCCGGCAGGTCGAACCACCGGAGGTGCTCGAAGTCGGCCGAGACGTGGCCGTCGCCGCGGGCGAGGTCGGGGGGCGTCGCGGCCTCGAGCAGCCGGGCCGCCTCGCGCAGGTGCTCGGCGAGCATCTCCTCGCCGCCGCGCGCGACGGAGCGCGGCATCGTCACGGTGCCGTCGTCGCCGTAGACGACGTCGCCGAGGCGCACCGGCGGCTCGACGACCCCCCGACGGTGGCGCCACATCCCGGTCTCCGGGCAGAACGTGTAGTCGCCGAGCAGCCGCCAGCCGTCGCGGGCCACCATCCGCACCGCCTCGACGACGTAGTCGGCGACGGCGTCGGAGAGGAAGTAGTTGAAGTTGACCCGCACCCAGCCGGGCTTGATGCCCTCGCAGCCGCCGGTGATCTCGCGCTCGAACTCGTGGCTGCGCTCGAGGTCGATGCCGAGCAGCCGGTGCCCATACGGCCCGGCGCAGGAGCACCCGCCGCGCGACTGGATGCCGAAGAGGTCGTTGAGCAGCGCGACGACGTAGTTGTGGTGCAGGTGGCTGCCGGACGGCGAGCGCACGACGAACGAGACGATGGACAGGCGGGGCGCGTCGAGGTTGCCGAGGATCTCCAGGCCCGGCTCGTCGCGCCAGGCCCGCACGGCCCGCTCGAGGAAGCGCTCCTCGCGGGCCCGGATGGTCTCGACGCCGACGGCCTCCTTGAGCTGGAACACCAGCCCGGCGCGCACCGACTCGATGATCGCCGGCGTGCCGCCCTCCTCCCGGTGCGCGGGGTCCGGGAGGTAGGCGTGGTCCTCGGGGTTGACGTACGCGACCGTGCCGCCGCCCGGCGTCACGGGCACGCGGTTGGCGAACAGCTCGCGGCGGGCGACGAGCAGGCCGGGCGTCGACGGCCCGCCGATGAACTTGTGCGGCGAGAGGAACAGGGCGTCCTTGTAGGACAGCGGGTCGCCGCCGGCGGGCGCGGTCATCTCGATGTCGACGTACGGGCCGGCGGCGGCGAAGTCCCAGAACGCGAGCGCGCCGTGCCGGTGCAGCAGCGCGGAGATGCCGTGGGTGTCGCTGACGATGCCGGTGACGTTGCTCGCCGCGCTGAACGAGCCGATGCGCAGCGGCCGGTCGGCGAACTCCTCGAGGCGGGCCCGCAGGTCGTCCTGGTCGATCCGGCCGTCGGCGTCCTCGCGGATGGTCACGACGTCGGCGATGGTCTCGCGCCACGGGATCTCGTTGCTGTGGTGCTCGTAGGGCCCGATGAAGACGACCGGTCGCTCCTCGGCGGGCACGTGCCGCGACAGGTGCCAGCGGTCCTCGAGCGCGCTCGGGAGGCGCAGGCCGAGGACGCCGATCAGCTTGTCGATGGCGCCGGTGCACCCGGACCCGGCGAAGACCACGACCGTGTCGTCGTCGCCGTGGACGGCCTCGTGGATGATCCGGCGCGCGTCCTCGCGCAGGCGGGTGGTCTGGAGCCCGGTGCCGCTGGACTCGGTGTGCGTGTTCGCGTAGGCGGGGAGCACCTCGTCGCGGAGGAAGTCCTCGATGAAGGTCAGCGCCCGACCGCTCGCGGTGTAGTCGGCGTAGGTGACGCGGCGCGGCCCGTAGGGGGTCTGCATCACGTGGTCCTCGCCGATGACCGACTCCCGGATGCGGCGCAGCAGCGCCTCCGCCCGTCCCGACCCCTCGGTGCCCTCGACCATGCCCCTCAGCGTCCCACGCGCACCGGCCGGCCGGGCGGTGCACCGGCCCGGGCGCGCCTCGCATCCGAGACGCGCGGGGCCCTCGCCGTCGGACCCGGTGCGGGCGTACCGTCGGGCCATGGGCTCGATCCACGAGCGGCTGGTGGCAGCGCAGAACGCCCACGACCCCCACGCGTTCGCGGCCCTCTTCGCCGACGACTACGTCAGCGAGCAGCCGGCCCACCCGGGGCGTGCGTTCACCGGCCGGGCGCAGGTCCGCGAGAACTGGACGGCCGTCTTCGCGGGGGTCCCCGACTTCCGTGCCGAGCTCGTCGCGGTGGCCGGCGACGGTGAGGTCGAGTGGGGAGAGGTCGCCTGGTCCGGCCACCACGTCGACGGCTCCGAGTTCGCCATGAGCGGGGTCATCGTCGCCACGCTCCGTGACGGTCTCATCGCGTCGGCGCGGCTGTTCGTCGAGCCCCTCGAGCGCGGCGGCGACATCGCGACGGCGGTCGAGGAGACCTACCGGCCCCCGACGGCCCGGCCGGAGGGCGCCGGGGTCGGGTGACACGCAGGCCGTCGACCCGCGACGTCCGCGTGTCCCCGGACCTCGACGAGTGGCCGACGCCCGCCGCCGTCGCACCCTCCTGCATCGACGTGCAGATTTGCACGGCCGTGCACATCGCATCTACGCTGATCCCGTGACCCGAACCCCCTCCTGCGTCCTCCCGTCGCTGCGCGACCGCAAGCGCGAGCAGACCCGCCGCGCCATCTCGGCCGCCGCGTACGCGATCGTGCGCGACGAGGGCGTCGACGCGGTGACCGCCGAGGCCGTCGCCGACCGGGCCGGGGTCTCGCGCCGGACGTTCTTCAACTACTTCCCGTCCGTCGAGTCCGTCATCACCGCGAGCGTCTCCGACTTCTTCGTCGCCCTGAGCGCCCGGCTGCAGGAGCGTCCAGCCGGCGAGGACGTCCTCGTCAGCGTGCTCGCCGTCGTCGACGACCCGGGCGACCTCTCCCTCGTCGAGCGGATCGGCGTGCTGGCCACGGCCGGCGAGACCTCGCCGCACGCCAAGGGCCTCATCCTCGCCGAGTTCCACACCTGGCTCGACTGGTTCGAGGCCTGGCTGCGCGAGCGCGTCGGCCCCGGCCCGAGCGACCTGCACGTCGCCACCCTCGCCGCGGCGGTCCTCGGCTGCGGGGAGGCCTCGATCCGCGTCTGGTCCAAGGCCGTCGTCGCCGGCGAGCAGCCGCCCGCGTTCCACGTCGTCCTCGCCGAGTCCCTCGGCCACCTGCGCTCCGGCCTGCTCGCCGGCACCCCCGTCGCCTGACCCGCCCCCATCCCGGAAGGCCCCGATGTCCACCGCCCTGTACCGCCTCGGCCGCTGGTGCGCCGACCACGCCTGGCGCGTCGTCGCCCTCTGGCTCGTCGTCCTCGCCGTCGCCGGCACCCTCGCCGGGACCGTCGGCCGCCCGCTGACCAACCAGGTCTCCATCCCGGGCACCGAGTTCGAGCGCGTCGTCGCGCAGCTCGGCACCGAGATCCCCTCCGCAGCAGGAGGGTTCGGCCGCGTCGTGCTGACCAGCGACTCCGGGGCGTTCACGGACGAGCAGAAGCGGGCCATCACCGAGGCGATGGACGCGTGGACGACCGTGCCGCACGTCGAGCGCGTCGTCGACCCCTTCGCCGCGCAGCAGCAGATCGACGAGTCCGCGCAGCGGCTCGCCGACAGCAAGGCCCGGCTCGACGACGGCCGCGCCCGGCTCGAGAGCGGGACGCAGCAGCTCGCCGACGCCAAGGGACAGCTCTCCGGCGGCGAGGCCTTCCTCGCCCAGCTCGAGAAGTCCGACCCCGACGGTCAGGCGACGGCGGACCTGCGGGCCCAGGTCGAGGACGGCCGGCGGCAGGTGGCCGAGGGCGAGAAGAAGCTCGCCGACGCCCGCGAGCAGCTCCTCGCCGGCGAGGCCCAGTACGCCGACGGCCTGGCGGTCGCCGAGGCCTCCTCCGGCACCCGGCTGGTCAGCGAGGACGGCCGCTCCGCCGTCGTCCAGGTGCAGTTCGACGACAACGCGCAGTCGATCGCGCCGGAGGACCGCGCGCTCATCCCCGAGAAGGGCGACCCGGTCCTCGAGGCGGCGGGCGTCACGCCGAGCTACAGCGTCGAGATCACCCAGGCGCTGGAGTTCATCGGTCCCGGCGAGATCCTCGGCCTCGCCGTCGCGCTGCTCGTCCTCGTCCTCGTGCTCGGCAGCCTCGTCGCGGCCGGCCTGCCGCTGCTCGTCGCGCTCCTCGGCGTCGGCGTCGGCCTCGGCGGCGCGATGGCCGCGACGGCCCTCGTCGAGCTCAACTCGACGACCCCGGCGCTCGCCCTGATGCTCGGCCTCGCCGTCGGCATCGACTACGCCCTCTTCATCGTCAACCGGCACCGCGCGAACATCCTCCACGGGATGCCGCTGCGCGAGTCGGTGGCCCGCTCGGTCGCCACCGCCGGCTCGGCCGTCACCTTCGCCGGCGCGACCGTCGTCATCGCCCTCGCCGCCCTCGTGCTCTCCGGCATCCCGATCCTCGCCGAGATGGGCCTCGTCGCCGCGGCGACCGTGGCCGTGTCGGTCCTCGTCGCCGTCACCGTCGCACCGGCCGTCATGCGGCTGATGGGCACGCGCATCGTCTCCCGGCGAGCCTGGCGCAGAGCCGGATTCGCCACTCCCGGCGATGCCGCCAGCCGGCCGGCCGAGGCGACCGACCGCCCCGAGGAGCACGGCGCCTGGTACGTCTCCGCGGTCACCCGGCACCCGTGGCTCACCGTGCTCGGAGTCTTCGCCCTCGTCGGCGTCATGGCGATCCCGGCGGCGGACATGCGCCTCGGCCTCCCCGACGGCGGCAGCGAGCCCACCGGGTCCAGCGCCTACACCGCGTACACCGCCGTCGCCGACGAGTTCGGCCCGGGCATGAACGGCCCGGTCGTCGCGGTCGCCGAGCTGCCGGCCACCGACACCCCCCGCTCCGACGCCCAGGTGCTCGACGCCCAGGCGACCATCGCCTCGGCCCTGCGCGGGGTCGACGGCGTCGTCAGCGTCGTCCCCTTCGGCGTCAGCGACGACAAGGAGACCCTCGCCTTCCAGGTCGTGCCGAGCACCGGCCCGGCCTCCGAGCAGACGCCCGCGACGGTCGACGGCATCCGCCGCGCCGCCTCGCTGCTCGAGCGGCACGACGGCATCGAGATCGGCCTCACCGGCCAGACGGTGGCGAACATCGAGATCTCCGACCGGCTCCAGGGCGCCCTGCCGGCCTACCTCGCGGTCGTCGTCGGTCTCTCGCTGCTCATCCTCATGGTCGTCTTCCGCTCGGTCGTCGTGCCGCTCGTCGCCACCGGCGGGTTCCTCCTCACGGTGGCGGCGGCCTTCGGCGCGACCGTCGCGGTGCACCAGTGGGGCTGGCTCGGCGACTGGTTCGGTGTCACCCAGCCCGGGCCGATCCTCAGCTTCATGCCGATCATCCTCATCGGCGTGCTCTTCGGCCTCGCGATGGACTACCAGATGTTCCTCGTCTCGGGGATGCACGAGTCGCGCGCCCACGGCGAGGACTCGCGGACGGCGGTGCGCTCCGGCTTCGTCCACGGCGTCAAGGTCGTCACGGCCGCGGCGATCATCATGACCTCGGTCTTCCTCGGCTTCGCGTTCAGCCACCTCGTGATGGTCCGGCCGATCGGGTTCGGCCTCGCGGTCGGAGTGCTCGTCGACGCGTTCGTCGTCCGGATGACGCTCACGCCGGCGGTCATGCACCTGCTCGGCGACCGGGCCTGGTGGATCCCGCGCTGGCTCGACCGGCGCCTCCCGGACCTCGACGTCGAGGGGCTGCGGCTCGCCGAGCACCTCGCGGCCCGGGACGCCGAGCGCGCGCCGGCCGCCGAGCCGGTCCCGGAGCCGGAGACCGCCGGCACGCGCTGACGGCGGCGCCGGGCGAACCCACAGAGGTGGCACCGGGCGGGCACAGGGGCGGCACAGCCTCGGGCCGGATGGTCGAGGGGTACGCAGGACCCCGACCTCCGAAGGTGATGACGATGCCCCGCACCCCCCGAGCCCTCCAGCGGGCCAGGACCTGGACGGCCGGTGCGCTCGCGGCCGCCGCCCTGACGACCGGTGTCGCGGGGTACCACCTCGCGACGTCGCAGTCGACGACGACGGCCGCGGCGGCCACGACCTCCGACGACTCCTCGTCCTCCTCCGGCACGTCCGGCACCACCTCGTCCGGCTCGGACGACTCCGGGTCGTCGTCGTCGTCCTCGTCGGACTCCTCCGGCACCTCCGGGTTCTCCGCCTCCGGGTCGGTGTCCTCCGGCAGCGGGTCGTCGAGCCAGTCGACGACCCACGGGTCCTGAGGATCGCGCCGTGGGCACCGCCCTGCGCGACCGCGCCCCCGCCCCGCCGACCGCGACGACGGTCGCGGCGATCGGGACCACGGTGCGGGTCGTCGTCACCGACCCCCGGACCCTCGCCGAGGCCGAGGCGCTCACCCGCGACCACCTCGTCGCCCTCGACCGCGCGGCCTCCCGGTTCCGCCCCGACTCCGAGGTGAGCCGGCTGGCGGCCGCGGCGACCTCCAGCCGCGCGGGCGCGCTCGCGTCACCGGTGCTCGCGAGCAGCCTGCGGGCCGCCCTGCGCGCCGCGCGCCTCACCGACGGCCTCGTCGACCCGACGGTCGGCCGGGCGGTCGCCGCCAGCGGGTACGACGACGACCTCGCCGTCGTCCGGTCGCGGACCGCCGCGGACCGGCCCGCGGGGGAGGTCCCGGGCTGGCGCTCGGTGACCATCGACCCCGTCACGGACCGGGTCGAGGTCCCCGCCGGCTGCCTGCTCGACCTCGGGTCCACCGCGAAGGCGCACGCGGCCGACGAGGTCGCCCGTCACCTCGCCGGCCGGCTCCCCGGCGGCTTCCTCGTCGACCTGGGCGGCGACATCGCGCTGGCCGGCACGACGCCCGACGGGCGGTGGCAGGTCGGCGTCGAGGACGCCGAGGGGCGGGTCGTGCAGGTCGTCGGCCTGCGCTCGGGCCAGGCCGTGGCGACGAGCTCGACCCGCCTGCGCACCTGGGTGCGCGCCGACGGCGGCACCGCGCACCACATCGTCGACCCGCGCACGGGGCGCACCGCCCCGGCCACCTGGGCGCAGGTGACGGTCGTCGCCGCGAGCGCCCTCGAGGCCAACGCCGCCTCGACCGCCGCCGTCGTGCTCGGTGAGGACGCCCCCGTGTGGCTGGCGCGGCACCGGCTGCCGGCCCGCCTCGACACCGGTCGCGACGTCGTCACGACCCCCGGCTGGCCCGCCCCGACCGGGCGCATCCCGACCCGTCCGACCCCCGAGGTGGTGGCGTCGTGAACGAGCTCCTCTGGTACCTCTCCCGCGGCACCGGTGTCGCGAGCATCGCCCTGCTGACGGCGGTCGTCGTCCTCGGCACGGTCACCTCCGGTCGGCGCCGCCCGCACGGCGAGTCCGCGACCGTCGTCATGGCCGTCCACCGCTGGCTCTCGCTCGGGATGGTGGCCTTCCTCGGCGTCCACGTCGCGACGGCCGTCGCCGAGACGTACGTGAGCATCGACGCCATCTCGGCCGTCGTGCCGTTCACGAGCGGCTACGAACCCTTCTGGGTCGGCCTCGGCACGCTCGCCCTCGACCTGCTCGTCGCGGTCGTCGCCACGTCGTGGTTGCGCCACCGGATCCCCGAGCGGGCTTGGCGCGCAGTGCACTACGCGGCGTACGGCCTGTGGCCGATGGCCTTGGTGCACGGCTTCGTCCTCGGCACCTCCGACCAGCCGGGGCTCCGGCTCGTCACCGCGGCGTGCGGCGTCGTCGGGGTCGGCGCGGTCCTCTGGCGGCTGCTCGCCACGCACGCGGACCGCGAGCGGCGCGAGGTCGTCGTCGGGGGTGAGTGGACGTGAGCCTCGTCGACGACCTGCACGCCGCCGGGCTCACCGGCCGGGGCGGCGCCGCGTTCAGCACCGGCGTCAAGGTGCGCGCGGCCCACGACCACGGGGCCCACCTCGTCGTCAACGCGTGCGACGGGGAGGTCGGCGCCGCGAAGGACGCCCACGTCGTCGAGCACCACCTCGACGAGCTCCTCCGCGGTGCGGCGCTCGTGGCCCACGGCCGCCGGCGGTCCATCACCTTCGCCGCGCACCGCGGCTCGCGGACGGCGGCCCTGCTCGCCGCCGGGGGCGCGGACGTCCTCGAGGTGCCCGGGCGGTACGTCTCCTCCGAGGAGACCTCACTCATCTCCTTCGCCAACGGCGGGCTGGCCCGGCCGATGACCAAGCGCCGACCGTTCGTCATGGGCGGCCGCGACGCCGCGGGGCGGCGCATCCCGGCCACGGTGGTCCTCAACGCCGAGACCGTGTGGCGCATCGCCCAGGTCGAGGCGCACGGACCCACGTGGTTCCGCTCGTTCGGCACCGAGGACGAGCCCGGCCCGCGCCTCGTGACGCTCACCGGGGCGGTCCGGTGGCCGGGGGTCCTCGAGACCCAGGCGGGTGTGACCCTCGCGAGCCTGCTCGACGCCGCGGAGCCGGCCGACGGGGCGCAGCACCTGGTCGTCGGCGGCCTGGGCGGTGTCGTCCTCACCGCCGACGAGGCTCGCGGGCTGCGGTGGGCGACACCGTACCTCGCACGGTTCGGAGGGTCCCTCGGGCCCGGCATCGTCGACGTCCTCGACCCGACGCGCTGCCCGCTGCGGACCGTCACGCGCTACCTGCGCTACGCCGCCGGCGAGACGGCCGGCCAGTGCGGGCCGTGCATGTTCGGCGTGCCCGCCGTCGCCGCCGCGTGGGACCGGCTCGTGGAGAACCCGACCGGCGCCGCCCTCGACGACGTCCGCCGCCACGCGGGGCTGCTGCCGGACCGGGGCGCCTGCCGCTTCCCCGACGGGGTCGGCCGGTTCGCCGCCTCGGCCCTGCGGGCGCTGCGGCCCCATCTCGCGGCGCACGCCGCGGGGTCGTGCCCGACGGAGGGAGCCCGCCGTGTCCAACCCGCCTGAGCTGCGCGTCGACCGGGTGGCCTGCACCGGCCACGGCCTGTGCGCCACCCTGCTCGAGGGCCGCTTCCGCCTCGACGAGTGGGGCTACCCCGTCGTCGACGACGCCCGCGTCGGGCGGGCCGAGGGCGAGCGCGCCGTCACCTTCTGCCCGGCCCGCGCCCTCTACTGGTCCGACCGCCCCTGACGCCGGGCGCGGCGGCAGGGTGTCAGCGCACCCGCCGGCGGGGCATCGTGCTCGGGTGGGCGATGAGGTCCTGGAGCAGCTGGACGGCCCGCTCGGTCGGTGCCGTCGAGGCACCGAGCCGGCGCACGACCGCCGACAGGTGGCGCACCGGTGCCGGCGGCGCGATGTCGACGCGCACGACGTTCGCCGGAAGGCCGCGCGCCGCGAGCCCCGGCATCACCGAGACGCCGACCCCGGCCGCGACGAACCCGATCGCGGTGTGGTGGTCCTGGGCCTGCACCGTGAAGCGGGGGCGCAGGCCGACCGCCGCGCACGCCGCGACGAGCAGCCGGTGCCCGACGGCGCTCGGGTAGTCGTTGCTCACCCAGGTCTCGCCGCGCAGGTCGGCGAGCGCGATCTCGTCCTCCCCCGCGAGCGGGTGGTCGCGCGGGAGCACGGCGACGAACGGGTCCTCGGTGAGGTCGACGCGGCGCAGGCCGGCCGGCACCGGGGTGTCCGGCGGGTCGATGGCGAGGTCGAGGTCGGGGCGCGGCCCGCGCTGCTCGACCTCGTTGAGTCGCAGCTCGAGGACGAGGTCGGGGTACTCCGCGGAGAGCCGGCGCACGAGGGCGGGCATCCAGGCCGAGCCGGCGGAGGCGAAGTAGCCGATGGACAGTCGCCCCGACCGGCCGTCGCGCAGGTCGGAGACGACCTGCTCGAGCCGGTCCCACTGGCTCATCGGCTCGTCGCTCTGGGCGTCGAGGACGAGGGCGTCCTCGGTGGGGACGATGCCCCGTCCGGCGCGCTGGAAGAGGGTCAGGCCGGTCTCTCGCTGGAGCGCCGCGAGGTGCTGGCTGACGGCCGAGGAGGTGAGGCCGAGGTTGTCGGCCGCAGCCTGGACGGAGCCGCTCGCGACGACCGAGCGGAAGACGGTGAGACGGTGCGGGTCGAGCATGGCCAAATGTTAAGCCACACTGCGGGATGCTGAAGTGAAGTCACGTTGTGCTGAAGCATCACGAGGCGGATCATGGACGTCATGAACACCGCATCGCTCTCCGTCCAGAAGGCCCGCGCCCTCGCGGCCGGGCTCCGCACCAACCGCACCGCCGGCCGTGGGTGGACCAGCCACGTCGACCGCGACCTCGTCCGCGAGGCCAACGAGCTCTACGTCCTCTCGCAGTCCGGCCTCCCGCGTCACATCTGAGCACCCCCCGGGGGCCCAGCAGCACGCAGACCGACCCTCACGCCACGACGTGGCGGAGGGTCGTCGTCGTCTCCGGGGTCCGTGCCTCGAGGGCGGCCCGCTGCGCGAGGTAGAGCTCGGCACAGGCGAGCGCGTCGGTGAGCGCCTCGTGGGCGCGGTACACCGGGAGGCCGTAGCGCGCGCGGGCGGTCCAGAGGCGCAGCGCCCCCGGGTCGGACGCGGCGTCCCATCCCCCGCCGAGGGCCCGGCGCTCCAGCTCGAAGGTGTCGACGACCTCGAGCGGCAGCCCCGCGCCCCACAGCCGCCGGCACGCGGCGCCGAGGAACTCGGTCTCGATGCGCGCGAAGTGCGCGAGGAGCACCCGCCCGGCCAGCGCCCCCAGCAGCGCCGCGACGACCTCCTCGAGGGGTATCCCCCGCGCGAGCGCGTCGTCGGTGAGGCCGTGCACGGTGGCGCTGCGGCCCACCTCCCCGGCGTCGGACACGACGTGCCCGCCGGCCCCGCCGAGGTCGATCCGTCCCCCGTCGACCGGGACCCACCCGACGGAGAGCACCCGGTCGGTCGTCGCGTCGAGGCCGGTCGTCTCGATGTCCACGGCGAGGAGGGGCAGGTCGCGCAGGGCGGTGTCCGGGCCCGGCCCCGGCGCCGTGAGCAGGTCGCGGAGCGGACCGGGGGCTGCCTTCCGCGCGGCCCGCTCGCGCCGGGCGGCGGGCGAGCGGCGCAGCACGCTCACGAGACGAACTGGGTCTGGTACGCCCGGCCGAGCGACTGCTGCGCCGAGCGGACGATCGCGAAGGCCTCGCGCAGGTGGCGCTTCTCGAAGCTCGACAGGTCGGCCGGCGAGACGAAGTTGTCGGTCGGGAGGCCGGCCCGCACCTGGGCCGACTGGTGCCGGAGCCGGACGTAGCCGAGGAACTCGAAGGCGTCGCGCAGGTCGCCCGCGAGCTCGTCGCCGACGACCCCGGCCTCACGCACCGCCTCGAGGCGGGAGCGCGTGTTGACGGCCGCGACCCCGGTGGCCAGGGCGTGGACGCGGGCCAGCTCGACGACGGGCAGCAGGCCGCCGCGCTTGATGTCGAGGGTGTCCTTGTGCACCCCCTCCTTCTCGAGGACGAGGCCCCGGAAGAAGCCGAGCGGGGGCTCGTGGGAGGCGGCCTGCCGGGCGAGGTGGGTGAGGTAGGTGCGGGCTCCCGGCGCCGCCCCGAGGACGAACTGCCGGAGCCGGGCGTGGAGCGACTCCTCGCCGTGCACCGGCCGCATGTCGAAGACGATCGAGGAGTGCAGCACCGCGTCCGGGGTCGGGGCGGCGAACCATCCCGCGAGCTCGCGGCGCCACTGCTCGAGCGGCCGCCGCCACCGCGGGTTCGTCGCCATGACGTCGCCGGCGCAGCGCGGGTAGCCGCAGCGGACGAGGGCGCCGGTGACCCACTCGGCGAGGTCCTCGAACCACGCGAGGCCGTCCTCGTCGACGGCGTCGTCGACGATCATCGCGTGGTCCTGGTCGGTGGCCAGGGCCTGCTCGAGGCGGGCCCGCGAGCCGAGAGCCACCCAGCAGTACGGCACCGGCGGCGGCCCGAGCACGGCCTCGGCGAGGAAGAGGACCCGCCGCTCCACCGCGTCGCCGACGGCCGTGACGACCCGGCCGATGTCGTCGGCGGAGGCGTCCTGCTCGACGAGGGCCTGCACGACGCGGGGCAGCCGGGAGGCCGCCCGGGCGACCCCCTCGACGTCGGGCTGCTTCGCGACGTCGCCGGCGAGGTAGACCGGGTTGGCCTCCTCGAGGCGCAGCAGGTCGGTCGTCGTGACGACCCCGGCGGGACGCCCCCCGACGTCGAGCACCGGCAGGTGGTGGATGTGCCGGCTCGTCATCGCGAGGAGGGCCTCGAAGGCGAGCGCCTCGACCGACCCGGTGACCGGGTCGGCGGTCATCACCTCGGTGACCGCGACGTCCGGGTCGACGCCGGCGGCGAGCACGCGGGTGCGCAGGTCGCGGTCGGTGACGATGCCGGCGAGCCGTTCGCCGTCCATGACGAGGAGCGAGGAGACCCCCTGGTCGGACATCACCTCGGCCGCCTCGCGGATGCTCGCCGTCGTGACGACGGAGACCACGTCGCGCCCGACGAGCTCGCGCACGGTCGTCCGGAGGATCGCGCTGCCCGACGTGGACACCTGGAGCTCGGCGACCGCTCCCCGCATCCGGCTGCGGCGCTGGGCGTCGTAGAAGGCGTCGAAGTCCGCGTGCTCGCGGCACAGGGCGTGGAAGTCGTCCTCGGGCAGCAGGAGCACGAGGCAGTCCTCGATGGCGGTGACCGAGAACGTCGACGGGTTGCCCTGCGTCAGGGTGATCGAGCCGAACGACGAGCCGGCCTCACCGCGGTCGACGAGGGTGCCCTGCGCGTCGTGCACGTCGGCGGCACCGGAGCGCAGGACGTGGAGGTGGTGGTTGTCCGCGCCCCGGGCGATCAACTGCGAGCCGCGGCGGACGTACTCGAGGCCCATCCGGCGCGGGAGGCCCGAGAGCACCTCGGGCGGCAGCGCGGAGAAGGGCTCGTGGGCGGCGAGGAAGTCCCGGACCTCCGCCAGCTCGACGTCGAGGGCCATGGGCTCATGGTCCCAGCCGCGCACGAGCCCCACAACAGCACGCTGACCTGCTGGAATGACGGGACCCGGTGCCAGCAGGGCGCCGACGACGAAGGGTGGGCACGATGAGCGAGAACCCGACCGAGGGCCCGGCCGACAGCGGCGCCGGCGAGCCCGCCGTCCCCGGCGAGCACGACGGCGGCGCCGACGGCGGTGCCGGCACCGAGGGTCCCCAGGACAGCGGCGCGGGCGACCCGGGCACCCCGGGCGAGCACGACGGTGGCGCGGACGGCGGGGCCGAGGGCCCGGCCGACAGCGGCGCCGGCGAGCCCGCCGTCCCCGGCGAGCACGACGGCGGCGCGGACGGCGGGGCGGACGCCTCGCAGTGACCGACCCCGCCGCACCCGAGCCCCCGGGCGGTGCCGACGGCGCCGCCCGGGGGCTCGCTGCGCTCTGCGCCGTGCCCCGCGAGGAGTTCGCGTCCGGGTACTGGGGACGCCGGCCGCTGCTGACCCGGGCCGAGGAGCTGCCCTCCCCCACCCACGGATTCGACGCCGACGCCGTCGACGAGCTGCTCTCCCGCCGGGCGCTGCGCACCCCCTTCCTCCGGATGGCGCGTGACGGCGCGACCCTCGACGCCCGGGAGCTCACCCTCGGCGGTGGCGTCGGCGCGGCCGTCGGCGACCAGGTGAGCGAGGACAAGGTGCTGCGCCTGTTCGCCGACGGCGCGACGATCGTCCTCCAGGGGCTGCACCGGTCGTGGGAACCGGTCTCCCGCAGCGCTCGGTCCCTGGCCGCCGACCTCGGCCACCCCGTGCAGGTCAACGCCTACGTCACGCCGCCGCAGAACCGCGGCTTCGACGACCACTACGACGTCCACGACGTGTTCGTCGTGCAGGTCGAGGGCGAGAAGCACTGGCGGGTCCGCCCACCCGTCCTCGACCTCCCGCACCGCGGCGAGCCGTGGACCGACCGGCGCGAGGCGGTCCGCGAGGCCGCCGCCGCCGAGCCCGTCCTCGACGCCGTCCTGCGCCCCGGCGACTGCCTCTACCTTCCGCGGGGGTGGCTGCACTCCGCGACCGCGCTCGGCGGCACGAGCATCCACCTGACCTTCGGCGTCCACGTGTGGACCGGCCGCACGCTCGCCGACGACCTGCTCGCCGCGGTCGGGCGCCGGCTCGACGACGACCCCGCGCTGCGGGCGGCGCTGCCGGTGGGGGTCGACGCCCTCGACCCGGCGACGACGCCTCGGGCCCGGGACGCGTTGCGCGACAGCGTGGTCCGCGCCCTCGACGCGGTGACAGACGAGGAGCTCGCGGCGGCGCTGGCCCGGCGGGTGCGCGCGGCCGAGCGGGCCGAGCCGATCGGCGTGCTGGCCCAGCACCGGTCCGCGGCGGCGCAGGTCGGTCCGCGCTGGCGGGTGCGGCAGGGCCTGGCCGGCCGGTGGGAGGGCGAGGTCCTCGTCAGCCGGGTCGGGCGGTTCACCGCCGGTCCGGGGGAGCGTGCGGTGGTCGAGGCGGTGCTCGCCGGGGGGTCGGGTGCCGACGCGCTGCCCGAGGACCTCCGGCGCCGCCTCGTGCTCGCGGGCCTGCTCGTCCTCGACGCCTGACCGCTCGCCGACGGGTGCGGGCGGCACACGGATCTGCATCGATTGTGGGCCGCCGACACACCGGCGGTCCCCGACGGCCGCCCTAGCGTCGCCTGCCATGACCGACCTGCAGGCCACCTCCTCGCCCGACCTCTCCGGGCGCACCGCCCTCGTCACCGGGGCCGCGAGCGGCATCGGGGCGGCCGTCGCGCTGGCCCTCGCCGGCGCCGGGGCCAAGGTCCACGCGGTCGACCGGGACGCGGAGGGCCTCGACCGGCTCGACACCGACGGCGTGCAGCCCCTCGTCGCCGACCTCGCGGACCTCGACGGCCTCGCCGGCCTCCCCACCGACGTCGACGTCCTCGTCAACAACGCCGGCATCCAGCACGTCAGCCCGCTCGAGGACTTCCCCGTCGAGCGCTTCGACCTCATCCTCGACCTCATGCTCGCCGCGCCCTTCCGGCTCGTCCGGCAGTCCCTCCCGCACATGTACGCACGCGGCTGGGGCCGGGTCGTCAACGTCTCGAGCGTCCACGGCCTGCGGGCCAGCGCGTACAAGGCCGCCTACGTCACGGCCAAGCACGGCCTCGAGGGGCTGTCGAAGGTCACCGCGCTCGAGGGCGGCCCGAAGGGCGTCACGTCGAACTGCGTCAACCCAGCGTACGTGCGGACCCCGCTCGTGGAGAAGCAGATCGCCGACCAGGCCCGCAGCCACGACATCCCCGAGGACGAGGTCGTCGAGTCGGTGATGCTCGCGCCGGTCGCCGTCAAGCGGCTCGTGGAGCCCGAGGAGGTCGCCGCGCTGACCCTCTTCCTCTGCGGGCCCGCGTCGGCCTCGGTCAACGGTGCCTCGTTCGCGATGGACGGCGGGTGGACGGCGCACTGAGCGCCGACCGGCGACCCGGCGTCCCTAGGATCGACGGCGTGGCGGGCGAGGGAGACGTAGCGGGCGAGGGCGGCGCCCTCCGGCTGCTCGGCCTGCTCGCCGACGGGGCGCCGGTGGCCGAGGTCGCCGCGGCGCCGGCCACCGAGCGGGCCCGCGAGCTCGCGGTGCGCGTCGCGTCGGCCCGCGAGGTGCACCGGCGGCGCGAGGCGGGCCTGTCCGCCCTGCTCGAGACGGCGCGGGCCCTGGCGTCCGAGAGCGACACCGCGCAGGTGCTCGACGCCATCGTCCGTCGGGCCCGGGCCCTCCTCGGCACCGACCTCACGTACCTGACGCTCCACGACCCCGAGCGCGGGGACACGTACATGCGGGCGACCGACGGGTCGGTGTCGGCGGCCTTCCAGTCGGTACGCCTCGAGCTGGGCGCCGGGCTCGGCGGGCTCGTCGCGTCGACCCGCAAGCCCTACTGGACCGCCGACTACTGGGACGACGAGCGGTTCCGGCACACGACGGACATCGACGGCGCGGTGTCGGAGGAGGGCATCATCGCGATCTGCGGGACGCCGCTGCTCGTCGAGAACGACTTCGTGGGAGTGCTGTTCGCGGCCAACCGGTCGCCGCGGCCGTTCACCCGCGAGGAGGTGGCGCTGCTCGGCAACCTCGCGACGCTGGCCGCCGTGACCCTCGTGCAGACCCGCGCGCTCGCCGACGCGGAGTCGGCGCTGGCCGCGCTGTCCACCGCGCACGAGACGGTGCGGCAGTACGCCGACGGCATCGAGCGGGCCGCGGCCGCCCACGACCGCTTCGCCTCCCTCGTCCTCGGCGGTGGAGGCGTCGACGACCTGACGCACGCGGTCGCCGACCTGCTCGGCGGCTGGGCGGCCCTCGTCGACGAGGACGGGTCGGTGCGCAGCGCGACGGCCGGCGCCGCGGTGCCGGAGGAGCTCCCCGACCTCGGGTCGGGTCGGGTCGTCGGGGCGGACGGCGTCTACGGGCTGGCCGTCGCCACCGCGGACGAGCGGCTCGCGACCCTCGTCGTCGGTGGGGTCGGCGAGCTCGCGGACGCCGACCGCCGCACCGTCGAGCGCGCGGGGGTCGTCACCGCGCTCGTCCTCCTCTTCGAGCGCCAGGCCGCTGACGCCCGGCAGTCGGCGCGCAACCGCGTCGTCACCGAGCTGGTCGCCGCGCGGGGTCCGGAGGAGGACCGCGTGCAGCTGGCCCGCTCGGCCGGCACCGACCCGGAGCGTCCCTACTGCCTCCTCGTCCTCCGTGCCGACCCCGGCGCCTCGACCCGCGCGCTCGCGCTCTCGGCCACCGCGGCGACGGGCGAGGGCTCGCTCGTCGGTGCCCACGACGGCGACGTCGTCGCCCTCGTCCCCGGTGCGGACCCGGACGAGCTGGCCCGCACGGTGGCCGCGCGGATGGGGCGTCGCGCCGAGGTGACGGTCTCCGGGGTCGGCCCGCTCACCGGGGTCGACGCCGTTTCCGCGGCCCACGAGGAGGCCGTGCGCGCGGTCGCCGCGCTCGTGGCCCTCGGGCGTCGCGGCCAGGGAGCGGCCGCGACCCAGCTCGGGTTCGCGGGACTCGTCGTCGGCGGCGACCCCGACGTCGCGGCGTACGTCGAGCGCGAGCTCGGCTCCCTCCTCGACTACGACGCCCGTCGCGGCACCGACCTGGTCGGCACCCTCGCCGCGTGGTTCGCCGCCGGTCGCAGCCCGCGGCACGCCGCGACGGCGCTGCACGTGCACGTCAACACCGTCGCCCAGCGGCTCGAGCGCATCGGGGCGCTGCTCGGCGAGGGGTGGCAGGAGCCGGACCGTTCGCTCGAGCTCCAGCTCGCGCTCCGGATGCGGCAGCTGCTCGCCTCGGACTGACGGGGCGCGGACGGGGCAGCGGCGGCGGCGGGGCCAGCGGTCAGCGCAGCACGAGCGCGACGGTCATCCCCACGATGACCACCGACTGCAGGCTGTGGACGACGATGCCGAACCACGCGCTGCGGAAGCGTCGTGACGGCCACGACAGGGCGAAGACGTCGAGCAGCGCCGTCGGGATGGCCCACGGCATGTGCAGGTGGTAGCAGGCGAAGAGCACACCGTTGGCGACCCAGTCGGCGCGCCCGAACACGCCGCGCATCCGCGGGAGGAGGATGCCGCGGAAGAGCAGCTCCTCGCCGAGCACGGTGTTGAAGACTGCGAGGACGAGGACGACGGCGAACCATCGCCAGTTGCCCGCGAGGAAGGACTGGCCCTCCGGGGACCCGAGGAAGCCGCCGAGGTCGCGGTCGGTCGGGGTGGGGATCGCCGGGAGGAACTGCTCGGCGGCGAAGACGAGCGCCGCGGGGACGAGCACCCACCACAACCGGCCGCCGACCCGGCCCGTCCTCGGGCTGCGAGGACGGTTGAGCCACAGGGCGTCCCGGACGGCCGGCCAGCGGAACGTCCCCGTCTCGCGGCGCACGAGGACGAGCACCAGGACGCCCTGCCAGACGAGCCCGACGGTCATGCAGGCGAGGAGGGCGCGGGCCCCGGCGGCCGGGCCGTCGAGGGCGGCGGCGAGGACGGGCGTGACGAGCCAGGACAGCACCGCCATCGGGAGGGCGGCGAGGGCCCAGACGGCGGCAATCCGTCGCGCTCCGTACTGCGGGGGGTCGGCCGGCTCGGCGGGCGGGGTCGGCGCGGGGGCGAGCAGGTCGCCGTGGGTCATCGTGTCCTCCTGCGGTCGTGGGCAGGGGAAGGCTGCTCCCCGGCGGGGTGGTCCGGCATCGGGGACGACCCTGAGCCTCGCCCTGAGCGGTCCCTGACCGGGTTGTCGGGGCGCGGGGTCCGGAAAGCGCTGGCGCACAGCGTCCTCGCTGGTCGAGGGTGGTGTGGTGCCGCAACCCGTCCTGACGACCGACCGACTCCGCCTCGAGCCGCTCACCGACGACCACGTCGAGCTCGAGGTGGCGCTCGACGGCGACGCCGAGGTGCTCCGGTACCTCTGGGGGCGGGCCCGCACGCGCGAGGAGGTGGTGGCGAGCCACGCCGAGCGGATGGCGCACGCGGCGCGCGTCGACGGGCTCGGGTTCTGGATGGCCTTCGACGGCGGCGGCCCGGTGGGGCTGATGATGCTCCCGCCGGCACACGGCCCGGACCAGCCCGACGACCCCACGGTCTGCGACCTCGGTTACCGGCTGTTCCGCCGGCGGTGGGGGCACGGGTACGCGACGGAGGCCTCACGCGCGCTGCTGGATCATGCGTTCGGGACGGTCGGGCAGCGCCTGGTCATCGCGCAGACGATGGCGGTCAACCGGCCGTCACGGGCGGTGATGGAGCGCCTGAGGATGCGGCACGTGCGGACGTGGCACGGGTCATGGGCCGAGCCGGTGCCGGGTGCCGAGCAGGGCGAGGTCGAGTACGCGATCACCCCCGAGGAGTGGGCCTCGCGGTCCAGGCGTGTGAGACTGACCGGATGACGGGGAGGCCGGGTTGGGGAGCTCTCGTCGGCGCGCTGTCCGCGGTGGCCGTGGGCTTCTGGTGGTCGACCGGGTTCCTGATGACGGGCGCCGGCTCGTCCTGAGGACGCCTCACGGGCCGGAGGGCTCGTGCCGTGCTGGTCGTCCACAGGTGACGGCTTGTGGAGAGTTGTCCACAGGCTGCTCCGCCACCCTCGAACAGTGCCGGTGCTGGCTGTCACGATGGTCACATGGCAACGGGGATAACCGAACTCGCGGAGCGACGCTCCACGATCAGGGCTGCCCGTGAGGCGTTGGCGGGGTTCGGTGAGGTGCTGGCGGGAGCATCGGGGGCCGAGCTGGGTGAGCTGCTGGCCGAGCTCGACGCGGTGGCGTCCTCGGCCTCTGCGGCGCGGGTGTCGGTGGCCGTCGAGGCCGTCCGGCGCGGTGAGGTCGCCGGGTCCGGGGTGCACGGGTGGGTGCGTGAGCACGCGCCGTCGCTGCGGCAGGGCGGCGCGGGGCCGGTCTCGCGGGTCGCCATCGAGGTCGCGACGGCCGGGTCGAGGTCCGACGACGGGAAGGGTCCGGCGGAGGGCTCCCCGCTGGGCATCGTCTGGGACGCGGTGCGCGAGGGCCGGGTCGAGGCCGGCACCGGCTGCCTGGTGCTGCGCGAGAGCGCACGGCTGGCGCCGTTGCTGCGCCCGGAGACCGTCCCCACGGTCACGTCGGCGCTGGTCGATCTGGTCACCGCGTGGGGGCCGACGCTGATGCGGCGGCTGCGGCCGCGGCTGCTCGCCGACCACGGCCACCACGGCGCCCTGGACGACCTGCAGCAGCGGCTGGCGGGTGCCGCCCGGCTCTCGATGCCGCACGTGGAGTCCGCCGACCTGACCGAGTACCAGCTGTGGATGACCCCGGAGCAGGCCGCCACGTTGGAGGCCGCCATCGGGCCGCTCTCCGCGCCCCAGCCGAACGACGAGACCGGCGAGGCGGACCTGCGCCCGGCCGGGCAGCGACGTGTCGAGGCCCTCACCCAGGTGTGCGCCGTCGCGTCCGGGACCGAGTCACTCGAGGACGCCGGGTCACCGGCAACCCTGCACGTCACGATCCCGCTGAGCGACATGCAGGCCTCGACCGGCGCGGGTGAAATCCTCGGCTCGGTCGCCACCGGCACCTTGCTGGCCCCGGAGACCCTGCGACGTCTCGCGTGCGACGCCGCGGTCGTCCTCCACGGCCTCGGGGCCGCGGGCGAGCCGCTGACCCTCGGCCGCCTCGAACGCCTCTTCACCCGACCCCAGCGCCGCCACCTCTGGCTTCGCGACCGGGGCTGCACCTACCCCGGGTGCTCCGCGCCCGCGGCGTGGGCCCGCGCGCACCACGTCCGGCACTGGAGCGACGGCGGTCCCACCGACGTCTCGAACGCCGCCCTGCTCTGCCAGCGCCACCACACCACCGTCCACCGACGACGCCTCCGGGCCCAGGTCCGCCGGCGACCCGATGAGCACGGCCGGTACGTCGTCTGGGACCTCACCGACGGCTCCTACGACCGCGCGTCCGACACGGCGCCCCCGGGCGGCGACGCAGTGCCCACACCCGAGACGGCTGCCCCTGCCGTCGCCTGAGCCCTGCCGCGCGGCGGTCCGCCACGACCCGGCGGGTTGAGCTCAGACGGCGCGCAGATCCTGGGCGAACATCACGATGATGCCGCTCGGGCCGCGGACGTAGCTGAGCCGGTACACGTCCTCGTACCTCGCGACGCCCCGCAGCGGGAAGCACCCGTGCCGGGCCGCGACCTCGAGCGCGGCGTCGATGTCGTCGACCTGGAACGCCACCCGGTGCATCCCGATCTCGTGCGGGAGCGTCGGCTCGGTCTCGATGGCGTCGGGGTGGAGGTACTCGAAGAGCTCGAGTCGGCCGGCGCCGTCGGGGGTCTGCAGCATGGCGATCCGCGCGTGGTTGCCGTCGAGCCCCACCGCGGTGTCCGCCCACTCCCCGCTCACCTCGTCGCGGCCGAGGACGGTCAGCCCCAGGTCGGTGAAGAACGCGATGGTCTCCTCGAGGTCGCGCACGGCGATCCCGACGTTCTCGAGCCTGATCGACATGCCCCGCACGCTACCGACCGCGACGGCCCCCACGGTCGGCACGCACCCGCCGGACGAGGTCCTCGGCCGCCTCGTCCCACCGCGGGTGCCGGAACTCGAAGCCCGCGTCGAGCAGCCGCCCCGGCACGACGCGCCGGCTCTTGAGGAGCAGCTCGGTGTCGGTGCGCAGCGCCCACGCCCCGATCTCCGCCATCCACGCCGTCGCGGGCAACCCGGGCCGTCGGCCCCAGGCCCGCCGCAGCGCACGCATCAGCTCGCGCTGCGGAACCGGTCCCGGGGCCGCGAGGTTCACCGGTCCCTCGAGGTCGTCCCGCTCGAGGAGCAGCTCGACGGCCCGCACGAAGTCCTCGTCGTGGATCCACGAGACGTACTGCCCGCCGCCGGCCACCGGCCCGCCGAGACCCAGCCGGGCCATCCACAGCATGACGTCGAGGACGCCGCCCCGGTCCGGGCTCATGACCATCGCCGCCCGCAGTGCGACCCGTCGGGTCGCAGGCAGGGACGCCTCCTGCTGCGCCGCCTCCCACGCCCTCGCGATGCGCACGCTGTACTCCCAGTAGTCCGGGACCCCCGGCTCCTGCCCGCCGATGACGCCCGTCGCCTCGTCGTTCGCGGCGTCCCGGCGGTCGGCGTAGATCGTCGCGGTGCTCATCTGCAGCCACACCCCCGGCGGGCGCTCCGCCAGCGAGATCGCCTCCCCCACAGCCCGTGTCGAGTCGACGCGCGAGTCCATCATCTGCCGGAGGTTCTCGGTGGTGTACCGGCAGCTGACGGTGCGACCGGCGAGGTTGACGACGGCGTCGGCCCCGTCGACCTCGGACGCCCAGTTGCCCACCGTCCGCCCGTCCCAGCCCACGTGCCGCACCCCCGGCTCGAGCGGGCCGGGGTGCCGGCTGAGCACCACCACCTCGTGACCGCTCGCGACGAGCGAGCGTCGCAGGATGCCTCCGACCTGTCCGGTTCCCCCCGGGATGACGACCTTCACGGGTCGAGCATAGGCCGGGGCGACCGGCTCAGAGCAGGCGCTCGACGGCGTCGCAGACCGCCGTCACCCCCGGCGCCTCGAGCACGACGGAGTAGTGGTTCGCGTCGACCTCGGTGCAGCGCAGGGCATCCGGCAGCTCGAGGGCCGCCAGCCGCTGCGGGTCGTAGAGGCCCTGTGGCTCGTCCATCAGCCCGCGCCGGGCCCACACCAGCTCGACCGGCAGCCCGCGCGCCACCACCGCCCGGGCGGCGGCGTGGGTCTCGGGGTCGGCGAGCACGTCGGCGCCGTCGGCGCGCACGGCGTCGAGGACGCACGAGCTGCGCCAGCCGCCCTCGTCGTCCGGCACGAGGTCGTGGAGGACGTAGCGCCGCGCCGCGTCACCGGCGGGACCCCGCAGCACCGGCCCCAGCGCCGGGTGCTCGTCCCAGAACGCGAGGTACTCCGCCTCGGACCCGAAGCGCATCGACAGCCGCTGCATCGCCGGGCCGATGACAGCCGTCAGCGCGCCGTCGACGTCGAGGTCGGGTGGCGCCGGGAAGGCCAGCCCCCCGTCGACGAGCACCACTCCGGCGAACCGTTCCGGATGGCGGTCCGTGGCCAGCGCGGCGACGAACGCCCCCATCGAGTGCCCGACGAGCACCGGTGCCGCCGCGAAGGCCGACGCGATGCCGGCGAGGTCGGCCGCGTGCACCCCGAGGCCGTACGGTCCCGGCGCGCCGGCGCTCCCGGCCCGTCCCCGCAGGTCCGGGGCCAGCACGCGGACGGCCCCGGGCCGTCGACGGCCGAGCTCGTCGGCGACCCGTTGCCACGACAGGCCGTTCGCCGTGATGCCGTGCACGGCGAGGACGACCGACGCGTCCTCGGCGACCGGTCCGGTCGTCAGGTCGTGGACGGCGAGGTGCCCCTCGGGCAGCTCGATGACGAACGCGGGGTCGACGGTGCTCATGTCCGCACACCCTTCCGTACGAGGCGTCCCCCGAGGCCGGTGAGGCCGCTCGGGGCGAAGTACACGACGACGACGAAGAACGCGCCGAGGACGAAGAGCGGCTGGGCCAGCACCGACTGCAGGACTCCGGGCAGCGCGTCGAGGACGCCGGAGCCGCTCGCCTCGGTCAGCCGGGCGTCGGCGTAGTGGTAGAGGAAGCCCCCGACCACCGCGCCCCACGTGCTGCCGGCGCCGCCGAGGACGACCATGACGAGCAGCGAGAGGGTGAACTCCGCCGTCGTGAGGTGCGGCCCCGAGCCACCGAGGACGAGGGCGTGCACGACGCCGCCGAGCCCCCCGAGGAACGACCCGACGACGAGCGCGAGCAGCTTGACCCGGTAGACCGACAGGCCGAGCACCGCGGCCCGGGACTCGTTCTCGCGCACCGCAGCCATCGCGTGCCCGGCCCGTGAGCGCACGAGCAGCCGCACGAGCACGAGCGCGACGACGAGGAAGCCGAGCGCCAGCCAGTACCGGTACGGGGCGTTGGCGACGCCGACGAGCAGCTCGGGCACGGCGTCGCGCGCGAGCGCCTTCCCCTCCTCGCCACCGGTCACGCCCGCGGGGTCGCGCAGCACGATGATTGACGCGGCCTGCGCGAAGGCCAGGGTGACCATCGCGAAGGCGATCCCGCCGACGCGCAGGGCCACCGCGCCGACGACGAGGGCCAGCAGCGTGGTGCCGCCCAGGGCGACGAGCACGGCCAGCGGCAGCGGCATCGACCAGTCGGCGAGCGAGACGGTGAGCAGGTAGGACCCCGCGGCGATGAACAGCGCGTGCCCGAAGCTCAGCAGCCCGGTGCGCCCGAACACGACGTCGTAGCTGAGCGCGAACCCGGCGAAGACGAGGCAGGTCGCGAGCAGCTGCATCGACCCCGGCCCGTTGACCCGCCCCGGCAGCACCCCGGGGACCGAGAACGACAGGTACGGCAGGTACGCGAGCAGCGCGAGGAGCACCACCGGCGGCAGGACCCGGAGGAGCGTGCGGGCGCTCATGCGGCGGCCCCTTTCAGCGAGGACGGGCGCAGGAGGAGGACGAGGGCGAGGAGCAGGACGACCGACAGGTCGCCGATCCCGCTCGCCGCGTAGTAGTTCGCGAGCTGCTGCACGAGACCGACGGCCATCGCGGCCACGGCCGTGCCGGTCAGCGACCCCATCCCGCCGATGACGACGACGATGAAGGCGTAGATGAGGAGCGACCCGCCCTGGAGCGGCGACACCGTGCCGGCGTACTGCGAGTACAGGACGCCGGCGAGGGCCGCGACGGCACCGCCGAGCCCGAAGACGACCGTGAAGGTGCGCCGGACGTCGATGCCGAGGGCCTGGACCATCGTGCGGTTCTCCACCCCCGCCCGGATGACGAGCCCGAGGCGGGTGCGCTCGAGCAGCGCGAGCAGCCCGCCGTACAGGGCGAGGGCGACCGCGAGGTAGAGGAACCGGTCGACCGGCAGCCGCGCCCCGAGCACCTCGACGGTCCCGGCCAGCAGGGCCGGCTTGGCGACCGGGTGCGGGTCCGACCCCCAGATGCCCTGCACCGCAGCGACGCTCGCGAGTGACAGGCCGACGGTGACGAGCACCTGCTGGATGTGGTGCCGGTACAGGGGCCGGATGAGGACGGCCTCGGCGAGCACCCCCACCGCGGCCCCGACGAGCACCGCCACGACGGCCGCGACGAGCAGCCGCAGCCCGACCGCCATCGAGCCCGGCAGCGCGTCCATCGTCAGCCAGGCGGCGTAGGCCCCGGCGGTCATGAACGAGCCGTGCGCGAAGTTGAGGACCCCCATGAGCCCGTAGACGAGCGACAGGCCGCTCGCGGCGAGGAAGTACAGCGCCCCGAGCCCCAGCCCGGTGACGAGGACGAGGACGAGGTCGCTCACGCCACCTCCTCCCGTCGCATCGAGACGCCGAGCAGCTCGGTCGTCAGCGCCGGGTCCTCGACGAGCGCCCGTGCCTCGCCGCGGTGCACGACCTTCCCGGCGTCGAGGACGACGACGGTGTCGGCGATGCGCCGCACGAGCGCGAGGTTCTGCTCCACGAGGAGGACCGGGGTCGTCCGCGCGACGCGCGCGAGCACGTCGGCGACCTCGGTCACGAGCTTGGGGGCGAGGCCCTTCGTCGGCTCGTCGACGAGCAGGAGGTCGTTGTCGCGCAGCAGGACCCGTGCCAAGGCAACCATCTGCTGCTGGCCGCCGGAGAGCGTCCCGGCCCGCTGCGAGCGTCGGCCGACGAGGTCGGGGAAGAGCTCCTCGACGATGGGGGCGTCGACGCCGGACGTCCGGCCGACCAGCCGGAGGTTCTCCTCGACGGTCAGCCCACCGAAGACCTCCCGGTCCTCGGGGACGTAGCCGATGCCGCCGGCGACGACCCGGTGCACGGGCTCGCCGGTGATGTCCCGGTCGCGCAGCCGGATGCCGCCGGTGCGCGGCGCGAGGCCGAGCACCGCCTTGAGGGTCGTCGTCTTGCCGACGCCGTTGCGGCCGAGCAGGGCGGTGACCCCGGTGTCGGGGACCTCGAACGAGACGCCCTGGAGGACGTGCGCTCCGCCGTACCGGACGTGGACGTCGTCGAGGGTGAGGACGCTGCTCACAGTGCTTCTCCCAGGTAGGCCTGCTGGACCCGCTCGTCCGCGGTCACCTCGTCGGGGCGGCCGACCGCGAGGAGGCTGCCGTGGTGCAGCACGGCCACCCGGTCGGCGAGGCCGAGGACGACGTGCATGTGGTGCTCGACCATCGCGACGGCGACACCCGAGTCGCGCACCTCGCCGATGACGGCGGTCAGGCCGTCGACGTCCTCGGCCGAGACCCCGGCCATCGGCTCGTCGAGGAGCAGCGCGCGCGGCTCGGAGGCCAGGGCCATCGCGAGCTCGAGGGTGCGGCGGCCGCCGTGCGAGAGGTCGCGTGCGAGGGTGCCGGCCGCCCCGCCCATCCCCACCCGTTCGAGGAGGGCCTCGACCCGGCCGGCGGCGACGGACGCCGCGCGCCGGAACGGCGACGCCGGCGACGGGCCGGAGCCCTGCACCGCGAGCCGCACGTTCTCACCGGCCGTCAGGCCGTCGAAGAGGGCCGAGGTCTGGAACGAGCGCGCGAGCCCGAGCCGCGAGCGCCTCGTCGCCGACGCCCGGCTGACGTCCGCCCCGCCGAGGGTGACCCGCCCGGTGCTGGGTCGGGTCACCCCCGAGAGGACGTTGACGAGCGAGGACTTGCCGGCACCGTTCGGGCCGATGATGCCGACGAGCTCGCCGGCGCCGACCGTCAGGCTGACGTCCTCGAGGATGCGGGCACCCCCGACCTGCCAGCCGACGGCCTCGGCGCCGATCACTTGAACGGGCTGACCGGCGGGGCGACGGCCTGCGCGTCGAGGGTCTTGCCGGGCTTGACGGCGTACCCGTCGCCGCTCTTCTCGAGGGACGCGGTGAACATCGGCTGCAGCAGCGCGTGGTCCTCCGGGCGGATGGTCATCTGCCCCTTGGGCCCCTCGAAGCTCCAGCCCTCGAGGGCCGAGACCATCGCGGTCGTGTCGTCGGTGCTCTTCTCGAGGGCGTGCACGACCATCTGGGCGGCGACGAAGCCGTCGTTCGTGAAGAGGTCGACGCTGCCGCCCTGCTCCTCCATCCCGGCGGCGAGCGCCTGGTAGGCGGCGTTGTCGGCGGCGCCGTCGTAGAAGTGCGAGAGGAAGTCGATCTTCGTCGCGGACTCGCCGAAGAGCGCGTGGGTCGGCTTGATGTCGAGCCCGGTGACGACGGTCGTGACGTCGAAGACGCCCTGCTGCGAGAGCGAGGTCCACATCTGCGTGGCGTTGGCACCGGCCCAGGCGACGAACAGCAGGTCGGGCTCGGCGGCCTTGACCTTCGAGGCGAACGGCGTGAACTCCGTCGCCGCGGCGGGCACCTCGACGCCCGACACGGTCGCCCCCTTCGCGCCGAGGACCGCGGTGACCGCGGCGACGTTGGCCTTGCCGAACGCGCTGTCCTGGGCGAGGACGGTGACCTTCTTGCCCGTGACGTCGCCGATCATGGTCCCGGCGGTCGCGACGTCCTGGTAGGTCTGGCGGCCGGAGCGGAAGGTGTACTCGTTGGCACCGGTGACGGCGTCGACGGCTGCCGGGCCCGAGACGAGGAGCACCTTGTTGTCCTTCGCGAGCGGGGCGACCTGGAGGGCGACCCCGGAGGACGTCGAGCCGGCGAGGACCTTGACGCCCTTCCCGATGAGGTCGGTGGCGGCCGCGACGGCCTTGGCGGGGTCGCCGGCGTCGTCCTGCTCGGTGACCTCGACCGGGCGGCCGTTCACCGCGTTCGTGCCCTTCGTGGCGTAGTCGAGCCCGGCGGTGAAGCCCTGCCGGTACTGCTCGCCGTAGGTCGCGAGGGGGCCGGACCGGCTGTACACGAGACCCACCTGCACCGGGCTGCTCGACGCGGACGACCCGGAGCCGCCACCGGCGTCGGCACCCGGCTCCCCGGGTGTGCCACAGGCCGCGAGGGCGAGGGTCAGGACTGCGCTCGCCACGGCGAGAACTGGGCGACGGGACACGGGCTCCTCCTCCGGGGGGCGCTCGCGCCACTGCTGCAACGAGATCCGTTGACGCCCCTGTCGATCCGGCGACCGTATTCGTCGGTGAGCGACCACTCCGTGGGCTCGGGCCCCACACTCCCCGTCCACAGGTGTGGGGACGGTCCATGCGCATCCGTCCCCACCGGTCACTCGTCGAGCGCGTCCCCCGTCGTGACGCCGCGGACGCCGGCGATCTCGTCGAGCCGACTGGTGAGGAGGGCGAGGTCGGTCGCCCCGGCGAGGACGAGGGTGACGTCGACGAGCGGCGCGCCGTCGGACTCCTCGCGGCGGCGGCTGCGCAGCTCCTCGACGGACAGTCCGCCCGCGGTGACGGTGTCGATGATGTCGCGCAGCAGCCCCCGGCCGTCCTCGTAGGTGATCCGGATGCCGAACACGTGCGGGCGGAAGCGGGCGGCCAGACGGCCGAGCGGGCGGATGCCGTACATGAGGAGGAAGTAGCCGACGGTCGTCACGGCGGCGAGGAGCAGCAGGCCGGCGCCCGCGGCAGCCCCGACGGCCGAGGTGAGCCAGATGCTCGCCGCCGTCGTCAGCCCCCGCACGGTGTCACGGCGCATGAAGATGACGCCGGCGCCGATGAACCCGAGCCCGCTGACGATGCCGGCCGCGACGCGGGACGGGTCGTAGGAGACGCTCGGGCCGAGGACGTCGGTGAAGCCGTACTTGCTGACGAGCACCCACAGCGCCGACCCGGTGCCGACGAGCGTGTAGGTGCGCAGGCCGGCGGACTTCTGCTGCACCTGACGCTCGAAGCCGATGGCGAGCGACAGCAGGAGGGCCGCGGCGAGCTCGGCGACCTGGACCCAGCCCTGACCGGACAGATCGAGCAGGCGGTCGGCGGTGGCCATCCCGCCAACCTAGCCGCGGCCGGGGGTCCGACGGGGCGTCCCGGGCACCGTCGCTGGCAGTCTGGAGCCGTGCAAGCCCTCGTCTACGACGCCTTCGGCGCCGACCCGCGCGTCACCGAGCTGCCCGACCCACCCGCCCCGCCCGGCGGAGCCGTCGTGCGGGTCACCTCGACCGGTCTGTGCCGCAGCGACTGGCACGGCTGGGCGGGGCACGACCCGGACATCGCGACGTTCCCGCACACCCCCGGGCACGAGCTCGCGGGGGTCGTGGAGGCCGTCGGCGACGGAGTCGCCCGCTCGTGGGTCGGACGCCCGGTCACCGCGCCGTTCGTCCTCGCCTGCGGCGCCTGCGCCACGTGCGCGGCCGGCGACGGCCAGGTCTGCCCCCACCAGCGCCAGCCCGGGTTCACCGACCCCGGGTCGTTCGCCGAGCGGGTCGTCGTCCACGCGGCGGAGACCAACCTCGTCGACCTGCCGGCGGAGGTCCCCCCGTCCGTCGCCGCCGGCCTCGGCTGCCGGGTCGCGACGGCCCACCGGGCCGTCACCGGGCGCGGCCGGGTCGCCGAGGACGAGACGGTGGTCGTGTTCGGGTGCGGCGGAGTCGGACTCGCGGCCATCCAGGTCGCGGCGGCTCGGGGCGCCCGGGTCTGCGGCGTCGACCTCGACGCCGGCTCCCGCGCGCTCGCGCTCGAGCTCGGCGCGGAGCGCGTCCTCGACGGCACCCTCGCCGAGGCCGAGCTCGTGCAGGCGGTCCGCGACTGGTCGGGAGGCGGCGCGCACCTGTCGGTCGACGCCGTGGGCTCGCCGCAGACCTGCCGCACCGGCATCCTCTCTGCGCGCCGCCGGGGACGGCACGTCCAGGTCGGGCTGCTGCCCCCGGCCGCGGGACGGGCCGAGGTGCCGATGGAGCGCGTCATCGGCTGGGAGCTCGACGTCCTCGGCAGTCACGGGATGGCCGCCGCCGACTACCCCGGCCTGCTCGCCGACGTCGTGGGCGGCCGCCTCGACCTCGCCGCCCTCGTGGCGCCCGGCGACCCGGTGGGACTCGAGGAGGCCGGCCGGCTGCTCGTCGCGATGGGCGACAGCGCGTCGCGGGGGATGCAGCTCGTCGACCCGGCCCGCTGACCCCAGGACCCCGGACCCCCTGACCCCAGGCCCCCGGACCGCCAGGCGGGCCGGCCCGGGCGCGGCGCCGGACAGACCACCCGGTCCGGCGCCGCATGTCCGGCCGGACGCTCTCGACGATATACCCCGTGCCGTATCCAGCGCCGTGATGCGCGGCACATCCGACGCGGGAGCCCGGGAGCCGTCACACTGGTCGCGTGCCCGTCCTCGGAGTGCGCCGGTGGTGGGACGAGCGCGCCCTGCCCCGGCTGACCCACCGGTCCTGCCAGGGAGCCGACGTCGACCGCTGGCGGGCCCCGGTGTGCGCCGCGGCCACGGGCGTCGTCCTCGACGTCGGCTTCGGCTCCGGCCCCAACCTCGAGCACTACCCGGCGCAGGTCACGCGCGTGCTGGCCGCCGAGCCGTCGGACCTCGCGTGGGAGCTCTCCGGACCGCGGAGGGAGGCGTTCGGGCGCCCCGTGGAGCGCACGACGCTCGACGCCGCCGACCTGTCGGCACTGGCCGACGGCTCGGTCGACACGGTCGTCACGGCGTGGGCGCTGTGCACCGTGCCCGAGGTCGAGACCGCGCTCGCCGAGGCGCGACGGGTGCTGCGACCGGGCGGGGCGCTGCTGTTCGTCGAGCACTCGCTCGCACCGGACGCGCGGACGGTGCGGTGGCAGCGGCGCGTCCAGCCGGTGTGGGGACGGGTGGCCGGCGGCTGCCACGTCGACCGCGACCTGCCCGCCGTCATCGCCGCGGCGGGCTTCGCCGTCGACGTCGAGCGGGCCCGGGCCATCGCCCCGGGGCCGCTACGGGCCTGGGGCTGGTTCGTCAGCGGAACCGCCCGACCGGAGGAGTCCGGCCGGGCGGGGTGAGGGCCGCGCGCGTCAGCGACCGAAGAGCTTGCCGAGGAACCCGCCGCTCGGCGTGCTCTCGTGCCCGGTGCAGCGGTCGGCGGACGGGACGCCGCGCATCACCTGGTCGACGTGCTGGCCGCAGCCGGCCCAGGTCGTCTTGCCGCACTGGCGACAGGTCACGGCTCGGCACATGGGGTACTCCTCGGGGTTCGGGTGCTGGGCAACGTCGCCAGCATACCCTAGGGGGTATCTACTCCGCCAACCGTCGCAGGACCACCACGGTGTCGAGCGCGGGCCGGGCCGCCCCCTCGACCTCGCGTTCGCGCAGCCGCGACGACTCCACCTCGACCGGCAGGCCGGCGACGGCGGCGACGACGTCGTCCGGGTCGTGGAGGACGGCCGCGTCCTGCGGGCCGCCCGCGCCCTCGGTCAGGTTGCGGGCGGCGTGGCAGACGACGAGCACCGTGCCCCCGGGCGCGGCGGCCGCCACGCCAGCGGTCAGCGCGCGCCGCCACTGGTCGTCGGGCAGCTGGAGGTAGGCGAAGAGGACGAGGTCGTAGCCGTCACCGCCGGTCGGTGCCGGGGCCGCCCCGAGGGCGTCGGCGACGACCGCCCGGAAGGGCCCCGCGTCGGGCCCCAGCCGCTCGGCGGCGATCCCCCGCGCGCGCTCGACGGCCACCGGCGAGAAGTCGGCAGCGGTGGCGTCCCAGCCGCGCTCGGCGAGCCAGAGGGCGTTGCGGCCCTCCCCCGCGGCCACGTCGAGCACCCGCCCCGGCGGCAGCGGAGCGCAGATCTCCTCGACGAACCGGTTGGGCGTGCTCGACCAGACGAGCTCGGCCCCGGCGTAGCGGGCGTCCCAGGTCGTGGCGTCCATCAGGGCCTCAGGCCAGGGAGAGGAAGAGCTTCTCCATCGACCCGACGTCCATCGTGCCGCCCTCGGGGTCGGTGATGCACTGCCGCAGGCCGAGCGCGATGACGGCGAAGCCGGCCCGGTCGAGGGCCTTGGACACTGCCGCCAGCTGGGTGACGATGTCCTGGCAGTCGCGGCCGTCCTCGATCATCTTGAGGATGCCGCCGATCTGGCCCTGGGCGCGCTTGAGCCGCTTGACCACGGCCTGCATCTCGGTCTGGTCGAGCTCCATGACGGGCCTCCTGAGGTGGACGACGGGCCCGATGGTACCCCGGGAGGTACCTGCGGGAGGGCTCTGCGGCGCAGGACCCGGAATGTGGTGCGGGAGGGGTCAGCCGGCCTGCTGCGCGGCGACCTGCGCGCGGACCTCGTCCATGTCGAGGTTCTTGATGCCCTCGACGACCTGCTCGAGCGCAGCCGGGGGCAGCGCGCCGGCCTGGCGGAAGACGAGGATGCCGTCGCGGAAGCCCATGAGGGTGGGGATCGAGGTGATCTGCGCGGCGCCGGCGAGCGCCTGCTCGGCCTCGGTGTCGACCTTGCCGTGGACGACGTCGGTGTGCGACTCGCTCGACTTCTCGAAGGTGGGGGCGAACTGGCGGCACGGGCCGCACCAGGAGGCCCACCAGTCGACGAGGACGATGCCCTCGTCGCCGACGGTCTTCTCGAAGGTCTCGGTCGTGAGGTCCACGGTGGCCATTGCTGTCTCCTCGGAGATCGGGGACGGGTGTTCGGACTGCACAACAGGATACCCCTATGGGTATATTCCCTGCCATTTCCGTGATGGAGAACGCCTCCGACGGCCGAGATCATCCCGCCGCGCACCTTCACGAAGGCTTCACGGGCGCCCCACGGGACCCTTCACGTGCACGCCGTTCACTGGGTCGCAGTCACCCGTCCACGACCGAGGAGCACACGATGAACCGCACGATCCGCACCACTGCCGCCGCCCTCGGGGCCGGCGCCCTCCTCGCCGGCGGGCTCGCCGCCGGTCAGGCCTTCGGCGTCACCGGACCCGGTACGGCCCCCGCCATCGCCACGAGCACCGCGGCCGCCACCGCCACCCCCGCCCTCACCGAGGCCCTGCGCTTCGCGAGCGACGAGGAGCGGATGGCTCGCGACCTCTACGCCGCGATCGCCGACCGCTACGACGACGCCCTCCCGTTCAGCCGGATCACCACGAGCGAGCAGCGCCACCTCGACGCGGTGAGCACGCTCCTCGCCCGCTACGGCATCGCCGACCCGAGCGCCGGGTCGACCCCCGGGACGTACGCCGACACCGCCGTGCAGGACCTCTACGACACCTGGTGGTCGCAGGCCCAGCGCTCGCTCGACGACGCGTACGACGTCGGCGTGGCGCTCGAGCAGCGAGACATCGCCGACCTCGAGACGACCATCGCCGCCGACCTCCCGAGCGACGTGGACGCCGTCCTGGCCAACCTGCTGCGCGGGTCGCGGATGCACCTCCGTTCCTTCACCGGCGCCGCGAACGGCGAGACCGCCACCGGCGGCGGGATGATGGGTGGCCGCCGGTCCTCCGACGGCACGACCGGCCGGAGCCGCGGTGGGATGACGGGCCGCTGGGGCGCCGGGACCGCTGCCGACTCGACCGGCTCCGGCGAGTGCCCGATGCTCGACGACTGACGCGTCAGCCGCGCACCGGCAGCAGCGGGAGGCGCAGGACGAACCGTGACCCGAGGCCCGGGCCGTCCGAGGCCGCGCTCAGCTCGCCGCCGTGCGCCCGCGCGATGCCTCGGGCGACCGTCAGGCCGATGCCGGACCCGGCGTCGGTGCGCTCGCGTCGTCGTTCGGCCACCCGGTAGAAGCGCTCGAAGACCCGCTCGAGGTCGTCCGCGGCCAGCCCCTCGCCGGTGTCCGAGACCATGACCACCCGGGAGCCTCCGTCGTCACGGACCTCGACCGTGACCCGGCCGCCCGGTGGCGTGGCCCGCACCGCGTTGCCGACGAGGTTGGTGACGACCTGGGCGATGCGGTCGGGGTCGACGACCGCCTCGACCCTCTCGTCCGCCGACACGACGAGCTCGAGCCCGGCGTCCTCGGCCTGGGGGCGAAGGCGTTCGGCCGCCGCCGCGACGACCGCGGCGAGGTCGGCGGCTCGCGGCTGGAGGGCGAGCCTGCCCTCCTCGGCCCGGGAGAGGGCGGAGAGGTCGTCGGCGAGCCGACGCAGCCGGCGCACCTCGTCCGAGACCTTGCCCAGCTCTTTTGGGCCGGTCGGCAGGACGCCGTCGATCATCCCCTCGACGTAACCGTCGACGACGGTGAGCGGCGTGCGCATCTCGTGCGCGACCTCCCCGAGCAGCCGCGTGCGGCGGGCCTCGGTCTCGGCGAGCGCCCGGCCGAGGGTGTTGACGTCGTCGGCGAGGGCGGCGAGCTCTGCCTCGTGCGGCGGCTCGACCCGCACGTCGTAGCGGCCCGCGGCGATGAGCCGCGTGGTCACACCGACGCGCTGCAGCGGCCGGACGAGGCGGGTGGCCGCGAGGATCCCGAAGCCGGCGGCCGCGACCACCCCGACGAGGAGCCCGATGCCGATCGCCTGGGTCACGGCGTCGACGACCTGGGTGCGCACCTGCTGCTGCGTGCCGGAGCCCGGGCCGCGGCCCATCATCATCGCGCCCATGCCCGTCGAGCGGTCGAAGATGACCGGCGTCAGGGCCCGGACCACGAGGACGGTCGCGAGTCCACCGAGCAGGGCCACGACGAGGTGGCTGAGGACGAGACGGACGGCGACGCGGTTCACGGCTCCCCCTCGGGGCGTGGGAGGAACTTGTAGCCGACCCCGCGGACCGTCCCGACGAGCCGGGGGTCGGCGGCGTCGTCACCGAGAGCACGGCGGATGCTGCGGACGTGCACGTCGACGACGCGTGGGTCGCCGTAGAAGTCGTACCCCCAGACCTCCTCGAGGAGCTGGGCCCGGCTGAACACCCTTCCGGGAGAGGCCACCAGCGCGTGGAGCAGGTCGAACTCGAGCGCCGACAGCTGTACCTCCCGCCGGCCGACCCGCAGCTCGCGGCGATGCGGGTCGAGGACGAGGCCGTCGAAGCGCAGGACCCCGTCGTCCGGCGGGGCTCCGGGTGCGGTCTCCCGACGGCGACGCAGCACGGTGCGTACCCGGGCGACGACCTCGCGGGGGCTGAACGGCTTGGTGACGTAGTCGTCGGCGCCGGTCGCGAGGCCGACGAGGGTGTCGGCCTCCTCGGCGCGCGCGGTGACGAGGATGACGTAGACGTCGGAGTCCCGGCGCAGCGTGCGCAGCACGTCGAGGCCGTCGAGGTCGGGCAGGCCGACGTCGAGGAGGACGAGGTCGGGGGCCGTGCCGTCGGCGGCCAGGACACGGCGCAGGGCCTCGGCACCGGTGGCCGCCTCGGTGACGAGGTGCCCCTCGGCCTCCAGGTAGGCGCGCAGCACCGTGCGGATCTCCTGCTCGTCGTCGACGACGAGGACGCGTCCGGCCATCCGACCTCCTGGTGCGACTGCGCGGCGCCCGGGTCCAGCGTAGGAGGATGCGGCCATGGCCCTCACGCTGACCCGCGCCCTCGAGGCGGTCCTCGACGGCGAGGACGCCGAGGCCCTGCGGCGGGCGACGGCGCGGCTCATCGAGGTGTACCGCTCCGGGGCCCCACCGGAGGAGCAGGCGCTGCGCGATCCCGTGTCCGCGGCGGCGTACGCGGCCTACCGGATGCCGGCCACCCACGCCGCCGTGTCGCGGGTGCTTCGGTACGCGATGGAGGTCGCACCCGACCTGGCCCCGCGCTCGCTCGTCGACGTCGGCGGCGGCACGGGTGCGGCCGCGTGGGCGGTGGCCGAGGCGTTCCCTGAGGTGGCCTCCGTGGAGGTGCTCGACGCATCCGCCGACGCCCTGTCGCTCGGGGCGCGCATCGCACGCAACGGACCGCCCGTCGTCGCGGGCGCGCGCTGGACCCGGGCCGACTTGACCGTGAACAGCCTTCTGCCGCAGGCCGACCTGGCGACCATCAGCTACGTCCTCGGCGAGCTGCCCGGCGACCTCCCGGACCGGGTCGTCGACGCGTCGGTCGCGGCGGCGGGCGTCGTGGCCGTCGTCGAGCCGGGCACGCCGCGGGGCTTCGCCGCCGTGCACGCCGCGCGCGAACGCCTGCTGGGCGCCGGGTGGCACCTCGTCGCTCCCTGCCCGCACGAGGACGCCTGCCCGCTGGCGGCCGCCGGCGACTGGTGCCACCTCGCGGTGCGCCTCGACCGGACCGCACTGCACCGCCGCCTCAAGGGCGGCGCCCTGGGCCACGAGGACGAGAAGGTGTCGTACGTCGTGGCCCGCCGGGAGCCCGCCGCGCTGCCCGGGGGTCGCGTCCTGCGGCACCCGGTGACCCGCAAGGGGATGGTCCGGCTCGAGCTCTGCCGGGCGGACGGCACGGCCGCCGCCGAGGTCGTCAGCAAGCGCCAGGGCCCGCGTTACCGGGCCGCGCGCCACGCCGGGTGGGGGGACCGGTGGCCGCCGGAGGGAACGGACGCGGCAGACTGACCGTTGACGCCGCTGGACAGGAACCGGCGGTAGCGTCGGGATTTCAGCACCAACGACAACCAGGAAAGGTCCCATGTCGACCAAGAAGGACATCGCCCAGGCCGTCGCCCAGCGCACGGACGTCTCCGCGTCCGCCGCCGAGGAGATCATCAACGCGGCGCTCGACGTCGTCGGTGAGCACCTCGCCAAGGGTGAGGACGTCAAGCTCGCCGGCTTCGGCAGCTTCGAGACCCGCGAGCGCGCCGCGCGCACCGGCCGCAACCCGCAGACCGGCGAGGAGATCCAGATCGCCGCGTCGACGTCGGTCGGCTTCAAGGCCGCCGCGCAGCTCAAGCGCGCCGTCAACGGCTGACGCAGCAGCACACGCCACGGGGCGCCGACCACCACGGTCGGCGCCCCGTTCGCATCTCCCACCCCGACTTGTTGCGAGTTCGGCCGCTCGACACACGGCCAACAAGGGTGTCGAGCGGCGGAACTCGCAATAAGTGGGGACATCTCGGGGTTGGCCCGAGGGACCGCACTCCCCCGACGCCGTAGGAGAGACCGCATGAGCCTGGAGCGCCCGACCGCCCCGAACCCGTACGAGATGCTGCCCGCGGTCCCGTCGTTCACCGTGACGAGCGACGACGTGACCGACGGCGCGCCGCTCAAGGACGACCAGGTCGCCGACCAGGGCAACACCTCGCCCCAGGTCTCGTGGAGCGGCGCCCCCGAGGGGACGCAGAGCTACGTCGTCACCGTCTTCGACCCCGACGCCCCGACCCCGTCGGGCTTCTGGCACTGGGTGCTCGTCGACGTCCCCGCCGACGTGACCTCCCTGCCCGCCGGTGCCGCCACGCAGGACCTGCCCGGCAACGCCTTCCACGTCCGCAACGACGGCGGCGAGGCCGGGTTCACGGGCGCCGCCCCGCCCGAGGGCGACGTGCCGCACCGCTACTACCTCGTCGTGCACGCCGTCTCCGAGCCCACGCTCGGGGTCGATGCCGACGCCTCCCCCGCCGTGGTGTCCTTCAACCTGGCCTTCACGACGCTCGGCCGGGCGGTCATCCACGGGACCTACCAGCACTGATGACGGCAGCCGTCGCCGGCCCGGGCGACGGATTCCGCAGCCCGAATGCGCCCCCGCTGCCCTTTCCGGCAGCGGGGGCGCCCCGTATGCTCACGAGCATGCACCAGTACATCGGCGGTGAGCGCCGGGCCGCGAGCAGCGGTGAGGGCTTCGACGTCCTCGACCCCAGCACCGACGAGACGGTCGAGACCGTCACCCTCGCCGGCCCCGACGACGTCGACGCCGCGGTGTCGGCCGCGCACGCCGCCTTCGCGGAGTGGTCGCGCGCCACGCCGGTCGAGCGCGCCACCGTCCTCACGAAGGCCGCCGCCCTCCTCGACGAGCGCGCCGAGGAGATCGCGCAGCTCGAGTCGCGGCAGGCCGGCAAGCCGATCCGCCTCGCCCGCGAGTTCGACGTGCCCGGCACGGTCGACAACACCGCGTTCTTCGGCGCCGCCGCCCGCCGTCTCGACGGGATGGCCAGCGGCGAGTACTCGGGCGACCACACCAGCTCGATCCGGCGCGAGCCGATCGGCGTCGTCGGGTCGATCGCCCCGTGGAACTACCCGCTGCAGATGGCCGCCTGGAAGGTGCTGCCCGCCATCGCCGCCGGCAACACCATCGTCCTCAAGCCCGCAGAGATCACCCCGCTCACCTCGCTGCTCTTCGCCGAGGCGTTCACCGAGGCCGGCGCCCCGGCAGGCGTCGTCAACGTCGTCACCGGCACCGGGCCGGTCGCCGGCGAGCACCTCGTCGGGCACCCCGACGTCGCGATGACCTCCTTCACCGGGTCGACCGCCGTCGGCCGCCGGGTGATGGCCACCGCCGCGGCCACCGGCAAGCGGGTGCACCTCGAGCTCGGCGGCAAGGCGCCGTTCGTCGTGTTCGACGACGCCGACCTCGAGGCCGCCGTCCACGGCGCCGTCGCCGGCTCCCTCATCAACACCGGCCAGGACTGCACCGCCGCCACCCGCGCCATCGTCCACCGCTCGGTCCACGACGCGTTCGTCCGGGGTGTCGCCGACCTCTTCGCCCAGGTCCGCATCGGCGCGACGCCCGACCCCGCCACCGACCTCGGCCCGCTGTCCTCGCGCGCCCACCAGGACAAGGTCGCCGGGATGGTCGAGCGCGCCCGCGGCTACGCGAAGGTCGTCACCGGCGGCCGCGCCCCCGGTGGTGACCTCGCCCGCGGCTCCTACTACGAGCCGACCCTGGTCACCGACGTGCCGCTCGACTCCGAGATCTGGACCGACGAGGTCTTCGGGCCGGTGCTCGTCGTCGTGCCGTTCGACGACGACGACGAGGCGATCCGCCTGGCCAACGACACCGAGTTCGGCCTCGCCGCGAGCGCCTGGACCCGCGACACCTACCGCGCGGGTCGCGCCTCGCGCGAGATCGCGGCAGGCTGCGTGTGGGTCAACGACCACATCCCGATCATCAGCGAGATGCCGCACGGCGGGTACAAGCACTCCGGTTTCGGCAAGGACATGTCCGCCTACTCGTTCGACGAGTACACCAACGTCAAGCACGTCATGCACGACATCACCGGCGAGGCCCGCAAGGCCTGGCACCGCACGATCTTCACCCTGCCGGGCTGACCCGGACCGACTCACCGAAAGGCCTTCCGCGATGACCGAGTTCGCCTCCCCCGACGTCCGGCCCGACACCGACAAGGGCGCCCAGGTGGCCCGCGACGACCGCGCCCACGTCTTCCACTCGTGGTCCGCGCAGGCTCAGATCGCGCCGCTGCCGATCGCCGGCGCGTCCGGCTCGTACTTCTGGGACTTCGAGGGCAAGCGCTACCTCGACTTCTCGAGCCAGCTGGTCAACGTCAACATCGGCTACCAGCACCCGAAGCTCGTCGCCGCCATCCAGGAGGCCGCGGCCCGTCAGTGCACCATCGCCCCGAGCTTCGCCGACGAGTCGCGCTCCGAGGCGGCCCGGATGATCGCCGAGCGTGCCCCCGGCGACCTCGACAAGGTGTTCTTCACCAACGGCGGCGCCGAGGCCACCGAGAACGCGATGCGGATGGCGCGCATCCACACCGGCCGGCACAAGATCCTCACGACGTACCGCAGCTACCACGGCGCGACGAGCGGCTCGATCCTCGCCACCGGTGAGCCGCGCCGCTGGGGGTCCGAGCCTGGCGCACCGGGATTCGTCCACTTCTGGGGCCCGTACCCGTTCCGGTCCGCGTTCCACTCGACGTCTCCGGAGCAGGAGTGCGAACGCGCGCTGCAGCACCTGCGCGACACGATCATGGTCGAGGGCCCGCAGACCATCGCCGCGATCATGCTCGAGACCGTCGTCGGCACCAACGGCATCCTCGTGCCGCCGGACGGCTACCTCGCCGGCGTCCGCGAGCTCTGCGACGAGCACGGCATCCTCTGGATCGCCGACGAGGTGATGGCCGGCTTCGGGCGCTGCGGCGAGTGGTTCGCCGTCGACCACTGGGGCCTGGCCCCCGACCTCATCTGCTTCGCCAAGGGCGTCAACAGCGGGTACGTGCCGCTCGGCGGCGTCGTGATGTCGGCGCGCGTGGCGGCGACCTTCGACGACCGCCCGTACCCGGGCGGCCTCACCTACTCCGGCCACCCGCTGGCCTGCGCCTCGGCCGTCGCGTCGATGCGGATCTTCGAGGAGGAGGGCATCCTCGAGCACGTCCGGAAGATGGCCGACACCGTCATCGGGCCGCGCCTGGAGGAGATCCGGGCCAAGCACCCGTCGGTCGGCGAGGTGCGCGGGCTCGGGGTGTTCTGGGCGCTCGACCTCGTCAAGGACACGACGACGAACGAGGCGCTCGTGTCCTACAACGCCTCGGGCGAGGCGGCCAAGCCGATGGCCGAGCTGATGGCCGCGTGCAAGGCCGAGGGCCTCTGGCCGATGACGCACTTCAACCGGTTGCACGTCGTGCCGCCGTGCACGACGACCGCCGAGGAGCTGGCCGAGGGGCTCGACGTCCTCGACCGCGCCCTCGACGTCGCCGACGCGCACGTCACCGCCTGACCCCCGACCCGACTTTCTCTCCGGATGCCGGAACCTTCAGCGACCGGCCCCTTGCAAGGGGTCGGTCGCTGAAGGTCGTGGCAGGTCGCGGCCTCGAGGCGCCCCTCGGGCGCAGGCCCGGCGGGTGGCTCAGGTCGCGCTGGGCGACGCGGAGGGCGCGGGCGAGGGGTTGCTCGGCTTCGTCGGCAGCTCGACGCCACACTTCTCCGCCGCCGCCTTCAGGTCGGCCCGGACGGACTGGCGCTGCTCCTTGCTCAGGGGGCCCCACGGCCGCGTGACCTTCGCGTCGTCGAGGCACTGCTTCTGGGTGTCGGAGAGGTCGTTCCAGAACGCCCGGGCCTTCGGGAAGGGCAGCTCGACGCCGCACTTCTGCGCGGCGGCGGTGACCTGGTCGCGCAGGGCCTTGCGCTCGGAGTCGTCGAGCGGGCCGACCGGGCGGCTGACCTTCGCGTCCTCGAGGCACTGCTTCTGGGTGTCGGACAGCTTCTTCCACCAGGCGCGACCGGGGTGGATCTTCGCCTGGGGGGTGGTGTCATCGGCCGTGGCAGCGACGCTCACGGCGTCGACGGCGGCGACGGGTGCCGGAGCGGCGGTGGCGCTCGTGGCGACGATGCCGGTGGTGACGGCGGCGCCGCCGACGGCGAGCGCGACGAGGGAGGTGCGGAGGGCGGGCATCGGGTGCTCCTTGGAGAGGTCGTCGGGTGCGGTGACGTTGACGAGAGTGGAGCCCGACCCTCGCGACCACTGCGCGTGAACCTCGGGGGTTGCTGGAGATCGGCACTGGCCGCGCTTTTCAGCAAGTCCCGAGGATTCCTCCAGACAGCTCGGCGCCGGCCGTGGGAGCGTGGGCGCCGTGGCCGAGACCCCCGCCCCGCGCGTCCTCGTCGTCGACGACGAGGAGAACATCAGCTACCTCGTCTCCTCCGCCCTGCGCCTCGCCGGGATGGACGTGACGACCGCCGCGACCGGCGAGGAGGCGCTGACCACGGCGGCCCGCACCGCGCCCGATGTCGTGGTCCTCGACGTGATGCTCCCCGACCTCGACGGCTTCGAGGTCCTGCGCCGCCTGCGCGCCATCGGCAGCAGCGCTCCCGTCCTCTTCCTCACCGCGCGCACCGACACCGCCGACCGGGTGCGCGGGCTGACGAGCGGCGGCGACGACTACATCACCAAGCCGTTCGCGCTCGAGGAGCTCGTCGCGCGCGTCCACGTCGCGCTCCGTCGCGGGGGCGCGGCCGCCGCCCCGAGCGCCCGCCACCGGGTGCACGACCTCGTCCTCGACGAGGACCAGCACCGCGTGTGGCGCGGCGACACCGAGGTCCACCTCACCGCCACGGAGTTCAGCCTGCTGCGCCTGCTCCTCGTCAACGCCGGCCGTGTCGTCACCCGCGCGCAGATCCTCGACCACGTCTGGCAGTACGACTTCGCGGGCGAGACGGCCATCATCGAGTCCTTCGTCTCGACGCTGCGCAAGAAGGTCGACGCCGTGCCGCCGAAGCTCGTCCACACCGTCCGCGGCGTCGGCTACAGCGTGCGGGAGCCGTGATGACCCTGCGCCGGCGGCTCGTCGCCGCGGTGGCGGTGCTCGCCGTCCTGTCGGTGGTCGCCGGCGTCACCGTCGTCCTCGTCCAGCGGGCCTTCCTCCTCGGGCGGCTGGACGCCCAGATCAGCGCCCTCGCCGAGAACCCGCGCGCCGTCCTCCTCGCCTCGCAGCGCTCCGAGGGCGCGGTGGCGACCGCCGCCCTCAGTGACGTCTACGTCGGCCGGATGGGCGCCGACGGCCGGCTGAGCACCGTCCTCGCCCCGCAGGCCGACCCCACCCTCGTCCCCGACCTCGAGCCCGGCGAGCGCGTCCTCACGCCCGCCGGCCGGTCCACCGCCTCCGGCGACGCGCCCCGCGTCCGGGTCGTCACCGTCCCCCTGGCCAACGGGCGCGCGCAGGCCGTCATCGCCGTCCCGACGACCTCGGCCGACCTGACGACCCGGCGGCTGGCGCTGACCCTCGGGCTCACCGGCCTGGTCGTCGCGGCCTTCGTCGGGCTGCTGCTCTGGTGGGTCGACCGGCTCGGGCTGCGGCCGATCGCCGAGATGACCGATGCCGCCGACGCCATCACCGCGGGCGACACCTCACGGCGCGTCCCGCCCGGGCCGCCCGGCACCGAGGCGGCGCGGCTCGGCGAGGCGCTCAACACGATGATCGACACGACGACCGCGACGAACGAGCGGATGCGCCGGTTCGTCGCCGACGCCTCGCACGAGCTGCGCACCCCGCTGACGACCCTCGGCGGGTACGCGGCCCTGCACGCCACCCGCGAGCCCGGCCCGCTCGACGACCGCGGCCGGGCCGACGTCGACGACGCGATGCGCCGGATCGGCGACGAGGCGGCCCGGATGCGACGCCTCGTCGACGGCCTGCTCGACCTCGCCGGGCTCGACGCCCCGGACGCCCTGCGCCGCGAGCCGGTCGACCTCGCCGAGGTGCTGCGCGACGTCGCCTCCGACCTGCGCGTCGTCGCGCCCGACCGGGTCGTCACCCTCGACGCCCCCGAGCACCTCGTCGTCACCGCCGACCGCGACCGCGTCACCCAGGCCCTCGTCGGGCTGACGTCGAACGCGGTGCGGCACACCCCGGACGGCACGCCCGTCGCGCTGCGGGTGCTCGTCCGGCCGGGGTGGGTGCGGGTCGAGGTCGCCGACGCCGGGCCGGGCATCCCCGCCGAGCACCTGCCCCACCTGCTCGAGCGCTTCTACCGGGTCGACCGATCGCGCTCGTCCGGCAGCGGTGGGTCCGGGCTCGGGCTGGCCGTCGTCGACGCCGTCGCCCGGGCGCACGGCGGGTCGGTCGAGGTGACGTCGGAGGCCGGGCGGGGCACGGTCTTCGCCCTCGTCCTGCCCGCCTGACCCTGTGGACGGGCTCGGCGGATGTCGCCGTCGCGACGTACGGTGGGGTGTTCAGGGTTCGCCGGAGCAGGGGCGGTCCCACGCCCGTGCGAGGAGGGGTTGCCGATGGCCCGCGTCGTCACCGCGCGCCGCCTCGCCGAGCTGACCAACCGCGAGCTCGGCGAGGTGTGCGGCACCGTCACCGTCGCGCGCGGGCTCGCGTACGCGCGCGAGGGGCGGGTCGTCGACGTCGAGGTCTCCGCCGACGGCGCGCACGCCACCGGCTGGGTCGGCGGGAGCGCCGGCGAGACGTACACGACCCGCGTCGCCCTGCGACCGCACGAGGAGGACGGCCGGCAGCCGCTGCGGCGCTGGCACAGCCAGTGCTCGTGCCCGGTCTCCGGCGACTGCAAGCACGCCGTGGCCGTCGCGGCCCGCGTCCGCGAGCTCTCGCCCGCCCCGCTCCCCGACGAGCCGCCCACCCCGACGTGGGAGCGGGCGCTCGGCGGCCTCCTCGACGAGGACGTCCCGCGCGACGTCACCCCGGTCGGCCTGCTCCTCGAGTCGGCCGCGGCCGGCACCGGGCGGGCCCGGCTCACCGAGGACACCGGGCGCGGCCAGCTGCGGCTGCGCCCCGTCGTGCCGGGGGTGCGCGGCGCGTGGATCCGCACCGGGGTCTCCTGGGAGTCCTTCGCCGGGGGCTACTACGGCTACGGCCGCGTCACCTACCCCGACGACCACATCGACGCGCTCACCGCCATCGCCGACGCCCACCGCCGCTCGGTCCGCGCCTTCGGCTACGGCCGGATGCCCGACGCCATCCTCCTCGACCACCTCGGCTCCGGATGGGTCCAGCTGCTGCGCGCCGCCGACCGGGCCGGCGTGCGCCTGCTCACCGACCTCGCCGGCCAGGGCGAGGTCGCCTTCGCCCCCGACCCCGCCGAGCTCGTCGTCGACATCGAGCGCACCGACGACGGCGCCGCCCTCCACCCCCGGCTCGACCTGCCGGTCGGCCCCGGCACCGACACCCACCTCGTCGGCTCGCCGGCCACCGGGTTCTGGCTCCGCGACGACGACACCCTGGTCCTCGGCGCACTCACCGAGCCGCTCGACGGCACCCGCCAGCGGCTCCTCGACCTCGGGGTCGTCGAGGTCCCCGAGGCCGACTGGGCGCGCTTCACCGTCACCCACCTGCCCGGCCTGCGGCGCAAGGCCCGCGTGCGCAGCCTCTCCCCAGAGCTCGAGCTCCCCGAGGCCGTCCCGCCCCGGCTGCACCTCGCGGTCACCGTCGAGCCGGGCCACCGCACCCACCTCGCGTGGGGCTTCCGGTACGGCGGGACGAGGGGCGTGCACGTCGCGCTCGGCTCCGACGAGCCCGACCCGATGCGCGACCGCTCGGCCGAGCGCCGGCTCGAGGCCGAGCTGCACGGCGTCCCCGAGGTCGCCGACTTCGACGCCCTCTGGCAGGTCGTCGCGCACCAGCCGCACCTCGTGCCCGAGGTCCGGCTGCACGCGTTCACGACGGTCGGGTTCAGCCACCTCCTGCCGGTCCTCGAGGAGCTGCCGTTCCTCGACGTCGAGGTCCACGGCGAGGTCGCCGAGTACACCGAGGTCGACGAGGCCCCGCTCATCCAGGTCTCGACGAGCGACGGGTCCGGCGGCGGGTCGGGCGCGGCCACCGACTGGTTCGACCTCGACATCTCGGTCACCGTCGCCGGCGAGGACGTGCCGCTCGCGCCCCTCATCGAGGCCATCGCGCGCAAGCACGAGCACCTCATCCTCGACTCCGGCACGTGGTTCGCCCTCGACCGTCCCGAGCTCGAGACGCTGCGCCGGCTCGTCGAGGAGGCGCGCTCGCTGCAGGACAAGCCCTCCGACCCGCTGCGCATCTCGGCGGTGCACGTCGGCCTCTGGGAGGAGCTCGCGGCGCTCGGGGTCGTCGAGGAGCAGAGCGAGCGCTGGACGCGCACGGTCGGCCGCCTCGTCGACAGCGGCCACCTCGCGCCGGCCGAGGTCCCGGCCGGGCTCGACGCCACGCTGCGGCCCTACCAGGTCGAGGGGTTCCGCTGGCTCTCGATGCTCTGGGACTGCGGCCTCGGCGGGGTCCTCGCCGACGACATGGGTCTCGGCAAGACCGTGCAGATGCTCGCGATGGTGCTGCGCGCCCACGAGCTCGGCGAGCTCGAGCACCCGGTGCTCGTCGTCGCGCCGACCTCGGTGCTGTCCACGTGGGCGGGCGAGGCCGCGCGGTTCGCGCCCTCGCTGCGCACGGCCGTCGTCGAGCGCACCCGCGGCAAGGACCGCCGCAGCCTCGCGGCCGCCATCGGGGACGCGCAGGTGGTCATCACGTCGTACACGGTGGCCCGCATCGACGAGGAACAGTGGCGCTCACGGCCGTGGGGCGCGGTCGTCCTCGACGAGGCGCAGTTCGTCAAGAACCACCAGGCCAAGACCTACCAGGCCGTCCGGCGCCTCTCTGCCAGAGCGAAGTTCGCGATCACCGGTACGCCGCTGGAGAACTCGCTGATGGATCTCTGGTCGCTGCTGTCCATCGTGGCGCCGGGGCTGCACCCGAAGCCGGGGGCGTTCAAGGAGCAGTGGGCGAATCCCATCGAGCGCGACGGCGACGCCGACCGGCTGGCCACGCTGCGTCGGCGCATCCGCCCGCTGATGCTCCGGCGCACCAAGGAGTCGGTCGCCACCGAGCTGCCGCCCAAGCAGGAGCAGGTGCTCACCGTCGACCTGCACCCGCGGCACCGGGCGGTCTACGACCGGCACCTCCAGCGCGAGCGGCAGCGGCTGCTCGGGCTCATCGACGACCTCGACGGCAACCGGATGGCGGTGCTCCGGGCGCTCACCGCGCTGCGCCAGCTCTCCCTCGACCCCGCGCTCGTCGACGAGCAGTACGTCGGGCTCGCCGACTCGGCGAAGGTCGACGCGCTCGTCGAGCACGTCACCGAGCTGGCCGGCGAGGGGCACCGCGCGCTCGTGTTCTCGCAGTTCACCGGCTTCCTCGGCATCGTCCGCCGGCGGCTCGAGGCCGAGGGCATCGCCTACGAGTACCTCGACGGGCGCACCCGCGACCGCGCCGACCGGATCGCGGCCTTCCGTGACGGCGAGGCACCGGTCTTCCTCATCTCCCTCAAGGCCGGCGGCTTCGGCCTCACCCTCACCGAGGCCGACTACGTCTTCGTCCTCGACCCGTGGTGGAACCCCGCCGCCGAGGCCCAGGCCATCGACCGCGCGCACCGCATCGGGCAGACCAAGCCGGTCAACGTCTACCGGTTGGTGTCGCGGAACACGGTCGAGGAGAAGGTCATCGCCCTCCAGGAGCGCAAGCGCGACCTCTTCACCAAGGTCGTCGACGAGGGTGCGGCCCTCAGTCGGGCCCTGACCGCCGACGACCTGCGCGGCCTCCTCGCCGACTGACCCGACCGCCGTTCCGCTGGTTCGAGGTGAACGGCGACCCGATCCCGGTCGGGTTTCACCTCGACCCGGCGTGCCCTCCCGCGGTTCGAGGTGAAAGCCGACCGTCACAGGGTCCCTTTTCACCTCGAACCGCGCTGACGGCGGGGTCAGTCGGGGCGAGTCATCGCCTCGGGGTCGACCCACCGGTCGTAGTCCTCCGCCGACACCGACCCCGACGCCAGCGCCGCCTCCCGCAACGTCGACCCGTCGCGGTGCGCCTGCTTGGCGATGGCCGCCGAGGCGTCGTACCCGATGTGCGGCGCGAGGGCGGTGACGAGCATGAGGTCGGCGTCGAGGTGCTCGGCGATGCGCCCCCGGTCGGCCTCCAGCCCCAGCACGCAGTGCTCGCGGAACGAGCGGCACGCGTCCGAGACCAGCCGCACCGACTCGAGCACCGCGTGCGCCATGACCGGCGTGAAGACGTTGAGCTGGAAGTTGCCCTGCGTCCCGGCGAAGCCCACCGTCGCGTCGTTGCCGAAGACCCGCGTGACGACCATCGTCATCGCCTCGGACTGGGTGGGGTTCACCTTGCCCGGCATGATCGAGGACCCCGGCTCGTTCTCGGGGATGCGCAGCTCGCCGATGCCCGTCCGCGGCCCGGACGCCAGCCAGCGCACGTCGTTGGCCAGCTTCATCAGCCCGCCGGCCAGCGTCCGCAGCGCCGACGACACGGCCACGAGCCCGTCGTGCGCCGCGAGCTGCACGAAGAGGTTGTCGGCCTGGTGGAACGCGAGCCCGGTCTCCTCCGACAGGTGGCGCGCCACCGCCGGCCCGAACGCCGCCGGCGCGTTGAGCCCCGTCCCCACCGCCGTCCCGCCGATGGCCAGCGCCAGCACGCGCTCCCCCGCGTGCCGCACGTCGGCCTGGGCCTCGCGCAGCTGCCCGGCCCAGGCGCCCACCTCCTGTCCGAGGGTCACCGGCGTCGCGTCCTGGAGGTGGGTGCGCCCCACCTTGACGACGTCCGCGTACTCGGCGGCCTTCGCGTCCAGCGCCTCGCAGAGCGCGTCGACGGCCGGGTGCAGCCGCTCGGCGAGCTCCAGCGCCACCGCGACGTGCACCGCCGTCGGGAAGGTGTCGTTGCTCGACTGGCTGCGGTTGACGTGGTCGTTCGGGTGCACCGGCTCCTTCGACCCGAGCACCCCGCCGAGCAGCTCGATCGCCCGGTTGGCGACGACCTCGTTGGCGTTCATGTTCGACTGCGTGCCCGACCCGGTCTGGAAGACGACGAGCGGGAAGTGCTCGTCGAGGTCGCCGCGGGCCACCTCGTCGGCGGCCTCGACCACCGCTCGCGCCACGTCGTCGGGGAGCAGCCCGAGCTCGGCGTTGGCCAGCGCGGCCGCCTTCTTGAGCAGCCCGAGGCCGCGGACGACCGGCCGGCCCCAGACGAAGGTGTCGCGGCCGATGTCGAAGTGCTCGAGGCTGCGCTGGGTCTGCGCGCCCCAGTACCGGTCGGCGGCGACCTCGACCGTCCCCATCGTGTCGCGCTCGGTGCGCGTCGCCGCGCCGGCCGGACCCTGCTGCGTCGTCATCCCTCCACGGTAGGCCGCCCGCGGCCACGCACCGGCCCGGGGACCCCGACGAGAGACGTGCGACACGGACCCGTCCGGACCCTCCCCTGACGAGGCAGGTTCTGGGACACTGGCCCTCTGCCCACCGCAGCGTCGCGAGCCGGGTCACCGGAGTCGTGGCGTCCGCCCGACCGAGGGAGGCCCCGTGCCCCGGCTCGACCCCGTGCCGCCCGGCCCCAGCGCACCGACGCTGTGGATGGCCCGGCGCGAGTGGCGCGCGGCCCTCGAGCTGGCGACCTCGGCGGTCCGCACCCGTAACGTCGCGGGCTGGCCGACGGGCGACGGGCACCCGGTGGTCGTCCTCCCGGGCTTCCTCGCCGGCCCGGAGTCCACCGTCTTCCTCCGCCAGCACCTGCGCCGGCTGGGCTACCGCGTCCACGACTGGCGCCAGGGCCGCAACCTCGGCGCGAGCCCCGAGCTCGCCGAGCGCCTCGAGGAGCTCCTCCTTGAGGTCCACGACCGCTACGGGCGCCGGGTCAGCCTCGTCGGCTGGAGCGCGGGCGGGGTCTACGCCCGCGAAATGGCCCGCGCGCTGCCCGACTACACGCGCGGCGTCATCACCCTCGGCAGCCCGTTCCGCCACCACCCGGCCGCCACGCGGGCCTGGGCGATGTACCGGGTGATGAACCGCCACAACCTCGACCTGATGTTCACCGAGGAGGCGCTCGCACTGCGCGCCCAGCCGCTCCCCGTCCCCACGACGAGCATCTACTCGCGCGCCGACGGCATCGTCGCGTGGCAGTGCTGCGTCGCCGACCCGGCGCCGCGCACCGAGAACGTCGAGGTCTCGGCCACGCACCTCGGGTACGGGCACCAGCTCGAGACGCTGCACGTCATCGCCGACCGGCTCGCGCAGCCCGAGGACACCTGGGCGCCCTACGCCGGGGGCACCCCGACGCCGCACGACGAGGCGGTCTGAGCGGCGTGGCGCGCACGCGCTGGGCCAGTCCGCTCGACGCCATCTTCCTCATCGGGGAGACCCCCGAGACACTGATGCACGTCGGGTCGCTGCTGCACTTCTCCTACCCCGAGGGCGAGGACGACGGCTTCCTGCGCGACCTCGTCGCCGACGTCCGCTCGAGCGCGGTCGAGCTGCCGTGGACCCTGCGCCTGCAGACCCGACGGGTCATGCGCCAGCCGGTGCACCGCTGGGTCGAGGACGAGCGGTTCGACATCGACTACCACGTGCGCCACTCGGCACTACCCGCCCGGGGCGGCGAACGAGAGCTCGGCGTGCTCGTCTCGCGGCTGCACTCCAACCAGCTCGACTTCCGTCGCCCGCCGTGGGAGATGACCTTCATCGAGGGCGTCGGGCCGGGCCGGTTCGCCGTCTACACGAAGATCCACCACAGCCTCGTCGACGGGTACACGGGCGCGCGGATCCTCCAGCGCGGCCTCTCGGAGGACCCGGCCGACCGCACCCATCCACACTTCCTCGGCCTCGCGCGCCGGCCCCGGCCCGAGGGCGAGTCCCGCGAACCGGTCGGCGACGTCGCCTCGATCCTGCGCAGCGTCTCGGCGTCGGTGACCTCGCTGCCGGCGGTCGCGCGCACCCTCGTCGAGACCCAGCTGCGCCGCGGGCAGACCTCGACGCGGGCGGTCACCTCGTACCAGGCGCCGATGAGCATCCTCAACGGCCCGACCGGGCGCTCGCGCCGGTTCGCCACCCAGCAGTACGACCTCGAGCGGCTGCGGGCCGTCGCCCGCGCCCGGAACGCCACCCTCAACGACGTCCTCATGGCGATCTGCGCGGGCGGGCTGCGGCGCTTCCTCGACGGCCTCGAGGCCCTCCCCGACCGGCCGCTCGTGGCCTTCGTGCCCGTCAACGTCCGCGCCCCCGAGAGCGAGGGCGGCGGCAACTACGTCGGGGCGACGCTCGTCTCGCTCGCGACGGACATCGAGGACCCGCTCGCCCGGCTCGCGGCCATCACCTCCTCGTCGCGGGCGGCCAAGGGCCGGATGCGCGGGATGGGCGGCGACGCGGTCATCGCCTACAGCGCCCTGCTCCTCGCCCCGGCCGGGCTCCAGGTGGCCCGGGCGATGAGCGGCCTGCCGCTGCCCGGTCCGCTGACCCTCAACGTCTGCATCTCGAACGTGCCGGGGCCGACCAAGCCGCTCTACTGGCGCGGGGCCCGGCTCGACGCCACCTACCCGGTGTCGATCCCCGGGCACTCGATGGCGCTGAACATCACGGCCCAGTCCTACGCGGGCACGCTGAACCTCGGCTTCATCGGCGACCGCGAGGCGCTGCCGCACCTGCAGCGCCTCGCCGTGCACACCGGAGAGGCCCTCGCCGACCTCGAGCGCGAGGCCGGGACCGCCTGAGCCGCAGCCCGACTCAGCCCTGGGTGCCCTCGCCGGTGCCGATGTTGACCATCCACGAGATGCCGTAGCGGTCGGTGAGGGCGCCGAACTCGTCGCCCCACATCTGCTTCTCGAGCGGCATGGTCACCGTGGCGCCCTCCGCGAGGCCCTCCCAGTAGCCCCGCAGCTTCTCGTCGTCGCCGCTCAGCGACACGTGGACGTTGGAGGCGGCCGTGCCGCCGCCCTCCTGGCCCGGGGGCATGTCGGAGCCCATGAGCACGAAGCCGTCGTCGGTGGCCAGGTAGGCGTGCATCACGCCGTCGGCGCCGTCGCCCTCCATGCCGTACTGCCCGAAGGTCATGATGTCGAGCTGCCCGCCGAGGACCTGCTGGTAGAAGGTCATCGCCTCGCGGGCCGTGCCGTCGAAGTTGAGGTAGGGGTTGAGCTGGCTGGCCATGGTGGTCTCCCTGCGTCCGTCGTCGCTGACGCCTGGTGACGCTACGCCGGTGCGCCGACAGCGACCAGACCCTCGCCGGTCCCGACCCTTGCCGCGCGGAGCGGCGGGGAGGACCATCGCGGGATGACGACCCTCTACGAGCAGGCCGGGGGCGCCGAGGGGATGCTCGCGCTGTCGCACGCGTGGCACGCGCGCTGCCTCGCCGACCCCGTCGCCGCGCACCCGTTCGAGCACCCGGGCCACCCCGAGCACGTCGAGCGGCTCGCCGCCTACTGGGGCGAGGCCCTCGGCGGACCGCCCGCCTACACGGACGGGATGGGCGACGAGGCCCACGTCAGCCGGATGCACGCCGGCGAGGGCGAGCACGCCGAGCTGGACCGCGCCTGCATCGCCTGCTTCGACGTCGCGATGACGGACGTCGGCCTCACCACCGACCCGCTGCGCACCGAGCTGCACGACTACTTCGTGTGGAGCACGGGGCGGCTGTCGGCGCACCCGGGATCGGCCGACCGCATCGCGGACGACCTCACCGTGCCGCGGTGGCCGCAGCCGGGGTGAGCCCCGCGGTCAGAGGTCGACGGTGTGGCTCTCCCCGGGCTCGGGCTGCTCGCCGGTGACCCGGGCCCTGACCATCTCGACGACCGTCGCGACCCGGCCGGGGCTGTCCCAGTACTGCGCGGTCTCTCCGTCGATGCGGATGACGGCGACCTCCGGGTCCTCCGGCTCCTTCTGGAACCACGTCTTCGCGAACTCGTTCCAGAGCTCGCGCGCCTTGGCGGGGTCGCGACGGACCTCCGCCGTGCCGGCGACCGACACCCACGCCCCCTCCTTCGTGAAGGCGACGTTGACCCGGGAGTGGGCCTCGATCTCGTGGGCCGGCGCGCTGTCGGCGAGGGCGAGGAACCAGAAGGTCCCGTCGTCGTCGACCTCCTGCAGCGTCATCGGTCGCGACGTCAGGGCGCCCGACTCGGTGTGCACCGTGGTGAGCATCGCCGTGCGCTGGTCCTCGACGAGCTCCTTGACGTGGGCGGTGCCGTTCTCGTGGCGGGTCATCGGTGCTCCTTCGTCGATCTGTGGTGCTGGTGGTGTGAGGGGTACCCGCCCGGCGTCCGCGCCACACGGCACGGCCCGTCGGTGCTCAGCCGGCGTCGACCTCGACGCGGTCGCCGGCCCACGGCGTGTGGAACGTCCCCTCGCGGTCGACCCGCTCGTAGGTGTGCGCGCCGAAGTAGTCGCGCAGGCCCTGGACGAGCGCCGCCGGCAGGCGCTCGGCCCGCAGCGCGTCGAGGTAGGCGAGCACCGAGGAGAACACCGGCAGCGGCACACCGGCCGCGACCCCGGCGGCCACGACCCGCCGCAGCGCGGGCAGCCGCTCGGTCACGGCGGCCGCGAAGTCCGGGGTGGCGAGCAGGCTCGGGGCGTCGGGGTGCTCCTCGAGCGCGTCGGTGATGTCGGCGAGCAGCCGGGCCCGGATGATGCAGCCGTCGCGCCAGATGCGCGGGAGGTCGGCGAGCTCGACGTCCCACCCGTGCTCGGCCGAGCCGGCGCGGACCATGTCGAGGCCCTGCGCGTACGCGACGACCTTGGCCGCGTAGAGCGCCGCCCTCAGGTCGTCGGGGTCCAGGCCCGGGTCGTCGGCGACGGCAGGGTCCTCCTCGGGTGCGGCGAGCGCCTCGCGGACGGCGTCCCGGCGGGTGGTGTCACCGGAGACCGCGCGGGCCATCGTCGCCTCGGCGATGGCGGTGACCGGGACCCCGAGGTCGAGGGCGGTCTGCACGGTCCAGCGGCCGGTCCCCTTCTGCTCGGCCGCGTCCCGGACGACGTCGACGAACGGCCGCCCGGTCTCGGCGTCGGTGTGCGCGAGGACCTCGGCGGTGATCTCGACGAGGTAGGACTCGAGCTCGGTGTCGTTCCAGCCCCGGACGACCTCGGCCACGTCGGCGGGTTCGAGGTGCACCAGCCGGCGCAGCAGGTCGACGCTCTCGCCGATGAGCTGCATGTCGGCGTACTCGATGCCGTTGTGCACCATCTTCACGAAGTGCCCCGACCCGTCGGGCCCGATGAGGGTGCAGCACGGCTCGTCGTCGACGTGCGCACTGATCACCTCGAGGAAGGGCCCGATCTCGGCGTAGGTGTCGCCGTCGCAACCCGGCATGATCGACGGCCCCTCGAGGGCGCCGACCTCGCCGCCCGAGACGCCGACCCCGGCGAAGCGGATCCCCTTGCGCGCCAGCGCCTCGTGGCGGCGCATCGTGTCGTGGAAGTGCGCGTTGCCCGCGTCGGCGACGACGTCGCCCTCGTCGAGCAGCGGCGCGAGCTCGTCGAGGACGGCGTCGGTGCCCTCACCGGCCTTGACCATGACGATGATCCGCCGCGGCCGCTCGAGCGCGCCGACGAGGTCCTCGAGCGAGCGGGCGAGGGTGAGGTCGCCCTCGTCGCCGAACTCGTCGACGAGCGCCTCCGCCTTGCTCGTCGTGCGGTTGTGCACCGCGACACGGAACCCGTTCCGGGCCAGGTTGCGGGCGAGGTTGCGCCCCATGACCGCGAGGCCGGTGACCCCGATCTGCGCGCGGGGGGCGGAGGTGTCGGTGGTCGTGGCGTCGGTGTCCGGCACCGGGTCTCCCGTCGTCGAGGTCAGGTCGGTTCCCTGCGGGGCAACTCCGACGGCGACCGGGCTGTTCCCGTCGCCACCGGGGGTCAGCGGTCGTAGTGCCCGGCGGAGATGTCCTCGAGGAGGGTCGGCTGCGTCGGCGCCCAGGACATCAGCGCGCGGGTCCGCTCGGCCGTCGTCGCGTGGTCGAGCGTCTGCATCATCCCGAAGAAGCCGAGCCGCTCGGGCTCGACGTCCCCGACGACCGGCAGGTCGAGCCGGGCGGCGAGGGCCTCGGCGATGTCCTTGACGGCGACGCCCTCGTCACCCACCGCGTGCAGCGCCGCACCGGCCGGGGCCGACTCCAGCGCGAGCCGGAAGAGGCGCGCGGCGTCGCGGACGTGCACCGCGCACCAGCGGTTCGTGCCGTCGCCGACGTACATCGCCGTGCCCGCCTCGCGGAACATCGAGGAAAGCTGGGCGACGAACCCGTGCGCGTCGCCCTCGCCGTGAACCGAGCGGGGCAGGCGCACGGCGGAGGGCCGGAAGCCGCGGGCGGCGCCGGCGAGGAGCCGCTGCTCGTTCTCGCCGCGGACCGCCACCGGCCCGACGGCCAGCGAGTCCTCCTCGGTGCTGGGGCGGCCCTGGCCCATCGGGGTGCCCGAGGCCGCGACGACGGGCTTCCCGGTGCCGTCGAGGCCAGCGACCATCGCGGCCACCGCCTCCCCCTCACGGGCACCGGCGGCCGCGAGGTCGCCCATGTCCTCGTGCGGGAAGGCGAGGTGGACGACGCCGTCGGCCCGGTCGGCCTGCTCGCGCAGGAGGTCGTGGTCGTCGAGGGTGCCGCGGACGACGGTGGCGCCGCGGCCCTCGACGACCGCCGCGGAGGCGTCGGAGCGGGCCAGCCCGGAGACGGTGTGGCCGGCGGCGAGCAGCTCGGGGACGACGGCGGAGGCGACCCATCCGGAGGCGCCGGTGACGAAGACGTGCATGGGGATCTCCTCAGTGATGACAGGTTGTGACATCAACGACCGTACACCACGATGTCAGAAACTGTCATCACCTATACTGGCCGCATGGGTCGCTGGGCACCGGACGCGCGGGGACGGCTGGAGCGTGCCGCGATGGTGCTCAGCGCCGAGCAGGGCTACGACGCCACGACCGTCGCGCAGATCGCCACGGCCGCCGGCGTCACCGAGCGGACCTTCTACCGGCACTTCCCCGACAAGTGCGACGCCTTCTTCCCCGACAACACCGGCCTGCTGGCCCTGCTCGTGGAGGCCGTGCGGGGCGCGCGGGCGGCCGGCGTCGGCGCCGCCCCGGCCGCGCTGGCGGCCGTGCACCGGCTCGCCGACATCGTCCTCGAGGAGCCGGAGCGCATCCTCCTCGGGGCCCGCGTCATCCCGTCGGTGCCCGTCCTCGCCGGACGCGACCTCTACCGGCAGGCGCAGATCGTCGACGCCGTGGCGGCCACGCTCACCGACGACGGCGTCGATGCCCTCGCCGCGCGGCTGGCTGCCGAGCAGGCGGTCGGGATCTGGCGGGTCGCCCTGCGGCAGTGGGCCGCTGCTCCCGACGAGCACTCGCTGACCGACGTCCTCGACGCCACCTCGTCCGCGCTGCGCGGCCCCTGACGGGCCCGGCCGGTCAGAGGCGACGGACGACCGTCCGGCTGCGCCGGAGCAGCTCCTCGCGGCGGTCCTCGTCCATCCCGTCCCAGGTCCGGGTGACCATCCGGGCCCGGACGTTGCCCTCGAAGACCTCGCGGTGGTGGTCGACGAAGCCCCAGTAGAGGGCGTCCCAGTCCTCGCGCCAGTCGCCCGGCCCGACGTCGGACATCTTCCGCAGGTAGTTGCTGCCGGAGACGTAGGGCTTGGTCGTGATGCCCGTGCCGGCGGCGAACTGCGACATCGCGTAGACGTTCGGCACCATGACCCAGTCGTAGGCGTCGACGAAGAAGGCCATGAACCACTCGTAGACCTCGGTGGGGTTGGTGCGCAGCAGGCACATCGCGTTGCCGAGCACCATGAGCCGCTCGATGTGGTGGGCGTAGCCGCGCTCGAGCACGCCCGAGACGACGTGGTCGACGGGGTCGAGGCCGGTGCTCGCGTCCCACCAGCCCGGCGCCAGGGACCGGGTGTGCCGCAAGTGGTTCGAGGTGCGCATCCGCCGGCCGTAGAGGTGGTAGGTCGCGCGCATGTACTCGCGCCAGCCGATGAGCTGGCGGACGAACCCCTCGAGCGACGGCAGGTCGACGCCCTGCTCGTCGGCGCCCTCGAGGACCGCCCGGAGCACCTCGCGCGGGTCGAGCAGCCCGCAGTTGAGGGCCGGGGTGATGGCCGCGTGGAAGACGAACGGGTGCTGCGTCGAGACGGCGTCCTCGTACGGGCCGAACTGCGCCAGCCGCTCGGCGACGAACTCGCGCAACCCCTCCCGGGCCTGTTCGTGCGTCACCGGCCAGTCGAAGGTGTCCGCGCGCCCCGGCGCGTCGGGGAACTCCTCGCCGACCCAGGCGATGGCCTCCTCGACCTCGGGGCACCGCTCCGGCGAGCCGCGGTCGGGCACCTCGTGGCCCTTCGGCAGCTTCTTGCGGTTCTCGGTGTCGAAGGACCAGCGCCCACCGACCGGCCGGTCGTGTGCCGGGCCCTCGACGAGGACGTCGAACCGCTGCCGCTGCCACTGGTAGAAGGTCTGCATCCGGGCGCGGTGGCCCCCGAACCACTCGGTCAGCTCGGGCCGGGTCGTGAGGAAGTTCGGGCTCTCCTCGACGTCCTCGGGCGCCAGGTCGACCTTCGCCTCGCCGAACGCCCCGCGCACGTCCCGCAGCAGCCAGTCGTCGACGACGTCGTGGAGGCGCACCTCGTCCGGCCGCGCGTCGGCGAGGTGCTCCGCGAGGCGCGTCCTCGTCTTCCGGCGTGCCGAGGTCTCGATGACGTCGACGTCGAAATCCTTCTCGCGCAACCGGTCCGCGAAGAGACGCATCGACGCCCGGTGCAGGACGAGCTTCTGGGCGTGGAACGGCTGCTGGCGGAACAGCAGGTCGTCCTCGACGAGCACGAAGCGCGTTCCCGAGGGCTCGTCGAGCAGCGACTCGAACAGCTGGTGCGGGAAGACCACCCTCAGCCGCCGACTCCGTGCCATCCCCCGACCCTAGGCGCGCGGGCCGTGGACGATGATGGGCGCGTGCCATCCTTCGACGGCTCGATCCGCCTCTCGGCCACCGGGCCCCTGCCGGCCGAGCACGCGTGGGCGCGGTTCACCGAGCCCCGGCGCTGGCCCTCGTGGTCGCCGCAGGTCCGCGAGGTCGACTACCCGCACCCGGTCGTCGAGGCCGGCACGGGCGGACGGGTCACCGGTCTTGCCGGGGTCGTCGCCGTCTTCCGGGTCGACGCGGTCGACCACGCGGCGCGCACCTGGTCGTGGAGCGTGCGCTCGGGCCCGGTACGGGTGCGCCTCGACCACGGCGTCGACGTGGCCGGCGAGGGCAGCACCGCCTGGGTCGTCGTCCACGGGCTGTGGCCGGTGGCGCTCGCCTACGCCCCGTTCGCGCGGCTGGCGCTGGGGCGCCTCGTGTCGGCCTGACCCTCCGTGCGGCCGGGGCGGCCGACGCCGGGTAGCATCGTGCCCGTTAGTGAGCTGTCCGTTGTGAAGTGGTTGAACGGTCCCGCCGGGGTCGAGCAGTTTCTGAGCAGAGGTACACCAAGGCATCACCGACGCCGGGCCCGCCGAGAGGCGGTGGGTCCTCGCTCAGAGAAAGGCCTCCCCATGGCTACTGGCACCGTGAAGTGGTTCAACGCCGAGAAGGGCTTCGGCTTCATCGCCCCCGACGACGGCTCCGCCGACGTCTTCGCCCACTACTCGGCGATCAACTCCAGCGGGTACCGCTCGCTCGACGAGAACGCCAAGGTCGAGTACGAGACCACGCAGGGCCAGAAGGGCCCGCAGGCGGCGAACATCACCGTCATCGGCTGACCAGCCGTACCCCGCGCCGCGAGGCGCACCCACGACCGCCGTCCGGCCCCGCCGGGCGGCGTTCGTGCGTCCGGGGGCCGTCAGGCCACGGGCTCCCGGTCGACCGTGAGGACGATGCCCGCCCGCGGCTGCCGACGGATCCCCACGGTGCTGGTGACCTTGTCGACGAGGTCCGAGAGGCGCGCCGGCAGACCGTACTTGGCGACGACGGCCGCGCGGACGCCGGCGACCTCCGCGGGCGACCGGACCACGACGCCCTCGCCTCGGTAGGTCGGGGCGTCGTCGGCCACCCGGCCCCGCATGTCGCACGGGCGCAGCTCGACACGGCGGGTGTGGTTCAGCCGCTTCACCTTGCCGGTGGCGTCGACGGTGATGACGACGAGGTGGTCGCTGCCGTCGACGGCGGGCGCGACCCACACCGGGCTCGACACCGGCACGCCGGTGCGGCGGAAGGTCGTCAGGGAGGCGTACTTGGCGGTGGCGAGGGGGTGCTCGGTGGCGCTCACCCCTTCAGGGTAGGTCCGCCGGCGCCCCGGGGCGGGGTAGCAGGCCGCAGGGTCCCGGGACGCCGACGGACGGTCTCAGCGTGGGGCGACCGGCGTCGAGCGCTGTGACGCCGGTCCCTCCCCGTTCGCGTTGAGGGCGACCACCTCGAAGCGGTACGAGCCCGCCGGCAGGGTGAACGATCGGGTCCGGACGGCGGCACCCACGACCACGGTCGTCGGCGCCCCGACGGGAGTCACGCCGTCGGTGTCCATCCGCAGCGCGGTGACCCGGTACCCGGTGATCGGCGACCCGCCGGTCGAGGACGGGGCCGACCAGCTCGCGACGGCGGTCAGCGCACCGCCGGCCGGGCCCTGGGCCGGAGCGAGCATCGTCGGCGCCCCGGGCACCCCGACGGGGACGACGGTGTTCGACGCCGCGGAGAGGGTGCTGGTCCCCAGGGCGTTGACGGCCTGGAGCCGGAACGAGTACCCCGTCCCGACCGTCAGCCCGGTCACCGTGGTGTTCGTCGGCGCCCCGGACAGCGAGCGGGTCTCGACGACCGTCGTGCCGGTGCGCACCTGCAGCTGGTAGCCGGTGAGCGGCAGGCCCCCGGTGTCCCCCGGGGTCCACGCGAGCACCGCCGACCCGTTCCCACGGACCGCGACGAGGGCGGTCGGCGGCAGCGGCGGACCGACCACCGTCACGGCGCCCGAGGTCCTCTCCGCACCGTCCCCGAAGAGGTTCACGGCGAGGACGGCGAAGGTGTAGGACCGTCCCGCGACGAGCCCGGTGACCACCCGCGCGCGGATGCCCGTGCCGATGCCGGTGACCCGGCCGACCTCGGCGCCGTCGGCCCGCACGACGAGCGTGTAGCTCGTGTACGACGCACCCGTGCCGGCGGGCGGGGCGGTCCACGACACGGTCGCGTTGCGGCTGGTGCCGGCGGTGGCGGTGACCGTGGCCGGTGCCGCCGGGGTGCGGACGAGGACGCGCTGGTCGCTGAACTGCAGGGCCTCGATGTTGCGCAGGCGGTCCGTGCCGTCACCGCGGGTGGCCCCGCCGACCGCCGGGGGCCCGCTCGTCGTGTCGCGCACGCCGAGGCTGCCGTCGGCGTTCGGCGTGATGACGTACTGGCTCCTCGGGCCGACGTAGGTCGCGACGTCGCAGTTGAGCGGCACTGCGGTGCCGCAGTCGGCGACCGGCGTCGCCGGGGTCGTGATCCGGCGCACGACCACGACGTGCCCCGGGTCGACGAGGCCCCGGAAGACCGCCGCCTGCAGGGTCATCCCCGCGGTCCCGGGCCCGAAGGACCCGGTGCGGGCGGCGTTCTCGAGGAGGTCGGTCGTCCCGAGCTCGGTGGCGGGGTCGGCCGGGTCGGTGCGGACGCTGAGGGCCACCCGCAGCTCCTTGTCGCCGTCGATGACGTCGTCGCCGGCACGACCGGTGACGGTGTCGCTGCCGCCGCCGCCCAGCAGCACGTCGCCCTCGCCCCACACCCGGCCGGTGAGGGGGCAGCGGCCGCTCGCCGAGAGCGCGGCCGTCTCCTCGGCGGTGCCGACCCAGGTCGCCACCGGAGGGAGGACCGCGGCGAGCCCCTCGATCCGCGCGAGACCGTCCTCGTCGACCGCGTCGCAGCCGGAGAAGCCACCACCGCCGACGAGGCGCGGGAAGGCCAGGGCGTTGCTCGTGCCCTTGATCCGGTCGTTGAGCGGGCCGCCCGAGACCGCCTCGGTCTCGGCCCACCGGTCCCGGTTGGTCACCACCTGGATGGGCAGGCCGCCGAGGTTGTTGTTGATCATCAGGTCGTCGTCGGCGGCGACGGTGTCGTACTGGTGGATGGCCCAGTCGAAGCCTGCCGCACCGGCGTTGCGGTCGATCGTGGCGTTCTGGGCCATGACGTCGTCACCACCCTCGGCGTCGTAGTCGTTCTCCCCGACCTGGCCGACGAAGACGTCGTTGCCGGGGGCCGTCTCGGCCGGGTCGTCGAAGAACGGGGCCCCGTGGTCGCCCTGGAGGAGGTCCTGGCCGGTGCCGCCCTGGATCCAGTCGTCACCGCCGCCGCCGAAGACGACGTCGGCGCCCTGGCCGGCGATGACGAGGTCGTCGCCGGGGCCGGCGAAGACCTCGTTGTCGTTCGCGCCGCCGTTGAGGAGGTCGTTGCCGTCGTTCCCGTGGACGATGTCGTTGCCCGGCCCGGCGTCGATCGCGTCGTCGCCCGGCCCGCCCTTCGGCACGTCGGCGCCGTCGAGGTCGGTGATGCGGTCGTCGCCGGGACCGCCGAGGACCACGTCGTCACCGCCGCCGCCCTCGACGACGTCGTCGCCCGCGCCGCCCCACACGGTGTCGTCGTCGACGCCGCCCGCGACCCGGTCGGTACCGGCGGTGCCGTCGTACACGGCCTGGCCGTTGAGGCCGGGCGGGTCGACGGTGTTCGTCGCGCGGTACTGGATGGTGCCGTCCGGGCGGCGCAGGAGGAGCCTGCCCTCGTCGCAGTCCGAGGTCGGGTCGTCGGCGACCGTGGCCCCGCTCGCCGCCCAGCCGGCCGGGGTGCCCTCGAGGTTCGCCAGGTCGAACTTGCAGTCGGCTCGCGCGAAGGCGTCGGCCTTGAGCGTCCGGGTACCGGAGGTGTTGCGCATGATGATCTCGGAGAAGGAGTTCCCCTCGAGCTGGGTGCGCAGGTTCATGCCCGGCGTGCGGGCCAGGTAGTAGAGGCGGTCGTGGTCCTGGAGGTCCTCCATCTGACGCTGGAAGACGTGGTTGAACGTGCTGCCGAGCATGCCGCCGCCCAGGTTCGTCGCCTCGGCGAGCCCGCCGACCCACAGGTCGACGTCGTCGACGCCGGTGGTCGTCACGCCTCCCGACGTGCCGGCCCAGTCGCCGGTGCCGTACATGAAGTCGGCGGCGTCGGCCGGGGCGGTGTCCGAGGGACGCGGGTCGACGATCGCCCGCGCGGCGCCACGGCGGGCCGCGGTGGTCGTCGCGGACACCACCGACGGGTGGCGGCCGTAGGCGGCCACGAGGTTGACGAGGGTCTCGGGGTGCTTGAGGTGCTGGCCGAGGTCGCTCCAGCTCTCGTACGGGGTCAGCGCCGCGTCGTGGGTCCGCGCGAAGAGCTGGCGGCGCACCTCGTTGAGTGGCGGCACGCCGGCGTCCCGCGCCCGGGCGATGTTGAGGGTCGCGAGGTCCAGCGGCAGGCCGAGGAGGTTGTTGCGCAGCGTCTCGGTGACGAACTCGTCGATCTCGTTGCCGGTCTGGTCCGAGGACCCCATGACGACCGCCCCGGCGCCTTCGGCCGCCGTGAGCGTCCCGGCCGGGCCCCCGTCGTAGAGGGTCGGCGGCGACAGGAAGGCGTCGAGGAGCGGCAGCGAGGCGTCGGTGCGCGTGCCGTCGGGCGCGACGACGTGCCGCGAGACCGTCTCGTCGAGCATCGAGTGCCCGAAGCGGTAGACGGCGTGCGCGAACTCGGCGGTGACGGCCGGGTCGACGTCCGGTGAGTAGACGTGGAAGGGGCGGATGGCCGGCTGCACCTTGCGGCCGAACTCCTCGAAGACGAGGTGCTGGTACTCCATCTCGGCGATGAAACGGGCGGCCTGGAAGAGGCGCTGGCCGTAGGTCCACGACCCCGTGCCTCCCGCCCCGGCGACGCCCACCGCCTGCCACTGCGCGAGGGCGGCCCGGCCGGCGGTGCTGGTGTCCTCCTCGAGCGAGGTGCGGATCTCGTCGACGAGCCGGTTGTGCTCGGAGTGGAAGACCTGGTGCACCGCGGTGAGCGCGATGTTCTCGTTGCACCGCCCGTCGCCGCAGGCGGCGTGCGACGCGAGCAGCTCGTCGTCGTACGTGCCCGCGGCGAGGGGGCCGGTGGTCACGACGGCGTCCGCGTCGGGCGTCGGCCAGGTGTCCGGCGCGCCGTCGTGGTCCGTGTCGACCGGCGAGGGGTCCGCGGCGTGCGCGATGTCCGTGAGGAACGGGGTGTCGAAGTGCGCGACGTCGGCCGGGACCGGCACCGGGTTCGTGGTGTCGCCCTCGACGAGACCGCCCGCGGTGACGTACTGCGGGAGGCCGCGCGCCGGCCCCGGGAGGTAGTTGCCGTAGGGGTCGACGGCGAGCATCGGGACGTCGAGGGCGTCCTTGTCGGTCAGCGCGAGGCCGAGCAGCTCGCGGGACTGGCGCCTGACCGCGGCCCACGACGACTCGCCGCCGGTCATGTCGGGCGAGCCGGCGTAGGTGGCCCCGGCGGGCAGGCCGTCGAGGAGGCGACCGGTCGCGACCGCCGCGGGCCGGGTCGCCCCGACCGGGCCGGTGGCCGGGCCGTACTCGCGGAGGAAGACCTGGTGCGACGCGTGCGAGGTGTAGGTCTGGCTCTGGTCGATCCACGGGGTGTCGGTGTTCGCCGCCTCCCGGACGTCGTCGGACGTGCCGAGGACGCCGTCCGGGCCCTTCTGGTTGCGGGCGCGGGTCAGCACCATGAAGCGTCGCGAGGGCGGCACCTCGTCCCCCGTGCCGGCCCGTCCGTCCGGCCCGACGGTGACGAGCGGGTCGTCGGCCCTCAGCGGGACGAACACCGAGGCGCCGCCCTTGACGGTCTGGTCGATGCCGTGGTCGAAGAACTGGCCGAAGAACGTGAAGAGGCTGTTGTACGGCGGCGAGAGGCCGACGTCGGTCGTGATGTTCGGGATGAACAGCGTCTGGTGGCTCGGGGTGCAGCCCGGCGGGTCGGCGACGACGGGCGGGTCCGTCGAGGGGTCGGGGTCGGTGGTGCACGGGACCGCCGACGCGCTCTGGCCCTGCGAGCGCACCGGGTGACCGGCCGCGGCGACGGCCGCCGGGTTGGTCATCGTCTGGTCGGCGACGAGGTTGCTGACGACCCGCGGCTCGGCGTCGACGACGGCGCCCGTCCGCTGGCTGTAGCTCGTCGGGCCCGGGGCGCCGACGGGCAGGCTCGGGGTGATCGGGTCGGCGTCGCGGAAGACGGGGGTCGTGAGGCGCGGGAACAGCTCGTCGGCCGAGGCGACCCGGAAGGTGGCCGCGCTCTTGAGGTTGTTGCACGAGCCGTCGACCGTGCGCAGGCCGTACGCGGTGAGGATGTCGGGAACCTGCTCGACGTCCGGGATGCCGTCGCCGGGCCGGTTGAGCAGCGTGCCGCACGGGTCGGCCGGCGTGAGGGTCGTGGTGTGCCGCTCGGCGATCCTGACCTGCTTGAGGATGAACGCCAGGTCGCCCCGGGTCACCGTGAACCCGGCCCCGACGGTCGCCCCGCTCGAGGCGGCCTGGGCCGGTGGCGTGCCGACCCCGAGCGTCACCGCGGCGACCACCACGGCGAGCGCGCGCCGGGGCAGGTCCGAGCGCCCCCGGCCCCCTCGTGCCGGCACTCCTCGCCCCTGCCCCACGGCGTCACGCATCATCACGACCTGCCTCCCCGACGCCCCTGCTGCGTCGTCCCGGCAGGGTGACCCGTGGGCCTTGGGGATCCGTTGGGGTCGGTCCCGACCCCGGCGGACACCGGTAGCGTCGGGGCCGTGGCCCTCGTCATCGACCTCAACGCCGACCTCGGCGAGTCGTTCGGCGCGTGGGTGCTCGGCGACGACGACGCGATGCTCCGGGTCGTGACGAGCGCCAACGTCGCGTGCGGGTTCCACGCCGGTGACCCGACGACGCTGCGGCGCACCGTGGCCCGCGCGGCGGCGGGGGGAGTGGCGGTCGGCGCCCAGGTCGGGTACCGGGACCTCGCCGGCTTCGGGCGGCGCCGGATGGACGTCGCCCCCGACGACCTCACGGCCGACGTGCTCTACCAGCTCGGCGCGCTCGAGGCGATGTGCCGCGTCGCCGGCACCCGGGTCCGCTACCTCAAGCCGCACGGCGCCCTGTACAACACCGCCGTCACCGACGAGGGGCAGGCGCGGGCCGTCGTCGAGGCCGTCCTCGCCTACGACCCCGCCCTGCCGGTCATCGGCCTCCCCGGGTCGGCCCTGCTGCGGATCGCCGCCGCCGAGGGCCTCGGGACCGTCGCCGAGGCCTTCGCCGACCGCGGTTACGACGCCCACGGGCACCTCGTGCCGCGGTCGCAGCCGGGGGCGCTCGTCACCGACCCCGAGGTCGTCGCCGAGCGGGTGGTGCGGATGGTCCGCGACGGGGTGGTGACGGCCGTCGACGGCTCCGAGGTGGCCGTCGCGCCCCGGTCGGTCTGCGTGCACGGGGACACCCCGGGCGCGGTCGCCGTCGCCACCGCCGTCCGCGAGGCCCTGCGCGGGGCCGGGGCGGCCGTCCACGCCTTCACCCACCGGTGAGCGGCGGGCTGCCCGTCGAGGTGCTGCCGATGGGCGGGCACGCGGTGCTCGTCGAGGTCGCGGACCTCGCGGCCGTCCTCGTGCTCGAGGCCGCGCTGCGCCCGCGCGTGCTCACCGGCGAGGGCGTCTGGGCGCGGGTCACCGACGTCGTCCCGGCGGCCCGGACCGTCCTGCTGACGACCGACGGGTCCGACCCCGCAGACCCCGCCGCCCTCGGGGAGGCCGTGCGGGGCGTGGCCGCCTCGCTCGACGGGTCGGCGCCGCCGCCGAGCGAGGGCGAGGTCGTCACCGTGCCGGTGCGCTACGACGGGGAGGACCTCGACGAGGTGGCCGACCGCACCGGCCTCTCCGTGGCCGAGGTCGTCGCCGCGCACACCGGCACCGGGTGGCGCGTGGCCTTCGGGGGTTTCGCGCCGGGGTTCGCCTACCTCGTCGGCGGTGACCCCCGGCTGCGCGTGCCCCGGCGGTCCTCCCCGCGGGCGTCGGTGCCCGCGGGGTCGGTCGGGCTGGCCGGCGAGTTCTCCGGCGTCTACCCGCGCTCGTCCCCGGGCGGCTGGCAGCTGCTCGGCCGCACCGACGTCGTGCTCTGGGACGAGCGGCGCGACCCGCCGGCGCTCCTGCGTCCGGGATCCGTCGTCCGCTTCGTCGACGCCGGGGGGTCGGGGTGAGCCCGGCGCTCGAGGTGGTCCGCACCGGTCCGCTCGCGCTGCTCGAGGATGCGGGGCGCCCCGGCTGGGCATCGGTCGGGGTGGGCCGCTCGGGCGCCGCCGACCGGTCCGCCTACCGCCTGGCCTGCCGGCTCGTGGGCCACGACGACCACCCGGCGGTGCTCGAGGTGCTGCTCGGCGGGCTCGTCGTCCGGGCGCGGGGCGCGCTGACCGTCGCACTCGCCGGGGCGCCGGCACCGGCCCGCGTCGACGGCCGGGCGGTCGCGCACCGGGGGGTGGTCCACCTGCCCGACGGGGCCGAGCTCTCCCTCGGCACCCCGGCGTCCGGCCTGCGCACCTACCTCGCCGTGCGCGGTGGCCTCGCGGTCGAGCCGGTGCTCGGGTCGCGCTCGACGGACACCCTGTCCGGGGTCGGCCCACCGCCGGTGGCCCCCGGCGACGTCCTCCCCGTCGGCCCGGCGCCGCGCGCGTTCCCGGTCGTCGACGCCGCCCCGCCGTCCGCACCGGAGGCCGGGCCGGCCGTCCTCGACCTCCTGCCCGGCCCGCGCGCCGCGTGGGTCGGCGGGACCGACGTCCTGACCGGGCCCGGCTGGACGGTGGGCGCCGACAGCGACCGGGTCGGCGTGCGGCTCGCGCCGGTCGACGGGCCGGCGGTCGAGCGCGCCGAGGCCTTCCGCGACGCCGAGCTGCCGAGCGAGGGGATGGTCCGCGGCGCGGTGCAGCTGCCGCCCGGTGGCGAGCCCGTCGTCGTGCTCGCCGACCACCCGGTGACCGGCGGCTACCCCGTCGTCGCGGTGCTCACCGAGGGGTCCGCCGACCGCGCCGCCCAGCTCCGGCCCGGCGAGCGGGTGCGCCTGCGCGCCGCCCGCCCCTGACGCTCACGACCGGCCGAGGTGGGCGAGCAGCAGCGACGCGGGGCCGGTTCCGGACGGGCGCACGGGCGGGGCGAAGCGCCTCCCCCGGCCGTGGACCGGCACCCGGCGCACCGCGACCGGCAGGAGGGCCGCGGCGAGGAGCGGGGGGAACGGCGCCTCGAGCCCCCGGGCCCGGGCGACGTCCCAGCCGTGCACGGCGATCTCGAGGGCACCGACCTCGACGGCGACGTCGGCGTCGAGCAGCGAGCTGCCGACCGCCACCTCCTGCGGCCGGTCCTCGCGCAGCCAGCCGTCGAGCAGGGCGCAGCCGAGGAGGCGCAGGTGCTCGGCGAGCACCTCCGGGCGCCGCGACGTCGGCGGCGGCCCGGCGAGCGCGACCCGGCCGAGCGAGAGCTCGGTGACCACCTCGAGGGAGTCGACCATGTGGACGAGCAGGTCGGCGAGCGTCCACCCCGCGCAGGGGGTCGGTCGCCCCGCCTCGGACCCGGCGACCCCGGCGAGGGCACCGCGGGTCCAGGCGAGGGACCGCTCCAGCAGCTCGAGGTCGACCCCGGGACGAGTGTCCGCGGGACCCACGCTCACTCCCCCGGTCGGGCGGGGACGTCGTCGGCGGTGAGGCGGGCCGGGAGGCCGGCCAGCGCGAAGTACTCGGGGTCGAAGAAGACGACGGCGTGCTTGACGTGGTCGCCGTCGAGCTCGAGGACCTGGAGCTGGAAGGGCGTGAAGACGTCGGCGCCGTCCTCGCCCTCCTCGCGCATGTAGAGGCCGAAGGCGGGCTGGCCGTTGCACGTCGTCGGGACCATCGGCATGTCGTACGAGCCGCCGGGGCACTGGGTGTCGACGAGCTCGGCGATCGTGCGCGGCCCCTGGTACCAGCCGGCGAACGGCGGCATCTCCCAGACGGCGTCCTCGGTGAAGAGCTTGGTGATGGCGTCGACGTCCTTGCGCCAGAACGCATCGACGTACCGGTCGAGCAGGGCCCGCTGCTCGTCGCTCAGGTCGGAGCCGGAGGCACCGTCCGGCGTCGGCGCGACCTGCTCGATGGTGGCCCGCGCCCGCTGCAGCGCGCTGTTGACCGACGCGACCGACGCGCCGGTGGCCTCGGCGACCTCGGCGGCGCTCCAGCGGAGGACGTCGCGCAGGACGAGGACGGCCCGCTGGCGGGCCGGCAGGTGCTGCAGGGCGGCGACGAAGGCCAGCCGCAGGGTGTCGCGCTCGGCGACGACGTCGGCGGGGTCGGCGGTGCCGAGCAGCGCGGCGTCGGGCATCGGCCCGAGCCACGGCACCTCGGTGCGCTCGTCGAGCGGGTCGCCGCCTTCGGAGGAGGCGGTGCCGAGCCCGGACGGCAGCGGCCGGCGGTCCTTGCCCTCGAGCGCGGTGAGGCAGACGTTGTGGGCGATGCGGTGCAGCCAGGTGCGCAGCGAGGAGCGCCCCTCGAAGGAGCCGTACGCGCGCCAGGCCCGCAGGTAGACCTCCTGGACGAGGTCCTCGGCCTCGGAGGGCGACCCGGTCATCCGGTAGCAGTGGGCGAGCAGCTCGCGACGGTAGCGCGCGACGGCGTCGTCGAAGTCCTGGTCGGGCACGGCCTGCGCGCCCGCGTGCGTGGACGTCATCGGGGTCCTCCTCCCGGCACCCTCGTGGTGCCTCACCCGTACGGACCGGCTGCGATGCCGGAAATCATCGCCGAGCGACGAAGAGGTCCACCGTACCGTCGGGTCCCCTCAGCGGCGGAGGTCGCGCCGTCGGGTGCTGACCCGGACCATGACGATCCCGAGGAGCACGGACAGTCCCCCGGACGCGGCGGCCAGCCCCCGGTGCCACTGCTCCGGCGCGTCGAACAGCGACGGCAGCGTGAGGACCAGCGTGGCCGCGGACAGCGCGAAGGCGGCCGGGACGAGCCAGGCGAGTCGACCACGGCGAGGCGTCAGGTCGGCCTCCACATCGTCTCCCATCGCCATCGTGCGGGTCCTCCCGCGCCACCCTCGTGGCGCCTCACCCCCACCGTCCCGGACCGGCGGCGAAAATGATCGCGCGCCGACGATGAGTTCCACCGTACCGTCGGGTCGATCCCACCATGACGACCACCGACACCACCACCGCGCCCTCCACCGGGCCCGCCGCCCCCGAGGCGCCGGGCTCCTACCCCGTCCTGCGCTGGCTGGTGCTGGCGACCTTCACCGTCATCCTCAACGAGACGGTCATGGTCAACGCGATCCCGCGCCTCATGGCCGAGTTCGACGTCACCGCCCGTGCGGCACAGTGGCTCTCGACGGCCTTCATGCTGACGATGGCCGTCGTCATCCCGGTCACCGGCTGGTTCCTCCAGCGGGTGACGACGCGGGCGGCCTTCACCGTGGCGATGTCCGTGTTCGGTGCCGGCACCCTCGTCTGCGCGCTGGCGCCGACCTTCCCCGTCCTCGTCGGCGGGCGGGTCGTCCAGGCCGCCGGCACCGCCGTGATGATGCCGCTGCTCATGACGACGTTGATGACCGTCGTCCACGAGCGCGACCGCGGCCGGGTCATGGGCAACGTCACGCTCGCCATCTCCGTGGCGCCGGCGCTCGGTCCGGCCCTGTCCGGCGTCGTGCTCGCCGCGGCCGGCTGGCGCTGGCTGTTCGGCCTCGTCCTCCCGGTGGCCGCCGTCGTCACCGCGCTCGGCCTGCGCCGGCTCGAGAACGTCGGCGAGCCCCGCACGGGGACCGTCGACTGGGCGAGCGTCGTGCTGTCCGCCCTCGGCTTCGGCGGGCTCGTCTACGGCCTGAGCCGGATCGGCGAGGAGCACCCCGGTGCCGTCCCCGCGCTCGGCTGGGTGCTCGGCGGTGTGGCCGTCGTCGTGGCTTTCGTCCTGCGCCAGCGCTCGCTCACCCGCCGGTCCGAGCCGCTGCTCGACCTGCGGGCCCTGACCCACCGGGTGTTCTCGGTGTCGCTGGCCATGCAGTCGGTCGCCTTCCTCACGATGCTCGGCGCGATGATCCTCCTGCCGCTCTACCTCCAGGACCTGCGCGGGCTCACCCCGCTCCAGACCGGCCTGCTCGTCGCGCCGGGTGGTCTCGCGATGGGCCTGCTCGGACCGGTCGTCGGCCGGGTCTTCGACCGCGTCGGCGCCCGTCCGCTCGTCGTGCCCGGGTCGGTCGGGGTGCTCGTGTCGCTCGCGACGCTCGCCTTCATCGACGAGGTGACGCCGTACGCGCTGATCCTCGGGGTGCAGGTGCTCCTCATGGTCAGCCTCGCGGCGCTCTTCACCCCTGCCTTCACGCTCGGCCTCGGCGCCCTGCCGCCGCACCTGTACCCGCACGGCAGCTCGCTCCTCGGCACGGTGCAGCAGGTGGCCGCGGCGGTCGGCACCGCCCTCACGGTGACCGTCCTCTCGTGGCGCTCGGCGCAGCTCGCGGCCGACGGGGCCGGGGAGGCGGCCGCGTACGCCGGCGGCGTCCGGGCGGCCTTCGGGGTCGCGGCGGTGCTGGCCGTCGGGGTGGTCGTCCTCGCGGCGATGCTGCCGAACCGCCTGCCGCAGAACGCCGACGGCGAGGCTCCGGCCCCCGTCGCCCACTGAGGCGGGGGTTGCCCGGTCGGCCGACGGGGTAGGCCTCCGGGACGAGGCGCGCCGGCCGGGTGCGCCGCGACGAGCGGAGTGACCATGGCACAGGACCAGGACGACCGGGCCACGGTGGTCGAGCTCGTGGGACGCGCCCAGTCGGCGATGCTCACGACGATGACCTCCGGCGGCGACCACGTCAGCAGGCCGATGGCCGTGCAGGAGACCGAGTTCGACGGAGACCTGTGGTTCTTCGTCGACGAGGCCTCGGACAAGGTGGCGCAGATCCGGGCGAACCCCAGCGTCAACGTGTCCTTCTCGAACGACCGCAAGAGCGAGTGGACGTCCATCAGCGGGACGGCCGAGGTGGTCCACGACCGGGCCAAGGCCGAGGAGCTGTGGGCCAAGCCGCTCGAGACCTGGTTCCCGGACGGGCTGGAGACTCCCGGCCTGGCCCTGGTCAAGGTCCACGGCGACACCGCCGAGTACTGGGACGCCGCCACGAGCCGGGTCAAGCAGGCCCTGGGCATGGTCCGGGCGATCCGGCGCGACGACCCCGACGAGTTCCCCGCCGACAACCGCACCGTCGAGCTCTGAGGCCGCGGCCGAGGTCAGGCGGCGGCCCGCTCGGCCGCCGCCTCGGCCTCGGCGCCGTGCTCGTCGGTGCTCCGCGAGTCGGTGAGGGTCGAGGCCCCCCACGTCGCGACGACCCCGACGACGACGGCGAGCACGAGGTAGGTGACCCGCTCACCCCGGAAGAACGAGGCGACGAGGTCGGCGCCCCACGTCCCGGCCGGGAGGACCGTCGTCACGAGCAGCGCGACGAGGGTGCCGACGACGGCGGTCCCGATGCTCGACCCGACCTCCTGGGCCGTGTCGTTGAGCGCGGTGCCGAGCGACGTGCGGTTGGCCGGCATCGCGTCGACGAGGGCCACGGCGCAGGTCGTCATCACCGTGCGCAGGCCGAGCGTGAGCACGACCATCGAGGCGGCGATCGCGAGGTAGCCGTGCGAGACGCCCCACGCCATCCCGAGCAGGGAGACGGTGAGGAGCCCGGCTCCGACGAGGCAGGCGACCCGGTGGCCGAAGCGCCGGACGAGCCACTCGGACACCGGCGACGCGAGCAGCATCGTCACGATCATCGGCAGGTTGGCCAGGCCGGCCCGCACCGGGCTCCACCCGTACGCGTACTGGAAGTGCAGGATCAGCCCGAACATCACGCCGGCCATCGCGATCGAGGTCCCGACCTGCGCCAGCGTGGCGCCGCGAACCGTGCCAGTACGGAACAGGGCCAGGTCGAGCATCGGTGCGGAGGTCCGGCGCTCGTGCCGGACGAAGGCGAGCACCGCGAGCACGGCGCCCACGACGGACGCGACGGTGAGCGGTGCGAGCCACCCGTGCTCGACCCCGCTCGTCAGCGACCAGCAACCGAGGCCGATCGCGGCGGTGCTCAGCACGGCGCCCGGCAGGTCGAGGGCGTCGTCGGTGAGGTCCTCGGGGCGGTCGGCGGGGACGCCCAGCCGGACGCCGACCCACGCGAGCAGCGCGATCGGCGCGTTGACGAGGAGCAGCCACTCCCAGCGGACGTGGGCGAGCGCGGTGCCCCCGAGCAGCGGGCCGAGGACGAACCCGGACATGCCGACGACGATCATCACCGTCATCGCGCGCATCCGGAGCTCCTGGCCGTCGAAGAGCCGGAAGACGAGGGAGTTCGTGATCGGGGCCATCGCCGCGGCGGCGACGCCGAGGGCCGCACGCACGAGGACGAGCTCGCCGGTCGTCGAGACCGCGGCCACGGTCAGGCTGACGAGGCCGAAGACGGCCAGCCCGACGAGCAGCACGCGGCGCCGGCCGAGCCGGTCGGCCATCGACCCGGCGGTGAGCAGCAGGCCGCCGAAGGTCAGCGAGTAGGCCCCGGTGACCCACTGGAGCGCGGTCGTGCCGCTGCCGAGGTCGCGGCCGATGGTCGGCAGCGCGATCGTCAGGAGGGTGTTGTCGACCATCTCGACGAAGAAGGCGAGGCAGAGCGCGGCGAGGGGGATCCACGCGGCGCGGAGCGAGGGGTAGGTGCGGGATGAGGGCGTGGTGGCGGTGGTCGTCATGGCCCCTCCTCTCGATCGAACGACGTTCGGTTCTCGAACACAGTTCGATACGATAGAACGATGTTCGATCCGACGCAACCCGCTGCCTCCCCGGTGTGGTCTGATGGGGCCGTGCCCCCTCAGCGACGCAGCCCCCGCGACGCCCGCGGACCCGCCGTCCGGCGCGGTCGCGGCGCGGAGAGCGGGCGCGAGTCCGGCCGACCGCCGCGGGCCCGGCGGCGGGCCTCGCACTCCCTCGAGTCGGTGCTCACCGAGACCGTCGCGCTGCTCGACGAGCACGGCGAGGCGGGGCTGAACTTCCGGGCGCTCGCCGGTCGGCTCGGGGGTGGCGTCGGCAGCATCTACTGGTACGTCTCGAGCAAGGACGAGCTCCTCGACCGGGCCTCCGACCACGTGCTGGCCGACGTCCTCGCCGCGGTCGCCGAGGTCGGCGGCGGCGACCCGGTCGACGACCTGCGGACCATCGCCGTCACCCTGTTCGACGCGATCGTCGACCGGCCGTGGCTCGGGGCCTACTTCATGCGCAACACGCTCGTGCAGCCCAACGCGCTCCGGCTCTTCGAGACGCTCGGCCAGCAGGCGCTGCGCCTCGACCTCACCGCGCGCCAGCGCTTCCACGCCGTCTCGGCGGTCGTCGGCTTCGTCGTCGGCACGGCCGCCGACCTCGGGCAGGAGCCGCCGGCCGAGGTGCTCTCCGGCGAGGTCGACCGCGACGAGTACCTCGCCGCCACCGTCGAGCAGTGGCGGCAGCTGGACGCCGAGGCCTTCCCATACCTCCACGAGATCGCCGACGAGTTCGAGGCGCACGACGACACCGACCAGTTCCGGGCCGGGCTCGACCTCCTCCTCGCCGGCCTGCGCCTCCAGGCCGGCGGCTGAGCGCGGCGGCCCGCCTCAGCTGAGGTGGTGCGGCTCGACGTCGCTGCGGTGCGAGCGGTCGGTGCCCGCCTTGACCCGTGTCCCCGAGTCGTGCCGCTCGCACGACCCCGCGGGCGCGAAGCGCACGACGACCGCCTTGGACGCCGGGCAGTTGCTCCCCTCGGCGACGTGGTCGAGCGGGACGAGGACGTTGCACTCCGGGTAGTAGGCGGCCGCGCACCCGCGCGCGGTCGGGTACGAGACGACGCGGTACCCGTGCGCGACGCGCTCCGAGCCGTCGGTCCACACGGACACGACGTCGTAGACCTCGCCGTCGGCCAGGCCGAGGGCCGAGAGGTCGTCCGGGTGCACCATGACGACGTTCCGCCCGCCGGCGAGGCCGCGGTAGCGGTCGTCGTGCCCGTAGATCGTCGTGTTGAACTGGTCGTGGCTGCGGAGGGTCTGCAGGAGGAGGTGGCCCTCGGGGACCTCGAGGACCTCGATCGGGTTGACCGCGATCTCCGCCCTCCCGGAGGGCGTCTCGAAGGTGCGGGTGTCGCGCGGCGGGTGTGGCAGGACGAAGCCGCCGGGTCGCTGCACCTTGGCGTCGTAGGCGTCGCAGCCCGGGACGACGTTGCCGATGTGACCGCGGATCGCCGCGTAGTCCTCGGCCATCGTCGCCCAGTCGATCGACGACCCCTCGGGCCGTGACCCGAGCAGGGCCTCGGCGATCCGGCAGACGATCCACGGCTCGCCGTGCAGGTGCTCGCTCGCCGGCTCGTTGCGCCCGACCGACAGGTGCACCGAGCTCATCGAGTCCTCGACGGTCAGGCCCTGCCAGCCCGCCGTCGTGACGTCGCGCTCGGTGCGCCCGAGGCACGGGAGGATGAGCATCCGCCGGCCCGGGAGGACGTGCGTGCGGTTGGGCTTGGTCGAGACCTGGACGTTGAGGTCGAGGGAGCGCAGCACCTCGTGGGTCAGCTCGGAGTCGGGCGTCGCCGCGGCGAAGTTGCCGCCGAGGCCGACCATCACCCGCACCCTCCCCTCCTGGAGGGCGCGCACGGTGTTGACGACGTCGTGCCCCCGCTCGGCCGGCGGGTCGAACCCGAACTCCTGGCGCAGCGCCTCGGCGAAGTGAGCCGGCAGCTTCTCCCAGATGCCCATCGTCCGGTCGCCCTGCACGTTCGAGTGGCCGCGCACCGGGCACAGGCCGGCGCCCGGCTTGCCGATGTTCCCCTGCAGGAGAGCGAGGTTCGTGATCTCCTTGATGGTCAGGACGGCGTGCTTGTGCTGCGTCACGCCCATGGCCCAGCAGAACACCGTGCGCGACGAGGCCGCCAGCAGGTCGGCGACGCGCTCGATCTGCTCGCGGGGCAGGCCGGTCGCCCGGTCGACGACGTCCCAGTCGAGGTCGGCGACGTGCTGCTTCCACGACTCGAAGCCGGTCGTGTGCCGGTCGACGAAGTCCTGGTCGACGGCACCCCGCTCGAGGAGCAGCGCGCCGAGCGCCTGGAACAGCGCGAGGTCGCCGCCGAGTCGGATCGGGAGGAACTCGGTCGCGAGGTCGGTGCCGACGCCGGTGAGACCGCGGACGGTCTGCGGGTTGTCGAACTTCATGAGCCCGGTCTCCGGCAACGGGTTGACGGCGACGATGCGCCCACCGCCCCGCACGCACTTCTCGAGCGCGCTGAGCATGCGCGGGTGGTTCGTCCCCGGGTTCTGGCCCGCGATGACGACGAGCTCGGCCTCGTGGATGTCCTCGAGGGTCACCGACCCCTTGCCGATCCCGATCGACTCCGCGAGCGCGACCGACGTCGACTCGTGGCACATGTTCGAGCAGTCCGGGAGGTTGTTCGTCCCGTACGCGCGGGCGAGGAGCTGGAAGGTGAACGCCGCCTCGTTGGAGGCCCGCCCGCTCGTGTAGAACACCGCCTCGTCCGGTGAGTCCAGGCCCCGGAGGGTGTCGGCGACGACGCCGATGGCCTCCTCCCACGACACCGGCTCGTAGTGGGTCCCGCCCTCGCGCAGGAGCATCGGCTCGGTGATGCGACCCTGCTGGCCCAGCTGGTAGTCGCTCCACGTCGCGAGCTCGGCCACCGGGTGGCGCGCGAAGAACTCGCGGTCGGCGCGGCGCCTCGTCGCCTCCTCCGCGACCGCCTTGGCGCCGTTCTCGCAGAACTCGGCGAAGGAGCGGTGCTCCGGGTCGGGGTCCGGCCAGGCGCAGCCCATGCAGTCGAAGCCGTGCACCTGGTTGAGGCGACGGAGGGTGCCGAGGGTGCGCAGCGGCCCCATCTGGCCGGCGCCGCGGTTGACCGAGACGGCGACCCCCTCGACGCCTGCGGCGGCCCCGCGGCGGCGGTGCACGTCGACGTCGGTGGCGTCGACGTCGGTCGCCGGGGCGCCGCGCCACGGCTCGAGCATGCGGGTCAGGCGGGAGGAGTCGGGCATTACCTCACCCTGTCACCCGGGGTGCGACGCACCGCTCCCGAGGTGCAGGTGGATTCGCGGGTCGTCGCAGGTCAGCCGGCGACCCAGGCGTAGGTCACCTCCGGGCGCCCGCCGCCGGAGTACCGGTTGCCGCGCACCACCCGGCCGGCCTCGACGAGGTGCTCGGCGTACCGGCGCGCGGTGACCCGGCTGACCCCGACGGCACCGCCCAGCTCGGCCGCGGACAGGGCCGCCGGCGCCTCCCGCACCGTCTCGGACACCCGGGCCAGCAGCTCCTCGGTCATCCCCTTGGGGACGGTGGGGGCCCCCGGCGGTCGCAGCCGGGAGAAGACGGTGTCGACCTGCGCCTGGGTGTCGACCTCCCCGCCGCCGACCTGGGCGCGGTACTCCCGGTAGGCGAGCAGCCGGTCGCGCAGCGTGCCGAAGACGAAGGGTTTGAGGACGTACTGCACGACCCCCAGCGAGACGGCCGCGCGCACCATCTCGAGGTCGCGCACCGACGTCACGGCCACGACGTCGGCCCGGTGGCCGCCGGCCCGCATCGCCCGGACGACGTCGAGCCCGGGCACGTCGGGCAGGCCCATGTCGAGGAGGACGAGCTCCACCGGCTCCGACCCGAGGTGCTGCAGTGCGTCGCGGGCGGTGTGCACGACCCCGGACACCACGAACCCCTCGACCCGGCCGACGTACGTGGCGTGCGCCTCGGCGGCGACCGGCTCATCCTCGACGACGAGCACCCGGATGTCCGCCTCCGACCCGTTCACGCCGGCCCCCGCAGCGGCAGGGTCACGGTGACCGTCGCGCCCGGAGGGTCGTCGATGGCCAGCGTGCCGCCGAGCCGCTCGACCGTGTGGTGGACGAGCGCCAGCCCGATGCCCCGGCCCGCCTGTCCCCCACCGGACTTCGTGGAGAACCCACGCTCCAGCACGCGCGAGCGCAGCTCCGGGGGGATGCCGGGACCGGTGTCGGCGACGACGAGCTCGACCCGGTCGCCGAGGTCGCGGGAGCGCAGCGACACCCGCCGCACGCCGTCCACCCCGGTCACCGCGTCGACGGCGTTGTCGACGAGGTTGCCGATGACCGTGACGACGTCGCGCGCGGTGCCGACGTCGGCCGGCCAGCGCAGCCCCGGGTCGATGACCAGCTCGACGCCCCGCTCGTGGGCCTCGGCGGCCTTGCCGAGCAGGAGCGCCGACACGGTGGGGTCCTCGACCCCGGTGACGACGACGTCGGTGAGCTGCTGCGCCCGTTCGAGCTCCCCGGTGGCGAACTCGACCGCCCGCTCGGGGTGGCCGAGCTCGATGAGCGAGACCATCGTGTGCAGCCGGTTGCCGGACTCGTGGGCCTGCGAGCGCAGGGCCTCGGCGAGGCCGCGCGCCGCCCCGAGCTCGCCGGTGAGCTCCTCGAGGTCGGTGCGGTCGCGCACGGTGACGACCGACCCGAGGTCCTCGCCGTCGCGGTGCGCGCGTGCCTTGTTGAGCACGAGCACCCGGCTGCCGGTGACGTGCAGGTCGTCCTCGCGGACGTCGGCGTCGGTCATCGCGGCGACGAGCGGGGCGGCCAGGCCGAGCTCGGCGACCTCCCGCCCGGCGGGGTCCTCGGGGAGCCCGAGCAGCCGGCGGGCCTCGTCGTTGGCCAGCCGCACCCGCCCCTCGGGGTCGACGAGGACGAGCCCCTCGGTCACCGAGTGCAGCACGGCGTCGTGGTGGTCGTGCATCGCCTGAAGCTCGGCGGCGCGCAGCCCGCGGGTCTGCCGGCGCACCCGGCGCGCGATGAGGGTGGTGCCGACCGCGGCGAGCAGCCCGGCGACCGCCCCGGCGACGAGGAGCGGCGGCAGCTCGTCGGCGAGCCGGGCGTTGACCGCCTCCTTGCCGATGCCGACCGCGACGAGCCCGACCACCCGCCCGCCGGAGAGCACCGGCACGACCGCGCGCCGGCTCGGGCCGAGGGTCCCCGTGTAGTCCTCGACGACCGTCCCGCCGGCCTGCGCCCCCTCGATGTGGCCGACGAAGCGGCGGCCGACCTGCTCGGGGTTCGGGTGGCTGTAGCGGATGCCGTCGGGGCTCATGACGACGACGAAGTCGGTGCGGGTGTTCACGCGGACCGCCTCGGCGAGCGGCTGGAGCACGCCCCCGGCGTCCCCGTCGCCGACCGCCGCGACGACGTCGGGCTCCGCGGCGACCGACTGCGCGACGGCGAGCACCCGCGCGGTGGCCTCGTCGGCGACCGCCCGGCGGGCCTGGACGTACGCGGCCGCGAGCCCCGCGGCGATCACCCCGAAGACGAGGGCGACGACGAGCGCGGTGGTCTGCGCGGCGACGCTGCGGCCGGCCCGGCCCGCGTCGTCGCGCGTGAACACTGCGTACACAACGGTGACGATAACGGCGCCGGGGGCCAGCCTGTCCGGTGGACGCGGCGCCCCTGCGTCCCCTGACGAAGGAGTCACCGATGACCGCAGCCGCGCCCACCGACCCCACCCCCGGCGGGAGCGACAGCGCTCCCCGTCGGGACCGGACCCACGTCCTCTACATCGCGGTCATCGTCGCGATGCTCCTCGGCATCGCCGTGGGCTTCCTCTTCCCGGAGTTCGGGAAGGAGCTCAAGCCGCTCGGCACCTTCTTCGTCAACCTCATCAAGATGATGATCAGCCCGGTCATCTTCGTGACGATCGTCCTCGGCATCGGCTCGGTCCGCCGGGCCGCGCAGGTCGGCAAGGTCGGCGGCCTGGCCCTCGGCTACTTCCTCGCGATGTCGACCGTCGCCCTGGCCATCGGGCTCGTCGTCGGCAACATCGTCCAGCCGGGCGCCGGGCTCAACCTCACCGACGAGCTCGCGAAGTCGGGCCAGTCGCAGGTCTCGGCCGAGGCGGAGTCGACGACCGAGTTCCTCCTCGGGCTCGTGCCGGACACCCTCGTCTCGTCGCTGACCTCGGGCTCGGTGCTGCAGACGCTCCTCGTCGCCGTCCTCGTCGGGTTCGCCCTCCAGAAGATGGGTGGCGCCGGCGAGCCCGTGCTCCGCGGCATCAAGCACCTCGAGAAGCTCGTCTTCCGGCTCATGGCGATGATCATGTGGGTCGCGCCGGTCGGCGCCTTCGGGGCGATGGCCGCCGTGGTCGGCGCCACCGGGCTCGACGCGCTGAAGAGCCTCGGCCTCATCATGGTCGCCTTCTACGCCACCTGCCTGATCTTCGTCTTCGTCGTCCTCGGGACGATCCTGCGGGTCGTCGCGGGCGTCAACGTCTGGTCGCTGCTCAAGTACCTCGCCCGCGAGTTCCTCCTCATCCTCTCGACGTCCTCGTCGGAGTCGGCCCTGCCGCGGCTCATCGCGAAGATGGAGCACCTCGGGGTCTCCCGGCCGGTCGTCGGCATCACCGTGCCGACCGGCTACTCCTTCAACCTCGACGGCACGGCGATCTACCTGACGATGGCCTCGCTGTTCATCGCCGAGGCGCTCGACAAGCCGTTCAGCATCGGCCAGCAGATCGGCCTGCTCGTCTTCATGATCATCGCGAGCAAGGGCGCCGCGGGCGTCACCGGCGCCGGCCTGGCCACCCTCGCCGGCGGCCTCCAGAGCCACCGCCCCGACCTCGTCGACGGCGTCGGCTTCATCGTCGGCATCGACCGGCTGATGAGCGAGGCGCGGGCCCTGACCAACTTCGCCGGCAACTCCATCGCCACCGTCCTCATCGGCACCTGGGTCGGCGCGATCGACCGCGAGCAGATGGAGGAGGTCCTCGCCGGGAGGCGCCCGTTCGACGAGTCGAGGATGATCGACGACGAGCCCGCCCACGAGGCACCGCCCGCGGCGGGCGAGGAGATCGCGGCCACCAGCCGCTGAGACCCGGCCCGGCCACCGGGCGGACGACGTCCTCGGAGGGGGTCGCCCGCCCGGTGGCCGGAGCCGTGCGTTCGCTGAGAACGCCAACCGGGACGACCGGTGACGGCGACCGTAACCTACGCTACCGTAGGTTACGGTCGCGAAACCTACGGTCCCGTAACCCGCGGCCCGAGAGCGAGGACGCCATGGCCGCCGTGCTGACCCCCACCCCCCGCCGCGGGTCCGCCCGTGCCGCGGGCCGCCCCCACCCGGTCGTCGTCCAGGGCGGGATGGGCGTCGCGGTCTCCGGGTGGCGCCTCGCCCGGGCGGTCTCCCGGGCCGGGCACCTCGGCGTCGTCTCGGGGACGGCGATGGACGCCGTGCTGGCGCGCGTGCTCCAGGACGGCGACCCGGGCGGGCACTACCGGCGCGCGCTGGCCGCCTTCCCGCACCGCGACCTCGCCGAGCGCGTCCTCGCCACGTACTTCGTCGACGGCGGGCGGCCCTCCGGCACGCCCTACCGTCCCGTGCCCAAGATCGGCCTGCGCCCGTCGCGCGCCGGCCAGGAGCTCGCCGTCCTCGGCACCTTCACCGAGGTGTGGCTGGCCCGGGAGGGCCACGACGGGGTCGTCGGGGTCAACTGCCTCGAGAAGATCCAGCTCGCCACGCCCGCAGCCGTCCTCGGCGCGATGCTCGCCGGCGTCGACCACGTCCTCATGGGCGCCGGCATCCCGCGCGAGGTGCCGCAGCTGCTGCGGTCGCTCGCGGCCGGTCGGGTCGGGCGGCTGACCGTGGACGTCGCGGGCAGCACCCGGGCGCACCACGTCGAGGTCGACCCCGCGGCCCTCCTCGGCGAGCACCTGCCGGCCCTCGAGCGCCCCCGCTTCCTCGCCATCGTCTCGCTCGACCAGCTCGCGTCCTACCTCCACCGCGACCCCGACATCCGGCCCGACGGCTTCGTCGTCGAGCGGCCGCCGGCCGGCGGGCACTCCGCGCCGCCGCGCGGCCGGATGCAGCTCGACGAGCACGGGGCCCCGGTCTACGGCGTCCGCGACGAGGCCGACCTCGCGAAGGTCGCCGCCCTCGGCCTGCCGTTCTGGGTGGCCGGCGCGACGGGCAGCCCCGACGGCCTGGCCGCCGCCCGCGAGGCCGGGGCCGAGGGCATCCAGGTGGGGACGGTCTTCGCGCTCTGCGCCGAGTCCGGGCTCACCGACGCCGTCCGCCGCGACCTGCTCGGCCGCCTCGCCGCGGGCGACCTCGTGGTCCGCAACGACCCGCGCGCCAGCCCGACCGGGTTCCCGTTCAAGGTCGTCGACCTGCCCGGGACGGCGAGCGACCCCGCCGTGGCCGCCGACCGCCCGCGCCTCTGCGACCTCTCGTACCTGCGCCAGCCCTACGAGCGCCCCGACGGGTCGGTCGGGTTCCGGTGCGGCGCCGAGCCCGTCGCGATGTTCCTCCGCAAGGGCGGCACCCTCGAGGAGACCGAGGGCCGCCGCTGCCTGTGCAACGGGCTGACGGCGACCGTGGGACTGGGCCAGCAGCGCCGCGACGGGTACGCCGAGCCCCCGCTCGTCACCCTCGGCGAGGACCTCGCCGGGGCCCGCGAGCTGCTCCGCCGCCACCCGGACGGCTGGACGGCGGCCCAGGCGCTCGACTTCCTCACCGAGGACGGGCGCTAGGCCGAGGGGTCGACCACCACGACGACCTTGCCGCGGGCCCGGCCGGCCGCGACGTGCTCGATCGCCCGGGCCGCCTCCTCCAGCGGCCAGGTGCGCTCGATGTGCGGTCGCACCGCCCCGGACTCCAGGAGCGGCGTCAGCTCGGCGAGGTCGCTCCCGCGCTCCGCCGCCACGTGCATGACGAGCCGCTGCCGGACGAACGGCGAGAGGAGCGCCGCGCCGACCGAGCGCTGGAGGCCCCCGAGCCACCGTCCGCTCGTCTCGCTGCCGACGACGACGAGGGTGCCGCGCGGGGCGAGGACCCGCCGCAGCCGCCGGACCGGCCGGTGGCCGCCGATGTCGAGGACGACGTCGTACCGGACGCCCTCGGACTCGATGTCCGCGTGCTCGTGCTCGATCACGTGGGCCGCCCCGAGGTCGCGGACGAGGTCGGCCTTCGCGGCGCTGCAGACCCCGGTGACCACGGCGCCGGCCGCCACGGCGAGCTGCACCGCGAACGACCCGACACCGCCCGAGGCCCCGACGACGAGCACCCGCTGCCCGGGTCCGACGCCCGCGCCGCGGAGGGCCTGGTGGGCGGTCAGCCCGGAGACCGGGACGGACGCCGCCTCCTCGACCGCCAGCCGCTCGGGGCGGCGGGCGAGGCGGGCGACCGGCACGACGGCCAGCTCCGCGCACGAGCCGTCGGCGGTGCCGTACACGCGCTCGCCGACCGCCCACCCCGTGACGTCCGGTCCGAGGGCCACGACGGTGCCGGCGACGTCACGACCCGGGGTGCGGTGCCGTGGCTTCGGCCTCCGCAGCCCGAGCCCCAACCGGGCGAGGCGGGGCAGACCGGTCATCACGTGGACCGTGCCGCGGTCGATCCCCGCCGCCCCGACGCGCACGAGCACCTCGCCACGGGCCGGGACCGGGTCCGGCAGCTCGTCCCGTCGGAGGCGGTCGGTGCCGCCGTACTCGTCCTGCACGATCGCTCGCACGCCCATCTCCCTTACACCGTAAGTCACCGCTGATGGGCGCCACGGTAGCCTTACGCCGTAAGATGGCGCAAGCCCGCCCAGCCGACCCCACCGCCCCGAGGAGCCCCGTGCCCCCACGCACCCCCCGCCCGGAGCGCCCCGCCCTGACCCGGGAGCGGATCGTCGCCGAGGCCGTCTCGCTCGCCGACGGGTCCGGGCTCGCGGCCCTCTCGATGCGCGCGCTGGCCGGCCGGCTCGGCGTCGAGGCGATGTCGCTCTACCACCACGTCCCGCACAAGGACGCCCTGCTCGACGCGATGGTCGACGCCGTCTTCGCCGAGTTCCACGCACCGGTGGCCGGGCGCCCGTGGCGCGAGGAGCTGCGTCGCCGCTCCGTCGTCGGCCGCGAGGTCCTCCTGCGCCACCGCTGGGCGGTCGGGCTCATGGACGCGCGGCGCTCACCGGGACCGGAGGCCGTCGGCCACCACGACGCCGTGCTCGGCTGCCTGCGCCGGGCCGGTTTCTCGCTGGCGGCCACCGGCCACGTCTTCGCCCTCGTCGACGCCCACCTCTACGGCTTCATGGTCCAGGAGCTGGCCCTGCCCTTCGCCGACCAGGAGGAGCTCGCCGTCATCGAGGGCGAGATCGTCGACGAGGCCACCGCGGCCGCCTTCCCGCACTTCACCGAGTTCGCCCGCGAGCACGCCTTGCGGCCTGGCTGGTCCTTCGGTGCCGAGTTCGAGGTCACCCTCGACCTCGTCCTCGGCGCGGTCGCCGGGCTCGTCGACGAGGACGCGGCGGGCGAGGGGGACATCGGTGCTGCGACGCCGGTCGAGGTCACCGTGCCGGTGCTCGGCGTCGACGGCTGCAAGGCCGGGTGGGTCGGGGCGCTGCTGGAGCCCGGCGCGCCGCGGCCCCGGGTCGTCGTGGCCGCGACGGTCGCCGAGCTCGTCGAGGCCGTCCGCGAGTCCGCGGACGTCCGCGTCGTCGGCATCGACATCCCGATCGGGTTGCCGGACAGCACGACCCGCCGGGCGGATGCCCTCGCCCGGCAGGCGCTGCCCGGCAAGGCGTCGTCGGTGTTCACGACGCTCACCCGCGCGGCGTACGCGGCCGACGACCGGGCCTCGGCCGACACCGTCAACCGGTCGCTCAGCGGCCAGGGGGTCGGGTCGCAGGCCTTCGCGCTGCGCGCCAAGATCCTCGAGGTCGACGCCTGGGTGCGCTCACGGCCGACCGTCGAGGTCCTCGAGGTCCATCCCGAGGTCTCGTTCGCGACGATGGCCGGCGCCCCGCTGCTCCCCGGCAAGAAGACCGCCGAGGGCCGGGCCGCGCGCCTCGAGGCCCTCGCCGCCGCCGGCGTCGCCCGCCCGTCGGTGCTCGAGGGCCGGGGCTATGCCGCCGACGACGTGCTCGACGCCTGCGCCGTCGCGTGGACCGCCGCCCGGCGGGCGACCGGGCTCTCCCGGTCGCTGCCGGACCCGCCCGAGGTCTTCTCCGACGGCATCCCGGCCGCCATCCACGCCTGAGCGCGAAACCGCTGGCCCCGTGCGGCAGCGGGTGACAGGGTGGCGCCCATGACCGCACGCGTCTCGCACACGACGATCGACTGCCGCAACGCCTACGAGCTCTCCGAGTGGTGGAAGGGCGTCCTCGACTACGTCGACGTCGCCGGCGACCCCAACGAGCCCGGCCACGAGGAGTGCGTGGTCCTCGCGCGCGACGGCTCGCACCGGCTGCTCTTCATCGAGGTCCCCGAGACCAAGGTCGGCAAGAACCGCATCCACCTCGACCTCGTCCCGGTCGAGGGCAGCCGGGACGACGAGCTCGCCCGGCTGCTCGCCCACGGCGCCGTCGAGGTCTCCGACCACCGCGGCCAGTACGGGCCCGGCACCGGGTGGGTGATCCTCGCCGACCCCGAGGGCAACGAGTTCTGCATCCTGCGCAGCGACGCGGAGGCCGGGCGCGAGGGCTGGCAGCCCGCCGTCTGACGGCGCGGCGGAACACGACCGCCGGACCGGCGGTTGGCACGGGGGCAGACCGACGAGAGAGGCGCCACCGTGTCCGACTGGAACCAGAACATCATCGAGGAGTTCCGCGCCAACGGCGGGACGGTGCAGACGATGGGCTTCGGCCGCGGCCTCGTGCTGCTGCACCACACCGGCGCTCGCACCGGGACCGAGCGGGTCAGCCCCGTCGCCGCCATCCGCGACGGCGACGACACCTGGCTCGTCGCGGCCTCCAAGGGCGGCGCCCCGGACAACCCCGCCTGGTTCCACAACCTCCGCACCCACCCGGACGCGGCCATCGAGACACCGGACGACGGCACCGTCGAGGTGCGGGCGCGCGTGCTCGAGGGCGAGGAGCGCGACACCGCGTGGGCCCGGTTCACCGCGATGTCGGAGGGCTTCCGGTCCTACGAGCAGAAGACGACGCGCGTCATCCCGGTCATCGCCCTCACGCGTCGCTGACGAGCACCACGTGGAGGGTGCGCGGCCCGTGCACGCCCTCCACGCGGTCGAGCTCGATGTCGCTCGTGGCGCTCGGGCCGCTGACCCAGGTCTGCGGGCGCACGGGGTCGAGCGCCGCGACCGCATCGGTGACGCCCCGCACGACGCCCGACGCGGGCAGGACGCAGACGTGGACGTCCGGGACGAGGGTGATCGCCCGCCGCCCCTCGCCCGGGCCGTGCGTGAGGACGAGCGTGCCGGTCTCGGCGACCCCGAGCGAGGCCCGCGTGACGACCGCGTCGACGGCGTCGAGCCCGGTGGGCGTCAGGTCGGCGTCGGGGACCGCCCCGCGCACGGCGAGGTCGAGGCCATCCGGCACGACGACGCGTTCCGCCCCGGCCAGGGCCGCGGCGACCGTGGCCTCGAGGTCGGCTGCGGCACACCGGGTCACCTCGGCCCGGTAGTCCTCGACCCGCTCGACGAAGAGGTCGACGAGGTCGGCCCCGGCGGGGAGCGGGTCACGGTCGCGGTAGGAGCGGTCGACCGCCGGCAGGTCCGGCCGGTCCTCGCCGAGGGCCGCTCGCACGGCGGCCAGGACGTCGTCGCGGGCGCTCATCGACGGCCCTGCCCCTCGTCCCGGCCCGTGCGGCGCCACCAGGCGCGGAAGGACTCGACCGGTGGGGTCGGCAGGTCGCGGGCACCGGTCCAGCGCGAGCCCGGGAAGGGCAGCCAGCCGAGGACCCCCCGCCCACCGGGTGCTGCCCGACGGGTCCGCAGCCGACCGGCCAGCCCGGACGCCCTCTCCCCCAACGCCATCCGGCGTGAGTCACCGAGTACCCAAGCAGCGGCGCGCATCGCGAGCGCCTCGGGCTTCGGCCGCGGGTCGGCCCGGTGGGCGTCGACGACCCGCACCCGCTCGTGGACGAGCAGGCCGGGGATGTCGATGGCCACCGGGCAGACGTCACCGCAGGCGCCGCAGAGCGTCGAGGCGTAGGGCAGGGCGTCGGTGGCGGGGTCGGAGCCGACCCCCGTGAGCATCGGGTTGAGGATGGCGCCGATCGGCCCGGGGTAGACCGACCCGTAGGCGTGGCCGCCGACGCGCTCGTAGACCGGGCACACGTTGAGGCAGGCCGAGCAGCGGATGCAGCGCAGCACCGGCCGCGCGACCTCGTCCGCGAGGGCCCGGGTGCGGCCGTTGTCGAGGAGGACGACGTGCACCTCCTGCGGTCCGTCGCCGGGCGTCACGCCGGTCCACGTCGAGGTGTAGGGGTTCATCCGCTCGCCGGTGGACGAGCGCGGTAGCAGCCGGAGGAAGAGGTCGAGGTCGCCGAACGTGGGGACGACCTTCTCGATGCCGACGACCGAGACGAGCACCTCGGGCAGCGTCAGGCACATCCGGCCGTTGCCCTCGGACTCGACGACGACGAGCGTGCCGGTCTCCGCGACGGCGAAGTTGGCGCCGGAGACGGCCATCCGGGCGCGGAGGAACTTCTCGCGCAGGTGCAGCCGGGCGGCGCCGGCGAGCGCGGCGGGGTCGTCGGTGAGGTCGTCGGGGGCCGGTCGGCCGGCGGCCGCCATCCGGGTCCGGAAGATCTCGCGGACCTCGGCCCGGCCCCGGTGGATCGCCGGCACGAGGATGTGGCTCGGCAGGTCGTCACCGAGCTGGACGATGAGCTCGGCGAGGTCGGTCTCCCAGGCGGCGATGCCCTGCGCGGCCAGCGCCTCGTTCAGCCCGATCTCCTGGGTGGCCATCGACTTGACCTTGACGACCTCGTCGACGCCGTGCGCCCGGGCCACGTCGGCGACCACCGCGCACGCGTCGGCGGCGTCGCGGGCCCAGTGGACCGTCGCGCCGCGGGCGGTCAGCGCCGCCTCGAGCGTGAGCAGGTGCTCGTCGAGCCGGGCGAGCGTCGCGTCCTTGACGGCGGCCGCCTGCCGGCGCAGGTCCTCCCAGTCCTCGACCTCGGCGACGACCCTCGCGCGCTTCTCGCGGATGGTGCCCGTCGCGTGGGCGAGGTTGCGCCGCAACCGGGTGTCGGAGAGCGCGGAGCGGGCGGCGACCGGGAAGGGCGGCATCCCGACGAACGTGCGGGCCATCCTCACCCCACCCCCGCCGGGTCGTCAGCCGTCGCCGCGAGGACCTCGGCGAGGTGCATCGTGCGCACCCCGGCCCGCTGGCGCGAGAGCAGCCCGCCGACGTGCATGAGGCAGGACGCGTCTCCGGCGACGAGCACCTCGGCCCCGGTCTCGCGCACGTGCCGGGCCTTGTCCGACCCCATGGCGACGGAGGTGTCGGCGTTCTTGACGGCGAAGGTGCCCCCGAAGCCGCAGCACTCGTCGGCGCGGGGCAGCTCGACGAGGTCGATGCCGTGGACGGCCCGCAGCAGCCGCAGCGGGCGGTCGCCGACGCGGAGCATCCGCAGCGAGTGGCAGGTCGGGTGGTAGGTGACCCGGTGCGGGAACGAGGCGCCGACGTCGGTGACGCCGAGGACGTCGACGAGGAACTCGCTCAGCTCGTGGGTGCGGGGGACCAGGTCGGCCACGCCACGCCGCAGCGCGGCATCGTCCGCCCGGTCGGCGACCATCCGGTGCTGGTGGCGCACCGACCCCGCGCACGACCCGCTCGGCACGACGACGGCGTCGTAGCCCGCGAAGGCACTGACGGTGGTGCGCACGAGGGGGACCGCCTCGTCGAGGTACCCGGTGTTGACCATTGGCTGGCCGCAGCAGGTCTGGGCGTCCGGCACGTCGACCTCGACCCCGAGCCGGCGCAGCAGCCGCACGGTGGCGCGCGGGGCCTCCGGGAACATCGCGTCCCCGAGGCAGGTGGCCATCACCGCGACCCTCACCCGGCCATCCTGCCCCACCGTCGCCCGGTCCCCCGAGGTATCACCACGCCGACCCGGGACCTCCTTCCCGGACCCGGCGACCGGAGGGAGGACCCATGGACACCAGCCGCTGCCCCGAGTGCGGGCTGATCGCCGAGGTGCTCGACCGCGTCGTGCTGGAGAGCACGGACGGTCCGGTGGAGCACGCCCACGTGCGCTGCGTGGCCCGCCACCGCTTCTGGCTGCCCGTCGCGTACCTCGTCGCGGGGGGCGTCGCGGAATCGTCGGGGGCCGGTGCTCGTTCGAGGGTCGAGGGGTGGTGCACGCGCGCCGCCCGGTCCTGACCCCGACGAGAGGCCACCCGATGACCCGCTGGACGTTCGAGCAGATCCCCGACCTGGCCGGACGGCGGGCGGTGGTCACCGGCGCCAACTCGGGCATCGGCCTCGTCGAGGCGCGCGAGCTGGCCCGGCACGGCGCCGACGTCGTGCTCGCGGTGCGCAACACGGCGGCCGGCGAGGAGGCCGCGCGCCGCATCCGCCGCGCCGGGGTGCCGGGAGCGGTGTCGGTCGAGGAGCTCGACCTCGCCTCGCAGGAGTCGGTCCGGCGGTTCGCCGACCGGTTCGAGGGTCCGCTCGACCTGCTGGTCAACAACGCCGGGGTCATGACACCCCCGCGGTACCGCGAGACGGCGGACGGTTTCGAGCTGCAGTTCGGCACCAACCACCTCGGGCACGTCGCGCTGACCGGCCGGCTGCTGCCGCGGCTGCTCGAGGCGACGGCACCGCGGGTGACGACGGTGTCGTCCATCGCCCACCACCGCGGCGACGGGGCGGTCCTCGAGGGGAACCCGCGCGAGGGCTACGACGCGCAGAAGACCTACGGGCAGTCCAAGCTGGCCAACCTGCTCTTCGCCGACGAGCTGCAGCGCCGGGCCTCCGCCGCCGGGTCGCCGCTCACCTCGACGGCCGCGCACCCCGGGGTGTCGGCGACCAACCTCGTCGCGAGCAAGGACGGCATGGGGGCCATCCCCGTCGTCGGCACCATCGGCCAGCTCGGCGTGCGGCTGCTCTTCCCCGGGCCGGAGAAGGGCGCGGAGGGGCCGCTGTACGCGGCGACCGTCGCCGCCCCCGGCTCGTACTCGGGCCCGACGGGCATCGGCGAGACCCGGGGGCCGGTGGGTGAGGCCCGGCGCTCGCAGTGGGCGCGTGACGAGACGCTCGCCGGCCTGCTCTGGGAGCGGTCCGAGGAGCTCACCGGGGTGCGCATCGCGTTCTGAGCGACCGCTCCCGGCGTCGGCGCCGCCGGGCGGTGTGAGGATGGCGGGCATGCGCATCCTCCTCACCGGCGGCAGCGGCAAGGCCGGCCGCCACGTCGTCCCCTTCCTCGTCGAGCAGGGCCACACCGTGACCAACGTCGACCGGGTGCCGCTCGGGCTCGACGGCGTCACCGACCTCGACGTCGACCTCACCGACCTCGGTCAGCTCGTCTCCGCGCTGCGGATGCCCGCCTCGTTCGCCGAGCTGGACTCTCCCGAGGAGGCCGCCTACGACGCGATCGTGCACCTCGCGGCCGTGCCGGCCATCCTCCTGCGCTCGGACACCTCGACCTACGCGAACAACGTGCTGTCGACGTGGAACGTGCTGGAGGCCGCGGCGGTGCTCGGCATCCGGAAGGTCGTCTTCGCCTCGTCCGAGACGACGTACGGCGTCTGCTTCGCACGCGGCGAGCGCCGCCCCGAGTACCTGCCGGTCGACGAGGAGCACCCGACCGTCCCCGAGGACGCGTACGCGACGTCGAAGGTCGTGAACGAGGTGACGGCGCGCTCGGTGCAGCGCCGGACCGGGGCCGACGTCTACGGGCTGCGGATCAACAACGTCATCGAGCCGCACGAGTACGAGGAGCTCTTCCCGGGGTTCCTCGAGGACCCGGCGCAGCGGCGGCGGAACATCTTCGCGTACATCGACGTCCGCGACCTGGCCCTGGCGATCGAGTGCTGCCTGCGCACCGACGGCCTGGGGTACGAGGTGTTCAACGTCGCCAACGCCGACCACTCGGTCGCGGCCCGGACGGCCGAGCTCGTCGCGCGGTTCTACGACGGGGTGCCGGTGCGGCGCGAGATGGGCGAGCGCGAGACGTTCTTCTGCATCGACAAGGCCCGCCGGCTGCTCGGGTACGAACCGCAGCACTCCTGGAGGGACGTGCTGGCCGACCCCCGGGCCGGGTGAGGCGCCCGCGACGTCAGCGGGTGACGACCCACCGCTGGTGACCGCCGCCGCCGGCGAACACCGTCGAGTCGGCGAGGGCGAGGCCGCGCGCGGTGTGGCCGTCCGGGAAGAGCCGGCGCCCCTCGCCCTGGACGACGGGGTACTGGAAGAGGCGGAACTCGTCGACGAGCCCGGCCCCGACGAGGGCGTGGACGAGCGTCACCGAGCCCGTGCAGACGATGTCGCCGCCCTCGCCGCCGCGCAGGGCGGCCACCCGGTCGAGCCAGTCCGCGCCGAGCACCGTGGTGCCCGCCCAATCCGGGTCGGTGAGCGTCGAGGAGACGACGTGCTTCTCGACCCGGTTGAGGTAGGCGCTGACGCCGGTCGTGTCGTCGTCGAGATCGCGCCAGTACCCGCGGAACGCCTCGAACGTCTCCCGTCCGACGAGGGGGGCGTCGGCGGCCGCCATCTGCCGGGTGTTCTCGGCCCGGAGGCCGGGATCGTCGGACTGGGAGTCGAACCAGTCGCCGACCATGTCGATCCGGCCGTCGAGCGTGATGTTCTCGGTCACCGCGAGGGTGCGCATCCCGTCCGCCGCCCGGTCAGCGGTTGGCGAGGCCGTCGAGGCGCAGGACGTCGGACTCGTCGCGGTGCGTGCCGGTCGTGCCGACGTGCTTGTCGCTGATGCCGGCGCCGTTCTTCACGACGTGGACGAGGGCCATCGCGTGGCCGCGACCGAGCCCGTACTCGTCGGCGAGCCAGGCGACGATCTCGCCCGCCTTGGTGTCGGGTCCGTAGCCGCGGGCGTGCGCCTCGTCGACGAGCTCCTGCGGGATCTTGCCGGTCTTCTTCTCGATGGTGTCGAGGTAGGCCTGGAAGGACATGGTGGGTGCTCCTAGGTGTGGTGGAGGGCGTGTCGGGCAGTCTGACCGGTGGGACGGGCAGAACTCATCGCGGCGCGCCGGGGCCGGGATCGATCCGGGCCTCCGGAATGACGTGCGAGGAAGCCCGTGCGACGCGAAGAATGTTGCCGGACAGCCTTTTTGGTCCTGTGGATAGTGGTTTCCGTCGGTGGTCCGGGGTAGGATGGGGGCACGAGGGGAGGGGGAGCCGATGGCTGCGACAGCGACACCGCAGGACGTCGTCCGCGACGCCCGGGCAGCGCGGACGCTCGTCGCCGGGCTGCTCTCCCCCGCCGACGTCCGGGGGTCCGTCGAGGAGTGGTCCGAGGCGCTGGAGGAGCTGCAGTCCCTGGCGAACGTCGTCGCCGCGGCGCAGGACTCGGTCATCGTCCGGCTCGCCGCGATCGAGCCCGAGCTCCTCGAAACGGGTGAGCTGGTCGAGACCCAACGGACACCCGGCCACGTCTCGCTCGACGCGCCGGCGGTCGTGTCCGGGGTGCTGCGCCTGTCCGCGGTCGCCGCCGAGCGGCGGGTCCGGGACGCGGTCCGCCGGGCCGCCGACGGGGAGCAGGCGGCGGGGACGTCGGCCGGGCTCGGTGGGCTGCACGCCGCGATGTGCGAGGGGCGGCTCGACGGGTACCGCGCCGGAGTCGTCGCGCACGAGCTCGAGGAGTGCCCGGCCGAGGTGGCCGCCACCGTCGTGGCGTCGCTCGACCCCTGGTTCGGCACCGAGGACGGCCCCAGGCTCCGCCGCCGTACGCGCCGGCTCCTCGCGAGGATCAGCCCGGAACTCCTGCGTCGGCGGGCCGAGCGGGCCCGCGCGGAGTCCTCGCTGCGGCGGTGGGTCGACGAACCGGGCGTCGACACCTGGCTGGGCACCTTCCCCTCCGACGAGGCGCGGGACGCGTGGGCCGCCGTCGACGCCCTCGCCCAGCAGTACCTCACCGACGGCACCTGCGAGCGTCTGGACCGAGCCCGCGCCAAGGCCCTCACCGACCTCGTCACCGGCAACTCGACCGTGACCACCGTCGTCCACGAGCACACCGCCCACCCCGACACCGGCGCCCTCCTCGACCCCGACGACGAGCTCGCCACCACCGCCTACCGGCCCGGCGCGAAGCTCGCCGCGCTCGTCCGCGCCCGCGACACCCGCTGCCGCTTCCCCGGCTGCACCGTCGCCGCCCGCTACTGCGACCTCGACCACGTCACCCCCTGGCCCGCGGGGGCGACCACCGCCGCCAACCTCGTCACCCTCTGCCGCCGCCACCACCGCACCAAGCAACGCCCCGGCTGGCACACCCGCCTCACCCCCGACGCCACCTACACCGTCACCGACCCCACCGGCCGGGTCCGCAGCACCGACCCACCCGACCACCGACCCGCCCCACCCCTCTGGAAACCCGGCGAACCCGAACCGCCGCCCCCGTCCAACCCCGGCCTCGTCCTCCCCGACGGACCCCACTCCCACCTCGAGTTCACCCTCGAACACCACCTCGGACCACCCACACCACGCCCCGGATGCCGCATCGACGTCCACCGACCCACCCGACCCGTCCACGCCACCACCGACCACCCACCCCGCCCACCCCGGCGACCACCCCTGCCCGAGACCCCACCCTTCTGAGCCGGCCGCGTCCGGCCGGGAGACCTCCGCGACCCGCGGCGACCGGCGGCGCCTACGCTTGTCCCCATGAGCCTGCGGTCGGCGAACATCGAGCGGATCGACGGTGGCCTGTTCGACGTCCTCGTCGTCGGCGCCGGCATCAACGGTGCCGTCTCCGCTGCTGCCCTCGCCGGACGAGGCGCCTCCGTGGCGCTCATCGACCGCGGCGACTTCGGCGGCTTCACGAGCCAGGAGTCGAGCAACCTCGTCTGGGGCGGCTTCAAGTACCTCGAGAACTACGAGCTGCCGCTCGTCTTCGGCCTGTGCCGCAGCCGGAACCGGCTGATGAAGGCCTACCCGGACAACATCAAGGAGATCGGCTTCCTCGCCGCCCTCGACCACTCCTCGCCGTACAAGCCGTGGTTCGCCGGGCTCGGCGCCACCGCCTACTGGGGCATCGGCCTGTTCGGCACCGAGCGGCCGCACCTCTACGACGCCGAGGAGGTCAAGGAGCAGGAGCCGGTCATCGACACCAGCGACGTCCGCGGCGCCATCGAGTACCGCGACGCCTTCCTCGTCGACAACGACGCCCGCTTCGTCTTCTCGTTCGTCCGCTCCGCCGTCGAGGCGGGGGCCGCGGTCGCCAACTACGTCGAGCTGACCTCGGCGACGCGCATCGGCGACCGCTGGGTCTGCCACCTGCGCGACACCGACTCCGGCGCCGAGATCACCACTGCCGCAAGGGTGGTCGTCAACGCAGCCGGCCCGTTCGTCGACGACCTCAACGCGTCGTGGGGGCTGAGCACCGAGCACCGCATCGTCTGCTCGAAGGGCATCCACCTCGTCGTCCCGCGGCTGACGACGACCCACCACGACCGCGTGCTCGCCTTCTTCGACGACACGCAGCGCCTCTTCTACGTCATCCCCATGGGCCGCCGCTCGGTCATCGGGACCACCGACACGCGGGTCGACTCGCCGTGGACCGAGGTCACCGACGAGGACCGCACCTTCCTCCTCGGGCAGATCAACGCCCGGCTCGACCTGCCGACGCCGCTGACGCCCGACGACGTCATCGCCGAGCGCTGCGGGGTGCGCCCGCTCGTCGTCCGCCGGGGCGCCGGCGACCAGTCCGAGGCCGACTGGACCTCGTTGTCCCGCAAGCACGAGATCGAGCGCGACGACGAGCGGGCGGTCGTCACCGTCCTCGGCGGGAAGCTCACCGACTGCCTCAACGTCGGCGAGGAGGTGGCCGCCGAGGTCGAGCACCTCGGCGTCCCGCTCGAGAAGGACCTCGCGAACTGGTACGGCGAGCCCGCTCCCCAGACCCGCGCCGAGTTCTTCCGCCAGGCCCGGCTGATGCGCCTCGACGCCCTGCGGACCAAGCCCGACACCGAGCCGCTCAGCGACCGGCTGTGGCGCCGCTACGGCCGTCGGGCCTTCGACCTGCTCGAGGCGATCCGGGCCGACCCGGCGATGGGCGAGGACGTCATGGGCTCGGCCGACTACCTGCGCGCCGAGCTGTACACCGCCGCCGAGCACGAGATGGTCGTGACGCTCGACGACTTCATGCGCCGCCGCAGCAAGATCGACCTCGTCGTGCGCGACGAGGACATCGACGACTCCGACGGCCTGCGCGAGGTGGCCCGCATCCTCTTCGGGAAGGACGCCGACCGGCGCCTCGCCGAGTACCACGCGACCAAGCACCGCCCGGCCCGCCCCGCGACGACTCCCGAGCCCGACCCGGCGTCCTGACAGGCAGCTCACAGGGAGCCCGAAGGAGGCTCCGAGGCGCGCTCGGCAGGGTGTCGTCATGGCGACGTCGACGCAGGACCGCAGCCCCCACGGACGATCGGTCCGCGAGCTGATCGAGGAGCTCGCCGGCACGGAGGACGCGCTGCGCCAGGCCCGCGCCGACGACACGCTCGACCACCGCAGCCTCGTCGTCCGGCGCCAGGCGACCATCGTCCGCGAGCTGCGCCGCCGGGCCCGCCACCCCCGCTGACGCCCACCGCACGGAACAGACCGGCCGGTGCGCTGGTTGGCCCGACCATGCGCATCCTCCTCATCGGCGCCCACGGCAAGGTGGCCCGCCGCCTGACCCCCCTCCTCCGCACCCGCTCCCACGAGGTCAGCGCGGTGGTCCGCAACCCCGACCACGCCGCCGACGTCGAGGCCGACGGGGCCACCGCCCTCGTCGCCGACGTCGAGTCGATGTCCACCGACGAGCTCGCCGACCTGCTCTCGGGCCACGACGCCGTCGTCTGGTCGGCCGGCGCCGGGGGCGGTGACGCGTCCCGCACCTACGCGGTCGACCGGGACGCCGCCATCCGCTCGATGGACGCCGCCGAGCAGGCCGGGGTCCGCCGCTACCTCATGGTGTCGTACTTCGGCGCCGGCCCGGATCACGGTGTGCCGCAGGACGACCCGTTCTTCGCCTACGCCGACGCCAAGACCACGGCCGACGCGCACCTCGAGGCGTCCGGGCTGGAGTGGACACTGCTGCGCCCCAGCCGGCTCACCGACGACCCGGGCACCGGCGCCATCGAGACCTCCCGCACGGGGGCCGGCAAGGGGTCGGTCCCGCGCGACGACGTGGCCCTCGTCGTCGCCGAGGCGCTGGAGCGTCCGGGAGCCGCCGGTGCGGTCGTCGAGTTCAACGGAGGCGCCACCCCGGTCGCCGACGAGCTCGACGCCGTCGCCGCGGGCCGCTCCGACTGAGAGCTTTTCTCGCACCCTGTCGCTCCTGGCCCCGAACAGCGGGAAGCACAAGCCTGAACAGGGGCTTATGCCGCCACTGCGCCGGCCGTACCATCCAGACAGGAATTGATGTCGGGAGGGCACATGGCCGCTGCTCGCTATCTTGCCTTGCTACTCGCCGCGGCTCTGGCGGGGTGCAGCCTCGTCACGCCTGAACCTCCCTCACCGGGTCAGAAATCCACCGATCCGGCAGAGACTGGGAAGACCACGTCTCCTGCGGGATGGCGGGCGGTGTTCGAGGATCACGATGAAGCGGTGCTCAGACTGGCTGTCAGTTCGTGTGAGGACGGCGCTTGGATGGGGACCGGCTTTCTCCTCGATGACGGTCATGTCGTGACGGCGGCTCACGTCGCGAACGGTGCCCAAGCGATCTCGGCACAAACTGAGGAGGGTGAGACCGCCGACGCGTTGGTCGTCGACGTGTTCCCGGATCACGATCTCGCGGTTCTGGAGCTCACGGAGCCCCTCGGGGGTGAGCCCTTCCAGCTTGCGTCGCGGGTGCCCGAGCGTGGCAGCCCCATCGCCATCGTCGGTTACCCCCTGGGGAGCTACACGCTGCAGATCAGCCAAGGAATCGTCAAGGGACTCGATGAACGGATCGCGGGCGAGGACGGGACGATTGAGCGGGCCCACGTCACCGACGCGGCCGGCAACGGTGGAAACAGTGGCGGTCCGGTCCTCGACGAAGACGGGTCGGTCGTCGGCGTCTTCACCGCTGTTGGTCTGGCCGCCTCCGACAGCGTTCCGTCGGCGACCGTGCGAGCGGAGGGGACCGGATTCTTCATCCCGGTCGATGACCTCAGCAGCGACTTGGCTGCCCTGGAAGCCGACGACAGTCCTGATACCGCCTGTTCCAGCGATGACGTGATTCCGCCGGAGGACAACCCCCCCGACGAGGGTGACGCCCTCGAGATCAGCGACGAAGCAGATCCTCTCGAAGCCATCGTCGGCCAGGTCTTGTTCACGCACGGCACTCTGATCAACGAGGGTTCGTTCCCCGCGGCCTTCGAGTCGTTCACCCCTCGAGAACAGCAGGAGCTGGGGGGGCTTGATGCCTGGACGCAAGGTGTCGCTGGTTCGACGTGGCGATCCATAGACGTTCAGTCTGCTTCGGACGAGGAGAGCGGCGTTTCGGCCAAGGTCCTGCTCAAGACCGAGGACATCATGGACGACGAAGTGATATGTCGCGCCTTCGCACTGACCTACACCTTCACCTGGGAGGAAGAGGGCCTTCTCATCGATCGTGCGTCGGGGCGTGCCACCGGCTGCTGAGCCGACGCCGCCTCAGAGCGCCTCGAGCGTCCGGCCCAACGCCTCCAGCTGCCACGCCGTGTCGGCGTCCGGTCCGGACGCGGCGAGCAGGGCGGGGACGAACGACGCGACGTCGGCGAGTGCCCAGCGCCGCTCGCGGCCGGCCATCCGCTCCGGGTCGACCAGCCGACCGGTGAGCTCGGCGTAGAGCGCCGCGACGTCGAGGTCCGTGCGGGCGGCGACGAGCCACAGGTCGCGCTCCGGCTCGGCCGCGCGCGCCGTGTCCCAGTCGACGAGCCGCGGCCCGGCGCCGGTCCGCACGACGTTGCCCGGGTGCGGCTCACCGTGCGTGACGACGACCCGCCCCGGGTCACAGGCGACCGAGGCGTCGAGTCGCCGCAGCTCGCGGCGCAGCGCGCCGAGCCGGGGGGCGAGGACGTCGGCCACCTCCGGCCCGAGCGGACCCCCGTCCGGACGACGGCCCCGGGCCACAGCGGCGAGGACGCCGTCGAGTGCCGGACGCCCGGGGAGGTCGGGCTCCTCCGGCGGCGCGGCGTGCCGCACCCCGTGCAGCCCGGCGAGGAGCCGGACGAGGGCCTCGGCCTCGGCGTCGGACCACCGGTCGGAGAACCGGCCGGCCTCGCCCTCCAGCCAGGGCTGCACCGACACCGCCCACAACCCCGAGCGCGCGAGCAGCGTGCCGTCACGCCCCGGCACCGGCCCGTGCGCCTCGGGCACCCCCGCGGCCCGGGCGGCGGCCGCGACCCCGAAGGCCCCGGCCAGCCGTTCCCACCCGCCCGGCCCGTCGACGGCGTCGGCGGACGCGAAGCAGGCCCGCCCGTCGTCGTCCTCGACCCGCCAGTGGTGGCTGCCGAACCCGACCGGCAGGTACCCCGCCGCCGTCGCCCCGGGCCGCCAGCCGTCACGCACGATCGCGAGGACGCGGGCGGGCGGGAGGTCCGGTGGCGGCGACTGCACCCGGCCACCGTAGGAGGGTGGTCACCGCGTCCGCACCGTGGTTTCGCCGCCGGTCGTCGGACGCCTCCCGGTTCACTCAGGAACGAGCGCCGCCCGCACGGCGGCCCGCAGGTCGCCCCCGGCCTCCTGCGCCGCGTGGCGCATCCGGAGGTAGCCCGCCCCGCCGCGGGCGAGCCCCTCGACACCGCGCAGCTCGTCGACGCAGCCCAGCCGTCGGGCCACCGGCTCGAGGCGGTCGAGCAGGGTGAGCACGTCCTCGACGACCTTGACCTCGCGGCTGCGGGCGTCGGCGACGATGATCGCGTCGAGGCCGTACCGGGCTGCGCGCCACTTGTTCTCCTGCACGTGCCACGGCGGGAGCGGGTCCGGGAGCCGGCCGCGGTCGAGCCGCTCCTCGAGGTGCACGACGAGGCAGTGGACGAACGCCGCGATCGCCGCGACGTCGGCCACCGACGTCAGCCCGTCGCAGGCCCGGACCTCGATCGTCCCGAGCCGCAGCGAGGGCCGGATGTCCCACCGCAGCTCGCTGACGTCGTCGACGACCCCGGTGGTGAACACGTCGCGCAGGTAGGACCGGTACTGCGCCCAGGTCTCGAACTGGAAGGGCAGGCCGGCCGTCGGCAGCTGCTGGAAGAGCATCGTCCGGTTGCTCGCGTACCCCGTGTCGACGCCGCCGGTGAACGGCGAGGACGCCGAGAGCGCCGTGAGGTGCGGGTGGTAGGTGAGCAGCGCGTTGAGCAGCGGCCAGACCTTCGCGGCCGAGGTGACCCCGACGTGCACGTGCACGCCGTAGATGACCATCTGCCGGCCCCACCACTGGGTGCGGTCGATGAGCGTCTCGTAGCGCTGCCCGGGGGAGACCTCCTGGTCCTCCCACCGCGTGAACGGGTGCGCGCCCCCCGCGAACAGCTGCACCCCGAGCCCGTCGGCCGCCTGCCGCACCCGCGACAGGCCGTGCTCGAGGTCCTCGACCGCCGCGGCGGCGTTCTCGCAGACGCCGGTGACGATCTCGACGGTGTTGAGCAGCAGCTCCTTGGTGACGAGCGAGCGCCCCGGCCCGGTGGCCCCGCCGCGCGCCGGCCGGGCGTCCTCCTCGAGGGCCGCGAGCAGCTCCGGGGCGCGCGAGACGAGGTCGAGGCTCGTCGGGTCGACGAGCCCGAGCTCCCACTCCACGCCCAACGTCCGTCCCGCGGAGGGCCGGAAGGTGCGGTGGGCGGCCATCGCCGGGCTCAGTAGTCGACGGGGTCGCGCACGAGCGGGCAGGTCATGCAGTGGCCGCCCCCGCGACCCCGACCCAGCTCGGCCCCCCGGATCTCGACGACCTCGACGCCCGCGCCCCGCAGCAGCGCGTTCGTCGTCGTGTTGCGGTCGTAGGTGAAGACCACCCCGGGCTCGACGGCGACCGCGTTGTTGCCGCTGTCCCACTGCTGGCGCTCGGAGGCGTACGAGTCGCCGCCGGTCTCGATGACGCGCAGGCCGTCGAGCCCGAGCGACTCCGCGACGACCTTGGTGAACGAGCCCTCGCCCCGGTCCTCGATCTCGACCCCGGGCGCGGCGTCGGACGGGTGCAGCACGAAGGTGTGCACGCCGTCCATGATCGTCGGGTAGAGCGTGACGACGTCGCGGTCGGCGAAGGTGAAGACGGTGTCGAGGTGCATCGCCGCCCGCAGCTGCGGCATCCCGGCGACGACGACCTTCTCGGCGGCGCCCTGCGCGAAGAGGGTCGCCGCGACCTGGGTGATCGCCTGCCGGGAGGTGCGTTCGCTCATCCCCAGGAGGACCACGCCGTTGCCGACCGGCATGACGTCACCGCCCTCGAGCGTGGCCTCGCCCCAGTCGGTCTCGGGGTCGCCCCACCAGATGGGGGCCCCGGTGAAGTCGGGGTGGAAGGTGTAGATCGCCTTGTAGATGATCGTCTCGTTCTGGCGGGCCGGCCAGTAGAGCGGGTTGAGGGTCAGGCCGCCGTAGACCCAGCACGTGGTGTCGCGCGTGTAGAGGGTGTTCGGCAGCGGGGGCAGGAGGTACTCGCGGCTCCCGGTCTGCTCGCGGGCGAGCAGCACCCACGGCGTGCGGAACTCCTCGGGCAGGTCGACGATGGCCAGCCCGCCGATGAGGAACTCCGCGAGTCGGTGCGGGTCGAGGGTCTCGAGGAAGGCGCGGGTCGAGTCGACGAGCCCGAGCCCGACGTGGTTGGGCACGATCTTGCGGTCGAGCAGCCAGTCGCGGGCGCCGGGCACGGCCATCGTCTCGGCGAGGACGTCGTGCAGCTCGAGGACCTCGACGCCGCGCGCGGTGAGCTCGGCGACGAAGTCGGCGTGGTCGCGCTCGGCCTGTCCGACCCAGAGCACGTCGTCGAAGAGCAGGTCCGTGGAGTTCGTCGGCGTCAGCCGCCGGTGGGCAAGTCCGGGGCGGCACACGAGCACCTTGCGGAGGCGCCCCACCTCGGAGTGGACGCCGTAGGTCGCGGGTCGGGGGTCGGGCATGCGCGGGCCTCCGGTCGGCGGCAGCGCGACGGACGTCCCGCTGCTGCCCCCGATCCCACCACAGCCGGCAGGGCGGCACCAGCGCGGGTCAGGTCGCGGCGGCGGGCTCCGGTGGCGTGGGGACCGGGTCGGGCGCGCCGCCGTCGGTGCGTGGGGGCGGCGCGACGAGGACGGCGACCGCGGTCGTCGCCGGGATGGCGAGGACGAGGCCGATGGCGCTGGCGAGGGTGCGCACGACCTCGGCGGTGATGTCCTCGGAGAGGAAGAGCTTGTCGGCGCCCTGCCCGGAGAGCGCGATGAGCAGGAGGATGGGCAGCGCGGCACCGGCGTACGCGAAGACGATCGTGTACACGGTCGACGCGAGGTGGTCGCGGCCGATCCGCATCGCCGACGCGAAGAGGGCGGCACGGCTGCGGAACGGGTCCGCCGAGCGCAGCTCCCACACCGCCGAGGTCTGGCTGATCGTCACGTCGTTGAGGACGCCGAAGGCCGCGATGAGCACCCCGCACGCGACGAGGTCGTGGAGGTGCACCTCGCCCGCGAGCGCCTGCAGCAGACCGCCGTTCTCGTCACCGACCCCGGTGAGCCGGGCCGCGTCCGAGCCGAGCACGCCGGCGACGGCGGTGAGCCCGAGGCCGACGACGGTGCCGATGAGTGCGGTCGAGGTCCGCAGGCTGAGGCCGTGCGTGAGGTAGAGGACGAGCAGCATCGTCGCCCCGGACGCCGTGAGGCCGACGGCCACCGGGTCCGCACCCTGGAGCAGGGCCGGCGCGACGAACTCCAGGAGCACGTAGCCGCCGATGCCGAGGCTGACGAGCGCCGCCAGGCCCCGCCAGCGGGCCACGACGAGCACGAGCACGACGAAGACGGCCGCGAGGACGAGGAGGGGCGGGTCGCGGTCGACGCCCGCGAACGAGTACGCGTCGTCGATGACGGCTCCCTGCTCGGCGGCGTCGGCGACCGCCTCGTCGGGCAGCCGGAGCAGGACGACCGTGTCGCCGGCGCGCAGCCCCGAGCGGGTGACCTCGGGCTGGATGCGCACGGTGCGGGTCGAGCCGTCCTCGAGCCGGACGGCCAGCTGGCCGCAGTCCGGCGCGCCGACCGGCCCCCCGTCGGTGGCGTCCGGTACCGCGGCCGGGCAGGCCTCGGTGAGCGAGAGGACGGTGGCCCGGGGGAAGGTCGCGCCGGACACGGCGTAGTCGAGGTCGGGGTTGGTCGGCACCTCGCCCCGCGGCCAGAGGGTGACGAGCCCGACGACGGTGGCCGCCGCGGTGAGGGCGACGAGCAGGACGACGACGACCCGGGTGAGCAGCGGCGTCGGAGCCGGAGGCACGGCCGCACGGGGTCCGGACGCGCCCTCGGTGACGGCGTGGTGGTGGCCCATCGGGAGGTCAGTCGCTTCCTCGGGTCGTCGTGCGGAGCATCGGCGGCTGGATCTCGCTCGCCCTCCCGCGACGGTAGAGCAGGGCCGGGCGGCCCCCCGCCGTGGACACGCCGTGGGCGTCGGTCGGGACGACGAAGCCGTCCGTGCCGAGCACCTTGCGGCGGAAGTTGCCGAGGTCGGGCGGCGACCCCCACACCGCGGTGTAGACCCGCCGGAGCTCGGGCAGGGTGAACGGTTCGGTGACGAACTCCCGTGCGAGGGTGGTGTACTCGAGCTTGGCGCGGATGCGCTCGCGGGCGTCGCGGAGGATCTGCTCGTGGTCGAAGGCCAGCGCCGGGGCGTCCGGGCCGCCGTCGAGCACGTCGTCGACCGACCACCACCGTGCGTTCGCGGCGTCCGAACCCGCGGTGGGCTCCGGCAGGTCCGGGGCGAACGCGACGTGGGCGACCGAGACGACCCGCATCCGGGGGTCGCGGTCGGGGGCCGAGTAGGTGCGCAGCTGCTCGAGGTGGCCCTCGAAGCGCTCGACCCCGGTCTCCTCGACGAGCTCGCGCCAGGCCGCGGTCTCGGCGTCCTCGGCGACCTCGACGAACCCTCCGGGCAGCGCCCACGAGCCGGCGAACGGCTCGACCCCCCGCTCGACGAGGAGCACGGAGAAGACGCCGTCGCGGATCGTGAAGACGGCGAGGTCGACCGTGACGGCGAAGGGAGGGTGCCCGCTCACGGCCCGACCTCCGCGCCCGCGGCGGCCATCTCGGCGAGCGCGGCGCGGCTCGTGTCCGGGGCGACCCCGGCGTGCAGCCCCGGCAGCAGCCGCACGCCGAAGCCCTCGCGGCACGCGTCGAGGACGGTGGCGCGCACGCAGTGGTCGGTGGCGATGCCGGCGACGTCGAGGTGCGTGACGCCGAGGCCGCGGAGGAGGTCGACGAGCGCGACCCCGTCGGCCGTGCGCCCCTCGAAGGCGCTGTACGCCGCGGAGCCGGCGCCCTTGCGCACCTCGTGGGTGATGCGGCTCGTGTCGAGGGCCGCCGCGTACCCGGCCCCGGGCCCGGTCGAGACGCAGTGGGCCGGCCACGTCGTCCGGAAGTCGGGGGCCTCGCCGGGGGCGGCGAAGTGGCCGCCGTTCGTGCCGTGCGGCTCGTGCCAGTCGCGGGAGGCGACGACGGCTGCGTACCGCCCGGCGTGGGCGGCGACGTGCTCGCCGATCCGCCGGGCCACCTCCGTCCCGCCCTCGACCCCGAGGGCGCCGCCCTCGACGAAGTCGGTCTGCACGTCGACGACGACGAGCGCGTCAGCCATCGGTCTCTCCTTCGAGGGTTGCGGTGAGGTACGGGCGCCCGGCGGACACCGAGCGCGCGGCCTCGGGGAGGGTGGCGAGGGCGGACGCGCAGTGCGCCCGGACCTCGGCGAGCGAGGGGTCGTGGACCAGCCGGCCGCCGCGCACGACCGGGACCTGGACCCGCGTGGCCCCTGCCTCGGCCACGCCGTCGACCCGGTACCACTCGCGGGTGACCCGTCCGGCGGCGTCGTGGGTGCGCCACGCGGTCTTGCCGCCGCCGACCGAGATCTTGTCGTGGCTCTTCTTCGCGACGGGGTGCAGCGGTCCGTCGGGCTCGAACCCGACCGCCACGAGCTTGTAGACCATGCTCGCGGTCGGGTGCCCGGAGCCGGTGACGACCCGGGTACCGACGCCGTAGCCGTCGATCGGGGCGTCGGCGAGGGCGGTGATGACGTACTCGTCGAGGTCGCTCGTCGCGACGATGCGGGTGTCGTGGGCCCCGAGCTCGTCGAGCAGCGCGCGGGCCGCCGCCGCGGTGTCGGCGAGGTCACCGGAGTCGATGCGCACCGCGCCGAGCCCCGGACCGGCCACCTCGACGGCGGTGCGGATGCCCTGCTCGACGTCGTACGTGTCGACGAGCAGCGTCGTGTCCTTGCCCTGCACCGCGACCTGGCTGGCGAACGCCTCGGCCTCGCTCGGGTGGGCGAGGGTGAAGGCGTGGGCCGCGGTGCCGACCGTCGGCACCCCGTGCCGACGCCCGGCCGCGAGGTTGCTCGTCGACGCGAACCCGGCGACGTGGGCCGCGCGGGCGGCGGCGACCGCGGCCTCCTCGTGTGTGCGCCGGCTTCCCATCTCGACGAGCGGCCGGTCGCCGGCCGCGAGGACCATCCGGGCGGCGGCGCTCGCGACGGCGCTGTCGTGGTTGAGGACGCTGAGCACGAGGGTCTCGAGCATCACGCACTCGCCGAGGGTCCCGCGGACGGTGAGGACCGGGCTGCCGGGGAAGTAGAGGTCGCCCTCGGGGTAGGCGTCGACGTCGCCGGTGAACCGGAAGTCGCGCAGCCACGCGGCCGTCGCGTCGTCGACGACCTCCTGGGCGCGCAGCCAGTCGACCTCGGCGGTGTCGAAGCGGAAGTCCGCGAGCATCGGGGCCAGCCGGCCGAGCCCGGCGACGACGCCGTAGCGGCGGCCCTCGGGCAGCCGACGGGCGAAGGTCTCGAAGACGGCGGGGTGCCCGACGCTGCCGTCACGGACGAAGGCGGTGAGCATCGTCAGCTCGTAGCGGTCGGTCAGCAGGCCGGGACTCGTGACGGGCACCGGGACCTCCTCGGGTTAAAGTCACTGTGACCATAACAGGTCGGACGGCCGACGGGGACCATCCTGCGCGAGTCGGCCGGGTCGTGGGGCGCCGGGGACGGCCCGGGTCCTCGGGGGCGCTCGGGGTCGGCTCAGGGACGCCCCCCAGAGACACGGGACCCCGCGCGACGCCACGCTCGACGCATGACGACCACCGCCACCCGCCGGCCGGCGCCGACCGCGACACCCCGCCGGCCACCCGTCCCCGCGACCCCGACGCCCACGACCGCGCCGGCCGCGCGGCGCACGCACCACCGCTCGACGCGCTCGGCCCGGGTGGCCGCCGCGGCGGTCCTCGGGTCGGTCGCGCTCACCGTCCCGGCCCTCACCCTCCTCGGGCGCCCGGACACCGCGACCGTCGACGTCGTCACCTCGTTCCTCATCATCGGCGTGCTCGAGGTCGTCGCCGCCCGCGCCCTGTGGACGATGACGCACGACCGCTCGCACCCGGCGGCCCACGCCGCGCTCCTCGGCCGGCTCGGGTACGCGCTGCTCGTGGTGGTCGGCGCGCTCGTGCTGCTCGACGACGGCACCCGCGGCGTGACCGAGTTCCGCCAGCACTGGACGAGCGCCGCCGCCGTGGTCGGGCTCGGACTCCTCGCCCTCGCGGTGGCGTTCTGGCACAACCGCATCGGGGCCCGCATCGTGCCGATGACGCTCGCCGCTGCCGGCCTCGCCGGGATGGCGGTCGCCGTCGTACCGGTCGAGCTCGGGCCCGTCGCGCCGGTGCTCCCCCTCGTCGTCGGCGACCTGGTGCTCGTCGTGGCCCTCGCCGGTCGCGCCCTCGGACGGCGGGCAGCCGCGCCCCGGCGGCCCTAGCCCGCGTCGGACTCCGCGGCGGCGCGGAGCCGGACCAGACCCTTCTCCATGTCCGGCCCGACGAGCGAGTCCATCGACCTCACGAGCGAGAAGAGGCGCATGAGGGCGGTCAGCTCGCCGAGCATGCGCCACTCGACCTCGGTCGCGCCGTCCCGCGGCGTGAGGTGGAACTCGACCCGCGACTGCGAGGGGAAGGGCTTCTCGAAGGCCAGCGCGACGTCGACCTCCTCGGGAGCCGACCCGGTGACCTCCATCGTCCCCCGGCCGGCCTTCCGGTTGCCGTCCCAGGCGTACCGCGCCCCGACCCCGCGCTCGGCGCCGGAGTACGGCGCATCTGCGGGTCGAGGTCCTCCCACGGCGACCAGCGCGGCCACGCCCGGAAGTCCTCGAGGAGGGCGTGCACGGTGGCGGCGGGGGCCTGCACGGTGGTCGAGCGGGTGACGGTGTACGGGGTGCCCATGGGGTCAGTCTGTCGGCCGCGCAGCGCCGGGGGAAGGCGGCGCGCGCCGCCGCCGTCGCCGCCCGTCGCCGCCGGGCCTGACGACCGGCCCCTCCCCGCCCGACCCCACCCGCCCGACCCCATCCCGCGGACCGGACGAGAACCCGCGGATCGGTGAACGGCATCGGCGCAGGTCAGCGCCCCGGATCGGCCCGGCCGAACGCCCCGCTGACACCGATGTCGGGCGGCGCGGGGGTTGTCAGGCCCGGGAGGCCGTGGCAATGTAAGCGCTCACAGCAGGTTGTAAGCGCTTACAAGGAGGTGGCGTGATGACGGCCCATCCCCCGGGGTCCGGCGGCACGACGATCTACTCGGTCGCCGACGCGGCCGGCGTCTCCATCGCCACCGTCTCACGCGTCCTCCAGGGCAGCTCGGCCGTCTCCGAGCGGACCCGCGGCAAGGTCCTCGAGGCCATCGACCGGCTCGACTACATGCCCGTCGCGGCCGCGCGCTCGCTCGCGGTGCGCCAGCACGAGGCGCTCGGCCTCGTCCTCCCCGAGCTCGGCGGCCCGTACTTCTCCGAGCTCCTCATGGGGTTCGAGGAGGCCGCGGCCGCCCTCGACCTCAGCGTCGTCCTCGCCCTCGTCGAGGACGACCGCCCGCTCGACGGCCCGCGCGTCACCCGGCTGGCCGCCGGCGTCGACGGCGTCGCGGTGCTCGGCGGCCTCCTGTCCGAGGACGTCCTGCGCCGGGCCTCGCGCCACAAGCCGGTCCTCGTCCTCGCCGGCCGCGCCTCGGACGGCATCGAGCACTTCGCGGCCGAGAACACCGCGAGCGCCGCCGAGCTCACGGCCCACCTGCTCGACGACCACGGCCGCACCCGACCCGTCTTCGCCGGCCTGCCGGACGTCGCCCCCGACGTGCGGGCCCGGTTCGAGGGCTTCGCCGCCGCCCTCGCCGAGCGCGGCCTCGCGGTGCCCGAGCCCCTCGGCGGAGGGCTGCGCGAGTCCGACGGCGCCGCGCTCGCCGAGCAGCTGCTCGCCGCCGGTCCGTTGCCGGATGCCGTCGTCTGCGCCAACGACGAGATCGCCCTCGCCCTCGTCGAGCGGCTCACCGCGGCCGGCGTCCGGGTCCCCGACGACCTCGCCGTCACCGGCTGGGACGACGTCATGGCCGCCCGGTACGTCCGCCCCGGCCTGACCACCGTCCGCCAGCCGGTGCGCGAGCTCGGTGCGCTCGCCGCCCGCCGCCTCCACGAGCGCGTCACCGGTGCCGAGCCGGGCGACCCCGGCGTGCTCGCGACCCGCGTGGTCGTGCGCGGCTCGTGCGGCTGCCCCGAACCCTCGCGCACCGTCTCCCCCTGACCCGACCACCCACCCAGCCCCACCCCACAAGGAAGTGAGCACGACATGAGACGCACGCCGACGACGGTCCTGGCCCTCGTGGCCACCGCCGCCCTCACCCTCAGCGCCTGCGGGCGCAGCGAGGACACCGGGGGCGCCGCCGCCCAGGGCACCGACGTCGCCGACGGCAAGGCGACCGGCACCATCACCGTCTGGGCGATGGGAGCCGAGGGCGAGAAGCTCCCCGAGCTCGCCAAGGACTTCGAGGCCCAGAACCCGGGCGCCAAGGTCAACGTCACGGCGATCCCGTGGGACGCGGCGCACGACAAGTTCACGACCGCGATCACCGCGAACAGCACCCCGGACGCCGCGATGGTCGGCACGACGTGGATGGGTGAGTTCGCCGGCCTCGACGCGCTCGACCCGCTGCCGAGCAACATCGACGCCAGCGGCTTCTTCCCGGGCGCCCAGGAGACGACGAAGGTGGGCGACACCTCGTACGGCATCCCCTGGTACGTCGAGACCCGCCTGCTCTACTACCGCACCGACCTCGCGAAGAAGGCCGGCTACGACGAGGCCCCCACGACGTGGCAGGGCCTCAAGGACATGGCCAAGGCGATGCAGGACAAGGCCGGCGCCAAGTGGGGCATCGGCCTGCAGGCCGGCGGTACCGGTTCGTGGCAGACCCTCATGCCCTTCGCGTGGTCCGCCGGCGCCTCGCTCGAGAAGGACGGCAAGTACTCCTTCGACAACCCCGAGCTGCTCAAGGCCGCCCAGTACTACCAGTCGTTCTTCACCGACGGCATCTCCGACAAGGCCGCCCCGGTGCAGCCGACCACCGAGCCCGACTTCGCGAGCGGCAAGGTCCCGATGTTCATCTCCGGCCCGTGGATGATGTCCGCGGTCGAGAAGGTCGGCGGCGAGGGCTTCAAGGACAAGTACTCGGTCGCGAAGATCCCGGCCGACAAGCAGTCCTCCTCGTTCGTCGGCGGTTCGGACTTCGTCGTCTTCAAGAGCTCCAAGCAGCGCGACACCGCGTGGAAGTTCGTCCAGTTCCTCGCCGACCCCAAGACCCAGGCCAAGTGGTACGGCATGTCCACCGACCTGCCGTCCGTCCAGTCGGCGTGGGACGACTCCGCGCTGGCCGGCGACGAGAAGCTCAAGGTCTTCGGCGAGCAGCTCGAGACCGCGCAGGCGCCGCCGTCGTTCCCCACCTGGGAGCAGGTCGTCGCGAACCTCGACACCGAGATGGAGAAGGTCACCAAGACCGGCGCCGACCCCGCCGCCGCGCTGAAGACCGTCCAGCAGCAGGCCGACTCGATCGGCACCGGTCAGTGAGATGACCACGACGACCGCCCCGCCGGCTCCAGCCGGCGCGACCACCGCCCCGGGCGGACGGCGCCGACGCGCCGCCGCCCGGGCGGAGGGGCGGGCTGCGTGGCTCCTCGCCCTCCCGTTCTGCCTGCTCTTCCTCACCTTCACCCTGTGGCCGGTGCTCCAGTCGCTCTTCATGAGCTTCACGGACACCCGCTCGCGCGACCTGCGGACCCCGTTCGCGGTCAACGTCGTCGGCGTCGAGAACTACACCCGGGCCCTGTCCGACCCGGTGTTCCGCAAGGCGATGCTCAACACGGCGTACTTCGTCCTCGTCGGGGTGCCGCTGACCCTCGTCGTCGCGCTCGCCGCCGCCGTCGCCCTCGACCGCGGCATCACCCGGCTGCGCGGCATCTTCCGGCTCGGCTTCTACACGCCGGTCATCACCTCGATCGTCGCGGTGGCCGTCGTGTGGCGCTTCCTCCTCGAGACCGACTACGGCCTCGTCAACACCGTGCTCGGCTGGGTGGGCATCGACGGGCCCAACTGGCTCGGTGACCCCACCTGGTCGATGCCCTCGCTCATCCTCATGGCGACCTGGCGCAACTTCGGCACGGGGATGATCATCTTCCTCGCGGGCCTGCAGGCCGTGCCGTGGAGCCTCCACGAGGCGGCGGCCATCGACGGTGCCTCGGCGTGGAAGCGGTTCCGGCACATCACCCTCCCGCTGATGCGCCCGACCATCCTCTTCGTCTCCGTCACGACGGGCATCGGCTACCTCCAGTTCTTCGAGGAGCCGTTCGTCCTGACGAGCGGCGGCCCGCTGAACTCGACGAAGTCGATGTCCATGTACACGTACGAGCAGTTCGGGTTCGGCAACTACGGCTACGCGGCGTCGATCAGCTACATCATCTTCGTCCTCGTCGCGGTCGTCACCGCCATCCAGTTCCGGCTGCTGCGAGAGGAGAAGTGATGCTCGGCTCCCGCAAGGGCACGTGGTGGCTCTACGGCGTCCTCACCGTCGCCCTCGTCGCCGTCGTCGCCCCGTTCGCCTGGATGGTCCTCGGGTCCTTCAAGTCCGACGCCGAGCTGCGCTCGGCACCGCCCACGTGGTGGCCGGAGGCCGCGAGCCTCGACAACTACGCTCAGCTGTTCAGCCGGCTCGACTTCGGCGGCTACTTCGCGAACTCGATCGTCGTCGCGGTCGTCGTCACGGCGGGCAACCTGCTCTTCTGCTCGGCGCTCGGGTACGCCTTGGCGATGCTCGACTTCCGCGGCAAGAGAGCGCTGTTCGTGGTCGTCATGACGACGCTGATGATCCCCGGGGTCGTCACCTTCGTGCCGCTGTTCGTGCTCGTCGCGAACGCCGGCCTGGTGAACACCCTGCCCGGGCTGTTCCTGCCGTTCCTCGTCAGCCCGTTCGGGGTCTTCCTCATGCGCCAGTTCATCCTCGGGCTGCCGCGCGACCTCGTCGACGCCGGGCGCGTCGACGGCGCGGGCGAGCTGCGGATCTTCGCGCGGATCATCCTTCCGCTGTGCGGGCCGGCCCTCGCGACGCTCGGCATCCTCACCTTCCTCGGCAGCTGGAACAACTTCCTCTGGCCGCTCGTCGTGGCCCAGACCGAGGACACCTACACCCTGCCCGTGGCGCTCGCGCTCTACAGCACCGGGCAGAACAGCACGCAGTACGGGCTCCTGCTCGCCGGCGCCACCGTCGTCGTGCTGCCCGTGCTCGTCGTCTTCATGGTCTTCCAGCGGCGCTTCATCGAGGGCATCGCGACGACCGGCATCAAGTGAGGCCCGGCCACCCCGAGTCCACCCCCACCCCCCGTCAGGAGACATCCTCATGACCGCTCGACCCCTCATCGTCCCCGCGGCGTCGCGTCGCCAGCTGCTCGTCGGCGGCGCCGCCGCGCTCGGCGGCATCGTCGTCTCCGGTGCCGCCGCCCAGCCCGCGCACGCCCTGTCCGGTTCCCCCACAGCGTCGTTCGTACACGGCGACGCGCACCACACCGCCTGGAGCAGCCGCACCGCCCGCCGCTGGGCCGCCGACACGTGGCGCTCGCTCGTCGCGATGACCGACGAGCGGACGGGCCTCCCGGCCGACAACATCGAGGCCTCGCTCGCCCGCGGCGACCGCAGCGGCTACACCTCGCCCACCAACGTCGGCGGCTACCTCTGGAGCGCGGTCGTCGCCCGTGAGCTCGGGATCATCAGCCGGGGCGAGTGCACCCGCCGGCTGCTGCAGACCCTGCGCACGGTCGAGCGGATGGAGCACCACACCCCGAGCGGCATGTACTACAACTGGTACGACGAGGCCACCGGCGAGGCACTCACCACGTGGCCGGACTCCGGCGACCCGGTCGTCCCGTTCTGCTCGAGCATCGACAACGGCTGGCTGGGTGCGGCCCTGCTCGTCGTCTCCTCCGCCGACCGCGGCGCGGCGCCCCTGGCGCGCAAGGTCTTCGGCCGCATGCGGTGGGACGCGTTCTACAACGACAACAGCGACCCCGCCCACCAGGTCCGGGCCGGAGGCCTCATCCACGGGGGCTTCTACCCCGGCGAGGACGGCCGACCGGGCGGGACCTACCAGGGCACGCACATCGGTGGCGACCCGGTGTGGCTCACCACCCACCACTACGACACGACCGTGTCCGAGACCCGCATCACGAGCTACCTCGGCATCCTCACCGGGCAGATCCCGGCGCGCCAGTACTTCGCGATGTGGCGCACCTTCCCCGACACCTGCGACTGGTCGTGGCCGGAGATGAAGCCGGTCGGGCGGAACCGCACCTACCTCGGCCTCGAGGTCTTCGAGGGCGCGTACACCTACCGCGGGATGCACGTCGTCCCCGGCTGGGGCGGGTCGATGTTCGAGGAGCTCATGCCCGACGTGTTCGTCGACGAGGCCCGGTGGGCGCCGCGGTCCTGGGGACGCAACCACCCGCTGCACGTCCGCGCCCAGCGCGAGCACGGCCTCCTCGAGGCGAAGTACGGCTTCTGGGGCTTCTCGCCGGCCTCGAACCCGGCCGGCGGCTACCGCGAGTACGGCGTCGACGCGCTCGGCCTCAACCCGGACGGCTACTTCTCCGACCAGGAGATGACGAACTACGACCCGGGCTTCGGCGACTGCCGCCCGGCGACCAACCCGACGCCGACCTTCGGCGACGGGGTGGTCACGCCGCACGCCGCGTTCCTCGCGATGATGCACGAACCGCGGGAGGCCTTCGCCAACCTCGCCCGGGTCGAGCACGAGCTCGGCGCCTACGACCGTGGCGGGTTCTTCGACGCCGTGGCCGTGCGCTCGGGCACCGTCGCCCGGCGCTACCTCTCGCTCGACCAGGCGATGGTCATGGGCTCGCTCGGCAACGTCCTCGGGAAGGACGTCATCCGGAAGGCGTTCTCCACGAAGTCGGTCGAGAAGCGCCTGCGTCCGGTGCTGGCGATGGAGGAGTTCGGGGCGGGTCTCGCGTGACCGCAGGACCCACCACCGACACCCTCTCCGGCGCCGCCGTCGTCGCCCACCCGGCGACGGCGGGGGCGCCGGCCTGGCGCGACCTCAACGGCAACGGGGTCATGGACCCGTACGAGGACCCGCGCCTGCCCGTCGACGAGCGCGTCGAGGACCTGCTCGGCCGGCTCTCCCTCGAGGAGAAGGTCGGCCTGATGTTCCACACGGTCATCGAGGCCGGGGCCGACGGCGAGCTGCTCGAGGCTCCGGGAGCCATCAGCAAGTCGCCGACGAGCGACGTGGTGGTGCGCAAGCACCTGTCGCACTTCAACGTCCACGCCCTGCGCGACGCGCGACAGGCCGCGCGGTGGAGCAACGCCCTCCAGCGGCTGGCCGAGCGGACGCCGCACGGCATCCCCGTGACCGTCAGCACCGACCCCCGGCACGCGTTCATCGAGAACGCGGGGGCGTCGTTCGCGGCCGGGGCTTTCTCGCAGTGGCCGGAACCGCTCGGGCTCGCGGCCCTGCGCGACGCCGAGGCGGTCCGCCGGTTCGCCGACATCGCCCGGCGCGAGTACGTGGCCGTGGGCATCCGCGAGGCGCTGCACCCCACCCTCGACCTCGCCACCGAGCCCCGCTGGGCCCGGCAGGCCGGGACCTTCGGGCAGGACCCGCAGCTGGCCGGCGACCTCGGCGTCGCGTACCTCGAGGGCTTCCAGCAGCGCGCCGGGCTGGGGCCGGAGGCCGTCGCCTGCGTCACGAAGCACTTCCCCGGCGGCGGACCGCAGCAGGACGGCGAGGACGCCCACTTCCCCTACGGACGCGAACAGGTCTACGGCGGAGGGCGGTTCGACGACCACCTGGCTCCGTTCCCCCGCGCGATCGACGCCGGCACCGCCGCGGTCATGCCCTACTACGGGATGCCGGTCGGGCTCGAGGTCGACGGCGAGCCGGTCGAGGAGGTGGGCTTCGGCTACAACCGCCAGGTCGTCACCGGCCTGCTGCGCGAGCGGCTCGGCTTCGACGGCGTCGTGCTCACCGACTGGGAGCTGGTCAACGACAACCACGTCGGCGACCAGGTGCTGCCCGCCCGGGCCTGGGGCGTCGAGCACCTCGACCCGACCGGCCGGATGGAGCTGATCCTCCACGCCGGAGCCGACCAGTTCGGGGGCGAGGAGTGCGTCGAGCTGCTCCTCGACCTCGTGCGGTCGGGCCGGGTCACCGAGGCGCGCATCGACGAGTCGGCCCGCCGGCTGCTGCGGGTGAAGTTCCGGCTGGGGCTCTTCGACGACCCGTTCGTCGACGAGGACGCCGCGGCAGCGGTGCTCGGGTGCGACGAGTTCCGCCGGGCCGGCTTCGAGGCCCAGGCCCGGTCGGTGACGGTGCTGCGCAACGAGGCCACGGGTGACCACGACGGGCCGGTGCTGCCGCTGCGTCCGGGCACCCGGGTGTACGCCGAGGGCGTCGCGGCGGAGGCGCTCGTGGTCGCCGGGCTCGTGCCCGCGGACGCGCCCGAGGACGCCGACGTCGCGCTCGTGCGGCTCGGCGCCCCGTTCGAGCACCGCGACGACCTCTTCCTCGAGGCGTGGTTCCACCAGGGCTCGCTCGACTTCCCGCCCGGGCGCGTGGCCCGGCTCCAGCGGCTCGCGGCCCGGGTGCCGCTGGTCCTCGACGTCGCCCTCGACCGGCCGGCGGTGCTCACCCCGCTCGTCCCGGTGTGCACGGCCCTCACCGCGACCTACGGCAGCAGCGACGCCGCCCTGCTCGCGGCGCTCACCGGTGGCATCCCGCCGATCGGCCGCCTGCCGTTCGACGTCCCCGTCTCGATGGAGGCGGTGCGCCGGCACCCGGAGGACGTCCCCGGCTTCGGCGACGACGCACTGTTCCGGTTCGGCGACGGGCTGACGCTCCCCTGACCGCGACGCATCCCACGTCGCCCACCCCTGTCGCCCGGCCCGCCGGCGCGGGATGATCGGGGTGGGCGCCGGGGGCCGTCGCCACCGCCCCGGCGCACCTCGTGACTGGTGACGAGCCACCGAGGGAGGCCGCCGTGAGAGCACGACCAGGAGACCACATCGTCCTCGCCGGGGAGCAGGTCGACCAGCCGGTGCGGTCCGGCGTCGTCGTCGCCGCGTCCACCGAGGACGGCCCGCCGTACACCGTGCGGTGGGACGACGGGCGGACGAGCACGATCTACCCGGGGCCGGGGTCGGTCCTGCGCGTCGAGGAGGGCCACGAACACGACCACGAGGCCGTCGTCGCGCGCCCCGAGCTGGGGACGATGCGGCAGTGGAGCGTGCGCGTCACCCTCTTCGAGCAGGGCGACGACACGACGGCCACCGTCGCGCTCCTCGCCGACGCCCCCGAGGCGCTGACCGCCCGCGGCACGTCGCACCGCAGTGCCGGCGACGCGGCGAGCCCGCACATCGGGGACGAGGTCGCCGTCGCCCGGGCCCTGCGTCGCCTCGCCGACCGGCTCGTGGCCTCGGCCGAGGCCGACATCGAGCGCGCGACCGGCGAGCACGACGTGCAGCTGCGCGCCCGGTGACGGACGGCGCCCCGCCCGGGGCGTCGGACCCGCACCTGTCCGTCGGCTGAGGACCGGCCGCCCGTGGGGCTACCGGGGCTGGTGGGGCGGATGTGACACTCGTCGGGTGCTCCGCCGACCCCTCACGCGAGCGACGCCCGCCGTGGCCGCGCTCGCCCTCGTCCTCACGGGGGCGCCCGCGGCCAAGGCCGACGACCCCGTCGTGCCCAGCGCCGGCACGGTCGCGGCCGCCCGCGAGGCCGCCGCGGCGGCCACCCGGGAGGCGGCGTCCCTCGCCGCGCGCCAGGCCACCCTCGGCGCCCGCCTGACGCAGCTGCAGCTCGGGGTCGCCCGGGCCGTCGACGCGCAGCGCGGGGCCGAGCAGGACCTCGCCCGCGCCGTCGCCGTCGCGGACAAGGCCGCGGCCGACCTCGTCACCGCCCGCGCCGACGCCGCGCAGGCCCATCGCGCCGTCACCGACGCCGCGTTCCGCGCCTGGACCAACACCGGGGAGGTCTCCCAGCTCGAGCTCGTCCTCGCCGGCTCGCCCGAGTCGATGGCCGACGCCCAGGTGGTCCTCGACTCCGACGCCCGGCGCACGAGCGAGGACCTCGCCCGCGCCGCCGGCTCGGCGGCGGCCGCGACGTCGCGCAGCGCCTACCTCGACGCCGCGCGGGCCGACGAGCGGGCCGCGACGGCGCGCGCGACCGCCGCCCGGCAGGCCGCCGAGCAGGCCGAGGCCACGGCCCGGACCCAGGTCGCCGCCCTCGCCGCGCAGGCGGAGGCCCTCGACACCCGCGTCGTCGCGCTGCGCGACCGGGCCGCGCGGCTGAGCAGCCGGCGCGCCACGGGGCTGGCCGCCCGCGCCCGGGCCCTCGCCGCGGCGAAGCGGCGGGCCGAGGCCGCGGCGCGGGCCGCCCGCGACCGGGCCGCGCGTGCCGGCGGTTCGACCCCGGTGGTCGGGAGCGGCGGCGGCTCCCCCGCGGCGGCCCGGCGCACCGCCGCGGCGCTCGTCGGCGGACACGGCTGGGGCTCCGGGCAGTACCACTGCCTCGTCGACCTGTGGAACGGCGAGTCCGGCTGGAGCTGGAGCGCGACCAACCCCTCGTCGGGGGCCTACGGCATCCCCCAGGCCCTGCCGAGCTGGAAGATGTCGAGCGCCGGCGCCGACTGGCTGACGAACCCGACGACCCAGATCCGCTGGGGGCTGGACTACATCGACCGCGCCTACGGGTCCCCCTGCGCCGCGTGGTCGGCCTGGCAGTCGCGCTCGCCGCACTGGTACTGACGCGGAAGCGTCCGGTCCGTGGACCGGGCCGGTTCGCAGCGCGGGCCCGGCCTTGCCGGGGCCCGGCGGCGTCGGCGACGGTGGCCGGATGACCCGGTACACGCACGGCCACGCCGAGCCCGTGCTGCGCTCGCACCGGTGGCGCACGGCCGCCAACTCCGCGGCCCACCTGCTGCCCCACCTGCGTCCGGGGCTCGCCCTGCTCGACGTGGGGTCCGGGCCCGGCACCATCACCGCCGACCTCGCCGCCCTCGTCGCACCGGGACCGGTCACGGCGCTCGAGGCGACCGCGGAGGCCCTCGCGCTCACCGCCGCCGAGCTCGCCCGGCGCGGCGTGCCGGCCGACCTCGTCGTCGGCGACGTGCACGAGCTGCCCTTCCCGGACGCCTCCTTCGACGTCGTCCACGCCCACCAGGTGCTCCAGCACGTCGCCGACCCGGTGCGTGCCCTCGCGGAGATGCGGCGGGTCTGCCGGCCGGGCGGTCTCGTCGCCGCCCGGGACGCCGACTACGCGGCGTTCGCGTGGTGGCCGGCCGCGCCGCTCCTCGACCGCTGGCTCGGGCTCTACGAGGAGGCCGCCCGGGCCAACGGCGGCGAGCCGGACGCCGGGCGGCGCCTCCTCGGGTGGGCGCGGGCGGCCGGGTTCGGCGACCCGGAGGTCGGCGCCTCGACGTGGTGCTTCGCGGCGCCGGCCGACCGGGCGTCCTGGGGCGGCATGTGGGCCGACCGCATCACCGGGAGCGCGCTCGCCGACCAGCTGGTCCGTGAGCAGCGGTGCACGCCAGCCGAGCTCGACGCGATCGCCGAGGCCTGGCGGGAGTGGGCACGGGCCCCGGACGGATGGTTCGTCGTCGTCCACGGCGACCTGCTCGCCCGGGTGTGAGGAGGCGTCGGGAGATCTCGCCGGCACGCGCTCAGCCGACGTCGAGGACGAAGCGCAGGAGGGTGGAGCCGTCCGGCTCGGTGACCGGACCGAGCGCCTCGAAGCCGGCCCGCAGCGCGACCTCCGCAGAGGCGCGGTTCTCCGGGTCGCAACGGATCACGAAGCGGCGCACCGGAGCCCGCTGGGCGGCGAGGGCCATCGCCGCGCTCACGGCCGCTGTCGCGTACCCCCGTCCGCGGTGGCCCGCGTACACGGCGTAGGTGAGGTTGACGTCGTCCGGCTCGAGCTCGGGGCGGTGTCGCTGGACGCCGACCACCCCGACGTGCTCACCGGAGCGCACGTCCTCGACGGCCACGTCGAGCAGGTCCCCTCCCTCGCGCCACGCCCGGGCGTTGGCCCGCAGCCAGCGGAGGTGGTCCTCGTCCGTGCTCTCCTGCCCACCACCGGACCAGCGGACGACGAGGGCGTCGCACCCGGCGGCGTGCACGCGCAGGTCGTCCTCGGACAGGGGTCGCAGGCGGACGGCCGGCGGCACCCGCGGGGGCGCCAGCCGGTCGAGGAGCGCGCGTGGACCGGTCACCGAGGCGCCGAGCGCCACGACCCTTCCGACGAGCCCGCGGTCGGCGGTGACGACGGTGGTGGCGCGGCCCGCGGCGACGAGGGCGGCGACCTCCTCGACGACGCGGTCGTCCCCCGCGCCCTGCGCGTGGACGACGCGCACGCCGTCCCGGTCATCCTCCGGCACACCGGCACGGGCCCGCCCCTCGAGGACGAGGACGACCTCATCGGACCGGGCGGCCACGAGGGCGGCGTGCAGCCGGGCGGCCGCGCCGGGCCGGTCGCGCCACCAGCCGTCGGGGCGCGAGCCGACGACGTTGGCGGCGTCGACGACGAGGACGGGCGGAGGCGTGGGGCGCACCGGTCCACCCCACCACGGACGGCGGGCCGACGAGGTCCGCGCGGGTCAGGAGTCGGCGCGGGCGGCGTCGCCGGTGAGGTCGGCGCACCAGGCGTCGAGGTCGGCCGAGCCCGCCGCGACGACGAGCGTCCGGTACGACGCCGAGGTCGGGTCGAGCTCGCCGCGGGACAGTGCGCCGCAGAGGTCGACGGTCGAGAGCAGCCGCTCGTCGGCGGTCTCGGTGAGCGAGGCCGACGGGGTGACGGCGACGGTCGGGGCGGGGTCGGCGGCGGCCGGGGCGACCTCCTCGGGGCTGCCGGCGACCCGCAGGACGAGCTGCTCCACGTCGCCCGGCAGCATCCCGGCCCAGGCGACGGCGCCGCAGCCCGCGACGCCGAGGACGGCCACGACGGCGACCGCGGCGGCCGTCCGACGACGGCGTCCACGACGCGCCCGGTCCGCGACACGGCGTCCGGTGCGAGAGGCGCGGCCGTCCGCGGCCGCCGTCCCGAGCACGACAGGGGGGCGCTCGAGGACGGCGACCGCGGTGGCCGTCGTCGGGGAGGGCGGCGGGGCGACGACGGGGGTCGGCGCGGCCGCGCGACGTCGGCGGGAGCGCGACGAGCGCGCCTGCTCCTCGACGGCACGACGGCGCTCGGCCCGGGTCATCACCTGCGTCTGCTCACCCTGCATGTCCGCATCATCCGCAGCGGGAGGTGCTGCCGGGTGGGTGCTCGGGAGGTATGAGGGCCGTTCGGCCGACCCACCACTCGTCCGGTCAGCGCGACCGGCCGGGCGCAATCCGGTTGCCGCCCAGCAGGCACACGGCGTTGACTGGGCGGATGGACGACGGAGCGAGGCACGAGTGCCCCTGACCGACACCGGGATCGAGTACGACCGCGACGGCCCCCGCGGAGGCGTCCCTGTCCTCCTCCTGCACGCGGGCGTCGCTGACCGTCGGATGTGGGACGGGTTGTGGGACAGCCTGATCCGTACGCACGACGTCGTCCGCGCCGACCTGCGCGGCTTCGGCGGCTCGGACCGGCTCCCCGACGGACCACTCTCGCACCGCGCCGACGTGCTCGCGCTGCTCGACGAGCTGGCGGTGGACCGCTGCGACATCGTCGCGGCCTCGATGGGCTCCGGGGTCGCCGCCGAGGTGGCCGTCGTCGCCCCCGACCGCGTGCGCTCGCTGGCCCTCTGCCCGCCGGGTGGCAGCCTGCTCGTGACGATGACCCCCGAACTGCGCGCCTTCGCCGACGCGGAGCGCTCGGCCCTCGCCGCCGGCGACCTCGACGCCGCCGTCGCGGCCAACGTCGACACGTGGGTCGTCGGGCCCGGGCGGTCCGCGGACGACGTCGACGCGGGGCTCCGGGAGGCCGTGGCCCGGATGCAGCGGCGCGCCTTCGAGGTCGGTGCGGCGTTCGACGACGTCGAGGAGGACGAGCTCGACCCGCCGGTCCCCGACCGCCTCGACGAGCTCACCGCCCCCGTCCTCGTCCTCCTCGGGGGCTTCGACCTCGACACCACCCGCGACGCCACGGAGCGTCTCCTCGCGGGCCTGCCCCGCGCGCGCCGGGTCGACTGGCCGGACGCGGCCCACCTGCCCTCGATGGAGCACCCCGAGCGCTTCACCGACCTCCTGCTCGACTGGCTGGCCCGGCCCCTCACCTGAAGGGCCCGGTCACGGGGCCGCGGCGACGAGCCCGCGGGGTAGCGACGCCACCGCCACCTCCGGCACCCGCAGCCCGCGCACGAGGAGGACGACGGCGAGCGAGACCTCCCAGGCGAAGATCGGCACGGCCGCCACCGCGAGGGTGCCGGTGAGGCCGGACATCACCGCGAGGTTGGCCAGCCCGATGAGCGGACCGCCGACGAGACCGAGGAGCGTGACGACGCGCGGGACCATCCGGTCGCGGTGCAGCAGCCACGCGAGGACGACCGTGTTCACCGGGCAGACGAGCCCCGGCCCGACGAGGAAGGTCCAGGCGTGCAGCCCGACGAGGGCTCCGGCCGTCCCGGGGTCGAGCGCGGCGGGGTCGGCCGACCCGGGGACGGCGACGACGGGGAGCAGCGCGACGACGCCCGTGAGGATGACCGCGGCCTCGAGCGTGCGCGTCGCGACGTACGCGGGCGCCAGGCCGGCGGCCCGCGACCGCACGAGCGGGTAGAGGGCGACCGAGGTCCCCACGACCGCGACCGCCAGCACGACCTCGAGCAGCGCACCGGTGAGCACCGCCGTCCGGCCGGCGAGCGGGCGGGTGGGGTCGACGCCCCCCGGACCGTAGAGCAGCACCGCGCCCACCGAGGTCACGTGCGTGAGGAGGAAGAGCGCGCCGGCGAGGCGCTCGGTGCGGCGTGGGCTCATGGCGGGTCCTCGGGGATCGTGGTGTACGGCGTACACCTGGGGTGTGACCGAGCGTAGGTGTACGTTGTACACCTCGTCAACCTCCGGAGGACCCGTGCCCGCCCCACCCGCGTCCCGGACGCCCCTGAGCCGCCCCCGCGTGCTCGCCGCCGCCGTCGCCCTCGCCGACGTGGACGGCATGGCGGCGGTGAGCATGCGCCACCTCGCCGACCGGCTCGGCGTCGTCCCGATGGCGCTCTACAAGCACGTCGGGAGCAAGGAGGACCTGCTCGACGGGATGGTCGACACCGTCCTCGGCGAGGTCGTCACGGCGGGGCCGCGGGGGGGCGACTGGCGGGCGGCGGTGCGCGGGGCCGTCCTCTCCGCCCGCGCGGCGGTGCAGCGCCACCCGTGGGCGCGACGGGCGATCGAGACCCGGACCGTCCGCACGCCGGCGGTGCTCGGCCACATGGAGGCGGTGACCGCGCTCCTCCTCGCCGGCGGGTTCAGCCCCGACCTGGCCCACCACGCCATGCACGCCCTCGGCAACCGGATCTGGGGGTTCAGCCCCGAGCTCTTCGACGAGACCGCCGAGGACCGGGCCGCGGGCACCCGCACCTCGCCGGCGCCCGACCCCGCCGACTACCCGTCGATCATCGCGGTCTCGCTCGAGGCGCGCCGCCGGCGACCCGGCGCCGCGGGGTGCGACGAGGACTTCGAGTTCACCTTCGCCCTCGACCTGCTCCTCGACGCCCTCGACCGGCTGCGGCGCGACGGCTGGGAGTCACCGACCGGGGCCTGACCCGATGCGGACCCGCCGGCGCGCAGGGAGCGTCAGTGGCGACCGGTGGCCCGGTAGAGGCGCACGTCCGCCAGGCTCCACCACGCGTCGGCGGCCTGCGTCGTCGAGACGCGCAGCCAGCGGGCGCGGGTGTGGGGGACGTCGACCTCGGTGAGCTGCGCGGTGCTCGTGCCCGTGGCGACGGTGCGCCACGACCGGCCGTCGCGGCTCGTCGCGAGCGCCCAGCCGCGCGCCTGGTCGCCGAGGTTCCCGCCGCTGTCGAGCGCGACCCGGTCGAAGCGCTCGACCCGTCCGAGGTCGACGTCGAGGTGCTGGCCGGGGACCTGGGCCGCCCCCGTCGTCCAGCGCGTCGAGGCGTCCCCGTCGACCGCCGCCGCGGCGTCCTCGGGCGCGGTGCCCGCCGGGTCGGCCGTGGCCGTGGCGTCCGGGGTCGCCACCTGCTCCCACCGGCTGCGCAGGACGTCGGGCCAGGTGAAGGTCGCGAGCGCGCCCCCGGGGAGGGTGTACTCGAAGGTCCGGTCGCCGTAGCGCACCGCGACCGTCCGGGGGTCGTCGTTCTCGTTGTGCGCGACGAGGGCGATGGTGCCGTCGGGGTTGCGGAAGGCGACGTCCATCACCTGGCCGTTCCAGCCGGTCGTGCCGAACGAGGTGCTGGCGATGCGGACGGCGCCGGGCCGGACGAACTTCGCCGCGTGGCCGATCGTGTAGTACTCGGCGTCCTTGCGCACGGTGCCGTCGTCCATGAGGGTCAGCAGCCCGGTGCACGTGTCGCAGCCGCCGAGGTGCGGACCGCCGTGCTCGTCGAGCGCGATGTTCCAGTTGACCGCCGAGCGCGCCCAGTTGCGCGTCGTGCCGATGATGATGTTCCGCGCGTGCCAGGTGAGCGTGCCGCGGAAGACCTGCTCGTCGGTGTCGGTCGGGCCGTGCGAGCCGGAGCACTCGGTGAACCAGATCCCCTTCTGCGGGAACGCGTCGTGCAGCGCGCTCTGGGCGCTCGGGTCGCCGGAGTAGCAGTGGTACGCGGTGCCCGCGACCCACCGGGCGGCCGTCGAGCGCAGCACCTCGTAGGGGTAGTCGGTCTCGGGGTCCTCGCCGGGCGGGGTGGTCGCGACGTCGTCGGGGTGCGTTGACCAGTTGTGGTCGTAGGCGAGGATCTTCGTTCTCGGAGAAGCCTTCCGGAGCATCGGGCCCAGGGCCTCGATGACCTTCACCTCTTGGCGCACCGGCAGGTCGGTACCCGGGTACTCCTTGGGCGCCCGGTTCTGCGGCTCGTTCTGGACCGTGAGGTAGTCGACCGGCACGCCGGCCCGTGCGTAGGCCTGCACGAACTTCACGAGGTAGCGGGCGTAGGCGTCGTAGACCCGGGGGTCGTCCTTCAGCCGGCCGCCGACGAGCGAGTCGCCGGTCTTCATCCACGCCGGCGGGCTCCACGGGGTCGCGAGGACGGTGAGCCGCGGGTTCAGCTGCTTGGCCCGGCGCAGCAGGGGCAGCACCTGGCGCTCGTCGCGGGCGATGCTGAAGTGCCGCAGCCCGAAGTCGGTCTCGCCGGGCGGCACGTCGTCGAAGGTCCAGTGCTCGTCGGCCGCGGTGAAGTCGGAGGACCCGACCGGCTGGCGCAGGAAGCTGACGCCGATGCCGGAGCGCGGGTCGAACAGCGAGCGCATCGCCTGGTCGCGGGCCGCTGGGTCGAGCCGGTACAGCACGTCGGCGGAGGAGTCGGTGATCGAGGCGCCGAACCCGTCCATCGGCTGGAAGCGCTGCGTCGGGTCGACGACGACGGTCGGCGCCTCGCTCGGCGCCCGGCCGAAGGTGGCGGGGGCCCGCTCGTGGAGCAGCTCGCCGCGGTCCGGCGTGGTGACGACGACCCGCGCCCGCAGCTCCCGGTCCGGCGGCCGGTGGCCCCGCGGCGCCGGGTCGGCGGCGGCGGTGCTGGAGACGATCAGCGTGGCCGCGACGGCGGCGACGCCCACGACGGCGGTGGCGTGGCGCATCATCCGAGTGAACGACCGCTCCCGGGGGCTGTCAACCGGAAGGGGCCCGGCGCCTCAACCGGTGAGGCGCGCGCGGCGGGCCTCGAGGGCCTCACGGCGATGGGCGTTGCCGTGCAGCCCGACGTAGGCCTGCCCGAAGCGGGAGAGCAGGTCGTCGTCGAGGCGGCGGACCGCGCCCGGCGGGTACCGGTACGCCATCGCCGCGGTGACGGCGGCGCTGTCGACGTCGCGCAGCGTGCTGCCGAGCTCGTCGAGCGAGGCGATGCCGAGCTCGAGGAGCAGCCCGGAGATCCACTGGTAGTGGTCGGTCCGCGACCACCCGGCGCTCGAGTACCGGCCGGCGAGGAAGGTGGCGAGCTCGGGGGCGCTGATGCGGGGGTCGTCCTCGTCGGGGTGGTCGACCCCGGTGCTGCCCGCCCCGGCCTGCAGCCGGTCGCGGATGGTCTGGAACTCGCGGTCGGCGAGCTCGAGCAGCCCGGCGGCGAGGGTGAAGCGGCGGTCGAGGTCGGGGACCTGCTCGGGCGGGACGGTGCCCTTGTACCGGATGTCGTGCTCGAACTCGGCCCACGCGTGCTGGAGCACGGTGCGCAGCTGCACCGACGCGCACTGCAGCGGCTCGTACCCGGCGTCCCGCGCGCGGGAGCGGGTGACGAGCAGGTGGCGGCTCGCGTAGCCGAAGCGACCGGCGGCGGCGGTCTCGACCCCGAGGTCGCGGTCGTCGAGGACGGTGAACTGCTCGGCGAGCAGGCCGGCGACGGCGTCGATGTCGCGCTGCACGTAGGTGACGACGCGCACGCCGACCTGGTCGGTGACGACGACCATCGGGTCCGAGCCCGGGCCGTCGTGGAGCACCCCGCGCGCCTTGCCGGCGAAGGACTCCACCGACTTGGTCCGACCGGTGACGCTCAGGTAGTTGATGCCCGCCTCGTCGAGGGTCGTCCGGACGTCCTCGACGAACGCGTCGGTGGCCGGGACGAGGGCCGGGCGCAGCGCCGTGTACGCGGCCACGGCGCGGTCGAGGTGGCGCAGGGACATGGCGTCACTGTCCCACGGGCCGGGTCCGGCGCCACGACACCTCGCCCGGCGCCGGGGTCAGCGGGAGTTGAAGACGTAGCAGAGCCAGATGTTCGGCGCCCAGCGGTCGCCGATCCGGCCGTCGACCTTGATGCAGTAGTAGTCGCGGTCGGGGTTGGCCGGGTTCGCGACGCCGACGTGGATGTCGTACGAGCCGTACCAGTCGCCACCGGTGCGGATCGCGCCGGCGTACTGGGAGTAGTCGCCGCGGTCGTACTTGCTGCCGATCGAGACCATCGTGAACATCGACTTCCCGACGGTGTTGCCGACGTGCACGTTCTTCACGCAGACCTCGGACTGGCGGTACGTGCCGTACTCCCAGATCTGCACCCGGCTGAGGACCGTGCCCGCCGCGCTCTTGATGGGGACGGACCGGCTCAGCGTCCCCTTGCAGCCGGCGTAGGTGGTGACGTTGCCGTCGGCGCTGGCGGCCGGCGCCGCGACGAGGACGGTGGCGACCGCGGCGAGCGCGGACAGGACGGCAGTGACGGATCGACGCATGGTGGGTTCCCTTTCCCCCCGGAAGTGGTGTGCCCGTCAACCTAGTGACGTCACCCGGACCTGTCCACCACGGCACCATGGGACGCGGCGGACGAGCGGAGGTGACGGTGTGGCGGTGCTCGAGGACGTGCGCCGGCTCGGCTCCGAGCTCGAGCGCTCGTACGAGGTCGTCGTGCGCGGGCGGCTGAAGTTCCGGGTGGGAAGCATCGTCTACGTGGCGTTCTCGACCGACGCGTCGGTCATGGGGTTCGCGTTCCCCAAGGTCGAGCGAGCCGGGCTGGTGGCGAGCGACCCGCTGACGTTCTCGCTGCCCTCGGCCGGCGACCTGCGGTACCACTGGGTGCACGCCGACCTCGCCCGGCTCGAGCCCACCGAGGCCCGCGAGCTCGTCGTCTCCGCGTGGTGCATGGTCGTGCCGCAGAAGCTCGTCCGGGCGTACGACCTCGCCCACCCCGACGGACCCGGCTGAGCGCCTGCATCTCCTCCCTGAGGCGGTGGTCGGCCCCGCCTCCCGCTCCTACGCTGGGACGGTGCGGCCGACCCGCGGTGACCTCGTGACGGCGGCGGTGTGCGCCTGCGTCGCGGCGGTGCTCGCCGTCGTCGGGCGGTACGGGGTCGCCGAGCTCGTCTTCTTCACGGTGATGCTCGGCGCCCTGGCGTTCACGGTGCGCAGCGGCGTCCGGGCGTGGCGGCGCGAGCGTGCGGCCCGTCGCGACGCCGCCGCGCTCGCCCGCGTCCGGCCCGAGCAGGTGGCCGCGGACGCGGTGCGCGAGGAGCGACAGCGCCTGTCGCACGACATCGCGGCCGAGCTGCGGACGATGCTCCGTGCCGTCGGGGAGGAGGCGGCCCGGGTCGAGGACCCCGCGGTCGCCGCCCGGCGGATCCACCGTCAGGCCCGGCTCGCGTCCACCGAGCTGCGCCGGCTGCTCGGGCTGCTCCGGACCCTCGAGGTCGAGCCCGCCGCGGACGCTGCCGCCGACGACGACGTGACCCCGCGCCGGCCGCCGGGCCGCGACCTGGCCCTCGGGGCCGGCTCCGGAGCCCTGGCCCTCGTCGAGTCGCTCACCTACCCGCGCGCCGAGGGCCTCGGCACCGACCCCCTCGCAGTCGCGGTCACCGTCGCGGTGGCCACCACCGTCGCCGGTCGCACCCGGTCGCCGGTGGGCGCGGCGGTGACGGCGGCCCTCCTCACCGGTGCCGGCTCGGTCAGCGGCCACGCCCTCGTCGGGGGCTTCTGGATGCTCCTCACGCTGACCGGCCTCGTCTGGGCGACGGTCGCGCCCCCCGGAACCTCGCCCCGGCGCACCGGTGCCGGCGTGCTGCTCGCGGGCGTGGTCTGCGCCGCGGCCTGGCGCGACGACCACGGCAACGCCGTGGTGACCACCGCCGTCGTCGCGACCGTCGTCGCTGTCGGCGTCGCCGTGCGGGTCGCCCGCTCCCGGGCCGAGCGCAGCGACCGGGTCGCGGCCGGCCTCCGCGCGGACCTCGACGAGGCCACGTCCGCCGCGCTCGACGCGGACCGGGCCGCGTTCGCGCGGGAGATCCACGACGCGGTGTCGCACGCGGTCGGCCTCATCGCCGTGCAGGCCGGAGCCGCGGAGGTCAGCGCGGCCGCGGACCCCGAGGCGGCCCGGCGCTCGCTCCGGCTCGTCGCCGACGCCGCCGCGGACGCGCTCGCCGACCTCGACCGCCTGGACCCCGACGCCGAGCGGGGACGACGGTCCGCGGCCGACCTCGTCGCGCTCGTCGACCGGATCCGGGCGGCCGGCACGCCGGTGGCGACCGTCGGCCTCGACGTCGTCCCCCCGGCCCACGCCGACGTCGTCTACCGCGTCGTCCAGGAGGCGCTGACCAACGTCGTGCGGCACGGGGCGGGGGCCTCGGCTCGGGTGTGCGTCGACGTCTCCGGGCCGGGGACCACGGTCACCGTCTCCGACGAGGGGCCGGGCCGGTCGCCCTCCGCCCGGCGTGGCTTCGGGCTCGTCGGGCTGGGCGAGCGCGTCCGTCACGCGGGTGGTCGCCTGCACACCGGAACCGGTTCCGGCGGAACGGGGTTCGTCGTCGAGGCGACCCTCCCGCGGTCCCGGGCGGAGGTCGCATGAGCGTGCGGGTCGTCGTCGCCGACGACCACGACCTGCTCCGGGCCGGCCTGGTCACGGTGCTGGCGAGCGACGCGGGCATCGAGGTCGTCGCCGAGGCGTCCGACGGCCCGACCGCCGTCGAGCTCGCGGTCCGTCACCGTCCCGACGTCGTCCTCATGGACGTCGAGATGCCGGGGGGCGACGGCATCACCGCGACCCGCGAGATCCGGCGCGCGGTCCCGGAGTCGCGCGTCCTCGTCCTCACGATGTTCGACCTCGACGAGTACGTGGTCGAGGGCCTGCACGCCGGGGCCTCCGGGTTCCTCCTCAAGACCACCGAGCCGACGGGCCTCGTGCACGCCGTCCTCGCGTGCGCTGCCGGGCAGGCCACGGTCGGGCCGACCGTGCTCGCCCGGCTCCTCGAGGGGGTCGCGACGAAGGACCGTGCGGCACAGGCCCATCCGGGGTTGGCCACACTGACCGCCCGCGAGCGCGACGTGCTCGTGGCCATGACGCAGGGGCTGTCGAACGCCGAGATCGGCGCGTCCCTGTTCCTCGCCGAGTCCACCGTGAAGTCCCACGTCGCGCAGGTCCTCACCAAGCTCGGCGTGCGCGACCGGCTCCAGGCGGTGGTCGTCGCGCACCGGAGCGGCCTGGCCTAGTCCTCCAGGTCCTCCGCCTCGAGGAGGAGGACGGATCCTCCTCGCGCACGGCGGGTCGGGTCCTGCGGCCGATGCGCCCCGGTGCCGGTCGCGTGGACCGTGGAGGTGTCCCTCCAGACCGACAGGAGCATCACCATGAAGCGCCACCACCTCGTCGCCGCCGTCCTCACCGCACCGTGGGTGGTGCTCCTCGGGTACGACTTCTCGCGTCGCATCGCGACCGGTCGCGGCACGTGGGTCACCGACGGGGACCTCATCGAGAGCCCGTGGCTCAGCCTGGCCGGGAGCGTCGGCATCGGCGCGATGTTCGCGAGCCTCGCCTGGGTCGTCGCCGCCGAGCGGGACCGGTTCGCGCTCGCCCCCCGGGCGGCCCGCTGGGCCCGGCGCCCGCTCCTCGTCTCGCTCGTCGGGCTCACCGTGGGGCTGGCCGTCCTCACGCCCACGATGCAGGCCCTGGACGTCGAGAGCGGGCTGTTCTACGACGTCTCCGGGCTCGTCGCCTTCCTCATGGTGCTCACGCTCAGCCTCTCCTCGCTCACGGTGGGGCTGGCGAGCATCCGGAACGGCGCGCTGGGGTGGGGCGGGCGCATCCTCGCCCTCGTCCTGCCCGTGGCCGCCCTCGGGGTCGGGGCGTCGCTCGCGGCCGGGGTGAGCCCCAGCCCGGTGTTCGGGACGAGCGTGGCGGTGGTCGGGCTGGCCACCCTCGGGCTCGGCGCGACACCCGTCACGCGGCCGGCGCCCGCCACCGCCTGAGGGCGGGGACGGGCGCCGGGGACCGGTGCGGCTCAGGGCCAGAGGTTCGGGTTCTTGTCCGAGCCGTAGCCGCCGTAGCGGGGCCGCCGCTCGAGGTGCAGGTGGGGCCCGGTGACCCGGCCGGTCTTGCCCGAGTAGCCGATGAGCTGCCCGGTCTTGACCCGCTGGCCGTCGCTGACGACGCGCCTCGAGAGGTGGCAGTAGCCCCAGTCCGACCCGTCGACGTTGTCGTTGATGAGGATCATCGTCCCGTAGGCCGACCCCCAGTTCGCGCGGCCGGTGCGGACGTCGCCACCGATCGTCGCGTAGACGGGGGTCCCGACGGGGCACCCGATGTCGACGCCAGTGTGGTCGCCGGCGGCCCAGTCACCGGGGAGCCGCCACCGCGCCGTGATCGGGTGCGCGGTGGGGTTCTTCACCGGCCGGACGTAGGACGCGGCCTGGGCCGCGGGTGCCGCGACGATGCCCGTGACGGCGAGGCCCGCGAGGGCCGCGCCCCCACCGAGCACCAGGCGGCGACCCGGCGCCGTCGACGATTCCTCGTGGTCTGTCATGGCTGTTCTCCCCACTCGTGTCGTTGCTCGTGTCGTGCCGTCACCCCGGCACGTCATCGACCGTCCTCGGCCGCGCTGCGACACCGCTGCGAAAGCTCTGCCCCCGGGCCTCGACCCGGCTCCCCGGGTTGTCCGCGGCGCCCGATCGTGCGAGCCTCGGGTGCGAGCCGGCCGGGGGAGGTCGGCCGGACACGAGGGGGAACCCATGCACCACCGACCGACCGTCCGCGCCCTGGCGGCCCTCGCCGCGGCCGCCTCGCTCGCCGTGGCGGGAGCCGGCACCGCCTCCGCGAAGGACAAGACGATGGTCCTCAAGAAGGCGGACGGCACCGTCGTCGTCCGCGCGACGTGGGACGACCTCACCGACAACCTCTGCGTCACCGTCTACGGCGGGTCCGGCGCGTGGGGCGAGGTGGGCATCGCCTCGCACTACGGCCTGCCCGAGCCCGACCGCGCCATCCGCTCGGCCGCGAACACCGGTGGGGCGGGCCGGTATTGCACCGGCAACCTCAGCATCCGCGAGGACGCCCTGTACGACATGCAGCTGCGCTGGGAGAGCCCGAGCCGCAACTGGCTCTACTCGAAGAAGGAGACCTTCTACACCTGAGCCGGACCGCGCGAGCCGTCAGAAGCCGCCGTCGCGGGCCATGTTGTTGAACCGCGAGTAGTGCCCCTGGAAGGCGAGGACGAGGTCCTTCGTCGGGCCGTTGCGGTGCTTGGCGACGATGACGTCGGCCTCGCCGTCGCGCTCGGGGTCGGAGCGGTCGCGGTGCAGGAGGATGACGACGTCGGCGTCCTGCTCGATCGAGCCCGACTCACGCAGGTCCGACATCTGCGGCCGCTTGTCGGTGCGCTGCTCGGGCCCACGGTTCAGCTGGCTGATCGCGATGACCGGCACCTCGATCTCCTTGGCGAGCAGCTTGAGCGCCCGGGAGAACTCGGCGACCTCCTGCTGGCGCGACTCGACCTTCTTGCCGCTCGTCATCAGCTGGAGGTAGTCGATGACGATGAGCTTGAGGTTGTGCTGCTGCTTGAGCCGGCGCGCCTTGGCCCGGATCTCCATGAGCGACATGTTCGGGCTGTCGTCGATGAAGAGCGGGGCGTTCGAGATCTTGCCCATGATCCGCGCCAGCTTGGTCCACTGGTCCTGGTTCTTCAGGCCGCGGCGCAGGTCCTGGAGCTGGATGGTGGCCTCGGCCGACAGGATGCGCATCGTGATCTCGGTGCGGCTCATCTCGAGCGAGAACACGGCCGCCGCCATGTCGTGCTTGATGGCCGCCGCCCGGACGATGTCGATGCCGAGCGTGGACTTGCCGACGGCCGGCCGCGCCGCGACGACGATCATCTGGCCGGGGTGCAGGCCGTGGGTCAGCTCGTCGAGCTCGAGGAAGCCGGTGGGCACGCCGATGAGGTCGTCGGTACGGCCGGAGGCGGCCTCGATCTCCTCCATCGTCTCGTTGAGCAGCTCGCCGAGGGCGTGGTAGTCCTCGCCGCCGCGCTTCTCGGCGACCGAGTACACCTCGGCCTGGGCGCGGTTGACGATCTCGTCGATGTCGCCCTCGCCCTGGCCGTACCCCATCTGGACGATGCGGGTGCCGGCCTCGACGAGCCGGCGCAGCACCGCCCGCTCGTGGACGATCTCGGCGTAGTAGCCGGCGTTGGCCGCCGTGGGGACCGACTGGATGAGCTGGTGGAGGTAGGCCTGCCCGCCGACGCGGGCGAGGTCGCCGCGCTTGGACAGCTCGTCGGCGACGGTGATGGCGTCGGCCGGCTCGCCGCGGCCGAAGAGGTCGAGGACGGCGTCGAAGATCGCCTCGTGGGCCGGCCGGTAGAAGTCGTGGGCCTTGACCTCCTCGAGGCAGTCGGCGATGGCGTCCTTGTCGAGGAGCATCGAGCCGAGGACCGACTGCTCGGCGTGGAGGTCCTGCGGGGGGACCCGCTCGTCCGGCCGCTCCGAGGGGCCCGAGAACGCCTCGCTCAGCTCCGCGATGCTCACCTGCTGCTCCCCTTCACCGACTGGTCCTGGCCCCTGCGCGAGGGGGTCCGCACCGGCGCCGTCGGACCTGGGACAAGGTCACCAGAAAGCACCGACAGCGGGGCACCGGAGTCACCGTAGGACCTCGCCGCACCCCCTCCAAGCCGGGCGGCCGAACGGCTGGGGACGAGCTGGGGACAACCTGGGGAAAACGCCGGGGCGCGTTGTGCACCGTCGGTGGAGAACCCTGTGGACGCCCCGTCCAGCGGGCGTCCAGCAGCCCGCTGACCTGCGACGACGCCGTCCACCGCCTGTGCGTCGGAGAAACTTCCGGGCGTGTCACGGTCCACAGCCCGGGTCGGCCGACCGGCCGACCCGCGAGCCCGCCGACGCCCGTGACAGCGGTGTCCCCGGGCGCCGGCGACCGACCCCCGCGGGAGGGGCGGACCCGTGCTCAGCCGGTGCGGCCGTAGCGCTCGGCCGACCGCGCGCGGGCCTTGGCGGCCTCGACCTCCCGGTCCTTCGGCGGGGCCGCCGTGACGAGCGCGTCGAGCAGGTGCTGCGTCGCGTGCGCGACCTCCTCGACGGCCCGCGCGAAGGCCTCCTCGTTGGCCTGCGACGGCCGAGTCGACCCGCTGACCTTGCGGACGTACTGGAGGGCGGCGGCGCGCACCTCGTCGGTCGTCGCGGGCGGCTCGAAGTTGTGGAGCTGACGGATGTTGCGGCACATGCTCCCCACCGTAGGCGGGGTCGGCCCCCGGCGGCAGGGGTCAGGACAGCCTCACCTGCGGTGTGGCCGGGCCGGTCGGTGAGGATGATGGAGGCCATGAGGACCGTGAGTCTCGAGCAGCTCGGCCGCCACCTCGCCGCACTCCCCGGGACGCCCCGCGTCGTCGTCTCCGGCAACGTCGCCGTCCCGTGGGAGGCCGTCCGCGCCCTCGACGCGAGCCGTGAGGAGTACGTCCTGCACGCCCTCAACGCGCCGCCGGGCATCCCCGACCGGCCGGGCGTCACCGCCGAGACCTGCTTCGTCGGCGGGGGGATGCGCCGGCACTCGAACCTCTCCTACGTCCCGAGCCGGCTCTCGCTCGTCCCCGTCCTCTACGCCGGTCCGCTCGCCCCGGACGTCGTCATCGTGCAGTGCGCCCCGCCGCGTGACGGGATGCTCTCGCTCGGCATCGAGGTCAACGTCCTCCCCGCGGCCATCGAGGCCTGCCGCGCCCGCGCCGGGCTCGTCGTCGCCGTCGTCAACGACCGGATGCCGTACACCGGCGGCGACGCACTGCTCGCGGTCGAGGCCGTCGACCTCGCGGTCGAGGTGTCGGTCGCGGTGCCGTCGCACGAGCCGCTCGTGCCGGACGCCGACAGCGCGCTCATCGGCGAGATGGTCGCGAGCCGGGTCCGCGACGGCGCCACCATCCAGGCCGGCATCGGCGGCATCCCCGACGCGACGATCGCCGCGCTGGCCGGGCGCCGCGGCCTGCGGGTGTGGACCGAGATGTTCTCCGACGGCGTCGTCGCCCTCGACCGGGCCGGGGCCCTCGACCCCGACCACCCGCTCACCACCTCCTTCCTCTTCGGGTCGCAGGACCTCTACGACTGGGTCGACGGCAACCCGCGCGTCCGGATGACCCGCACCGAGACGACGAACGACCCCGGCCTCATCGCGCGGCAGCGGCAGATGACCTCGGTGAACTCCGCGCTCGAGGTCGACCTCTTCGGCCAGGCCAACGCCTCGCGCATCGACGCCCGCATCCACTCCGGCTTCGGCGGCCAGACCGACTTCGTCGTCGGGGCGCTGCACTCGCCGGGGGGCCAGTCGTTCATCGCGCTGCGCTCGTGGCACCCCAAGGCCGACTGCTCCACCGTCGTCCCCCTCCTCGACGAGCCGGTGACGAGCGTGCAGCAGAGCGCGATCGTCACCGAGCAGGGCGTCGCCGAGCTCTACGGCTACGACCAGCGCGCGCAGTGCCGGCACATCATCCGCGACGCGGCCCACCCCGCCGTGCGCGACGAGCTGTGGGAGGAGGCCCGGGCGCTCGGGCTGGCCTGATCGGCGCTCAGCCGCGCAGGGCGCCCATCGCGTCGAGCAGCAGGTCGAGGCCGACCTCGAACTCGTCGGCGAAGTCGTACCCGGCGTCGACGACCTCGGTGATGACGGCCTCGAGGTGGGGGAAGGGGGTCGACCCCGGACGCTCCCGCACCGCCCGGACCACCGGCGTGGGGTCGGCCGGCAGGGCCAGCTCCTGGAGGACGAAGCCGTACACGTAGGCGTCGAGGAAGGCGAGGACCTGGGCCGCGGCGCGCGGCGAGAACCCGGCCCCCCGGAGGTAGCCGATGACGTGGTCCTGGTGGCCGAGCGTCGTCGGCCCCGGCGCGGTCCGCGTCTCGACGAGCCCGATGGCCCACGGGTGGCGACGCAGGACGAGGCGCTCGGACACCGACCGCGCCCGCAGCCCGGTCCGCCAGTCCTCGCCCGCGGGGAGGGCGATCTCGCGGAAGACCTCGTCGGTGAGGGCGTCGAGCAGCGCCTCCTTGTTCGCGACGTGGTGGTAGACCGCCATGCCCTCCACCCCGAGGCGGCGCCCGAGGGCCCGCATCGACAGGGCGGCCAGTCCGCCCTCGTCGGCGAGGGCCGTCGCCTCCTCGACGATGCGCCCGACGGTGAGGGACCCACGCCCTCCGGGGTGACCCTGGTCCATCCCTGACTCCCTCCCCGGACCTTTCCCTTCCTTTACGCCATAAAGTACCGTCCTTTACAGCGTAAAGACCGACGAGAGGACACCCGCGTGGACCCCCATCCCCCCGGCCCCGGCGTCGCCACGGGCCCCGACGGCCCGGCGCACCCGACCGGTCGCCCCCACCTCCTCGCGGGCGCGGCCGCGGTCGCCACCCTCGCCGTCCTCCTCGTCCCGGCCGGCCTCGTGGCCCTGCGCGGGTTCCGCGGGGAGGCCGCCCTCGGGGCCGCGGCCCGCTCGGCCGTCGTCGGCGCCGACCCGGCCCGCCCGGTGGCCGACTCCGCGGCCCTGGCCGAGCTCGTCGCCGCCTGGCGGGAGTTCCACCTCGTCAAGGCGCTGCTCGCCGGCCTGCTCGTCCTCCTCCTCGTGGCCCTCGCGTCGACGGTGGGCCGCCGCGTCGCGGCCGCCACGGGTCGGCGGCGCCGGTGGACCCTGCTGTCGGCGTACGGCGCGGTGCTCGCCTGGCTCCTCGCGGCGCTCACCGTCCTCCTCGCGAACCTCCAGGGGGCGGCGGCCCCGCTGGCGTCGGTCGCCTCGTTCCTCCCGCCGGGACGGAGCACCGGCGAGCTGGGAGAGGCCCAGGAGCGGATGACCGCCGCACTCGGCGGCGGCCCGCGGGGCACCGTCGGTGGGGTGGCGGGTGACCTGCTCGTCGACTTCACCCGCTACCACGCGGTGTTCGCCGTGCTGGCCGCCGTCACCGGCGTGGTCCTCACGACGCTGGCCGCCCGCGCCGTCCTCCGGCGGTGGCGGCGGCGGGGGGCGGCCCCGGTCGCGGAGCCGACGTGGCCGGTGCGGGCCGCCGCGTACGGCGCGGCCGGCGGGCTCTTCCTCCTGCTGGCCGCCGCGAACGTCAGCACGTGGGTCCACCCGGTCCCCGCGCTCGTCGCCTCCCTCGGCGGCTGAGCGCCCCCTCCGCGAGCACCACCCCCACCCGGTCGGCGACGGATGCCGCCCGGTCCCTCCCCCGACCCCAGGAGCACCACCATGAGCAGCACGCAGACCACCCACCCCGCCCCCACCAGCGCCCGGACGGGCCCCAGACGGCTCGTCGGCGCCGCGGCCGTCGCGACGGCGGTGGCCGTCGTGGCCGAGAACGCGGTGTTCGCGGCGTCGGGCGCCCCCGGCTACGACACCCCGGTCGACGAGGTGCTCGCCTACTACGCGGGCCACCGCGGCGTCGTCGCGTTCGCGGCCGGGCTCGTGGCGGTGTACCTGCCGTTGCTCCTCGTCGTCCTCACCGGCCTCCGGGGGCTCGGGGAGCGCCGCGACGGGGTCGCCGCGCTCTGGTCGCGGCTGGCCGTGGCCGCCGGTTCGGTCGTGTCGGCCGTCCTCGTCCTCGTCAACGTCCTCCAGGTCGGGCTCGCCCTCTCGGTCGACAGCGACACGGAGCCGACGCCCGCGCTCGAGCTCGTCTGGCGCGTCCACGCCGCCGGCTTCGCGTTCGTGCTGCCGGTGCTCGGCGCGACCGTCGCCGCTGCCGCCCTCGCCACCGACGCGGCCGGCGTGACCCCGCGCTGGCAGCGCCTGCTCGGCCTCGGCAGCGGCGGCCTGCTGCTCGCCGCCGGGGTCGGCACCCTCGCCGTCGCCGACGGGTCCCCGCTGATCGTCGTCGGGCTGCTCGGGTTCGCCGGCTTTCTGGTCTGGTTGCTCGCGACCGGTCTGCGCCTCCTCCGGGCGTGACGACCGCGGGCAACGTTCCGGCGCAACGCCGTCCGACCCCGACGGCCGGGTCGAGGTGAAACCCGACCGGATGCGGGACTGTGTTTTGAAGGGACATCTCTGACAGGGATGTGAAGGGAGATGTCTGACACCCGGTGTGTTCCAGCGGCGACGATGCCGCGTGTGAGCGAGCAGGTGGTGTCGATGGAAGTGCGGTTGGCGATGG